>JBKBWQ010000001.1:0-1619055 GCA_046314355.1 Candidatus Altimarinota bacterium
AATGTTCTTATAAGAAATAAAGGTTCGGGTGAAGTGAAGGGTGTTTGATGACATAGGTGGTTTCTTCTTCACCTGCCGGTGGGGCGTTACTTTTGTGACCAAAAGGTAACCAAAAGTCTTGGGGGAGGAGAAAAGCGTCTGGCAGAAAGGGTGCTTTCTAAGAGTAATCAGACGCTTCTCCTCCCCCAAACCCCCAGGGACGGTGCGGTCTAGATGAGGGCTCGAGTTACAGTAACTATGCACCCAGGCGATGTCCCTGCGGTACATGTCATAGGCTCAAGGTGGAGAAGAGCTAAGAGCCATCCCCCTGAGAAGGGGGACACAGGGGGTTTGAGCCCGAGGAACTCTCATCACTTCGTCTAGGTGAGTGCCATCCCGTTCGAAAGACAGTTCTTTAGCTTTCAAAGATTGCCCCAACTGGATCCCGCACACTTTTTAAGTGGTATAAGAAAAGAGGCTCTCGATCGAGAATCTCTTTTCTTATACTTCCTCTTATTTCTTTTACTTTACAATGATGAGCTGCATTGAATCCAATGCTTCTCCTGCGTTTGAAGGGTAGAAAATAACTATTTTATCTCCTGCCTTAAGGCTTTTATTAGTCTTTAATACTTCTAGGGATTCTCCGATTCGGAGGTTTTCCTTTGATGCTTTTACTGTAGTTTCTACGCCTCTCATGAGGGATGCGTAGGCTGCTGTATCTATACTTCTTGTCACTAGTTTGATTGGAGTGATAGGTCGCATAGCGTCGAGTAGACGGATATGGTTGAGATCATCGGACATAAGTACGAGTGCCTTTACTTTCATTCCTTCTGCATATTCTACTCCTGCTCTAAAGAGTTCCCACTCTGGGTCTTCTGTTCCTTTCGGAAATTGAGAGAGAGTATTTTTATTATTCTGCTCCACTTCCTTTGCTATATTGGTCATCACCTCTATACATTTTACAGGAAATTTTCCTACTGTGGATTCATCAGAGAGCATGATGCAGTCTACTTGTCCAAATACTGCATTAGCCACATCAGTGACTTCAGCCCTTGTTGGAGTAGGTTCTGATACCATGCTAAGAAGCATCTGTGTTGCCATGATTACCGGCTTCTGTGCAAGTATTGCTTTGCTCATAAGCATTTCCTGAACTGTTGCAACCTTATAATATGGTATTTCTACACTGAGATCCCCTCGAGCGATCATGATAGCATCAGTGGCATGAAGGATCTCATCTATGTTCTCCACGGCAGTGTGAGATTCTATTTTTGCAATAATAGGGATATATCTATCCGTATGTTTTGCGATTTCTTCTCTTACCTTTTCTATATCTTCTGCGGTATTTACAAAACTTGCAGCAATGATGTCGATACCAGCTCCAATACCAAAGGCAATATCTTTTTTATCCTGTTCTCCAAGAATCGGAAGTGTAACATGTACTCCAGGAAGATTCACATGGCGTTTAGCAGTAAGTACTCCGCTGTTGAGCATTTTGATGACAAGCATATCAGTCTTCTTTTCTGTGACCTTTGCCTGTATCTTTCCTCCGTCGAGCTGTATAAGCTGTCCTTTTTTACAATCTCGCACTATATATTCATAACTCACCGGGATATCACACATAATACTCATATGAGCCATTGTATAATTTGTACCTTGCTTCACTGTAAGAGCCTGCATATCTCCTGAGGTTCGTATTTCTGGTCCTTTTGTATCAAGCATGATTGAGAGTTTGTGAACTCTTGTTTCGTTAATCTCCTGCACACGTTTGATAACATTTCCAAACCACTCATATGTTCCGTGAGAAAAGTTGAGACGTATTATGTCTACTCCCTCTGAAGCAAGCCTCTTCAGTACTTGAGAAGCTTCTGATACTGGACCGATTGTTGCTATGATTTTTGTTTTTTTCATAAAGTTTTAAATTGAATATTTGAAAATTTGACACTAGAAAATATTACGCAGGCTTTGATTCTTGTCCAGGTGACTTTTCGTGAAATGAATTTTCGAGTTCATTGAGCAGATCCTCAGCCATTGGTATTTCCTCCTGCTGCTTTACTCTTTCTGATTCTGCTCTTATCTTATCAGCCTTTGCATAAGATGCTTTCAGCTTCATTTTCTGAGCCTTGGAAAGCGGCCTACCTGGCTGTATTCTGTGTGATCCCACAAATGGTTCTATGCTCATAGACTATATAATGAAAATATCTCCAAGATCTTTTTCATACTTTTCCTTATATTTCCAGATCATTTGTACCGTATACTCCGTCTGAAATGTCTCATGCTCATCACGCTCCAGCAGACCCTGAAGTGCACGAAGATATCCTGCCAGCACTCCTGCTGCCATATCAATCTTTCCCTGATCCAATTCATTTAGAAGTTGATAGTTTGCCTGATTGATAAGAGTGGAAGGTGTGACAAGATTGACTTTGTGCTCAGTGAGAAGTCCTTGTAAGAGATGCAGGTATGCCTGTACCTGTAACGCATTAAGCTGTTCAACCTTGGAAGGTTTCCCAAGTGCGATCTGTTCATCTTCTGTAAGTATTCTGTCTGTGGAGTCTTCCATAGGAAAAAGTTAGAGGATCTTTTCATTATAGCATAGATCTTGTCTTTTGTGATCAAAAATGTGGCATTCCCGCGCATGCGGGAACCCATTGTAGGGTATTGGTTTATACAACGAGTGTTCTTATAGTGTTCACAAATCCTTTTATAAGAGATAGAGGTGTGGGTGAGATGAAGAGTGTTTGTTGACATAGGTGGTTTCTTCTTCACCTGCCGGTGGGGCGTTACTTTTGTGACCAAAAGGTAACCAAAAGTCTTGGGGGAGGAGAAAAGCGTCTGGTAGAGGGGGTGCTTTCTAAGAGTAATCAGACGCTTCTCCTCCCCCAAACCCCCAGGGACGGTGCGGTCTAGATGAGGGCTCGAGTGACTAGTGACGGTCACTAGTCACTACACAGCCAGGCGATGTACCTGCGGTACATGTCATAGGCTCAAGGGGGATACAGGGGGTTGGGCCCAGAGACTCTCATCATTTAGCTTCAGCGAGCGTCATTCCGTTACAAAAAAAGGGAACTATCTCTGGATAAAATAGCCCCCTTAATTACTTATTACTGTCTTACTCAATTACTTGAGCCCTATTTATTCACTCTCTGTAATATAAGTCCAGCGAGTCTGTGTATTTCTTCTGCATTTTTCTTAAAAGAATCTAGTCCTGAGATAGCATCTTTGAATGCTACAAATTCGTCTGTTTTTGTAGTGATAGAAGAGATGGATGATTCTGCAAGGTCGAGTGCATCTTCTGCTAGAGCGTATTGTGCGGTCATCTGCTGATATTCTGGAGTATCACTGTATGTGCTGAGTGTCTGGAGCAGAAGTTTCTGGTTTACAAAGGATTTTGCTGCAGAGATTTCAAGAGAAGCGTAGAGTTTTACAATATCTTTTCTTGCCTGTAGCAGTCCAAAAAGGAATGCTTTTGTCTCTTCGTCGTTCATCGTACTTGTTGCATTAACAAGCTGATTCTTGAGAGAAGCAAGCTCATTTTTTATAGCAACAATTCTAGTTTGATAATCTCCTGGTATGATTCCAGCAATAGCTACTTTATTATTGAGCAATGTATGAATGACATCTGTCTCATTTATGAGATTATTAATAATTCCAAGAGTATCCTCTTTTGCAGCGAGCGGATCTCTTATAAGTATAAAGGGCATAACAAGATTTGCCTGTTTTCCGCTAAGTAGCGGTGAGCTTTCTAAAGATTCAAGGCTGCTTGAAAGGATAATATCTTCCTGCTCAATAGCATTTCCAAGATCAGTGTAGAGAGGGATGTTTTTCTCTACAAAGCTTCCAAGGTTATATTTTTGGATTACTATAATTCTATAGAGAAGTTCTGCTATCTGAGCACGGGTCGGATATGCGCCTGGTTCATTTAGGATCAGCATATTTTTTTCCTTAGCGTACATCATATAGGGAAGGAACCACTCTTTTCCTGTATGCTTAGGAAAATTTACCCGGAGCTGTGCTTCGCTATAGGTAGTACTTGCGACAAGTCCAAAGGTTCTAAAAGTTATTTTTAGTATCTCTCCAAAGTTAATGAGTTCATTCCCTCGAAATGTTCCATCAGGGTAGCCGGCAATGATATTTTTATCTTTTGCAAGTGCTACATATTTTGCAAACCAGTCAGTTGCTTTTACGTCAGGAAAACCTGGCTGAGTACTGTCTGGTATTTCTTTGATTGATGATTCCATGATCATCTTTAATGCTTCAGCACGGTTGACATAGAGGTCGGGCTGAAAGCTTCCATCTGGAAACCCTCCGATAACTCCTAGTCCTTTAAGTGTATTGATCGCAACAGAATAGGGATGATCTGTTGCCACATCAGTAAATATCTCTCCAGAGGCAGCATGTGATGTGTGAAGAGTAGTTAGGCTAAGTATACAGAATAATGCGAGTGAGAGTAGACTCTGTCGTATTCTTGGGGATGAAATATTCATGAACTTTTGCAGAAAAAAAATAAGCATACGAATGTGTGCTTATTTTATGAGAACTAGTCTTTAATGGCAAGAAATCTGCTTGTCCTTATTCTTCATTTATGGTTTCTCCTTCTTCCACAAGACTTGTTTCCAGCTCATCATCACTTACTATTGTTCCAAGCCAGTCAATTCCGTAGAGCCTATAGAGCCAGCCATAGAACATTTCAAAAATACTTGAGAAAAATCCCATGGTTGCAAGTGTGACTGGCAACATAGTGAGTACTAGTATGGCAATCAACTGATCATTACTCTTTGGAAGAAGCGCCATCAAAAGCTCAGCACCAATTCCCATAAGGATACCGAACATTGCTCCGTAGAAACCTACAAGCACATGTCTAATATTATTAATAACTTCACTAACAAATATACAGAGGAGTGTAGCAAGCATAATATGTGCTCCCACAAGGAAAGATACATTGCTTAGTTTTGCTGAACTAATAACGAGATACGCAGGCATGATAAATACAAATACAAGAAGATTTACTATCATGATCTGTACAATAGTAGAGACTACCTTAGTATATTTTTCATGGTCGAAAAGTGAGAAACCCAAAAATGCCATGATATTTCCTGACAAAGAAGAAAGGAATGCTCCTGCCATCAATATGAAAATATTGATTTCATTTCTTGTGATAGCTGATGCATTTTGTGAAAGTTCAGTGGCAACCTGAGCTCCTCCATTTTTAAAAAGATTAGATGCAAGCAGAAGAGTGATGACCATGACGATCGTACCTGCTATACCTCCAAAGAGACCTGCGACAGTCTTGGTTATGACATGGTAGTTGGTGATTGCCCTTGGTCCCAAAGTACGTTCCGAAAGAGTTGAGGTGGAAGAAATATCCTGCATAAACTATAGAAAAGTAAGAATGTTCTCTATAGTATACCATAACCACACAATAAATTAAGAAAAAAACACTTGATATTTCATCAAAAAGCCAGTATCTTCTCTCTGTCAATTTCTAGTTTTATGAATTTTTAAGAACACCCTATGTCACATAAAAAGGCCGGAGGATCCACGAAAAACGGACGAGATTCAAATTCCAAGAGACTTGGAGTAAAAGCATTTGGTAGCGAGACAGTAAGTGCAGGAAGCATTATTGTACGTCAGAAAGGAAATAAATTCTTCCCAGGAGCAAACGTAGGTCAGGGGGTAGACTTTACTCTCTATGCAAAAACAGACGGAGTAGTAAAATTCCAGCAGAAGAGAATGAAGAAGTTTGATGGACGAATTTTTACAGATATTGTTGTAAGCGTAGAATAATAGAATATCAAAACTAGAAAATTTCAAAAGAGCTGTAGGGGGCTCTTTTTGAATGTTTGGTTCGTAATATAGGTATATTTTATAAACTCAAGGATAAGGATTAGGATAGGGCGGACTACCCTAATTCTTATCCCTAATCCTCATCCTTATCCTTTCCCAACCCATGGAAATCTCATCAAAATTATCTGACTATAAAAGGTATCTGTGTACACACGGATCCCTTTCGCTTGTTATTCGTCTTTCTCCCGCCATTTCTCCTTCCAAAATAAAGGAAATTGTCACTGAAAATATTGATGGAAAAGACATTGAGCTTTGGAGAATTCAAGTAAGTGCTCCTGCCGAAGACGACCGGGCAAATAAGGAACTTAAAAACCTCCTGAGTTCTTTATTTGACGTACGTAAAAATAACATTAATATCGAGAGCGGTAAACATGCCCGTGACAAGATTGTACGGATTGACCTTTAATTACTTCTTATATTCCAGATACGCTATGAATAACAAATTCAGTAAAGCAGTTGTAGTGGTAGTACTTATTGTATTTGTTATTGGCTCACTCGCTGTATATTTCCCTTGGTAATTAGATACCTCCGTTGGCAGTCTGTTCGTAGATAAGTCTAATGACGGAGTATACGATATTGTAGGAGAAAATAATTCCAACTAGTCCTATAAGTGACCAGGTAATAGCTTTCACAGCTTTACCGGTTTTTCCTGTATCTCCCTTTGAAGAAATATAAAGATAAGAGTTATATAAGATGTTGATCATGGCTACAAGTCCGGCAATACTCGCGATAATACCTGCTACAAAAGAAATGAGCGCGGGTATTCCAGCATTGTTTGGATCATCAAGTATCTGTTGTTTAAAGCTGTTAGGCAAAAGATCTGGAGCATTTGATGGCCTCAGCATATTTAGCGTTGAATCAATTTGGTTCTTTGCATTGTTTCTGAATTCGGCATTGATGTCTGCTGAACCTGGACAACCTTTTGGAAGAGCATAAGTATTATTACTGCATGGATCAACAGTAGGGGTAGGGGTGGGAGTAGGATTAGGATTAGGATTAGGAATACCTTGGTCTGTACCGGCACTATCTATGACATCAAGTACATCTGCATATGCATTAGGTAATGTATAGCCTGATAAGAGAACTATTATTACAGATATTAGAAATTTATTTCTCATATTATGTTCCAAGGTTAATATCAAGTACAAGACGGACGATAATCCATGCGCTTCCGATCAGTACTATACCAATAGCTGCATAGATGATTGCCATGATTCCATTTTTGAATTTTGCAGCATCTCCTTTGGAAAATAGCACACTGATTCCAGCTCTGAGTGCAACTATGACAGAGATGATAGAAAAGAATCCAAATATGATATCTGCGATTCTTTTTGGTCCTACATCTAGGAGTTGGACATTTCCTGCTCCTTTTAGATCATATGCAGGAGAGGTTTTTCCATCTTCAAGGTAATTCTTTACTTTGGGAGGAAGGGGCACTAATAGTTTGTCGTCATCCCGTAATCCAGGGGTTGTTATACGGGGAGGAATATTTGTATTACCATTAGGCGTAGCTGCTGCCATTGCATACATCGTAGTAAAGCTCATAGTAAAAATTACTATGAGGAGTGTGACAAAAAAGATAAATGATCTGTAGAGAGTATGCATATTTAAAATAAATTAAAGTTACTCGCAATACTGACAAGTATAAACGAAAGTGTTGCAATAACGAGACCTATAGAAGCTGAGATAATAGTTTTTTCAGCGGCTTTTGCTTTTTCTGCATTACCCTGAGAAAGTACAAGCTGTATACCTGCCTCAACTATAAAGAAAAACGCGACGAGTCCCATGATACCGATAGACCAACTGATTAGGTAAGGTACAAGTCTTCCTAAAACTAAATTACCTGTATCAAGAGCATCACCATCCTGACATCCAGGAAGTATGCCGATTCCGCCTTCTCCACGTTCTCCGCAGTTTATGATAGGTCGCCCTGATTCTGGTGCCGGATCTGTTGTTATTATATTTGGTGCTGCTGCGCCGGCACCTGTACTTGCCGCTGCGCCTGATACCGCTCCTGAAACCTGTTGAGATGGCGCAGTAACATCAGACCCATAAGGGTTAGTACCCTGACATGGATCCGAAGAGTCCTTTGCTTCATGTCCAGTGTAGGAGACACAAGGTGTAGCTGCTGCATAAGCAAAATCCATAGTGAGAAATCCTCCTATGGAAAATGTGAGCATTAGTATGCTTTCTAGAAGAACTAGTGTATATTTTTTTGGTATAAATTTTCTCATTGGAGATTTATGAATACTACTATTCCTTGTAGTATACCATTTTTCTGAGTATAGTACAAACACTTGATTTTGGTTTTTTCACTATGTCCCGACAATCTTCGTTATATAAGAATGCTATCTCCTTTTGCTATAAACTTCTCTCTGAACTGCCGGATGCAGCAAAAGATACAGAGTTGTATAAAACTCTAGAAAAGGAGATTTATGAGTATGCAAAAGATATTTCTGTACTTCTAGTACGGTATCTTGAGCCAAAGAATGAAAAGTATCACCCAATATTAGAAGCAAGAACTGAAGAGATGTGTGTAGCACTTGAGACATATATCGATCTGTTTGAAAGAGAGAAAATGCTTACTGAAAAGGAAAGTGCAGTACTTATCAAAGAAATTCAGGAATTCTGCGCTGATCAGAAACAGCTCATCCTAAAACGTAAGAAGGTTGTGATACTTACTACGACGTTCGGATATGGTCACAACGCTGCAGCTCATGCTCTCAAGAATGCTATGCTAGAGATGTATGGATACGACGTAGAGATTGCCGTGGTGGATCTTTTGAAAGGTTCCAATTCTCTCTATGAGACTTCAGTGAAATATACGCCTGGTGTGTATAGATGGCTTTTCGAATCTACGGATACAGATATGGCCATGGATGTTATGAATTCCATTGTACAGCCTGTACTAGGCGCACGGCTTGAGAATCTCGTACGTGAAGAGGATCCGGATATTATTGTCTCCACCTATCCGCTTCTCGGAGCACAGCAGTGGATCGCGGATAAACTTCGGAAAAGTCCTAAATATATACCGTTGGTGCTTGTGGTGACAGACTCTATATCTGTTCATCAAATGTGGATTACAGAAGATATAGATTATTATATTGTGCCAAATGAAGATACAAAGGAGATAATGGTTGAAAAAGGAGTAAAAGCTGAATGTGTAAAAGTACTTGGATTCCCTGTGAATACAAAGTTTTATGCTGATTATGATATTAAGAAAGAGCGTGAAAAAGAAGGAATAGATCCTGATAAACTTACTTTCCTTGCACTGGTAAATACTGGAGGTACACAGAAAGATGTAGAGTTCCTTTATAACTTTGAGGAAGTCTGTGGTGGAAAAGCTCAATGTATGATGATCCTTGGGAAAAATGAACAGTTGTATAAAAAACTTTTGAAAAAGAATCTGGGACCCAACGTAAAGCTCTATACATGGGTAGGAGATATGTACCGCCTAATGAATATAGCTGATGTTATGATAGCAAAGGCAGGAGGGGCCATCACTATGGAATGTATTGCAGTAAAGAAACCGATGATCATTACAAAAGTACTTCCAGGACAAGAGGAGGGAAATGCAGAGACCGTATTAAAGTACGGACTAGGTGATGTGATCAAAGATGGAGATCCTGAAGAAGTCCTCGCAGTTATGAAGAGCTATACCGATCATCCAAAACTTGTGGAGGATGTAAAAAAGAATTTTGATGGAATTACGATACCAAGAGCAACGTTTAAGGTGGCAGAGTTTGTGAAGGGATTGATGAAATAATTGGGCGCATATTATTGGACTCAATAATTGAGCTCAATAATTGTAGCCTCAGTAATGAGTCCCAAATTATCGAGCCTAAATCACTGAGCCCAAAATTCCCTTGCACTTTTCAAAAATCTCCGTAGGATAGAACAGTATATTCTGGCAAGAATAGAACCTTTTCCTGCCTTTGCAGGAATGATGATGGAAAATGTATTATTTACTTTTATTTTCACAGAGACCGTATGGCAGATGTCCAAATCCAAGAACTATTTGATAAGGGGGTACAGTACGGACACCGCCGATCAAAATGGAACCCAAAAATGAAGAAGAATATCTATGCTGAAAAGGATGGAATTCATGTAATTAACCTTGAAAAGACAAAGGAATCTATCGAGAAGGCTTGTGCATTCTTGAAAGTTGCTGCTCAGTCTGGAAAGAAGCTCCTCTTTGTAGGAACTAAGCCTCAGGCAAGCACGCTTATTTCAAATCTTGCAAAGGATCTTAATGCATCTTATGTAAGTCAGAAATGGCCAGCAGGACTTCTCACAAACTGGGATGTTTTCTCAAAGAGAGTACGGTATCTTAAGGATCTACGAGCTCGAATGGAGAGTGGAGACCTTGATGAAAAGTATACAAAGAAAGAAGTATCACGATTTAAGAAAGAGATTGAGAAGCTTGAGACTACTCTTGGAGGTGTTGAAAAAATGGGAGGTATGCCAGATGTCCTCTTCGTAATCGATCCATTTAAAGAAACTCTTGCCATTAAAGAAGCAAGACTTAAGAAGATCCCAATAGTTGCTATGGTAGATACTAATGGAAACCCTGATTATATTGACTACGTGATCCCGGCAAACGATGACAGTATGCAGTCTATCAATCTTATCCTCGGATATATTAAAGATGCATGCAGAACTTCTGGAACTGCAGCAGCTCCAAAGGCGAATGTAAAGAAAATGGATAATGAAGCAGCTGCGTAAGTAGAGCATCATACTTCTGAATCTTAACCGCTTCTTTGAATGGAGAATGAAAATTCCCAAGTCCCGGCAGCTCCTGTAGCTGATGCTACGCAAGCAGCACCGGTAGAAAATATCCCTCAGATAACAGAGTCAGAAAAAATGGTAGCAGCCATTGGATACGTAAGTTTTCTTTGTCTGCTTCCGCTTATACTCAAGCGTGATAGTAACTTTGCGCAGTTTCATGGCAAACAAGCTCTCCTGCTTGCAATATTTTGGTTCGCAGCACGCTACTTCCTGATGTTCATCCCTTTCTTAAGCTATTTTCAGCTTCTGGAACCGATAGTCATCGTATATTGTATGTATTCTGCGTATCAGGGAAATTACTTTAAGATCCCGATCCTGGGTGACGAAGCGGAAAAACTCAGATTCTAAACTTTTAAATCTTTTTCAACTATATATATCATGGAAATCAGCGCAAAGGCAGTAATGGAATTAAGAGCAAAAACTAACGTAAGTATGATGGCTTGTAAAAAAGCTCTTGTACAGGCAAACGGAGATCAGGACGCAGCTATTGATATCCTTAGAAAATCAGGAGAAGCAAAAGCTCTTTCTAAAGCAGATCGAGAGACACATGAGGGTATTATTACTGCATACATTTCTTCAGATAATAAAAAAGGAGTACTTACACAGGTACTTTGTGAGACTGACTTCGTAGCACGAAGCGATGACTTCATCAATATGGCTGAGGACATCACAAATCATGCTTCAAAGGACGGAACTGAGGCTGCTAAGGCAGCAGCTGTTGAAAAACTTCAGCAGGCAGTGATCACTCTTGGAGAAAATATCCAGCTTGAGAATGTGGAAGAGCTTACAGGAGACTTTGTTGGAATGTATATTCATGCAAATAAGAAAGTAGGAGCAATTGTATCTTTTGAAGGAAATATCTCTGAAGAGGCTGCACGAGACGTAGCTATGCAGGTTGTTGCATCTCAGCCACAGGTAGTAAATCCTGAGGACATGGATTCATCTCTTGTAGAGAAGGAAGCAGAGATCGCAAAGGAGCAGCTCCGAAAGGAAGGAAAACCTGAGGCTATGCTTGATAAGATTATTGAAGGAAAACTCAAGAAATTTAGAGAAGAGAACGCACTTCTTACACAGGCATTTATCAAGGATCCAAGCAAGCAGGTAAAGGATACACTTGGTGGAGCGAAGATTATGAAGTTTGTGAGATTTGCAGTGTAGTAAATAATAGCATGTCATTCCGGGCTTGACCCGGAACCTAAAAGCTCTATCGAAAGGTAGAGCTTTTTTGTCGCTAGGCAAGATTTATTTCTACAAATACGACTTTTAGTTATGGTATTAATAAAAGAAGGTGACATTGTCTTTGCTGGAAAGCGTAATCGTTCCTTCTTACTAAAGACATAAATATTGACTAATCTAATTAATCAGCTAAGATGCGCTAGATTTCGCGAAAAATAGAGAGTTGTGATCATTGAAAAATAGAAATGCTTACGGCAAGTATCTAGTGATTTATTGCAAAATAGAACCCTAGACTACTGGTACCTTGCAGTAAGCGGTAGTAGTAAGGTTTATTAAATATTATTATATTGGAGGAATTTCAATGAAAAAATTATTAGTACCTATCTCTATCTTTAGTATCGTTAGCTGTACGCCAGCAGCACCAAATCTACAGGAACTAAAAGCTCCTATTGTAGTAGCTGCAGCAAAGGATTCTCCTCAAGGAGTTCGTCCTCTTGGAGTAAATCAGATCATAGGTAAAATCACCCTGAGTGGAGCTAGAGATCTTGAGCAATTAAAAGTGAAAGTTCCTACAGAATTTTCAAATATTAAAGTGTTTCAAGGACCAACTCAACTCAGTGCCACAGCAGCTCTTCCCGGATTTGATGGAATTATTGCTTTCAGTATGGAGCAGATGATCCCCGACGGTACTAATAAGGAAATTATTATCAGGGCTGATACTGACCGGATACAGAAGGATCCTATATCTGGTCAGAGAGAGGTAGTAATACAAATTTATTCAATTAAAGAGAAAGGAAAGGAAGAGAAAATTTTAAACCTTGCATTACCGAAAGTGCTTTACTAGCACGAGGTACCTAAAGGGACTGTATTTTTACAGTCCCTTTTATATTTGGGATTTTTTCAGTCTCATTCTCAATGAATATAACTATAATCATCATTTCTCCACTTAAGCTAAGAATACTAATCCTCAGCTTACCTCAAGTCGAAACTCGAAAAAATAAAAGAACTCCACATATAGAGTATCTCTACCTTCTTTTAAACCTCTGTCAGCATTTCTTGACAGCACAATAAAAAATAATTTCTTGTTTTGTATGTGCGTGAGAGTATACCTAGACATGTTTAATATTTATGATAATACGTTATTAAAATTGAATCTTTAAAAACTACGACAGTCCATCCGGGAGAAAGACAGGAAAGCACAGAAATCTTAAAGAATACTTTTGTTGAAGTGTATGCATCTCTTGTCCGAGATCAGGTACATGAGACTGTAAAAGATATCGATGCAGAATTGAATTCGCTCAGAATACAAATGTTTTCTTTAGCTCAGCAAATAAATATGCTGGATGAGGGGAGAGATTATCTTCTGCAGAGAATTCTTAGGGAGAGATCTCTGGAGAGAGTGATCACGTATGTACATAAGGAGTATGCCGATCGTGGTGATGAGCCTGAATTCAAATCTTTCTATATAAATTTTGAACTATATAAAGGCGATGATCATGAGAAAATTATAGGGTTGCTCGATAGGTCTGATTGCTATGAAGATACTACAATTGTGAGTGAATCTGAGAATGATGCCGTATTTTATGAACTTATTGAAAAATTTACAAAAGAAGGTGTAGTATTCTACGACGAAGATTTTCAAGTAATAGATGTAAATATGCTGAGAAAGAAGTGGAATGAGAGTGCCGCAGGGGATGGGGATAAATATTAAAGTAAAAAAGATAGGACAGATAAGTCTGATGCTATTCTCGTACAATGATTCTTGATCAAAATCTTTAAGAGCACATCGTATATTTAATGCGTGGTGCTCTTTTTTCATAATGATAGGGATAGAAATATGCTATACTATTCTGATATATCAGTTTTTATACATATATGCTCAACGAATATTCCTTTCTGGAAAAAATGGGACTTCATAAAAATGAAGTAAAGTTATACCTACAGGGACTTGCTATAGGTACTCAAGCTACAAGCGTGTTTGCTAAGAAAACCGGTCTTCCTAGGTCCACAACTCAGCTCTATCTGCAAAATCTCGTGAAGCTTGGATTTATGTCAAAAACACTTCGTGCAGGAGTGCAGTATTTCACACCGTTCCCTCCCTCTGAGATTGAGAACATCATAGATAGCAAAAAGGAAGAGTTAAATGTAATAGGAAATACACTGACAAATATGCTACCTCTTCTCAAGAGTCATCAAAATACGGATTATAATATGTCCCGAATGACTGTATTTGAAGGAAAGCTTGGAGTACAAAAACTCTTTAAAGATATTGTAGCAACAGGTAAAGAAGTTCTCGTATTTAAATCTCCCTTATATCATTTTGATAATCCGGCTCTCCGTAAGATGACGGAATCCTTTATGCTCGAATTGAAGAGAAACGAGATTCCAGTGCGAGCCCTTACTCCAAAAGCCAAAAAACATAGTGCCGAGTATAGTATAAGCCAAGCTGAATATTATGGTTTTCAAAGACGTTTTATAGAGATGGATATCTATGAATTACCATGTCAGATTTTTGCCTATGGTGATAAATTGGGAATTATTACAAATGATAGTGAAATACAATGTGTAGTGATCCAAGAAAAATTTCTTACGACGCTCATGTATAGACAGTTTGAGTACCTATGGTCGGCAGCACTGCCATATCATAAAAAAGTACTAAAGGATGATGATCTTGAAAAGCATGAAGAGCCGTACCGAAAATTCATTCATCCTGAAGAATAGTCTCCTTTCGAAAGTAAGAAGGATACAATCCTACCAATAGGGACTTATATCTCCTATGACAAGTCCGCGAGTAAGTGTATCATTTGTAATAGCATTTTTCGTATTAAATTTATAATTCTTCATAAGATTTAATACATATGGGAGGGTAGAGGATGAAGGACGGTAGTGACCTGATCCATTGTTGATTTCTACAAGTTCCCATGCTTTCGGAGTAAGAGTATTATTCCACATCTCCCATGCTTTTATATCGTTAAACTGTTTTTGATGTTTTTTAAATACGAATTCTCCTGCACCAAAAACATTATGTCCACCGGCAATCACACTATGGGGTGGACGGCGGGTAGCATTTTCACTGAGATTTTCTTCTAATATTTTAATGGTTTCATCCCAGGAGACAGTATAGATAAATTTCAGTATATCCTGGTCAATAATCTTTGATATGCGCACTGCTATTTTATTATACTCACTTTTGTTTCCCAGTATTTCAGTAAGAATTTCAAGTTTATTCTCGAGATATTCTTTTTCTTCTTCATACTCTCGAGCGAGCGGGAGAGTATGATCCTTCTTTAAAACATCTGATAGGGTTTTATAATTCTTGATGAGCGTTTGAAGTTTTTGTACTTTTCTCGCATAATTTTCTTTTACTTTTGCAGCTGTCTGCATTTTCTTTGTATAATGCTTTTTCTGTCCGTTAAAACTTATAGACTTAAGTCCTTCTTTTTCTGCTTCTGAGAGGTACTCTTCATTTATATGCATCCATATTTCTCTCTCAACACGGGAAGTATTTTCACGCAAAAGATTCAGTATGATTTGATTCATACCTTCCAAGGTGACATGAGACTTTGACACTGTTCTTTTATCTTTCGGATCAAAAATTTCACAAACAATTTTTCTTTGGCTCTCTCTCTTTTCTAAAATCTCAGGTAATTGCTGAACATATTGAAATTGATTTGAATCATAGTAGGATAATCCTCCAAATTTTATCTCTCGGATTACATCCATAATGATATGTTGTATATCCAGAGCAATTCCCTCATCTTTTCCAGTATATCCTTTTTCTTTTCGAGAGGGAAAATGAGATACAGTTTTCATCTTCTTTTGAAAGTCCTGAATCTTATGTACATAGTCTACGGTTTTCTTAAGTACAGTTTCTAAATCCTTTTCAGGAATAGCATACGCCTCTTTTGCTCTTGTGAGATGAGGGTTCTGTGTCAGAAAGTTTTGTAGATTTTCAATAGCTTGGCCAATACTCTCTTCAGAAGAATCGGTACTAAATACGTCATGAGCATTATTTAGATTTATTATCTGATTTGAATGTTTTTTTACGAGCTGCTCCCAGATAGATTTATTCTTCTCTTTCTCATAAATGTTATAGAGATCATTATCTATAATACCGAGCGAATTATTCAAAAAAGGTTTTACATCAGAAGAGAAATACTCGTCTTTAAAGGAAAAAAGAACTTGTAGGATAGAGCTGTCATAGATTGCTTCCTGAAGACCTGCAATGACTTTTTTATCTTCTTCCGTATAGAGCATGTCGTCATTATGAAATCGTAGACCTTTTCGATGCTTTAGTGCTTTCTTCAAGATAAATCGATAATCATTTCCTGAAGGGAGTTTGAGGTTATAGATGATTTCAACATGCGGAAGATGTCCTAGATCACCTATCCCTGAACCCGTAGCCCACTTTAAAAAATTCATATCGATAAGACCATTGGCTTCTAAAGTACATCCTGCGACTAAATCATGCTCTACTGCATAATTATATTTGAGAAGCTGATTAAAGTGATGTGGATAATGTCCAAGTGTATTGCGACCATAGGTTTTGATTTCATAGATATAGGGCATGGTCTTCTCCGGTTGTTCACGTATCATGGGAACATCAAATCTCACTTCACTATTTCGTTGTGCCTTATAGCCTCCTTTGAGGAGTTCAGTTACGATAATTAGTGCAAAGGGAGGAGCCTTAAAAACATCTGTAAGAACCTTAGGAGATACACCCTCATGAGCAGTCCAGCCCCCATCTGCATAAGAAAAAGCACTCAAAAATCTTGCCTTCTGTCTCTCGGGAAGTTTCTCTGCGAGTTGCTCAGGCCCGGAGAAAGAACGTAAAAATTCCTCAATACCTTCAAATGTAAATTCTAAAGGAGGAAGGCTCGTCGTTATTTTTTCTAAACCTTGTTCCGTAAGCTTATTGATCCGTGTAATTTCAAAGAGTGCACCGTGTAATAGTCCTGATTTATCTAGAGCATTCGAGAGTTTATGTATGGATGATTTTATCTGTTTATAAAATTTTTCCTGTAAATGAATAGGTAGTTTTGCATAGGCATGTTGGAATTTGTCTGCAAGTTCCTGTTCAATTTCCTCCTCGGATGAGAGAGTATCTTCCAAAAACTTTTTGTAATCAACGGGTATTTGATTCTTTGTCTCTCGCAGCTGTGTTAAAAGGATATTTCTATCCTTCTCCAATTCTGCTATTGCACTTGGTTTGGTACCTTTTGAATTTTTATTATTTCTATAATATGACTCTATTTCTGAACTTACATTGTAGAGACGGGCTGCAATATCATTGATAATAGTTTCAATATTTTTTTTACCATCTACTAAATTTCTATCAACTTCACGTACTAGTTGATCTTCTAAACTCACAGATTCAGATACAATTTGTTTAGTTTGAATTTTCATGACTCTCTTATATCAATTTACCTAAAAGTTATCACACTATTTATAGTCATAGTATTATATCATGGAGAGAGAAAATTTGATATGTTATGGCTTTGTTTTATGAATATATTTTCTCTTTAAACTATGATAGTGCCACTAATTAATGCTGTCAGTAGAAATATGTGTTTACAGTAAATAGACTACGTGATTTGACACGTATATCCTGTATATTTTTATAATATAATTATTTCTGATACTATGCCGTTGTCTTCAATGAAGGGAATAGAAATATTCGCCGTCAGAGAGATTTCAGTTGATCTTTCACAACGAGGGAAAAATAATCTAAAGCAGAAATGCCCGGACGATTGTGATATATTGAAATGTACCATTGAAGCAATAATTATGTATGTATTTTACCTCTGTGAGGTTAGGAGAACGATATGACTCAGAATTTAAATATTACCGCTATTACTGAAGAACTCAAAGTGTATGGTGAGAATCATAAATTAAGAGGACTTGAAGGCCGTATTTTTAGAGGGCTTGATATTGCAGGAATGCTTGCTGTAGAGACTACAAGGAAACTTGCAGAACAGATAGCAGATAAAATGCAGGTTTCAATGAGTGATCTTGAAAAAGTTACCAATGAACTTCATGTGGGTACCATTTGGGAATACTCTGATAAATTTCTCAGCAGCAAGGATGCCGCGGTAAATGTATGGATGATCCTTGCCGAGAGATGTATAGGGCCAAAAATAAAACCTGGCGACCTATCCTCTGAAGAATTTATCGAAGATACAAAGAGAGTTATCACTGAACTCAGTGAAGCAGCAGAGGATCCGCAGACATTTTTAACTCAAGCTGTTGAAAACCAGGTTATACAGGCTAAAAAAGGCTTTGAGATAGTGGATGGTGTAGCTTTTATAAAGCAGGAAGGATCCTTCTTACATGCTGCTATTGCTGGTTTGAAATCAGGAATTTCTGAAAGAGTCAGTGATAATGAAACTCTTTTTCACGTGGGAGCTCAGACACTTGATTTGAATAAGGTTGCGCAGCAGTTTTCTCTTAAAGAAGTCGAAAGAGAAGATCGCGGCAGGGTAGTTACTTTCTATCAGAATAGTGAAGATCAGGATGTAATCAAAAAATTATATCCGGGTTACGGAATTGTCTTTAACTCTAGGGAAGTCGCTATCGCATTGGCAAAGACTGCATTGTAAATTATTTTTTCTCGTTGATAAGGAGGTGATCATGCCGCTCATAGTATTTGAGCGGCTTTTTTTATACATAGTATATTGAGCAAAGGTATTTTTCTCATAACTTCTCTTTTATTTACGCTCTTTAATTACTTTATGTTGCCAGAAAAAGTTGGCAGCTCTTTTTAACGTGTATGTACTTACCTTTTTTGCGCTTGACATAATATGCATAAATTATTTTACATTGTTATTAATCTAATTATAATCACTCCACTTCTAGTCTATATAGTGCTTAAGAAACATTATAAATAGATATCATATTTAAATAATTACATTTATGTATAACAAAAAAACATCGTACGGTTTTTCCGAAAAGGTGTTAGAGAAAAAGATATTTAAAAGAATGTCGCCTCAACTAGAGTCCTTTACGATTCAACATCAAAAACTAGCTATTAATACTGCTCTGCTCGGAGCGCTTCTTCCATCTGTTCATGTATCCAGAAGTGAGACTGAAAAGAAAAAAATGAATATTGTTATGACAGCTCTTGCTCCAAGTGTACCGGAAGTCAGACCTCAAAGTCCTGAACAAAATCAGATGTCTGAAGAATTTTCTATATTTCTTTCAGATTTTAATGCAGTACTCTCCGCAGATCGAGCAGAACATAAAGGTAAGAATGAATGGTATATACAGATAGAGAATTTGAAAAAATCTGCGTATTACGGAGAGTTTCTAAAAAAGTTTATAAGAACCGTTGATGAGGTATTGAACTTAGAAAAAAATAAGCACGATACAAAGATCCGAGGTGTACTTTCTTTTATATGTTCTAGGTTTTTGTACACTGAGAGTACAGGAGATATGCATGATAATACAATCCTCCAGGAACAGATCCTTTTATTTGGAAAGCTGATACAGAATGGATATATATTTGAGCACTCTTTTTCAGATTTTACACGGACTCTAAATGCAAATATAGAGAGTTTATCGCTCAGGAATATGAATTATATTCTTTATTCTATCGAAAGATCTCCGCAGCGTATACAACGTACAAAGACAGGTATCAATGTGATATCAGCTATAGGTCCAAAAATGATAAGTGAGTTTAATAAAATGATGTCTGGAGATCGCCCAAAAGCGTATGAATTCACTACAGAGACAAGCCATGATTTGACTCCAGATAATGTTATTCATTTTCTAAAGAATATATTGAAGATTACAACGTATACAAAGAAAGATTTTCACACAGCGATGGAATTTCTTGTTCAAAGAAAAGACAGATTAGAGGAAAAAGATCTCAGATCATTATTTTGGATATTAAAAAAAGCAATGGTAAATATCGATCAGTGGCTTGATCCTTTTATGGGTCAAACTATGGAAGTTATACGGAAACTAAAAGTTTCGGATATGATATCTATGTATTATCAATATGTGATGTCCCATGGAAACAATCCTCAGATTCTCACTCTATTTCATGAAAAACTGAAGGAAAACAGTACTTCTCTTAAAAGTAATGAGATTAGCATATTATTTTATGTACATGCATATGATAAAAATAAAGATATGGATCTTCAAAAGATACTTCTGCAGAAAATAACTGATAAAAATCTTCACATATCTCCCACTGATATCATTTCCATTGTGAGAGCATTTGCGATCTTAAATATCTCTGTACCAAATCATATCAACCAGCTCTATCAGACACATATAAGAAGTATGAAAGATACATCTACACATCTTGAGAAGTCCATTGCAAGTTGGATGCGGACAGAAGTGAGTAAGCTTGGAGTGTTTTCATTTGAAAGCAATAAAATGAATAGCTTTGGTGTAGAAATGGATATTGTCGTAAGCAATGAATTTAATAAGCTCAATATTGAATGTGATGGAGTGATGTATCACAATACCAATTCAGAGAAACATCTAAAAGATGACCATAGAGATGCTCTTGTGCGAGAAGCAGGATTTGGAGTAATGAGAGTTACGGACAAGGAATTTTATAGTGATCCTGAACATCTACGACTACGCAGAAGATTACAGCGTTTTCTGAAATTAAAAGGAATGATAAAACCTACAAAGTATATTCCGTCCGGAAAACATCAACGCTCTATAAAAGAGGAGAATGAGCTCTCTAAAACGGAGTAAATAGTATAAATAAAAAACCCTCATCCCGAGGGTTTTTTATTTATTTACTGAAGAGTAGTCAGGAAATCTTTAAAGATTTTTCTTTTCACTACTGGCTTCAAATCAATAAAATCTTTGCTGATTGAACTCCTCATTATATCTGCTGTAAGATCTTTCATGATCATATCAATGGCTGGAGATAATTGATCGTTCGTTGGAGTAAAATCGATTATCCAGTTATCGTAGAATTTTTTATCATCCGCACGTTCTCCAAAGTAAGAGATGATGATATCGATATATTGAAAAATATTTTTCTGTAAGGCAACTGTTTCAGGATAGGTGAGTCCTTCCTGATATATTCCGAAATCCTTAAGTAGATCGCTAAATACTGTAGAGATAATAGTACGAATGTTTTGCGCTTTTATGTATGTTTCAATATACGCTTTGTTCTTCATTACTTCATCTATTTTATGCTCTATGACATCTACAGAATTTGATTCATTAATTGCCTGAGTAATGAGTCCATGATTTTCTGCAACAAATCGGTAAGGTGTATTTTGAGGATAAATTGTAGAAGATACTTCATTTGCTGTTTTACCTTCTGAATTAATTACGAGCGCTTCACGAAGTCTGTATCCTTGAGGAATTTTGTTAAAAGAGCTTGTTCGTGAATTATTTTCTGTCCAGTTTTTTCTTTCATTATTTCCTTTTTTAGAGGAAATGTAGTTTCTCACATTTCTCTCAACCAATTCTTTTGCTGAATTTGTCTGAGAATTTACTTTTATAATATGAATTAATTCTGAAGGTTTTCTATCATATGTGGTTTCTACTTCTTCTTTGTTTTCTCTCTCGTGCGTTGGGTTCTGTAGCACTTTAGAAGCAGCTGCCTGTTGAGCAAGTATATTAAAGATTGAATTTACTGCTGCTATGTAATCACCGTCAGTATTTTTTTCTGTATCAAGCTCAAAGGTATTATCTAGCATATCCCCATTTTCATTGATTCGTATAACTAGTCCTTTAGATAATGTATTTCTGAGATTTACATCAGTAAGTTTGCTCATCTTCGTAATCTGATCATAAGTAAGCAAAGTTGATTTCCAAATATTTTCACCTTTTGGAAGATGTTCTTTCGCTATGTTTGCGTAGAAATAGTATTCGTTATTAATCTCTACAGGTCCTGGCAACTCTACTAGTTTATATTCATTTTTAAGAAGAGCAGAATCTATCCAGGATTTCCCATTTTGCATTGTAAAATCTACAGATCGTTTGATGGAATGCACCTGGTCTTTTGCATATTTTTTTAAATACTGAGCAAGGATATAATCCACTAAGGACTCTTTGTTTAAGTTACTCGCATTCTCTTCAGAGAGATAACCCTTGTTTACAAGAAGGTTTTTAAAGGCATTCGTAAGTGAACTGTCCATCACATCTTCGTCAGAATGGCTGCCTGCTATCTTATCTTTCAATCCTTTTTGCGTAGGACGTAGAACTATGGTGTCTGCAATCTTATCTTTTATAAGAATGTAGTTTGTCTTGGCTTTGCTATTATGAAAAATATACCCCTTGAGAAGACGTGCCTCATCCTCATCTCGTAATAAGTGATCAAAATTTTTTCCAAGATCGGAATTGATAAAATAATTTTTTCGGAGAGCTCTTATCTTATCCTGGGAAAAAAGTGAAGTAAGTTCTGCAGAGAGCGTTTCATAATTATTATTGTATGTTCGCTTCTCGGGAAACTTAGGTGAATAGTGTGTCGAGATCATAGAAAAGATTAATATGTTAATATTATAATAACATAAAAATATAGAAGTCGCAATTAGCGTCTTCTATATGAATTTAAGCAACTTGATTCTCAGATTATAAATATTTGAGAATCATATGCATTATGTTTGTATCTAGGCTTTCTCCTTTCAAGAAACCTTGAATTATTGCGGAATGTTCATTCCAGATATTATCTTTCTGTTGTTTATCCGAAGCTGTCCTGAGACCAATGTAGAACGCTTTTGCAAGCTTCTCGCTGTACTCTGGATAACTTGCAGATAAATAAGCAAAAAGATTCTTCAACATGAGATCTATACTCGTCTCTGGTATAGTAATCTTAAAATCTATACCTTTGTAGTCTTGAGAGAGTATGCGCGCCTGAAGTAGAGACCATAGCGAACTCAGCAGTGTATAGTTACTTTGATGAGTCGACTGAGGAAAATACTTTTCTACTCTCCAGTCTAATAGTTTCACAATAGATCCAAATTGACCGGTTTTAATCCTATTGAGCTCCTTATACCATATTTTTGGAATAGGTACTTCTAGCTTTGCTATAAGATTCAATATTACTAAAACTGTATATACAGTTTGATAATAGAGAATATCTTTTTTCACATTTTTACCTCCTTTTTGTATACTTAGGCATATTACAATTTTTTTTAAAAATAGCAATAATATATTAAGTTGTTAACATTTTCTGTCACTAAGTGTAAATTTTGTTTTCTATAAACAAAAATAGCGAATTTACAAATACATGTTATATTTTTGAGTATATTTTATATTTCTGATAGTATACCGCTGTCTTCAATGAAGGGAATAGAAATATTCGCCTCACGGAGAATGCAATGATCTTTTACAGTAAGTGAGAAATGTAAATTTAAAAGAATTTATTAATTGTTATTTTTGCTTAAAGTAAGCAAAGAAAAGGAGGCTTCATATGGCAGGAATGGGAGTATCGTATAGCGTAAGTACCGATAGAGAACTCTCTGTAGATGAAAGAGTTACTACTCAGACTTTGCTCAACAGAAGGTCACAGATTCATCAAAGACTTCAAGTACTCAGAGAGTTAGATATGAGTATTGAATTTAAGAATCAGTGTCCAAAGTGTGCTTATCAGGTAACTCTGGAAGAAGTGTTAGAAGGTTTTGATCTAAGTAAGACCTATGATACTAGAACCGAGTGTCCTAAATGTAGAGAAAAGTTTCAGCCTGAAATTGAATTTAATCATTTGGCTCATAACGGATCTTATACGTTCTATTGTGAAACCCAGGCTCTACAAGCCCTAGAGGATGAATATGAAAATATGAATCCTATGGAAATTTTAGAGGATAATCCGGGACTCTTTATCTCTAGCTTAGTACATTTTGGTGCGATACCGAATGCATTTAAGATGATTGACACTGAGTATAACTGGAAATTTAAATACAATAAATGGAAAGAAAGAGCCATTCCGTACTTAAATATCATACCTGTAGGAGTACTTGCCGAAGTTTTAGGTGTAAGTAACTCTAGTCTCTATAAGTTAAAGAAATTGCACGCAAAAGAATAGTTTCTCACTCTGAAAAATAAATCAGTACCACTGCATATGTATGCGGTGGTTTTTTATTATGTAAAAATACTATCTTTTGATATGATCCAGATCTTTCTCAATTATCTCGACTTATTTCCACTCTTCACTTAAGCTAAGAACACTAATCATCAGCTTTCCTCATGTCGAAACTCGAAAAAATAAAAGAACTCCGTCTCGCCTCTATCGCCCGCAAAGTCCCGAATGTGACTGAAGAGAATGGGAAATTTCTCTATATGATGACACGTTCTCTGAAGCCGAAAAAGATTCTGGAGATTGGGACAGCAAACGGAATCTCTACACTTTTTTTTGCAGCGGCTCTTGAACAGAACGGAGAAGGGAAGATATATAGTATTGAGCCACAGGACAAGGATCACTTGGAGGCAAAAGGATATATGAAGGAGCTAGATGTTGAAAAATATACTGAACTACATCACGGCAGAGTGCAGGATGTGCTGCCGGAGATAGATGAGGAGTTTGATCTGGTGTTTATAGATGGTATGAAAAAGGAGTATGCTGAATACTTTCTTATTTCCTTATGGAGGACTCATCAGGATACTGTCTTTCTCTTTGATGATGTGATCAAATTCCGTCATAAAATGGATGCACTTTTTGAAGTACTTGAGGATAGAAAAGATGATTTTGAATGGACTATACTGCCTATTGATCCGGATGACGGTGTACTTATGCTTCATAAGAAAGCAGTATGATAAAAACCTTTGCTGGATTCTTCTTTTCAGGAATTATCTTTTTCTCATCTGGAAGTACCATTAGTTCTTTTGATACAGCATCAGGCTCTATAGTCTCTAGTGACGTAAAGATCTCAAAGGCGACAGTAGATGGATTTAAGCAGCCGCTCTATTCAGATATAGTGATGAAGCATATTTCCCAAGACATGGCGAAGCAGAAAGTGTTCTTTAGTGATGAAAAAAATACCATTCCAAGAATTGGAAGTAAATCATACTTAATTGGAGATCCCGAAAGCGGGGAGATCTTTTTGTCTCATGCAGAAAAGGATAAGCTCTCTATTGGCTCTCTGACAAAGCTAATGACTGCTGTAGTTGCCGTTGAACATTTTTCTCTTGATGAAGAAGTGAATATTTCAAAGACTGCAGCAGAATTAGAGGGCGCAAAGATTAAATTTCTGATTGGAGAAAAAGTTGCTTTGTCGGATCTTCTGACCGCGACCTTGGTACGCTCAGGAAATGACGGTGCATATGCGATAGCTGAACATGCTCCTCTAGGAAAAGATCAATTTATAGAATGGATGAATCAAAAAGCGGTGATGCTTGGGATGAGCTCTTCTCATTTTTCAAATCCTATGGGGTTTGATGAGCCTGGCAATTTCTCTACGGCAAGAGACTTATTTATACTTGTGAGATATATTCTCTCTACTCAGCCTTACCTGAGAGATGCAGTGGCACGTGAGTCTTTTGAATTTACTTCTAAGACAGGCAGGTACCATCAAGTTGATACTACAAATTCCTTATTCAAGAGCTTTCTTAAAATACGCGGAATGAAGACAGGAACGACAGAAGATGCAGGTGCTTCATTTATTGGTCTGGCTGAAAATGAGAAGGGCGGAGATATGGTTGCGATAGTACTGGCTAGTCCAGATAGATTTCAAGAAGCAAAGATATTATTTTGGTGGGCACTTTCACATTTGAAATAAAAAAATACCCTTCAGTGTAGAAGGGTATTTTTTTATGCTGCTTGTTTTTCTTCTGGACTAGATGGTGCTTGGGTCGGACTTGGCTGTAAAGGAGTTGGGACCGTATTTATGGGTGTTGGTACCGGTGCTACTGTAGGTACTGCCTGTACTGGAGCTAACGCAGGATTAGGATTAGGATTAGGATTAGGATTAGGAGCTGGAGTCAAAACTGGAGTTGTAGCTACTGGCTGTGCTTGCACAGGAGTGCTCTCAGGCTTTGTGCTTGCGCCGAAGAGTTTATCATAAAGACCATTGTATGCTTTCTGGTAAGCTCCTTCTGCAAAATGTTTCGTACCTGTGATTCCTTTTTCAAGAGTCTCCTTGTTCATCTTAAGGTTTTTTACTTTAGAAAGAGCAGTATTGATTTTTTCAGAATCCTTTACCTTCTGTACCTGAGTATTGATAGCACTTTTTAATTTTCCAAAAAGTGAAGAATGAGCTGGCTTCTGTTCAATGTTTGAAGAAACTATCTGTGGAGATTGTTCTGGTGTTTTTGGTGCTGCTGGTTCTAGTGTAACCGGAGTTTCGCTAAGTGCCATGGAAAGAGTAGTTAATATACGTTCATATTATTATACATCACATAGTACTTTTTTTGCAAAAATGACAGACAAGTTATTTAAAAAAGCTCTGTTCCCAAGAGAAACAGAGCTTTTTGTACTGCTATGCTGCAAGCTTTTCAGCTAAATAAGTCTTTAGATCAGCTATTGCTACTCTTTCCTGTACCATCGTATCTCGATCTCGCACAGTCACCATGTTATCCTCAAGACTATCGAAGTCATAAGTGATGCAGTACGGTGTACCAATCTCATCCTGTCTTCGGTATCTTTTACCCACATTTCCGTTCATATCAAATTCTGTTTGATACTCCCTGGAAAGAGTTTGGAAAATCTCACGTGCCTTTTCTACAAGTTCAGGTTTATTCTTCATTAAAGGGAATACAGCGACCTTTACCGGTGCGAGATGTTTAGGAAACTTCATGACTGTTCTTGTCTCCTCTCCTACTTTTTCCTCGGTATATGCAAGATCCATAAAGAGAAGAAAAAGTCTGTTGAGACCTACTGAAGTTTCCATAATATGCGGGATAAATCTCTCCTTTGTCTGATCATCAAAGTAAGCGAGATCGACTCCTGAGAATTTACTGTGCTGGCTAAGGTCCCAATCTCCTCGCGCATGGATACCTTCCACTTCTTTGAATCCTTTGAGACAGCCGTAGTTGAATTCAATGTCATAGGCATCAGAAGCATAGTGAGCAAGCTTTTCATGCTTATACCATCTGATTCTATCCTCCGGCACTCCGTTTTCCAGGAACCATTTCCATCTGATATCTTTCCACATAGAAAAGGAAGTCTCCATCATAGAAGGATGAAGGAAATACTGCATTTCCATCTGCTCGAACTCCCGTGTTCTAAAGACAAACTGACGAGCTACGATCTCATTTCGAAAGGCTTTACCTACCTGTGCTATACCAAACGGAAGCTTCGGATGCATAGATTCGAGAGTATTCTTGTACTCAAGATAGATACCTCCGCATGTCTCAGGACGGAGATAGCTAATATTATCTTCATCTGTGAGATCTCCAGTTGGAGAACCGAGGTTTGATTTTACGATAAGCATAAATCTCTTTGCCTCAGTAAGGTCCTTTGATCCACACTTCGCACATTTTAGTTTTCCTTCTGCGCGCAGTTTATCGAGCTCAGCATTGATGACATCAAGAGGTTGCTTGTCTGCATTTACCCCAAACTCTTCTAATATATGATCTGCTCTATACCGGGATTTACATTCCTTACAGTCAATCTGAGGATCATCAAAATTTTCGATGTGTCCAGAAGCAAGCCATGTACGAGGATGCATGAAGATCGCACTATCAAGTCCGATGATATCTTCACGGTACTGAACCATGGATTTCCACCAGCTATCGCGAATGTTGTTTTTCAAAAGTGCTCCGTAATGACCGTAGTCATAGATAGCGCTGAATCCCCCATAGATTTCAGAGGAAGGAAAGACGAATGCACGTCGTTTAGATAGACTAACTATCTGTTCCATTGTTGCCATAATGGTAATTGGTAACTAAGTAATTAAGTAATTTGAGAATGTCATCCCGTTCGATAAATATTTCTTGAGCATCTTATTCCTGCCCAACGGGATCCAATTGGTATGAAGCTATTTCTTATTCTTACACAAAAATAACCTCATAGCATTGCTATCAGGGACGAGTATTTACCCGTGGTTCCACCCATATTCCGTGAACCACTCGCTTCGCTCGGGTACACGGCACGCCGGTACGAGATAACTAGTGATCACGACACTTTCATTCTATGCCGGCGAAAAGGCGCCAATCTCTTTTCGTGGAAACTATATCATGAGTGAAATATTATGCCAATAGGAAACATTGACATAATAAGAATAAGTATTAATATGCGCACAAGCTTAATTGCGAAAAGGGGTACATGAGTTCATGTATTCCAGATCCGTAGGGGCTCGCGATTGAAGTGATTATGTTTTTTTGAAAATTGGAGGATAAAAAATGGATATTGATAAAGTGATTGGGAGTATTCTCTCAATTCAAGACTATTATGATTTTGTACGTGCCGCTGTGAGATTTAGTAAGAAATACGATCAAACGACTTTCTATGAAGCTCTACTTGAAAATCAGAACCACTTTTATATCTTAGTAAATAAGATTAATGAATATGGTTATGTAGAAAATGATATAAGAGCAATATTATACGTACCAAAAACAAAAGCTGAATTTTTACAGAATGTTGAAAAGCTTGGTTTTATTATACCATCCAACATCTTGCAAAGGTTCAAGAGCTCTTCATGGACTGAGGATTATCAGAATAGAGTAATGAGAGCTCTTTGCTCTATACATACTATTTATGACAGAGATAGCAGTATTATTAAGTCTATTACAAATACCAATAAAGATTGTGAATGTTCAGAGGAATAAATAAAAAATTAAAAGACGTAATCTCCTCCTAATTACTATGAAAGCTTACTGCGGTAAGCTTTTTTGTTCGTGAAATTTCCTAAGATATGCAAAATACTTTTTTCATTAAACTACTTCTATATCTTCTACTATCAAATCTCTATTCAAAAAAGAGTCAAAAATAATTTAAAATGGCTCGTGCATGCTCTTTAGAAAAAGTTTTTACATGTTGATCCAAATATTTTCCATTTCTACGTATCCCATTAGTAAGATTTCTGTTAGGATTCCCCAGACTAATATTTCCCCCTTTCAGCTCTCCTCTCCATGTACAAGAACAATATTTTGCATACTGATTTAGAGGCGGAGGGAATATTCAATGAAGAGGCACTACAGGCTGCTCCTGGGATTTTGTCTACTATAAATAATTATCAAACTCGTTCACGAGAGATATTACTCACAGTGGATGATAATACAGAGTTCCCTAATGAAATAAATGTTTCTGAGAATAATCCACAGGTGATACATATTATACCTTTGGCACCAACTGTTGCGCACAAGCACTCTGAATTTAAGCAGATGCTTATTAATAGAGGATGCATTGTAGAATATTCTTCACCGGCGCTTACTGAGGCTACGTATAAAGTTAATGATAGCACATACTCCCTTGTAATGTTTTGTACGGATATTACACTTAAAGCAGATAAGCATTCTACTTTTGGAAAGCTTGAGATTATAATCAAAGAAGAAAATACAGGTGTAGTATCTTTCTACGATAATGAAATATTTGATCCAGACGTGAAGCTGCGTCAAAAGATAACTATTCATCCTGCACAAATGCATGAGATTTTTGAAAAGCTGAATAAGCTCTCAAAATAAATTCTTTATAAAAACTGGTTCTATCTGAGGCTCATAAATCCTTTGCATTCTCGCTCTAAGTCTTATATAATCCTTGAAGCTTTTTCCTGACGTATCTGCTCAGGTTTCAAATGAGTGCTCAGCCGCGTTCGACGCGGTGCTGCGCAGTCACTTGCAACCTGCATAAATGCATAGGGGAAGAGTATTTATACACTATATTTATTGCATGAAAACAGCAAAAATATCCCGGGAATTTCTTGGGAGAACTCTTACTATAGAGACAGGACGATTCGCGAAGCTTGCTTCCGGAGCAGTTACTGTTACTTATGGTGAGACAATGATCCTCGTCACAGCGACGATGAGTAAGCGGACTCGTGATGGTATTGATTTCTTTCCATTGCTTGTAGATTATCAGGAGAAGTTTTACGCAACTGGTAAGATCAAAGGAAGCAGATTTATCAAGCGTGAAGGACGTCCTTCCGATAGTTCTATCCTTGCAGGAAGAATGATCGACCGACCTATGAGACCAATGTTTCCGCAGAATATGCGAAATGATTTCCAGATTGTGGTGACTGTCCTCTCTGCGGATATGCATGCAAACCCTGAGGATGTCTCTATTCTTGGAGCTTCCGCAGCGACACTTCTCACAGGAGTACCATTCCCTGGACCAATAGCATCTGTACGAGTAGGACTTGTAATGAATGCTGAGGGTAAAGAAGAGCTTGTTGCAAATCCTGACTATGATCAGCTTGTGCAGGGTAAACTCGATCTTGTAGTCGCTGGAAGTGAAACTGCGATCACTATGATCGAGGCTGCTTGTAAGGAAGTTGATACAGATACGATGATCCAGGCTCTTGAGCTTGCTCATACTCATATCAAGGAACTTTGTGCTCTTCAGAAGGAATTCCTCAGTCAGTGCGGTGAGATTACACCACTTGAGATTGTACTTCAGATGGAAGATAAGGATCTTGTAGCGGAAGTAGGTTCATTTGTTACAAATGATATGGTACAGGCACTTTTCAATCTTGATAAAAAAGGATTTGAAAAAGCTGCTGCGCATTTAAGTGAAACTGCTACTGAGCATTTTAAAGATAAGATCGAAGATGCCTCTCTCACTACTTGGACAAAAGGATCTGTAGGAAGTGCAGTATGGGATAAAGTAACTGAGGTAATGAGAAAGAAGGTACTTGAGGAAGGTGTACGTCTTGATGGCCGAGGACTTGAGGATATCCGTCCTGTAAGCACTGATGCTGGTATTATCCCGCGAACTCATGGATCTGGACTCTTCAACCGTGGAGAGACTCAGGTACTCTCTCTTACAACCCTTGGATCTCCAGGTGAGGCACAGGTGATTGAAGAAATGGATGAGTCAGAGGAGAAGAGATATATGCATCATTATAATTTCCCAGGATTCAGTGTCGGAGAAGTATCTCCAATGCGAAGTCCTGGTCGAAGAGAAATAGGACATGGAGATCTTGCAGAGCGGGCGCTTCTTCCAATGATTCCTTCAAAGGAAGATTTCCCATACACTATCCGTGTAGTATCAGAGGTTCTTTCATGTAACGGATCTTCATCTATGGGATCTGTCTGTGGATCTACACTCTCTCTTATGGATGCAGGAGTTCCTCTTATCAGACCAGTGAGTGGTATCGCGATGGGACTGATCATGGATAAGGAGACTGGAAATTATAAAGTACTTAGCGATATTCAGGGACAGGAGGATCATCTTGGAGATATGGACTTCAAGGTAGCGGGAACTGAGCGGGGTATCACAGCTCTTCAGCTTGATATCAAAATCGAAGGACTTACTATGGATATTTTGAAAAAGGCGATAGAGCAGGGAAATAAAGGACGGGCATTCATTCTTTCAAAGATGATGGAAACTCTCAGTACTCCTCGAACTGATCTTTCTAAATACGCTCCCCGTGTACTTTCTATGAAGATTGATACTTCAAGTATCGGAGAAGTTATCGGACCAGGCGGAAAGATGATCAGATCTATCATTGAAGCTACAGGATGTAAGATTGATATCGATGACACAGGACTTGTAATGATCACTTCTACTGACTCCGAGCAGGCAAAGATCGCACAAAAATGGATTCATAATATTACCTATAAGCCTCAGGTAGGGGATGAGTTTGACGCAAAGGTTACTCGTCTTATGAACTTTGGAGCATTTGTAGAGTATCTTCCAGGTAAAGAAGGTCTTGTACATATCTCTGAACTTGCACCTTTCCGAATCAATAGAGTGGAAGATGTAGTACAGGTAGGCGACGAGCTTAAAGTAAAAGTAAAAGAGATAGATGATTCAGGAAGAATCAATCTTACTCATAAGCCTTTTAGTACAATGGTGCCTCCAGCTGGAGCTGCGCCGAGAGCTGAATAGTTAGATAAAGTAAAAAACAATAAAAAGTCCCACATAGATGGGGCTTTTTATTATGTATGCGTATTGTTACGTTTATAAAAAATATGTTATAATGCTATGATATATTTTTAAAATACTACTATGGCAGTCGGAGGAATTGGATCGGTAAAAAACTATTTCAGCGATGATAAGAATAAAAAACTTACTCAGCAAGCTTCTGTTGAGAAAGGAAAAGATATCAAATCTCAGCCTGATTCTTTAAGCCTTAGTACTCACTATAAAAAGACATTGGGAGATGTGGTAAGATTTGATAAGTCCAATGGGAAGTCGGTTCAGCTGAATAATAATGAAGGGAATAATATTAAACACATGCTTGAGATTTTTGTGAAGGATCCTGAAGAAGTGATGCCGGGAGTGTATCCGGAAGTATTACTTCATAAGCCAGAGAGTTTATACCGAAGTATTCAAGTACTTGGAAAAAGTTCTTTATTTAGTATGTCAGCCGATGAATTTGAAAGACAACGGGCAGCTGCCAATACTCCTGCATTAAAGGAACGTTTATGTAAAAAGCTTATAAAAAGCGTCACAGATTTTGATGCTTTTTCAAATACTCTCTGTAATGATATGAACTATACGCTTTATTCTAGATTATTTTCCAAGGATGCTAGCATAAAAGAAATGGATGCATTTAATATGGATTTAAAAGCAGAATTTGATAAGGAACGGGATTACAGAATGATGGCATGGAAAGATGATATTCAGTATTCTTACGGACTACAGTCTCTTGCGGATAACAATGATGTGGAAAATCTCGCTGAACCAAATAAATTCCAGCAGGCAAATCTAGATACGCTTACCTATGATAAACTTGCTGAATATATTTTTCCTGCTTTGCTTGGGCACTTTTGTCCGGAAAAAGAGGTGCTGATCGGTACTGATTACTGTGATAGTAAAGGAAATGATATCTATGCCTGGGATAAAACAACACCCACAAAAGTAACTGCTTATGACCTTACCACCGCTTCAGGAGAATTTTTGAATAAGAAAATTGAGAATAATCGTAAGTATGCTCATAAAAATAGAGAAGCTGCTGGAAATTTTCTTACTATCATGGAAGCAGCTGAAGGTCTTGATCCTGACAAAATTCAGATTGAAAAAAAGATTACTACCCTTGATGGACCTCTATGGAAGGAATTTATGTGGGGAGTGTTACAGCTTGTCTTAAAGAACCAGTTTTATACGCCTGGAACAAATGTGCTTAATGAAGAAGCAGTGAATAATGCTTATAAAGCAGCAATGAAAGATGTAAAACAAATAAGCGGGGTACAAGTACCTCCGCTTAATCAATATTTAGATCAGACGCTCTCAGGATCTTTAAATCCTAGAGCTGAAAATCTGAGTTTTGCTTCTTGAGGACTTAATGTCCTCTTTGTTTCAGACAACACGGTATCTCCGCCATGTCTTTCTCTTTTTGTAGAAGTTTGCACCTCTACTAATTTTCCATCTTTCCCTTTATAGAGTGAAAGAACTATCGTTCCAACTCTCTGTCCACGGAAAGCACTTCCTATACCGTCTACGTTGTCCTGCTCTGCGAGAGCTAGGTCATTGTCTACGATATATGTCTCCTGAGACATATTTTTTCTCCTTATTACATTTATACGGCTGTATTCTAGCTAATTTTTAAATATTGTCAATTTAAATAAATATTGTTTATTGTTAATTTTTTCATGAAAAGTATAGATTTTCCTCTTTATTCTTTCTCTAGACATTAAAACGCTCTTCAGACTATAATTCTATATCTTTAGGATTACACTGAATATATGGAACCACTAGCTTTCCGGATGCGTCCGAAATCTCTCGATGACGTAATTGGGCAGAAACATTTGCTCGTAAAGGGCAATCTTCTTTACGATGCGGTATCGCAGGATAGGCTTTTTTCGTTTCTACTTTGGGGACCTCCGGGTACTGGAAAGACATCGCTAGCTTCTGCCATTGCGCATCAGACAAAGAGTAAATTTGTCCGTGTGAATGCAGTATCTTCAGGAGTAAAAGATCTTCGTGAGATCGTGAAAGAAGCGCAGATGGAGATGACGACGCTGTTTCAGAAAAGAACGATTTTATTTATAGACGAGATACACCGTTTCAATAAATCCCAGCAGGATTTTCTGCTGCCTTTTGTAGAGCATGGAGTCCTTACTCTCATTGGAGCGACGACAGAGAATCCTTCCTTTGAGGTAAATGCTGCCTTACTCTCACGAATGAGAGTGTTTGTACTGAAGGATCTTACTGAAGAGGCTTTAGTAGGGATATTGAAAAAAGCTTTAGAAAAGGATAGTGAAGCTAAGAAATATGCAGAAAAAATAACTGATGAAGACTTGGCATTTATTGCCAAGATTAGTTTTGGAGATGCGCGTTCTGCTTTGAATACTCTTGAACAATTATTCCCGTATGCGGAGGAACTATCAGAGAGTAATAAAACAGGTATTGAGAGAGAAGAAGTCCTTGCTGAACTTCTAAAATCAAAGGTGCTCCGCTATGATAAAAACGGAGAAGAACATTACAATATTATTTCTGCGCTTCATAAGAGTATGCGCGATAGCGATATAGATGCTTCGATTTATTGGGTAGTACGAATGATGGAAGCTGGCGAGGATCCGAAGTACATCGTGAGAAGAATGATACGCTTTGCAACAGAGGATATTGGATTAGCTGATCCTCAAGCGCTGGTGCAGGCTATTGCTGTGAAAGAAAATATTACTTTTGTTGGTATGCCGGAATCAGGTACCGCGCTTGTACAGCTCGCTGCATATTTAGCGAAAGCTCCAAAAAGTAATGCTTGTTATACAGCATACAGTAAGGCGAAGGAGATTATTGAAAGAACAGGACCGTTAGGAGTTCCATTACATATTCGAAATGGTTCTACAAAGTTGATGAAAAATCTTGGCTATGGAAAAGGATATAAGTATGCTCATGATTTTAAAGAGGCAAAAGTTGAACAGGAGCATTTTCCTGAGGAGTTGAAGGGGACGAGGTTGTGGGAAGAGTAGAGATTTTTCTTCACCTTGCCGGTGGGGCGTCACTTTTGTGACCAAAAGGGAACCAAAAGTCTTGGGAAAGGAGAAAAGCGTCTGGCAGAGGGGGTGTTTTCTAAAAGTAATCAGACGCTTCTCCTCCCCCAAACCCCCTGGGAAGGTGTGGTCTACACGTGGCTCATGGGCTGCACGGCTCTTTGAGCGATGTACCTGCGGTACATGTCATAGGCTCAAGGGGGGGGAGAGTCTATGAGCTATCCCCCTGAGAAGGGGGATACAGGGGGTTTGAGCCCGAGAACTCTCATCGCTGCCCGCGTGATCCAGCGCACTATAGTATTGAAGTAACATATTCGATGTTAATTTTGATCCTTATTCTTCAGACTCTCAAATCAGAACTGCAGGTTCCGTACATATAAATTTCATGGATACTATTGCTCGAGTCTAAATTAGTTATTGAAAGTTATAAACCTAACAGTCTCTTTCATTCCTTCTCTTCACATTTTTCTCCCCTTCGTGTACTATATCTCTACGTTACCCTTTTCTTACCCGCTCTATGAAACGCACTCAACTTCTCTCCGCACTTGGTATTCTCGCGATCGTACTTATCGGTATTTTTACATCATGGAGCTTCTTCAAGGCTCAGGCAATGTGTAAGGAGAGCACCAATGAGGCATTATGTGTAAGTGATAAGGCAGTAGTAAATAATGATGTGAAGATTTGTAATACGGCGAGTACTGACCTTGCAAAGGAAGGATGTGCTCTGAGAGCTGTACCTGCGCTGGCAAAGGATGAAGCTGTCTGTAATAGTTTCACCTTTGAAAAGGGAAAGAATATTTGTCTTGAGTATGTAAAGAAAATTACTTTGGCAAAGAATAAGCAGACTCCGGCATCGTATCGATATTTTGACTACGCCCAGAAGAAGGTAGTGGTTACTTTTGCTGATGGTTCTAAAAAGGAATTTGATACAAATATCGCAGATACTGATGATAAAAAAATCCAGGGACTTTCCTTTAGACAGAGTTTGAAAGATAATGAAGCTATGCTTTTTACCTATGAACAGCCTCGATTAGTGAGATATCATATGAAGGATATGCTCTTTTCTATAGATATTATCTATACGGATAAGGATGGAAAGGTACTGAATGCTTTCCGGTCACTTCCGTCATGTGTCGTATACACTGGCGAGTGTGCGGTCTATGGCAGCTCTAGCAGTGATGTAGTAAACGTACTTGAGATACTTCCGCAAGGAAAAGACGCGGTAAAGATAGAGATAAAATAATACAAATACTTTATTGATAGAAAAAGACCAGCAATGGTCTTTTTCTATATTTTCTCTTGCCCTGAAAGTGCATCTCAAGTACCATACTAGTGTAATAAAAAGCGCCATACCGGCTATCACCCGGGAATTCAAATTATTGATGCGCTGAAAGAAAAGCCATGAACCACTCGCACGCGCTCGGGTACATGGTAAGACCTTTCCGGAGTTTATGTCTCTCCGTGAACAAAAAAATTAAGTACAGCTCACTGGTGGTACCTCAGTGTACCATTCGCTATCGCTCAGGTACACTGCACGCATATAAGCTTGCTTGCAGTGTACCCGAACGAAGTGAGTGGTTCACTGCCAGAAGCAAAGATTTCAGATCTTTGTTTTTTTATTGTCATTCTGAACTTGATTCAGAATCTAAAAATTCTGACTATCAATGTTCTTAGATTCCGGGTCAAGCCCGGAATGACATGCAGCTAGCAGTCTCATCGCGTTGACGCGACTTACTTACTCAATTACTTGAGCCATATGTACAAACAACCAAATCCTAAGCAAAATTTTCCGTCGCTTGAAGAGGAAATCATCAAATTCTGGGAAAAGGAAAATATTTTTCAAAAATCCGTAAGTCAGCGTGATGCTGCAAATGAATATACATTTTATGACGGACCTCCCTTTGCGACGGGACTTCCTCACTATGGTCACATATTGGCGAGTACGATCAAAGATATGGTACCTCGTTATTGGACGATGCGCGGAAAAAGAGTAGAAAGAAGATGGGGATGGGACTGTCATGGTCTTCCTGTGGAGTATGAAAAGGAAAAGGAATTAGGTATCAGCTCTAAAAAAGGTATCGAAGAATTCGGTATAGGAAACTTCAATGAAGCCTGCAGATCTACGGTGCTCCGCTATGCTCATGATTGGAAAAAATATGTTTCTCGTCTCGGAAGATGGGTAGATATGGACAATGATTACCGTACAATGGAGCCATGGTTTATGGAATCACTTTGGTGGGTATTTAAGGAATTATCAAAGAAAGATCTTGTCTACGAAGGTGAGAAAGTACTTCCATATTGTATACGATGTGCTACGGTGCTTTCCAACTTTGAAGCAACTCAGGGGTATGTAGATCGTCAGGACTCTTCTGTAACTGTAAAATTCCGCGCACGAGGTTTCCAGTTTACTGATGATACACCTATCTATTTCCTCGCCTGGACAACTACTCCTTGGACATTACCAAGCAACCTAGCTCTCGTAGTAGGTCCAGATGTTACATATTCTTTGATAAAGGATCATGCTTCAGAGGAACTCTATATTCTTGGTGAAGAAGCTCTTGCTAGATATTACAAAGTAAAGGACGGAGAAGAAGTGCCGTATACTGTGCTGAACACTTATAAAGGAAGTGAGCTTGAGGGTATACGGTATGAGCCGATATTTGATTACTTTAAAGAAAAAGAAGCTGAGGGTGCCTTCAAAGTATTTACAGCAGATTATGTAACTACAACAGATGGTACTGGTATAGTTCATCAGGCGCCATATGGTGAAGATGATCACAGACTTTTGACTGAAAAAGGAATAGGGATCGTACATGCGGTAGATGATTCTGGTATTTTCAAAGATGAAGTGACTGACTATAAAGGTCAGACTATTTTTGAATCTAACAAGAAGATCCTCTCAGATCTGAAGGAAAAGGGAAAAGTGATCAGAATAGATACTACTATGCATAGTTATCCTCATTGCTGGAGATGTGATTCTCCGCTTATGTATATGCCTATTTCTACGTGGTTTGTAAAAACTACGCAGATCAAAGAAGACCTTTTGAGTAATAATAAAAAGATTACCTGGGTACCTTCAAATATCAAAGAAGGTCGTTTTGGAAAATGGCTTGAAAATGTCCGTGACTGGGCTGTATCTCGAAACCGTTATTGGGGTACACCTCTTCCTGTATGGAAATGTACAGACTGCAAACATGTGAAAGTGCTTGGAAGTGTAGAGGAACTCTTTAAGTCTGCACCTGGAAAGATTACTAAGCTCACTCTTGTACGTCACGGTGAAGGGACTCACAATACTGCTCATGTGTGGAGCAGCAGTCTTGATGATACGTATTCGCTTACTGAAAAAGGAAAAGCTTCAGTGAAAGAAACGGCAAGAAAATATCTTAAGCAGGCAACAACTATGTATGTTTCACCTCTTCACCGCACTCAGGAAACTGCTCAAGTCATCGTAGAAAATATTGATACATCTCCGAGGGTAACGATAGATGAGCGTTTGAGAGAAATGAGCTTTGGAGTATGGGAAGATAAAGATACAAGAGATCAGGATATACAAAAGGATCTGCAGGAATGGAAAAATCATAAGCAGGATGGTAGCAGTTGGGATATCCCGAGATGCAGCGGTGCAGAATCCTATGCTGATCTTGAAAAAAGAGTTACATCCTTTTTAGAAGAAATTCTTGAAAAGCATAAAGGTGAAAGTGTAACTATTGTCTCTCATGGAGCTGTACTGCGGGTACTTACAAAACTAGTGAAAAGTCTTACTTCCCGTGAAGGTTTGTTAAAACTCAAAACACAGCCAACTGCCTCTGCTCAGAATTTATATATAGACACAACTACTGGAAAAGAATTTGATCTTCATAAACATTTTGTAGATGATATAGAAATCCCCTGTGATATGTGCGGATCACCTGCAAAGAGAATCCCCGAGGTCTTTGACTGCTGGTTTGAATCAGGATCTATGCCGTATGCTCAGAATCATTTTCCGTTTGAAAAAATGGAATACACTAAGAATAATTTCCCTGCGGATTTTATTGCTGAAGGACAAGATCAGACAAGAGGATGGTTTTATACACTACATGTCCTTGCTACCGCACTCTCAGATGGTAAGTCAGGTCTTGGGATGAGTAACCCTGCGTTCCAGAATGTAATCGTAAATGGAATCGTGCTCGCTGAGGATGGAAAAAAGATGTCAAAACGTCTCAAGAACTATCCTGATCCGATGCATATTTTTGAAACATACGGAGCGGATGCTCTTCGTTTCTATATGATGAACTCTCCTGTAGTACAGGCTCAGGATCTCAGATTTTCTGAAAAGGGTGTAGGTGAGGTGGTAAAGACAGTGCTTCTTCCTCTTTGGAATACATATTCTTTCTTTGTAACCTATGCATCTCTTGATTCATGGACAGCAGAGACGCATGTCCAAAAGGGTGATTTGCATAAGTTGGATAGATGGATACTCTCTGAGCTCAATACTATGATCAAAAACTATAACGCGCGAATGGAAGCGTATGATCTGAAGGGAGCAACAGATCTCATAACTGATTTCCTTGATAACCTTACAAACTGGTATATCCGAAGATCTCGAAGACGTTTCTGGAAAAGCGAAAATGACAATGACAAATACGGTGCATATGCGACTCTTCACCAAGTGATTATAAAAGTGTGTCAGATACTTGCTCCTGTTACACCGTTTATCACAGAGGAAATCTATAAGAATCTTGTACCAAATGCGCTCTCAGTACATCTTTCTGATTTTCCTGAAGTAGATGAAAAGGCAATTGATGAAGATCTTAATAAAGAAATGCATCTTACACGTCAGATAGTACAGCTTGGTCACTCTATACGTGCACGTGAAAAGGTAAAAGTACGTCAGCCTCTTTCAAAACTTGAAGTGGGACTTCCTGAGCATACACATGCAGAGTTCTTTGCAGATCAGTTGGAAGTCATTAAAGAAGAACTAAATGTAAAAGAACTTCACTTCGTACAGGATCCAAGTGAACTTGGTAAGCTTGTCGCAAGACCAAACGCCCGAGTACTTGGACCTCGTTTCGGAAAGGCAGTACAAGATATCATTCGTGAAGCAAAGGCTGGAAATTTTGAAAAGCTTTCCAATGGAAATATCCTTGTTCTTGGTAATGAAATTACTCCTGATGAAGTGGAGTTAGGTTATGAAAGTAAAGAAGGACTTTCCACTGAGAGTGAAGGAGGAATGGTAGTGGCGCTTGATACTTCTATTACACCTGAACTGAAGCTTGAGGGATATGCGCGGGACCTGATCCGACTGGTGCAGGATATGAGAAAAGAAGCAGATCTTCAGGTGTCAGACCGTATAGAAATCCACGTGAATTTTCTCAATGATCCGGACTTACTTGAAGCACTTGAAACATTCAAGGAATATATCTGTAGGGAAACCCTTGCAACTCAGCTTCATATTGCTCATGAAGGTAAAAATCTTCTTCATCAAAAAGAGGTTGAACTAGAGGAAATAACCTTTATGATACGTATATGTAAAGCATAATTTCTTCCATGATACAAGTAGGTCTCTTTATTATATGGGGTATAACACTTATAAGCTGGCTGGTAATAAATATTCTTACCTACCGCCAGCTTATGACTGTCGTCGCTCTCCGCACTGAGACAAAATGGTGGTTTATTGCTCAAGTAGTATTTAGTCTTCTCTTTTTTATTATTGCATTTGCTTCGATTATTCTTATCGCACCATTACTGCAGACATCAGTACCAGTAAGGTCTGGTGAGTTTTTTTAAGAAATCTTATTTTTTAATGCTACATCTATGAAAAGCGCTCTGACATTCCTCAAAGTCTTTGGGTTATACTTCTTACTTTCTTGCGCTCTTCTGGGATTTTCACCAATTTTGCTGCCTTTACTGCGTTTATTTTCCTTCGATCCATATCCTTCATATTCAGTAAATTTTATACACGGGATTATTCTTGTTGTAGCAGGAGCGCTGAGTGTAGGACTTGGATACTTGCTGTATGGAAAAAGCGTCAATGATGAAAAATTTGAAAAATATGCAACTTTCTGCGGAGTTGTCTTTATTTCTCTGTGTATACAGGGATTAGTACAATTCTCCACTCCATTTTTTGCGGACTCAAATGATAGCTTCTATCATGCAAAGATGGCACAGATGATTTTAGATAATGGGATTGTACAGCAATTCCCATGGCTGTACTTTACTACGCTCAATCAGAATTTTGTTGATCACCACTTTCTTTTTCATGTGATTCTTATTCCATTTATCCAGATTGGAAAATTGTTTACACCTGGAGATGTGAATGCTGGGATCATTCTTGGTGCTAAATCGGCTATTGTACTTGCCATATCACTTTTTACAGGAGCTTTTTATCTTCTTCTTCATCATTTCAAAGTACGTATTTGGCCTGTTTGGATAATGCTTCTTCTCGCTGTACCGTATGATTTCTTCTTCCGTATGCACATGGTGCGTGTGCAGAGCATTTCTCTTCTTGTAATGCTGCTTGGACTCTGGGCATTATTTGAACAGAAATATAAACTCCTTGGAGTACTTTGTTTTCTCTATGTGACCCTTTATGGAGGATTTTTCTTCCTTCCTATTTTTGTGGGTATATATTTTGTAGTACATTATATTAGAAATAGAGAGTTTTTATGGACGCCGCTGCTCTGGGCATTTGGAGGTATGGCACTTGGATTTCTTACAAGCCCATATATGCTTAAGACGCTCGGCTTTCTGCAGCAGCAGGTATTTGAAACAGGCCTTGGTTATGCGAAGAATGATCTGAATGTAGGTGGAGAGTGGAGACCCTATGACACTTGGTATATTTTCCAAATGGGAATAGTAACTTTCACAGTACAGTTTCTAGCTATTACATGGGTATTTATAAAAGGACTAAAGCAGAATACTAAATCGATTACTGTATTTCTGATCTCACTCTTTTTCCTCATTCTGATGTGGAAGTCAAAGAGATTTGTAGAGTATTGGCCGGCATTTGCTATCCTCTCTTCTGCATATCTTCTGAGAGATGAGTTTACAAAGATATCTCTCAAGATTTCTCATCTTATTACGCTCACAGCGAGTTTTGCTGCTCTTGCATTGCTGGGTAACGTTGTTACTTCAAGCAAGATTTTTTCTCAGATATCTACGCAGCCTGGAAGTCCAGCGATGAAAGGTATGTTTGCGGCGTTTATATTTATAGTACTTTTTGTGAGTATTGGTATTTTTCTCTACCAGGAGAATAAAAAGAAGGAACAAAAATATTCTGTCTTTGCAACTACGGGATTGGCATTGGCTTTTGTCTTACTGCCTATGGTATCGTATCAGAACTTCCAGCTTGTAGAGCGTGATATCAGCTCAGAGACTCAGCCAAATCCGCAAAGTGCCTATATACGTGGGGCTGAAAATATTATGAATTGTATTTTAGTACAGGGGCAGGCTCAAAAGGGAGATATTGTTATGACCGATGACTGGGACGTGTTTCCTCTTTTCTTTTTCTATAATAGTGTAAATAACTATATTTTAGGACTGGATCCGGTATTTATGTATAAGCTGGATAAAAATCTTTATACGCAGTTTGCCAATATTACGATCGGAACGGAGCGCGATAATCTACCGGAGAAGATAAAGAATACCTTTAAGTCAAAGTTTATTGTTGTGGATAAATATCACAATAGTTTTAAGGGAAATATAGAAGAGTATCCTGATGCGTTTAAGAAGCTTTGTGATAATCCGGAGTTTACTGCATATAAGGTGCAGTAGGGCTTTTTCTTTTGTAACCAAAAGAAACAAAAGTTTTGGGGGAGGAGAAAAGCGTCTAGCAGGATTCCGTGAGATCTACATGTGATCAGACGCTTCTCCTACCCCAAACCCCCAGGGACGGTGAGGTCTAGATAAAGACTCGAGTTACTAGTTACTAGTGACTGTCACTAGCCACTAGTAACTATGCACCCTGACATGTAGCTGAGATACATGTCAGGGCTCGGGGAAGGCCTATGAGTGCCTATCCCCCTGAGAAGGGGGACCCAGGGGGGTTGAGCCCGAGAAAATATGAACTGCGGGATCCAAACACAAAAGTTTCGGAAATGCTTTCACTTAAGCCAAAAATAATAAAGAGTAATTTTATTGCGTCGCATTATGGTACTGCCCTTATTTCTGTCAATTCCTTTTCCCCGCATTTTCCATATATATCTGTAAAATAAATTGAGTTTCCTGTAAAAAGCAGGTACTATCTTTACCGTTCTATTCATATAACCCGATTGCATGGCAGGACTTTTACAAAAACTATTTGGGGATCCGAATGACAAAGAGATTAAGAGATTACGACCTACTGTTGATAAAATTAATACACTTGAAATAGATCTTCAGGCTCTCTCTGAAGAGGAGCTAAAAGCTAAGGTTGCTTCTTTTCAGGCTGACATAGCTGAGTACGTTGCTTCACAGAGAGAGAAAGTAGAGACTCTTGAAAAGAGACTTGAAGAGGATGAGGTTGTAGAGAATCTTGACCTAAAGAAAGAGATCAAGATGAAATATGATCATGAGTATGAGAAACTAAATACTATGTATCAGCAGAAACTTGATGATATGCTTGTGGATGTATTTGCCGTTATCAAAAACGCTTGCCGAAGACTTGTGGGTACTACTTACGAGGTTCGTGGAAGCGAGGTTACGTGGAACATTGTTCCGTTTGATGTACAGATGATTGGTGGAATGGTGCTGCATGCAGGTCGTATTTCAGAGATGCGTACGGGTGAAGGTAAGACCTTTGTGGCGACTTTCCCGGTTATTTTGAATGCTCTTACAGGTAGAGGAGTGCATCTGATTACAGTAAATGACTATCTTGCGCAGCGAGATGCTGAGTGGATGGCTCATCTTTATGAATATCTTGGTCTCTCTGTTGGTGTGATCCATGCGGGGATGTCTCTTGATCAGAAAAAGGAAGCGTACGCTAAAGATATTACTTATGGTACAAATAACGAGTTCGGATTCGATTATTTGAGAGATAACATGGCAGTAGATGTAGCTCAAATGGTACAGCGCGGACTGAACTTTGCGATTGTGGATGAGGTTGACTCAATCTTGATCGATGAAGCGCGTACACCTCTTATCATCTCTGCTCCGGCGGATGAATCCACTGATAAATATTATCAGTATGCAAAATTAGTAGACCAGCTCGAAGAAAATACTCACTACAATATTGATGAAAAACAGAAGACTGCCACTCTCAATGAAGTAGGTATTACCAAGATGGAGCAGCTTCTAGGAGTAGAAAACATCTATACAGAAGGAGGCTTTAGAGAAGTGCATCATATGGAGCAGGCACTCAAGGCAAAGGCGTGTTTTCAGAAGGATGTGGACTATGTGGTGAGTCCTGAAAATGAAATCGTAATCATTGATGAATTTACCGGACGTATGCTTGCAGGTAGACGGTACAGTGAAGGACTTCATCAAGCTATTGAAGCGAAGGAAAATGTAGAGGTACAGAGAGAGAGTATGACACTCGCAACAGTGACATTTCAGAATCTTTTCCGTCTTTACAACAAACTCGCGGGAATGACTGGTACAGCTATGACAGAGGCTGAGGAGTTTGGAAAAATCTATAAACTCGAAGTAATTGCAATCCCTACGAATAGAAATGTAATTCGTATTGATAAACCAGATGCTATCTTTGCTACGGAGAAGGGAAAGTATCAGGCGGTAGTAAATATAGTGAAAGAACGACATGAGAAGGGACAGCCGATTCTTATTGGTACTATTTCTATTGAGAAATCAGAAGCCTTAAGCCGAGAGCTTGAAAAAGCTGGAATACCGCATACCGTATTGAATGCAAAATTTCATGAACAGGAGGCGGAGATTGTAGCTAAAGCAGGTGAAAAAGGAGCGGTAACTATCGCGACTAATATGGCAGGACGAGGAACGGATATCAAACTTGGTGAAGGTGTTACGGATCTTGGCGGTCTCTGCATTATAGGTACTGAGCGACATGAATCACGACGTATTGATAATCAGCTCAGAGGACGAGCAGGACGACAGGGAGATCCTGGAGAAACACAGTTCTACGTGAGTATGGATGACGATCTTATGCGTATTTTCGGTGGAGATCGTATGAAGTCTATCATGCAGACCTTGAAGGTACCTGAAGATATGGCTATTGAAAACAGCATGATCTCTTCACAGATTGAACAGGCACAGAAAAAAGTAGAAAACCACCACTTTGACACGCGAGAGCATATTGTAAAATATGATGATGTGATGAATAAGCATAGAGAAATTATTTATGCTCGAAGAAGAAGAATTCTTAAGCATAAAAACCTTAAGGCAGAAGTAGTGGAGATTATCAAGCAGGAGGCGTCACGTTTAGTAATAGAACAGACTTCTAAGCCAGATGCTGCAGATTGGAATTATAAAGAGTTATCTGAAATTGTAAGTACACTTCATAAGGATGAAACAGCAGGAATGACTCCTGAGTCTCTTGAAGATTCCTTTGGAAGAGATGCTATTATAGATAAGGTAACTGACTATCTTTTGAAAGCCTATCACGCAAAGGAAGCACTACTTCCAGATGCAGATACGATGAGAAGAGTGGAGCGTGGAATATATCTTAGAGCCATTGACGTACTTTGGATGGAGCACCTTGAAAATATGGTATATCTTCGTCAGGGAGTTGCTCTTCGAGGGTATGGACAAAGAGATCCACTAGTGGAGTATAAATCAGAAGCATTCGTATACTTTGAGAAAATGCTCAGAGAGATTGATAAGAATGTAATGAATACACTCTTCCGTATGGATATGAACCAGTTTGTACCTCAGCCACAGGTAATCCAGCTAAATGCTGAATCTTCTGACCTTATCACAAATCAGTCAGAGATTGAAAAAAATCTTACTGAAGAAGACATGACTGTCTATGACAATAAGGTAAGCATGGCAGGAATTCAGAAGAAACAGGTACAGGTCATCCAGGCAGGTAGTGGTGGAATGAGCTTTAAGACTGGTGAACCAAAGAAGAAAGCTGAAGAGCAGGGTAGAAATGATGACTGTAACTGCGGATCTGGGAAGAAATATAAGAAATGTCACGGAAAAACTGAGTAAGAGTAAGAAACCCCTGGAATCTAGATGTCAGGGGTTTCTTTAATAATATCTTTTTTTTTGTTCTATGGAATCAAGATGGCATTATGAACGCACTCCGGATAATAAAGCACGCTTTATCTTGGGTGAACCTGGAAATAAAACGCTAGTGTGTATAGGAGTAAACCCAAGTACAGCGGAACCTGAAAAGCTGGATAATACTTTGACTACGGTGCGTAGATATGCCTATAGCCTTGGATATGATTCTTGGATGATGCTCAATCTCTATCCTCAAAGAGCTACCAATCCAAATGACATGCATATGGATATGAACCAGCTCTATCATTCATCAAATCTCGCAGCTATTGAGAAACTCTTCAAGGAGCGTGAGTGTGATATTTGGGCAGCATGGGGAACACTTATCAAAAAGAGAGAATATTTAACTAAGTGTCTGCTGGATATTCATGCTCTTTCAGTAAACTCAAAAGTGCAGTGGTATACAATTGGCAAACGTTCTATACAGGGACATCCTCACCATCCGTTATATTTAAAGAAAGACCTTACGATGGATATTTTTGATCTGGAAGAGTATATTGAGAGACTGATGAGAAACTGATATACTAGTTTATTGTAAATAATCATCAACAATATGCATATTGTCCTCTCGTCGCTCGATTCAGACCTTGCTTCTATAGTAGAAAATGTAGCACACCGCTACGTAGATTTCGTAGACCGTTTTGAGATGGCGGATGAGTTTCTGAATGCACCTGATCTTCCTGTTACACCTGAATCTTTACTTTTAGCTGTCACACAAGGAGCGCAGTCTGCATGGAATATAGAGATCACACTTAGTGTTGCAGCTACACAAGGTATACTATCTCTTCCTGGAGAGGAGAATCATGCTTATCTGATTTCTGCTGCTGCTATTTTTGATGGAGAAGACACTTACGCAGTATTTGGACAATCAGTATTGCTCCCAAAAAATATAAGTGAACTTTTTTTGAAAAAAGGCTATAGCATAGCCCAGGTAGAAGAAGTTTTTCCTACACTATTCTCAGCAACTGGAATGGAAGGAGATACGTACCTTGTCTCTCAGCTTACGAGAGGGTTGATGAGTTATGCTCAGTTTATGGAAAGCGCAGTATCAGGTGCTTTCATAGCATATATGAATAGAGATCGCTTTCAGTAAGCCCTTAAAAAGATCTGTACTTGATATAATAAAAAAATAATCTTTAACGCTATTGCATCTTTTTTTGGAAGGGATATAATCCGCCAAACTATTTCTCCAAGAATATATGGCATCAGATAATATTGAAAAGAGCTCGGAAGATCGCTTAATAGAAAGAACACCTTTGATTGAGTCTTCACGGATAAAAAATTTCATCAATATGGTTGGAGAGAAACTACGCAACTTACTGCAGTCACCTCCATCTACAAAAGAGCATGAAGAATATATGCTGCGTAACATGCATAAGTGGAAAGCATTTTCTTTTGATCCTATTTTTGAGAGACACCAGCTTCTGAATGACTTTCAGACACTTATTGATTTTACAGATGACAGTTTAAACAAGAAATGTCCTGGTCTAAATAGTGTCTTGAACGCTCTCATGAGTAAGAGAATGAGAGATCATCTTAGATTTAATAGAGTGATTAATACACAAGAACAGATACAGATTGAAAATAAATTGCTTATGGAGATAGTAAGTAGTGTCTATTTTCAGATGTACGATAAGCTAACTGATGGAATGTATAATGATACTCCACAGCTTAAAAAATATCAGCATGAATATAAAGATGCTGAAGAAATTCTCTATTGTTGTCTTAATAAAAAGTTTGACTCTATTCCAAAAAAGCATATCTCTCTTTGGAGCTTATGGGAGAAGTATGGTATTACTGATATATTTGCAAAACCTAAAGAGCTGCCTCCGGAGAAGCAGCTCTAAGATATTTACTCCTGTTCATCAAGTTTCTGCTTTGCTTCAATAGTATTCACTGGTCGAGCCATAAGAATAAGCTTTACAATAGCCCATGCAACAAGCCAGTATATAAGCATCGCAAGAAGTGTAGACCATTCAAGTACACTTCCGCTTACGCTATTTGCTGGAAATACTGCGAGGAATGGAGCGGCGAGCACACCTGAAGTATCATAAATGAATCTTGTAAAACCTGCGGCATCATTTGCATCAAGAAGTTTGAGTACAAACCTAAGCAGCAAAAGTGATTCGATAAGTCCAAGTACGTACCAAACGACCTGTGTTCCACGGAAAAGAGGTCGGATCTGTGAAGTGCGGTTTTCCTGATATTCCATAGAAGAGAAGAGTAAGTAGTATAATCCACAAGTATCTCTTCTTTTGATCAAACTGTCAAATTTTACTGTTATAAAAATATAAAAGAGTCTAAAAATAGACTCTTTTATATAACGTTTTTAACACTGCAATTATGCACTAAACTTTTTCTTATGATCTTCCACTCCAGTTGTAATTTTCTCAAAGGCAGCTTCCTTTGTATTAAATCCTTTTACATCTACTTCCTTATTCTTGATCTTCTTGTAGTTTGAGAAGTAGAAAAGAATTTGTTTTCTATACTGTTCAGGAAGATCCTCTATTACCTGTACTTCATTCAGTCTTGCATCATCTGCAGGAACACAGACAATTTTGTCATCTTTCTCTCCGCTGTCGATCATCTCGAGAAGCCCGATCACACGGCAAGGGACCATCACTCCCATCTGAATAGGATTTGTACAGATCACAAGTGCGTCAGCAGGATCATTGTCATCAGAGTTCCAGCACTGTGGGATAAATCCATAATTCGTTGGGAACGGCATTGGAGCATAATTCACACGGTCTAGAAGAAATATGCCTTTTTCGTGATCATACTCATACTTCATATTTGATCCTTCTGATATCTCAATGATTACATTTACTTCTTCAGGAAGCTTATCTCCAGTAGGAATTGAATGGTATAGACTCTCCATGACAATAGAACAAAATATAAAATTTATGTACTGGTAGTGTAGCGAAAAGCACCCTAAAGTCAACGTTCGCAGGAACTGTTGTAACTTTATAATTACAGTACCCGCTTGGCAAAATATCAGGTGTGTGTAAAGTCATGCATGTGGATCAGAGATGAGCTACATATCCCGGGGGTGGAGAGGTGCATCCCCGGGGCTAAACTTTTTAAAAATGAAATGAAATTGTGATATAATAGAATAAAATAAATTTAAATCAAATCTGCCCCTCCATCTCATGAACATACAAAGAATCTTCGTAGGACTCTTAGTTGGTCTGACCTTTGTTGCAATATCAGTCACAGATATTACGCAATTATTTAACGGTGTTAGTCTTACAAGAGCAGCTGCTCCTGGTGAAACAATCATTATTCCTAATAATGGTCAAAACCACTCTATTATCTATGAAAATTCCATTGCGTTTGATAGTAATGGTTTTGCAGGTATAGCAGTAAAAAATAGGCAGACAGAAGGAATGCAGTACATACATTGTCAGGACATGGACTGTAGTTCTAAGAGTGTAGTGACAGTAGATAATACCAATAATACAGGAATAACTAATTCTGTTGCTATTGGATCTGATAATTTTGCAAGGCTGGTATATGACGAGAATCCAGGAGGAATTATCAGGTTTGCCCGCTGTTTAAATATAAGCTGCAGCAGTAAGACAATTACAAATATCGGGTCCGGCTATCCTAATAAAACTCAAATCTATATGGGAGCGGACGGATATGCACGAATTGTTTATGATAATGGAGATATATACTTTGTGCAGTGTACTTCTGATGACTGCAGTACACGTACTACGGTAAGTGTAGGTACAGGATCATCCCCTTCATTTGTATTGAAAAGCAATAATTACGCTCAGATTACATTTCAAAGTAATACTAGTGAACTAACATTTGTGAACTGTTATTCATCTAACTGCGGTTCAAAGGATGTGAGTGTTGTAGATACAAGTGCAGATAATATTTCAATTAGTCATGGAGGTGATGGTAAGGCTATAATTAGTTATAGAAAAACAGGAGGAGCAAATGATCTCATGTTCGCACGTTGTACTGAAGATTCTTGTTATACTCCGCAAATAGTCACCATTGATAGTGCTAATAGTGTAGGTAATATGAGTAAAATAGGAAAAGGATTTGATGGATATGCACGTATTTCATATTTAGATTCCACAACAGGTTTAATAAAATATGCCGCATGTAGAGATTTTACTTGTACTACGACAAACATTATTTCCATTAATACGCCAAATACTAATCCTACGCTCTTTCAGGGGATGGCAGTAGCTCCGGATGGCTTCTCTCGAATCGTGGGGTATTCCTTTGGAAGCTCAGGAGGAAATCTTGTGAATTATATTAGATGCTTTAATAGTACATGCAGCGCCAATGATGATCCTTTAGCACCTACAGATTTGTTTAGTAATAACACTCCTCCGGGTGCTCAGGGAGGGGAGATAAATCCTGAAGATTTACATAGCGGAAATATATCTTTTTCAGCAGTGTATCATGACCCAGATGGAGATAATGGAAATAAATATCAGCTCCAAATCTCTACTGAACAACAGTTTGCTACAACGTTCTACGACAGTGGCGTAGCTGGTACAAATATGACTAATGTCGCCGATGGAGCGAGAACAGTGAATATTACTCCGGCTATAGGTTATGCTGCGAACAAGACTTATTACTGGAGAATCCGTTTCTGGGATGTAAATGGAAATATTGGATTTTACAGTGACAGGCAGTTTTTTACAATACCAGATACTACTTCCCCATACCAACAGGGATTACCTAGTAGTTTGCGAGGTGCTGTCCAAGCGAGTGGTGCCGTTGATGCTGATGGATTTATGCGGTATGTCGCCTATGATCAATCTCTTGGCGGCTATGCCCATGTGCTATGTACTAATGCACTTTGTAATAACCCTACCGTTACTCTTATCAATGCTCCATCAGAGCAGGGAGGACAAAGCGTCAATATACTTGTAGGATCCGATAATCTTTCAAGGATTGTCTATAATGGTCTTGGTTCTGGACCTTCTACTATTGAATATGTCCAGTGTTACTCTCCTGATTGTTCAAGCAATGCAGCGCATACTTTTCTAAACCATGCCACGCAGCTGAGGTTTGCCCTAGATAGCAATGATATGCCTAGGATACTTGCTGGTAGTACTCAAAATGGCACTTTAAAATTTATCGAATGTACAGCTCAGGATTGTTCTTCTTCTAACATTACAACCCTTCCAGGCATTGCATTGAGTTTTTCAAATTATATGACTTTGGGTCTAGTAATGGGACTGGATGATTTTGGAAGAATAGTATATGGGGAAGATAATGCTACCTCAAAACCTTACTTTATCCAATGTCTTAATAGTGAGTGTAGTCAGCAGAACACAACAGAACTCGAGAGTAATAATTTTGAGTTTTATAATCTAACTATGGATATTGGAGATGACGGATTTGCGAAGATTATGATCCCAAACTACTCCGCTCATGAACTCTATTATTATTCTTGCAGCTCAGATGATTGTAGTACAAATACCAAATATAACTTAGGAAGCATTACAAATCTTCTAGGGTTTGATATAGGTTCCAATGGCTTTCCGAGATACACTCTTTTTAACGGAAGTGAGCTCACGTACAATGTATGTACGGGCAGCGGTTGTGTGACTCCTCAAACCATATCAGTAGCAAATATACCTTTTGCAAGTGGAGGTATGCAGCTTGATCTTAATGATAAACCTCATTTCTGGTTTTTAGATTCTTCACTTGAATTCCAGCATCTATATTGTACAAGCTCTACCTGCAGTACAAATGCTGCGCCATCATCACCAAGCGGTCTTTATGCGAATATAGTTGTTGAAACTGCGCAGAGTGGTCGTACGGATCCTAATGATCTTTCTTCCAATCAGATCGTATTTAGTGCTGTATATAATGATCCTGATTCCACTGATACTGCTTCAAAATACCAGCTGCAGATTGCAGACGACAATATGATGACAAATATTATTTATGACTCTAGTGAGGCTGATCTTGGTTTATCCCTTGCGGTAGGAGAACGTGTGCCAGACATTATTACTACTTATACATTTCAGGAAGGACAACAGTATTACTGGAGGATAAAATTTTATGACAATACTGGTACAGAAGGTGCGTATTCTAGTATATCTTCTTTTGCATATGTAGATTTGATAAGCCCTTTTGCCTCAAGCGTCCCTCCGGATGCGGATACCCTTGTTGCAATTGATTCAAATGTTACACTCTTGTTTGAGGATGCCGAGACGGGAGTAGACAGTGCTACTATTGATGTTTCCATAGCAGGAGTAGACGCGGTTCTAGATGGTATCTGTCAGCCAGGATATAACTGCAGCATTACTGCTCAGAATACCGGATATCAAGTATCTATCAATCCTGATAGTAATTTTGCACCGAATTCGACAATAACTGTAGACTTTAGTGTTTCGGATAATGCAGCAGTACCAAATGTGATGACCAATGGGCAAATCTCTTTTTCAACAGCAGGCACACCCGACACCTCTGCCCCTGTTGTTGGAGCACAACTACCCGCTGTAAATGCTATAAATGTAGTGCCGTCTACTCCTATAAGTTTTGAAGTAACGGATATAGGAGGGGTGGATCAGACTTCCATAGAAGTTCAGATTACCTCTACTGCAGCAGTGACTGCAGGTGTTTGTCAAAGCGGATTTACTTGTGAGATCGTACCAATCACCAATGGATATAAGGTAACAATTCAGCCTGCTAGCTCTTTTGCAAATGCCCAGACAGTCAGTGTATCATATGATGTTGCAGACCTTGCATCGTCTCCGAATACTTTTTCAGGCACTTGGTCATTTACAACAAGTAGTCCTGCACCGATAATTCCTGGCGCAAGCACAGGCAACGGAGGCGGGGGAGGCTCTAGCTCAGCTCCATCTACACCTTCGGAGCCTAGTAATCCAAATCAAAATACGATTACTCCTTCTGACAACCAAAATAGTAATGCAGTTGCCAATGTAAATAATAATTCAGCTCTGCAGAATACGAATACGAATCAGTCGAATCAGCAGGTGAATAGCAATTCAAATACTTCAAATACGAATTCCAATATTGTAAATGTGAACAGCAATGCTTTAAGTGAAAACATAAACCAGAATACACCTCAGGCATCAAATTCAAATGCAGTTTCTAATGTAAATCAGAATGGAAGTTCACAAGTAAATCAAAATACTGCTCAGCCTTCTGGATCTACTATAGTTAATAATACCCGTAGTTCTGGAGTGTCTTTCAATGGTGAGACTAATTTTGATACTATTCCTTCGAGTACAAATACTAGTACAGTCTCTCTTTCTCCTGACTTCATTGGTGTGGCTACGCATACTTCGGCTCCTTTAGTGCCAGTGACTACTACAGAGCAGGTTCCTTCTACATTTATTCCTGTTGAAGAGAGTACTGTGGCAGCATCTCTTAAAAAAGATTCAGATGGAGACGGAGTAAGTGATGATGATGAGAGATTATTATTTGGTACTGATCCTCTACATGCGGATACAATGTCTGAAAAGAGTACTGTCTACATAGCGAATCTGCCTGATAATACAGTCATGAACGAGACTGCTCCTGCAGTATTGGGATCTACAAAACCAAATCACACAGTACAGTTGTATGAGGTTCTTGCCGATGGAGAAAAGCGTCTCTTAGGAAAAACTCAGAGTGATAGTAAAGGAATCTATAAAGTGAAACCTGAAACTGCACTCTCAGAGGGAATGCATATTCTCCAAGTAGGAGTCACAAATGAAAATGGAGCAGAAATAGAAAGTATAACAAAAAAGATTATTGTTGATACCGTCTCTCACGTTGACTTACCAGTACTGAAAAGTGTTTGTGCGCAGGCAGGTTTTATCAAAATTAAAGGACAAAGTTCTTCAGGTACAGTGATCCAGGCAATATTTGAGAGTCCTATACAGACAGCGCTTATCAAAGTAGAACAATCAGATGGAACATTTACAATGAGTTCTCCTGCGGCTTATGAAAAAGGTACCTATACGGTCACTGTAAATGCCATGGATGCATCTGGAAAGCGTTCTAAAGATGTAATTGTACAGATTAATATCGGAGATGATGACTCTTGCATGCAGTCACATCAGTCTATTCATGCAGCTGCTGATGAGGGTTCTTCAGGAGGAGTGCTTAAGTTCCTTCTGCTTCTATCTTTAGTAATGATCATTGCAGGTATCTTTATATTCACTCAGGATACTGTGGTTTATAAATTATCTGAGGCTGAGTTAAAGCACGTTCTTGCCACTGGTGAGTATACTGTTGCCAACGAGCCATTTACGTTGTTCTCTCCTAGATTTATAGGATTTCTCAACATGTATGATAAAGGAAAAACGGCTTTTGGAAGAATCACGAAACGTGAAAATCATGGAAGTACGGCAATATATCATTTCAGCATTTTAGAAAATACTTCGTATAAGGGGAAAACAGTTGTTGACGGATCATATATTTCTTCCCGCAATTTCAGACATATGTAGCGCTGTTTCGTAAGGATAAAAGCCTTTCTCATATACCTTAAGAGAAAGGCTTTTATAAAAATACTTTTTTTTCTTGCCAATGAAAACGAATGGTATGTATAATGGTGATGAAAATATTACCATTTTTCTTCCCAACTGCCTATGATGATTTACACCTCAGCAAGACCCGTACAGACACAGATGATTATAAAGACCACCTCAGACCGCGTTTACCGTTTTCTAAGGGACTATTTTAATACTACAGGATATGCTCCCACAGTAAGGCAAATCATGCGGTATATGGGACTAGGTTCTACAAATAGTGTCTACAAACACCTTAAAAAACTTGAACGTGAAGGAAGGATTTCCCGTACGACTACTGGAAAGATTATCCTTGGAGAATCAAGCAGCCAAGCTCTTCCATTTCTTGGAGGTATTAAGGCAGGATTTTCCGCACCCGCTGATGAAGCAGGAATGGACGTTCTTTCTCTTGATGAATTTATGATTCATCATCCAGAGCGGACATTTCTTCTTACAGTCCGGGGAGATTCTATGCAGGATGCAGCAATTGTAGAAGGGGATTACGTTCTGGTTGAGAGAGGTGCCGCTCCTCACCATGGGCAGATTGTAGTGGCTGCTATCGATGGCGCATTTACCCTAAAGTACTTTATGAAGGATCAGGGAAAGACTTTTTTGAGAGCTGCTAATCCAAAGTATCCTGACTTTTATCCCTCTGAGGAGCTGCAGATTGTAGGAGTAGTGATTGGGGTTATGCGGAAGTGCTTTCGTTCATAATATCCATGTCTCATGTATTCTGATACATCCAGCTGTATATTTCATGTAGATGCTGATTCTTTTTTTGCATCAGTTGCAAGAGCAAGGGATCCTTCTCTCTCAGATAAACCAGTCTGCGTGGTGGCAGGAGAGAGAGGGTGCGTCCTTGCTGCTACCTATGAAGCCAAGAAGCTCGGTATACATACAGCAATGCCCTATCACCAGGCAATAAAAATACTGCCACTATATAAAGCTTATTATGTACCTGCTCACTTCAGAGACTACGCACAATATTCTGATATGATGTTCCGAATACTCAGGGAGTACTCTCCGCAGGTGGAAGAGACCTCTATAGATGAAGGGTATATGGATATGACTGGATGTGAAAAAATGCATGGAAAAAATTATTCTCAGATCGCTCAAATGATACAAAGACGTATCAAACGTGACCTAGGGTTGCCGGTATCCTTTGGTATCGCATCCACAAGAATTCTGGCAAAAATAGCTTCAAAGAAATCCAAGCCCTTTGGAGTATTGAATATTTATCAGCAGAATATTAGAGAGTTTCTGGCAGGTACAACATATGAAGATGTACCTGGAATAGGAAGAAAAAGTCAGGCTCTTCTGACGAGAAATGGTTTTCATACACCTCTGGAATTCTCGCTCACATATGAATCTATGTCACGCAGCCTCCTTGGGCAGCCCGGGACAGTACTTTGGAATGAGTTAAATGGACGATTGAGAACTCCAGTAGCTCTCAGTCATAGTATACCAAAATCACTGTCCAGAATAAGATCCTTCAAACTTACAAAGGATGTTTCATTTCTCAGATCAGAATTTATCCATCATGTACTGTTATGTACTTATAAGCTCCGTAAAAAAGGACTAGTTGCGAAACGTTTTTTATTTTATTTCAGAGATGCCAATTATGAACGTCCAGGTAAAGAATATTCAGAAGAAATGCCGCATAATAGTGCTTTTAAATTTCTTAGTCGCTCTCTTCCAGATTTTCTACGTATCGCTGGGAGCGTAAATGCACGTTCTGTGGGAGTAGTATTTGTAGATCTCATACAAGACAAGGGAAGACAGCCCTCTCTTTTTGCTGAAGACAACCTTATCTTTAGACAAGAGGATTTTCTCAAGGCAGCAGACAAGATAAATGAAAAATTTGGGAAGTATACGGTGATCCCTGCATCGCTTGATGCTAAGATATTTTCAAGGGAGCCTTGGACGGTGGAGCTCTTGAGCGTGCCGTACCTTGGAGAAGTAAAATAGGCAAAAAAAACCAGCGAATTGATCATATATTCTATCGGCGTTAGGAACGAGTCGATATGTAGCTCTTAGAGCATGATGCTCTAAGGACAGTGAATATAGATAATTCTGCTGGTGCGGCACTCTTTTTAAAAGATTGTGCCAATATTCCTCTCTGAAAGGAAAAAAAGAGAGGATGAAGAATTTTTGTGTATGGATCAAAATAAATTGTCACGAGCAGGTTTTACCCTGCTCGTTCTAAGAAGATCCGAGGGAATACTAGGACTTTTTTAAAAAATGTCAACTATTCTTGCCGTAGGTAGAAAAAATGGTAAAAATGTATAACGTATGTTACAATACTAAGATATATTTTCATACATACATATGGCATCTCTAGAGGAAACACTAAATGCAAAAAGACAGGCTGCTGAAGAGACTAAACAAAGTCTTCAGGAGACTTTAAAGATAAAACGTGCAGAAAAGATGAAAGAGCAGGAAGACAACTTGAGGATAGAAATTGCATCTTTGGAATCGCATATTCTTGAACTTAAAAAAGCAGTAGAAAAAAATGCTCTTCCAAGAGCTTCAGAAGATCTAGAGAAAGAAGTAAATGAAAAGAATGAAGGAGTGCTCACAATGAAAAATGAATTGAAAGAAGTCCTCAGCAGTATAAAAAAGTTGTATGAAGATAATCGTGATTTGCTCCCAAATTTAAAAAAACCTTCTGACCTGAGACATCATAAAGAGTATCAGAATACGGATGAAATCCAGAATCTTATGGAAACATACAATGGTTTCATAAGTAAAATTACAGAGAAGAAAGCTGTAAAAGAAAAACTTAGTGAAGCGAAAAAAATAGAAGAAACTTTACCAACTCGTGAAGAAGCAGAAAAAGATCTTTATGCACAGATTGAATTAGCAGAAACAGCAGTACTGCTTCTCAAAGAACAGCTTCCTGAAGAAAAAGTAAAAAAGCAGTCTGAGCTGGCAGCTCTTCTCGAGGATAAGGTGAGTGCTATGTCAAATTATCCGCAGCATATAATTAAAAATCTTAAGTTCTGGCAAGGTGCATCTCTAAAAGACATGGAACAAATGCTTCCGGAAGAATATTTTGTATACCTTGAAAAAGATGGGTACGGCAGGGATTTTGTCACTAATGCCATGAAAGAAGCAGTACAAAATGTGATGAAAAAATATAATATTTCAAAAGAGATGGCTGAAACAAGGGCATTTATAGAGGAGACAGAATATACGGAGAAAGATAGAGAAATAATTAGCGAAAGAGGTAAAAAAATAATAAAAGAAATGGAAGAAGTAAATGATCTTCTAAAGGAAGAAATTAAAAAAAATAAAGTTGATACAGACTATAGTATGTCATCTGACCCTATGACTACCTACTTCATTTCACTTGATCTCTTTAAAGGGTATATCAATAACTATAATGGCGGTACAAAGTCTTTTCTTGAACAAAAATTTCGTGAGCTGAAGGATATACTCTATGGCAATACTCAGCAGAATGTTCCTAAAAAAAGCAGTATAGAAAATACCTTCTCAGGATTAGAGAACTTGCTAAACGAAATAAAGACTGCACATGAGCAGAATAATAAAGAACATCCTTTATTTATAAAAAATGCTTTAAACGACGATAAAAATGTGACACGTAATTATTTACAAAAAGAATATGCATACTTAAATGAGAACTTTACTACACCGGCTCAAAGCACAAATTGGTATAAAGATGCCAGAGAAAAAGGAAAAAATAGACCTGCAATCCTTGCAGAAGTAGAAAAGATTGAACAAAACATTAATGGTTTTACAAATAAGATGGAAGATGAATTCTCCAAACTCCCTGAGTATCTTGATACTGCCAAAGAACAAGACGAACTGGAACAAAAATTTGGGAAGGATCTAGTCTATGAGGAAAAGCAGCTTCAAGAGAGTCTACAGCATTCTAAAAAAGCTTTAGGAGAAATGATAAAACTTCAAGAAACTTTGAAGGAGGTAAAGAATGTCAAAGTAAGGATTGGATCCTATGGTTTTGAAGTGGCAGATCCTGTCATCAGCTGGAATTTTGATGAAGCTGAAAAAAAGGAAAGAGACTTGCAGCAGAATCGTCTGAAGATTGAACAGAGAAAAGTGTCTTTTTTTCAGAGAATCTTTGGAGGGGAAAAGAAAAAGGCTCTTGAGCTTCAGGAAGTGGATGCATCACTTGTAGAAATAAAAAATGAGAAAGAAGAAAGAACTAAAAAAATCACTAAAGAAAATAAGGAGAGAAAGAGAGTAAAGGAACTGATTGAGCCAATAAGTCAGTATGTGACTCCAGAATTTTTAAGAAGCAAACTACATAACTTAGATCTCAACGAGGCACACACCATTGATGAGATTATGAAGGCACTAGAAAATTTTTATACTGAAAAAGCTTCTGAGAATTTTGCCAGTGAAAAATCTGAGGCACTAAAAAAGCTGAATGGGATAAATGAAGAGAAGAGACATATCAAAGAAGATCTAGATAACTATGAGCGTAGTAAAGAGTATTTAGAATTTGAATATGCAGTAAAAAGAATGTATTAATCTGATAGTAGTCAGAATATGAAAAAAGGTATACACTAAAACCACTAGTCTATATCTTTTTCATATGGAAATTTTTATACCAGGTAATTCCCGCGGGCATGCGAATCATGGCTGGCTCGATAGTTATCATACCTTTAGTTTTGCAGATTATTATGATCCTAAAAGGGTTAATTTTGGAGCTTTAAGAGTACTAAATGAAGATGTTATAGCTCCAGGAATGGGGTTTGGCACTCATGGACATGATAATATGGAAATTATAACGATACCTCTTACTGGTAGTCTTGCACATAAAGATAGTATGGGAAATAGCTCCAGTATTATTGCAGGAGAAGTCCAGGTAATGTCTGCAGGTACAGGAGTGAGACATTCTGAATACAATGCCTCAGAGAAAGATCCAGTACATCTGCTGCAGATTTGGGTATTTCCTAGAAAAAGAGAGGTAGCGCCGAGATATGATCAAAAGTTATTTGATGCAGATAAAACAAATACCTGGCAGCTGCTTGTAAGTGCTGATGAGACAGAAGGAGCTTTGATGGTGCACCAGGATACATTTTTCTCAATGACCCGTATGGATGAAAATACGTATTTAGAATACAAGGTTAAAAAGGAAGGAAACGGTGTATTTTTTATGCTTCTCAATGGAAAAGTAAACATAGGAGATCATGCCTTGGAGGAAAAAGATGCTTTTGCTGCAGATGATAAGACTGCGTATACAATACAAGCACTCGAGAAATCTCAAGTGCTTGCGATAGAAGTACCGATGGAAGTGAAATGGTAGTACTTTAAACAGCTGCTATCTTAGGAGTGCGGTAGAAAAGTATAAATATAAGCCATGAAAATGCGATGACGATACTTGCAACGATAATAGGAGCTGAAGGTGTAAGTGATGCTGCAATATATCCTGAGAGTACTGCAGGTATTGCCTGAGCAAGTGCCTGCACGCTTGAGTTAATACCCAGTATCTCTCCCTGTATTTTTGCATCGGCGCTTTTACTGATAAGAGCGGTCATATTTGCTTGGGAGAGTCCCATAGAAATTGCAAAGAACGGTACTACAAGTACCGGAAGAAGCATATTTCCATGTACAAACCAATAGAGTGTATCGGTACTCGCAAGAGTCCATCCAGTAACACCATGTATTGAAAGTGGATTCATAAATCCCTGTATGCCGATGAATATTCCTGTCAGTAAGAGAGTCCATCTCATGATATTTGATTCACTGAATTTTTTTGCAAAAGCTCTAGTGACGAACATTTGTGTAATCACAATCCAGAGACCGATGTAGGCAAAATAATCTCCTATATTTCCCTGCGAGATCTGAAAATTTGTAAGAAAGAATACTGCTGAGAAGGTCGTGAAGAATGTAAATCCTCCCTGAAAAAAGAAATTTACGCTGAGAAGTGGTCTAAGTCCTTTGAGATTCAGTGCTTTGGCAATATTATGAAAGGATTTACTCCAGTCAATTTTTTTATCTTTATCTTGATGAGTATTAGTCTCTGGAAGAGAAGTAAATACAAAGAGAGAATTAAGTGCGCTTAGGATGGTTGCGAGTATAAATGGAGTAGTCGCATCAAAGCCTGCGAATACTGCAGGATCGGAAAGTTTACCTCCAATATACGGTCCCATAATAAATCCTAACCCAAAGGCAGCTCCGATAAGACCAAAGTTCTTTGCGCGGTCTTTAGGTTCTGTAATATCACTTATGACAGCTTGAGCCACTGCAATATTTCCTCCTGTAATTCCATCAAAAATTCTGGAAATAAAGAGAAGAGGAATATTTCTGGTAAAGATCGCATATGCAAAAATAATGTAAGAAAGCGCTGTCCCGGCGAGCGAAATACCTAGTACTGCTTTTCTTCCAAATTTGTCTGAAAGCTGTCCTAGAATAGGAGTTGCAAGAAACTGAGCAAGAGGATAACTAGCAGTAAGGTACCCGAGTAAGATGAGACCTTGTGCAATGCTCCATCCATTAGGAAGAAGGTAATATTCTGATCCAGGGTTTGCAAGAAGCTGCGGAATGACTGGAATGAGTATTCCAACTCCCAGCATATCAATAAAAATGGTAAAAAAGACAATCAGCAAAGATGTTTTTGGGGAATTCTTGGAAGATGACATGTACAGAAACTTAAGAGATACAGTAGTATCGAGAACTATACGCTGTCTTTCCTATTTTTCCACTGTTTTTCTTCAATTTTTGCTAGAACAAAGTTTTTCTGCGCAGTATCCAGCTGGGCATCATTTGCCATTTCTATCAGTACAGTGGTTGATGTTTCATCATTTTCCACCAATGAGCGTATCAAATACTTATCGTAAAAACCTGAAGCTTTGAGAAGAGCATAGGTTTTTAAATTTATCTTTGAACACTTTGCTATGGTTGAAATAATAAATGATGATTTAGAAAAGTGTTTGTGATGCAAAATCTTATGAAGATGTCTTTCCTCCGGATCCATTTCCTCCAAAAAATCGTGAATATCCTCTTCGGTGCAGAGGTTCGTATTTAATACTTGACTGAAGAGTTGGATGTTGTGATAAACTGATTGATAAAATAGTAGGCTTCCAATATCGTTATCCGTAAGTTTCTTTGATTTAAGCAGTTTTCTAATTTGATAGGCATTCATTTCTAATTTTTCTACCAATAGACTGTAGTCAATTTTTTCTTGAGGATTAAGTTCAATAAGAAAATTGATGCATGTATTAACAGATGAACGAATAGCATTCTTTAAATGCTCTTTATTAATCTTTTCAAGACTTCTCTGCTGGAGAGAAAGATCTTCTACTAGTGCATGTAGCTTTGAGGAAATTGATGCAAGTAAATCGTTCTGCAGTTTTTTATTATGGTAAGCAAAAGTACATGGCTTATCATCCTCAGGTAATTCATCAAACTTGGTTGTATCTATAGCCATATTATTATGAAAAATTATCAATATCATTATTGTCTTCTATACATTTTTTTACATATTTCTTTTTTAATGCCATCCTATCTTCAAAACTTAGGACCAATTTTGAATTCAGCACAAGTTCTTCATACTCTTCTTCAGATAGAGTAAGCGATACAATACAGCTTACAAGAAATTCTTTTCTCTTTGCAGTGGTCAGGTCAGAATCATTTTGAATAAGAAAAGTGTAGACCTCTTTCGCCATAAATGTATTTGTAAGCAATGCTTTAACAAATTTCTGAAAATCTATTTTAGTTTTTAGGTAATGAAAGACTTCTGGAGATATATACACTTCTTCTGCGATAAAAATCATCAGCTCTGGTGTAGAAAATCGGCTTTGAACAATAGTTTTAATCTGTTCAAGTGTAATTGAAGCATAGTTAATAAACTCCATAACTCTCTCTAAGTTCATTTCTCTATGTTCGAGTACCTTTGCTAGTAAAGAAAAATTTTCTTCATGCACGATCATAACTTCTCTAAGTACTAAAGAAGTAATATTATGAATTTTTGACTGTAGCAATTTTTCAATAACCTCCTCAGGCATAGAAGGATAATTTCTGATTGCATCAATAGTTTCCTCTGAAGTATGAGGAGTAGTAAGTATACTGTTATAAGTATCTTGCTCAAGTTTTGCTACTGCTTCTTCTTCGAGCTTCAATACTTGTTGGGTTTTCTTATCTGATACTACATTCTGAGATCTATCTCTTATGCACTCACTTAGTAATTTCTGAAAATCTTCAAACTCTATGATCTCATCTGTTTCAGAGGCTGGAGCTGTATCTCCTGTTTCATTATTCTCAGATTTTTCCCATGAATTATTTTCATCAATATCCATATATGCATGCTAATAAAATTTGCGATATATTAACCCTAAAAAAAATAGTGTCAATAATTTTGAATTAATGGCTTTTTTAGCCTTTTCAGATTGACTTTTATATAGAAAAATGTAAGCTCACGGTACTATTTTTTGTACACTTATATCGCATGCAGTTTCGAAATATTGCTATTATTGCCCATGTTGACCACGGCAAGACGACTTTAGTAGATGCTATCCTGAAACAGGGAGGAGCTTTTAGAGAAAACCAGGAGGTGGAAGTTTGTGTTATGGACTCAAATGACCTGGAAAAAGAAAGAGGAATTACAATTTATGCAAAAAATACATCTATCCTGTATCAGGGATGTAAAATGAATATTGTTGATACTCCTGGACATGCGGACTTTGGATCTGAAGTTGAGCGTATCTTGAAGACTGTTGACTGTGTACTTTTGCTTGTGGATGCCTATGAAGGACCTATGCCTCAGACACGATTTGTACTTAAAAAATCCCTTGAACTTGGTATCAAGCCTATCGTTCTTATCAACAAGATCGACAAGCCAATGGCACGACCAGATGAGGTTGTGGACATGGTATTTGATCTCTTCGTAGAACTTGGAGCAAAGGATGATCAGCTTGATTTCCCATATATCTATACTATTGGACGAGATGGGGTTGCAAAGAAAACTCTTGATGATCCTTCTACGGATCTTACACCTCTCTTCCAGCTTATTATGGATAAGGTTCAGATCGCTGAATCTCAGGTAGATGTACCTCTTCGAATGCAGCCATCTAATCTTGGGTATGATAACTATCTTGGACGACTCGCTATTGGTCGAATCTACGAGGGAACTATCAAGACAAATATGTCTGTAGTTGTAAAGAAAGAAGACGGAAGTACAAAGAGAGCTCGAATTACAAAGCTCTTTACCTTTGAGGGACTTAATCGTATCGAGGTTCAGGAGGCATATGCCGGAGATATCTGTGTACTTGCAGGAATCCCTGATATTTATGTGGGAGATACTATCTGTGAGATAGAGACAGCTGAGAGTCTTCCTGCTATCAAGGTAGATGCACCGACTGTATCCATGAACTTCATGGTAAATAATTCACCATTCGCCGGAAAAGACGGTAAGTTTGTAACTACACGACATATCAAGGAACGTCTCGAGAGAGAGCTTGAGACAAACGTAGGACTTCGAGTAGAGGCTTCCACTGAGACTGATTCATATAAGGTATCAGGGCGAGGAGAAATGCATCTCTCAGTACTTATCGAGACTATGAGACGTGAAGGATTTGAGCTTCAGGTATCACGACCTGAAGTAATTTATAGAGAAGAGAATGGCAAGAAGCTTGAGCCAATGGAATTTGCAGTGATTGAAGTACCAGAAGAGTCTAGTGGAGCAGTGATTGAAAAACTTGGAAAGAGAAAGGGACTTATGAAGGACATGAAGCAGGAGAATGGAATAGTACGTATGGAATATGAGATCCCTACACGAGGACTCCTCGGATTCCGAGCAGAGTTTATCATGGATACAAAGGGTGAAGGACTTCTCTATCATAGCTATTCTCATCATGATGAGTTCAAGGGAGTTATCGGCGGAAGAACTGTAGGATCTCTTATTGCAGGTCTTCAGGGAATCGCAGTTGCTTATGCACTTTGGAATCTTCAGGAGAGAGGATCTATCTTCATCAACCCTCAGACTGAGGTCTATGAAGGTATGATTATCGGAGAACATTCCAAGGGATCTGACCTTGTGGTAAATCCTACAAAAGAGAAGCAGCTCACCAACGTACGAGCATCAGGTACGGACGAGGCGATCAGACTTATACCGCCTATAATCATGACACTCGAAAAAGCTCTTGAGTATATCGAGGATGATGAGTACGTAGAGGTTACACCAAACTTTACACGAATCCGAAAGAAGTATTTGAAGGAGAATGATAGAAAGAGATTCGGGAAGAAGTAAGGGGCTCGAGTAATTAGGGCACAATAATTAAATAACTAAGTAATTAATCAATTACTTAGTTATTTTTTTATGAAAAACTCTAATATATCTCCAGAATAATTACTTTTTTACTTCTTTTCCTTTTTACCCTGCTTCTTCAACAAATCCCGTATTTCCGTCAGCAACTCCTGATCCTTCGTTACCTTCACCTCTTTTATTTCTTCTTTCTTCTTTTCCTCATGACGCTTCAGTCTATTTACGATCTGTATTATCAAAAATATCGTAAACGCAATAATCGCAAAGTCAAATACGGTCTGGATAAAATTTCCGTAATTTAATGTTACGGCATCTGTTACTTTACCTGCACTACTTACACTTGCCTGTTTGATGACGAGTTTGAGATCTGTGAAGTTTACTCCACCCAGGAGGAATCCGATAGGAGGCATTACCATATCTGAGACAAGAGAGCTTACTATTTTTCCAAAGGCACTACCGATGATGACACCGACTGCAAGATCTACCACATTACCTTTGATGGCGAATTCTCTGAACTCCTTTAATATATTCATACTGAGAAAATTTATAATAATGTGTACAGCCTAGCAGATTTTAGAAATTAAAAAAGTAAAAGTATTTTCCAATATTGCGCTTTTTACGTATACTCATTCATACAGTTATTATCTTTCTTTTATGCGCTATCTTTCTCTCTTCGTATTTTGCAATGGTATGGCTATCATGGCTCTTGAAATGGCAGCTGCCCGTTTTCTTGCTCCCTATTTCGGAAGCTCTACTATCGTCTGGGCAAATATTATTGGTGTTATTATGGCAGCGCTTGCGTTGGGATACAGTCTAGGTGGAAAATTTGCTGATAAGCATCCGAAATTTTCTTACTTCTACGGGATTGGTATTCTTGGTGGTATTCTGTTGAGTGTGCTTCCTCTTTTTGTACAAGTGCTTCTTAACCCTATTACAGGAGCCATTCTTACACTTCCTCTCTGGGAAATACTTGGTTCTTTTATCATGTCAGTACTCTTTTTTGGTATCCCTGTGACTTTTCTTGCTATGCTCAGTCCCTACGCGGTAAGGCTTGCGAGTCATGAGGTATCAAGTGTAGGTAGTAAGGCAGGTAATCTCTATTCCTGGTCTACAGTCGGAAGCATTCTAGGAGTATACATCAGTACCTTCATTACTATTCCATTTGTAGGTGTAAAAGAGACAATGTGGATTTTTGCATTGCTCATACTTTTCTTAAGTATCTGCGGTCTGTTGATCTTAAATAAGGGAAAAATCGGAAAATTATGGATGGTGTTACTAGTACCTATTGTATTTTCTATACTTAATGCAGCAGTCACTATACCAATATCTGCGAAAGTACTTGTGCAGAAAGAAAGTCTTTATCAGCATATTAAAGTACTTGAGAATGAAAACAATGACCGTTATTTAGTATTTAATGAAGGCGGCGGGATCCAGTCAGTTTATAATCCTAATAAACTGCTTTCAGGATTTTATTATGATTCATATCCTTTGTTTACCTTACAGGAGGGGTGGCAGAATAAGAAAGATCTCAATGTCCTGATTATTGGTTATGCCGGAGGTACTATAGGAAAACTATTTCATGCAATGAATATGCCGGGGCAGAATCTCCATATTGATGGAGTGGAGATTGATGAAGAAGTGACTGATATAAGTAAAAAATATATGGCTGTAACAGATGCGGAACGGCAAATCTATACTCAGGATGGTCGTACATATCTGAAAAGCACTGATAAAAAATATGACATTATTATCGTAGACGCATATACAAGAGAGCATTATATTCCTCCTCACCTTATTACAGAAGAATTCTTTAATGATGTTTCAGAGCATCTTACCTCTGATGGACGCGTACTATTTAACATCAATGCAAAGAACCGTGATTCAGTGCTTCTGAATACTACGATCAATACTTTACATCAAATATTTCCTGAAGTTGAACTTATGCCCATTAAAGGATCATACAATTACATCCTTACAGCGGGATCGAAGAAAATAGTATTTCAGAATGAAGTACCACAGTACCTTTCTGAAGATATTGGTGCTCTGTTTCTCAATATAAAAACAGCACTCATCTCTGCTCCTAAAGAGCAAAATGCTGGTATTTTTACAGATAATAAAAATGCCATTGAGCATATGACAAATAATGATATTTGGGATGTCTTTTTTGTTCAAAAATAGGACATACTTGTCTACTTCCAGTAACGGTCTCTTAGTTTATCTCAGATATTAGTGTACGTGGTTATAAGACCAATTCATACATACGCATAAAGACACAGATTGCTCCTACTGCTGTATTAACCCAAGGAAATAACCAATAGAACCTCTCTAGACTTTTTTCCGAAAAGAAAAAATTTAAAACCATCAGTACGGGATATATACCTAAAAGCAGTCCTATCCAGGATGAGAATAAACTAACTATATAAGCACTGCCTATATAACAAAGTGTACAGAAGATCAGAGTTCCATTTTTTCCTAGAAAAGTCGCTATAGTATTGAGAGAAGCATTTTTGTCTACTTGTATGTCAGGAATGGCAGAATATGCATGCATTCCCATACACCACAGTACTCCAGCGGCAACTATGAAAGCGGGAGGCAGCATGTGTGTAGAAAGATAATATCCGATAATTCCCGGCACTACATACAGACTATTGAAAAGTGTATCTATCAATGGAATGGCTTTTGCACGGATTGGTGTAGCGCTATAAAAAGCTGAGAGAAAAAGAAATATTAGAAAAAGAGATCCCAGTACTGGACTATAGAAAAGTGAAGTGAGTATTATACCTACTGTGATAGCTATACTAATCCAGCTTTTCAGCAGTGCATGTTCTTCTTTGATTACCAATGCTTCTTTAGTGTGTTTTTTTGGATTATTTTTGTCGGTATCGTAATCAAAGATATCATTTATGCCATATACGAAAAGATTCGCTGGAAATGTAAACCAGAGAAAAAAGAAGATCAGCGAGGAAGTCTGAAGCAGGTTTAAAGAAGGTATTCCGTATATAACTCCAAGCAGAAAAGTTCCGGCAAGGTATGTCCAGAATCTTGGACGGGAAATTTTGAGAAGTTTAGCTAGAAGTTGTAGCGTCATGACTATAAGTATCAATAAGTTTTTGAATTACCTCCGAATCATCTAGTCCGAGAAGACCCATTTTTACTCCTGCAATAAGTAGAAAATCATTAATATCTACTTGTATATCTTTGAGGATTCCCACTTCGTGAATTTTAGCAATAATTTCTTTTTCGTCATCTTCTGAGAGTATGGTTTGCAGAACATACGCTTTTTCCACTCGCGCTTTTAACTCTTCAGATAAATGAGGGAGTACATCAATAAGAATTGGAGTCATTTTTGCTCTCATAATATCTCCACAACGATCAGAATCTGCCATTCTTTTCTTTGTACCGATAATCTCACTCATATCATCATAGAGTTGATATGCAATACCGAGATTATCTGAAAAATCTAAAAGATAATCTAAAGAAATTTTATGAGAATGTTCTGCATCAGTATAATAAGCTGCAATAATGAGGGGAAAATAAATGGAATATTCTGCAGTTTTCTTCTTATAGAAACTGAGAGTCTCCGCTGTTGTAGGAGTCTTTGCTGAAGTAAATTCAAGTATTTGTCCATTTGCGGTATTAGAGCAAATTTCTAATGTCTTTTCTTGAATAATTCTAAGTGTTTTATCTGAAGCTCCCTGACTAATGCACTTGAGAGCTTCCGTATAGAGAAGATCTCCTAATACTAAAGCAAGTGCACGTCCTGCTGTCTCGGATCTTCCTTTTGCAAAATATGCATGAAGAGTAAGTTTATCACGACGCATCTCATCATTATCCATAATGTCATCATGGATAAGAAAAAAATTATGGATTAGTTCAATTCCTGATGCTATATGTAATGTTTGTTCATTGATCGTTCCTCCCCAAATGGAGCATGCCTCTAAGAAAAGAAGAGGACGCACTTGTTTGCCGCCTTCGAGAATATAGGATTTTAAATAGTGGTATTCTTCAGGATATGGTTCAAGAATTCTATCAATTAAAGCAGAAAAATAGGTATCAAAAGATTTCTTTAAATCTGCGAGAGGTATTTTCATGTGAAAGTGAAACTATGCGTGAAGTAATAGGTGCAGAAAGTTGCACATCATGCGTCTTCTGCTGCTCTTTATTTTTCTCTGGAACACTACCAGCGGATTTTTTTCTATCTCGAGGAGTGTATCATAATACGTAAATGCCGCAAGTCTTACGGCAATACGGCAAGAAAAGGGGAGATAGTCAAATCCCTTATTTGCTGTTTGTTGTATATCTTTTGTTCTTTGTATCTCAAATTGAAGTAAAGAAAGTATCTTCTTTTCATCTAGAAAATGTCCATTCCACCACTCCTCCTCCGTAATACCAAACTTTTTCAAATCCTCAAGCGGCATATATATTCTCTCCCGCACGCTATCTTCTTTTATGTCTCTTATAAAATTTATGAGCTGCATGGATTTTCCAAGTGCCTGAGCATACACCAAACCCTCATTTTTAATTCCCATAAGCTTCGACATCATGAGCCCAATGACTTCTGCTGAACCAAAAATATAAGTTTCTACTTCAGGATAAGTGTCATAAGTCTTTTTCCATAGATCCATCTCCATTGAATCAAGAAAAGCATCTACCCACTGTTTTTCAAAATCAAACTTATGGGCAAGCTTTGTAAAAGTAAGGATCACTATATTTGTGCTTTTACCTGTACTCCAGCAGTTTTCAAACTCACTTCTAAATTGTTTCAAAGCACTTCTGGGATCTTCACTAGGATTATCTACTATTTCATCTGCAAGCCTTACAAAAGCATACAGAACATATACGTTATGGCGTATTTGGCGGGGAAAAAGCAGTGTAGAGTAATAGTATGTCTTACTATGAGCTTTAAATATATTTTTGCAGAGTTTAATTTCTTCGGACATATTTTTTGATTTGTTGTGAAGTGAGCTGAGAACTTATGAGACACATAGGTACTCCAATTCCAGGAATCGTATTTGCTCCTGTGTAAAAGAGATTATGTACTTTATTACTCTTATTTCTAGGCCGGAAAAAAGCTGTTTGAAAGAGTGTGTGTGCAAGTCCTAGAGCAGAGCCCTTATGACTATTGTATTTTTTCTTAAAATCCGAGACAGTAAAGATTTTTTTAATATGAACATGATTTTCAATACTTTCTCCCAGCCATTCTTCAAGCATAGAAATGATTTTTGACTGATAGAGAGTCCTAATGGTCTCATCATCTTCTAAGCCGCTTGCGACGGGGACAAGTACAAATACATTTTCTCCGTAATGCGGAGCAACAGTATCATCTGTCTTTGATGGACAGCCAATATAGATGGAAGGATTCTCGGGCCATTCCGGCTGGTCAAATATCTCAGCAAAATGTTTCTGCCAGTCACTGGCGAAGAAGAGGTTATGATGCTGAAGTTTTGCGAGCTTTTTATTAAGACCTAAATAGATAATAAAGGCGGAAGGTGATTGTGTGCGTTTTTTCCAGTATGTTTCAGAGTACTGCTGATATTTTTTTGGAAGCAGACGTGTTTCTGTAAAATGGTAGTCTCCATTAGACAGTATGACATCTCCTTTTACATATGTTCCATTTGTAAGCATGATGCCTGATGCTTTCTTTGTACCTGGATCAATGCATATTTTCTCCACAGATATATTTGAGTGAAGTTTTGCTCCAAATTCCTTTGCAAGTTTTATGAGTGCGCAAGGGATTTCATACATTCCACCTTTGGGATACCATACTCCCATATTGAAATCTATGTGGGACATGATGTTGTAAAGTGCAGGTGTATTTTTGGGAGACCCACCCAGGAATACAAGAGTATACTGCATGATCTGCTGTATTCTTTTATCCTTAAAGAATCGTGATACATATTTATCCATGTTTTCAAAGACATGAAGCTTGCTGCCCTCTATGAGGAGCTTTTTATTGAAAAAGCTAAAGATAGAAGAGTAATTCTTATATACAAAATCCTTCATGGCAATGTGATAAGACTCTTCACTTCTTTGTATGAATTCTTTTAACTTTGCTTTTGAACCTTTTTCCCAAGATTCGAACAAATCACCAAGCTCATCAATATCCGTCGAAATATCATAGTAAGTCTTGTCCTCAAAAAATACCCGGTAACTGGGGGTAAGCTGCTGGAGTGATAAATAATCTTCAATGTTTTTCCCAACGGATTTGAAGAATTTTTCAAATACATCAGGCATGAGATACCAGGATGGTCCCATATCAAAGCGGAATCCATCTTCAGAAAAGGTATTCGCTCTGCCTCCAAGATTCTCATTTTTTTCAAAAAGCTCCACGTCAAAGCCTTCTTTTGCGAGCTGTACTGCGCTTGCAAGTCCTCCGATCCCTCCCCCAATAATAAGAACTTTCTTCATTACAAGTGTTAATTATTTCTTCTTGCTTCCCCAGCGCCACTCTGGCTTTTCACCGGTTCTATAACAGATAAGAATAAGTAAAATAGTCAGTATAAGAATTTGTAAAAATGCACCATAAGGTAGAGTTTTTTCTATCTCCGCATTCCGCGTCACTGGAATAAGTATGGCAGCAAGCAAGACAATATAGCCAATAAGAATACACCACCCTTGCCAGCTTGCTGGCGTCCATCCATAGCCGTATGTCTTGTTTTTGAACCAAAGGTGCTTCATAGAACATGTGAAAATCTTTTCGCTCACTATAATCTTTTTTAGATAGAAAATGAAGAGGAAAATATGCATTGATATCTCTATCAATTTGAAATACTAACAGCATTATGTCTTGTGAGTGGCTATCTACATACTGTGCCTTATTTTTCATGAGTACATTATGTGTATGGATAGATACTATTTTTACGTTGTTTTGACAATAATAGGGAAACCGCTACCATTTGGATCATATCTTATTACCTTCCTTCCTTTTATGGAAACAAAGTCACAGGCTCAGTTTAATGCAGAGTTCAGTGAAAATATTTCACGTCTTTTCATCTTCCGGTTTCTCTGGATGTACATCTGGATTTTTCCTCTAGCAGTTTGGGGACTCTGGATCGGGATTATTTCTTTTCTTCAGTTCTGGTATATGCTCTTTACTGGAAAACGACACAGAGGGTTCTGGGATAGGACTGTGCGGTTTACAAAGTATGTCACTAAATGGGGTGCATATTTGAAATATGTAACTGATGAGCGTCCGCAGCTTATTGAGGATTAATAGGTAATAGAAAGACCCCTTCATCAATGAGGGGTCTTTTTAGATACTACAACCTGGTATTTTTTAAGATTGCTTGGGATAATTATCCATCTTCCACGCTATATGCGATATGGTGCGTCCCACAGCCAGATGCTTCTTTTCATAATATGTTTGTATCGCTAGCGCTCCATCAGGTGTGCCTTTCTCATATATATCTTCCTGATTGTCCACGATCTCAAGTCCTAAATCTTTCAATGTCTCTTTTGTATATTCATAGAGATCCCGATCATCTGTCTTCAAATGTACAATTCCTCCTGGACGGAGTATCGGAACGTACCGCTCAAGGAATCTCGGGGATGTAAGGCGTTTTTTTGCATCGCCTTTGAGAGGATACGGATCAGGAAATGTTATCCATATTTCATCGACTTCACTTTCTCCAAAGTACTCAAGTAGATGATCTATATATCCCTGTAAGAAGCGTACATTTTTAAGTTCTGCCTGCAGTGCATTTCCAGCTCCTTTCCAGAGACGTGCACCTTTAATATCCATTCCGATAAAACTATTATCAGGATATATCTTACCTAAGGAAAGAGTGTAGTCTCCCTTGCCGCATCCAAGCTCTAGAATAATCGGATAATGATTCTCAAACACTCTTTCTCTCCATTGTCCCTGAATACCCTTTGGTTCAAAAAGGACATTTGGAAAAGTTTTTAGTTCTTCGTAGCGCTTGAGTTTTTTGCGGGGCATAAAGTAGCAAATAGTGTATAGCATTAGCAATAGTAGAATTTGAGAGAGAAAAGTAAATAGAAAATGCAGATGGTGTGATTGAATTTTTTCTAAACTTATCTATTGTAGGTATATATTTCTTATCTATTTTATGCAGCAGCTTCATTCATTTCTTGCCGCAGACGGTCTTGAGCTTCACGGACTTCTTCATACTTCTGGCTCCAAAAGCTGCGTCATACATATTCATGGATTAGGAGGGAATTTCTATAAGGATTGGTATACACCTGCTATGGTCTCTCTCTATAAAGAAAAAGGATATGATTACTTTACATTCAATAACCGTGGAGCTGACTTTGTAAAACGTATGAAATATCCCAAGGAGGATCGTCAAAGATGGCTTGGATATAGCTATGAAATTTTTGAAGAGTCAGTATATGATATTGAAGGAGTGATAGAATATCTGAAATCTCTAGGATACACTTCCTTTATTCTGCAGGGGCATAGCAGCGGATGCCAAAAGGCGCTTTTTGCGATTACGCAGAAAGAGTTTAAAGAAGTACAAAAATTGATACTACTCTCCCCATGTGATGATAGGGGACTTTACCTGAGAGACTGGAGTGAAGAAGGACTGGAAAAGAGACTTGAACTTGCTTCTAAACATTTAGATACGCTTATTACAGATCCTGATTTTTTTATGGGGATGCCGATATCAGGAAATACTTTCTTAAGCCACTTTGCAAAGGGAAGTGCCTTTGATTGTTTTCATTATTACGATGAAGATCGTACATTTGCTGAATTAGAAAAGAATCCTTTACCGACACTTGTACTCTTTGGAAGCGACGATTATGTGATAGACTTTAAAAATATTGAGCGGGTTTTTGCTGAGCACAATAATTACGATCTTCATATCATTGAAGGAGCCGGACACAAATATGACGGCTTTGAGAATGAACTCAAAACCGTCATATCATCTTTTTTATAAGTATATACTATTGTATATAGTCTACCCATTTTCCAGCTACTTCCTTAAGTCCGAGATCATTGACTAGTCTCGTTTCTTCAGCATTCTGTCTATAGAGATTCGCTGATTTTTCTGAGAGAAGTTTTTCAAAGAAAAGCTTATAAAGGTTTGGCCCTGGAAGGAATCCTGTTTCCTGAGACATATATTGTTTAAACTGAAGTGCAAATGTTTCAGAAAGGGTATTATTTTCTTCATATTGAGGTATCGCGTAGTATACAGGAATATCTTTTATTCCCTTAAGGAGAGCAATATTCTCTTTTATTGATACAAAGATCTTTCTCATCTCATCAAGATTACTCTTTGCATTCTCAGGAAGAGTACTCGCACTCACCTGAATTAGAATACCTGTAGGCATCAGCTGAGCATAACGGTCTTTGAGACCAGTCTTAGCTCCTCCGATGTATTGAGCAAATTTATCAAGGGTAAGAGAGAGCGGCATACCTTCATTGAGTATAAATACGGGGTATCCTTTTTTCTGAGTAAGTTCTGCTGTTAGACTTGATGTCATACCATATAAGAGCCGAGTCTGATCTTTACATGCAGTCTTAAGAAAAGCTGCGGTCTCACATTCCTTGGTAGGCTGTGCTTTGCCTCTTCCCTGAAGCTTATCTGCTCCGATCTCGTCGCTCCATGCTTCACCATCATATCCAGTGAGTGTGCCATCTCCTAAGGCAATATAGATGTCTCCGATGCCGATAGTTCCTACTTTACTTCTTTTTACAATTTCCTGTGTTGTATTATCCGCATCAGTACTTTCAAGTATAAGTCTTGATATAAGTGTATATTCACCCTTAGGCAATTTTGAGAAATAGCCATACCATGTTGTTTTTGTACTTTTGACTGGAGTGAGTACTTTCTGTGATTCAGTAGTAGCTACGATGCTTCCTTCTTTATTATAGAGAGTAAACTGTGTATAGTATTTCTTTTCCTGAAGGAGAGCACCGCTTGCGTTGACTACTCCTTGAGGTAGGATACTTTCCGCTTTGATCTGGAGAGTAGGCTCTGTTTGAATATAAGGAACAGATAGTTTTTCAACTGTTGATTTTCCCTGAGAAGAAGTTGTATATGAAATCTCACGCATAGCTTTACCAGGCGTCTTTACATCTATGGCAGGAGAAAGAATCTTAAAAAGTGGATCTGTATTATTTTCCTCTGAATAAATCTCCAAAGGATCAGCCTTCTTTTCAAAGGTATCCTGGATTGCAGCTGCAGGGTACATTTCACTAGTACCTCCAATACTCATACATCCTGGGATCGCAAGGATATTGTAGCTTCCGGCTGGAAGGTTTACAAGAGAGAGGGAGCCGTCTAGAAATAGATCTTTTGTGACCTCACTCGTACTGCCAAAAGGGCTGCTGTGTACAATATAATGCATAGGCACAGCTGCTGGAGAGGACTGAATATAGTATTGGACAAGTAGTTCTCTCTGAGCCGCAGGTGTCATAAGAGCTCCGCTTGAAGAAAGGACTGAAGGGGAGATAGGACATGCTCTATCCGCAAAATCTTTTAAAAAGAGCGGGGCATTGACTTTCGCTTTTACATTTAGAAGATCCTGGTACGTATTTACCTGTGAAAGACCTAGAGATATATATGTATTGCTGCTGGTAATCATTTGTCCTTCCTGAGGTGCAGAGGAATTCATCTTCACGGTCTCGGCGAGAAGACTAATGCGGTCCTCAAACATCTTCATAAGAGGTTCCATATGTTTCATAAAGCTATCTGAAAGCTCAAGAGCACCAGTCTCTTCCTGAGCACTGGAGTGAATACTTCCTGTAGAAGTCTTTTGTACGAGACTTGAAGCTCCGCTATTTTGATTGATGTTCCATGTGGCAAATGCAAGGATAGAAAAGAGTATCGCAAGCGATCCGACAAGGAGCAGGAATTTTTTGTTTGAGAATTTCATATGTGTTTTTACGAATCAAATTGAAGGTATCGAGTAAGTATAACATAGAAGGGGGAAAATGAAAAGGAGGGGGGAAGGAAGTAATTGAGTAAGAAGGGGAATTAGGTAAGAAAGTAATTGGGGCTCGTTATTGGGCTCTTATCATTGGACGCAATAATTGAGCTCAATTATTCGAGCCTAATTATGTGCCCCAATTATTGAGCCCAATAATTTTCGCCCAGTTATTGAGTCTATTTCCCGAGCCTCTCATTGACTTCTTCTCATATTTTTAGTATATATACACTACGTTCATATAAGTTCCCTCATGGAATCCCAAATTCAGTTAAAAACTATACTATTTTATATTGCAGTAGGCATCCTTGCTCTGTCTTTCATAGGGCTTGCTGTATATATCAATAATTCTCTTGTCGCGCGTCCTGATACAGGAAATAGTGCTATTCAGGCTGTATTTTTAGATGTACCTACTGATGCACCTTATGCCAAAGCGGTGTTCGAGCTTAAAAAACAGGGAATATTACAGGGATATCCTGATAATACGTTTCGTCCTGAAAAAATTGCTTCCCGTGTAGAGGCACTTAAAATGCTTCTTGAATCCTCAGCTCTTGAGAGAAGTGATGTCATTCCATCTTATGAAAGGTATATGGAAAACGAAAAAGTTGGAGATTTCATTGTCTTTAATGATATTCCTAAAGACTCATGGTTTGCTCCATATATTCTAAAAGCTTCCCGTCTCAATATGATCTCAGGAAATCCGGATGGTGCATTCGTAGCTACGAAGCCGGTAAACTATTCTGAGTTTCTGAAAATGATGCTTCTCTTGGAGAGAGATAGTATTTCTGAAGATGAGGGAAAGACATCTCCATTCCCAGGAGTAGATCCAAATCAATGGTACACCCCTTACTTCGCAAGAGCAAAGGCTTTAAAGCTGCTCCCTATTGATGGAGAGACAGAAATGAATCCTTCTGAAGAACTCTCACGAGGAAAAATTGCAATGCTTCTCTACACTGCACGAGTTCTCCGTACAAAATCCAGTGAAAATATGAACGGCGGAAAAAATATGCAGGAACTAGATAGAATGAGAACGTATCTGGAAGATCCTACTGCAAGCGGAAGCACATTGTAACATGGACCTTCCGAGCCTATCCCCCTGACAAGGGGGACCTAGGGGGTTTGAGCCCAGATCTAAGTTTAGGCTCTCAGCTCTAAGCCCAGCCTCTTTCCTTGAGTGCTGGATGGTCAAGTCCCAAATAATGTCCAATCTCATGCATGAGTGTTTTTGTGATCTGTTCCATCACATGATTTCCATGCAGTCCAAATTGTTCTATGATGGGACGTGCATACACTACAATATCTGGAGGAGTAAGATTGCTTCCGTCAGAGGCAGCAAGTGAGACCCCAAAAAAATCTCCATATCTATCATGTTCTGGTGAATCCCAAAGTACTCTGATATGTGTTCGTTTAATCATATCTCTAAAAGCAGGAGATTCTTTTTCGAGGATCTCTTCAAAGGCTGTATCTACAAGTGTTTCTATGTGAGCGAGTTCAGTTTGCTGATGTTCAGTCATAGGATAGGTGTATGGAAAAAATGTACAATATTATTTTACACTATAATGCTGTAGTTTTACAAAAAACTCACCTTGGTTTGGTGAGTTTTTTCTTTATTCCTTTATATCCTGCATCTGCTTCACAAGCATAATCCTTTCTTCCTCCATGAACTTCAGCTGAGATTTAGAGAGATCATCTCCTCTTCGGAGAGCTTCTTCCACATAAGCTAAATATGCTGCAGCTGAAACATGGGAGATCTCTTCAATTGGTTCGCAGGCAATAAGGAGCACTTCACAATTATTTGTAGTATTTGTGAAGGTAACTAATCCTCGTCTTCCAATATATTCATCTGATCTATCCTGATTTTTTACGAAAATACGCGTATAGGCAACTGAACCTAGAAAATCAGCATGATGTCCCAGAATAGTAATCTGACCCGTCTCTGTTTTTAGACTGATGCTTTCTGCATTTCCTTCAAATACAGTTTTATCAGGAGTCTTTATAGTAAGTGTAAATTGTGACATTGAAAATTATTATTTCATATTGGTAATATGTCTCTCCCGTACTTCATCTATCGTACCTGCAAGATAAAAATGTACTTCATCAATATCATCACATGAGCCGTCTAGGATTTCCTTGAAACTTCGGATAGTATCTTCCTTTGGTATATATTGTCCTGGTGTTCCTGTAAACTGTTCCGCTACATGGAAATTCTGAGAAAGGAATTTCTGAATCTTTCTGGCTCGGTTTACGATATGTTTATCCTCTTCAGAAAGTTCATCCATACCGAGGATAGCGATCACGTCTTGAAGCTCCTTGTATCTCTGAAGTATCTGCTGAACTCCATTTGCTATCTCATAATGTTCTTTACCTACAATGTCTTCTTTAAGTGCAACGGAAGATGAGTCGAGTGGATCTACCGCTGGGTAGATACCAAGGGACGCAAGTTTTCGTGAAAGAGTAACTGTAGCATCAAGATGAGCAAACGTTGTCGCTGGCGCCGGATCCGTAAGGTCATCTGCTGGTACATATACGGCCTGTACTGAAGTAATAGATCCTTTTTTAGTGGATGTAATTCGCTCCTGTAGGTTCGCCATATCTGTGGCAAGCGTAGGCTGGTATCCTACTGCTGAAGGCATTCGTCCGAGAAGGGCAGATACCTCTGCTCCAGCCTGAGTAAATCGGAAGATATTATCAATAAACATCAATATATCCTTTCCTTCATCTCGGAATTTTTCAGCCATAGTAAGACCTGTGAATGCCACTCGCATACGTGCTCCTGGTGCCTCATTCATCTGTCCAAAGACCATTACAAGCTTGTCGATTACTCCACTCTCCGTCATTTCCTGGATGAGGTCATTTCCTTCTCTCGATCGCTCTCCCACTCCTGCAAATACTGAATATCCTCCGTGAGCCATGGCTACATTGTGGATAAGCTCCTGCATAATTACTGTTTTACCTACTCCTGCTCCTCCAAAGAGTGCAACTTTTCCTCCCTTTACGAAAGGACAGAGAAGATCTACTACTTTGATACCTGTTTCAAGAATCTCGATTTTTCCACTTTGATCCGTAAAGCTTGGTGGAGTTGCGTGAATTGATCTAGTTTCAATGTCCTTTGGTAAATCTCCTTTTTCATCAATGGGATCACCAGTTACATTAAATACTCTTCCTAGAACCTGTGCTCCTACAGGTGCCTGAATAGGCTTCATTGTATCGAGTACTTCCTGCCCGCAGAATAATCCGTCAGTGGTAGTCATGGAGATTGTTCGTACAACTCCTGCACCTATATGTGACTGCACTTCCAAAACCACATGCCCTATTCGGAGTGCTGAATAAGTATCAGGAATATGATCTTCAAAGTAGACGTCTACGACTACTCCGATTACTCGTACTATTTTTCCTTTAGGTAAATTTTCCATTTTCTTGAATTTCAGGTAAGTAAATTAAGATGCAATAGCTTCTCCAGCTGCTACAATCTCCGCAATCTGCTGGGTAATTGCCTGTTGTCTGGTTTTATTATAAACAAGTGTAAGTTCTCCTACTTTCTTTTCAGCGGCTTCAGTAGCGCTCTGCATTGCTACCATTCGACTTGAGTACTCAGAAGCCTTTAGTTCAAAGAATGACTGAATGAACGCAGACTGAATGAGTTGCTCATAGAGTGTATCAAGTACAGATTCTTTAGATGGTTCGTAAAGTACATCACGGTCAAGGATAATCTCGGGTTTTTGCTTACTTATCATATCTTTTTTAAAGGAAGATATCATCTCCTCTGAAAAAGGTAGAAATGTCTTAAGTCTCGGATAGAACGTAAAAGAGTTGTGATAATGGGGAACTACAAAGAGAATTTCCTTTGTTTCTTCAGAGTTCCACAGATTTAACAGCTCATCAACGATACCTAGGGCATCAAGCGTCGTCAGATCCTCTGAGAGTCCTACAAAACTTTTCTGTACACTTACTCCAATAGATCGTGCATATTCTGTAGCCTTTTTACCAATGGTAATCAGTATACGCTGTTCAGGCGGTAGCTCATTCCATTTATTGGACTGAAAAAGTGCTTTTTCAAGCTGAGTATTGAGCCCTCCGCAGAGACCTTTATCTGAGGTATAGAGCACAAAAACGCTTTTACCTTCCTCGCGGATCTCACTAAATATAGTGCTCGCTGAATTCTGCATGTTTTCTTCCAGCATATGTAGCAAAGAAAGTACATATGATCTTGTAGAAAGAGCTTTCCTTTGAAAATTACGCATCTTGCTTGCTGCTACCAGCTGCATAGCTTTTGTAATCTTCTTTGTGCTTTTTACACCCTCGATTTGTTTCTTTACTTCGAGTAGGGACATGAGTTTTAAGCGTTATGAAAAAATGATTCGAGAGCTTTTTTCAAAGCTGCCTTTATCTCGTCTGTATATTCTTTTTTAGTTTCCATCTCTTCGGTAAGTGCTTTATGTTCCATTTCCATATAGGAGAGCAGATCCTGTATCTTTCTAGTACAATCTTCAGGTGCAACTGCATCTAGATATCCATCTGTAGAAGCAAGTAGAATAGTAACTTCCTGCCACAATGCATATGGAGAATTCTGCTTCTGTTTCATCGCTTCCACTACTCGTCTTCCTCGTACAAGCTGAGACTTTGTAGATTCATCTAGTTCTGATGCAAACTGTGAGAATGCCTCTAGTTCATAATACTGCGCAAGGTTCAATTTTGCTGTACCTGCTACTTTTTTCATGATCTTTGTCTGAGCTGATCCACCTACTCGCGATACAGAGATACCTACATTGATCGCAGGTCTGATACCTTTGTAAAAGAGATCTGCCTCAAGAAATATCTGTCCGTCTGTAATAGAAATTACATTCGTCGGAATATATGCTGATACATCTCCAGCCTGAGTTTCAATGATTGGAAGGGCAGTTATACTACCTCCTCCATGCTCATCGTTCATCTTTGCAGCTCTCTCAAGGAGTCGGCTATGAAGATAAAATACATCTCCAGGATATGCTTCTCGACCCGGTGGTCTTCGAAGTAGGAGAGACATTTCTCTGTATGCAACTGCATGTTTTGAAAGATCATCAAAGACAACGAGTACATCTTTTCCCTGATCCATAAAGTATTCAGCAATGGCCATACCTGCAGCAGGAGCAAGATATTGAAGTACTGCAGAAGATGCAGCTGATGCAGAAACAATAGTCGTATATTCTAGTGCTCCCTTTGATTTGAGAGTCTCATAGACCTGGGCAGTCTTAGATTCTCTCTGGGCGATGGCAACATAAATACAGATCATATTCTGACCTTTCTGATTGAGAATTGTATCTATTGCTACAGCGGTTTTTCCTGTCTGTCGGTCACCAATGATAAGTTCTCTCTGACCTCGTCCCACTGGGATAAGTGAATCAATGGCAAGTATTCCGGTCTGGACCGGCTGATGTACTGATTTTCGTGAGATTACTCCTGGTGCTATTTTTTCAATTGGCATACTAGTTTTTGCCATTGCAAGTTCTTTACCATCAAGAGCTTTACCTAATGGATTCACCACTCGACCTATAACTTTTTCATCTACAGGAATACTCAGTGTATGACCGTTTGAGGTAATAAACATTCCTTCTTTAATCTCTGTACTATTCTGAAGAACTACAGCAAAGGCAGCATCTTTTTCAAGATTGAGCACAAGTGCCTGAATATCAGTACCTTCAATGGTAACCACTTCATTCATCTGAAGGTCGTATAGGCCCTTGATGTGGATAACTCCGTCTTTGTAGGACTCTATGACGCCCTGTCTTTTTTTCTCGGTATTCTGAGAAAGCGTATCATTATCAAGTGCCTCCGATATGGTTTCTAAAAATGTATGTAAGGATTTATGAACCATAACTTAAGCTTGTTTGTAAAGTAAGTGTGAAAGATTCATTACTCGTCCGTACCAAGAGTGATCTTCTGTGCGGCCGTCTACGAGTATACGCATTCCTCCGATGAGTTTTTTGTTCACTGCAAAGGTTGGAAAAGCATAGGTATACTTTGAGAGCATATTTTCCCGTATTTCGTGTTTATCTTTATATGTGAGATGTGTAGGTGTCTGTACGACAATATACGGTACTTTCGTATATATTCCTATAAATTTTGATACTGCCTGTGAGATTTCCTGTTCTGATCTGAGATGTATGATCTCTTTCACTGAAGCACTTATGGCGCTATCAGTTGTCGATTCCTTAAAATCATGTAATACAGAGGGGAGATCCTGCACAAGAAATGAGAAAAATGTTTTCAAAAGAGAATTCTGCTTACTATCTTCATTTGGAGAGAGTAGAGAATGTAGAAAGTTTTTTAAGTCATTCATAAAATCTTCTTCTGACACTGCGAGCAGATATGAGCTTAATGCAGGATAAAGACTAAAATCTTTTTCGAGCAAAGCTTTTTTCTCTTCAGCAGCAGCTGGAAAAAAATCAGGATTCTTCCTTAGAAAAAGACAGATATCTTTTATGACTGATTGTGCCAAGGCATGTACCATTGTGTATAAAAGAATCTTTAAGATGTATACTCTTTCCAAGCGTCCTTCACACTACTCTCCACTACATCAGCAGGAACCTTGTTCTGCAGAACGTAAAATATTACTTTCTGCATAGTTTTAATAGTTTCCTCTTCCGCAGCTTTAAGAATAGTATGTTTTTCCTCTTCTATCTGAGCTCTTGCTTCAGATAGAAGTCTTTCTCTTTCTGTTTCCATTTCAGCGAGAAGTGCATTGTGCTTCTCTGTAAAGGAAACCTGCACCTGTTCCGCCTGGATACGGATTTTTTCAGTTGCTTCTTCTTTTTCTCTTCTCATCTCTTCAAGTTTCTTTTGAAACTCAGATTTGAGTAGGTCGGCCTCATTAATGTTGCCGACTATCAAATTTTTTCTTTCATCAAGAAACTTTAAAAGAGGCTTGTATAAAAGCCAAGTAAGCAGTACCAACAGGACGCCTATATTGAGCAGATAAAGCCCAATACTGACAAAATCTATTCCTAATTTGGAAAGTGCTTCCATTTAATTATTTAACAAAGAAGATAATAAGTGACAGTACGAGAGCGAAAATTGCCGTAGACTCACAGAGAGCCATCGCAACAATCATTTTTGGAAAGATGCTGTCAGCAGCCTCAGGGTTTCGTCCCATAGCTTCCATAGCTTTTGATGCAATCCATCCTTCAGCGATAGCCGGTGCAACTACACCTATTGAGATTGTCATTCCTGTTGTAACGATTCGAACTGCGTCAAGATTACTTGCGATACCTGCTACTGCACTTGTAGTTTCTACTACCATAGGATAATAAATTATGAGTAAATATATTTATAACTATCTTAATGACTTGAGTGATGTGCTGCCTGTACTGTCTGAGCCATAAATAATATGGATAAGAAGGTAAAGACAAATGCTTGTATGAGCCCTACAAATATTCCTAGAGCTAGGAACGGCATAGGAAGAATAAACCATGTGAACGGTGCCATGATGGATGCAATAACGGCTACCATCATTTCTCCCGCAAAAATGTTTCCAAATAAACGGGCAGAGAGGGATACTGGACGTGCAAATTCTCCAATAATTTCCATAATTCCTATAAAGAAATTAATGAAGGCGTTCATGATATCTCCAAAGCTTCGCGCTTTCCAGAATCCTTCAACTCTGATAAAAGCACCGATATGTTTGATCGGATGAATCGTGAGAGCAATAATATGTGCTCCAACTACAGTGATAAGACCTAGTGCCAGAGTCTGACTCCAGTCTGACGTGGAGACTCTAAATAGTGGGAACGTATGTCCGTCACTATTTACAAAGGTACTATTGATAAGCGGGATGATGAAGAAAAGATTTGCCATCAAAAGGTACAAAAAGTACGTCATGATAAGTGGCAGAAATTTTCTAGCTCGCTCCTCAGATCCATATGCATCCTTCAATGTCCCTAAGAAGAAGTTCACAAGCAACTCAAGCACAATCTGGATTCTGCTTGGGATAACTGCAAAGTTTCTTCTGATAATGAGAGCCACAATTACAAGCAACACAGTCACAGTAAAAGATGCCAACACGCTGTTAGTGATGTGCAAAAAACCAAAATCAAATACGATATTTGAAGGCAGTTCAGGTCTGTGAAAGGGATTATTTGTCATTGCTGCGTGTCATGGATGTGAATGTGATGTAGACCATGTACATTGAGAGTACAAAAGCAAGAATTATACCAGTAGCTAACCCAAGAGGTGCTATCTTGAAGTGTTTATCCACGAGATATCCTCCACTAGCTAAAATAGCAAGCGGAATCAAGGTAAGCAAAATCACCCTGTAAGTTATCTCAAAATGATTTTGAAATATCAAGGCTGGTAGAGATCTTTTTTTTGGATCAGAATCAGTCGTGGGCATCACTATATGTTATCTAGACCCTATTAAACTATAGAGGATCGATCTCTATTGGGTCATGGGATTTGTAACGTGTTTTGGAGGAAAAAGCAAGTGCTATAAATGAAATCTGTCCTGGCACTATTTTAAATATTATCAAAAAACCTATTGTGATGGCTTTAGCACTTCTGAAAAGCTTTTTTTGATTTATTTGATATTTATGGTGTGAAATTGCTTTACAAGAATAAAAATTTAGGTAGATTAACTACCTATCATTCAATTTGTCGAGATTGGAATGATGGGAGATTTTTGAAAATAAGATCAGTTTATAAAAAGTATTATGCGTGAAAAGGAGGATTTATCATGCTGTCATATATAGCTTTCTTATTAATATTAATTTTAATTGCTCAATTTCATGATCAAAAGAAACAAATAAATATTGTTTTTGTTGGATTCATTATTGAAACAATACTATTTATATTTTTTAAGGGTATGCATGCATGGATTCATCATTTTGGTGAATACAGTAGATACATGTTATTTATTAATCTAGCTCTGTTACTCCCTGGCTTTGGAGTCTTAGCACATTATTTTGAAGAAAGTGGTGTTGCAAAAAGGATTGCAAAGTTTGTGACCAGTGATGGTCAGCTTTTGTGGATTGTATTTGGGTTATCTATATTGTTAGATAACATTGCAGCAGCCTTAATTGGATGTGTATTCTTGAAAGCGCGTTACGGTCAACCACCTTTTAAATTGTTGGTTGGCTGTATTGGAGCATCAAATTTAGGAGGAGCTGCAAGCTTTATAGGCGACACAACAACTGTAATGCTGTATCTCTCCGGAGTCTCACCGCTTGTCCTTTCAAAGGCATTTGCAGCAAGTATTCCGGCTCAATGGCTCTTAGTGAAATATGTTTCAAAACATGAAGCACAACCAATTAAATTGAGCAGGAAAGAACCAACTCCTTTAAAGGTAAGAAACTTCGCACCTTTACTAGGCATTCCAGGTTTAATTCTCGGCAATCAATTTCATGACCAAGCTGGTCTAGGATTAATTGTCGGTATTACACTAGGTTTAGTATTAGCAAAAGTAAGAATCTCTAAAAAACTTATTCTTGATGCTGTACCGTCTACAGTATTTCTTTTACTATTAGTAGCCTCAGCTGAATCTGTTCCTTTGGAACCAATTAAGGCATTAATGGTAGGAAAAAATACAAATGCTGTCGCAATAATAACTGGAATATTATCAAGTTTCTTTGATAATATTCCACTGACTGCACTATGTATTGCTCTTAAGGACTTTGACTGGTCCTTGTTGGCATATTGTGTAGGATATGGTGGCTCTATGATGTGGTTTGGCTCAAGTACAGGGATTGCTGTAGTCAAAGAATTCAGAGAAGTTGGAAACACTAAAAAATGGATTAAACCATTTTTTGTATTACTAGGAATTTATTTCTCAGGGGTACTCTCATATCTTCTAATATGGCATGGAATTATTCCGACTTTGGAAGGATTCTTCCAGGTTGTTGTGGGGAGTATGATTTTATTAAGTGTGGTAAGTGTGGCATTTGCAGGAATACTCTATATACAGTTTAGACTTGCAAAAGCTGGGAAAAGATATTTTCCAGGAAATAAAATTTTTCGTAGCTGGTTAGCCGAATTAAAAGCTGACTGGCATTAAAACTGATCTTATTAAAAACCCCTGAATCAAAATAATTCAGGGGTTTTCTTTTTGATTAATCCAAAAACCTTATCGGTATATTCATCGTCTTGAAATGCTCAAGTCTAAAGTCCAATACTCTTCGCCCTACAAAGATCACAGATAACTTCTTCTCCTCGTTGGAAAGTTTGGCAACGTTCTCTTCGAGCAGTCCTCTGTGATGTACGATGGAGAGGTTTACCTGAGGGAGTCCTTCATTGTGATTTTTTGCATTATAATCTGCTGCTGCTACTGTTGCGTTCTTTGTGATCTCATTTGCTTTCTCCTGGGTATACTTGTCCTCCATACAATTGAGTATAAGAAGCTCATGAATATTGTGCTTCATACACCATTCCATAGCAACGGGGAGTCTTCTTTCATATGAATTACCACGGGTAGCTAGTACTGCGCTTTGCTTCTTCAGTACTACTTCATCCTCATCATTATTTTCAATTTTATCAGCTACACCAAGTACCTTCGCTACAAGCGGAGTAAGAGGCGGCTGAATGATAAGGGTACAAAGGATCACCCACATACCGATAGGAAGTAATCCCTCGATACCAGTAATACCGCTACTCACTACAGTTACGAGGAGTACAGCAGGGATCGCTCCTGTCTCACGTACAAATGAGATGAATACAAGGTCCTTCCATTTTAACTCTTCGTTTTTAAAGAGCTTAAATGGAGCAAGACTTACGAATACTGCAATAGGTCTAATAATGAACATGAATATAAATGCAGCTACTAGACCGATTCCGGCATAGGAAATCATCGCTGCAGGATCTACGAGAGCTCCTAACAATAGAAAGATAAATGGCTTTAGGAAACCATCGATTGTTCTATTAAAGAAATGTTCTGTTTCCTTTAAATGTTCCGAAAGAATAAGTAGAAGTCCCGCAATGAACGCTGCAAGATATCCAGATCCACCGAAAAGAAGTGCTACTGTAAATACAATAATCGGAATGAAAAGAAAGAAAGCTGCATCTGCTTCGTTCTCAGATCCCTGTTTTTTCTTGAATTTTACAAAAAGCTCTAAAAGTCCCCATCCGAAAATACCGAAAATAACTCCGAATAAAATCTGCATTCCTAGAATACTCGCCGTCTCTCTAGAGAAGAGTAGACCAAAGTTTGCAAGCATATCTGTCTGGAAAACAACTCCAGTACTTGCCATTGTAAGAAACGCAATAGTCAGGAGTGTGCCTGTTACGTCTGTCATCGCGCTCTCTGAGATAATGATATCCTTTGTATCTCTATTCTTGAAACGAAGAACTTTAAGCACCGGAATGATTGCAGCAGGATCAGTTGAAGCAAGTATTGCTCCAAGTAATACTACTGTTACTGCTGTAAGCGGAGACCCAAGCAATCCTGATATGGGAAGTAAGCTTCCTGAAAATAGAAGTGCCGTGAGTCCAAGTCCAATGAAAGAAAGTGAGAGAATTTTCCAAAACAGTCTTTTAAAGTTTTTGAAGGGAACCTCCAGACCTCCTCCAAAGAGGATAAGTGTAGCTCCAAGTCCCACGATAGTACTCAAAACTTCCTGATTACCCGTAATACTTCCTAAAAGCGGACGTGCTGCGATACCAAAGAATATGGCAACTACGAAAGAGGGAAGTATTGTCTGCGAAGAGACATAAATCACCAGAGCACTAAGACTAAGCATCAATGACATCTCAAAGAAAATGAGAAGCATTTCTGCCTCACCATTATGGTGAATAAACTCATGAATAGCTGTATTCTGTTGTCCAAGGAGTACTACTAGAATAAGGGACACAGCTATGCCAAGATACGGAAGGAATTTACGCATACGAGAAGATTAAAAATAGCTAGGATATATTATGCTCTTTTTTCTTCACATCAACGGAAATTATTTATTTTTTATCTAAAGCGTTAATCTCATGCATTATCTCCTGTGCCTCATCAGTATGTAGTACCCAAATATCTGCAGTAGAGTCTTCCTTTTTTATATTAGAAGGGGCAATGTTTGCGTTATTTTTCTTTGTATCAATTACAATTCCTAATGCCTCAAGTCCAGAGATGATTTTTTCCCTCAGGTAAAAGGATGCTTCACCGGTTCCTGCTGTAAATACAATTGCGTCGCACCCTCCCAAAGCTGCTGTATACCCTCCAATATATTTTTGAATATGATACACATAAGATTTAATGGCATTTTGACAGAGATCATTGCCTGCATTTGCTTGCTCAATGATGATTCTCATATCAGAGATGCCGCCTGTAAGTCCTTTTAGGCCTGACTCATAGTTGAGAATATTTTCTACTTTTTCTATAGCTTCATGAAGAGTGAGATTCTCCTCCTGATGCTTTAGAAGTTCTATAACAACCCCTGGATCCATATCTCCGCCTCGTGTACGCATGATGATTCCTTCTAGCGGAGTAAGCCCCATGGACGTATCAAGACTTTTACCGTTTTTAATTGCTGTAATACTTGAACCACTGCCGAGATGACAAATAATAATTCTACCTGGAAGCTTTTTTTTATAAAGAATAGTGAGCTGTTTGAGAATTGACTGACATGAAAGTCCATGAAAGCCGTATTTTCTTATTCCAAAGTTATTTTCAAAAGCTTTAGGAAGCGCATAATTAGCTATGTACTCAGGTATGGAACTATGAAATGCCGTATCAAACGAAGCATAAATGGGAGTATGTGGAACTCTACGAAGAAGTTTTTCTATAATTTTTATTGCTGGCGGATTATGAAGAGGAGCAAGACTGCTGATCTTTTTTAAATTTTTGAGTACTTCCGGAGTTATTCTTGTGGTTTTCTTGAATGTAGGACCTCCATGTACTACACGTATGCCAATAGCTGCAAAATCTTTCTGAGACACTATTATTTTCTGTTTTTTCAATGTTGAAAAAATCATTTTGAGAGGATCAAGAGCTTCCTCTTTCGTGAGACATTTTTCACTTCCCTGACAGAGGACACACGAGTACGGTCCTGAATGCTCAAGAGTCCCTGATAAAATCTCTTTTTTATTTGAATATACTGCAAATTTTGTACTGGAACTTCCAGGGTTAAGGACAAGTATCATATAGTGTTGTTTTATTATTCCCACTTCCATTCAGTGATCCACTCAGGATCAGTACCGAATTCTGTGATATAAGCTCTATGGGAGAGAAGAAGATTTTCGATCTCTTTTCTTGCTACATCGCAGGTTCTGGAAGGTGCAAGGTTCTGTTCCTTCATAATTTCGAGTGCATCCATGATGAGATGGTATCTGCTGGTCTGATTTCTCACATGCATATCAAAAGGTGTCGTCGTAGAACCCTCTTCCATATATCCATGAATATGGAATCTAGAAGGCGCCTCCTTAGTATCAAAAATGAGATGTTTTACATCTGCTGTATATCCGTGATAGTTGAAAATTACGTGTTTATCAGGAGTAAAATATGAATTAAACTCTTTATTCGTAGTAAGAGATCTTGGATCTGAAACACCTAGTGCAGTCATTTCAGAGACGTTTACATACCTTGTCTTGATTTCAGGGAATCTCTCTCTAAGCCATTTGACTGCAGCAAGAGTCTCTGTTGTCTGATAGAATCCTGCACTTGCGAAGACGATATCAGGATTCTTCTTACTTGCAAAATCCCAGATACCAATACCCGTTTTTACCTGTTTTCGGGCTTCATCAAGACTAAGCCACTGTAGTGCTTCCTGTTTGCAGGTAACAATTACATTAATACAATTTGTATCAGTAAGACACTCTTCCATTACTGCGATAGTACTATTCAGATCTACAGGGAAGTACACACTTGCGAAGTTTCCATTTTTTTCAAGAATATTACTTACAAATCCAGGATTTTGATGAGAGAAACCGTTGTGATCCTGTCTCCATCCAAGACTTGCAAGTAAATAATTGAAAGATGGAACTGGCTTTCTCCATGCGTATTCACGTGAAGCTTTTAGAAATTTTCCATATTGATCGCACATGCTTGAGACGATCTGGATGAAAGCTTCATAGGAAGAAAAAATCCCGTGCCGTCCTGTAAGAACGTATCCCTGCATCATTCCCTGAAGCGTGTGTTCCGAGAGCATTTCTACGGTTCTACCATGTGGAGAGATGGATACATCATGCTGAAGAATTGGCCATTGAAAAGCTCTAGGTGCTGCTTCATAGACAGCATCGAGTTTATTTGAAGTGGTCTCATCAGGACAGAAAAGCCGTGCGGAAGTAGGATTATTTTTGATAATATCTCTAAAATAGGTTCCTGCTCCTTTTGTGGCAAAACCGATATCATGACCTCTTTTTCCTAGAGGGAATGCATAGTTTTTGAGTTTCGGAAGTTTCAATGCTTTTCTGATTTCTCCGCCGAAGGCATGTTTATTGTTTCCCATTCGTAGCTTTTCGGGAGGCAGCATGGCAAGGATATCCTTTGAAAATCCTTTTTTAGCATCATAAAGTTCTTCAATCTTGTAGCTTTTCAGCCATTTTTCAAGGGCTTTAAGTTCTGTGGGATCGTTTTTTGGATCGTGTACTACTATCTGATGTGAGAGATTATTATTTTCAATATCTTGTCCATGAAGTGTTTTGATCCCAGTCCATCCCTTCGCACTTCTTAGGATAACCATCGGCCACTGAGGTTTAAGTACATCCTTTTCGGTACGTGCCGTAGTCTGAATAGCTTTAATCTCTTTATATGCAGCATGCATTGTCTCAGACATTATTGCATGTGGATCTTTTGCTTTGAAAATGTCTACGAAGTGAACTTTGTATCCGTATCCTTCATAAAGCTTTGTAAGTTCCTTATCACTCATTCTTCCTGTGATAGTTGGACCTGTAATCTTGTATCCATTTAAATGAAGAATAGGAAGCACGGCTCCATCCTGCTTAGGATCGAGAAACTTATTACTATGCCAAGCAGCGGCTGTAGGACCAGTCTCAGCTTCACCGTCTCCGATGATACATGCGGCGATAAGATCAGGGTTATCCATCACTGCGCCGAAAGCTGTAGAAAGACTATACCCAAGTTCACCTCCTTCAACGATCATTCCAGGAGCACCAGGATTGGAGTGACTTGGAAATCCGTATGCTTGCGAGAATTTGTGAATTAATTCTGAAAGACCTTTGTAGTTATATGGAAGATTTTTGTAATATTTTGTAAGTGTTTTCTCTAAGAAAAGACTAGCCTGAATAGCAGGGAATCCATGGCCGGGACCCAGGATAAACATCATGTTTGCATTGTTTTCTTTGATGATTTCATTGAGATGCATCCATGTAAAATTGATACCTGGTACCGTACCCCAATGTCCAAGAAGGCGAGCCTTGATATGCTCGGGTTTAAGCGGCTCTTGTAGGAGAAAGTTATCTTGAAGGAAAATCTGCGCGGCAGCTACGTAGTTTAGTGCCCGGAAATATTCAGGAAAATGAGAGGAAGAGGATGGTTTCATAGACTTAAATCTAGAGATAGAATCTGTCTTTTAAGTATACCACGTAAGCCTTTTTAATACAAAGAACTATAATAACTTATTGTGATTTAATCATAGTATCGAATATTGCTTCATTTCATAAGTAAACAAAAATTAATTTACAAACTGCATATTATATTTCTGAATCAGTCCAGTAAGGATTATAGCAACTTCCCCTTTTGTGATAGAGTTTCCTGCGTTCAGCCTCTTAGATTCATCTTTTAGTATATTGTTTGAAACAAGAATATACACATATGGAGCATACCAATCTTGTACTGAGACGTCAGTGAAATATACGTAAGTATAGTCTGAGTGCTGACTTTTCCATAAGGCGAATGATTGTGATATTTGTGATGGTGAATATTTGGCAGAAGCGATGAGTTTTAGGGCTTCTGCTTTTGAGAGAGTTTTATTTGGTCTAAAGGTGCGGTCTGAATAACCGCTGATCAATTTGCTCTCATACATGCTCATCACTGCAGAATAAAAACTATCTTTCTCTGAAATATCGCTGAAGGGATTGAGGCTGGTTCTATCTGCAGTCGGTATTGAAAATGTTTTCGCAAGCAGAGAAGCTATCTCTCCTCTATTCAAAGGCTGATCTGGAGTGATAATACGGTCAGATGATTCGGGAAAAATATTCGCAGCTAACAGTAGCATGAGTGCGTATCTAGCTGGATGTGTCTCTGAAAGATCTGTGGGAATATATGGAGTGACACAGTCGGGAGGACAATAGGATAGTTTTTTTGTTTCCTCAATAACTGCTCCTGTACCAGAGATACTGTTGTCATTAACATTGACTTCTGCTGAACTTCGCAGATTTTGTGAAGGAGTTTGTATAAGACTACTTTCTAAAAACCTTCCTCCAAGAAATGCAGGTCCAGAGGCAACCGCAATGATAAATACTCCTAGTACAATTTTTTTTGTTTTTGTGGTCATATGGCGAAAAATAATTACTTCACATAATTATACACTAGTTCATCCCCATGCCTTTGTATTTTTTCTCTTTTCCCGAAGCAACTTTCATGTAGAATACATCTCGTACGGGCAAATGGCGAAATTGGTAGACGCACTAGCTTCAGGTGCTAGCGGTAGCAATACTGTGAGAGTTCGAATCTCTCTTTGCCCACCATTCTTCGCTGCTAGACGCAGCTACGAATGGCACGGCCATCATGGAATTATTTCGCAAGCGAAATGACTATAAGATGCACGAAGAAGAATGTCCCTCGTAGCCTGCACCTGAACATAAAGGTTGTAGTTATTTGTGGCGTAGAGGGACTCCCAGGCTTAAAGAATAGATGTATATTGGTGCGCTGTGAGTCTACTCAGGCTCTTTTCAAAACACACCGTAAAAAATTTATCCCTCACTACTAAGTACTCTCACTATCACTCACACTCCGAGCCTATTCATGTATAACTTTGATTCTCATCACAAACAAAAAAAGCTCTTCAGTATTGAAGAGCTTTTTTAAACGAATCTATTTATTGAATAGAGGCTTATACTTATCCCAGTTTCTCCAAAGGAAGTAGATATTCAACACAAGTAGTAAGTCTGCCATGATTGCTCCTGGTGTAAATAACCCTGAGTCAAGAAATGCATGGAATCCTACGATATTTACTGTAAATGGGAGCAAAAGTAATGCAGCGAGTGCTTCGCGGCGGATCCATAGACATACTACTACAGCGGCAAAGACGATGGCTTCGATAAACATTATATATTTACTGTCCATAAGCAGTTTGATGAACGCAAACGCTTCAGGAGTACCGTACATGTCAGCAGTTGGTGCAGGGAATATGCCTGTAACACCTAGGATAGGCATGATGAGGAGCAATGAAAGGAGTACTTTGCAGATAATGTCGATGACTTTTTTCATAGGAAAGATGAGGTAATAATATTGCTCAAATCCTAGCGTAAAATCGTGAAATGACAAGATTTTTCACTGTTATAGATTGAAAAGATGCTCTTTTATTGAGATAATTATAAAGTAGTATTACAGTTAGATAGATCTCATATATCTCATTTATTAAGTAGTAAATAATCTTATGGAACAAGATATAAAAATACTCTACAGCTCTCTCCTCAATGCTTGGAATGCTCAGAATGCTCTAGGTTTTTCAGAACTTTTCCTGGAAGACGGAAATGTAATCGGCTATGACGGCAGTCCTTTGAATGGTAAAAAGGCTATTTTCGAAGAGCTTGAACGTATTTTTTCTCATCATCCTACATCAAGATTTGTGTATAAAATTTGGGAAATTCGTGAGATAAGTTGTGACACAGTACTTTTAAGATCAGTAGTGGGAATGGTTCCGCGCAGTAATTTAAACCTTATAGAATCTGTAAATGCTCTGCAGAGTTTGATTGCAGTTCAAAAAGATGGAGAATGGAAGATTGCATTATTCCAGAATACACCTGCTGCTTTCCATGATAGACCAGAGGAGGTTGCTTCCCTAACTGCTGAACTGAAAGAAGTTATTTTATTACAAATACAAGTATGATCACTCTCTACATTGCTCAATCCATTGATGGTTACATAGCGACTCCTGATGGTTCCGTAGATTGGCTTTCGCCCTTTGAAGGACTTGAAGAGGATTATGGGTATAAGGTTTTTCTAGATACTGTAGATACTCTGATCATAGGTAGAAAGACCTTTGATCAGATTGTTTCCTTTGGTGTCTGGCCGTTTTTTGATAAAAAAGTATATGTACTCTCGAGAAATAATGCTCCAGAGAATATACCTGAAGGTGTAACTTTCTTTAAAGAATTTGAGGAAATAAAAAAAGTAATGGAGGTTTCGAAGGGTAATGCCTGGCTTGTAGGTGGAGGAGAAATTATCAAATTATTTCTCGAATCTTCATCTATTGATGAATTAATCCTTTCTACAATTCCGGTCATGTTAGGAGATGGCATTCCACTTTTCCCAAAAGGATCTTATAAAGGTAACTGGAGTTTTTCGGAAATAAAGACGTATAAGAACGGTCTCATAACAGCTATCTATAATAAATCCTAGAGAACATTTTTGTTTTTAAGAAAAGAGGCGTATGCTAGAGGATGATATTTTTTCAAATATATTATGGATAGATCAAAATATAACCCTCTCACGGAAGAAGAAAGATATATTATAGAAGATAAAGGAACAGAAGCTCCATATAGCGGTGAATACGAAGAATTTTTTCAGCAGGGAACTTATATTTGTAAAAGGTGTAATACGCCTCTCTACCGGTCAAAGGATAAGTTTAAAAGCGGATGCGGATGGCCGAGTTTCGATGATTCCATTTCAGGACGCGTTACTGAAACAACGGATGCCGATGGGAGAAGAACTGAAATTACATGTACCACATGCGGGGCACATTTAGGACATGTATTTAAAGGAGAAGGTTTTACAGAAAAAGATACAAGACACTGCGTAAATTCTCTTTCCATGAAATTTATTCCTGAGAAATTAAACGATGCTGAAGAAGAAACTGCAACATTGGGAGGAGGATGTTTTTGGTGTGTTGAAGGCACACTTAGTCTTTTAAAAGGAGTGTTGAAAGTAGAATCTGGATATAGCGGAGGCAAAAGAGAGAATCCAAGCTATGATCAGGTTTCAACCGGTGCTACTGGACATGTCGAAGTTGCACAAGTCACTTTCGATCCGCGCATAATAAATTTTAGACAATTACTTGAAGTGTTTTTTACAATTCATGATCCTACAACTTTAGATAGACAGGGAAATGACATAGGAACTCAATATGCATCTGCTATTTTTTATCATTCGTCTGAACAGAAAGAAACTGCTCTGGAAGTCATACAAGAACTCAACGATCAGGATATTTGGGTTGCTCCTATTGTTACAAAGGTACTGCCTCTTGAAAAATTCTGGAAAGCAGAAGAATATCACCAAGAGTATTTCAAAAATAATGCTTCACAGCCATACTGTAAAATTGTCATTGACCCGAAGGTGAAAAAACTAAGAGAGAAATGGAAGGACTGGTTGAAAGATAGTTAAAAGAATTTAGCTCTAGTTCCGAAAATATAGAGATAATACCTTCTATAAATGTATATTGGAGTTGAGAAGCGACAGAATGGTACTGATATTTTTAAGCAACTGCTCTCAAAATTTAAAAGTCTCTAGTTATATCTTTGTCAGTTATTGTCTTAAGTTTTTGAAGTGCTATACTACTGATATATTCTTTCACAGTTAGCGTTATGAATAACTTACAAAAGACTGCTGCTTCGTTTGCTGCACTCATGCTTTTGACTGCATGCGGTACAGTAGAAAATGCTAACCAAAATGTTCTTCAAGTAGAAACAAGTACAGGTACTACTCTCAATGAAAATAGTATGGATCTTGTGAATGCAAATACAAATAGTAATGTGAACTTAAATCTTAATACAAATATAGCTGTACCCGTACAGTCTGAGTATGTCAGGAATCTTTCATTAGTACAGAATCAGACAGTGGAAAGTCCTTTGGTAATAAGCGGTGAAGTAAAGGGATGGTATTTTGAAGGATCTTTTCCAATAGAGATTCAAGATGCAAACGGAAAAGTACTTGCAATTGTACCTGCACAAGCAAAAGGTGAGTGGATGACTGAGAACTTTGTGCCGTTCAGTGCTTCACTAAATTTCTCAGCACCGACAACTGCTACAGGAAATGTTGTACTCAGAAAAGACAATCCGTCAGGACTTCCTGAAAACGATATGTCCTATACTGTTCCTGTAAAATTTGTAGGAGCACAGTAATATGAAATTATAAAAAAAGAGGAGTCTTATGAGACTCCTCTTTTTTGTTTTACTGCGTAATCATCATGCTTCCTGATCCGTTCATTTTGTCCTGCATCTTGATGTATTTTACATCCTTAGCTCCCCGCATTTGAAGCCCCTTCTCCTTTGGATTTGCATCAATGTCCTTCATCATATGGACTCTCATAAAAGTACCTGCTGCCGCTCCTAGAAGACCTAAGATAAGGAGAGTAATAATAAGTCTGAGCTGTGTTTTCTTGTCAGAATACTTGAAGCACCAGACGAAGAGAAGGATCAGTCCGCTGACAAGCAGAAACGTTGATAATGGGAAGAGGATCATAGCGGGAGAATGCATCATAGAGTAATGGAAAAATATATTGTAAAAAGTATAGCATATTTCAGAGAGAACAAAATATACTTTATTGAAGCTTGATTTTTTATTTATAATAATTATTATTAATAAGGATTTCTTATTGTTACTTTATGATTTGTCAGACTGGCAGCTGCTCCATCTCCTTTGAGAAGAAAATGAAAGAGAGAGGAATGCGTATTACTCCTCAGAAGCGTGCTATTTATGAGACGCTTTGCGAGAGTAAAATGCATCCGACTGCAGAGGAACTTTATGACACGGTGCATAAAATATTTCCAAATATGTCCTTTGCTACCGTGTACGATAATCTCCGAAAGTTTGTCGCTACAGGTGTATGCAGAGAGGTATATTTCCAGGATGGGACTGCCCGTTTTGATGCAAATGCTGAAGAGCATCATCATATTCTTGATAAGGATGGGCGTATTTATGATGTATGTCTGCCTGAAAATACAGATATACCGCTGCCGTCAGGGATGGATCGCAATGACATTAAAGAAATACGAATTACATACGTAACCAAATAACACTATGTTGAAGAACAAAGAAGGTGAGAAAGTACCTCAGGTAACTTTCAAAAACAGAGTTGAAGGAAAATGGGTTGATATGACCACTGATGATATTTTTAAAGGAAAAACAGTAGTTGTTTTCTCTCTCCCGGGAGCGTTTACACCGACATGTTCTACTTCACATGTACCTAGATATAACGAGCTTGCAGAGACTCTAAAAGCTAATGGAGTTGATGAGGTAGTCTGTATCTCAGTAAATGATGCGTTTGTCATGAACGAATGGCAGAATGATCAGAAAGCTGAGAATATTACGTTCCTACCAGATGGTAACGGAGAGTTCACTGATGGTATGGGAATGCTTGTAAATAAAGAAGATCTCGGGTTTGGAAAGAGATCTTGGAGATATTCCATGCTTGTAAAAGATGGAACAGTGGAGAAAATGTTTATTGAGCCGGATGAGCCGGGAGATCCGTTCAAAGTGTCAGATGCTGATACTATGCTGGATTATATCGCTCCAGGGACAAAGCGACCTGAGTCTATAGTGATGTTTGGAAAAGAGGGATGTCCTTATTGCGCACATGCAAAAGAGCTTTTTGATAAGAAAGGACTCAAATATACTGAAGTACTTGTAGGGAAAGATGTTCCGACTCGAATTCTTTTTGCACTTTCTGGAAAAGCTACTACTCCTCAGATCTTTATCAGCGGAAAATATATCGGCGGAGCTGACGAACTAGAGACATATCTCAAATCTAACTAATATGCAGCAATTTGATCTTATTATTATCGGATCAGGCGGAGGGACAAAAATGCGTCCCGCCGCCCTTCTTGGTAAAAAGGTAGCAATCATTGAAAAAGATAAGCTTGGAGGTACATGTCTCAATAGAGGATGTATTCCTAGTAAAATGCTTATCTATCCTTCAGAAGTACTGAAGCATGCGTACGATATGAAGAAATATGGTATCGATGCAGAAGTATCTTTTTCAGTGCGTTGGGATGATCTCGTGGGGCGTACTTCCCGGACTGTAGATGCGGATTCTGCTGCTATTGAAAGAGGATATGCTTCCAATCCAAATATTACTTTCTTCCATGGTCGAGCGAGATTCGTAGATCATAAAGTGATTGAGATCAATGGCGAGCAGATCACTGCAGAGAGTATATATGTTGCTACAGGTTCCCGCCCTCAGACTCCGGATCTGCCTGGACTTGAAGGAACACCATATTGGACAAGCACTGAAGCACTTAGATCTGAATCACAGCCTGAGTCCATGATTGTTCTTGGTGGAGGATATATCGCTATGGAGCTTGGAGTGTTCTATGAAAATATGGGTACGAAAGTAACTTATATTGCTCGTTCAGGATTGCTTTCTGCTGAGGATAAAGACGTAAGACATTTCTTTGAAGAACATTTTTCGAAAAATCATAATGCTCTGCTTTTTACTCAGGTCATAGATATAAAATATGAAAATAATCTTTTTATATTGAGAGTAAAAGATCGATTGGGAAATCAGCAGATACTTCAGGGAGAAAAGCTTCTCGTTGCAACAGGGGTTCGTCCGAATACAGATGATATGGGTATCGAAAAGACAAACATAACATTGGATGAAAAAGGATATATTAAGGTAAATGAGTATATGGAAACAGCAGAGCCAGGTGTATATGCGCTTGGTGACGTTATTGGAAAATATTTATTCAGACATAGTGTAAACTTTGAAGGAGAGTATCTCTTTGCTCAGCATTTTGAGAATCAGGAAAAGACACCTATCAAATATCCTCCAATGCCTCATGCTGTATTTACTTCTCCACAGATAGCTGGAGTAGGACTTACGGAGGATGAAGTCATGTTTAAAGGAATGTGGGAAGGAGATGATTATATTGCAGTTGTCCAGGAATATAAGAGCAGTGCTATGGGAATGGCAATGATGCCTGAGATAGGTTTTGTAAAATTGATCGTAGACGTAAAATCAAAGACTTTGCTTGGTGCTCATATTATGGGAGACAAGGCAAGTGATATGATTCATATGCTGATTTTAGGAATGACGATGAATGCGAAAATAGAGGATTATTTAAAGATGATTTATATCCACCCTGCGCTTTCTGAGGTGGTGAAGAATGCGTTTAGAAAAGTGAAAGAGAAGATGAAGTAAATAAAAAAGCCCTGTAACTCAGGGCTTTTTTATTTACTCTAAAATCTTAATCGTCTGATGATCTATCCAGCCTGGATCCTGACCTAGCTCCATAAAAATGAAGTTTTGTTTATCCTCCTGGAACTCAAAATACCGTGCGCCATTGATAAGTCCGTATTTACTACAGTGTTCCACTGCCATTTCGTCATTTTTCGTTACGTCTGATTTAGGGATAAATTCATAACGCCTGAGGTTAGGATCCTCCGTTTTGCTATAGTATGCGTTGGTAGCGATCATACAGTTACCTTGTTCTTCAGTGGTGAGTTTACTAAAATATAATCTTTTGAGAGCATCAGTGTCAGTTTCATTTGGAAGTTTCTTCCCGACTTCCATGAATGTAGTATCACCAGAAGTAAGTGTATTGCCCTTTTCTACAAACTTATAATTGAAATTCTGGTATAGGAATGTAACAGGGAGACGGTCACTATTATACTGTTCCCATGAATATCCTTCTTCAGCTGGATGAGAAGCAGTAATAACTGTAGGGGAGCGCTTACTCTGAATGGGATTTTGATTGCTGTTTGCGGGAAGACTAGTGTTTATATTAGTATTAGCTGTATTTATATTGCTTTGCACGATTGGGGCAGTATTCATATTACTGACAGATGTAGTACTCGAACATGCGGTGAAGAAAAAAAGTGCAGGCAGGATGAGAAATGCTTTTTTCATGGAGGGTGTAAAAAGGTAATTTAAGATCAGTGTACCAGAGGGACTGCATTTAAACAAACAGTATCTATTATCGAATTCTTTTATTTTTTCTCTCTAAGAGAGTCAGAAAATATTTACTGTTTTAATGCTTCTTCGCTAATCGGCTTATTCTTTGGTAAAAACGAATACAAATAACACTGAATAGGTCCATTAAATAACTTTCTATTCTTATCCGCTCTTCTTCCAAATAACTCAGGGAAGTTATTGTCTGGAGTAATGAGAAAGAGAGAAGAATTTCTCGTCTCTTCAAATTTCTTGCCGAATTGCCTGTAGAGCATTTCTACATGCTTTTTCTCACTCAAACGCTCTCCATATGGAGGATTTGCGATGAATGTTGCGTCCTGAAATTTTACATACATTAGATTATTAAAATCATTACATTCAAAATGTATGAATTCTGCGACCCCCGCACGTTCCGCATTAGCTTTTGCTATCGCAAGGGTCTCTTTGCTTAGGTCATATCCATGTATATTGAGATCAGGGAGATCTATAGCTGCATCCCGTGCTTCTTTGTAAGCAGCTGCAATGTCCTCAGGATCTACCCATGTCCATTTTTGAAAAGGGAATTCTCTTCGAAGTCCTGGTGCGACATTCATCGCAATTAATGCAGCCTCAATTACTAAAGTCCCACTACCACAGAAGGGATCGATAAGTTTTTTATCTGGAGTCCAGTCCGTAAGAGTTACAAGCGCTGCGGCAAGTGTTTCTTTGATTGGAGCAAGATTAGCTTTTGATCGATATCCTCTTTTGTGTAGACTCTCTCCTGAGGAATCGATACTTACGAGGATATTATCTTTATTGATATGTACTCGTATTTGATAGGTTACATCCGAATCTTCTGTAAAAATAGATCGGTCGTAGTGTTGTTCAAGTCTTTTTACAATAGCTTTCTTGGTAATGCTCTGAATAGAGGGCTCTGAATGGAGTACAGATTTTGCGCTGCTGGCAGCTACGGGAAATGCATCAAATTCTCCAATAAAATCCTCCCAAGGGAGATCTCTGATTGTGTCAAAAAGGGTATCAAAATCTGTTGCTGAAAACTCATCCATCTTGATATGCACTCGTCCTGCTGTACGGAGCCAAAGGTTTGCGCGGATCATATCTTTTACCGTTCCTTCAAAAGTGACTCGTCCATCCTCGGTTTTAAGAACCCAAAGACCAAGTTTCTTGATTTCGTTGAATACTAGTTTTTCTAGACCAAAGGCGCAGGTGGCTACGAGTTGCATGGTGAAGTATAAGTAAGAGGTTGAAAGTATTATACGGAGACCTTCCATACTTCATAAGCTACATAGACTATGTAACAACTCATGAGGAATAGACTCGCAATCTTTGTGATCTTAAATTTTTGAGCAAAGAGTAGGGCGATAAGAGCAAGTGAGGATGCAAAGAGGAGGATAGTGGATGCCTCCACATTGGGATTCTTAACGTAGAGTGCTGTCCCAGTGAACAATGTTCCTATAAGGTACGTGATACCTAGGTTTCCAAGAATATCAAAAATATTGCTTCCAACTGCATTGGCAATAGCAGTATCACCGTATCCTTCCTTAGCAGTCTTGACGCTTGCAAGTAGGTCAGGAATAGATGTGCCTGCCGCGAGGATCGTAAGCCCAACCACTGCTTCTGGAATTGCAAGTGTATTGGCTAAAAGTACTGCATACTCTACCATGAGTGTAGAGAAAAGAATAACTCCTATGATAGAGAGGAGAATGTTAAATATTATTTTCCACCAAGAAAGCTCTTTATGAGGCATAAAGAAAAGATATGCAAAAAGTTTCGCGATAAAGTTGCTCTTAGACCAAGGGGCAATATCAATAGCAACTGCGTCAGCTAAGGACTGCTCTTCTTTGAGATCTAGCACTGCTTTCTCCTCTGTATACTCTTCTTCTAAAGTAGTCTTCTTTGACTTCTTATCAAGCCACAGCGCTACTTTTTTCCATTGTGATACGATGAGTGTATAAATGACGTATGTGATGAGCATGATGATGGATTCCACCATTGAGACATATCCATCAAAAAGGAAGAGGTATACCAGTGCTACTGAGATCACATAAAAGAGCATATCACGCATTACTGAGTGCCAAGAGAGGACTTTTTTGCTATACCATGCTGATGCTCCTACTATAAATAGGATAGAGAAAAGTGCAGATCCAATGACTGTGCCTGCTGCTAGTGATACCACCTCCATATTTCCACTTCGAACAGCTATACTCAGGGAAATAATCGCAACCGATAGTTCCGGTGCTGAGGAGACAAAGGATATGAGAGTTCCAGCCTGATCATCGGATAAGTGCAGACGTTCTTTGACAATATAGATGGCAGGTATCAGGAAATGATCTACCATGAGAGATAGACCGTAGAAGGTGATAAGGATAATGAGGAGATAGAGGGCAATCATGATTGTAAGGATTGAATATGTATGGATACATTTAGTGGTTTTCTCGCATATTAGTCAATAGCGAGTTTGATTCTGCCGCCCTTTTTTCACTGACAGAAAGTCATCAAACGGATAGCTATAGACATATATGAAATCTCGGAAAGTATAAAATATTGTACTCCTCCCAGGGTATGATATCGTAAAATTATTATATTTTTCTTAACGCAACTATGGAACAATATCTCGTATATCTACTTTTTATCCTGGGATTTTACTTCTTGTTACAAGGAGGATCCTGGCTTGTGGACGGCGCGTCTTCTATAGCCAAGCGTTATAAAATATCCAATCTTGTTATAGGACTCACTGTGGTGGCCTTTGGTACTTCTGCCCCGGAACTTGTGATAAGTCTTCTTGCTAGTTTTAACGGGAATACGGATATTGCCATAGGAAATATCCTGGGTAGTAATATTGCAAATATTCTTCTTATTCTTGGTATAGCAGCTATTATCTATCCTCTGACAGTTCACAAAAATACGGTTTGGAAGGAAGTCCCACTCTCTCTTCTTGCTGTTGTGGTGCTTGGATTTCTGGCAAATGATGTTTTAATTGATGGTGCATCTGCTTCTATACTTGCCCGTAGTGAGGGTATTGTCCTCATAGGATTCTTTATTATCTTTTTATATTATATGTTTGGGCTTGCACGGAGCTCACAAGACAGTGAGATTGCTGTGGAAGAAGTGAAACAGATGGGGATGGGGAAGTCAGTGCTACTTATCTTGACTGGACTTATAGGACTTGTCTTAGGTGGACAATGGGTTGTGGATGGAGCAGTACACATAGCACGATTATTTAATATTTCAGACGGACTGATTGCTCTGACTGTAATTGCAGTGGGTACTTCGTTACCTGAGCTTGCAACGTCTGCAATTGCGGCATATAAAAAAGAGACAGATATTGCGGTGGGAAATGTCGTAGGATCAAATATATTTAACGTTCTTTGGATCCTGGGACTTAATGCAACAATTATTCCACTTCCTTTTAATACAAATAGTAATTTTGATATCTTAATGACAGTCTTTGCAAGTCTCTTGCTACTCGTATTTACTTTCCTAGGTAAAAAACGCGTTATTGGACGTCTAAAAGGTATAGTCTTTATTTTGATCTATATTGCCTATGTGACTTATCTCGTTCTTCGTGGCTAAGGTTGAAGTGAGTGACACCTGGAAATTTATACTCCTATTTTCCAAGTCCCCCTTTCTCTAAAAGCAGGTATAGTCTGTCTCTTTGCAGCATTCAGCAAAGTATGAATTCCGAGTTCATTGATTTTTGCAAACTCCGAGAGTTTCATTATTTTTTTTCCTTCGAGATAGGCTAGTCTCTTGTGCAGAGATTCCCGCATTGCCTTCGTGAAAACCTTCAGCATTGGGCTATGAATTTCTTTATCATCATACATTTTAATGGCTTCATAGTATTTCTGCTTCTCCTTGTTACGCAATATTACAGGTGGGAAGCCTGCATTCTGAAGCTGAAAATTGATAAGTATTCGTCCGATTCGTCCGTTACCGTCGCAGAAAGGATGTATGTGTTCAAACTCCAGGTGGAAGCGCACAATATTTACCAATGGAGAAAGATCCACATTGCTGTTGTATTTTGTAACCGCAGCAGTCATGAGACTTTGAAGCTGTTCCGGCGCAGGAGCTATGTATTTTCCTACCCGTACATATTCTCCTGGTCCTCGAAGCCGTCCTGCAATTCCATCCTCTATATTTGAAATGAGCATTTTGTGAAGAAGGAGAATAAGTTCTAGTGAAAATTCCTTTTTCCCGTGAGTAGGACGAAGATACTCTGTTACTTGTGCAAGATTCTTTGCTTCAAATACTTCTCTGAGGGATAAATTCCGGCTTACTTCCATATCCAAAAGAATCTTTTCTGTATCAAGAAGTGTCAGTGTTGAATTTTCTATGGCATTTGAATTATAGACGCTCTCAGGGATCTCAGCTTCATCAATAAGCACAAGCAGAGACTCTTTTCCTTGTCTTTGTTCTTCATACCGCGCTCTTAGTTCCTTAAGAGAATAGTTCTGCAAAGTGTTCTCTTCCATATAACTTAAAAGTAAGAATATACTCTTATTATAGTTAATTTTCTTTAAAAGTAAACAATATTAACGTTTTTAATTAATTAATTCGTTAATATTTGCAATAAATACATAAAATTAACAGTATTTGCTGATAAATAAAACTTATAAATAGTGAATTCCTTCCTCTTTAGTTTTCTTTAAGGTATCGATACCGTAGATTTTTAGTGCTTCTAAAAAAGTCATCTCCTCTACATCATCAGGAACTGTACTCCTCTCTTTATCAGATAATAGGGCATGGTCTATTTTTGAATAATAGAAGGGAACAATTAAGGTCTTACCTAATTTGTCTATAAACTCAGCATTAACAACTTTATTCTGACCAAGTAATCGGCTGATCTCCTCAGCAGTAAAAAATATTTCAAATTCCCAAAAGTTCTCAGGTGTAATACCATATGGATTTTTATTGAAGATGAGAGTAGCAGGATTCAGAGCAACTCTTATGTGTTGTATAACTTCCTTGAACTTTGGTTCAGGGGCTGCAAGTAGTTTTTTAACTTCTTCTGCAGTATCTATTGAATTCTCGCTTAATATATCATTGTTTTTACTTTCTTCGTTGAGTGAAGTCATATGAGAGAGGGTAAAAGCATGAAAAGATCTATCTATATTTTAGAAGATTTTTACAAAATGAACATACGAGAAATAAGACTAATGGAATTTCTCTCCTTTTTTCAGCATTTCAAGCAGCTGATCAAATCTTTTTTGTCTTGTTTCAGACTTCTTTGCCGAAGTTAATCTAAAGAAAATACTAAATTTGTTGGTATTTGATAATTTTTCATAAAAAGATTTAGCCTCAGGAAACTTATCAAGTTCTTTTAGAAAATCCTCAGGCATAACCATATTTTTTTGAGATTCATATGCTGCATTCCATCTTCCATCAGCTTTTGCTTTATCAATCTCTATCTGACCTGCAGGCTGCATCCGCCCTTCTTTTGTAAGTCTTTCTACATAAAGTGTATTTCTCTTTGACCATATGCTTTTAGCACGACGCGGTGTGAATTTCTGAAGCCACGAAGTTTCATCATATTTCTTACCTTGACCATCAATCCAGCCGAAACACAGTGCTTCATCAAGAGCGAGGGCATAATTGATACTTTTTATTTCCGAGTCTTTTTTAAACATATGCAGCCAGATACCATCTACAGAATCGTGATTTTGCACTAGCCAATCATGCCAATCTTTCTGGGTAGGGAAAGAGAGTATGGGATATTTTGAAACATCTGGAGTTGGCATGTGGTAATTAATTATTTTCTTGGATAGTTTTTAATACTCTTTCTGCAAGGACTTTGTGCGAATCTTCAGTCATATGTACTCCGTCTGACCCAGTGAGTAAATCGCTACCATTAATATACAAACACTTATGTTTTTCAGATAATGATTTATAAATTTCAGCAAGTTTCTTTGATTTTTCTTCTGCACCATCATATTTTCCCTTAGTATAGTCTGTATTTTCATTAACTCTTGGCGGTGCTATGACTATGAGCTTTGGAGTAGTATCTCGAAACTGTGATTTCCTCTCTAAAATCTTAATAATAAAAAATTCTTCCAGTAATTCACCGATTTTCTCAGCAGAATTAAGAAAAGCACTTTTCAATTCATTGGTACCTAGCATCAGTGCGACAAAATCTAAAGGATCATGTGAATCAAGACAGGGAAGTATATAATCGCTTCCTTTTCTGCCTTCTTTGCCTGGTCTTGGATCCTCAGAGACAAGTGTTCTACTGTTAAGACCTTCTTCTATTACTTCAAAGTTACTTCCTAGAAGAGATTGCAGTAATTTAGGATAACGAACTTCCTCCGAGTAGCGTTCGTGGTGAGAACCAGGAATATATCCCCAAGTGTTAGAATCTCCAAAACACAAAATGCGTTTTTTATCCATATAATAAACTTATATTTTTTTTAAATCTAAAGCTGTAATTTTTGAAATACTCCTTTCTATTAACGCTTTTGTTGTATCAACTATAGTAACTTCAAATATCTGGTCTAAAGGAAACCATTTATAATTTGAAATTTCGTCATTTGTGTTCAAGTTTTTTATTTCCTCATCTGAGGCATATGCCAGATAATCAATAAAATGAAATCGGGCATTTGATCTATGAAAATCCGTACTTGGCTCCTTCACTTTTTCTCCGAGTTTTTCTATTATTTTTACTGTTATATTCAGTTCTTCCTGTATTTCTCTTGTAAATCCGTCTTCATCGGTCTCGCCTTCTTCAACAGTACCACCAGGGACTACCCAGGCATTCCATTTTGGACTTTCTGCTAAGAATATTTCCTTTTTATTATTGATAATTATGCCTCCTGCAACCCGCTTTTCAAAAATATCCATAAGGTTAATCTTTATTAAAATAGGAACTAAATTTGGAAATAGGTACTATCTTGGCAACTCTTGATTCATAGGTTGCGTAAACTTACTGAAGTATATGCAATTTTTGTTTGAAGGCAAGCGGGCTCTTCTAGATTGACTTATGCGATATATGAGTATAATAAACATATAATTATTTATGACGACTACCGTGTTTACAACGACAAAAGCGACTATAATGAGTGATGGTTCGACATTCAGAAGGATGTTTGGGCAATACTTTCTCTTTAGGAAAGTACAGTAGGCAGATTGCAATGAGGAGATAACTATCTCTGTTATTTGTAATTGTGCCTTATCTGAATACCCGCAGGCTAGTACCTCGGTTTTTTTGCTTATAACACGATTTTTTATGTTACAAATTTCAAATATTACTATATCACATGGAGGACACACATTCCTGGAACAGTGCTCCTTTAGTCTGGAAGGAAAGTCCAGAAAACGCATAGCTTTACTTGGTACAAATGGTTCAGGGAAGTCCTCTCTCTTAAAAGTCATGGCGGGAGTGGATGAGGTCTCGGCCGGAACAATTTCTTTATCTCGTGAATCTATTGGATACGTAACGCAGGAGATCTCTCTCCCTGAAGATCAGATGATCGGAGAATATATGGAGGCTCTTCTGGAGGAATCCTGGATGTCTTACAAAATACAGCTAGTTCTGGAAGAAGTGGGACTTTCAGAATATATTATTTTACAAAATATTACTTCTCTCTCTGGAGGAGAAAAAGTGAGACTCGGTATTGCCATAGGCTTGCTGCTGGAGCCTACTATTTTATTACTTGATGAACCAACGAACCATTTAGATACACACGGTCTTCTCTGGCTTGGAGCATTTGTACAAAATTTTCCCGGAACCATCATGCTCATTACTCATGATAGAACATTTATAAATACGTATATGACTGAGCTTTGGGAGATAGATACAGCTATGGCTTCTATCAAAAAATATACAGGAAACTATGAGGCGTATTTAGCAGAGAAAGAGCGGTTACTTGCTCAGGAAGTGCAGGAATATGAATGGTATCAGAAGCATATTGATGAGATAGTCATGTGGCTCAAAGCCAATGAGTTTCATCCTAAGTATCAGTTCTCTGACCGCGTACTCTCCCGCAAAAAAGCTCTTGAAAACTATACCAAGAACCAGCCTCCTCGACCTGTAATACGTCCTCCTATGAGTCCGCTAGAATCTAAGGATATTAGTGAGCAGCGTCTTGTAAAAGTTGTCATTCAAAGTAAATGTATTGGTGATAAAAGCATTCTCTTGAATAAAGAAATCATAGTGCGTACTGGAGATAGAATTAGAATATCAGGACCAAACGGAAGCGGGAAGTCTACACTGCTCAAAATACTTTCAAAAGTAGATAAGGACTTTGCAGGAGAATATATATCAAGTGAAACTTTAAGGATCGGATATTTGGCACAGGAAGTAGCTTTGCCAAAGGAGCGGAAAGTTCTTGAATATATTCGTGAAGTGATGCATACCAATGATACAACTGCGAGAGGAATCCTGACACATTTTCTGTTTACTGCGGGGCAGATGGAGCAGAGGATAGGGAACTTGAGTTTTGGCGAAGAAAAGCGACTAAAGCTTGCTCTTATCCTGCAGGACAAGCCCAATCTATTGATTCTAGATGAACCTACGAATCATCTGGATGTGCAGTCGAGAGAGGATCTAGAGAGGTTCTTGGCTACAGTGCAGACGATGGTGGTGGTGACTCATGATACGTATTTCGCTGAGAAGATGGGATTTTCTAAGGAAATAGAATTGTAATCAAAAATAAAGCCTCTGAATCTTCAGAGGCTTTATTTAAAGTAATTTTTGATACATTTAAGCTACATTATATTTCTTCTTCATCTCCTTCACAGAATCCACAATAATCTCTTTTAAAATCTCAATATCTATTTGCCCAAGCCTATTAATATAGAGACATGCTTTACTCTTCTTGAATCTGCCAAGTTTTTCCAGAAGATCATCGTATTTTTCAAATCCAGGCATAATGTAAATAGTGAGATTTGCTTTTCTTGGAGAGAATCCTGTCATTGGCCAATCGCCTTCTTGTGCACTTTTTTCTGATTTATAGTGATATTGTCCAAAACCTATGATGCTGTCTCCCCACATAGTAGCCTTTTCACCGGTCACATCTTCAAATATTTTTAGTAGAGTATGGGAATCTTCTCTTTTTCGCGGATCTTCGATTTTATTAATAAAATCTTCAACATTCATATCATTCTTTATTGTTTTGAGTTCAGACATAAAAGGAGCTTTTAAAAAATGGTAAATTTATTATAGAGATATTTTGTTGTGAGCATATAGCAAAACTTCATTTGAGAGGGCTATTTATAGCTATGAAAATAGCTATACTCAGTTCTTTATTTTGCGTAATTATACAAAAAAATAACTTCATGAATGAAGTTACATAATATCGATGTGCCATTCAATACCCAAAGGGCGAAGAATGGCGGAATGGACGAGACTCGAACTCGCGACCTCGGCAGTGACAGTGCCGCGCTCTAACCAAACTGAGCTACCACTCCAAATTTTCAAACTACGTAGCGGAGTATACGGAATGGGGGCAGATTTTGCAAGCTTTTTTCTATAAAAAGATATAGTTAGTAGAGAAAGAGGTGAAAAGCATGCAGTTCACACGCCTGAAAATTGACCTCCGGCTTTTCCTTGGGTAGTATGAAAGTAGGTTTAGTATTTATGCGAGTGGATGAATATTTTCAAAAACATAAAATGGCATGGGTTTATAAGCGCACTGATGATTTTGGGGTTTTTGATTCTCTCAACTGTGCTTTTTTACCGTGGGGAGCGCACTATTGATTTTTCGAAAGTAGCTCAGGTATCTATTCCAATCACTTCTACTGGCAGTGCTGTATTTGCGGAAGGGACACTTGTTTCTGTCACAGGATTTCTTGATGTAAAAAACTATCTTGGTGATGATCTTTTGTTGCATCCAGGTCCATATCTGCTGCTTAAAAGAGTAGTAGAGATGTATTCGTGGAAGGAAGAGATTGTACCTTCCCATGATAGTCCGGAAGGTGCTGTATTTAACTATTATAAAGACTGGACAGCAAAGCCGCCTGAGAGTAAGAATTTTAGAAAGCCGGAGGGACATACTAATCCTCCTCTAAAGATACAGGGAATTACTTTATATAATACCTTTGCGACGGTTGACGGCTATTTTATTGATCCTGAACGTATGGTACTGCCGGTGCCTATGAACCTTCCAATGACACCGGATATGATTGCTCTTGAGAATACTGGTGAAGAAAATTTTAGTAGCTCTGGAAGTTTATTTACGCATATTAGCGATATAGGATCAGGGGCAGTGCTGCCTGTATTAGGTACAGGTGCACTACTTAGAGATTTACGACTAGAGGGGAAATATTTGTATGTAGGGAAAGGTACGAGTATTTCTCCCCAAGTTGGTGATATACGTATTCATTATGAAGTAATCAAGGCTGGAGAATTAGTTACAGCCTTTGGCGGTTTATTTGGAAATGAATTAAGACCTTTCATATTTAATGATATAGATGCTCTTTCATCCCTTGCGCGGGGCGATCGGGAGACCGCAATATTTGGTATGAAAATAGATTATCATGTGGAGCAGAATATATGGAGAGTATTTGCTATAATGATTATTTGGATTGCAATGCAGCAGATGCTAGGTGAAGATACGCTTCTTAAACAGATTAAACATAAAGGTATCTTTCAGCTTATTGTGATTAGTCTTATGAGTGTTGTAATTATTATTTGTATACAGTTTTTTCAGTAGCTTACGTTGAGCTTGCCTTGTTTTTATCCGTAAGGTTCCTATACTAAGGATACATATTTTTTATGTTTTGAAATGATTGGATACCTGAAAGGAATAGTATTGGTGGAGCTTGAAAGAAGCATATTGCTTGATGTCTCTGGTGTAGGATATGAAGTGTTTGTACCGGAGCGGGTGCGGATGACTCTCACTGCTGGTGAAGCTGCTGAATTTTATATCTACACTCATGTGCGTGAGGATACTCTTCAGTTATTCGGATTTCCTACATTTCCTGAAAGACGTGTATTTATTATGCTGCTTTCTGTAAATGGAGTAGGACCAAAGTCTGCTCTTGAAATCATGAATCTTTCTCTTGGTGATCTGGCCCAGGCAATTTCTTCGGGTGATGCTCTAAGAGTGCAGAAAGTGCCAGGCATTGGTAAAAAAACTGCTGAAAGAATTATCATCGACCTTGAAGATAAGATGTTGGAATTTGCTGGTATGTCTTCAGAGGGCACATCGAACACTAGCAAAAAAGGCAGTACAAGCGGTCTTGAGCTTGAGCATCAGGATGTGGTAGATGGACTTATGGTATTAGGATATGACCGCAAATATATTCTTGAAATTCTCCAAAAACTGGATAGCGAACATGATCTTTCAGTTCTTTCCGCGGAGGAAATTATAAAGCTTTGTCTTCGTTATCTATAAAATTATGGAATTTAGAAAAATATTTGCTACTGCTTTTTTATCGCTTTTTATAGCCGGTACTACATTATCTGCAGCTTATGCTCAGACAGCAGATGAATTAGAAGCCGTGACGTCAGAGTCAGAAGCTCCAGCTATAGATGCTGCTGAACCGCAGGCAGTACCTACTTTTTCTATCGCTGAAAAAACAGATGTCTATGTGGAAGCAGTAGTTACAAGAGTAGATGAGAGGGAAGAGCTGATTACTCCTGAAGATGGTGAATATAATGGTGCTCTAGAGGGAATTCAGAAGAGACTTATTCAACAGGTGGAAATCAAAGTATTTTCCAAGGGAGACTTTGAAGGAAAGGTATTTTCTACCGAAAATAGCGTCGCTAACCGTCCAAAGGATATTACCCTAAAGAAGGGAGATAGAGTTATAGCAGATATTATTCAGACAAAAGGAAGCGATAAACTTGAAGTAAATGTGATTGATTTTAGCAGGAATACAGTCATGTGGGCTTTTCTATTGGCTTTCACTATTGCGATTATTGCTTTTGGTGGCAGAAAAGGACTTGCAGCTGTACTAGGACTTGTAGTGACTTTTGTCATTATCTTTGCAGTATTTATTCCTTTTATTATGCAAGGCGGCAATCCAATGTGGCTTGCCATAGGGACGTCCATTGTGGTGACATTTCTTGTGCATATCTTTGTTGGAGGTTTCTCTCCTAAATCCCTCTCTTCCACAGCTGGTACTGCGGGAGGTATGTTAGTTGCAGGTCTATTTGCAAGTATTGCCACTGGGATGTCGCATCTGCATGGTATTTCCACTGATGATTCTGTGAATCTTTTCTTGAAAAATCCAAATCTTGATTTTCACGGAATATTTCTTGCAGGTATCATTATAGGAAGTCTGGGAGCGGTAATGGATATCGGTATTTCCATCAGTTCCGCCATAAGTGAAGTAAAGTCTCACGCACCTCAGGCTACCTTCAAACAGCTGTTTACTGCAGGTATGAATATCGGTAAGGACACGCTTGGTACGATGACAAACACACTTGTACTTGCCTATGCTGGTAGTGCTCTTCCGCTTATTTTAATAATGGTCCTCTCTGCGACCAACTGGAACATGGCCATAGGATACGATTTTATTGCTGATGAAATTGTGAGAAGTATGGCAGGTGCATTTGGACTTCTTGTTACTATTCCTATTACCGCATATGTAAGCGCACTTCTTGAAATAAAACAAAGCGAGAAGAATGCAGCTAAGATATCATCATAAAAAAATGTGTAGATGAAGGTTGAAGCTGCACATTTAATTACTTATTTACTCACTTACTAATTACTTATCCTATGACAATCTACTGTATCGGTATCGGAGGCATCGGAATGAGCTACGTTGCACGCCTTTTAAAGTCCGAAGGACATCATGTGATTGGTGCTGATGCTGTAGAGGGAAGCACAACATCTGAACTTCGCGCAGAAGGCATCGAAATAGTAATAGGTCATAAGGCTTCAAATATTCCTGAGGATGTAAGTCTTATATTGCTTTCCCCGGCTATTCTCTCTTCACAGCCTGAAGATTATTTGGAAGCAAAGAACAGAGGTGTTGAGACAAAGACTTGGCAGGAATATATTGGTGAGAAAACAAAGCAGATGAAAACTATTGCTGTTTGCGGAGCGCATGGAAAAAGCACCACTACAGCTATGGTAGGATTAATGCTCATAGAAGCAGGTTATGATCCTACGGTGCTAGTGGGTACAAAATTGAAAGAATTCAATGGATCTAATATACGTTTTGGAAAATCAGAGTGGCTTGTGATAGAAGCGGATGAATTTAACGATAATTTTTTAAACTATTATCCCACATACACGCTTCTTACTTCCTTTGAACCTGATCATCTTGATTACTTCAAGACTCCGGAACGTTACCGTGCATCATTTGTAGAATTTCTTTCCCGCACTCCAGTGGATGGTAAGGTTTTTTATCATAATACACAAAAGGAGACTGAGATACTGATCCATGAACAAAATATTTCTTCAGCTCCAGTCAGGGAAGAAGTGGGTTATATGCTTCAAGTACCTGGTAAACATAATAGAGAAAATGCCTCCCTCGTTGATGCTTTGGGAGAAGAAATAGGGATCCCTGCAGAGATTCGGGAAAAATCCTTAAAAGCTTTTAAAGGAACCTGGAGAAGACAGGAGTTTAAGGGGGAAACTGCTGGAGGTGCTCTCGTGTATGATGACTATGGTCACCATCCTACTGAAGTCCGAGTGACTCTTGCTGGTTTTAGGGAAATGTTTCCTGAGAAGAAAATTATATGTATCTTTCAGCCTCATCAATATTCGCGTGTACGTACCTTCCTAAAGGACTTTAGTGAGGCATTCTCTGATGCAGATGCTGTGATTATTCCAAATATTTATGCTAGTAGAGATTCAGAGGAAGATAAAAGAAGTATGACTGCTCAAATAGTAGTTGATGAAATATCTAAACATCAAAATAATGTGTACTTTGGGGATGGTCTGAAAGAGAGCATGGAACTTGTGAAAACGAATTCTGAATGGAATACTTCAAACAGTGTGATCATTACAATGGGAGCGGGCGATGTTACTTATATATCTGACTGGCTTGTAGAAAATAATCAATACGCAGTACCAGAATAAAATATTTTATTTATTACAAACTTCTATGCCTTCTGAGATTCAGTATCTTGCACAGGAATATAATCTTTTTTTCCTATATCCGTATTCACGCTTAATTCTTCCAATACTCACTATCTACGCAGTAGTTTATTCTTATATATTGTGGAGAAAGCAGCATCCTGGGGAGAGAATTTTCAATAAAAAGCAGTTTTTAATATTTCTAAAAATATTTGCAGCAAGATTTCAGTACTTTCTCTATGGAATGATCGTAATTGCAGGAAGCTGGCATATTGTAAGTTTCATTATTGGACTTATTATTCCTGTTAATTCTGCTATATCACCTGATTCCTTGATTGCATCTGGTGCTACTTTAACTAATAGTGTATCTCAGCAAAGTACGATAAGAGGCTTTCTTCCTTTACTCGGAGCTTTTGAAGTGCCAGAGATGCGGATTCTATTTGCCGAGTTAATTACATCTATGTATGTGAATGTAGGTATTTTTATGACATTAGGCGTCCTAAATAAAGATTTTTATAAAGTAGCTAAAATCTTATTTATTCTATTATCATTTTTCTTATTCAGCATTGGAATGCTTGATGGCGCTGCATTGTAGAGTTTATCTTTTGAACTCTATCGGCAATTCTTTCTGATCTTTTTTTCTACGTATAAACCGGTACATCCATTTCCAGAAAGGCGGAAAGTATACAATGAGCATCAGTATTGAAACCGCCATAACTACGGCATCGGTACTAAAACGGTGGGTATATTTTATATCCAGATCCAGCAGCCAGAGTGCAGCTTCATCCAGTATAAGTGCTAGAAAGATACCATACATCATTGCCGAGATGTGAGGAATCCTCTCGATGACCTTGGGATATGCAATACTAAAAAAGCTAAGTACTGATATACCAACGATACCATAACTCAGGTGATGAATATGGTATTCTTTTCCTTCCACAAAAACGTAAAAGAAAAATGTACGCTCAAGATTAAACTCATATATCGTGAAAACCCATAACCTTGTCAGTGCAAAGGTTATAAGAAACGAAAGTAGTATAATAAAAGGCAATTCTTTTCTCCTAGATATAAAGAGAGAATGAATTGTTTTCTTTAGCATGGAAGCGAGAAACAGAAAAACTAGATGGTTTCAATTTATCATAAAAAACCACCTTAGCAAGAGAAAGAATACAGCACTTACTAGGAAGAAAGGGGGTGTCTGTGATATACTATTAAGATTTAAATCTTACTGATCACTCCATGTCTTCCTCGTCCCTACTAGATATTGCCCGTCTCAGAGAAATGAACTCTGACTTATTTGAAACCGGTAGGGTTACTGCCAGTAAAAAAGTGAAAGAAGAAGACTTATTTAAAAGAAAACTGAAGCGGCTTATGAAGCTATTGGTACAGTATGAGACGGACGGGAAAGATACAAATCAGAAAGATATTCAGGCTATGATCCATCTCCTCCGGGAAGTAATCCCGCATATGCAGAAACAGGAACGTGCACATTTAGAAAAAGTATACAAACATCTGGGAACTGAAGGGAAATAAAAGACGCTAAGGTCTTTTTTCTATTTAAAAAAATAACTTTTTGTGTAAGCTACATATACAGTAATTTATGAAGCTTTATGAAAGTATTTATCAACGTAGCTACAGCTGAGAAAGGAATCATACTCTATGAAGATTCGCAAATTCGTGATGGTATTTTCTGGAATGAAGCAGGTGCAGAGCTAAAGTGGGTATTGCCCTCTCTTTATAAACTTCTTCAAAATAACGAACTAAAAATAGAAGAGGACATAGAAAAAATAGTCATAGTAAGTGGTCCAGGGAGTTTTACTGGTATCCGTATTGCGGTAAGTATTGTGAATACTTTAAAATATCTCTATCCGCATATCCATGTTTCAGCACTTTCTACAGGTGAACTTCTTGCTGCCGTAGATTCCTCTAAACACTCGCAGTATCTTTTTCAAGTCTTTGCCTCAGATATATTTGTATTTAATAAGGAGGGGATATTCCAAGGCAGAAAGTCTATAGAAGATTTAACTGACTATGATATCGAGAATTCTACGGGTTCACTCATGGGAGATGCATTAAAAAACTACCCTGAATTTGAAATGATTCCTGAGATGAGCCACTGGAGAATTGAAAAAATTCTGTGTATTGATACTAAATCTATTGAAGTGCAGGATTTAGCAGAGCCATTTTATGGGAAAGGAGCAAATATTACTGTTCCGAAAATCTCCCAGTAGGCGACTATTTTATTCCTGCGGAGGTAGGCATCTTAAGCTTTCAGCTGACTGCTTAGGATTTTTACTCTTTAAGACAAAGGATCCTGATACAATAACATCAGCCCCTTTTTTATTTGCAATGGGAGCAGTGTCTTCATTCATTCCGCCATCCACTGCAATAATAATATCCGGCTTAAGATTTTTAATTTCCGGAATTTTATCCAGTGTTTCTAGTATACATTCTTGTCCACCCGCACCTGGATGCACGGACATGACAAGCACATGAGTAAAGTATTTTAGTATTGGTTCCAGATCCTCTGCAGTGGTTTCAGGATTTATTGTAATTCCTGCATGACTTCCGGCTGAAGTAATATCCTCGACGATTGCCTGAATATTTTTTCCCTGAAGAGTTTCCTCATGAATATAGACTACATCTGAATACTCAGCATAATCTTTTGCCTGTTCTTCAGGATTTGTAACCATGAGATGAGCATCAATCGGTAATTTCGTTTTTAATTCCTTTAAAAGAGGTAAGCCGAAACTTATCTGATCTACAAAATGTCCATCCATCACATCATAGTGAAGGCGGTCTACAAAAGGTTCCACCCGTGAGAGCTGGTCTTGCAGATGGAGGAAATCTGCTGAGAGAATGGAAAGAGATACTTGAGTCATATTATTTGAATTCTTTAGATTCTATTTCTTCTACTTTATGGAAACGTCTTTCATGGCGCCCACCGGTCTCAAAGTCTGTAGTCAAAAAAGTTGTGATCATTTTTCTCATATCTTCCAAAGAAGAATATCTCGCACTTAAGGAAAGGATATTTGCGTTATCATCCTTGCGAGCAAATTTAGACTGCTCATCATTCATTGCGAGTACACACCGCGCATTTTTTACTTTATTTGCTACTACGCAAACTCCGCCACCACTCCCGCAGACTACAATACCTCGGGCATTTTCATCTTTTGATACTGCTTTTGCAACTGGATAGGCGAAATCAGGATAGTCATCATCAGAGACTAATTCTTTATTACTAAATGTTTCTACACTGTGGCCATTTGTTTCTAACCATTCAATGAGTTTTGGTTCAATTTCATGTCCATTGTGATCGCTGCCGAGATATATTTTCATAAGTGGAATGATAATATTTGTGTATTTATTGTACCACAGCTTATAATCCCTGTCATTCCAGACTGATACGGAGTCAATAATCATATCCGACTAAGAGATAGATAAGATTATTCTTCAGCTTGAATTTGAACTTTGAGAGAGTATGCTTTTCTTACTATTACAAATTCCCAATTATGTTTACAGAAAAAGAATACGGTTCTGAAAATTTTAAAGACCTCACGTGCTCAGGTGAAAGCTTTGAAAGTATAGAGTTCTATCAATGTACTTTCCAAAACTGTAATTTTGAAAAAACTATATTTAAGAAATGCATCTTTACTGAATGTACTTTCAAGCAATGTAATCTTAGTCTGATGAAGATCCCTACTTCTACTTTCATTGAGACTGAATTTCGTAGTTCTAAAATGGTGGGTATCAACTGGACTAGTATTTCTTCTCAGGTATTCTCTGTAGAGTTTCATGAATGTGTACTCAATTACTCCATCTTTGATTCAGTAAATTTAAATGGTACAAAGATGCTCGGATGTACCATCCATGAAGCTGACTTTTCAAATGCATCATTAAAAGAAGCTGTATGTACGGATACAGACTTTGCAGGATCTACTTTCTCAGATACGAATCTTACGAAGGCGGATTTTAGAAGTGCAAGGAATTATGGAATGGTTCCTGCGGACAATGTACTTACGAAGGCGAAGTTTTCGGTGCCGGAGGTGCTATGTTTATTGGATGCGATGGGAGTGGAATTTGAATAAAAAAACTGACCCGAAGGTCAGTTAGATTTTATTTTAGGATTTTGTATCCGTATATTTCTACTTTTTCTTTAATCTCTTCCAAACATCCTCTGCCTATATGTTTAATTTGCATGATCTCGTGGCTACTTTTTTCCAAGATATCTTTGAGATATAAACAATTAGCTCTTACTAGACGATTGGAAACTTCATTACTGAAAGACATTTCCTCTACTGAAATATCTTTAGGATCCTTAAAGGAATATGGACGTCCAAATTCAAATTCATATAAACTAAGTTTTTCCACGATCTCTTTATAAGCTTCTCGTCCAGCAAATGGGAGATCTTTTACTCTCCTCTTTCCTAGTTTAAGGATATCCTCAATTGTAGTACAATGACCATATAGAGTAAGGGAGTTGTATACCTTAGTTGTAAAACCTAAATCTCTAATTAGTATGTTCTTTTTTACAGATTTATCCTCCTTTGTCTCTCCTGTATCATTCTGTGATGATTGAATATTGCTAGAATCATATGTTGGCATTTTGATTGTAAATGCTTCAATATGAACTATGAAATCCAATAATATGGCTACTGAGTCTTTTTCTTTTGTTATTTTTTGTAAGATACTATTTACAATACTGTGAGCAGCTGCAGATGTTTTCTCTTCTAAATTTTCTTCCATTATATTTCTCCTTTATATTTTTATGTGGAGAGTATAGATATTTGTAGATATTTTGCAATATAATCTAAGTGCGTAAAATGGTACGATAGCTCTATATAATTTCTGTTAAATTCACAAAACAAATATCCTTTTTTCTCTTCTTAACAGACCCTATTGCATCAGTCGTAGACGTGATAAAAGTTTGAATTCCTTCTGGAATATGTGAAAGTAGTTGTTCCTGTCTCTCGTCGTCCAGCTCTGAAAATACATCATCAAGTAATAGAAGTGGAAGAGTTCCATTCCTTTCTTTGATAAAAGTGATCTCATTTAACTTGAGAGCTAGTATCATACTTCTCGTATCTCCTCGTGAAGCGAAGGCTTCTATATTCTTTCCATTGAGCAGGAAAGTAAAGTCATCTCTATGAGGACCTGTAGATGTTGACTCTAAGATAAGATCTCTCTCTAATCTCTCATGTAAGGCTTGAAGATAATTCTCTTTATTTAAAACCTCTGACTTAAGAGATGGTAAATATTCTAAGGCATATTCTGCATCTTTATTCTCAGAGATTTCTCTATATGATGCTCCAATATGCTGATTAAAAAATTCTATAAGTTCTTTTCTTTTTTCAATAAGAACCAGTCCAGCATCCACCAATCCTTCATTCCAGTAATCTAACTCAGATACACGATTTCTATTTTCCCGAATAATTTTCAGGAGAGCATTTCGCTGTTTGAGAATCTTTTGGTAATTCACATATGCTCTAAAATACTGAATGTCAGTCTGTGAAAGAAGGATATCCAGATACTTTCTTCGGTTACTTGGTGAAAGCAGCAAGAGATTAATATCATCAGGGGAGAAAAACACTACATTCAATTTACCGACATACTCTGCAATAGGCAGTTCCACTCCATTAACGGTATATCTTCTCTGTTTCTTTGGACGGAATACTGTTGTAGCTATCATATTCTCTATATTTCCATCAAGGAACTTTCCTTCGATGCTCAAAAAATTCTCTTCCCAAGTGACAAGGTCTTTTGTATCCACAGTTCTAAAGGACTTGAGAAGTCCGAGAAAGTACATAGCTTCAAGAATGTTTGTTTTCCCAAGAGTATTAGCTCCTACAAAGCAGATAATGTCGCATGACTGATCTATATCTAAATGCAGATCATGAAACTTTCTAAAATTTGTGAGATGTAGCGACTGAAGGCGCATATAAGAGGTGATATCATTATGGAATTATTGTAATACGTTTTGTGTGAAGAGACAAAGCATATTACTTGTTTTCATTTACTTCTTTTCTCTCTCCTTTTATACTTGGGCTACTTTTGTAATTACTTCTGCATGTCACTGGAAATTATAGTTAGGGAAGGAGTCCTCAATACACTTGCGTTTTTTTCTCTCTTTGGAAAAAGGCTTACTGTAGATGAACTTATTCAGTATTTCTATATTGATAAAAATAAAAAAGACTATTTTTCTGTTCTTGAAGGAAAGAATGGAGAGATAAAGGAGATGCTGCCGGAATTATTATCTAAGATGGAAGAAGTCATCTTGGAGGAAGGGAAATACCGGCTGAAAAGTGGAAATTATGAATTCTCCGAAGATTCTACAAATATTTTAAACGAGCGGCTGATTAAAAAATGTAAAAAGTACATTTCATTACTTTCATGGATCCCTTATCTCAGGATGGTGGGAGTAGGAAATACTCTTGCCTTTGGAAGTGCAGATGCAGATAGCGATATTGATCTATTTATTATTGCTGAAAAAGACCACGTATGGCTTGTACGTTTTCTTACAGGAATTTTTTACCAGCTTCTTGGCGTGAGAAGGCATGGGAATAAAGTCTCTGAGAGATTTTGTCTCAGTTTCTATATGGATACTTCAGTGGAGGATTTTAGAAATATTATGCTGCAGCCAGATGATGTGTATATGAGGTTTTGGGTTGCAACTATGAAACCTTTTTTGGGAAGGGAAGAATACGCTCATTTTGTCGAAGAAAACAAATCAATGCTTCAGGAGTCTTTTCCTTTCTGGAAAAAGGAAGCGGAACTGGTGTATATTGTGCAAAAGAGAGATTCATGGCTAAAAGAATCCATGGAAAGGATGTTGAGTACTAACCTAGGGATGAAATATGAGAAGTTCTTAATGAATCTTCAAAAGAAAAAAATGACAGTACTTCCTGTTCACCTTACTCAAGAGGCATCAGTAGTAATCTCTGACCATATGCTTAAGTTTCATAATAAGGATCGAAGAAAAAAATACCGGGATGAGTGGGAAAAATTGACTACAATGAAGAATTCATAAGTATTTGAATTATGCTTACCGCATACTACGTCCTTCACTAGATCCAGCACTGCTGGAGGAATTTTTTGAAGAGCCTGCATTACTTGCGGTACTCATATTGTTATATTGCTTTGCAGCTTCAAGTTGGGTAGAACTAGGGCGCACATTTTCTTGAGGAGTTTTCTCTGTCTTGAATTGAGGTGTGGGTTTTCCCTGAGAAAAATCCGGAGTTGCTTTTTTCCCTTCATACCCATTTGTTCTACTAGTACTTTCAATAGGTGAAGAGTCGACAGTATTTTTCTGGTTCTGAATTACAGTAATATTTGTCCTTAAAGTTTGAATTTTATTGATGAGGTTTGCGTATTTAGGCGAAGCATTAAAACTTTGAGCAATGCCTTCTAGTTGTGTAAGCGTCTTTTGCGTTGCTTTAATGGTTTCACTATTTTTCTCTTGAGTAAGTTCAAGTGCTTTAGTAGTCCTATCAATCTGTTCATCTAGCTGCTCTGTGGTTGCAATAGTATCAAGATCCTTATCAAGTTTTATCAATGTATCTACGTTTTGTAGAACATTTTTAGCAGGTTGATTTACTCCTGCATATTCATTATTTTGAAAATTTTCAGACATGGTATATTAAAGTGAAGAAAGTAATGATTGAGCTTCGGATGAAGTATCTGCAGATTCAATCTGCTCAGCTTCTTTGACAAGCATTTGTGCAGCATGGTATGTGTCTGCAAGCTCCCGACTCTGTGTCTCTGCGAGTGCAAGCTTTGCCCGTAAATCATTAAGGATATTTATTTTTGTTTGGTCCATAGAAGAATTTGGAATTGAAAAATTATGTTATTTTATTATATCATAATAAAATAAAATTTATGCAAAAATTGATTAATAAGAAACTACCAAAAGTCAGACTATACTTAAGGCTGAAATCAAAAAAATAGTGGTATGTCTTTTTAGTGCCAGGTATACTAGTGGTATACTAAGATTTTATGACATGAATATACTGACTATCTCCGACACCCATGACAGGATAAGTCATATAGAAAAGGTGCTGGAAGAGACTAAAACAAGAGATATCGGGATGATTATTCACTGCGGAGACCTTGTGGAACCTGAGACTCTTTCTGCATTCAAAAATGTGAAGGTACCCATCTATTATGTCTTTGGAAATAATGAAGGAAGAGAAGAAGAAATTGTGAAAACTTGTGAGAAAATGGGGATAAATTATTTCCTGGATATGGGAGAGTTTGTTGTAGATGGCAGAAAAATTGTGATTACTCACTATCCTAAAGTTGCAAAGTCACTTGCTGCCTTCGGCAATTTTGATCTGATTCTTTTCGGACATTCCCACAACAGGTATAAAGAGCAGTTACCAAATGGAGGCTGGTATGTGAATCCCGGAAACCTTGCGGGATTGCGAGAGGATGCACACTATGCCATATATGATACGACAGCTCATAGTGTGGAAATAATAAAACTCCAGGCACGGATTACTCATTATCATTTCGATGACTAATACCTGAAATTATAGAATTGATTCATTCAATTTCTTGTCATAATTCATAGATGACTGTTTTAAGAGAATGAATTTTAAGGATGCCTGAAGATTTTTACTGATGGTCGGACTCATCAGCACCGCACCGCTTAGTATATTCTGCTTTCTATCAATAAAAATAGTCATCTTCTCATCTAGGATAAAAATATCTGTGTCAAAGGGAAGCTGAGAGAGGCAATGCACCGGGATTGAATATTTTTTATCCAAGATGGATGCACTCTCTTGTCCACAGGTGTTTTGTTTAAAGAAAAAGCATGCTGGAGTAGTATGCTTTGTTAATTTCGGAAATACATAGTTAATTAAATAGGGGATATAGCTTCCCTCAGTGTTATCCATCTGTGAAAGTATCAATAAAGACTCTGCTTTTACAATATCCGGGACGACACTTTTGAAACCTTCTATTCCTTGAAAGGATTTTACTTCTATTGGAGATAGATTTTGAAATTCTGGTATTTCAAGCAGCGTAATGGCTTCCCGGAGTTTATCCTGCATATCTTTCCATTCATCCTCCTTGCGGGAGGCAAACAGGAGAAGCTTTTCAGGATTATTAACACTAAAAAACTGCATTCCATTGCGGTAGCATGTTTGAGCTAGTCCCTTCTGAACGAGTTTTTTAAGAGTCATGTAGGTAGTGACCCGATTGAGACCTGTCTTCTCTGCAATAATACTCGCAGGCTGTGCTCCGATCTGTATTGCTGTAAGATAGATCTTGATCTCTTTCGGGCGGAAACCAATCTTCTTTAAAAGAGTAGAAAGTTCCATGGGAGAGGGGGGAGGGGTTAGAAATCAAAAATATGTTTTTAACATAGCCACTGTACCTTTGCGAGTACTATTACTCAAAGAAAAGCATTAGAAACTAAAGATAAGAAATGTCCATATTTACTCTTTCTGTAAAGTGGATACAATGAGCATATTTAAGGCTTTATACGAGTATGAAACAGATTTGTATCATCGCAGACTGCATAGATGATCAGTATGCAGGTATCTATACTTATGCTACGGAATTGATTCAGGAAATAGAAAAAAATACTCCTGAAGATATGTGGATAACTTATATTCATTACAAAGAGAATGATTTTTTTGATAATAAAAACCACTTGATCATTCCGATGGGAAAGAAGTTCCCGGGACGAAGTACCTTTAGAAAATTCTTTAGGCTACCTCATATTCTAAAAAAGAAAGGTTTCGATCTAGTGCATGATCTCTATCATATAGCACCATTCCCTTTTAAAAAAACTCCATACAAAAAAGTGGTGACAATCCATGATCTGACACCAGTACTTTTTCCTGAATTTCATGTGCCGCAGGGAAGAATACAACATCTTATACTTCCGCTTGAGATCCGGAATGCAGATGGGATAATCACTGTTTCCGAGCATACAAAAAAAGATATTGAAACGGTATACGGCAGAAAAGAAGCTGTAATAGCTATACCTCTTGCTGCAAGAAAGCTTGAAACTACGTTTGTTCCACAGGAAGAAAAATACATTTTATATGTAAGTACCATAGAACCTCGAAAAAATATTGGAGTTCTTATCCGTGCTTTTGAGGAGGTCAAAAAACAGGGATACTCAGGGAAACTGGTGCTGATAGGAAAAAAAGGATGGAAATGCGAACATATCTTTGAAATGATTGAAAAATCTGAATGGAAAGATGAGATTCTGTGGAAAGGCTATACTTCATCACAGGAACTTGGAGGGTACTTTTCTCATGCGGATGTTTTTGTATATCCTTCTCTCTATGAGGGGTTCGGTCTACCTGTATTAGAAGCAATGCAATATGGTATACCTGTTGTTACGGGTGATAATTCTAGTCTGAAAGAAGTGGTAGGTAAGGCTGGAATAGTATTTGATGTTCAAAATACTTCCCACCTATCTACTATACTTAAAAAGCTGCTTCTAGAAAAAGATAGTGAAAGTCTTCGCTTAGAATATGGTAAAAAATCTCTTGAAAGAGCTCAGCATTTTTCATGGAAGCAAACAGCTTTAAAAACCATTGAGGTATATAGAGCATTGTTAAAGAAGTGATTTTTGGTTGAGTTTTAGTGTAGAAAGGCTACTATTCCTACAGTATTTTTTATGCGTCTACTATGAAGGGAATCATCCTTGCTGGAGGACGGGCAACACGTCTCCGCCCTGTAACACTTGTGACAAGTAAACAGCTCTTGCCGATCTATAATAAACCGATGATATATTATCCTATTGAAACTCTAAAGAGTGCAGGGATAACAGAAGTACTTATCATTGTAGCACCTGATAATGCTGGAGATTTCTTGAAACTGCTAGGCAGCGGAAAAGAGATTGGGATGAAGTTCTCATACGAAGTGCAGGATAGTCCGAATGGTCTTGCTGAGGCGTTCTTAGTTGGTGAAAACTTTATTGGAGATGATGATGTTACTCTTATTTTAGGAGATAACTATTTTGATGCAGACTTTCATGAAGCAGTACAGACCTTTCAGTCTGGAGCAAGAGTATTTGCCTGCGAAGTGCCGGATCCTCACCGCTATGGAGTGGTGGAATTTGATCAGCATATGAAAGCAGTAAGTATAGAAGAAAAGCCGACGAATCCTAAGTCTACATTCGCGGTGACTGGATTTTATATCTATGATAATTCAGTGATAGAAAAAGCGAAAACCCTTAAGCCATCTGCAAGAGGCGAGCTAGAAATTACAGATATTAATAATCTGTATTTAAATGAAGGTAATCTGGATGTTGCTTTAGTAAAAGGAAAATGGATGGATACAGGTACCTTTGAATCATGGTTTGAGACAAGTGCTTATGTACGTGATAAAGAATTACAAAAATAATCCTCGTATGACAAACAAATCAACGGGAATTATTGTTCTTACCTATAATTCTGAAGCGGATATTAGAAACTGCATTTCCTCTATTCTTGCTCAAGATACAGAGATCTCTCTGATAGTGATTGATAATGCATCTCAGGATAATACATTGAAAATCGTAAAGGAATTTCCTGATGTAGAGCTCATAGAATCTAAGCAGAATTTGGGATTTTCTTGGGGGGTAAATACAGTGGCGAAGATCTTTTATGAACGTGGTTATGAAAATGCTGTATGTATCAATCCTGACACTACCATTGATTCATCATGCATATCTGAGCTTTTAAAGACCAAAGAAAAATCAAAAGCAGGAATCGTACAGGCATCAGTGTATTTGCCGGATAGGACGCATGTAAACTCACTTGGGAATGCTGTCCATTTTACAGGTATTTCGTACTGTCCTGAATATGGATCTACATTTAGATGCAGCAGTGACATAAATATAGCTGCTGCAAGCGGTGCCTGCATGCTTATGGACTTGCATTGCTGGAATAAGCTGGGAGGATTGAAAGAAGATTATTTTATGTACATGGAAGATACGGATCTTTCGTGGCGTATGAAATTAATTGATAAGCCCGTAATGCTCTCCGCAAAAGCATATTGCTATCATGACTATAGCCTGAGTTTGCCTTCATGGAAACTTGGCTATCTGGATAGAAATAGAATACAGATGATTCTCGCGAACTATTCTCTAAGAACATTGCTTTTACTCCTTCCAGTACTCATTGTGTGTGAGATCGCTTTACTGCTCTGGAGTATAAAAAAGAGATATTTTCTGCAGAAAATCCATGGATACCTGCATATCGTGAAAAGACTGCCGGCAATTTTTCGAGAGCGTAGCAAGATAAAGGATATTCGATTATTATCTGATAAGGATATATTTCGTATGATGGAAGTGGAACTTCATGTACCGGGTCTCAAAATACCGTTTCAATCTTTAGTAAACTGGTTGCTTCGAAATTACGGAAGGATAATCTCTCCATTTTTGAAATAAAAGAAGCTCTATTCTTGTTTATGTAAAGCACTTTTAGGCTTGCCAACAGTGATAATCCCGATAATATAAAGTGTACATTTCTACCCCCATTTCTTCTGTGAAAAAGGTTCAACAAAATTATTGGTATACGGTCTGGATTCTTGCCAAAACAGATTTCAAACTTCGATATAACGGTTCAATCCTTGGTATTCTTTGGGTAGTATTAAAGCCGCTTTTCATCTTTTCAATCCTAAACTTTGTATTCTCTCAATTATTTGGAGGATCTAAGGAATATTCTCTCTCACTTCTTACGGGACTCATTATTTGGAATTATTTTGCTGAGGGAACTATGGTAGGTATGGTCTCTTTGCTTCAGAAGGCGCATATCATTACAAAGGTAAACCTGCCAAAGTGGATTGTGGTGTTTGCCTCTACACTAAATTCTCTCCTTACGTTTCTTCTCAATACACTAATCCTTGTATTTTTCTTTATTCTCTACGGAGTCTTTCCAAATATTTTTTCCATACTTACAGCTGTATTTTTCGCTTCACTTATTTTTATCTGGATCCTGGCTTTTTCTTTTCTCACTTCTCCTCTCTTTCTCCGCTTCCGGGATCTCAATCAGATATGGGAAGTAATCTTAAATGCAGGTATCTATGCGGCACCAATTATTTACCCAATTACCACTATACCTGAGGTATATAGAACTCTTCTCTATATTAATCCGGTAACTCTTATTCTGGTAAAGATCAAGGATGCTCTTTTTCATGGAAAAGAATATTTCTCTTTTATGGATGGTGTATTACTGATTGCTTCAAGCTGGTTGTATATACTTCTTTTAGTCTTAGTATTGGTAGGATCACTTTTATTCTTTCACCGTGCTTCTCGAGGAGCTGCAGAATATGTCTAAAAAAGCCGTTATTCAGGTAGAAAATGTTGGAAAAAGCTTTGTTATTCCAAGCGAACATATCTCAAGTATCAGAGGTCATTTTGTAAATATTTTCAAGAAAAAGAGCTATGAAACTTTTCATGCCTTATCGGATGTATCCTTTACGGTAAATGAGGGAGACTTCTTTGGAATTATTGGTAGAAATGGTTCTGGTAAATCAACGCTTTTGAAGCTCATAGCACAGATATACGAACCAAGTGAAGGAAAAATTACCATCAATGGAAAGATCTCACCTTTCCTAGAATTGGGAGTAGGCTTCAATCCCGAATTATCTGCGAGAGAGAATATTTATCTCAATGGTGCAATTCTTGGAATGCATAAAAAACAGATAGATGCTATTTATGATGAGGTGATTGCGTTTTCAGAACTAGAGCAGTTCCAAAGCGTAAAACTCAAACATTTCTCTTCAGGAATGTATGTGCGTTTGGCTTTTACTGTGGCTATTCAAGCTCAGTCCGACATTCTTCTCATGGATGAAGTGCTGGCAGTAGGAGATCAGAGATTTCAGGAAAAGTGTTTTAAAGTATTTGAAGATCTTAAAGCTCAGGGTAAAACAATTATCTTTGTCTCACATGACATGGGAAATATTCAAAAATTCTGTAATAAAGTTGTAGTAATCGAAAAAGGAAATGTAGTGTATCAGGGGGACAGTACTGAGGCTGCCGAGTATTATCACCGTCTTAATCATATCTAAGTAACTTGTATTTGTACTATGAAGTGCGACATCATTATCCCTGTATATAACGGCTATCACTTTCTAAAGGAATGTGTAGATTCTGTTATTGCTCACACAGATTTAAATCAATATAGAATTGTACTTATAGATGACTGCAGTACAGAGAAGGAGGCAGTGGAATATATGGATGCACTTGCACGGGATAATATTGCAACTCTGCTTCGAAATGAAGTAAATCTAGGATTTGTAGGAAGTGTAAATAAAGGGATGAAATGGAGTGAAATAGATGTGGTACTACTCAACAGTGATGCAGTTGTGACAAAAGGATGGATGGAAAAAATGTATGAATGTTACCAGAGTTATCCAAATGTGGGATCTGTAACACCTCTGACAAATAACGGTACCGTGTGTTCAATTCCAAACTGGCTTGAGGATAATGCTATACCAGAGGGGCTTACCGCTGATTCTTATGCTGAGCTTGTAGAACGAATATCTCTGAGATCATACCCTCAGCTGCCGACGGCAGTAGGATTTTGTATGCTTATTGGCAGAAGATGTCTCGAGGAAGTGGGATATTTTGATGAAGAAAGATTTGGTAAAGGATATGGGGAAGAAAACGAGTGGTGTATGCGCGCTGAGAAATTCGGATACATACATTTATTGGATGATGCAACTTTTGTACATCACAAAGGAAGTATGACCTTTGGAAATAGTCCTGAAAAACTAAAAAAACAGCAGGAAAATCTAGCAAAACTTCTTGAACTCTATCCGGATTATGAAAAGAGAATCCATGAGTATATCTTGAGAAAACCACTTGAGGAGATACATAATAATGTAAAGGCACATCTTGCTTATGCAAATGGAAAGAGAAATATTCTACTTGTACTTCACATGCCTATTAGAGGGGCTATTGGAGGTACAGAACTTCATGTAAAGGATATTGTGGAGCATTTTTCAGATACATACAACTTTTTTCTTTTGTATCCGGTAGGCATCCACTATTGGCAGCTTGAGGTACTCGGCGCCAAGGATCAGAAATATATTTTCCCCTTTGAGGTAAATCTCTTCACTTCTTCACTAAATAGGAAAGAAACACATAATGTTTTAGGGACTATTCTTCACCAGTTCTCTATCTCTCTTGTACATATTCATCATCTTCTCGGATTTTCACTTGATGTGCCGGAAATCGTAAAGAAGTTTGGTGTACCAGTATTATTCACTGTGCATGATTTTTATTACTATGCTAATCATCCCCAGCTTTTAGGAACTGATGACATACTTGAAGGGTTTGATAAAACTTCCTATGATCTCTCTAGAGATGGAATGCTGAATAAATACGAAGTAGGAAACTATGAATCATATCTCAAGTCTAGAAGAGCTGTCTGGAAACGTATATTCACTCAAGTTGCAGATAAGATTATCGTTCCTTCAAAATTTGTAGAAAAAAAGGTAAAGGAATTTATAGGAGAGGACGCGGCACCAGTGGCATTTATAGATCATCCCTCCGCATATCTGAATGCCCAAGAACCGGGAGAAAAACCTAATGACACGAGCAAGATATTAAAAGTTGCTTTTTTAGGAACATTTACACGGAATAAAGGAGCAGCATTATTTGCGGAGATAGTGAAGGAGCTTCGTAAACGAAAAGTAAAAGTAGAATTTTATATTATTGGTGCAGTCGGAGATTGGAAGACGTATTACTCAATTAAAAATAATGTTCATCACATTGCCTTTTATGATAGGGATAAAGTTGTATCGTTACTCAAAAACAACGGCATTGAACTTATTCTTATGCCTGCTCAAGCTTATGAGACCTTTAGCTACACTCTGTCTGAAGCACAGTTTGCGGGGATACCAGTGATTGCCACGACTATGGGTGCCCTTGAAGAAAGAGTCCATGCAGAAGATACAGGATGGACTTTCTCAAATGAAACATATATTGAAGAGACTCTTTCATTAGTAGAAAAAATAGCTCATGATAAAACTCTTCTTCATAATAAAATAAAGAATCTTAAAAACTTTCATACAAATTCATCACATGATAACAGCTTTGCTAAATATGCGGAGCTCTATTCAGCTTTTAATAAAAAAACACCTGCTGAGATGCGGCTTCACAACCATCTTTCTGACTTTACTCTCAAGGAAGGAGGAAGCAGATATAATATTGGAGTCAGAATAAAAAACATGAAGTTTCATACCATAGATTCTCTTTATAGATTTTTGGTAAATACAAAATTAATATTTTTGATACGACCAGTGTACAATAAGATAAAGAGAGGAAAATAATAAAAAAGCTGTCCGATTCCGGACAGCTTTTTTATTTCGTACTTTAGACTACAAAGTTTACGAGTCTTCCTCCGACATAAATTTCTTTCTTTATCTTAGTATTATCTAAAAATTTTATTACAGAGTCTGTCCTCTTAGCTTCAGCGATAGCATCTTCCTGACTTATGTCCTTATTTGCTTTGAAGGAACCTCTAAGTTTTCCATTCACCTGTACTGCAATCACTATGGTATCTTCTACGGTCAGAGCAGGATCATAGCTGGGCCATGAAGAGAGGTGGATACTATCCTTATGTCCTAAGATATGCCAAAGTTCTTCTGTAATATGAGGCGCAAATGGTGATAAGAGTTGGAGAAATGTCTCAAAGGTTGCCTGGTGTATATGATCCGCATCTGTTGCAGCATTCATAAAGATCATAAACTGTGAGACTACAGTGTTGTAATTGAATGTCTTAATATCATCAGTTGCTTTCTTGATCGTCTGATGCAGAAGAGTAGTCATCTCCTTAGAATCAGGTACATCTGATATTTTATCTTGGAGTTTCCATGTCCTTTGCAGAAATCTATAGACTCCAGCGATACCTTTTGTGTTCCAAGGTTTTACAGCATCAAATGGTCCCATAAACATCTCATAGAGACGAAAGGCATCTGCTCCAAATTCCTTTATCGTATCATCAGGATTAATGACGTTGCCCTTGGACTTACTCATCTTCTGGCTATCTTCTCCAAGGATCATTCCCTGGTTTTTGAGAGACTGGAAAGGCTCTACCGTTGGTACAACTCCACAGTCATAAAGTACTTTATGCCAGAATCGAGCATACAGCAGATGGAGTACCGCATGTTCTGCGCCACCGACATACATATCTACAGGCAGCCATTCCTTTAATAAGGTAGGATGAGCTAAATATTCCTTATTCTTCGGGTCAATAAATCTCAAATAATACCAGCATGAACCTGCCCATTGAGGCATCGTATTTGTTTCTCTTTTGGCAGGACCGCTACAATTCGGACATGTGGTATTTACCCATTCATCTATGGCAGCAAGAGGACTCTCTCCAGTACCCGTAGGTTCATATTGTTCTACTTCGGGAAGCAGTACAGGGAGATCTTTCTCAGGCACAGGTACTATACCGCATTTGGCGCAGTGTACGAGAGGTATTGGTTCTCCCCAATAACGCTGTCTGGAGAAAATCCAGTCTCTAAGTTTATAGTTCACTGTTCTTTCTCCTTTTTCATGCTGTTCCAGCCAGATTGTCATTTCTTCCCGTGCATCCTCGGAAGTCATACCATTAAAGTATCCAGAAGAAATCAGATAACCATCTTCTGTGAATGCTTCTCTCATCAATTCAGAATGTTCTCCGCTCCAAGAAGCACCTTCCTGAGTCTTCAAAAAGCTATTCCAAAGTGAGTATGCATTCTTAGCAGTCTCATTAGCTTCAGAATTTTCTAGACACTCCTTTTCCTTTAAAAAATGAAGCCATGCTTCTCGTTCTTCTGCAAGAGTTTTTTCATCCTCTTTCCCTACAGGAATAATACTTCCAGATTTAATTGCTTCAAATATCTCTTTCTCTTTTTCAGAGCTCTTAAGATATATTTCATCAAATTCTGTCTGAGTCAGTGAGGGAAATTTTGTTATGACTCTTTTTACAGGTATGGAGTACTTTTTTGCAAAATCAAAATCTCTCTCGTCATGAGCAGGGACTCCGATCACAGCTCCTGTCCCGTAAAATCCTAGAACATAATCACCCACATAGACAGGTATCTTTTCTCCTGTAAATGGATTGATAGCGTAAGATCCCGTAAATACTCCAGTCTTTTCCTTTGCTAACTCAGTTCGTTCGAGCTGAGATTTGCTCTTTGCCTGAAAGATATAACTCTCCATAACCTTTTTATTTTCTTCAAGGGTAAGCATATCCACAAGAGGATGCTCAGGTGCAAGAGTAATAAAAGTTATTCCGTATGCGGTATCTAGTCTCGTTGTAAAGGCTTCAATAGTCTTATCTGTAGCTTGACCTTCTTTTGAGGCAATCTGAAGTGTAAATGTTGCCCCAGTACTTTTGCCTATCCAGTTACGCTGAAGTTCAAGTATGCTTGATGGCCAGTTTAATCCATCAAGATCTGTCAGAAGTCTCTCGGCATATTCCGTAATTTTAAGTACCCATTGTCGTATAGGACGCTGTTCTACAATAGCTCCGCATCTTTCACATTCATTACCTTTTACAACTTCCTCATTTGCCAAACCTGTCTTACAGCTTGGACACCAGTTGATTGGAAGACTGGATTCGTAAGCAAGACCCTTTTTAAAGAGTTTCAAGAATATCCATTGAGTCCATTTATAATACTCTGGGTCAGTGGTATTTACTTGTCTGTCCCAATCGTAAGAGAACCCGATCTGTTTTAACTGCTGAGTAAAGTAAGCAATATTTTTTTCTGTAGTAATGCGGGGATGTACTCCAGTCTTTATAGCATAATTTTCTGCAGGCAATCCAAATGCATCCCACCCCATTGGATGAAGTACGGCATAGTTATTCATTCTATGAAAACGTGCAAAAATATCTGTACCAATATAACCGAGCGGATGACCTACATGTAAGCCAGCTCCTGAAGGATAGGGGAACATATCAAGAACGTACATTTTTTTCTTACCTGAATCCACAGGTGTTGCATAGGTTTTATGAGAATGCCAGTATTCCTGCCATTTTTTTTCAAAGGAATCCGGCTGATAGGTAGTGGACATAGTATCTATAGTGAAGACAGAAGGTGTATAACTGTATGATAGTAGTCAGAAAAGAGGAATTAGGCAAGGGAGGAATTCAATATTGGACTCAATAATTGGGGCTCGTTATTTGGCTCTTATAATTAGGGCTACAGTAATTGAGCTCAATTACTGAATTATTGAGCCCAATTATCGCGCCCAAATTACCGAGCCAAATCCCTTGACTTTACACTTCATTAAACGTATATTTTGATTGACTAAATATTTTAAAAGTATTCAAATATAAATTGAATTCAATACTACACTACACACAGTCGCTGATGCATGTGATGAGGAATGTGCATAAAGGTCTTCATCAAGATGAAGGGGCAAAAAGTGATTTGGAGCATCTCACTATGCAGCAGTTCCAGGCTATCCTTTTTGTGCAGTGTAAAAAAAGAGTGTCTATGAGAGAAGTTGCAGAGGAGATGAAAGTTACCCCGGCAACAGCCACATCTCTTGTGGAGAAGCTTGTAAGGAAAGGACTACTTAAACGGATTATCCTGCCTGAAAATAGAAGAAGTGTCTATATAACCCTAAGCGAGCACGCAGAACAGCATTTTGAACAAATGATGGAAAAGAAGCTCTATGCTCTTTCAAAGGTATTTTCTAAAATGACTGAAAAGGATAGAGAAGATTTGCTCCGGGTTCTTACTAACCTGAGTGAGATCGTAGATAAGCATTCAAATTAACATATAAACTTCCATATTATTATATTAGTACTTATGAACTTCTTGAAAAAAAATTATAAATGGCTGCTTGGAGTGCTAGTAATAGCCGGAGTGATAGCAGTGGTGAAAGGGGCAGGAGAAAGTGCTTCTGCTGTTGAGTATGAGACTACTACGATTGGTTCAGGAAGTGTTCAAGCTACGGTATCTGTGGTAGGTTCAGTTACACCTAAAAAAGAAATACAGCTTTCTTTTCAAAATAGCGGAAGAATTCAGACTCTTAATGTAAAAGAGGGAGATCGTGTAAGCAGCGGACAGGTACTTGCGGAAATCAATACGGATGATATCCAAAGCCAAATAGCAAGAGATGAAGCTGCTGTTGCTGTATCCAGAGCGCAGCTTGAGAAAACGCTACAGGGGATAAAGCTGGAGGATAGACAAGTACTTCAGACAAGTATTTCAAATGCTGAGAGATCTCTTGCTCAAGCCCAGTCAAGTTATAAAAGCACACAAGCATCCAGTCAGGCAGATATTGCAGCTGCTGATACTGCACTGACAAATGCCAAAAAGGTTTTTGATGCAACTTCTACTTCTAATGAGACGGTGAATACTAAGGATATACAGACTTTTCAGGCTGCTGTTGCAAATTCACTGAGTGTACTTGCAGCAACGCAGGCAGCAAATGTTGAAACTGTGAAATCCTCTCAATCAGGGGTGGAGAGTGCTCAGGTTGCTTTAAATAATACAAAGAAAAACCTAGAGACAGGTATTCCTGTCCAGGATAAGAATGTTTCGAAGGCTCAGGAAGATTCTTTCTATAACTCTGTAAACTATCTTAACGAAGTAGATAATTCACTTAGAGCTATCAATAACATCATCACAGTTGAAGAATATAACAAAGATGCCAATCGTGCTTACAGAGAATTATTGGGAGTACAAAAACAGCATTCCTATAATACTACCGTCAATGCATACTATATTTTAAAGAAGGAATTTAACGATAATAAATCATTATTTGTAATAACTGACCGGACATTGAGCTATGGCGAAATTGTCGCGCGTTTGGAAAAATTAAAGACCTTGTTAGATAATGCATTCAATACATTGTCTACGACGTATGAAATGGTTTCAAATTCTTTAACAAGCAGAGATTTAAGCCAAAGTACTTTAGATGCTTTTAGAACAAGTATACTTGCCCAGAGAACAGCGGTGACGAATGCTCTTTCTGCTCTTTCAAATATTAAGAAAAATGTTGAATCTCTTGAACTTCAGAGAACTTCTAATGTAACGACACTCCAAAATGCTGTGGATACAGCAGAGAAATCTTTAGACAGTGCAAAGCAGAGTCTAGAGAATGTAAGAGCACAGGCAGTTCTATCAGAGACTAATGCAAAAAATAATCTTAAAACAGCTCAGGATAATGTTGAAAAAGCAAAAGCAGGACTTTCTAGTAAAGAACTTACTGTTATAAATGCACAGAATGCATATGCGGCTGCGCAAAAAAATCTAGAAAGTGCATTAGCTAGAGCTGACTCACAGCTTCAGACAGCACAAAATAGTGTAGTATCAGCACAGTCTCAGCTCTCCACTGCTCAAGCTCAACTAGCCGCTCAGACAGCTCCAGCAAGAGCTGCAGATATACAAGTAGCTCAAGCACAGGTAAAACAGGCAGAGGCAACGCTCGCAAGTACAAGAACAAGACTAGGGCAAACTCAGCTTATAGCTCCAGGACAAGGTACAGTAACGACCATTCCTGTTAATATAGGTGAGCAGGCTGGACCAAGCACTATCGCTGTACGTATGATCTCTGAGGATGTAAATATTATTGAAGCAAATGTGGCTGAGACCGAAGTTGGTAAGGTTGCCGTTGGTCAGAAAGTACTGATAGATTTTGATGCATTCTCAGTGAATGATAAATATCAGGGCACAGTAGCATTCATCAATCAGGATAAAACGGTACAGGATGGAGTAATATACTACCGGATTCAGGTTACTTTCAATACAAAGGAGTTTGCAGCTAACAATATACGACCAGGAATGACGGCAAATCTTAATGTCATCACTTCAGAGTTAAGTGGAATTGTGACTGTATCTAATCAGGCTTTAAAAGAAGAATTTAAAGATGGCGTCTCCTCTGATTATGTGGAAGTTGCTGAAATGGAGGGAAGTAAGCAGAATGTAGTCAAGAAATTTGTACAGCTTGGAGTAAGAGGTGACTCAACTTCAGAGGTACTCTCAGGACTTACAGAAAGTGATCAAATCATACTTTTTACAAAGACAGCTAATGAGTAGTACTACACCGGTTATTCAAATGAATGGCATAGAGAAAAGCTACAATGTTGGAGAAAACAGTGTGCTTATCCTCAAAGGTATCGATCTAACTGTGATGGAAGGAGAATATGTCGCTATCATGGGACCATCTGGTAGTGGAAAATCCACATTGATGAATATTATTGGATTTTTGGATCGTCCCACAAAGGGAGATTACTACCTCGATGGCGTACACATGCAGTCTCTGCATGATGAGGATCTTGCTAAAATTAGAAATCAGAAGTTGGGATTTGTATTTCAGTCCTTTAATCTTCTCGCGAGAACTTCAGCTCTTGATAATGTAATCCTTCCCCTTATCTACGCAGGTATCAACTCTAGAAAAGAGCGGATTCAGAGGGCAGAAGAAGCTCTAAGATCTGTAGGACTAGAACAGAAAATGAAGAATAAACCCAATGAACTCTCAGGAGGTCAGCAGCAGCGTGTCTCCATCGCACGGGCGCTCGTAAATAATCCCGCAATGATTCTCGCAGATGAGCCGACGGGAGCGTTGGATTCTCATACTACAGAGGAGGTGCTAAATATCTTTGATAAGGTACATGGGATGGGAAGAACAATTGTAATGATTACTCATGAGCCGGATGTTGCAGCTCGGGCTGAACGAGTGATTCACATACGTGATGGTCTCATTGTGGAAGATATACAAAATCGCCCTAGACTTAATACTTTTCAAGCATGATACTTCAGTTAGGAAATAACATTAAACAGGCGCTATCGAGCATACGCTCTAATAAACTAAGATCTATACTTACAATGCTTGGTATTATCATTGGTGTAGGATCTGTTATTGTTTTGCTTGCAGCAGGTAAAGGTGCCCAGCATCTTATTCTGCAGCAGGTAGAAGATCTTGGATCAAATATTATTTTTATCCTTCCAGGCGGAGATGGAGGTCAGAGGACTGGTCCACCAGCAAGTGCTCGGGGTATCATAGTAAAGACTCTCACTCTCTCTGACGCAGAAGCGATTATGCAGAAGGGAAATGTACCTTCTGCAAGTAGAGTGTCTACTTTTACGGGACTTACACGGACGCAGATAAGTCTTGGAAATGGCAAAGAACTCAGCATAAATGCCCAAGGACGAGACAGGACATATTTTGAAATGAAAAACTTTACTCTTGCCTCAGGACGAATCTGGAATTCTTCTGAAGAAAAATCCTTGGCAAAGGTTGCTATTCTTGGACATAAAGCAAAAGTTAATATTTTTGGTGAAGATTCAGGCAATGTAGTGGGACAAAGAATCAAAGTGAAAAATCAGAATTTTCAAATCATAGGAGTCTTATCAGATACTGGCGGAGGGTTAGGAGCTGCCTTTGGTCAGGCAGATGATGAAAATATCATTGTCCCTGTAGAGGTAGCACAAAAATATCTGCTTGGAGTGGACTATCTTGCGGGGTTACAGATTGAAGCTGTCTCTGAGAGTCAGATTACACCTGCTATTGATCAGGCTACAAAGCTCCTGCGAGACCGTCACAATATTCGTGAGGGCAGAGAAAACGATTTTTCAATACGTACTCAAAAAGAAGCTCTTGATATATTAGGTACAATTACCAGTGTATTTACACTATTCCTCGCCGCAGTTGCTGCTATCTCACTGATAGTAGGAGGTATAGGTATTATGAATATTATGCTTGTCGTAGTGACTGAGCGCACAAAGGAGATCGGTCTTAGAAAAGCCATAGGTGCGAGAAGAAAAGATATTCTTTTACAATTTCTTATAGAGTCAATTTCTGTCACTCTTGTGGGAGGTACTATCGGTATTGCGATAGGTCTTTTAGGTTCTCTTGGTCTTGCACAGGCTGGAGGATGGCCATTTGAATTAGACTTAAGCGCTATAGCACTTGCCTTCGGAGTATCTGCGGTATTTGGTATAGTATTTGGTCTTTACCCTGCAAATAAAGCCTCTAAGCTCAATCCAATTGATGCGCTTAGATATGAATAATTAAGGCTGGGAGGAAAAGAGAGGAGTAATCTTTAGAGTATTCAGTGTTGTTTGAGTATTTTCCGGTAATATAAGTTGTACTGTAAGGGAAGAAACAGGCTCACCTAATGCAATATCCTGATAAAAGGCATTTGTACCCGAAGTAACTATTGTATGAAGGGCTTTTCCACTATCAGCTATAAGCTTTATGACGATAGGTGAAGAATTCTTTGTAGTACTATCTAACGCAACTCGTAATCCAGATGTCTGCGGTGCTAAAGCAATACGTTGGCTAAGTGTTATCTGGGAACTGCCGGTACTAAATATACGTCCGCCACTGGATGTAGTGCTTTCCATAGCAGGAGTGATTTTCCAGAGAGAAGGATCAGCAAATGTAAAAATTTCATCTTTGACTAAGTTATCTGATGTGCTTATTTCTGGTGATGGAAGAAGGCTTATAGGTACACTTGGGGGATTGAAGGGCGTGGCTATGATAGCGATGATCATAAGAATAATCGCCCCTGCAAATAGAAAAAATTTCTGCTTCTGCTGTGGATCCATAGTTGTAGAGTAATAGTAGATACTTAAGAATGAACTTTTGTATGATACAGATCAATGATTTTTTGTGCTGTATCTTCAATGGTCATATGTGATGAATCTATGATACATGCATTCTCCGGAACTTTCAATGCTCCAAAAGCCTTACTTTTATCATTGGTGTCGCGGATGATTGTATCCTGCAGGATTTGCTCATATGTAAGGTTACCGATCTTACCACTCTGCATGAGTTGTTCCATCCGTCTTTGAGCACGGATCTCTGGTGATGCGTCAAGATATATTTTAAGATCAGCATGTGGAAACACGACGCTGCCAGTATCTCTGCCATCAATAATAATATCATGACTAATCGATAGCTCTCTGAGGAGAATATTTACTTTTTCTCGGACGGGAATAAATTTACTAAAATCAGAGGTTGCTAAAGATACCTTTGGATCACGAATTTCTGCTCCGACTAACTTTCCGTTTAATATCCATTTGATTCTCTTTTCTTCAATCTGCATATCGACATGCACGTTTTTGAGCTCTACAACTATATGATCCTGATTGGTAGGCAGTTCATTGTTAAATACTTTTAAAAAATGTACGGTGATCAATCTATATAATGCTCCGGAATCAAGCTGAATAAGACCAAGAGTCTTACCAACTATCTTTGCAACAGTACCTTTACCAGCTCCAGCGGGTCCATCTATAGTGACAATACGACGTGACATAAATACAACATAGAATATATTTTATCTACTATGTGAGAAACTGATATTCTTGTAAATTGAAAAGAAAAAATTATTTATAGAGCCAGCATGATTCATCTGTGAGCTTCGCTTTGACACATGTGGAGAGTATCTTTACTTGATCAAGCATGGAAGTCCCGTAACGTTCATTAGAAAGAAGAGTAGAACCTTCATCAAGATCATTCCATCCATCAAGCATAAAGAGGGGATTCACGGCATTTATTGAACTAATAGTGTTCTTTGCCACATGAAGGCTGTACATGAACCACTTAGCTGAGCTACCCAGTACCACTATTGGCTCCTTTGTCTCATCAAAACGTGTATCATAAAATGCCCGTACACTTGGATAGATAGGATTTAATCCGCTATTACTGTATGTTGCATGTGCAAGTGTCTCAAAAAGATCATGGAATGTTTTATAGGTTAACACATTACCAACCTTTTCTTTTACATATGAAATTTGAGATTTCATAACATACGCTTCAAATCCTGCCTCTTTTGCTGCGATGGTAATGCCGTTTGTAAGCGTATTAGCATCACTAAATACAAAGACAAAATAAGGATCAATTCTCTGTTTAAGAAGTTCAAGGATTCTTTTAATCTTTTCCTTATTTATCTTCAAAGCTTCCTCCGTATAGCCGCCGATAAATAACATAGGTCTGCCATCCTCTCCTTTGAGATAGCGGGATGCTGATGTATAATTTGCAGCAAGAGTAAGCCCTAAAGCATTGATATCTTCATCCTTAGCGAGTAATAGTTCGCTTGTAAGATTGAGATGCAGCGCAAATCCTACCTTTGATTCAGGATGTGCTTTATTATAATTTAAAGCATAGTTTTTCTCAGATGAAGTACTCCTACTGAGAAAGTTCCAGGAAAAATCATAGGCAAAGAATTGAATGCCGTTTTTGAAAGCCATATTGAGCTCCTGAGAGAGAAAAGCTTCACTGCTGAAATTTGAAGATGACAAAGGTTTCATGTCAGGATTCTTTGCAAGAAACGCATTTGCAGCTTTATAAGACGTGCTTCCTTCATTCCATTTCTGATTATAAAATGAACCGATCTTTGCGTGGGCTTCATCACCGGTGACTAGATATGCGTTACCGGATGTAACTTTTAATTCAGCATCATCGTAGATAATTCCTTGGTCGCCATTGCTTGAATAGCAGTTTTCCGCGGAACAGTTCTGCCATAAATATACTACAAATCCTGGCACACTTCCATATGATGGATAGTCAGGAATCGTGTAGGACACTTCTATTTTTTTCCATGTGGGATCTCCGGGAGTCAGAAGAACTCCACCGTAATTCTGTTTTCCTTGAGGTCCTTGATGGGTAAGTTCAATTACGGCATATTGAGGAGAAGTATTTGCGGCTGCTGATTTTGCCCAGACACTATAGGTGAAAGTGCTCTTTGGTGCTCCCTTGATAGCTACAACCTGACCCACTCCCCATCTTTTTACTTCTATGGCTTTGCTCCCAGTCCGAGCTTGAGTAGAGGAAGTAACTCTTCCTTCAAAACCGTTACTGAGCCTCCATGCTGCTTCACGGCTTCCTACAACATTTGCCCCGATGATGCCAGATTCAAAACCAGCATCATCTAGTAAATTACCTGTTGATGTTTCCGGGTAATTCACACCATTTTCACTATTAATGCTTGCCTTTGCAAAGTCTAGTGGACCCACCTGAGAAAGTGCAAATGATCCTACCAGAAGCAGAAGACTTAAAGCTGATATTTTATGTGTAATATGCATGAAGTGAATATTATTGAACTAAGGAATAGATAATCTTTGCAGCTTCACCTCTCGTTATTGTTCTGTTTGGTTCAAAGAAAGGTCTGCTGTCGATAAGTTTTTTAGATGCTGCTGTATATATGTACCCAGAGTACCAGCTTGATTTTGAGATATCTCTAAAATACAAAGCGTTCATATTCTCAAACTTCTTTGATTCAGCTGATTCATCGATACCTGAAGCTTCGATTACCATTTTTACAAACTCAGCTCTGGTCACAGAACGTGCCGGCTCATAGCTGCCTGCAGATACTCCCTGTATGATTTTGTTTTCAAATCCGTATCCAATATATGATGCAAACCATGATGCAAGAGGTACATCTTTGAAATAGACATAACTATAATTTGGATGAGATTTTTTAAAGTTATTTATAAAACTCTCTGTCTCTGCTGACTTATTTGTTGCTGCAAGTACCAGCTTGAGAGCTTCTGCTCTATTTAATGATGAATTAGGAGCAAAAGTGTTTGCAGTTCTACCTTGGATGATATCTTTATCAAACAGTGCTTTTATAGCATTTTCTGCAAAGTGTCCTGAGATATCTCTAAAGAGAATTTGCTTTGGTGCACTCGGTCGTACATTTAATGAGGAATTTGTATTATTGTTAGTTGGATATTGTACAATGTAATTATATTGTGCTCCTGCTGCCTGTGTTTTTACAGGATCAGGATTACTATTTGAATTATTTATTACAATTACAGGAGTATTAGTATTACTGTTATTATTCGAAAGCATATTTGTGTTCGAATTTATAATTGGAGCAGTATTTGTATTACTATTTTCAATAATAACATTTTCATTTCCCTGAGCATTCACATTGTTATTTGCTGGAAGTCCAATTTCAGAAATTGTATTTGTATTAAGGTTCTGATTTGAAACAGCTGGTTCTTTGAAAGGTGAAAAATCATCAGGAAGCGCAGGCAGATCACAGTTATGCTGAGCCATACATGTTTTTACTTTTTTCAGCGCTTCAAGGGCACCAAACTTCCACTGTTTTGTAGGAAGCAGATAGGCTCCTTCTCCCATTTCATTCCATGATTGAATGATAATTGTCTGAAATGCTTTAGGTTGTGCCTGCAGTATATTATATGCGAGCTTCAGCTGAGCTTCAAACCACTTTGGATCATTTTGCAGAAGCTGTGTCGCAGGTATCAACGCCCATGGTTTTTCATTTCTTCCTGGGAGTATTCCAGGATAAATCTCAATACTGCTGGTTGGAAGTGTTTTATATAACTCAGACATGGCTCTCGCAGCATAATCTTTGAAGACTTCATATTGAGAGACGCTTGTCTGATGATAGCCCCCGTTTCCATTGAGATATCCCCATCCAATAGCAGCATCAGTTTCTAGACCTTTTAATGATGCATTTGTTGCACTATCCATACCATCTGCCACCACCGCGATATGTAAGTTGAATTTGTCTTTTAATTTTTTATAAAATGCTTGCATACGTGCGACACCTCTATTCCAGTCAGGATTTTGTCCATTGGCATCCAATGATAGAGATCTGATGGTATCTCCCCAGTTCCAGTAAGTGAAGAAAGGTTTCCCCTCAGGGGTTCTCATAAAGTCGGGATCTGTAAAATAGTTATCCTCCCAGAATTTTGTTAGTATTTCAAGATCCGCATCTGAAAGAGGCGAGCCGTCATGATTACACCAGAGGAGCGTATATTTTAATCTTCCGTTATTTATCTTTTTAAAGGCTTCAAGAGCGTATGCAAGATCGTTTGTTGGTGATTTTCCAGGCATTTTAGTGTATTTATCCCAATACCAGTCAAAGATAAAGTAATCCACTCCGTGATCCTTTGCCCATGTGATTTCCTTGTCCATGGATGCAAGTGTAGTCATATCTTCCCAGCCATCTATTTTCTCTCGTTCAGGAAACTCCTCTTTAATTGAATGGTAAACATTCCATTCGTAATTATTAGGTGCCCATCCTGGGAAGTAAAATACACCTACGGCTACTTTACCGCTTCCTGTTTCAGCAAGAGAACTCCCTGTTGATGTAGGGAGTATACTTGCTTGGAAAAGTTGAGGGTTGAGAAAGCCTAAGAATGCAGCCATGAGAGCAAAGCTTCCTATAATTCCTCCTGCAATGAGAGTATTTTTTATTTTTATATTCATATTATTTTTGAAGATGAGGAAGTAGCTTCTCACTTATTTTCTCCGCTATGCCGCGCATACCTACGTCACCAGGGTGCCAAAGTACGCCAGGCATCCAATTGTGTTCATTTGACGATGGATGTGAGAGGGGATTATTGACTACTGACGTGATATCAATGAAGTCAGCACCAAACTCCGAAGCAAGAGGTGTCATAATCTGATTGCGAGGTCCTTGTGCGAGAGTAGATTCCGCCCAGCTGCCGACCATAAGGATAGGAACTTTTATTTCAGCACTCAGAAAAGTGAGCAACGCTCTATAGTTTTTTTCATATGCTTCTAGTTCTTTAGAAGCATCCGCAGGACTTTCCCGGTTTTCTGCAAGCTGTATCACTATGACATCAGGTCTTACTTTTTTAATGGCATCCTGCTGCAGTATATTTAAGTATCCATAGATGACGCCTCCACCGCTCGGCAAATCTTTCCCGGGAATAAGAGGAATGATTGGATGACCGCCTTCACTAACGATCTTTTGAACCTGGTGTACATAGTCCTTATCTTCAGTACTTGCAGCCATTCCCCAGTTCCCATCCCAAGAGAGACCATCCCAGTTTGCATCTGCTAAAGGGGGATGAAAGGTAAGGGAATTGCCAAGAAAGAGTACTCGTTTAGGTCTTGGAATTTGAATACTAAACTCCTCTGCAATTTTTGAACGCAGCTGAGTAATTGCAGCTAAAAATTGTGTATTCCACTGTCGTGTAGGAATAATAGGCTCCATATGGGCATAATCATTCCAGCTGTTGATTAGTAAAAACTCTGGAGTTTTATTCGCAAGGTGCATAGCTGTGATAAACATAGTGCCAAGCTCTTCAAATTCCTCAGGCGATTGACCTGTAATCACAGCTGGTATTTTTGACATATCAGCTACAGGATGCGGATCCCATCCTGCCAGTAGGGAAGGAATATATATAATGTTTCTCTGCTGTGTGTTTATAAGATTCATAAACTTCTCCATTACTTTTCTATAATTTGAATAGAAAGCGAGGGGTTCTGTTTTTTCCATCACACTTATACCTGAATATCCAGCTATGGTTTCAAATCCAAGTGAAGCAAGCGTCTCAGATATAATTATTGGAAGTCTTTTCTGATAAAAATATTCTTGATATGGTATAGTATTTGGTCTTAATTCCTGCTGTCCTATAGGTCTAGATAAATCAATCTGATAATGACTGTAAGCATTCGAAAGCGCACCATTTCTAATGGCATTCTTAATATCGGGAAATACTTCGCGGTATGTTTCTTCATCAAAAGGAAATGTACCAGTAATTGTAGGACTTAAATCATCCACTGCTATAAGATCGGCGTTTATCGTTGCTTTAAGTGTAGAAAAAAAATCCTTTGTATTCGGCAGAGAACCTCCAGCAATCAGATCTTTATTATCAAGAGTTTGTGTCAGAGCATGTATGTTTTTTACAAAGACCACAGGCTTTAGTGTCTTATTCTTTAAATACCCTGAGATGTTCAGATTTTTCTTTATTTCTTCGACTGTTTCAGAATTTGTAAGATTTGATGCTTCTACAGCTAATGCATAGGAAAAGTTTGGCTGAAGATTTTCACTCAGTTTATTAAAAAACTGCTTCTCTTCTGCAGCTGCCATATTTGTACTTTGTACAATAAAGAAATCTATTCCTGCATTTTTAGCAGTCTCGATTTCTTTTTTAAGATACACAGTACTTGTTACATCCTCCTTTGAAATAATTGGAAGCCTCCCGGGATAAGCATTTACTATTGATCCTATCTGAGGTTCAGTACTTTCATATATTGGAGAATAGTATGCACCTATTTTTAATGGCAGATTTGCCTCAATATTTGGCTGTGAAATAACATCAGAACGGAACATAGTACCATTTGAAATTATTCCGAACCCTATAAAAGACGCTATCCCCACAATTCCGAGCAGAAGAGCATTAGTTTTTCGCATGGCTGTTTGTTTATGTATATTTTTCTATCTATTTATAATACTCCTAGTAGGGTCTTTTTGTCAAAAAACCACATTTGTCATATACTATAGGTAGATTATTTTCTGCCTACTATGTATTCAACAGCGGTTCAAATTGTACAAACACTGAGAAAAAATGGCTTTGATGCATACTTTGCAGGTGGATTTGTACGTGATTTGTTACTAAAGAAAGAGCATAAGGATATAGATATTGCGACCTCAGCTCATCCAGAGCAGATTGAAGCACTCTTTTCTAAGACTTATCCCATTGGAAAACAGTTTGGAGTTATCCTTGTTCAGGAGAGCGGACACACCTTTGAGGTGGCAAGTTTCCGTTCTGATAGTGGATATTCAGATGGTAGAAGACCAGATTTCGTAACATTTACTACAGCAAAGGAGGATGCCCAGAGGAGAGATTTTACGATTAATGGGATGTTTTATGATCCGCTGAAAGAAGAAGTATTAGACTTTGTTGGAGGTAAAAGAGATGTCGAGGCGCGAGTGATAAGGTTTATCGGCAATCCGGTAGAAAGATTAAGGGAAGATCATTTAAGGCTGCTACGAGCGGTACGCTTTGCTCATCAGATAGATGGACAGTTCGAACCAAACACATATGCAGCCATCAAACAGGAAGCACATCTGATCACAAATGTGTCTGCTGAACGAATTCAGCAGGAACTTTCGAAAATATTATTACTCAGATCAAGAGCTAGAGCCTTGGAGGATCTGCAGGATTTAGGTTTACTTCAGTATATTTTACCAGAAGTAGAGCTTCTTAAAGGAGTCGCGCAGCCAAAAAATTTTCACCAGGAGGGAAGTGTTTGGGATCATGCTATGAAGTCTATAGATTCACTTTCAGGTGAAGATGCAGAAGATATCACACTTATTTGGGCAGTACTACTGCATGATATTGGGAAGCCTGCAACTTTTTCTGTGGATGAAAGGATACGTTATAACGGACATGCTGAAGTCTCTGCAGAGATGGCTAGTGTCATTATGAAGAGGCTTAAATTTCCAAACACATATAGTGAGAAAATTCAGTGGGCGATCGGGCGTCATATGTCACTTGAGCATTTAAGTGATCCAGACACTCCAGAGATCTCTAGACGAAAATTTATAACTCATCCATGGTTTCCCTTTCTCCTGGAGCTGCATAAGGCTGATGTACAAGGTACAATTCCTGCCGATCTGCAGCTTTATGAAGACCTATTAAAAATTCACAAAGATATTATTTCATCACTACCTCAAGTACTTCCAAAGCTTATCTCTGGCGATGAAGTCATGAAGCTTATGCATGTTGAGAAAGGACCAGAACTCGGAAAAATCATGACTGAAATTAAAGACTGGCAATTGTTAGGAGAAGTGAAGACAAAAGAGGAAGTACTACAAAAGTTGAGGAAGAGTACTAAAGTATGAGTAACTTTAATAACCTATGCTATGTTTATGCTTAATAATTAAGAGTGAACTCTTTGTCCTCTTTTTGTAAATGATGACAAAATGTAATTTATATGCTATAATAACCTATTAATGAGAGACTTAAAGTTTACAATTTGTGCTTACACCTATGTTTAAGGTTCTCGTTACACGGCAAATACCCGAAAAAGGCATTGAACTTCTGCGAAATGCAGGATTAGATGTTGAGGTCTGGTCACAGCCAAATCCCATGAATCGCGAAGAATTATATGAGAGAGCAAAAGATAAAGATGCGGTGATTTCTACTGTTGCTGAGAAAATAGATGGAGATTTCTTTAATGCTTGTCCCTTCATAAAGGCAGTGGCAAACTATGGCACTCACTTTGATAACTTTGATGTGGGAGAAGCATGTGACCGTGAAATTGCTCTTACATATACTCCTGGAGTCTATGTAGAATCACTGGCAGAGCATGCTGTGAGTCTTATGCTCGCCTTGTCCCGGCATGTTGTAGCAGGACAAAAATATATCAATGATGGTCACTTTAAAAGATGGGATCCGCTGCTCTTTCGAGGTATGGAGCTGAAAGGAAAAACTCTTGGCTTGATTGGATATGGAATGGTAGGTCAGCGTGTAGCACAGATCACTAATTTAGGATTTGGAATGCATGTTATTTATAATGACTACGAGGAAGTAGAAAATGCACATGGAAGTTTTAGGACTCTGGATGCTCTTCTTGCTGAGTCAGATATTATTTCTGTTCATCTACCCAACCGTCCATCTACGCATCGACTCCTAGGCGCGGAACAGTTTAGAAAAATGAAAGACAAGGTACTGATCATTAATACGTCACGAGGTACAGTTATCGATGAGCAGGCTCTTGTACAGAACATACGAGGAGGGAAAATAGGCGGTGCTGCTCTTGATATTTTGAGCTGTGAAGTACTGAATGTGTGTAATGCAGATGACCATGCAGATCTAAAGAAGCTTCATAATGTAATTCTGACTCCCCAGATAGGAAGCTCTACTCATGAAGCCCGCGATGCCATGGCTGAGATGGTTGCGGTAGATATTATTGCAGTGGCTGAGGGAAGGATACCTCAAGGAATCATCAACCCAGAAATATATGAATGTTATAGATAGTTAAAAAAAGCCCTCCAGCATTGGAGGGCTTTTTTTATAGGGCAGATTATTTTCTTTTCTTCTTTTTAGATAATGAAAGGTAAGGATCTGCTTTCTTAACAGTATTGGGTGTAATATCTTTTGCCTGATGATATGAAGTTCTTCCAATAAGATACGTAACAAATGCTATCACCCAAAGTAGAAAGAAGACTCTCATAGATAAAATCGGAATCCCATTGAGACGAAAAATAACAAGCAGCATTCCTAGAATTGAAAACCAGAAGATATGGCTTACCATGGGAACGAGATTCTTTTTTCTTGTCTTATCAAGACTATGACTCCTCGTATAAATCATAAGTGCGATTGAGACACCTAGGATTGCTAGAAAGAAGATAATAGCAAAAGATGCATATTTGAAATCTGGACCTGGATTGAGGTCAAAAAGATACATGGGAATATATTCAAGAACATTGAGCATAGGAGAGGGGTTGGAAATGAGGATAGTTCTATTATACAGCTCATGAGTGAAGTATGCAAAATTAGCTATGTCTCTGTAAAAAGATTTTAAAAATACTGAAATTTTATGGAAGGTATGGTAGTATAGTTCCCCATGATTAATTATTATCTCAAGTGGTATTTTTTAAGTAGAAACATCTATGAACAAACCTGAACTTCGAACTTTTTTTGGTAAAAAGCGTGCAGTACTCTCATCCCAGGAGATAAAAGATAAAAGCAGTAGTATCTGTGAAAAAGTAGTATCGAGCCATGAATGGCAAAATGCTAAAGTGGTTATTCTTTATGAATCTATAGGTCAGGAGGTGCAAACTATTCGTCTGCTCTTAGAAGCCATGTCTTCCGATAAGATTATGGCAACAACAGGTAAAAAAGAGAATAACTATGCTTTGATTAGCTATCCAGATCTAAAAGAATTACATAGCAGTATTTCTCCTGATCTTATCATACTACCAGCGGTATCCTGTGCAAAAGACGGAAGCAGGCTAGGACGTGGCGGCGGATATTATGATAAGCTGCTGGCAAGGTTTCCTGATGCATTTACGATAGCTTTAGTCTATGAGAGTCAGCTATCAGATTGTCTGCCTCTGGAAGCTCATGATAAAAAAGTAAAAATGGTGGTCACTGAAAATAATGTATATATTTCTTCTTAAGAGATACCTAATTGCTATTTTATCTTCTTTCAGTATACTAAGTTTTGTTTATTCTTTTCGATTGATTAATGCTTTCATTGACTGCTTTTGCTCCTAAATCTCCCATGTTTATCCCGGAGATCAGCGGAGAGACTCTCAAGGAGGTAGAAAAAACCGTAAATGCCTTTTTAAAACTCTCTATTAAGATTCATGCACTGAATCCTGATTTTCTGGTATTAGTTTCTCCAGATGCACCGCTCCTTCATAATAGATTTTCTCTTGCAACAGGAGACTTTCTTGCACGTGTATTCTCATCAAACTTGAATCCAAATGATATTATAGAAATTACCACTCCAATTGCATCAGGTGAAATTGCAAGTTTCTCTTCTATTGCTATGGAACAAAAGATCCAAATAGACCCATACACTCAGGAACATAATGTTGTGGCAATAGATAATGGCTCACTATCTCTGCTCTATTATCTTTCAAAGGTAAAATGCTTTCCGCAGACACTGCTGCTAGGTGTATCCGATATGGGAGTATCCAAGCATCAAAAACTTGGGAAAGCTATATCAGAATGGGCAGATCAAAAGACAGACAAGAAAGTTGCAGTGGTGTCATTTGGCGAGATAGGTCTTCTCAATGAAGAGCACTCATCTCTTTTTAAGGAAACTCTTGAAAGCGGTGAAATAAGTCCATATATAGAAAAAGGATCTCTTGAGGACGCTGTAAATAGCGGTTCAAATCTTTTTATGCCATTGGTAGTACTTGACTCTCTTATGAAAAACAATTGGAATACATCTCCAAAATTACATCTTCTCGGTGAAGATATGTATGACCATAAGGGGTTTTACACTGGATATTTTGAACAAACAAATTGACTAAAAGCCTAAAAAAAGACAGAATACACCTACGTTAATCTGCCATTCTCACGATATCTGAGAATTCAATCTAAAAAGATGGGACTATAATTTCATCTTTAGCTGTGCAGAAGCAAAATTAACTCATTTATTAATTTTTTCGTCTCTATGGAAGTAACAGTAAAAAAACTTGAACATTCACATCTTGAATTGACGATTACTGTGGATAGTATGACTTGGGAAAAAGCCAAGAAATCTGCACTTGAAAAACTAAAATCTCAGGTAAATATTCCTGGATTTAGAAAAGGACATGTCCCTGAGAAGATACTTCTTGCAAGATATGGTCATGAAATGGTGGAAGAGTATGCAAGCGAAGAAGCAATCAATCTCTCATATCCTGAAGCGATAGCGCAGGAAAAGCTCCAGATAGTAGAAAGACCACACGATCTTGAAGTTCTTTCAAAGAGTCCTTTCTCATATAAACTTGTGGTTGCTGTACTTCCAGAGATATCCATCGATGATACGTACAAGACAATGAAAATAAAGAAGGAAAAAGTTGAGGTATCTGACAAGGATGTAGAATCTGAGATTGAAGCACTTCAGAAGCGGATGACTACCTATGCTGAAGATAGTACGAAAAAAGCAGCTGCCGGAGATAAGCTTACTATCGATTTTGAGGGATTTGATCCAAAGGATGCGAAACCACTTGAGGGTACACAAGGTAAAGATGCAGTATGTGTTATCGGAGAAAAAATGTATGTAACTGGATTTGAGGAAGCACTTATTGGAGCAAAGATGGGAGAGACAAAGGAATTTGAAGTTACATTCCCTGCAGATTATTTTCACGAGCCATTCAAAAATAAAGCTGTGAAGTTTGTGGTTACGGTGACTAAAGTTGAAAAGCAGGTACTCCCTGAGATTAATGAGGAGTATGTGGAGAAACTTACTGGAAAAAAACAGTCAGTGGCAGACTTCAAAAGCGATCTCAAAAAGAAGCTTCTAACGGAGAAGGAAAGCGCTGAGCGTCTTAGACAAGAGGATGCCTATCTTGATGAAGCTGTAAAGAAGTATCTTAAAGAGGACCTACCTCATTCTCTTGTAGATCAGGAGCTTGAGTATATGGTATCTAGCTGGAAAGAGCAGATTAAAAGTCAGGGGATGAAGCCTGAGGAATATCTTATGCATATACAGAAGTCTGAAGATGATCTCAGAAAAGAGTGGCATCCAGATGCACACGCACGTGCAGCAAAGAGATTCATACTTTCTCTTTTACTAGAAAAGGAAAATGTAAAAGTCACTGATGCAGATATTGAGAAAGAAGTAGATAAGATTGCAGAGAGATTTGAGAATCCAGACCATAAAGCAAAATTGAAAGAAATATATGCAAACAAAGCTACAGCAAGAGAGCAGATGGAAGGACGGCTTCAAATTCAGAAATTTTTTGATACAATTCTCGCCTAATGGCATATAAAGGAAAAATTGACCAGGTAAAAGAATATGAAAGTAAAGAGGGGTATGCAAAATATGCCCCTCTTTATAAAAAAGATCAGAATTTTCTCAATACCTTTGATCAGAAGATATTTCTACGGGAAGTGCGAGACTTATCAGGATTAAAAATCCTGGATGCCGGATGCGGAGATGGTCGTCTCGTTCCGCTTTTAAAGAAGCGCGGAGCTGCAGATGTTACAGGAATTGATATCTCAGAGGAGATGCTCGCTGAAGCCAGAAAATTAGGATTTTATAAGGATCTTTTAGTGGAAGATATACGGCAGGAGATGTCCTTTGACTGGGATACTTTTGATGCTGTCTTCTGCACACTTGTGATTGTCCATGTCTCAGAGAGAGACCTGCTGAAGGTATTTGACGAACTATTTAGAATCTTGAAACCAGGTGGTACTTTATACTTAGGAAATATTGCCCAGCGAAGAGCTCCCATGCTCGAATCCAACGGTGAGAAGTTTTATATTAAATCTTATCAGCATTCAGATAAAAACGTGATTCAATATCTTGAACAGGCAGGGTTTATTGATATCCGTGTAAGTTCTCAGCAGGAAGAAGGAGTACTGATTGCAAGCCTCATCGTTGCTAAGAAAGAAGTTTGATTATTTTCCAAGATCGATACCTTTTCCTTGAGCATAATCAGCAAGCATCTCAGCTAGAAGGGTTTGGATCATTTCATGCTTTTCTGTTTTTGCTATTCCTCTAGATGCTTCATGAGCTTTCATTGACTGAAGGATCATGTGTTCAATATGTTTTGGATTAGAGGCGTTAAAAAGTGTAACGTCATTATGATCTGAATGCTTAAGGAGCTGGATCTTTCCTTTGTTGAGTATCGTATTCCAGAATCCTTTTACCTCGTGTGCAATTCCCTCAAGTGTATCATATTCCATACGGATGACTTTTTTGCTGAAGATATTTGACCAGAAGTAATCTATAACTGCTTTATCCGTAATGACCCAGCAGTCAAAATACCAGAGAATAAATCTAAGGTAGAATCGTATAAAGGAACAAATTGCTACTATTCCTCCCACAAGATGTGTGAAGTTATTTGCATGCACGCTACCTGAGAGTGCAATAGGGATCATAATACCTATTAAGACATAGAGTATCGCATCTCTTAAAAGGACATACGTATGCACATGAGCCACATATATAATATTTTCTCCTTCCTGAAGATCTCCTTTAAAGACCTTACGTCCAAGTCGGGTATTATGAAACATGCTGAAGACGGTAAGCGGTTAGAGCATTTTTTATAAGCATACACACAGTTCCTGGACCAACTCCTCCGGGTACTGGGGCATATGCTTTGACTTTATTTTGTATATTCTCAGTATCAATATCACCTACGGCTTTGCCGTCACAGAAAGTGCATCCTACGTCAATAGTGACCGCGCTATCCTTGATCATATCTTCTGTGATCAGCTTTGGATTACCTGTAGCTGCTATGACAATGTCTCCGCTTAGGGTAATATCTTTTAATCCCTGTGTCTTGCTATTGCAAACTGTTACGGTTGCACCTCGATTGATAAGTTCTACAGAGAGAGGTTTCCCTACAATATTGCTTCTTCCTATGATTACTGCATGTTTTCCTTCTACAGGGATATTATACATTTCTAGTAGTTCTACAATCGCACGGGCGGTAGCAGGTGGAAGATACTCACCTGCTCCAAGAAAAAGTCTTCCAATATTGAGCGGATGAAAGCCATCGATATCTTTCTTCGGGGCAATTCTTTCAATGAGAGCCTGGCTATTAAGATGCTTTGGAAGAGGCATCTGTATAATATAACCAGTCATAGTCTGATCGGCATTTAACTGATCCACAAGCTCCTCTAATTCTTCCTGTGTAATTGAAGTCTCTTTCTGAATAAGTACAAAATCATATCCTACTGACTCCGCAGCCTGCTGTTTTTTTCGAATATATGAAAGGGAAGCAGGATTATCTCCCACTAGTATGACGGCTATTTTGATATGCAGCTGTTCCTTTTCTACTACCTCACGTATTTGAGTGAGTACCTTATCAGAAAAAGGTTTTCCAGCAATTTTTATAGGTTCCATTAACTGTAGGTTTTAAGAGCGGAATTCTTTTACTATTTCGATATTATCCATTGGCCAGAAGAGCTGAAATACTGAAGGATTTCTCATATGTGCCGCTGCTTGACTAAAAGGCCAGAATACAAACCAGGCTTTTCCAATAATATTTGCTTTTGGTACAAAATGAATTGATGCATCATCCGTACATGCACGGTCATTCTGAGCGCCAAAACAGCTTCTCGAATCAGAGGAATGATCACGGTTGTCACCCATAACATAGTATTCTCCAGGCTTCACAGTAAAACTCTTTTTTTCCATACTTCTATAGTTGCAGATCCCTCTCTCACGGCTTGAAAGATCATTTGCCTGATGCTGAGCCACACACTTTGTATATGGTTCTTCAAGAAGCTTACCATTGAGATATACATTATTGTTCTCATAGGATACAGTATCACCAGGCACACCGATGATACGTTTGATATAGTACTCAGTTGTGTCGATGGGAGGATGGAAGACAATGACATCCCCACGCTCAGGAGATCCTATCTGATGTCCAAAGATATTTCCGTAACCTATACGGTTAACCATGATCAGCTCATGATCCTGAAAAGACTCCTCCATAGAAGCACCGCTTACTATAAAAGGAGATACAACAAAATATTGTAGTGACAAATATACGATCATCAAAAGAGATACTTCGATCACCGCATCAATCATCTCAAAAAGAAAGAGTCTTTTCTTTTCTTCCTCTGGTATATCTGTAGGAAGAGAATCTTCATTTACGATACTTATCTCTGATGCAATATTTTTTGATCTGTCATAGTTCGCAGATTCCTGCGTACTTCCCGTACCTCGCTCATGTGTTCTTTTTCGGATATCATTAAATTCCTGTAAGTCTTGATTTTCTTTCATAGCAAATGTAAATAATAGTGCAGGGTCAGTATAGTAGAACTTCTAGTTTTTCTCAACACACTTGTGAAAAAAGAAACAGATAGCGAACAAGGCAGCAAAAGGAATATACTTTTTTTTACAGGAGATAATCTACCTGCTATTTCAGATGCACTGCATAAGGAAAAACTAAAATTTATAGAGACTTGCGGAGATTTAAATATCAATGAGTTTCATGTGGATGAAATAGGAGATGCTGGAGAACTAAAGTCCTCTTTATATGCTATGCCGTTTTTGAGTGACAAGAGACTTGTAATAATTAAAGGATTTCCTTTTTCTTCAGAATTTGTGGAACAACATAAAAAGGATAGTGCTGAAAAAAAGAAAAAATTTGATCACATTGAAGAGACTATTCTGCAAGCCTTTACCGATCTTCCGGAGCAAACAATGCTTGTACTCTCATCTCCTCGGCCAGATGGTAGAAGAAAAGCCTCAAAAGAAACATTAAAAATAGCAAAGGTGCTCTCTTTTTCTGTAGCAGATCTCGTACCATTGATGGAGGAGAGATTTAAGGATGTCTTCACGAAGCAGCAGCTTACATATATTTTTCAAAGAGTTGGAGAGAATCCACATGTCTATATTTCATCACTGGAAAAGCTTGCACTCTATTCTGAGACACATCCTCTTACAAAAGAGGTGATGTTCCGTCTTGTTCCAGCGAGTATTGAAGAGGAAGTATTTTCTTTTATTGAGGTACTTTTTTCCAAAAGAAGACAAGAAGCTCTTAAAATTTTTGAACAGCTTATTGTCCAAGGAGAAAATATTCTGAAGCTCCTGGGACTTATCGTCTGGCAGCTGGAACAGGTCTTTTTTGTGAAAGAACTTATGGAAAGGCGGATTCAAAGACAGGAAATATTGGATATCACAGGCATTAAACCATTTTCATATCAGAAGGTGTTGCCTCTTGCTCAGAAGGTAAGCCTAAAAGATATAGCAAAGCTTTATGAAAGCCTGGTACATTTTGACCGTAAACTAAAAAATGGAACAATCCAGATGGAAAGAGATGTGCCCACAGAAGTAATTCAAGGATTTAGCGAAGTAATTCTAAAGGTCTTTTAGACCATACGTTTTTGATATAAAAAGAAAGAGCAGATCAATATAAGTCAGCTCTTTCTTTTTATATTTTCAGAAGGTTACCCCGTGATTTTTGGAAGCTTCTTTGTAAAGAGATATACGGCAAAAGCCATACCTACAATTGCTCCATACTGATTGATGGTGACATCAAAAAGACGCATAATATTGTCATTTCCTCTTAGGAATTCTATAAGAAAACTCTGAAGTGAAAGAAGGAATAGTCCTAGAGTTCCCACAACACCATCTACTTTTACTTTTTTAGATATTTCAAAAAGTATAAAGAATATGATCAAGCTTACGATTGCTCCGTAGAGCTGGATCGGATGTATCGGAATGATGTAGCTTGCTGCTGCATAAGAATAGTTTGGATCCCCTGTAAAAAGCAGCCCGGGAAATGAAGGTGAAGGTTTTCCTACGAAATATCCTCCAAGAAAACTTCCTATATAGCCAAATACGAAGGCAAGACTGAGAGAAGGAAGGATAACATCCATCCATTTCAGAAGAGGCTCAGCATGTTTTTTTGCGTAAAAGTAGAACAGCAGAGTAAAAGCTATGAGACCTCCTATGACGTAGAACTGCTCGATATTGAAAAGATATTTGAATACAGCAAAGTAGTCTCCTTGTCCGATACTGGACATGATGTATGTCCAAAGAACATCATAATTAAATATCCAATAGAGCAGTTTTGCTCCAAGAATAGTTGAGAGAAAAAGTGAGAAAATATGATTAGAAAAGAACTCCATTTCGAGTCCTTTTTTATGTGTCAGCTTCACTAGCACAACCATGAATACTACAAAAGCTATAGTCAAAAAAAGCCCAAAGGACGTGATAATGATATTATTATAATGAAGCAGAATAGGGTACATAAGTGAGATTACTAGTAAAGTCGTTCTCTATATTTGCAGGCACTATAGATCTTTCTTATTCAAAAGTCAAAAATGAGTGATTGACGAAAATTTTCCTTGCAAAGAGTTACAGCTGTTTTAGACTAGAGCTACTATATTTAAATATATTTATGAGTCTGCCCTTTGAAGAACGTTTAGAAAAACTCAATGAAGCCCAGCGGTTAGCAGTCGAAACAATTGAAGGACCAGTCATGGTAGTGGCTGGACCAGGATCAGGAAAAACCGAACTCTTGAGTCTCAGAGTAGCAAATATCTTAAATAAAACGGATACTTTGCCAGGATCTATTTTATGTCTGACCTTTACTGAATCAGGAGCAGTGAATATGAGAAAACGGCTTGCAGGTCTCATTGGGAATGCAGCATACCATGTAGCAATTCATACTTTTCATAGCTTTGGTACAGAAGTAATAGGACAGAATAGAGAATATTTTTACCAGGGGGCTGAGTTTAACCCTGCAGATGAGATAGTAAAAATGGAAGTACTGCATGATATCTTTGAAAATCTCCGTTTTGATAATCCTCTGAAGTCTAAGCATCCTGAACAGGGATATGTATATCTTGAAGGCGTAAAGTCACGTATTACTGATTTAAAAAAAGGCGGTTTAAAACCTGAAGAATTCAAAGATATACTTGAAGCGAATAAGATTTTCCTTGAGATGACAGGTCCTATTCTTAGCAGCTTTTTTGGAGAAAGGATTTCAAAAGCTATTATAGATAAGATGCCGGGACTCGTAGCACAGATCGCAGAAATGCCTGTCAAAAATGCAGTCAGATCCGATATTTTTCCAAGTCTGAGAGAAGTGGTGCTTGAGAGTTTTCGCCCACTGCTTACTGCGGACTCTACGAAACCTTTTACTGAATGGAAGAAAAAGTACTTGGTAAAGGATAAAGATGGAGTAAATATTTTAAAGGATCAGAAAAATCTTGAGAAATTCTTTGCCCTTAGTGAAATCTATCAAAGTTACCAGGAAGAACTTCATAAAAGAGGCTATTTTGATTTTGATGATATGCTTCTTGATACCGCAAGCGCGTTAGAAATGCATGCAGACTTTAGACTCGCACTTCAGGAAAAGTATCTCTATATACTGGTAGATGAATTTCAAGATACAAATGGAGTTCAGATGAGGCTTCTGGATAATCTTTTAAATATGGAACTCTCCGGCGGAAGACCGAATATTCTTGCAGTTGGGGATGATGATCAGGCGATTTTTAAATTTCAGGGGGCAAATCTTGAAAATATTTTAGGATTTCACAAAAAATTTAGAGATCCAACTTTTATTACCTTGATTCATAATTACAGATCAACACAAGCGATCTTAGATCTCGCTAGAAAAGTGATCCTGCAGGGAGAAGATAGATTGGAGATGCATATGCCTGATGTTGCGAAAACTCTGATTTCATCAAATAGCACGTTACCTGAGGGATATATTAAAGAGCAGAATTTTCAGACAATCCTCCATGAACTGATCTGGGTAGCGGAAGAAATCAAACGTAAGATAGAGATAGAAAAAGTAAATCCAAGCGAAATAGCCGTGATTGCAAGAAAGCATGGAAATCTGAAAGATATAGTGCGTATTCTTGAACTCTATAAGATACCTATTTCTTATGAAAGAAAGCAGAACGTATTTGATCAGCCACATATCCAGCAGCTCATATGCATGATCAGATATATAGATAGTTTGATGAAGGTAGGTGACGCACCTGCAGATGAGTATCTTCCTCAAATTCTGAGTTATGACTTCTGGCAGATCGATGAACTCACTATATGGGAATTGTCCCGTAAGGCTCATGATGAGAGAAAACCTTGGATAAGCATTATGCTTGCCTCAGAAAATCAAAAACTTCAAGATATAGCTAAATTTTTTATTAAGCTGAAAAAAGATTCTGCCTCTGAAACAGCAGAAACTATTATAGATTGTCTGTTGGGAGTAGCGGAAAGTCCTGAGGACGAAGACGGAGAGATAGACGAAAACCCCAAGGAGGTGTGTGAACCGCTGGAAAATAATAATTTTTCTAGTCCCTATAAAGAATATTATTTCAATGAAAGAAAATTTGAAACTGCGAGAGAAGAATATCTGACTTTTCTTTCCAATCTTCAAACATTTATCAACAAAATCAGAAGTCACCGGAAAAAAGAAGTACTCTCTATCACAGATATTGTAGCATTTGTGGATCTGCATCAGCAGTATAGAATTCCCGTTACAGATACAAGTCCCTTTAATACAAGTACACATGCTGTACAGCTTCTCACTGCCCATAAGGCAAAGGGACTGGAGTTTGATACAGTGTTTGTGATCTCATGTATAGAAGAATGCTGGATTGAAAAAGCCAGAGGTCAGACTGTGGGTCTCCCAAGTAATCTGCCCCTTATCCCTGAGTCAGATACAGTAGATGATAAGCTTCGTCTTTTCTTCGTGGCAATCACACGTGCAAAGTGCAACCTTTATCTTACCTATCACGATTTTGCGCTCAACGGCAAAGAGACTATGAAGCTAAGATTTATACAGGACACTCATGAAGAAAAAGGAAAAAGAGAAAAGCTTGGTGAAGAACAGATGAGTCTCATGCTTCAAGGAGCAATGGCAAACTTGGATATTGATAAGAAAAAAGTATTGGAGACTTGGTTCTTTATGCAGAGTGCGAAGCCTCTTGAAAATGATAAAATGGAGCTTTTAAGAAATGTCCTGAAAGACTATAAAATGAGTGTGACTCACCTCAATAATTTTCTTGATGTAACACACGCAGGTCCGCAAGTCTTCCTTGAGCAGAACCTTCTGCAGTTCCCAAAGAGCAAAAATAAAAGTGCTTCCTACGGTACTGCGATGCATGCAGCGATTCAGAATTTCTATCAGGAGTTTAAAAGAACTCGAATTTTACCGCCACTATCCTTGCTTCTCAAAGAGTTTGAAAACTGTCTGAAAAATCAGAGACTCAACGAAAAAAACTATAAAGAGATGCTTGAAAAGGGTATATCTATGCTGGAAGTGTATTATGAAAACAGAAAAAATTTCTTTGACTGGAAGGATCTCCTGGAGGTCAACTTTGCCTCTCAGGGAGTCAAAATCGGTGATGCAGAGATCACTGGAAAGATAGATAAGATGCATATTGATGAGGCTACCCATCAGATAGGAGTGTATGATTTCAAAACAGGAAAATGTTTCTTTGACTGGAATACGAGGGGAAATCCTTTTGATGAAGTAAAGCTTTGGAAATACAGACAGCAGCTGCTGTTTTATAAAGTACTTGTAGAAAATTCAAGCCGCTTTGCAAAGAATTACCGTGTAGATCATGGGTATCTCGAGTTCTTAGAATGTGATCACAAAAAACGGATAGCTTTATTGGAATGGAGTATTAGTGACGAGGAAGTAGAGAAGATGAAGAAACTTATTCAGGTAGTGTATGAGAAGATTATGAATTTGGACTTTCCTGATGTGAGTGGATATGAAAAGAATATGAAAGGAATAACGAAATTTATGGAAGATTTACTTGGGTAAAGAAAATAAAAAAGATCTCTGATATCAGAGATCTTTTATTAGTATGATGTTTTTATTTAGTGTTTTTTTCTAAATTACTAGATTTCTCTAATGATTTAGATTTTTTATTAGCGATTTCCTTTCGTAACAGAACTTGTAGTTCAGTTACAGCCTGATGATATTCGGCTACAGTTGGATGATCTTCTTCTTTGGCGGCTTCATAGATTTGTACCACTAGTGGGACCGAAAGAATTAAACCAACAATAATAATCACTACTAAAAATTTTTTACTTTCATCTTTGTTTTTCAATTTACTTCCTCCATATAATGTTTTTGTTTTATACTAAGATACTTATTCTCTAAATATGAGTCAATAAACATTGTCATAACTATCTAAAGCAGTACTATATAGTAAATTTTAAAATGGTATCTATTAATTACTCTATATATTTTGATAGACTTGGATCAATTAGATGGAAAGTACTTTGATACTGAAACAAAGAAGCTTATAAATAATTGCAATGCAGCATCCTTCATTAATTCGCACCCTGAGTACACCGCATTGCTGATTGAACAAATTCGTATATGCATTAAGAATTCCCTAAATCTTGAGCAGTCTCTCACAGAGTATCCTGGTCTTTATGAGAATCATGACCACGAGCGAGATGAAAAAAAGAAAGAGAATTCTGTATTAATAGAAGGTGCCTATGAGCTATTTAGTGGATTTCTAACTATAAATGCTCAGCTAACTGCTAATGATATGCTTATAAAAGAATTAAAAAATACACAATCGCATATATCAGATAGAATTCTTACGGAACTTGATGAGAAATCTAGATAATAGCAAAAAAAACCTAGTTGTAAGCACCTCTATTATAGATATGACAAAAAATACCTTTCGTATGAAAGGTATTTAGTATTTTTACCGGTATTTTTCTTTTACTTTTTTAAGTTTTTCATACTCAGATTCTATCTCAGGCGATGAATTACCTGACTTACGCAACACCTCGAGCTTTCCTTCTATATCTTTTTCGATAAATGCAGAAAGTTGTTTAATGCATTCTCCACCTTGTTTAGTAACCGCTATTAGTTCTCTTTGAGATTCTTCCAGTTTTACTTCAAGGGACTTTTTTTCTATCAGTAGGGCTTCAAGTTCATTTTGCTGACTACATCCTAGAAGACTAAATAGACTAACAACAATTAATACAGTACTGAATTTTTGATTTTTCATTTGTTTTTCCTTCTTTGTATATATTTCACACAAAGTACTCTTTTTATATATTACGTCAATGTCTATGGTTTATACGTAGACATCATTGTATCTTATATATTTAGTACCTTATGAAGCAGCTGCAGAAATAAATGTAATTATTATAAAAAAGCTGCATATTGATATGCAGCTTTAGTGAATGTATATAATTATATTAATGTTTTTATTTCTGCCATCAAGTCGCTAGTAAGAGGGGTTAGCTTCCATTCTGGGAAATGCCGTATTAAGAACTCATGTTCAGATATACTAAAGTCTCTTTCTAACGTTTTCTTCATACGTATTCCTGCATCTTCCTTTAGTAGCGGTACATTTTGAATAATAATTTTGAGTATTTCCGTTGGAACATAATCATCTGCAAGAATTCTTTTTGCAGCAAATTCACTTCCTGGAAATCCCTTTTTAACATATTTTACCATTTGATCACGTAGACGATATTTATCAGAATCACTATATTCAGTGATAAATTTTTCTATGTCATTCAGCGGCAAAATACCTAGAATTTTCTCATCAAAAAATTTATTTTTGATACGCTCCTCATATTCTGTTCCAATGGCTTCAATCCATTCAATCCATTGAAATCGAATATCCATTGCACTATAATACTCTTTCCCGTTTTCATAACTCTCATACCTTAACTTCAGATCTTCAAGCTGTTTTTTTGTCGCAGGATCTAAATTTAAGAAAAACTGAGTTTGTATTGGTGTGTAGAGAGCAATGAGAGCATAGTAGAGCGGATGTAATTCTAACTTATCTTTTAGAATGTACTCTGCCGAGACTGAGGCACAACCTTGAGCAATCAGCATAACAGTAGCGTATTCTTGTAAAGTAAGCGTGTAACCGCTTAAAAGCTTTGCTCCAACCTCTTCTCGAGTATTCTGATAGTCTTTAGTTCTAAAGTAATTATTTTTTAGAAAAACTAAAAACTCATCTTTAGTTCTCGGCATTTCTTTTAATGTACTAGGTAGTACATAATCTTGCACATTCCTTTCAATGTAAAAGATAGTCTCAAGGGATGGAAAGCCAGCAAGCAGCAGATTACATATTTTTGACCTTCTAAATGAATTTGTAGAACGGTAGATAAAGTCTGTAAATTCTGATGCAGATTTACTTGCAAGTTCCTTTTCAATTTTCTTACCTAAAGAAGGATAATTCTCTTGGCAGTCGAATAAAACATCAATAGAGATTTTGAATTCTGAGATTTTATATTCTATTGCTTCTTTCATCCGCTTCTTTGAAGAGGGATATTTCTTTTTATAAGCGAGTAATTCACTTATGCTATTGTGACTACCGGAGAGGCTGTACTCTATTCTCTCATTAACTTGCTCTGTCAAATTGGGTATATATTCTTTCACTTTTGTGATTAGAAAAATATCCTTTCTCAATCGTAGAATATACTCAGCAACTTTTTCACTTATTACAGAAATCTCCAGTAACTCAGCAAGCTCCGAATCTGTGGGACCGGGGACACTCTTCAGTATTTTCTTCCAAAGAGTATTTATTTTCTTTGCTTTTGTTTTACTGATTTTCTGCAAAACATTTTCTTTTGTACTCATAATTTTTTCCTTCCTTTTGATTTCAATGTTTATTTATATTTGATGTAAAATAGTCTATTTAATATATTTGTCAATTATCTACTGTACTTTCTTCCTCTTGCTATAAGACACATCCTCATTAAAGTATGAGATGAATAAACCCTACTGTCACTATGCTCGGTACAAATCTCAAAGAAGTACTCAATACGACACCGTTTCACCTAAAGATGCTTTCCCAGGCAGGCATCGATACTGTTCGTGATCTTCTTTTATACTTTCCGAGAACATATGAGGATAGATCAGTCTTCCGCACACTTTCACAGATCAATATCAAGGAAGTAAATACTTTAAAAGGAAAGATAGGAAAAGTAACGAAGAGCGTGACAAAAAATAGATTTAAACTCACGAAGGCAGAATTCGTTGATAGCGATGGATTGGTAGCAGAGCTAGTGTGGTTCAATCAGCCCTTTATTGCTAAGACTCTCCCGGAAGGAGCGGATGTGATTATTTCAGGAAAAGCGAAATATGACTTTCATAAATTCAGCTTTCCTGCTCCCCATATAGAAGTACTAAAGAATGGGATTAGTCCTGTGCATTCCGGACGTATTATCCCAGTATATTCAGAGATAGATAAACTCTCCACCGACTGGTTTAGGACCAAGATGCAGCAGGTCATCAAGTATGTTGAAGAGTTTGAAGAGTATTTGCCGGAGGAAATTATCAAAGAAAAAAATCTCATTAGCAGAAGTGTAGCTTTGAAAGAAATTCATTTTCCTTCTACTTCTCAGCTCCTTCAGCGTGCCCGAGAACGGCTTGCCTTTGAAGAGCTCTTTTTACTTCAGCTTCGCGGACTACAGAAAAAATTTGTATTTCAGAAAGAAGCAGGAGAAAAAGGGTATACTATTCCTATAGATCCGGAGTTTATCAAAGAATTTCTGGAAACTCTTTCTTTTCAACTCACAGATCATCAAAAGATTGCTGCGTTTCAGATACTGCAGGATATGGAAAAACCATACCCTATGCATCGCTTGCTTGAAGGAGATGTTGGTTCTGGAAAAACTATCGTCTCAGCGCTAGTTGCTTTACATGCGATCAAGAAAGGAGGTCTGCAGGCAGCACTCATGGCGCCGACAGAAGTACTTGCTTATCAGCATTATCAGAAGCTCGCAGTACACCTTGCGAGATGGAACGTAAATACCAAATACCTAGCTGGATCAGTACCGCAAAGTCAGAAGGAAGAAATCTATCAAGGTATCGCCTCTGGAACAGTTGATTTTGTAATAGGTACTCATGCACTTATACAAAAGGAAGTACAGTTTGCAAAGCTTGGTCTCGCAATTATTGATGAGCAGCACAGGTTTGGTGTAGGACAGAGGGAGATACTCACGAGTCACGGCTTTCCACATGTACTCCATATGACGGCTACCCCGATCCCACGTACACTTGCCCTTACTATTTATGGAGATCAGGATCTATCTATTATCAATCAGATGCCTGCAGGCAGAAAACCTATACAGACCAGGATTGTACAGCCCCATCAGAAGCAGCAGATGTACACCTGGATTCACAGTGAGATAGATAAAGGATTTCAGGCTTTTGTGATTTGTCCGCTTGTGGAGGAGTCTGACAAACTAGAAGATGTACGTGCAGCCACAGCAGAATATGCGCTCCTGCAGGAACATATTTTTCCAGATCTGAAGCTAGCATTGCTTCACGGACGGATGAAAGCGGATGAAAAGGAGAAAATAATGCAGGATTTCAAGGATAAAAAATATCATATTCTTGTTTCCACTTCTGTTATTGAAGTAGGTATCGATATTCCAAATGCTACGGTGATCGTCATTGAAGGATCAGAGAGATTCGGTCTTTCACAGCTGCATCAGTTTCGGGGACGAGTTGGACGTTCAGATATGCAGTCATACTGTTTTCTATCCACAGATAAAACCTTTGCTACTCAAATAGACCGGCTAAAGGCAATGGTCAAACATAATGATGGTTTTAAGCTTGCGGAAATTGATCTCGAACTTCGGGGACCAGGAGAAGTATATGGTATCCGTCAGAGCGGTATTCCGGATCTTAAGATGGCAAATCTTGCTGATATTGATACGATCATGGAAGCTCGCGAGGCAGCGGAAGCGCTTCTGAAAAAAGATCTTCTGCTTGAGAATTATCCGAGATTAAAGACTTTATTAGAAAAAAATATGTAAGACTCTTCTAAACTACTCTTGCAGTACTGCATAAATCCGGCAAAATGAAGTGGATTAATTAATTTTTACTATGAAAAAATACGTTCTGCTAGATAAGATCCGGAGCATGTATAATGTTGGATCTTTTTTCCGTACTTGTGATGGGGCAGGGATTTCAAAGCTTATACTTACCGGATATACTGCCACTCCTCCTAGAAAAGAGATTTCCAAAACTGCTCTTCATGCAGATGAGCATATTCCATGGCAGCATTATGAAAATGCAATGGATGCAGTGCTTGAACTCAAGAAAGAGGGCTTTATTATCGTATCAGTAGAAAAAAACAATATAAGCAAAGACTTTAGAGAAACTGATCTGCATACATATGAAAAAATCTGCTTTATCTTTGGTAATGAAGTAGAAGGTGTAGCCTCTGGAATCTTGGAGATAAGTGACCATATTATCCACCTTCCAATGTTGGGAATAAAAGAATCTTTGAACGTTGCAGTGAGTGGTGGAGCCATTCTATATCATTACTTGTAGAAAAGTACAAAAGTCACTATACTGCATGCACTTAAATCCATAACGATTATCTCTCTTTTTCACAATATGAATAAAAAGATTATTATTCCTCTCCTTCTTATACTTGTCGTTGCACTTTTAGGAGTGTCAGTTAGCGGATTCTTCCTCAAAAGTGGTGATGCCCTTTCCGTGAGTGAAAATGCTGCATTGCTGCTGAGAAAGACGAAGGTAGAAAAGGTGGAAGGAACCGTAGAAGTATTGCATAATGGATCATCAAAGGAAGTATCTGAGAATCTTGAAATTAGTGAAGGAGATAGTGTAAAAGTAGCTGAAGGCGGAAAAGCAGTAATCTATTGGCAGGATGGCTCACTCAGCCGAATCAAAGGACCTGCTGAGATTGCTGTGACACAGATGAATATAAACCAGAACCTTGATACACACGTAGATATGACAGTGCAGTCTGGTGAAGTTTGGACAAAGGTACTTGATATGGTAACCGAGGATTCAAGCTTTACAAGCCGTACAAAGACAACAGTTGCAAGCATTCGAGGTACGGAGCTATTTCAGAAGAGTTCTGATGGCGAGGAGATTATTGCGACTTATGAGCATGGGGTAGATCTAGAGATAAATGGAGAAAAGAAAATGGTGATGGACGGAGAGGAGTTCCGGCTTGAGCATGGAAAAGAATCTCTACAGACTCGTGCCTCTGATCCTGCGTCATGGATAAGTGATGCAAAAAAAGCGGATAAAGAGTATATGGAGTCTCTCTCTGTAGAACGGATAGCTGCTATGAAAAAGCTTATGGATAAACGCACAGCTTCTTTCCCCTCTGATGAGGAATTAAATGCTCTTTTAGATTTTTCTACAGGAGAATTAAAAGAGAAGAATGAAAAAGTTCAAAATATTATTGATACACTTAGTCTTCAAATCAGGATCGCCTATGCTTCCGGAGATAAGGACGGAGCAAAGAAAAAAGCAGATCAGCTTGGTATGCTTTTAGATAGCTATATACCATCTCTTGAGATGAGTGAGCAGCGGGATGCGTTAGTCTCGGATGCACTCAACCGTATGAATGTTCAGCAAAAGATTCTATTCGCAGATCAGACACCAGATGAGCTTATAGCACTCCGAGCAAAGCTTGGTCTTGCAAAACTCACTCTCCTAGGAGATAACCCTGAAAAATCTGCGATACTCATGCAGAGGCAGCTGTTCTTTGTGCAGGATATGGTAAAAAATGGAAAAGCTGATGAGGCGAGACAATTTTTTATAAAACTTTCAGAATTTGATCGAATCAATGAGCCAGTATGGAATACGATGTCTGATTCTAGAAAAGCTATGATGCAGAAGACATCAGAACATCTTGTTAATCAAATGCCTGAGTTAAAGGATGCAGCTGCTGAATTTCAAAAGCGTGTACTGTCAGGAGAGTCAAGAAATACTAATGCAAATACAGCATTAAGCACTACTGAACAAATTCGAGTACTGATGTCAGAGGGAAAGATTACTGAAGCAGAAAAGCTATTTGCGACGCTCACCCTCATAGAGAAAACTAATGTAAGTAAAGAATTCCCAGTACTTGGAGGCGTAACTCCAGCTGAAAAAACTAATGCCAATATCAATGCTGTTGTTAGAGATGAGAAAAAGACAACTACTACCAGTACCACTCAAAAAACACAGGCAGCATCTTCAACAACAACAAGTACTACCACTTCTACAAATACTTCAGCACCAACTACAACGACACAGCCTAGTAGTACTACTCAGACAAATAGTACCGCTAATACGACAACGACTATAGAAAAGCCAGCACCCATTCCTGCTCCAGTAAGAACAGTAAATAAGAATGCAAATACTGCAACAACTATAGCTCCGACACCAGTCAAAGGTGTCTATACCCCTGCAAACTAATGCTAAAGTTTATTATTGAAACTATCTGGAAGCTGCCGAGAAACGCTATGATTTTGCTTGTGAGAGTGTACCAAAAAACACTCTCACCTGATCATGGTGTTATCTTTAAGCAGATGTATCCTTACGGCTACTGTAAATATCATCCCACATGCAGTGAGTACGGATGTCAGGCTTTTGAGAAAAAGGGATTTGTGAAAGGAATGCTGTTGACTATATGGAGGATACTGAGATGTAATCCGTTTTCAAAGGGTGGGGAGGATCCCGTGAAGTAATAGAGAATTCTAAAAAATAGTGATCTTCTACTGAAGATCACTATTTTCCTATGCAGCTATATTCTTTCCTCTTTTCTCTTCTTCTTGGCGCGCAAGTTTAATGGCTTTGATTAATTCGTGTACTTCTTGGTATCGGATGAAAGGAAGTATTTGTAGTATATAATCAAGCTGACGGTCTATCTCATAAGTCATGTGCGATACTGGAGAATGAGGATCTAGATCAAGACAGTATGTATCCTCAGAGAGTAGCTGTATCTCTCTTCCTATCCCATCATAGCCCATGCCATAAATCTTGATGTCCTTCCAGTCTGAAGATGAATTTTTGTTTTTACCATCTCCCTTTTTCTTTTTGTGAAGTTTATTTACTATCATAAATTCACCAGGAAGCAGCTCTGTGTAGTGCTCTTTTTTGACTAAGCTTTTTAAACCGAGACAGTTTTTTCCAATATCCTCAGCAAAAGAAAGAACTTGTTTTTCGAGTGCGGGATTTGAAGAGATCTGTTCTGCACTGTAATCAAGCACGATTGCAGCTCTAGCGAGGTCAAATATTTCCTCAAAATTTCCTTTTCTTGTAACTAATTTCCGTTGGATTGAATCTGGGGTTTTAGAGCCAATAGCACGAAAATGAAATTTAAAATCGTTTCCAAAAACATCTTTTTCAGGTGTACCATGAGGTGTCCAATGTCTATAGTTAAGTACCTTTGGGGTCTGATCAGGGTGAACAATTGTAGAGGTAAGTTCATCCAAGCTTTCATTTAAGCCTTGATCAGGGTGCTCTATTGATTCAATGATATTTTCATTATGTACTGTATGCTGTAAATGTGTAGGGAGTTGGGATACAAGCTGCCATTTATCATTTTTATCTTTAATAGCATATTTTACGATGTTTGTACGCTCAGATAAAGCATCAAAGTCCATCTTACGTTTTATCTCTGGAAGTTTTTTCATCTTAGGATGATTTTCGATGGCGATGAGTTCAGTAGTTAATAATGCAATTAACTGTGCGCTGTATTTATCCTGAGTATTAAATATTGGACTCTCTAAAGATGCTACGAGTTCCAGCAGGTTCATATGTCTCAACTCATTGAGGATAGTAATATTGATTGGTTTCAATATCTTACCCTCGCTATCATGAGTGATGTTATATTTCTGTTTCAATGCATTTAGGAAAGGTACAATACTATCAAGCTGATGAATGGTTTTATCTCTCGCCTTATCCCATTTTTCCATAGCCTCTTCCATATCAACTTTGTTTTGAAGTTTCTTATGAAACAATCCTAATCTGTTGAGCAAAGACATATTCCATTTACTCACATGTTCATTAAATACTGAGTTATATACTCTGCGGTACTCTCTTGGAAGATGGTTTTTTCTGTGTATTTCAGATCGAAATTCAGGAAAGGTAGTAATTTTACCTTCTTGTATTTCTTTCATAAGCTCTGTATTGAGAGGTGGAATTTTTTCTGAAATACCGTATTTCTTTCGTAAAACATTTGCTTGTTTTTGAGCATTTTTTATAAAGATTTCTTTTCCCTTCTCTACTATTTCCTTTGATGCAGAGAGAAGTTTCTCAGGAGTGATAGGAGTTTTCTTAGGATTTACTGCCTTCCAGAGATTCATATTATGTCTCAAAAAACCTCTATTTTTTTGAATATTACTATAGATTTTTGATCTAAAATAATCCTGTAATTCTTCAATATTTGTGTCTGGCTCAAGAGTGTCTTTTACTTTCTCCGATATCCTTTCACTAATCTGATGTGCAAGATTTTCTACTTCATGATTTGCTACGTCGAAAGGCACCATACTAAAAGAATGCTGTATGTCTTTTTTCTCGATTCTTTTTTCTGCAAGGCTAATAATTCTCTCCTTTCCTTCTTTTATATATTCTTTCACCACCTCCGGCATGACAGAGTGAAATATGTCTTTTGCAGAACTAATTGATGTATTGGATTGTTTTAGTGGAACCAAGTATTGTCGTGTAAAAGATTACATCATATTATTGTATCAGAATTCTTCCCGCTGTACTAAAAAAGCCCCGGTTTCTCAGGGCTTTTTTTACAGGTGGTATCTTTTATTTCTTACCCTGTGCAAAAGCCCCATGCGTGAGCATGTTCACAATAATGACGAGGGCTAGAGAAACCGGTAAGTTCATAATTTCTGATAATAAAACGCCCAAATATTAATTAAGAGTATAAAAATAGTCAACGAGAGTTATTTTTTCTTGAACTTCTTTGAAAAAGGCATACTATTTAGGTGATAATATTTCAACCTCTCATGATTCAGGATAAAATTTTTTCGATAGTAGATATAGAGACCACAGGGGGAAGCATCAACTTTGACCGTATCACTGAGATAGGGATTATTCAAGTGCAGAATGGAGAAGTAATCAATGAATTCAGATCTTTCTTTTTGCCTGGAAAGACACTCTCACCATGGATTACGGAACTTACAGGTATCACAAATTCTATGCTTCGCGGTGCTCCGCGCTTTCGGGAGAAGGCTCAGGAGATCTATGATATGCTCCAGGGCACAGTGTTTGTTGCTCATAATGCACGTTTTGATTATTCATTTATCAAGGCTGAGATGAAGCGCGCTGAGATAACCTTTAATAGTCCCATATTATGTACTGTGAGACTCTCCCGTGCTCTTTTTCCTGAACATAAACGTCACGGTCTAGATGCACTTATTGAAAGATTTAATCTTAGCTGCGAGAATAGACATAGAGCTTATGATGACGCTTTGATGGTAAAGAAGTTTATAGATCTTCTTCCAAATTTTCATTCTCAAGAACAGATAGAAGCGCAGATAAAGAAACAGTTAAAACAATATGTAGTACCCTCAAAGGTTCCTGATCACCTTATAAAAAACCTGCCGCAAGGACCTGGTATATATAAATTTTATGGTAAGGATAATGCTCTTCTCTATGTGGGGAAAAGTATCAATATTCGCGAACGTGTACTATCTCATTTTACGGAATCCAGAGTTTCAAGTAAGGAACTCACTATGTTCAGTGACCTTGAATTTATAGACTGGCAGGAAACCTACGGCGAGCTCGGAGCCTTGTTACTTGAATCATCCCTGGTAAAGGATGAAAGTCCAATACATAATCGTAAACTAAGACGGCTGAGGAAGATGACTCTCATGAAGAAAAAACTTGATAAAAATGGCTATGCAACCGTAGAGATTTATGACTCTGAACATTTGGAACCTAGTGAAGCTGAAAGTATCTTAGGCATTTTTAGATCAAGAAAACAGGCGGAAGGATTCCTAGACCTCGTGAGCAAAAAGCATCAGCTGTGTCCGAAAATGATGGGCATTGAGAAATGTAATGGATCCTGTTTTTCTTATCGGTTAGGAAAGTGCACGGGAGCCTGTATGGCAGAAGAGGTGCAGGCATTATTTAACGCACGATTTGATCAAGCCTTCGAGGAAGTCCGTATCAAATCCTGGCCCTTTCCAGGTCCTATCCTTGTCAAAGAAGCAGGTGAAGAAGCTAATGAAGGTGCACTTTTTCTTCTGGATAAATGGTGTCTGCTTGGTGAAGGGAGTTTTTCTCAAGATGGATATGATCTCAAGACAAATGCTTATACCTTTGATTTTGATCAGTACAAGATTCTTTCCAGTTACCTGCTGAAGAAAGCGAAGAAGGGGAGTATTGAGCGGATTACCTATAGGCAGATGGAGGAGTTGATGAGGGCATAGGGCTGATTTCCACTGTGTGTCATTCACGTACTGATCTGAATCAGCATAAATTCCGACGGGAATCCATTGTAATGTAGTGGTTTATAAAGGTAGTGTTTCTTAAGTGGCTTGTTCTTCACCTTGCCGGTGGGGCGTCACTTTTGTGACCAAAAGTAACCAAAAGTCTTTAAGGGGAGAAAAACCATCTAGCAGGATTTGTGATTTCTATAAGTCATCAGATGGTTTCTCCCCATAAAAATCCCAGAACGGTGCGGTCTATACGCGGCTCAAGCTCATAGCTCAAACCTAAGGTTTTATACACAATAGTGCATTTCCTCTGTACATTTTTTTTGAAATCAGTATAAATGCTTCAAACAAAATTTTTGAAAAAAGGAGAAGTTGATTGATGACTAAATTTCCATTACTAGTTAGCGCTGTCACAATGGACAAAACTACACTACACATGATCGATGAAAGATTAGGCGAGAGATATATAAATCAGACACCTATGGGTTTAAAAAATCTTGAGCAGGTAAATAATCTCATCGATTTTTCAAAGGCAGTATTTATTGAGCACTCGGCTCTTTATCCCTTTGAAAATTATGATAATTTGACTGTGCTTCTAAATTACGGAACTGGTTTTAAAGAAATTGAGGTAATTTGCTGCCGAGACTCAAGTCTTAAAAAGATTAAAGAGTTTCGGAGACATAAACAACTGAAATTCTTTTCTCCGGAATGTTATAAAAAATCAGTTCATTCCTGGACAGAAAAATAAAAAAATCATTGTAATGAAAAGCCTTCGGGCTTTTTTCTTTTGCAATTTTTCTATTTACTGTAGAATACAGCTACTTATATAAATTTTGAATGAATGTCTGATCAAGAGAAGGTTTTAAAAAATCTGACTGAAGGTGATTATAAATACGGCTTTACTACTGACATTGCGCAGGACATAGCGGATGTTGGTTTGACTGAAGATACAATCCGCTTTATTTCAAAAAGTAAGCAGGAACCTGAATTCATGCTTGAGTGGAGACTAAATGCTTTTCGAAGATGGCAGAAAATGACACCTCCCACATGGCAGAATGTAAGTTTTCCTCCCATTGATTATCAGGCTATTAGCTACTATGCTGCACCAACTAAGAAAAAGAAACTTGGAAGTCTCGATGAGTTGGATCCTGAACTTAAAAAGACCTTTGATAAGCTTGGTATTTCACTCGATGAACAGAAGCGTATCAGCAATGTAGCTGTAGATGCTGTTGTGGATAGCGTTTCTGTGGCTACGACGTTTCAAAAGAAGCTTAAGAAGGCAGGAGTAATCTTTTGTCCTATTTCTGAGGCGATAAGAAAATACCCGAAGGTTGTAGAGCGGTATATTGGTTCAGTGGTTTCTGTCACAGATAATTATTTTGCGGCTCTCAACTCTGCAGTATTTAGTGATGGAACATTTTGCTATATACCTAGGGGAATACGCTGTCCTATGGAGCTTTCAACGTATTTCCGTATAAATGCAGCAAATACAGGGCAGTTTGAAAGGACTCTGATTATTGCTGATGAAGGATCTCATGTGAGTTATCTTGAAGGCTGTACTGCCCCTCAGAGAGATGAGAATCAGCTTCATGCGGCAGTAGTAGAGCTTATAGCACATAAAGGAGCAGAGATTAAGTATTCGACAGTACAAAACTGGTATCCTGGTGATAAAGAAGGCAAAGGTGGAATTTACAATTTTGTGACAAAGCGGGGTATTTGTGAAGAGCGGGCAAAGATTTCATGGACACAAGTAGAGACAGGCTCTGCGATCACGTGGAAATATCCCAGTGTTATTCTAAAAGGAGATTATTCAATAGGAGAGTTTTACTCTATTGCTGTGACAAATAATTATCAGCAGGCAGACACAGGAACAAAGATGATTCATATGGGTAAGAATACAAAAAGCCGGATTATTTCAAAGGGAATCTCTGCAGGCAAAAGCCAAAATTCATACCGTGGACTTGTGCGCATACTTAAGAATGCAGATAACGCTAGAAACTTTACCCAGTGTGACTCTCTTCTTATGGGTAGTGAATGCGGCGCGCATACATTTCCATATATTGAAGATTCAAATAAAACCGCTGTTATAGAACATGAGGCTACTACTTCAAAAATTGCGGAGGATGTCCTCTTATACTGTAATCAGCGAGGGCTTTCTACGGAAGATGCAGTTGCAATGATTATTGGAGGATATTGCCAGGAGGTACTTGCAGAGCTTCCGATGGAGTTTGCGGTGGAAGCAAAGAATCTTTTATCACTGACACTTGAAGGCAGCGTCGGATAAGTATAGTAGATATAAGAATACTTTTTCTTATCTATAGTTTTTATAGATGAACAATATTATTTAAAATATTGTTTTTAACTAAAATATAACTAATATTGTTTCGAAATAAAAATTTGCAAAGTAAAGGGAGATATTATGAAGGTAGAATTAAAAAGAGAACAAATAAAAATTGAGAGTATATTTCTTGTATTGCCTATGATCATTATGTTTTGGCTAGGTAGTAAAGGATTGCTCTATAGTCCCTATCATAAAAAGTTCTTCTTACAGATGTATTTTGTATATGTAGCACTATATATCCTCGTAAAAGAATATGAGATCACAAATCATGAGATTAAAATAGGGAGTATAAGTTTTCTTATAATGAGTTTATATATTAAATTCTATCTATAAGAAAAAAGGACTGATGAAATACATCGGTCCTTTTAATAAAGAACTGCTATAGCCAAATATTCTAATTTGCGCTATAGTTCATTATGACTTGTACATATATGTGTGGATGTCGCACAGTGGGTTTTAAAATACTAAGAAACGCCCCTGAATAACAAGAAATTGCTAATATAATTATGTCTTTCAATGTTAAAAATAACTAATCTTTCAGTTTCGGTAGAAAACAAAGATATTCTCAAAGATTTCTCACTTGAAATAAAAGCTGGAGAGATACATGCGATAATGGGTCCCAATGGTACTGGAAAAAGTACACTTGCATCTGTATTGGCAGGTAAGGCAGGCTATAGTATTACCTCAGGCGAGGTCATATTTAATGGTAAGAATCTTTTAGAGTTTTCTCCTGAGATTCGTGCCAGAGAAGGACTTTTTCTAGCATTCCAGCATCCAGTCGAGATCCCAGGAGTAAGTAATGCACAGTTTCTGAAAAATGCTGTAAATGAGATACGGAAATATAGAGGGAAAGAAACTCTAGATGCCTTTGATTTTGAAGAGTTGCTGAAAGAAAAAATGTCTTTGATGAAAATGAAGGATGAATTCGTGAATAGATCTTTCAATGAAGGATTCTCAGGAGGAGAAAAAAAACGTAATGAAATCCTTCAGATGGCATTACTGGAACCTAAGCTTACAATTCTTGATGAGATTGATTCCGGATTGGACATTGATGCCCTTCGAATAGTAGCTGAGGGAATTAATACCATTCATGGAAAAGAGGATGGTATTCTTATGATTACACATTATCAGAGACTTTTGGATTATATTACCCCCGATTTTGTACATATGATGGTGGATGGAAAAATAGTTAAGACAGGGGGAATAGAGCTTGCAAAAGAGCTGGAAGTAAAAGGATACATTGATCATATTTAATAATACACTTACACCACATGGCAGTTTCTTATACATTTGTTCCAAAGCCCTTTAAACTTTACTATGCTTCTACGGAACGCGGACTTGTAAGTATTATCCCATCTTCATTGAGAAATAGAGATGAGAAAGAAGGAGATATTGTCTCTGCGACGCCTTCAAAGGCATTTGCGGCAGCGTTCTTATTTCAGCAAGGGAAAGATAGCTGTTTATCAGGCTGCTTTGGAGACATGGTCTATTTTGTGTATAAGGGTACCAAAAAAGAATTCATGAGTCTTGATAAGGGAGGTGTACTATATGAAGTCTCTTCTGATAACTTTAAATGTGATCCTAAATTTGGATTGGGCTTAATGGAGTGGGTAAGTGATAAGCCTGTTACTCCGCTTAAATCGGTAGCAGTAGATTCTATCCTGGAGGAAATGATCCAGCAGTATGTACAGGTATATTTTGTAGATGAGGAGACATTCTCTTTATGCAGCACATCTCAGGATCATGGACGAAAAATGCTTGATGAGATGACTTCTGAGAATAAAAAACGGAATAAAAATGTTCGGTCACTTTATGCATAAAGTCATGGATAAAAAAATACTTACAGAAAGACTGCGGGGACAATTTGAACAATTTATTACATTGAGAGAAAAGCTTGAAAGTAATGATGCTATTGTTTTAAGAAGAAAACTCTTTGATGCATTTGAAAAAAATGGCTTTCCGGACAATAAACTTGAGGAGTGGAAATATACAAATATAAATCAGTTTATAGATGACTCAATGTATCTTTTCACTGATAAAGATGGGATTGTACTGCCGAAAGATGAAATATCAGCACTCGTTGAGACGACGGGTGATAATACTGTCGTTTTTGTAAACGGATTCTATAGTGAAGAGTTATCAAAAGTATGCGGCGGTTGTGTGCAGATCGATGATGCAGGATTTATGTTAAGTGATGTACTTCCTGATGAAGATGGGTACTCATTGCTCCACAGAGCATTCGCCACTGAAGAGATAACTATTACTTTAGGTGGCACTATAGAGGATTTTCCTGTGAAGCTGCTTTTTTGTACCTACGGAACTGCCTTGCCGTTTATAGTTCAGCCCCGTCTGAATATTGTGATGCCGGAAGGTGGAGAAGGAATTATTATTGAAAGGTATGCCCACTTTGGAGATCAAAAATGTTTGACTAATCTAGAGATAAGGTGCGATTTAGGTACTGATTCAATATTAAAACATTATCGTATTCAGAATTTTTCAGAAAATATGGTGCATGTGCATAACCTGGAAATCTCTCAAAAAGAGAAAAGTAATTATGAAGTTATAACTGTTACTACAGGAAGTGCTGTTGTAAGAAATACTCAGAGTATCATGCTCACTGAATCCAGCGCAGAAACGGCATTATATGGAGCATATTCTCTAGATGAGGATGGGTTTGCGGATAATCATACTGAGGTTCTTCATCAAGCATCTGATACAAAGAGCAGACAGATATATAAAGGAACATTAGATGCGAGGTCCCATGGTGTATTTAATGGAAAGGTTATTGTAGAGAAAAATCTCATACATATCAATTCTGATCAAAATAATAAAACCATGCTGCTTTCTGAAAATGCACGCATGGATACAAAGCCTGAATTACAAATTTTTTCAGACGATGTAAAATGTAGTCACGGCGCTGCACTAGGACACTTGGACGAAGATACATTATTTTTTATGAGGGCACGTGGTATTGGAGAGCAGAAAGCGAAATACATAATGAATCTCGCATTTATTCAGGACATTATACAGAAGATTACAGACGAAGCTCTACGGGAAGAGCTGCTAAGCAATATGAAGAAGAAATTTCTCTTGGAATAATGCTACGCGTACGGACATAAAACTCTTTTCTTTTCTTGTTTTCTTAATTACACTCTTTTCAATGTTTACTATTATAAGATATGTTTGATATACAAAAAATACGTCAGGATTTTCCAATTCTAACAAGACAAGTTCACGATAAACCTTTAGTGTATTTAGATAATGCTGCTACTAGTCAGAAGCCTAGTGCTGTGATTGATTCACTTGTGGATTACTATACACGTTATAACAGTAATGTGCATCGAGGCGTTCATACTCTCTCTGAAGAGGCGACACATGCATATGAACATGCAAGAGAGACTGTGAGAAGGTATATCAATGCTGCAAGCACAAAGGAGATAATCTTTGTAAGAGGTGCAACTGAAGCAATTAATCTCGTAGCGGCCACTTGGGGTAAGGTACATATTCAAAAGGATGATGAAATACTCATTACCACTCTTGAGCATCATGCAAATCTTGTTCCTTGGCAGCTGTTATGTGAAGAAAAAGGTGCAAAATTAAAGGTAGTACCTATTACTAGTACAGGTGAAGTAAGAATAGAAAATGTAGAGGCAATGTTATCAAACAAGACAAAGCTTGTAGCATGTGCACACATCTCAAATGCATTGGGGACTATTTTACCTGTGGAAGAGATTATAAGAAGTGCACATGAAAAAGGTATTCCAGTTCTTATTGATGGATGCCAGGCGGTACCTCATATGAGAGTTGATATGCAAAAGCTTGATGCTGATTTTTATGTATTCTCTGGTCATAAAATCTTTGCTCCTACGGGAATAGGTATTCTTTACGGCAAAGAAACATTACTTAATGCTATGCCTCCATATCAGTCCGGAGGTGACATGATATCTTCTGTAAGTTTCGAGAAAACTACTTTTAATGAACTGCCATATAAGTTTGAAGCAGGTACACCGGATATCGCAGGTGCCATTGGATTAGGAGCTGCACTAGAATACCTTGAACAGCTTGATTGGGATGAAATAGCCAAACATGAAAAAGAATTACTAGAATATGCGACAACCATGCTTCAAGAGATACCAGGACTGCAGATTATTGGTACAGCACCTCAAAAGGCTTCAGTCATCTCATTTACACTTGGAAATATTCATCCTCACGACGTAGGGACGATCTGCGATATGGAAGGTGTTGCTCTTCGTACCGGACACCACTGCGCTCAGCCTGTGATGGAAAGTTTTAATGTACCTGCAACCACACGTGCATCCTTTGCCTTTTATAATACTAAGGAAGAAATTGAAATGCTTGTAAAAGCACTTTATAAAGTTTTATCTATCTTTGCCTAATGGAAAATCTTAGAGAGCTCTATCAGCAGGTGATACTTGATCATAATAAAGACCCGAAGAACTTTGGTGATCTTGAGCATTGCACGCATCATGCAGAAGGAAGGAATCCTGTATGTGGAGATCATTATATCGTTAAAATGCTTATTGAGGATACTTTAATTAAAGATATACATTACCAAGGGTCGGGATGTGCTATTTCGAAATCATCCGGATCACTGATGACTTCTATGCTCAAAGGCAAAACAGAAAAAGAAGCTTTAGAGCTTTTTGATGTATTTCAGAAACTAGTCACATCTTCAATAGAGAGCGAAGTTGATAAGGAAAAACTTGGAAAATTAAGTGTATTTGCAGGTGTAAGAGAATTTCCAGCACGAGTAAAATGCGCAAGCCTAGTTTGGCACGCCATGAAGGCTGCAATAGAAAGGGGAAGAGATGTAACAACGGAATAACAAGCTCTCTATTCCGTTCGAAAACATTTCTTAATTATAAAGATTCTCAAACGGGATCCAACTGACCTTATGATAAGTATATCTATAATTAAATATATAAAAACTTTTTTATATATTTTCTCTGCATATGATATACACAATACTTCGTTATCTTACATATGAGCATAGAAATATTATTTGGAAAAGAAGGAGCGTTAGCTGCAAAAGGAATTGTAGTAGTAGTTGATGTCTTTCGTGCTGCAAGCTGTGCATCGGTGGCATTAGCCCGAGGTGCAGAAAAAATACTGCCGGTGAAGACTACAGAAGAAGCTTTTGATTTAAAGAAGATGTATCCGGACACCATTATTATGGGTGAAGAAGGTGGTGTGATGGTTGAAGGATTTGATCTTGGAAATTCTCCATCTGACCTAGAACAGTATGATGTAAAAAATAAAGTAGTAATTCAAAGGACTTCAGCAGGAACAAAGGGGCTAGTGCTTGCTTCACAGAGATTGGGACAGGAGGTCTCAAAAGTATATTTCGGAGCCTTTACTACTATCTCTGCTCTTGCTAAGTTGCTGCTAAATAATAGGTATGAAAAAATATCTATTGTCGCCATGGATGGACCAGATACGGAGGATAGCTACTATGCAGACTGTTTAAAAAGTCTTCTAGAAGGTAAAGTAATTGATAGGAATACTATTATTAAATATCTTCAAATACATAAAAAATCTGCACATTTTTTTGATAAGACACGTCTTTCACATCCTGAAGAAGACTTCTATATTTGTACAGATGTAGATAGATACAATTTTGTTGTAGAGTTGAACTATGAGAGGGGGAAGATGATCTTGCAAAGGGTCAATAATTGATATCTAGACTTACTATTACTTGATTTAGGCTCTAGTAAAAATATAAATAGAAACTCACGATGTTAGCTGAAAGGAGAATTATCTACGCATGATTATGCTAAAGTACTTCATTCGATAGTCTGGGAAGGAAAAGAACTTATTGAAAACGGAGAATTCCAATACATAGGTATTCCTTGTCAACAAGGAGTAATTGAAGTTTTATCTATTCCTGCAGGTACTTGGCATGGATTTACAGCAGAAACATTTACGGTTTTGCTCGCTGTACAGACTTCTGATACCCACGGAGATACAGAATACTACAAACTTAAATAATTATGAAAAACGCTGATATTATTTATCAGCGTTTTTACCATTAAATTATTTCTTCACCGCCGTCGCTCCATTAATCGCCGTCTCCAACTCTTCTTTATCTCCTAAATAATAATGTTTAACTGGCTGTAGCATATCGTCAAGCTCATAAATCAATGGAAATCCGCAGGGAATATTTAGTTCCATGATCTCTTCATTGGACATTTTATCAAGGTGCTGTACCAGTGCCCTTAGACTATTACCATGCGCTACGATAAGTACTGTCTTGTGTTCTTTAATCTCAGCGACGATGGAATTTTCCCAAAATGGGAGCATTCTTTTTAAGGTATCAGCAAGACATTCTGTGGAAGGTAGATCTGCTTTATCTATTGATCCATATCTTATATCGTGTATTGGGTGCCTTTCATCCTCCAGAGTGAGTGCTGGCGGCTGCGTATCATAACTCCTGCGCCATATTTTCACTTGTTCCTCTCCGTACTGCTCTGCGGTTTCCGCCTTATTGAGTCCCTGGAGAGCTCCATAATGACGTTCATTGAGTCTCCATGATCTCTCTACCGGCAGCCAAAGCTGCTCAACCTCCTCAAGAATATACCACCAAGTTTTTATAGCTCTTTTAAGTACAGATGTAAAAGATATATCAAAGACTATATTGGCTTCTTTCAGCAGTTTTCCAGCCCGTTTCGCGTCACTGACACCTTGTTCTGTAAGATCTACGTCAGTCCATCCGGTAAAACGGTTTTCTTTATTCCATGTACTTTCTCCGTGGCGTACTAATACTAATTTATGCATAAGATATACTTACAAAATACCAGGTATATTCTACCTGATTCAGAAAAATTTGTACATTATGCTATGGAATTTTTCTTGGTTTTCTCACTATTGATTTGAGCTCCCGCATTATAGCAAGTGCGTCTTGCCTTTCCTTAAGCTGAACCAAATAATCTTTCTCCAGAACTGTATCCTGTTCACTGAGTACTTCCACCCATACCCGCATTTCAATAGGAGTACGTGACGGGAGTTTACTTCGTTTCTTTTCTACTTTTTTAGGAGATTTTTTAGAAATCTTTTTATTCACAACAGTAGCTTTTTTTCTCACTTTTGTTGCAGGCTGTTTTTTTTCTACAGCTTTTTTTACCTTTGATGCTTTTTTCGTCACTTTCTTTGCTGCGGATTTAATAATTTTACTTCTGCCTGCAGTAGATTTTTTTAGTGGAACTTTCTTTGATTTTACTGTCTTTATAGAGGATTTCTCTAAAGATTTTTTAGTTTTTAGCTTACGGGAATTTGCCTTCTTTTTTAAAGAAGCATCTTTTACAGAAACTGCCGGGAATAATGTAAGCTGAGGTATAGTGGCTTTCTTCTTAGTCATAGTATCAATACCATAAAATCACCGATACGCTAACATGCAGCTAGTAATAAGTCAACGATCTGCATAAAAAGAGCTCTAGAAAGTTCTAGAGCTCTTCGTAGAAATATCTTTGTTCACTAGTGGCTAAGAATAGTGCCGTTAAAGAGGGAAAACACGTATATGCAATACAAAACCCTCCTAAGGAATATCTATTTCCGAAAACAAAAAAACGAAAATAGTTACAACATGAGATGTATAATCCTTATATCTCTACTCTAGTACTCTCTGATTAAATAGTAAGTACTAAAGGAACAATGTGAGTGATAAAGGATTAATTTCTACATTGTTATTTTACAATATAATTGTAGTTACGTCAAATATGTAATTAAGTTATTGGTAATTAAGTAATTGAGGCTCATAATTCGGCTGCAATCATTGAGCTCAATTACTTAATTATTGAGCCCAATTATGTGAGCCCCAATGACTCGAGCCCCTTACTTCGTCTTCATCTCGTGCACCCCATCCCAATCTTTCTCGGGTGGATTCTTTATATATTCTTCGATGCGGGATTTATATAGTTTTAAGACAGAATCATTAGGATGTATTTTTATCAGCCGAGCCAAATGCTTCTTTGCTTCAACAAATTCTTTTGCTAGATAAAGTTCATATACTTTCTCAAAATCTTGTATGTACTTAAGTAGGGGTGTGTCAGCAAGAGATCTCTCTTCAATGAGTTCATATATTTGAATTGGCTGATTTTTTCCTTTTACTTTAATACGGTCAAGTATTCTAAATACAAATTCTTTTTCTGAGAGAATCTTTGTATTTTCACTGACGCATATTTCTGTACCATATACTTTATTTACTCCTTCCAGCCTTGAGGCTAGATTTACCGTATCTCCGATCACTGTATAATCAAAACGTTTCTTAGAGCCTATATTACCTACTACCATGTCTCCAGAAGCGATACCAGTACGAATACCAACTCCTGCAAAGGTGTTCATAGTCTCTTCATCGGTTACAAGCTTGTTCATTTCCTTATGCATAGACAGAGCGCTTCGGCAGGAGAGTACTGCATGTTCTTTGAGATCAATTGGTGCCCCCCAAAATGCCATAATGGCATCTCCAATATACTTATCAAGTGTGCCTTCATATTTTAGAATGATGGAGGTCATCCGCTCAAGGTAGACATGTAAAAAGTCTACTACTTCTTCAGGAGTACGTGTTTCCGAGATCGTAGTGAAGCCTGCAATATCAGTAAATGAGACTGACATATGTTTCTTCTCTCCACCCAGTGATATCATGGAGGGATGGTCAATAATCTTCCGTACTACTTTATCTGAGACATAGTGAGAGAAGGCAGCGGTTATCTTGTTCTTAGTACGTTCTTCACGAATATATTTATAAATAATTACGGTTATAAATGTAAGAAGCAGAGCAAGAGGAGGGAACAGGGTATTAAGAACAATCTGTAGTTCATTAAAAAACCATAAAGCAGCTACAATATATCCAGCCATAAGCAGCACCATACATATTCCGCTTACCCACGGACGCATACGGTAGAAGAGGAGAGATGCAAAAATACTGAGTAACAGCAGAATAAAAAATTCTATATATATCGGCACAGACTGAAGTCCTTTATTTGTAAGCATAGTCTCAATTGCATTTGCATGGAGCTCTACACCGGGCATTAATGTTCCAAAGGATACAGGAGCTGAGACTTCATCGTGAAGTCCAGCATTCATTTCTCCAATAAGAACAATTTTATTTTTAAAGAGTTCTGGGGAGAAGTCATTATTGTAAACTTTTACGAAAGATACAGAAGGTATACTATTTGCAGGTCCAAAGAAGTTTGTATAAAGATATTCAGTTTCCATGGGAATAATAATTGGACCATAATTCTTTCCAGTATCGGGGTTTTTTATTTTATCCTTGAGTATAACTAGTGATTTTTCAACTGCAGTTATCTCTGAAGAAGAGAGATCAAAAAATCTTCTAATGATTTCAAGAGAAAAACTGTTCTTGATGAGATCTGAATTTACTTTAAGTGGTATGTTTCTAACTGTTGCATCTGTATCAAGCGGCACATAGACGCTTCCTAGACTCATTGAAGTGCTTTTAGAATCATAGATGGTATTTACAGGTATAAGAGCAGGAGTGCCTTCCTTGGCGGCAAGTACGATGTCTGGGTGCAGTGCGATTTTTTTTCCAAGCTCCTTATCGTCATTTGCTAATATTTCTTTTAATTTTTCTTCGTTCTCATCGCCCTCAAATACTCCTGTAAAAGCCTCATTTGCAGGTTCAGTAAAAAGCACATCTATTCCTATCACTTTTGCACCAGCGTTCTGAAGGTTTTGTACCACTTGAGCAAAATAAGTCCTTCTCCAGTTTTGCCACCGGCCTAGACCTCCTTCTGACTGCGCTTTTAGACTTTCCTCATCTATTTTTACCACCACTACATCTCCTGTATGATAACTGGTCTGATAGGAGTAGAGAAAATTACTGATCTTTAAATGCCATGAAGTAAAACCTCCAGCAAGTTCTACAGCAAAAAGAAAAATGCTGATTAAAAGAGCAATGAAAGATATTTGGAAGATACGTGATTTTGAAGAGGCTTTCATGGAGAGATATTATATATGGAAAAATACTATTCCATATGTTGAATAATCATTTCCACCACTATACGTATTTTACAAGAATTTGAAACATCTTGTCTCAAGAATTGATAACCAATGCTTTTTCAAATCCAAGATCTTGAAGTATTTCCTGAAAAACTGCAGGCAGGGGAGCGATGATTTGCTCTGTGCTACCAGTACTTTGAGTCTTAAACTGGAGTTTCCATGCATGTAGGAACTGCCCTTGAAGCAGCTTAGAATAGGGACTCTTTCTTTGAGCATACGTATCGTCACCCACAAGCGGAAATCCAATATTTGCAAAATGAACACGAATCTGATGAGTTCTTCCGGTATGAAGAATAATTCTCAGTAACGTAAAATCCTTAGTTGAAGCAAGTACGTGGAATTCTGTGCTTGCAGGCTTACCATTTGCAACGACTGCCATTTTCTTCCGATCACGTGGAGAACGCCCTATTGGTGCATCAATAAAACCATGAGATTGCGTCATTGCACCATACACTAGTGCTATATACTCTTTCTGAACAGTTCTCTCTTTGAATTGAGCACTATAGTAGTTGACAGCCTGATCATTTTTAGCAGTAAGGAGCACCCCGCTGGTCCATTTATCAAGTCTATGGACGATTCCTGGTCGTGCCGTATCTTTAATAGAAAATTCTGTGTCAGGTAGCCCTAGAAGTGCATGGGCAACACTCAGAGTGCGTGAATGCATGTCATCTCCAGGATGTACAGTAAGTCCTAGAGGCTTATTGATGACTAAGGTGTCTTTATCCTGATAAAGAATATCCAGAGCAATATCTGTCCTTCCTTCAATATGCCATGGTGTATCTTCTATATTATGTGAGATAGAAATTTCGTCTCCTTTTCGAAGTTCAGTGCTCACTTTTTTGATAACTATATTATTTATCAAAAGAGAACTACTTTCAATAATATGCTGAAAAAAAGAACGCGACCTCTCAGGATACAATTTTGAGAGGTACGCGTCTATTCTTCTTTGAGGCTTAATGATACATATCTGCAGATGAAACCGCATTATAATCCGAGTTTACGTTTGATATCATCCACTTCACTTTGAGTCTGGTTCTGAGCCTGAGCCTGTCTGCCCTCAAGTTCGAGCATTTGCCATTCTCTCGCGTTATCATTGATAAGCTTTTGAACTTGTTCAGGATGTTTTTTCTGAAGTTCTTCAAATTTCTGTTTTTCTTCTTCTAAAATTTTTACAAGCTCATCAATCTGAAACTGTGAGAGTCCAGGGAGTTTTGTAAATAAGATATCTTTCTTTTCTGTAATACTAAGCGAGAGTGATCCTGCGAAGAGATAGAGAAAATATTTTTCGTCAAATATTGTAGTTGGATGTTCAGGAAGTTTTACAATAGTAGTAAACATCTGAAATGCACTAGTCTGTTTATATGCTGCCCCTCTTGGCTCTGGCGGAGGAGTTGCGTTCAAAAAATCTTCTAATTGAGCGTCATCTTGTTCAACTGCTACAGGATCTTGGGTAGACCCTCCTTGTGTTTGAGTCTGCTGACCATCGTCATTCATATCGGATAGTATAAAAATTTAACTTTGTCACAGAACAATTCTACGGGTATAATTAAAAAAAAGCAAGTAATCGGCTTAAAACTTATGTTTTTCACATGGAAGCTCTAGACAGAAACGAACAGCAAAAAAAAGCAGCGACATCTTTAGATATACATTCAACAGGAGATTTTTCTACTGCGGCCACTGTAGTTTTTTTGGTAGGTAATTCTCTGAGAAGACTGCATGCTTTCTGGTCAATTATGAATATCTTGGATAGTTTGGATCATCCGTTTACAGGACTTACAGCGACCCTTAAGAAGGATGAATTGGAATTTATGAAATCCCGGACACCACTAAAGAACGGCACCTGTGAGCATTATTCTCTTCATACCTTTCAAGAAGCTTATAAAAAGCATCAAATAGCATCTACGAAGAAAGCTTTCATCATTATAGAGATGGATTTTAATCTTCTATCTAATATCTCTTTCCCTCAGCATGAGGTCCAGACTCTACTTCTTACGGACTTTACATTTAGTGATCCTGATACTCCTGCATTTTTGGAGGAGAGAATCATTTCACAGATGAGAAGATCGTCATTACTTCAGACAATAGTATACAATTATGATATTGGACAGTTTGAAAGCCAGACTCAGAGTTCATTTCATTTGCGTCTTGATGATATTCCTATTAGAACTCATTATAGTTTCGGTAAAACCACAGACAGCCTGATGCAGTTTTCAGAAAAAGGAAATACCCTGCTGACTGCCATGCCGAATCTTCAGCTTACTCTTCCTTTTGATCCCCATTCTACTGTGATGAGAAAAGAAGGGTACTTTGCAGCGGTTGGTCTTCTGCTTGCCGAGAGAGTTCTCAATCATGATGTATCGTTTCATTCTCAGCCTGCATCGCCATGGCTTGAAGAACAGATTTCTCCTAAGCTTACTGCGCTTTGGGCAAAGTATTCATCGAGACCTGAGGAAATCCAGTCTATTATTGAAAGATGTCCTCGTCTTTGTATGAGTTTGAGTGTGTATCTCAGGTTTGAACAGACTATAGAAAATTCCATCGCGGATATTGAAAGAGTAGTTGTGGTTGCCGAAGAAAAAAGTCAGGAGGCAGTATTTTCTGAATACTTTGTACAAAAGGAAAAAGATTCGTATCATACAATTGTATTTATCCCTGATGCGGCACAACTTCCTGATTTGTTATCAGCGGTTGCTGGTGAAGAAGAGTTCTATCTTTTGTTTGATGATCTCCGTACATACCAATATTTTTTCAAATCTGCATAAGTGTGATATAATAAGTACAAATCTTTCTTACCTTTCTCATTTCACTTGTATGAAACAGTCTCTCTCTCTTTCCGGAGTTATTCTGTCAGTGGTGCTCTTAGCTAGCTGTGGCAACTCTCAGCTTGATGCGTCTCTTACTGCACAATCAGCTTCTGGTACGGCTTTAGCTGCGGCTAAAACAGAACCTACCGAAGCTCGTCTTACTGTGCCTGAATCAAAAATAAAGTTTAATAATCTATTCTACGGAGAGCCTCTCCGAATGGAAACTGAAAAAACTAAATGTAGAAATAATACTACAGACGCAGTCTGTAAGCAGGGATTTAAGCTATATCATATTGGTAATGTAGGAGATGCTCATTTGCCTCTTCTTCAGATTTTGATTGTAGATCCATCAACGATTAAAGATACTGCGCTTAAAGCTTACGCAGATACTCTTGTTGCAAATATCGACGGAGGACAGAAGTCGCTTAGTGCTTCGGATGATCTTTTTGGAAAATTCAACAATGAAAAGACACTTGCTGTACTTAAAGGTACACAGGGTGAGAAGAATGGTAATAAATACTATAGCTTTTATACTGTAAATGAGAAAAATAAGACACAGTCTCTTTACTATACTACTGCAAAGAAACTTGGAAATGAACTCGTGATGCTTAAGCTCAATGCAGGTGTAAACCAGGAAACAAAGAAGGAATCATTTAATGCATATAAAGATTGTGGTGCAACATGTACTGCAGAACAGAAAGCAGCATCTTACATCGAAAAGAAAGAAGGTTTCGCTACATACAAGACGCTACTTGATAAAGTAAACACGATGCTTGTATCTTTTGAAACAAAGTAACCCTGAGAATATCCATGAGTCAGATGAAAACAGCGGCGCTATTTATAGACGCAGAAAACCTTTACTTTATACAGAAAGGATTGGGATGGGAGGTTGATCTTCCAAAGGTATACGAATTTTTCGAAGAAAGATACAATATATACAATGCATTTTACTACACAGTAGTTGATCCTTCCAGTGAAGGATATATTGAAAAGAATCAGTTTCTTGATACGTTGAGCCCAGTGGGCTACACGATCAGGAAGAAGATCATAAAGATCATCAAAGCAGGAGACAAGATCATCAAAAAAGGTAATTTGGATATAGAGATGGTCCTCGATATGTTTAATACCAAGGATCTCTATCAGGTCATTATACTATTTTCAGGTGATAGCGACTTCGAGCGAGCTTTAGAGCTTCTACGCACACATGGGAAGGAAATCATAGTAATCTCTTCGAGAGGATATGTATCAAAGGAACTCATGAATGCTCCTGATAAATACTACGATCTCCAGGATTTAAAAGAATACTTCAAGAAAGAGGGAACTGACAAAGCAAAAAAAGTGAATCTTGGAAAAAGAATTGGAGTGAAGAGGAGTAATTAGGCTCAAGTAATTGGACGCACATCATTGGGGCTCAATAATTAAATAATTGGGCTCTATTTTTGTATGTATAATTATTTGCGTCTTATGATTGAATGATTGCAGCCCAATAATACGCGCCCTAATTATCGAGCCCAATTACTTTGCTTCTTTCTTCCTTCACTTGACAAAACATTTTTTTACATTATTATTTCCTCGATTTCAAAATCAGAAAGGAGAAGCTTGGTGGGACAATATCAAGCTTCTTTTTTTATATTTTACCTGTTCGTCAAGGGTACAGAATATCAAAAAAGATGGAGGTGAGGTATAATAGTATGAATACATTTATTCATAGCTGATAGAACATGATCCGAGATCCGGAATTACCTCCCGAAGAGGCATTAAAGCTGAGCAAACCAAATATTATACTGCCTTCCCGGGAGGGGCAGGTGATACGTTATGCTTGGGATTCTCCTGTTTCTATTGATCATCAAAGAGATAAAAACTGGTATATAATAATGAGCATACTCACTGCTTTGTTAGTTGTATATGGTATCTTTACAGGTTCAGTCTTGATGGCTATTACGGTCGTGACCTTTGCAGCTGTCTATAGATATGTACATACCAATGAAAAATATACAGGCAGTATTAGAGTAGTCCTTACTGAAAGAGGTATTATTTATGGCAGCCATTTCTATGATTATGCTGAAATATCAAAATTCTCTTTTATATATGGAGATGCATTTTTGATGCTGGAGCTTGCTCTGACAAAAAAATATTCTTCAAATCCAACCATATATTTGACTGGTGCAGAGGATATGGAAGAGATCAGACGTATCTTAAGCGAGAAATCAGAAGAGGTAACAGGAATTCATGAGAGTATAACCCACCGCATTTTTAGGATCTTGAAGCTATAAACAAAAACTATGAAATATATACAAAAAATAAAAAAGAGTCTCGTTGTAGTAGCATTAAGCGGAATGCTTTTCTTTGGTGGTACAAATAATGTACAGCAGGTATATGCAGCTGCTACTCCAGTAACAACAACTGCATCTGGGGATACTCTAGATAACCCTGTAGATCCAAAATTTAAGGCACAGCTTGAGCAGAGTTTTGGTACTGAGCTTGCAAATACATTTACCATGTTTGCGCTTACTATCTCTCTTGTACTGAAGTACTTGTATGTCCTTCTAATGCCGCTTCTCGCGATCATTGGAAAATTTATGAGTAATGACTGGGTAACTGGAAATGTACTCAATGTGGATATTATTATAGAAGTAGCATGGAGCTATATACGAAATCTAGTGAATGTGGCGATGATGTTTTATCTCCTCTTTATTGCTGGATCTAATATTCTTTTTGGATATGGAGGAAAAATGCCACAGGATGCACAGAATATGCCTGAAAAGCTTCGAAAGGTGGCATTGGTATTGATCCTGGTAAATTTCTCAATGCTTTTCTGCCGTACTATTATCAATGTCTCCGGAGTTGTGACTACAGGAGCCTTTGGTATTGCTAAGCAATCAGGAGCTTTCTTTGATTCTCAGACCAAGGGGTATTTCCCATTTATATGGAAAGAGGCATTAGGGTCTAAGACTACGGTGGTTTATAAGAATGAAGCTGCAGTAACGAATGCTGGAAGTAATGACAACAAAGCAAAATTTCCTGATACTTATGCACTGGAATGTATACATAAAAACTATGCAGTAAGTTTGAAAAGTCTAAGTCTGCAGGGAGATGGAGGAAGCATTGTTATAGCAAATCCAATCGTTAATGATAGAGGAGAGTACGACCGTGCTTGGTATCATAATTATAAAATCCTTGTGAACTCAGAAGCTGAGTATGAAACCAAGTCACAATGGGTAAAAGACAATGCTTCACCAGGTGCTGCAGGATTTGTATCATCAGAGCAGGAATTCAAGCAGGTAACGGATTCAGGCACCACAGGAGGGAAAAGGTCATATCCATATTATTCAGACTGTGTGACTGACTGGAATGATCTCTACTTCTCATCGAGAAACGCGATGTTCCTCTTTGCCTTTAATCTCATGAAGATCGGAGACTACGAAAGCGGACTTGGAAACATCAGCTCCTTTTCGGACCTCCTTTCCCGAGTAGTAATATCAGTGACATATCTAGTCGTATTCTTCGCAGTAATTCTAGCATTGGCGGTTGCGGTAATACTTAGAGGAATTATGCTCTGGTTCTTTATGGTAATGTCACCTATATGGCTGACACTTGAAATCTTAGGGAAAAGAGATATGGCTGCCTTTAAAGGAAAAGTGGGAACAATGGAGAGTTTTATTAAACTCGCATTTATGCCGGCAGTATTAGGATTCATCCTCTCCATAGTATTTCTGATGATCAATTATCTCAAATATATTGGAAAACTAGAAGGTGCAGATGCTGGAGTGATCAGTCTTATGGGACTGAACCTGTACTTCGACGCAAACAATCCAATCATTGGTGGACTCAATAGTATGTTTGATATGATGATTGCGATCGTCACTATCGTTGCAGTCTGGTTTGCGGTGAAAACTGCCTTTGAATTCGGATTTAAGGATACTGGTATGTTCTACGACAAGGTATACAAGCCTACAGTTGGACGTATCCTTGGTACAGCTGAACAGATTGGTAAATACGCAGCTCAGACGCCGCTGTATGCAAGGTGGATACCGGCAGGGAAGAACAAGCTCTCTTTTGCAAACTTACGAGATATGTCTTCGACTGCTCTTCCTGCAGCTCTACAAGGCAGAGATACGGCTTCTAGAAACTTTGTAAATGATATCCTTCATCCTGAGAATGCTGATGATTACAAATTAAATGATGACAAGAGAGATGCTCTTCATGAGAAATTAAGCACAGCAAAGGTTAGTTCTGCTGCACTTAGAAAAGTATTTAAAGATGACTTTAAGCTTTCAAATAAACCTGAGAAGAAGGTCATGCTTGATCTATTAAGTAAGATTGATCAATCAGATGGCAATAGTGATATTACGCTTGATGTAGGTGGAAAATCGGTCACTATTCCTAAAGGAACTATAAGTGCTTTGAAAACAGATCTTAACAATAATAGAGCTGGATTAGTAACACTCCTCAATAGTGTAAAAGAAGGTAAATATGAAAAGACACCTATTACAGAAACTATGAGCAGTACTATAACTCAGATCTTGACAGGTGAAGTACCAAGCAATAGCGCAGTAAAAGCAATCAAACTTGAAGGAGATAATGTATCAGTGGGAGGAACTACAATTGGTGCTACGGATCCACTTTATACAGCTGCAACTGTCACTAATCATAAACAACTCTTAACGAAGGTAAGAGCCGCAGCAATGCCAGCCAATACTCTTCCTGCTACTACAACATTAGATACTTGGTTGCATCTTCCAGCTGGCACAAACAATAACCTTGCAAAAGCACTTGAGAAGCTTATGGATGATATGAAGAGCAGCAATGATGGTCATGCATTTACTGCAAAGAGTTTGAAGGATTCTGGAGTGTTCGGTAATGATTGGAGTGAGGATCAAATCAAGAAGTTCTTTGGAAGTAAATATGTTGTACAATAATTTCTCCTTGCATATGAAAATAATGAGACTAGAATCGGCGCGTGAGGAGAAAAATATTTTATTCTTTACACTATAACTATGTTCGGAAGAAATAATAGTTTCAATAGTGGCCGGGAATACGTGTCCCCGGAAGAATTGGAGAGTGAAAAGAACACACTGAAAAAGCTTGAGAGGGAGCTTGCTTTTAAAGATGTAATTGATATTCGTGCTCTAACAGGTGCAAGGTTAGAAAATGTATTTGAACTCACGTCTGCTCCAGATGTGGAAGAGAGAGAAGCGAAGATACTATTCCCTGATGCTACACAACAGGCTGAAGCATTAGTAAAAGCAAAGGATGCTTTTAAGACTGATCTTGATACAAAAAATCAGACACTCCCGGCAAATGCAAGTTTGATGGAGGTGATAGAACGCTATGTATTTAATGATAGATATTTAAGTATAAATTATACTGCATTAGGTTCAGAACAATATATAATAGATAGAATAGTGAAACTCTCTTCTATACTTGGATTAGAATATCCTAAGTTAGGAAAGAGTCTGTATAAAACCCGCACTTATAAGATTGCAGTTGATAGTGAAGCTGTAGAAGAGAATATTGGTATTAATGCTGTAGGACTTTCCAAATTTGATTTTAAAAATCAGGAAGATTATGAAAAAGCTTATGCAATGCTCCGAATAGAGACTATACGCAATAACAAACTTGCGATCGAGAATGTTGACTCAAAATTGCAGAAAGATTTATGGAAAATCATAGAAAATGATAGAGTACCGCATCCTAGAGATCCAGCTAAATCCTTAAGACCAGCAGGATACTATTCTGAAGATAATATTACTGAGTTCTCAGATCACCTTGTAGAAGTAATGACGAAATACTACAAGCAGTTAAATGATGATATTTCAGAACTGGCAAAGAGAATACAGGATGAAATGATAAAAAATGGTTATGATTTGACCAAGATGGATAAGCCACTTACACCAACCTTAGTATTAGACTTAGATAAGCTCAAAAAGGCTAATGATACGATGAAAAATTATAATAAGATCATGGAGAAAGTCATGACTCCTTTAATCACAAAGAAGAATTTTGCAGGCTCCATGACAAGTTTTACTACCGCAGGACCTACTGGAGCCGGAGGCGTCCCTACTACATATACATTTCCATCTAAGGCTTTTCTTCCAAATACCGAGGAACAGGATAAGGTAAAAGCACAGCTCAATGCAGAGATTCTAACTTTTACTGATGAAGCGGTAGAAAAGTTTTTCTCCAAAGCCTTTGGTAAAGATCCTGATGCTCACTCAAAAAAGGCAAATGATGTCCTTGCAAATAAACTTCGAAGTGATGCAAATAATGGTGGTATGAGAAGTACCTATATCAGATCTCCTGAAGAAGCTGAGAACCTTGTGAAGATTCTTACAAAGAAAGATATTCATATACGTCCTGGAGCATGGTTTAAATTTACTGGATTAAGAGATCCAAAAGGCGCTGCTCCTCAGTTTGAAAAGATTGTTGCTGCCACTGAAGATTATGTAGAACTCTCCCCATCAGGTAAGAGAATACCATTGCATGTATTTGCTCAATACTTGATAGATCCTGAGTATGGGACTATATCAGGGAAAGACGTAAAAATAGAGTATATATATGACGGACAGTCAGATCCTATTGATTCTTTTGATAAACTTGCAAGTAAACTTGGAGTCACTAACGGAGCAAAGTCTCCTATCCGTCCTGGTGCAAAAGTAATCGTGAAAAATGAAGAGAATCAGACCAATGAAGTCGCAGATGAGATTCTGTCTATTGATAAAAGTGGGAATACAATAACTTTAAAGTATGGCGGGCGTATGAGTTATGAGGAGTTTTACCTTCACTACTCTATGCACAACTGGAAAATTTTCGAAGATATTGAAGAATTTAACCGGATTGAGGGCGTCTCACCAAAGACAAAAGAAAAAGGCGGTTGGGCATCCATTAGTACAGTCTATAATGCTATCGTAGATAAGATCAAAGAATTTACAGATGATTTTAAGAAAAAAGATAAAATTAAAAAACTTGAGGCAAAGGTTCATTTCTTGAAGGAAGATACAGGACTGTGGAAAGCTGCGAATAAGGAGCTTGGCGGTGAAGAGACAAAGGCTGTGGATGAAAGAATAGATGAACTAAAAGCAGATTTTCCAAAAGGAGGAGAAAAAAGAAAAGGTTTGTTGGCTTTCATGAAAAATCCTCCTGACATGAATACCTTTAAAGGTCGTGTAGAGATCAAAGCATGGCTTGAGCTTACATTAAAAACCTTTGGTACTCTTTATCCTATTGATGAGAAGGATACAAAAGCTGGGTTTACTCACTTTGAAAAAAATCGTTTTTGGATTGGTATATTTTCTACGTTTGGTTTCCACCAGGAATTTAATGGAGAAACCTATTATGCACAGCCTACAAGAGCCTTAGATGATGCCGCAAAGAAGGACGGTCCTGTGGATGCACGTGTAGAGTACAATACTCTATTCCAAATGCTGACGCGGAATGAAAATGCCAATAGAGTACTCAAAGGTGCATTTGGAGGTGGCTACGCAGGTAAAATAGGTGGTCTTAAGAAAGAAGGTGACGGAAATATTGAGACAGGTAAGGCTGACGCGCTCAAGGCGACAAGAAATACTACTGAAGTATATAAGGTTGTATCAGAGACTATTCAGAATCAGGAATGGGCAGGACTTATCACTGTGTTTGATAAGCTTGCTCAGAAAGGATACTCTCCAGAGCAAATGTTTAACCTCTTTCTTTATCTATTTGATAAGGTTCACTATGTTGAAAATAATGAACATATGTCAAAGATACCATTTGACGTGCTTCAGAATGTAGGAAAAAAGATTGGTGGTGCCTATCCAGTTCCATTCTTTGGAATGTTTACCAACACCACCAACTTTAGATTCTTTTCCAACATGATCTACAATAATCCTATCATTAAGGATAGATTTAAGTGGACAAAGGACTCTTGGAAAATGGCTGAAGCCGGCGGGTTTAAAGTACCGGCAAATAATGCATCCCGCGACCTGTATAAGTTCTTTATGATGAGAGATAATGAATACGATCTCTTACGAGGATTCTCTGAAGATGGTAAAAAAGATGAAGAGAAAAACTTCAAACCTGGAGAGGCGCAGTTTGCGGAGTATAGAAAGATTATCAATGGTGTAGTCGCCAATGCAAGATATGATACAGGCAACTTAGATATTGATAAAAATAACTGGGCACAGTCTCCGCTGCTTATGCTTTCTGAAGGATTTGGTAAGATTGTTACCTCTCATCCTATGGAAGAGGGAGAATGGCAGAAAGATCCTGCGAAGCTTTTCTTTGATGCAATGCTCAAAGAGTACGGAAAGATTAGAGGTCTCTCTTCTGATAGGCTTCCTGAGAAGGATAAGGAGGCGATTAGAAAAAAGATAGCGGAGCATCTTTGGTCTACATTCTGGTATAAATTTAAATGGAATGAAGATTCTCGAACGGCAGCATCAAGACAAGGTATCCGCGTGCGGGATCTGAACCGTGATAAATTTATTAAAGAGTATGGTAAAAAGCTGAAAGATCTCGGACTTGATTACGATGACTGTATGAAACTTACAGGTAATGAGGATGAGAAAAAAGGATTAATTAATCATCCTGATGATGGATATCCATTTGCTCCAGCAAATGAAAATCAGTCATACTACAACAATAATGCAAGTGATGTAGATAATCTCCTCAAATATCGTTATACAGGTCCTACACCTTAGTTGTAAGAAGGTTGGTAATATCTTGTACTGCGGAGGATGATACATTTAAAGGAGCTTTTGCAGACAAAAGCTCCTTTAAAGTTTTAAGCAGGGCTTTCATTTCTAGGTCCTTTTCCTCCACCATCCTCCCCATCTCCGGATACATCTTCATGAACTCCTCCGCATTGTCATACTGATCTCCTCGTGACTGCGCACGCGTCAAAGGGATCATGAGTACTGGTTTCTGCAGATATATGAACTCAGCCAATGCTGTAGATCCTGCACGGCTTATGACTATATTTGTTAGAGCAAAAATGTCCTTCATCTCATCACCCGCAAATTCAATCTGTACATAACGTTTTTCTACCTCGGATTCCAATGAAACAGGGAAGCTTTTTCCTTTTCCTACAAGATGAAGAATATTGTACTGAGAGAGGATTTCTGCCGCATTTTTTTTGATAAAATCATTAATGCTCCCAGCTCCTAGGCTGCCGCCAACCACCAAAATAACTGGCAGTTTATTTTTCTCCAAGCCAGTAAAATTATATCCATTCTCCTTACTTCCATCCTTTAATTCCTCTCTTACAGGTATGCCGGTAAGTACCGCATTCTTCCCTGGAAAGAGAGAAAGAGTCTTTTTCCACGACACGCAGATTGTAGATGCAAACTTGCTTGATATCCGTGTGGTGAGTCCTGGATAGACATCTGATTCATGAATGATCACTTGTTTCTGCAGTATTTTTGCTGCAATTACCACGGGGAGACTCACATAACCTCCCTTTGAAAATACTACATCGGGAGAGAGTTTTATGATCAGAAAAATGCTTTGAAATATTCCAAAAAGTACTTTAAAGACATCGGCAATATTCTGCAGGCTAAAATATCGTCTCAGCTTTCCGGCTTGTATTGCATAGAAGGGAACTCCTTCCTTAGATATAAGTTCCTTTTCCATGCTGTGATTTTCACCTATATAGCTTAAGCGGATCTTCTGATGATCCTTCTTAAGCTTCCTGAGGAGGGCTATATTGGGAAATATGTGGCCGCCCGACCCGCCTCCTGTTAATAAAATATGCATGTTCTACCGTGGTGTAACGAGATATATTGAGAAGTATGCCTGTAGCTGTGATATTCATGATAAGAGACGATCCTCCCATGGATATAAACGGCAGGGTAATTCCTGTAAGAGGAAAGATCTTGGTGGCTACTGCTATATTTACAAATGCCTGCCAGATAATCCAGAAGGTTATACCGATGGCCGTATACCGTGCAAATTTATCAGGAGCATTCTGAGCGATAAGCATTCCTCTCCAGCCGATGGCTAGAAAGAGAAGAATAAGAGCAAGGGATCCTCTGAATCCTGTCTCTTCAGCTATGGCAGAGAAAATGGTGTCACTCTCCACTTCCGGAAGATATCCCCATTTCTGAATTGAGTTATTGATACCTCTGCCCATAAAGCCGCCGCTGCCTATTGCAATGAGACTTTGCTGGATTTGCCAACCTACATTTTTATTTGAAGGGTCAATAGAAGGATCCATAAAGTCTTTGATACGGTCCTGCACATGTTTAAATGAAAAGGCAGCAAACATGAATACAAGTACTCCGATGAGAGCCATCATCAGAAGATGCTTGAGTCTTCCTCCTGCAGCAAAAAACATGACTACGAGGGTTGGGATAAGAACCAGGAATCCTCCAAAGTCCGGCTGTGCAGCGATAAGTATACCCACTACACCGGTAATAATACAGAAGGGAATGAAGCCTGTATCAAGATTTTTCAGTTCATCCACCTTAGGCTCCAGCCAGCGTGCCAGATATATAATAGTCGATAGTTTTACAAACTCGATCGGCTGTATTGAAGGAATATTTGCACCAAAGTTCAGCCATCCTGTCGCTCCATTCAGACTTACACCAAATGAAGTAAAGAGGAGAAGCATTAGAACAATTCCCAGAATATATAATATTGGGGAAAATCTTTTCCAGAATGTATACTTGATGTTACTCACAACAGCCCAAATAAACAGACCGCCGACTACAAGGTATACTTGTTTAAGTGCATAGGTATTGATCATCTCGTCCTCTATCTTCTTGATACTAGAAACAAAGCTGAACACACTTACGCTATAGACCATGATAAGGCCAAAAACTATAAGAAGGAAAACAAGGATGAGAAGGAGGTAATCAATAGAGTGTTTCTTCTGTTGCACAGGAAAAAGTGAAAAAAGTTATCATCATGATATTAAGGAAAAATAGAAAGTTTGAAAGGTAATTAAATAAGAAAATCATTAGGCTCAATCATTAGGCTCAATAACTGTTAGTATTATTGAACAACAGATCTTTATTGATAAAGAATAATTATTATGGATAGTAAGATATTATAATAAGAGATTATGACTGTAATTCTACTTAAGGATTTTAAACCATACCAAAATGCGCTTATTTTAAGTAGTAATGCTTGGAAGGTTTATAATAAGTTATCTACTCAATGTAAATTTCATCCAGGAGGACAATTTATTAGAAGTGTTGACTCTATTGGAGCAAATATTGCAGAAGGCTATGGACGATATCACTATTCGGATAAAAATAAATTTTACTACAATGCTATAGGATCTTTAACTGAAGTGTACTTTTGGCTTGATATACTTAGAGATAGGGAATTTGTACTTATACCACAGTTATCTATTATTCAAGATCAGCTAAATGAACTTTTACACATATTAAATAAAATGATTTTAGATAATAAATCATTAAAGAATTTTAACAGTAGATAATTATAAATAATTGAGCCCAATAATGTGCGCCCAATATTGAGCCCTTATTTCTTCAACACCCCATTATCCAGATACCCCAACGGATCCACATGTTTTCCGTCCTGGAAGACTTCAAAATGCAAGTGTGCTCCTGTGGTCATCCATCCTGCTCCGGCTGTCCCAGGGGTACCTCCGGAGAGTCCTATGATGTCTCCACGTTTGACTAGATCACCTGCGGTTACTAGGATCTTGCTTACGTGACCGTAGAGAGTCATGACACCTCCATTGTGAGCAACCATGATATAGCTGTATCCAAGACCGCTGTCTTTTACCTTGGTTACATATCCGTCAGCTGGAGAATGGATCTCGCTTGCCTGAGGTGCAGGTATGTCTATGGCGCTATGAGCGACTCCAAAGGTATTCACATAGCTTGAATCGTGGAAATATGCGGTTATACCTCTTAGCGGTGGAACCGGCCAATCAAGACCGAGTTTACCATTTGTACCTTCACCAAGCTGTGCAAGGATCTTTGCACGTTCTGCAATTTCTTCAGGTGAAAGAGAGCTGCTGGCAATATTTTTCTGAAAAGCCTCAAGTTTAGTTTCAATTTCCTTGATGCTTTCCTGCTGAAGGAGAACTTCTTTCTGGATCTCTTCCTGTAGTTTTCTGTTTTCTTCAACGAGAATCTCAAAATTTTTCTGTTCACCCTGGGTTCTCTCTAAAAGCAGACGTTTACTTTCCTTCTGCTGACTTAGAGTCTGCTGAGCAATAGAGAAGGACTTTTGTAGTTCCGCTAGACGCACCTGATCGTTTGTAAGCTGTTTTTTTCTGATATTTAAAAGGAGATCTACGTCCTGCAGATCTGCTAGGATATCGCTTCCGCTTTTACGAAGGATGGTTGCATATTTATTTGCAGTTAAAATGTCATTTATACCATTTTGAGTCACAAAGTAGGACACATCATTTGAAATATTCTTTTCAGGTGCAAAATAAACCTGATTCTGTTTATAGAGAAGTTCTACATAGGTAGTAACAATTCTATCCTGTTCCTTGCCTGCAATTTCCGTAAGATTAATTTTTTCATAATTTTCAGTAACATCCTGTTCTTTTTCTTGTATCTGTATCTGTGTATTCCGTATTTGAAGCTTTGTAAGTTCTATCTCGCTATCAAGAAGTGCAAGCTCATTTGTGAGGGAGACAATATTTTTCTTGAGACCTTCAATTTTCTGCTGATAATTATTGATATCAGCAGTTATTTGAGTAAGTTCTGATACCCGGGAATCAAGCTTATTCTTTTCGTTATCAAGCTCTGTCTGAGAATAGAAAAGTTTTGAATTCCAGTTCTTCAGTACTTGACTCTGACGTGCGTTCAAGCGGTTTACTAGATCTTTTATCTCCTTCTCTGGATCTGTCTGTGCTGAAGTCACTGAGCCTTGAGCGTGAACTGGGAAAGATAGAGAAAAAATATCTGTCCAAAACAGGGAAAAAAGGATCAGGCTCAGAGTCAAATATGTGAATTTCTTTTTCATGTCGGGTATTATAAACATTCTTAATAGTATACTATAGTTGCATTTTTCTGTCAGGGCAGGGAACTTGTCATTTGTCTAGATTGTGGTTTCCTATTTATCTTCCCCAAGCCTTTGAATCACAGTGATCTTCATAGGGTTAGGTGTCAGAATATTATTTGAAAGATCCCGTATATTTGTAAGTTCCACTGTAAATTTTTCGTTTGGCTGTTTTGTTATGTTTTGCGTATAGATGGTGAGTTGTCTGTTCTCACATTTTATAAATCTTACCTTTGGACGGCTAGATGCTTCTACTACTACTGAATCTGTATCAAGTACTGTATAATTTTCGATATTAAGACAGTCTGATTCTAGAATAGGTTCATTAAATTGGAGTATTATTCTGTTTACATCAATAAACTCCTGATTTGTAATCCTTGGGGGGGTTGAATCATTTGTAAACTTAAGATGGAGATCCTGATCTGTCTTTAAGCTACCAGTAAAGTAGGCTGAATTTTCAGCGGTTCTAAAGTCCTGAGAAGTTATAATATGATCAACAGGTGTACTAACGCTAGCAGTATATGTTGTATTCTCCACACCGCTCTGTTTAAATATATGGAGATTATAAGTATTGTCTGAGATTACATCTTGAGGGAGAGAGTATGCAAATTCAATGACAGAAGTTGTTTTGGGCTCTATCTCTAGTTTTTTGCCGAATACGGTGTATCCAAGTTCTTGGTATGGCTCAATATCGCTGCTATAACCAGGAAGTAGCGTAGAGCCCTTTGGAGCATATATACGCACATATCCTTTATAGACATGACTCAGTGGGGGATTATAGTCACCACTATGTCTAAAGACAAGTCTAACCTTTGCTTCAGGCTGCAGTTTAGAAGTAATATCTGTAGATTTCTTCAAATTAACGAAATATTCAAAAGATCTGCTGATATAACGGTCTGATTTCATGCCCCCAAGATTTGCTTCTACGACACCAAAAATATCCCGCTTATTCTCAGATACAGGAAAATCTGCTGTCCATTTATATTTCTGGAATGATTTCTCAAGATTTTCATCGGTGAAATACAGAGAAATATCCTTTGAATCAAGATCATTTCCAAGCAGTGTAAAGATCTGAGGATATTTAGGAAGTGACGTAATGAGTTTCTTTGTAAAGGCAGGAGCTATAATACTTAAGATACTTTTTCTGTTCTGCAGCTGAGCAATATCATGCAGATCAATATTATTCTGTTCATACTGGATTGTATGAAATAAATTATCTTTACTTATAGATTTTCCATTTACATTTATGGGACCTATGATACCTAGAAGATCTTCAACAACAGAAAAATTAACAGCAATAATACCATCTATATTTTTATTTGGAAATTCTTCTTTATAGAATTCGAGAGTAGTTTTTGCAGATGTTTTGAGGTCTGGAATCCAGTTTGAGTCATGAAAACTATAACCTTTATAATATTTATTCTGGAGTAAGTCACCCATAGGATAAGGTGGTTCCTGAATTTTATCATCATTATACCCTTTCAAAGTAAATACATCTTTTATGAAAAAAGATGGAAAGAGACCGTTCTGTATGTGCAGTTCTCCATAAGCAGCAACAAAGCCTCCTCCAGGACGTAGCTCTGCATTATTCTGTAGGAGTACAAGATATGTTTTACTAAAAGGAAATCCGGAGAGTTGGAATGTATGAGGAAAAAACCGCACAAGCGTATGCATACTTACAATTACCCATGCTATAAAGGCAATAAGAATATAGAGTAATATTCGAAGTACTTTCAATACAATAGGTTTTATTTTAGTAGCAGTAAATTGCTGATTCATGAATGAACGAGGAGAAATAGAATTACTCTAAATAGAGAGCTTTTGCTTTGTTATGCTCAGCTTCTGTACGGCTAAAGTGAATGATACCGTCATTGTCATGAAGATAATACCAATAGGCACTGTCTTTAGGATTAAGTGCTGCCTGGATACTCAGCATTCCCGGGTTAGAGATAGGAGTGGGTGGTAGTCCTTTAACTCGTCTGGAATTATATGGATTATCTGACTGCAATTCTTTATATGTCAGGGGAGCCAGAGGATCATTTTTGATATATCTAGTAGTTGCATCTGCTGCAAGCTGTACACCGTTTTCAAGTCTCTTCCATAAAATACCTGATACGATTTCCTGATCATCCCGTGGTGTTGATTCTTTCTCCAAGATAGACGCCATTTTTATAATCTCGTCTAAAGAATATTTGCTAGCTTCTATATCTTTTTTTATTCCACTGACGACTCTGTCTTCAAAATTCTGAAGCATTAGACCTAGAAAGCTCTTAAGCGTAAATTTCGTTTGATCGAAAAAATAGGTATCAGGAAATAAATACCCTTCAAGAGAATCATTATCTGGTAGAAAAGAAAAATCACTTTTAAAATCACATCCTCCCTTGATACACTCATCGAACTCTGCCTTTGTGACAAGACCTTTTTTGATGAGTACTGCACCTATATCATTTACACTATATCCTTCTGGTATAGTTATACGCACTCTTGTAGGTACCACTTCTCCTGTCAGTATTTTAAGAACCTCTGGAATAGTAAGTGATGGAGTAATATAGAATGTTCCTGCAGCAATGTCTTTATCCTTATTCTGTTCTGCAGCATATCTTGAAAAGCTATCCTCATTTACCACGAGCTCTTGTACAAAGAGATCATGAGCTATCTTTTTGACTGATGATCCGCTGGAAACAGTGAATTCTTTTACAAGAGTGCTTCCTGCGATTGGTTTTTCAGTAATATGTTTTTTATATTCCTGTTCTTTATATGTATACCAGCCTACTCCGAGCAGAGTAAAAACGAGTATGATAATAATGAACTTTTTCATAAGCTATTAAGAGGGATAAAATTATCCTATATTTGGAAGACCTAGTCCTCCCATAACATCTTTCATATTCTCTGCAGCAACTTGCTGAGCTTTTTTCATCGCTTTCTGCGTCGCTTCTTTGATAGAAGTTTCAGCTACTTTCTTACCCTGTGTCCATGCCTCATCTGATATCTGCATATCTATAATATTCATAGCTGCATCAATAGTAACGGTACATCCGTTAACCTCTGATTCGATGTGTAGGTTTTCTAATTTACTTTGAATCTGTTTTGCCTGCTGCTGAAGTTTCATCAGCTGCTTTATATCTCCCATCATAATTTCTAAACATAAATGTTAAAGCTCCCACATATTACGGGAGAAAAAGAAAGAGTAAAGAGGAAGGAGGGGGATAGTTGGAGAGTAAATGGTAATTAAGCAGTTAAGGGCTCGTTATTGGGCTCAATAATTAGGCGCTAATAATTGAACTCAATAATTGCAGCCCAATTACCGAGCCCCAATTACTTAATGACTCTCTTACTCAATTACTTTTTTACTTTCTATCCATTTTCTCCCTCACTTCTTTTAAAAAACTATTGCAAAAACGAATTTCTAGAGTATCTTTGTAGAGCATATTTAAAGAAGGGCGCTCAATATATAAAAATTAACGGTATTACTTTTCTAACATTTACACACACGGATGGAAAACATTGTACTTCCTGTACAGATGAGAAACGCTGGATCACAGGCAGCCAAGGATTTACGAACTGAAAAACAGGTTCCAGCAGTAATCTACGGCCATAAAAAAGAGAATATTCATATTTCAGTAGATGCCGAGAAACTTCGAAAAGTATATCGACATGCAGGAAGAAACACTATTGTTACTCTTGAACTTGATGGAGGAAAGACTGAAAAAGTACTTATCCATATGGTAGATAGACATCCAGTGAAAGATACTTTCATGCACGTAGACTTCTACGCTGTGAAGCTTAAAGAGAAGATTACTACAACTATTCCTCTTGAGTTTACTGGTATTTCAAATGCAGTGAAAAATTTTGGTGGTATTTTTGTAGAGACAATGAGTGAAGTGGAAGTACGATGTCTTCCAACTGATCTTATTCATACGATCGTAGTAGATATTGCAGTACTTGAAAACTTTGGTGATTCTATCCATGTAAGTGATCTTATTGTACCTAAGACTATAGAAATTCTTACGGGAGAAGAAGAGACAATTGCTCTTGTACAGGCACCTAAGGAAGAAGTTGTTGCAAACGAAGCTCCTTCTGCAGACCAGCTTGTCCCAGAGTCAGCGAAAGACTCTACAGAATCTTCAGCAGCATAATTTTCCTTTTATATAATTACTTAAACTTCACGTGATCAGAATCAGACTTAGCCGTATGGGCCGAAAAGGACAGCCTCACTATCGAATACTTGTTGCCGAGCATGCTCGAGCTGTACAGGGAAAATTTATTGAAGCTGTTGGAACTTATAAGCCAACTTCAAAGGAATTTGAAGGAATTAAGGAGCGTATTGAATATTGGATTTCAGTAGGAGCGCAGCCTTCTCAGACAGTTGCTAGACTCTTGAAGAAGAATGGTTATGAGAATATGGATAAATTTATTAAATTTGTACATTTCAAGAAGAAAGAAGAAGCAGAAAAGTCCGAGTAAAATTAGAGTAGACAATATTTTCTATTTTTTCGGAATTTTATCCTATGCATGACGATCAAAAGTTTCTAGAATTTGCTATTCATGCTCTTGTAGATGATCATGATCAGGTGAAAATAGAGAGAGTGATAGACGATTATGGAGTTTTCTTTAAGGTTTGCGTATCTAAAGAAGACATGGGAAAAATTATTGGTAAAAAAGGTCGTACAGCGCAGGCACTTAAAACACTCCTCCGCGTTGTAGGTTCCAGGACACAGAGTAGAGTGAATATGAAAATTATAGATCCAGAAAGAGACGAGGTAGTTGCTTAAGTAAAGCAGCTGCCTTTTCTTATATCGTACTTTCTTATATTATATCCAAAAACATATATGTATTTCTTTCCGGTAGTCGCGGCACAACTATCTTTCGTTCAGCCGGTTATGTCACCAATCGAGGCACTAAATAAATTTATTGCATATAGTATCCTGATCGCTTTTGTCTTGTCAGTTGCTTATATTCTATGGGGGGGATTTAAGTTTATATTCTCTGGAGGTGATGACAACAAAGTAAAACAAGCAATGGGAACAATTCGACATGCAATTATAGGACTTGTTATTGTCATAGGTGCGGTGTTTATTGTATATATCGTAGGTCAGTTCTTAGGAATGGATATTGGAAGACACCTCTTCAATTATGACGAGATTGTAAACGATATCAGAGGGATCATTGATAATCTAAGCGGAAACTCCAATCTGTTTCCAGGAGGAGATAGTAATAGTATCGATTATAGCTTTGAAAGAGATTTCTAGACCTCTTTCAACTGCCTGCTTTCCTTTTTGATAAGCAGCATACTAATAACGAACATAAGAAGAATGATTGCTGCAATGGCAATCATTTTTCCAAATGTTTTAAGATAGAATAGAAAGCCGATGGAAGCTATACCTAGAGCAAATGTCATCATATATGCTATGAGGAGTGTATGCTGTTCTGAGAAGCCTACACGAAGCAGTTTATGATGATAATGGTTCAGATCACCTTGGAAGGGAGACTGTCCCTTACTGACGCGTCTAATGATAACCCATAGCAGATCTGCAAGAGGTAGACCAAGCACAATGAATGTTGTTGCTATCTTTCCACCTGTATAGAGAGAGAGTACAGCTAAGATAAATCCTATAAACATTGCACCGCTATCCCCAATGACAACTTTTGGAGGATAAAAGTCAAATCTGTTAAATACAAATAATATTGATCCTAATATAAGCGCCATTTTAGCCACATACTGAGCATTAAGCTTTTCATCAAGAGTAGTAGTGGTGGAGATGATCAGCAATATGCTAAGTCCAAGTAAAGTAAAACTAGCAATGGATCCGATACCTGAGACCAATCCAGGAATTCCATCCTGAAAGTTGATAGCATTCATTACAAAGATTATCCATACTATAGTAAATAAGTCTGCAAGAGGAGTGAACTCAAAGAGTTGACTAAAAATTTCAAAGGATATAGTCCACATCCGAAGATCTATAGCACTTCCAAAAGGATTACTTATTACTTCTATACCAATTCCCGAGAGTACGAGGATAAGACCCGCTAGAAACTGCATCAAAAGTCTAAAGGATGGTTTTAAACGCTTGAAATCATCGATAAAGCTTACTGTCACTATAATAAGCCCTGAGCATATAAGTCCTAGGAGTTCTTTTGTAATCGGGAAAAATAATAAAAGATGACTAATAAATACTATGGATATAATAACTCCAGCGGAATACGGAAGAGCGGCTCTTTTAAGACCATAATCATGTGGTCTATCGAGCAGACCCCACTTTGGAAAGTACTTGAATATAAAGAAAAAACCGAGTAAAGTACTTACGCTACTACTCAAGAATAAAAGAAGATAATCCATTGGGAAGATAAATGACAAATTCATAAGTATTATATGAAAAAATTGCCCGTATACAATAGCACCAAGAGAATATTGGAAGAATCAACAAAGAATGCTTACAACATGTATGCATCAAAATTTGCTGAAACAAGAAACGGCAAGGTGCATTGGGAGGAGTTTGAAGTGCTTATACCTCTCCTCGCTAAAAAACCATTAAATGTTTTAGATATCGGTTGCGGCAGCGGACGTTTTTTTTCATATCTAGAGAAGCATGCAGATATTTCTCACTATACTGGTATAGATTATTCTACGGAGCTTTTAAAGGAAGCAAAAGTGAAGGCAGGATTTCGTGATAAACTAGAGTGGATAGAAGGAGATATGCTGAACTTTAAAGTAGAAGAAGGAAAATATGATCTTATTGTATTAATTGCCTCATTTCACCATCTGTTAAACCCTGAAGAGCATAAGTTATTTTTAAAAAAACTTTATGACTCTTTAAAACCTGAAGGAATTTTATTTATGACAAATTGGAATCTTTTGGAACTACCGTTCTATGCTGATCGTCAAATTGAGAAAACCTCAATTTTTGAAATCCCTTTAAGCGATGGAAAAGATAAGGCAGAAAATAGATATTACTATGGATTTGAGTTAAAAGAGATTGAGCATTTATTTGAAAATGCAGGGTTTATAAAGAGCTCTCATACTTTATCTGAGAAGAATAAGAGAAATATAATCTCTGTAGCCTATAAGAGTTAAATAGCAAAGAAAAGGGAATAAAGTCCAGCTATGATCAAATATGATAAAAGAATTATAGCTACACCGGTACTAACATTTTTGACCTTCGTAAAATAGTCTTCTTTTGCAGAATCCTTCGCCTGTACAGCAGCAAAACCTGCAAGTACGAGCATAAGCACTGCGAGTGTTAAGGCGATGGAGACAGAGGAACGTATAATCTTATTTAAGAAGTTAAAGATATTACCCTCATACCCAGGAAGCATTCCTACTGATATTTGCTGATTTGTAGTCTGATTGATCCATTCATTTGCTTCCGGCGTTAACTCTGCATGGGTAAACTGCATCGGAAGCATAGCTGCAATGAGCAGCAGATAGGAGAAACGTGAGATATAATACTGCAGATTTTTGAATTTCATTTGAGGTAATTACAGATCTTCTCTTTATTTTACCTTATGTGCAGCGATTTGACAAAGATTACCCTAAATATTTTACTTTGACTTATGGAGCTTCTTCTCATACAATCTGGAAGCATTCATTTATGGAGAGATCGCATAGTGGTCGAGTGCGCCCGCTTGGAAGGCGGGTAGGGTCGAAAGGCTCTCCAGGGTTCGAATCCCTGTCTCTCCGCCATTCTTCGCTTCTCAGCGAAGCTACGAATGGCACAGCCAGAATGGAATGAATCTTCGCAGGCGAAGATTTTTTTTAATATAGCGAAGAATGTCCCTCGTAGCCTACACCTGAATTACAAATATTTGATATTCTTTGTGGCGTAGAGGGATTCCCAAACATAAAGCATTGGTGTATTTTGGTACGCCTCTAAGTTCATCGTAATTCTTTTTTATAATAGAATATAAAAATTTATCCCTAAGTACTAACTACTCCCACTATCACTCATACTCCGAGCCAAAAAGTACTCTCATAAAATGACAATGTACATTGATACAGAGTTACATTACAGTATGCATATATCCCGTTATCATATTATAACTATGAAAAAATTTCTCGTTCTCTACTGTGCAACTAAGGCTACTCTTGAGCAGTGGAATTCTATGACACAGGAAGAAGGTCAAGCTGGTATGGATGCATGGGCACAGTGGCAGGAAGCGCATAAAAGTGAATTAGTTCAGCCTGGAAATCCTGTAGGAAAAAATACCCGTCTCACTAAAGAAGGTACAGAAGCTACTTCTAATGAAGTGTGCGGTTACTCAGTGGTGGCTGCTGAATCAAAGGAAGCCGTATCCGCACTTCTTGCTGATAATCCTCATCTCATGCAGACAGGGACGTATCTTGAAATCATGGAATTGATGGAAATATAATATCAACTTAAAAGGGATAGTAAATATGCTATCCCTTTTTTGTATTATAATTTTATAATTCTCTTTCTACTTACTAAAAGTTAGTATATACTCGAAAGGCTTAATTTTTAAAGTAAATATATGTCAAATTTATATGTTGGTACTAAATACATAACTCTTGGTGCATTAGAGAATATGATTGCTCTTATTCGCAAGATAGAGACACAGCTTGAATCTAAAGGAATTTCTGAGGCTGAACTTTTGGATGCAAGACTTGCTCCAGATATGTTTCCTCTCGTCAAACAGATCCAGATTATGTCCGATAACGCAAAGGGATTGAATTCAAGGTTATCAGGAGTAGAAAACCCTTCTATGGCTGATGAAGAAAAAACTTTTGAAGAACTTATTGTGAGACTTGAGAATACACATCAATTTATTGCAGGAATAGATGATGAAAAGTATGCAGATGCTGATACACGCCAGATTGTAATGCCTTATTTTCCAGGAAAATACCAGACTGCCGAAGACTATGTAACGGATTTTGGAATTGCTAACTTCTACTTCCACTTTGTGACAGCCTACGCAATTTTGAGAATGAAGGGATTTGATATTGGAAAGACTGATTTTGGAGGAACGCTTCATTTGAGAGATCTTTAATATTCTCTTAAGAATCATTCCTATGAAAAGATCATACTATAATTCTCCTGTGGGCATCCTTGAGCTGCAGGAGGATCAAGGACATCTGATAGGACTGTATTTTAGAGATGCTCAGGGTATTGAAAATAATAACTCCGATCTTTTTATAGAAGTGAAAAAACAATTAGATGAATACTTTGTGGGAAAGAGAAGTACATTTACCCTTCCATTAAAGATTACAGGTACACCATTTCAGGAAGGTGTCTGGAATGCTCTTCTAGATATTCCTTATGGAGAAACAAGATCATACTTGCAACAGGCACAGTATATACAGAATCCCAAGGCTGTAAGAGCAGTTGGAACTACAAATGGGAAGAATAAAATTAGTATTATTATTCCATGTCATAGAGTAATTGGAAAAGATGGCAGTCTTACCGGCTATGGAGGTGAGTTATGGAGAAAAAAGTGGCTGCTTGAACATGAAAAAAAGTACAGATAAGAAAAAAGGACTCAATCTTAAAGATTAGTCCTTTTTATATAACTTCTAGTGCATAGAAGCAGGCATATGATATGAATCTATTTCATCCCAAATGTCTGGCTTCTATACTGAAATGCTTGTCTCCACTCATCACGTCTTAGGTGATAGTCTCGATGAAAGCGGACGTATAATAATGTAGAACAATAAAATGTCAATGAAATAATATACTTAATTATTCTGCATGTCTGATTGCATGGAAATAAGCAAAGTATTCATTTGCTGAGTCGTTAAAGAAATATCTTTATATGAGAATAATGCTCTCATGCTTGCTACAGGAATATCTGAAGTCTCAACGTATTGATAAAATGGCATAAAGTCATTCCAAAAACATACAAATTCCTTTTCATCTGTTTTGCTTAAAGTTGCGCATTGATCTGCTGCCACTTCAACTCTGGCCGGGAAATACTGTTTTAAACTAGAGATCATTTTATCGGGATCTGCAGATGTAAATTTAGGATTCGTTGAGCTTAGCTCTATAGTTGGTTCTGAAAGACTTCTTTCACGTAAGGCTATTCTTCTTACAGATTGTGCTGCAACACGTATAAGTGTAGCTGTCTCATCTTGCGAGAAGATCTTCTTATTTCTAGAGATACATGAGCCACTTCCAGAGAGATTTGAGCAAAGAATGCTATCACTAGTATCTTCTCTAAGAAATATAAATTCTTTATCCTGCTGTACTACATATAATTTTGATGCCTGGCTTGCATCATTCTGATCAATACCCATGATAAATCTGCCAGGTGTTCCAAAGGCATAACTAGTATCAGGAGAGAGAGAAGCAGGCAGCGAATTATTTGTGCAGGCTGTAACAATGACTAAAGCTGCTAAAAAGAAAATATTTCTTAGAATATGCATAAAATGAGACTAATAAATTTACTTTATGATAAGAGGATTGAGGTAGAAAGCAAGAGAAAGAGGAGAAGCCAAATTAATTAGCTTACCCCTTAAGCTCTTGCTTACTTATTCCTTCTTTACTCTGCTTCCCAAATACGATATAAATAGACCAATTTCTAGTTACTATTCATACATATGACGTATAAGCAGAAGGTATATATACTTCAAGTGGCGATAGCATTTATTTTTGCCTGGTTTGGAGTAGAAAAGCTTTTGTTTCCAGAGAGCTGGGCACTTTTTGTTCCTAGCTGGTTTACAACATATGTAAAAATAAATGTTACTCAGCTTGTGCTTCTCTGTGGTGCTGCTGAAACAGTGCTTGCATTATGGATACTTATACCATGGAAAACTCATTGGGCAGCGTATACAGCATTTGTATACTTTATCCTTATTATTTCTGTTACAGGCATTTCACATGCCGGGATAAGAGATATTTCTCTAGCTTTAAGCACACTTTCCTTAGCGCTCTTCACTACGCCTCCTAAAATAGATCTTCATTTTTCAAGATAATGCTACCTGTTCGCTATAGATTTTGGGATGTACCATTTCATACACCTCTAAGAGATGAAGTGACAGAAGTATTTGCGCGTATGCTAAAGGAAGAAAAAATGCATATGGTCTTTACGCCGAATCCTGAGATCATGCTGGTTTCTGAAGATTTGCCAGAATATAAAGAAGTACTGCAGTCTGCATATTGGAATCTCCCCGATGGGCATGGGATTTTATGGGCATCAACTTTTCTTGAAAAAACTAAAAACATAAGAAATAAACTCTTCATTATTTTGATTTTTCTTAAAACCTACGCTGATCTTGTAATAAATAAAAAAGCTCTACAGAGAATAATACCTGAGACTGTTACTGGAGCAGATACATTTTTTAAAGTACATTCTTTATTTGTAGAGAGAAGGATTCCTGTCTTTTATTTTGGAGGGGAAGATGGAGTAGATAAAGAGATTGGAGCAACGATGGAGAAAAAGTATCCTGGACTTCAAGTCGCAGGAAGCTGTGGAGGATTTCCCTTTAGATCTAAAGAAGAAAATGAAGCAATACTTTCTAAAATTGAAGATGCTGCTCCTGAGGTAGTCTTTGTCGCTCTTACATTTCCGCGTCAGGAAATGTGGATACAGCAGAATAGTCCAAGATTGGAGAAGGCTGGAGTAAAGGTAGCAATGGGAATTGGAGGGACCTTTAATTTTGCTGTGGGAAGAATAAAAAGAGCCCCTCAATGGATGCAGAATCTGCATATTGAATGGCTCTGGAGACTTATAATGGAACCTAGGCGTATGAGGAGAATACTAAAGGCAGTATTATATTTTCCTTGGAAAGTTTTACAAAAGAAGCTGAATGCTTACTCTTCTTTTTCTGAGTGATCCTTCTTACTGCCTTTGAAAAAATTCATCACCGTATAGGCTAGAGTTGCAGGCATGGTAACATATGTATTTACATTATCCATAAGCTCTTCTCCCTTCGTAGAGAGATTCTTCAGTGAGAAAACAAATGCAGCAAGTGCCCCAACAAACACAGAGCACATTATAAAGAAAAGTCCAAGTCCAATGGATAATACGAGAATCAATACGTCCTGCATAGTTGTGATCATAAGTATAATAGGTTCAGGATAACAATAACTAAGTATAAGAGAAAGTAAGAGGGATGGCAAACTCTTATTGTTGGCATTTTTAAGAGAGCTTTTTCTGTACTATTTCACCGACGATTTTAGGATTTGCACTTCCACCTGATTTTTTCATAGTTTGTCCTACAAAAAAACCTAGAAGAGTAGTCTTTCCACCTCTAAACTCATCTGCCTGTGCAGGAAAATCTTTTATAACTTCATCTACAAAAGCTTCGATGGCTTTCGTATCTGAGACTTGAAGTAGTCCCATTTCTGACACTAACACTTTAGGATCTTTACCATTTTCAATCATTTTTTCTAGTACTTCTTTACCGCTTAAGCTTGATATTTCTTGTTCTTTTACCATAGAAACGACCATCGCCATTTCTTTTGGTCCAAAAGGAAGTTCTTTGAGATGAATTTTCTTTTCGTTTATAAACCCAAGCAGAATAGATACTATCCACGATGATGAGAGTTTTGGTTCCTTTGTATACTCTACAACTGCTTCAAAGAAGTCAGCAAGTTCGAGATCTGCAATAAGTACTGCTGTTATATCATGTTCTAGATCATAACTAGAGAGATAGCGTTCTTTCTTTGCGTGAGGCAGTTCAGGAAGCTCGCTTCTAATCTCCTCGATTTGTTCTTTAGTGAATGTAAGAGGTGGGATATCAGGTTCTGGAAAATATCTATAATCTGCAGCTTCTTCCTTTGATCTCTGAGATATAGTGATTTCTTTTTCATCATCCCAACCTCTAGTTTCTTGAGTTATTTTTTCACCTTTTTCGATCATCTTTGTCTGCCTGTCTATCTCAAAGATAATTGCTCTTTCCATGGATCTAAAAGAATTTAGATTTTTAATCTCTACTTTTGTACCAAAAGGAGCATCTTCATTCTCGCGTAGAGAGATATTGACATCAAAACGCATCATTCCTTTCTCCATATCCACCTCTGACGCACCAGATGCCCGTAGAGTCTGCTGCATAATACGTGCATAGAGACTTGCCTCCTCCATACTTCTCATATCTGCTCTTGATACGATTTCCATAAGAGGAGCTCCTGCTCTGTTATAATCTACAAGACTTCCCCCTGATGTATGTGAGAGTTTTCCAGCATCATTTTCTAAATGCAGACGCTCAATTCCAATTCTCTTTTTTGTACCGTCTTTCTTCTCTATCTCTATGTAGCCATTCTCAGCAACTGGCTGATCATACTGTGATATCTGATATCCCATTGGCAGATCGGGATAAAAGTAGTTTTTCCGGTCAAATTTTGAAAACTCATTTATAGTACAGTTGATGGCAAGTGCTGCTCTTACTCCTAACCGTATTGCATCCTGATTCGGTTTCGGAAGCATTCCAGGATGTCCAGTACAAATAGGGCAGATATTTTTGTTTGGCAGTTCAGGGACTGCTTCGTTGAGACAACGGCAAAAGAGCTTAGTCTTTGAATTGATACGAGCATGTATTTCAAGACCGATTACAGGAGAAAGAGGCATAGTCAGATTTGGAAAAATTATCGTGCATTATTATAAAGGAAGAAGAGAAAACAAAAAAGTAAAAAAAACGATTTTCTTGCCGGTTTTTAAGTGCATGATAGAGTGTAGGGGAGAAGTGAGTAATTGGACTCAATAATTAGGCTCAATAATTGGGCTCAGTAATTATGGCTCACATAATTAAGTAATTGCGCTCAATGATTGCAGCCCAATTATGTGCACCCAATCACTGATCCTCCCATCCTAACCTTAAATTTTACACTATTGTATGAATTATCCGTCCTTTGAAAGTGAAATGACAGAATTTCTTGGAGATATGGGCTTTAATGATCTTCCTAAGGAGAAACAGCAGGAAGTACTCGCTCAGCTTAAAGCACTAGTGGAAGAAGAAGTGGAGTTTGAACTTGATCAAATTGTTCCAGACACTGAAAAAGATCACTTCGCAGGTCTATCCAAAGAAGAACAGGATGAATATCTAGATGAACTTGGAATTGATAGGGAAGAGATAGCATACCAAAAAACTCAGGCTCTGAAGACTGAATTACAGAAAGGTGAAGAGAGTGAGTAAATAAAAATCCCCGTGATCGGGGATTTTTATTTACTTCTTAGAAAAACTAAGCTCTTCATTTTTTAGATCTACTTTGATGGTACTGCCGCTTAGATAACTTCCATCTAATAGTTTGATTGCAAGTGAATTAATAAGTTCCTGCTGAATTATTCTTTTTAGCGGACGAGCTCCAAAGAGAGGATCATAGCCCTTTTGACCTAGGTAGAGTTTTGCTTTTTCACTAAGAGAGAGAGTTATATTTCTCTCCTTTAATCTCTCTGATAATTCTAGAAGCTGAAGATCGACAATTTTTATAATTTCCTCTTTTCGAAGTGCATGGAAAATAATGGTATCATCGATTCGGTTGAGGAATTCAGGACGGAACTGTTTCTGTAGGATTCCCATGATCTCCGCGTATTGGGCGGATTCTAAACTCTGTCTTTCTATATCTGATTCGGTGGCGGCTATCTTTGGCGTATAGTGCTGTATAACAGCACTTCCCAGATTTGACGTCATAATTATTACTGTATTCTTGAAGTTTACAGTTCTCCCTTTAGCATCTGTGAGCCTTCCGTCATCGAGTACTTGTAATAGTATATTAAATACTTCAGGATGAGCTTTTTCGATCTCATCAAAGAGAATCACAGAATAGGGTTTTCTACGGACTGCTTCCGTAAGCTGTCCTCCCTCATCATAGCCGACATATCCTGGAGGTGAACCTATCATTTTTGATACCGCATGAGATTCCATATATTCACTCATATCGAGACGAATCATATGTTCCTCGTCATTAAACAAGAATTCTGCTAAGCTTTTTGCAAGCTCTGTTTTTCCTACTCCTGTGGGACCTAAGAATAAGAAAGAACCTTGCGGTCTCCTGGGATCTGATAATCCGCTCCTGGCACGGCGTACTGCGTGAGCTATAGCAGAGATAGCATTCTTTTGTCCTATGACACGTTTTTCAAGATATGATTCCATGTTGGAAAGTTTTTCAGTTTCACCCTCTACAAGTTTGGTCACAGGAATACCTGTCCATCTTGATACAACTTTGGCAATATCTTCTTCGGTGACCTCTTCCCGCAGTAGGGAATGTCCATCTTCTTGTATCTTTTGAAGTTCAACTGTTTTAGCAGTAATTGTTTTTTCCAGTTCTGGTATAGTGCCATACCTGAGCTGCGCTGCTGTATTAAGATCTCCGTCACGCTCAGCTTTTTCTGCCAGTACGCGCTTTGCATCTAGATTTTCTCTTAACTTATTGAGATCCTGGATGATATGTTTTTCTCCAAGCCATACATGTTCTATCTCTCTTGCTGACTCCTGAATATCAGCAAGTTCCTTTTGGATATCCTTTAATCTCTTTTGTGACGCTTCATCTTTTTCTTTTCTTAAAGCTTCCTGTTCAATTTCGAGTTGCATGATTTTTCTTTTTTTCTGTTCAAGTTCGGCAGGCATGGAAGTTACTTCCATTTTGAGTGAAGAAGCAGCTTCATCCATGAGATCGATTGCTTTATCCGGAAGCCTTCTATCAGGAAGATAACGGGTAGAAAGTACTGCAGAGGCAACTATAGCAGGGTCAGAAATCCGTATACCATGGTGAATCTCATATTTTTCTTTAATACCTCTCAGGATTGAGATAGTATCTTCCATTGTAGGTTCATCCACCATAACTGGCTGAAAACGTCTTTCCAAAGCTGCATCTTTTTCTACGTACTGTCTGTATTCTTTTAGAGTCGTAGCACCTATCACATGGATTTTTCCTCGAGCTAGGGCAGGTTTTAGAAGATTGCCGGCATCAGTGGATCCTTCTGATGCACCAGCTCCCACAATAGTATGGAGCTCATCTATAAAGAGTATAATGTTTCCTTGGGATTTCTCTACTTCTTGAAGTACCGACTTCAGTCTTTCTTCAAATTCTCCGCGGTACTTTGCTCCAGCTATAAGTGATCCCATATCAAGGACAAGAAGCTTTTTATTTCTAAGAGTATCAGGAACATCGCCGCTTACTATTCTTCTCGCAAGTCCTTCAGCTATAGCAGTCTTACCAACTCCCGGATCACCTACGAGAACAGGATTGTTTTTAGTTCTTCTTGAGAGGATCTGGATAGTTCTTCTGATTTCGTCATCCCGTCCGATTATTGGATCAATTTTTCCAGTGCGGGCTTCTTCAGTAAGATCTGTTGTATATTTTTTCAACGCCTGGAGTTTTGTCTCGGGATCCTTATCTGTGATATGCTCTCCACCTCTAAGTGTCTTGATTGATGCATGTACAGCTTTGGAATTGATTCCAAAATGCTCCAACATGTCTTTAACTGTACTCTGAGTATTTGTAATAGCTAAGAGTAAATGCTCAGTACTTATATATTCATCACCAAATTGTTTTGCTTCACTTTCAGCAGTCTCAAGTACAGTTTTAAAATTTGCTTCCATAAAAAGCTGACGCTCTCCCTGTATAGTTGGAAGTGCAGAAATAGTCTGCTGTAGTTTAAGTACAATGTCTGCAATCGGGGATCCTATTTTTTCTAGAATTGGTTTCACTAAACCGCCTTCCTGCTGAAGTAGAGAAAGTAATAGATGGCTTAATGTAATCTCACTATGAGAGAGTTTATTGGCAGAATCTTGTGCTTCCTGAACTGCCTCTAAAGCTTTGATGGTAAATTTTTCTAGATTCATAGACAGAATATTTATGTGTTGTATTAATGCTTATATTATATCCAAAATCCAAGTACTTGTAAAAAATTATTTTAGCTTATCATGAGATTCTTCAGAATAGATCGTACCAAGGATCACAATGAGTAGTATAAACCCAGTCCACGAAGTGAGCCAGAAATGATCTATAAGTGCATACAAAAAGAAGGTCATAATGATTCCTAGTTCTGAGAAAAGGAGTTTTCTATGAATATACATCCTTTGAAAAAAGGAGAAGAAAATGTTTAAAAAGAATATAATAGCTGATATGCCTCCTATAATGCCTAGCTCATTTAATAAAAGCATAAAGAAAGAATGAACAGGCTGATATTCCCATGGAAAGAAGAGAGGTAGTGAAGGATGATTGAGATGGAGTATAAAGTTTCCAAGCCCTATACCTAGAGGGTGAGACAATAAAACCTGAATTGATGCTTTGAGTAAAAGAAACCTGTCTGTAAGAGTAGTAGAATCAAAGAACAGGAATATACTGCTGAATAGAAGAAAGAATACAGCTGCAAGCATCAGTATAGCCCATAGTATTCTCAGGATATCTTTCTCAATTACTAGAAGGCTACTTGTACGTTCTTGTAGTGATGTAAAGATATGAGATGTCTTCGCTGAGCGGATGCATACCCAGACCACCAGGGTACTGAGTAATATAAAATATGCCGTTTTTGAAACGCTGGCTAAGATTCCTGCCAGTATCAAAAAGGTAATAGAGTTATATTGCCATGACGTAAGAAAAGAGAGGCTCTTTTTAAAATAGAATATAAGAAACAATGAAAGAGAAAGAACACCTGCTGCAATATTTGGGTGAAGGAAAGTTCCATATGCTCTAATATGATTTTCTCCAGAGATATGAAATTTTGCTGTGGTAAGATCCTCAGCTGAGAGTACTGGCTCTTTGAAGAACCATAATCCAAGACTTGAGTTTAGTAGGAACTGCAACACCATCAATATGGATTGAAATAGAGCTCCGAAGACTACTGTGTATAAAACAGTTTTGTGCAGACTTCTATCCGAGTAGAGGATATAAAAGAGTAATATTCCCTCCAATACATGTCTTGATCGTAGAATATGAAGCCATGGATCACTGGCGAAGAAATAGCTCGTCACTATACCTATAAATATTCCTAAAATACTGTAGATCTGAAGAGATGGTATTTTGATATTCTTTGTATTTTGAATAAATACTAATCTAGCAAAATAACTGAAAAAAAAGAGGAGAAGTAAGATTTCACTTATATGGAGATAAGAGCGTGTCCAAATCGCATCTGTACCGAGAGCAATAGCCTCTGAATTCGAATAAATCAGGGTTTCAAATTGGAACATGGATAGAAAAATGCTACCTGCCAATGACGCACGTATGAGGTGTGAGATGTAAGCAGATATATTATCCTTTATCTGAGCTGGTCTAAGTGAGGGTATCTTCAGTGGGTAGGAAATAAATCGTATAAAGTATGGAGTCTGGATTTGATGTATTAATTAATACAAAAAACTCTTCTTTTTGAGAATAATAAACAGTATCGAACTTTTCTAGATTCAACAGATGTGTGCAGTACTGCAAGTGGAACTGCTCGCAGTGAAGTATCTCATTATCAAAAACAACAAATCCATAAAGAGCATTTTCTACAGTAAAAATTGCTTTAGGCTGAGATGAGAATCTTGTAAGAAACTCTTTTGCTGTAGAGGATGAAAGTAGGATGTCTCCTAGAGATTTTATAATAAAGGTTCCTTTCGGTTGAGGATAGATGGCTTGTACCTCTGACTCAATTACACTTTTAGTTTTCTCTGATATGAGAGCACCAGTTGAGGTAAGTAGGAGACTATCATCACTCTTGAACTGCAGCGCCTTTATTGGAAGTGTTCCAGTTGTGAGCTCACTAAGTCTTAAGTTTCCAAAGAAGTCTTGTTTTAGAATATTTCCTGATCCTGCAGCAGATGTGAAAATATATCCATAATTAGAAAGAGAAGATTTCTGAAGTAAAGTTGATGCTGTAATTTCTTTAATATTCTTAGAGAGAGGTGATGATAATTCACCGTTCTGTTCTTGGATGCTCCAAAGTTCGCGTTTATCTTTTTTGAATACTAATAGCGACTTTTGTTCAGTGAAGACATTATCTTGAACATCTGTGTCTATAAGGGTGCACGACATTGTATCAAGAGTACATATTCTCCAATGAAGATTGGTTTTTAATAGTACTTTCGTATCCTTAAACGAATTAAATTTTTCAACTATTTCATTCTCTGCGAGGAAGTCTAGCGTGAATACTTTCTCTGGTTTGTGAAGCTTTAATGAAGGAGCTTTTTCAAAAAAAGAAAGAACTCGTGTATCTGTATAATATTCAAGAAAAATATGATCGTTTACAAAAAAATGCTTTAAATCCTTTGAGGATGTAAAACTTGTTGAAGTGATTCTTGATTCTACAGGTGTAAACTCAACTTTAAGATGAACAGCCTTTTCTTTAGAAGAGGGAAACTGTACAGTAATGGGATGAAATCCTGCTTTTAAGAGCTTTACAGTATGTTCTCCAATATCAATATTTGAATCGAGGTAGGGCAGAGTTACAAGAGATGTCTTGTCATCAAGGATCATTGCCACATCACTCTCTTCACCTTCTATGAAAAGAACACCTCTTTGCTGTATCGTCTTTTCCTGCAGGCTGAAACGATATCCAAAAAGTGCTCCTAGTGAAAGAGAAGCAAGTATAAGAAATACAGAAACAAACCACAATTTTCTTAAAAGTACTAACACAGATATGTTTAGTAAAGAGAAAGAAGTGTGCCTACAAACACTCCCAAAATCATTCCGACAGCTACTTCTAAAGGTGTGTGTCCAACCTCTTCATGGAGAGGAAACTGTTTGAGAAAATCCTTAGATAAGTCAAAGGAATGGGTTTCTACAAGCTGATTGATAACTGTAGCATGAACGCCTGACTGATAGCGTACGTGCATTGCGTCATACACTACGATACCTGAGAAAGAAAGTACGACAGCAAATTCAGTAGAATTGATACCATGCTTAAAGGCTACGGCTGTAGATAAAGCTAGTACAAAACAAGAATGTACACTGGGCATCCCTCCGGATCCCCAGATATACTTTCTATTAAAACGTGAATTACCAACCCGTATAATATATTTTACAACCTGACCTATACACCATGCGATAATAGGAATGGTGAGAATATGCTCAAGAAAAAAGCCATGAGCTATCATTATTATGCGATTTTAAGGATTTCATATTTCATAAGACCCTTTGGAGCTTTGAAGTTTACTACTGTTCCTATTTCTTTTCCAAGAACTGCTTCTCCAATGGGAGACTCATTTGAAAATTTTGAATTAAGGGGATCAACCTCAGTACTACCTACTAATGAGAAAATAAGCTGCTCATTATCTTCAATATTTCGGACAGTAACTGTAGAACCTAACTCTACTATTCCTCCTTTTTTAGCTTTTTTTGAAATAACCTCAGCTGTTGCAATTTCTTCCTCTATTTCACGAATACGTGCCTCAGTAAGTGCCTGATCATTCTTTGCAGAATCGTACTCGGAGTTTTCTTTCAAGTCTCCATAAGATATGGCTTCCTTTAGACGCTCAGATACTTCTGAACGTCGTACTGTTTTGAGGTAATCTAGCTCTTCGTTGAGCTTTTTAAGACCTTCTGCTGTAATATAGTGGTGAACTTGCTTTGCCATAGTGATTGATATGGGATATGTATTATAGTTGTACTTATTTTTGAGAAAAGAACAAGAGTTACTTAAGAACGGATCTTTACACTTGTTGGATGTTCTTTGAGTTTCTGTAGAACTTTTGCCTCGATCTGACGTATTCGCTCACGCGTAACACCAAACTCTCTTCCTACTTCCTCGAGAGTATGACCTACTCCATCTCCGAGTCCAAAACGCATTTTTATGATCTTTTTCTCACGAGGAGAAAGATACTGAAGCATTTCGTGAATATTCTCTTTGAGAATCTGACGGTTTGTCGCTTCGTCTGGAGATACGGTATTTACGTCCTCGATAAAGTCTCCAAGATTTGAATCTTCCTCTGAACCTACTGGTGCATCAAGAGATACAATATCCTGAGAGATTTTCATGATATGTTTTACCTTCTTGATATCCATACCAAGCTCGGCTGCGATCTCCTCTGGGAGAGGCTCACGTCCAAGTTCCTGTACTAGTCGTCGCTGAGTATGCGTAAACTTGTTGATGGTTTCCACCATATGTACTGGGATTCGGATAGTTCTCGCCTGATCCGCAATCGCTCGTGTAATTGCTTGTCGTATCCACCAAGTAGCGTATGTAGAGAATTTGAATCCTTTTTCCGGATCAAATTTGTCTACCGCACGTACTAGTCCAAGATTACCTTCCTGAATAAGATCAAGAAAAGAAAGCCCTCGTCCAATATATTTTTTTGCAATGGAGACTACGAGACGAAGATTGGCAGTCATAAGTGCCTGCTTTGCCTGGATGTTTCCGACTTTAATTTTTCGTGCAAGATCAACCTCTTCTTTTGCATTAAGAAGTTTTACTTTACCAATTTCACTTAGGTACATTCGTACACTATCATCTGAGATAGCCTGAAGATCTACCGCTTCAAGAAGCTTTTCAGGTTCGATCTCTTCTGTAAGATCCTCAGCCTTTGGTCCCTCGACTACAGCTGCAGGCTCACTATCTTTCTTTTTGAGCGTGTCCTTAAGGTCTACTACTTCAATCTCGAACTCGATAAGAAGTGTATAAATCTCATCAAGAAGCTGAAGACTATCTTCTGCGTCAGGAATTACCTTTGAAAGTTCCTGATGAGTTATAAAACCCTGCTGAAGACCTTTTTCTATAAGTTCCTTGATCTCTGGTTCTAGTGTCTGTAATTTTTCATCTTTAAAATCGCCTATCGCTTTCTTTTTGCGTGGTGGTGTAGTCATAGTGACTATGGAGTTAAGATGTAAAAGGTGAATGTATTGTATTTCGGAGCTGGGAAAGCTGCTCGCCTGTTTTAATCATACCCTCAGTATTTTTTTCTTTCTGATAGTATGCAAGCTTTAGAAGGAGTTTATCCTTTAATTTATGCTGGAGAAGTATAAGTTTCTCCTTGAGTGTAGTGCGCGCTATATCGATATTGTGCGTGATATTTGCTTCATCCAGATAAAGAAGAAGTACTTCTACCCTTGTTTTCACGTCGTCGTGAAGGAGTGTATGTATCTGGGAAATATCGCCCGAAAAAGTATATTCGTTTTTTATAAGCTTGTAAACATGATTTGGGAGCTCTCCGTCTAGTTCATCGAGGTATAGATGGTCATGAATTTCGCTGTAAAGCTCGGGGTAAGCAATAAGGATACCTGTAAAGATGGCTTCTGGAGTAGAAAAGTGTGTTTGGTTGAAAAGCTCTGCACTCACATTTTCATGTATTTTTGGAGTTTTTATTTTTTTAAATTCTTTTGTTACTGCCTCTACAGTACTCATCATTTGGTATGCTACCTGTTTTAAGTAATGCTCTTGAGCGATCTGACTTGTTAATAGTTTTACTAATGGGAGATAGAGAGTCACAATACGCTTTTTACCTTCAATAGTTTCCGGATCAAATTTACTTAGTAAATGAGCAAGTACAAAATCATGAAATGGCTTTGCATCTTCTGTCAGTTTTAAAAGCTCATCCTTCGAATATTTCTGAAAGAACTCGTCTACGTCTTTTACATTATGCGCTTTGAGCGAAATAGGGCGTACTTCTATATCTTGGGGGATAACTACTTCTGCATTTCTAAGTGTTGCCTGCCAGCCGGCATTATCATTATCGAAGAGAAAATAGAATGTGGAAGTATGACGTTTCAGGAGCTGTACTTGTTCTTTCGTAAACGCTGTGCCCGAACTTGCTACAATATTATGAATACCTGCCTGCCATGCAGATAACACGTCCATGTATCCTTCTACTATGATGACAGATCCTGCTTCACGGATCGCATCTTTTGCAAAGGAGAGACCATAGAGAACATTTGATTTATGATAAATTGGTGTCTCTGGAGAATTAAGATATTTAGGTTCTCCATCACCAAGGATTCTGCCGCCAAAGGCAACAATATCCCCCAGATGATTCGTAATAGGGAACATAATACGTCCCCGGAACTTGTTATAATGTTTCGCATCGTTTAATGCGAGCAGCCCTACTTTTAAAAGCTCCTCTGTCTCATATCTGTGTTTCTCACGAAGTTCTCTCCAAAGATCATCATAGGAATTTGGAGCAAATCCTATTTTAAAATCCGTAATAGTCTGCTCGTTGAGACCACGTTTTAGTAAATACTCCTTTGCTTCTGGAGAATTCTGCAGCTGCTCTTGGTAGAATTCAGTAGCAGTATGCATTATTTCGAACCACCGTTCCTTATCAGATTTCTTAATGGATGAAATTTTTTGAGGCTGATACTCAATCCCGGCTTTCCACGCTAGAAACTTCACCGCCTCAGGAAAATCCAGGCGTTCCACTTCCATTACAAATTTGAAGATATCCCCGCCTTTCTGACATCCGAAACAATAGGCAATCTGCTTATCAGGACTGATAATAAATGATGGGCTGCTTTCCTTATGAAAAGGACAGAGAGCTTTAAAGCTTCTGCCGGATTTACGTAGTTCTACATATTCACTGACAACGGTGACTATATCGAGCTTTGCCTTGATGTCTTCTACGATATCCTGACCTGACATGAAATATGATTTTAAAACAAGTAATGAGAGTATACTGTTGTTTTGTCAAATTGGAAGAGGAAGGTGGAGAAGTGAGGGGGTAATTGGGCGCACATCATTGGGGCTCGGTAATTAGGGCGCAATTATTGGACTTAATAATTGCAGCCTAATAATGAGAGCCCAATTATACGCACCCAATGACCGAGCCAATTACATTTTACCTCTTTACTTTTCTCAATTTCCTCATATACTCCACCTCAGCTTATATAGTTTCATTTTTATGAACGCTTCTACATCTCACAGCCAGGTCTCTACGCTAGCTATGTCACAGTATTGTGTCAAGTTTATTCGTATGTGGGATTTTGAGGCTCGGGAGATAGAGAAGATGCGGTTAAGCTAAACACTTTACAAACAACTTTCTCAAAAACTCCCAAGACGCCTCAAGCACTTGGGAGTTTTTTTAAATCAATTACCTATGATGGAAACATTAATATTACAGAAACAAGAGATCTTGCCTGAAAAGAAAGACCCTCTAAAAACAAGTATAGAAATTCAGTTACCTTTAAAGGAATTTCATACATCTCTTTTGAAGTTTACAAATCTTGATAAAGATCAGGAGAAGGATCTCTTGTCAGAAATGGTTGAAAGGAACGATATGAGACTTGATAAGGAAAAGGGAAAAAATGATACTTCTAATAAAGTTGAGAAATTTTCTACGATAAAAAATTCTTTGATCAAAGAGAAAGAGAGTCCCACAGCGTTGATGGCATGGATAAAAGTATTGTTACATGATCTCATTGATGAGGCGAATGTATATGAAGAGTATGATGCAGTAAGTGATGCTGCAAAAAAGATCTCAAAGGAAAAGTATGAATTAATGGATGAATATATCTACGCACAGCTGCATAGAGAAATACAGAATAATATTTGTTCAAAGGGAGAGTTTCTTTTTAATTTTATGAAAATACCTGTCAAAGGTGCAGAGGATAGAAAGCTTGCATCTAAAGAGGATATTTTATATATACTCGGACTGTCACACTATAAACTTAGTGAGGTACAGAAACTTGTGAATGACTTTTCAAAATCAATCTCTGTAAGAGAGGAAAAGACAAGTCTGCTTAATGTACTGAATGCTATTGAAATGATGTCATCAAAAAAGGTGACCAAAGATAAAATTAAGGATGAATTTATCCTAGCAGTAAATAGCTATATTGAAGATAACGCTAACTACAGTGTATATGATACTTTCTCTTGGTATTTGATGAAAGGTCATAAACAAGTATATAATCTTGATGCTTTACATATAGATGTCGAGAATGAAAAAGAGTTTAAAGCCAAAAATGGTGCTCTACTCTCAAGTATTAATGAAAAGTTTGAACGGACTTCTTATCTTGGTGAAAAGGATAACTTTATCACAAAGGTGGATGTCTTAAGAAAACTTTACAATAAAGCTGTACTAGACGGACTACTTAATCCTAATGATGAGTCAGCAGTGGTTGAGCTGAAATATACTCTTGATCTTGTGAATCTTCCTAAAGATCAGAAGGAAGTGAATAAAGTAAGAATAGATTTTGATGTGAAAGATGCAGATTTACGATCATTGCTTCAGTCAGATGAAAATATTACTGCTATAGATCAGAAGGAATTTGCATGCGTAAAGAATGCTATCGAAATGAAAAATGAAGCTCTTCTATTACAAAAAGTAAAAAAATAGTTACTCATCTTGTATTCCTCTACTTTTCTTGATAAAGTACATCCGCTTAAGTCTGGAGATTTCCATACCTCAAATCTATTAAGCGGATGTATTTTTTTGTAATATAAATTCATGGATAAGAAGCCGCTTCCTTTTAAAAAAGGACAAGTTCTTGAGCTAAAAATTGAAAAGTTAGCTTATAAAGGTATAGGTATCGGATATATTGATCAGGAGAAAAACGAAAAAGATGAGGCTGGAAATATAATAAAAGTATCAAGTACAAAGCTTGTAGTATTTGTGCCACAAACTCTCCCAGGTGAAGTGTGTGAAGTAGTAATCACAAAGATGAAAAAACAGTTTTGGGAAGGAAAAAAGATCAAGACTATCGAGAAATCTGCGATGGAAATAGAAGCTCCTTGCCCGTATTTTGGAGTATGCGGAGGGTGTAAATGGCAGAACATGCCTTATGATAAGCAGCTTGAGACAAAGGAAGGATTTATCAAAGAGAGTCTGAAGTATATAGGACGTGCAAATGATCCATATGATTTCCTGCCAATTGTGCCAAGTCCGGATCAGTATTTTTATAGAAATAAACTTGAGCTCTCTGCGGGAGTGCTAGCTTATATAGGTCAGGGAGAATATCACGAGAAGAAAGAAGAAGTGACGGAAAAAATTGAGGGATTCTATCTTGGTTTTCACGGAGCAGGTAGTTTTGATAAAATTGTTGATGTAGATAGCTGTCTTCTCTTAAGTGAGACTGCAAATCAGGTACTTGTGATCGTGAAGGATTTTATCAAGAAGAGAAAGCTGAGTGCGTACAATGCGAGAACTCACGAGGGATTTATACGGCATCTCGTAATACGTGAAGGTAAAAATACGGGAGAGATGATGGTTAATCTCGTAACGAATGCTACTGAGGATTATACTGTAGAATTTTTTCAGCCGCTTGTAGATGAATTCCAATTACTGGAAAAAGATAATGTTAAATTTGAAAGTGTTCTTTGGACGCAGAATGATAGTCTCTCTGATACAGCTGTCGGGACTAATATTCAGGTAATCCATGGAAGAGAATATATTTTTGATAAAGTAGGAGAGTACCTCTTCAAGATTTCACCGTACTCATTCTTTCAGACAAATACCCATGGTGCCGAGAAACTCTATGATGTAGTAAAAGAGTTTGCAGATCTTCAGGGAGGTGAGACTGTACTCGATCTTTATGCTGGTACGGGAACAATCGGAATGTATTTGGCAAAAGCTGCAAAGAAAGTATTCTCTCTTGAATCTGAAGTAAGTGCTGTGGAAGATGCAAAAGTAAATGCTACGATGAACAATATTATGAATATTGAGTTTATGTGCGGAAAGGTAGAGAAGGAAATTGCGAGACTTATTTTTGAGAAACCTGAAGTTATAGTTCTAGATCCTCCGAGAGCAGGTATGCATCCGAATGCCTTACAGTTCCTTCCTAGGTTTAATGCGAAAAAGATTATTTACGTTTCCTGCAATCCTACTACCCTGGGACGAGATTTAGAATTCTTACAAAGATGGTATACGGTGAAAAGGGTGCAGGGAGTGGATATGTTCCCGCAGACCTACCATGTGGAGACAGTTGTGGAGCTTATCCGTAAGTAAATAATTCTACAATATTCACCAAAAAGAGAAACACTCATAATGTTTCTCTTTTTTATGTAAAAACATATAAATAATCTCTTGTCAAAAATGCCCCATAAGGCGTATACTATAGAGAAGTACTTATTTTTACTCTATGCGTTCCTTCCTTTCCAAACATCTACAGAAAATTCTACTTGTCACAGCTGGCGCTATACTAGCTGGATTTATTATATATTTAGGTACAGGAAATCTGCAGAGCTCACTGCTATCGCAACAAGTATCAAGCGTTATTTATAGTGAAAATTTTGATTCCACAATACCAGTACGTTGGTGGAGAAATGGTTGGCATATTCATAAGAGTGATTTTTCGGAATATACCGATTCAGGAGAAATGAAAATATCAAGTGCATACACTGTTTTAAAAACTTTGCCGATTCATCCTCAGCCTGGTGCAAGCTACACCTTGAAATTTGTTGCAAAGAGAGATAAACCAGGAAGCACAAGATCATATGTCCGTCTTTATTATACTAATGACCCATCTAAATCAGATAATAGTCCAATAGGTGACAAAGATGTATATCTTAATGAAACTTGGCAACAGGTCTCATATACCTTTAAAGTACCTCAATCAGCTGATGTAAGTGACAATATGACAATTGAAATAAATGCTGACGGAAATGCGCATCTTATGTTAGATGAATTAACTTTTACAGAGGAAAAGACATTGATTACGAACATAAATGACAATATAGATGTGAGTAATCAAAATACGACTCCTGTTCAAAATACGAATACTCAGAATATCGAAAATAGCAATGTGCAGAATACCAATAGCCTTGGAAATAACGGACAAGCAAATGTAAATCAGAATATACAAAATCAAAATACAGCACCTCAAGTGATGAACACAAATCTGAATTCTATAACTTTGAGTAATCAGAATACAAATACAATACCTTTACAGACAAATACTAATGTACAAATCCAGTCGAATACCAATCAATCCGTCTCTAATAGCAATCAAAATCTAGTTAGTAATAATGGGGTGCAAACCAATATCAATCAGGTAATCCTACAAATAAATACTAATAATACATCCTCTACAGTAGTGCCAGTAATTACTTCTTCAGGAGGTGGTGGAGGGGGTGGAAGCTATAACAATAGCCTAATACCTGTAACTAACACTACACAATCACCTTCGAAAACAGATATTATGTATTGTCCGCCAACCTGTCCTACTGTTTCTGTCCCGCGGGACTTATCTGCCGGACATTTTGCTAGATCAGCAATACTGTTTCTAGTCTCTGCGAAAGTGATGCAAGGCTATCCAGGAGGTGATATACGACCTGATAATCCTATAAACAGAGCAGAAATTTCAAAAATACTTCAAGTAGGATTTCAAATGGAAGATACTGGCACTACTATAAGTCTGCCTTTCAAAGATGTAGGAATACAGGAGTGGTATTATACCTCACTTGTGACATTGTATAAGAAGGCACTTCTTAAAGGGTATCCTGATGGAACATTCAAACCTGCTCAGTATGCCCTTCGAGCTGAGGCAATAAAAATGCTGGCTCTGGCACTCTATGATGAGAGTGGGATCATCAGTCGTTTCAATACATGGAAGAGTCTGCATCCTACTTATGCATATACGTTCTTTCAGGATGTACCTTCAGATGCATGGTATGCTCCGTATCTTTTTGTCCTTGCTGAAGATGAAGTAGTGAAGGGAAGAAACGCGAATGGAAAAGTATTATTCTATCCGGCCGATATGATATCGCGTGGAGAGTTTGCTGTTCTCCTTGCTCGTATCATTGAACAGAAAAACATTCAGTATCCCAACTCATAATGAATAAAAAAATTACTTTAGTCGCGTATATTTTCTTACTGTTCGCTGCAGTAGCTTGTACTATATTCTTCTTTAGAGGCGGCACGAGCTTACAAAGCAGTCTTTTCCCTAGTACAACTTCAGTGACGTCTCTACTTTATAATGGAAATTTTGAGGAGGATAAAAATCAGGACTTTTTTCCTGATGGATGGCATCTCAAACAATGTAATTTAGAGGGAATTGTCCCGAATTCAGAAGGTATTGCCGGAAAAGGATTTACTATACAAACTCCAGTATGTCTCTCTCAATTTCAGCCAGTGAGACTGCCCAAAGGTGCAAACCTGAAAGCTGAAGTAAGTGTATATAATGAAGGTACTACTGCTGCACCAATAAACATTGCTATTGTACATAATGATGGTAGTGACACACCAAATATGATGGATGAACGCTCCCTTACAGTTGCGATGGTTGCACCAGGAACATGGCAAACCATCCAAACATCATTGCCTCTTGTGATGGAATCTCGAGAATCAACATTAGCCATTGGTTTAGTTATTACAAATTCACTTAATGCAAAAGTGAAGATTGATAACGCAGAACTTCAAGTCGATCAGAGTATTATGTGGACTCCAACTGCAAATACTACAAACTCATTTACAACTATTAAGAATCCCTACTCAACATCTTTCACAGAGCTCTCTCAAGTGACGCCAGGCACAGCTACGGAATTTCTAAGTGATAAGGACTTTATACGGTCGGAAGGAATTCTGCCCGAATCATGGATATCAGAAAGTTGCCCTGATTTTGCATCACAGTATGCGAGCGGCAAATCTGGAAAGGCCTATCCAATGAATTTCAAACAATGCTTATGGCAAGTCTCTGATATTCCAATGAATGTACTATTTGATAGTTTAAGTGGATTGATTTCAGTAAAAACTAGTCAAAATGTAACTGCAGAGTTAACTATTCGTTACGCAGCAAATTTCGGTGAGAATGCTGTTTGGCAAATTCAGAAAAACTCAGTATCTTTGATAAAAGATACATGGTCAACAATAAATACGCAGATGATTACTGATCAATACACCCCATTCACTAAAAAAAGAGCTCTATTCGTTCTCTCATTACCTGATAATGTTTCTTTTACAGTAAAAAATGCATCACTTAAACCTGTAAAAACTCTCAGTCCTGCTGAGGCCACTGCAGTAGCAGCTTTTAAAGAGAGCGGAGTATTGCAGCAGGGACATGTGATTCTTGATATGAATCCTGCTGATACTGCACTTCTGCAAGATCCGATAAGATATATGAAAGCACTGAATCTTGTCTACGACACATATAAAAACATGCTTGGAGGTGCTCCATATAATGATCGTCCGATTACAGTCATGTCTAAATGTGACTATAATGCTTCGATCGCAGATCCTGATACTCCAACTGCAACTTGCCCGAATGGATATATGAGATGGAACATCGCGGGCGGCGCGGGTGAGACTACGATTGTAGCAGATACATATTTTAAACAATCTCTAGATGTCTTCAATAAAACCGGTGCAATGAGTCTCTTGGTTGCTCATGAATTCGGTCATAACTTTGATACTGTTACAAGTGCTCCGCAATATATGTTCAATGGTCCTTCGGTAGAATCCTTTGCAAATATCAAGGTTGTTGCTCTCATTGACCGTGGTCCACAGCCGGTTGAATTTCAGAATAAGGTCTATATGACAAGCGGCGAAATGATGACGGGTAATGGATTCTATGCACAGTTTTATCCTAGATATAAGAGTAACAATTATACTTTTGCAAGTTTGATGGAGGGACAGAATATTTCGAATCAATCAGACCTCTATCTGAGTATCCTCATGCGAGTTGCTGCACTGATCGGAGATAATAAGCAAAGTCTTTTTGATACATTGAGACTGTATAAAACGGGAGAGACGACGCTGCGTTCTATTGTTAAGTTGAGTCCTGCTGAGAGAATGAATCAGTTTGTGTACTTCTGGAGTGCTGTAGCAAAAAAGGATTTAAGTCCATACTTTATTGAGGATAGATTCCCGATATCAGAAACGACAAAATCTCTCATTACACAATATTTGGCTTTGCCGGTGCTAGAAAAAACCGACCAAAAGATTATAGATCTAGATAAAGCCACATACGCGAATAATATACCCGCAAATATCAAAACTGCTTTCCAAATGAAACAATCATCACTTAGTCAAAGCTTTTATATGCTTGGTGACATCAATATGAAGGATGGATACTACATACAGGAATTTAAAGTCAACTCGAATGATGGACTGGGCATACTGATGTATAATGCATCCCTTGGTAAAATATTTGTCGTACCATGGTGGAACTATGATCTCATAAGTGCAGATCCTCTTCTTACAAAGTATGGTAGTCCAAAGGAGGATTACTACTACAACGTTTCAAATGGATACGGATGGACGCAGAACTTTGAGAAGGGAAGATTCATCTGGAGATCTGGTGAATCACTACAGTTTGTGCCTAGCTAAATAGAAATTCTATTATTGAAATAAAATATCTTTTCGATACTATGAAAGTACTATATTCCTGCATATGAGCACAAAAAAAATTGTATATATAATTTTAGGTCCTACTGCTTCCGGCAAATCTGCTTACGGAGTGAAATTGGCAAAGGAACTTGATGGGGAGATTATAAGTGCTGATTCGCGTCAGATTTACCGAGGGATGGATATTGGGACTGGAAAGATTGTGTTTGAGGAGATGGACGGAATTCCTCACCATATGATTGATGTGGTGAATCCCGATGAACTTTTTTCTGTCAGTGATTTTAAGGATAGAGCCGAGAAATGTATTGAAGATATTCAAATCAGAGGAAAAACTGCAATTATAGTCGGAGGGACAGGATTGTATTTAAATGCTTTATTGCAAAACTATGAGTTGCCTCCTCTTATTCGCAATGAAAAAGTTCAGAAAGAAATCGAAGAAGAATTGAAAATTAAAGGTGAAGATGTTCTTTATGCAGAACTTATGAAAAATGATCCTGAGTCTGCTGAATCTTTTAGTCCCAAAAACCACCGCTATCTTATTCGTGCTTTGGAGATTTTGAGAACTACAGGAAAAAAGAAGTCGGAACTAGCAGTCAAGAAAGAACCTAGGTTTGATTATAAAGTGATTGAAATTCATTGGGATGCCGTTCAACTAGCCGAAAGAATCAATATAAGACACCGATCAATGTTTGAACAAGATGCGATTATTGAAGAAACAAAAATGCTTTTAGAAAAGGGATATACTTTTCAGATGGAATCAATGACTTCTATCGGGTACAAGCAAGTAGGTGAATTTCTGGATGGTAAAATCAGTAGGGAAGAGATGATTGAACAAACTTGTGCTGCAGCTAGGCAGTATGCAAAGAGACAGAGGACTTGGTTTAGGAGGCTAGGGAAGATGGTGGAAATAGAGTGGGTAGTCGTAAGCAAATGATCTTTATTTGTTTACTGAATAAAAAGAAATGAGTACTCAACCATAAGATTCTCAATAAAGACATCAAATGCTAGTTTATCTTTCTGCTTAGATTCTACTAGTTCCATAAGTTTATTTGCTTTTTCAAGTTTTGCATTAAATAATCTAATACTTTAGAAATACTTTTATCTAATTCTTTGGCATACTGTTTTTCAAATTTGATTTTTACTTTTGATAATTCAGGAAATTTCATAATGATAGTATCACAGTAGTCAATTGATTCTTCAGGAGTCTCAATGTCTACTATCGAACTTTGAACAAAGTTTAAAATCTCATCTCCTCTTTCAGAACTCATTAAGTTCTTATCCATGCTTTCAAAAATATAACTTCTTATTGCTCTCCAAACTTCTAGTTTGCTCACAGAGTGAATTGGAGTGTTTAGATTATTAATCATTGTTAAGTAAATGATGCATTATGTTTCTTCGAGTTATTTAATCTTCTGATTTCTAAGATACAACATATCCTCTTCAAGTGTTTTTTTAGCATTTTCGTCCATAAACTCTTTTGCAGTCTTTAATTCACTGGCTTTTGTGGTGATGTCAGATGTCTTATTATTCTTTAAATCATCTTTGGAAAAGTTAGCAGAACCTCCAAATGAATAAAAATGTGCAAGATTAACTTCTTCACCGTCTTTATTACTACCAGATAGAAAGATTGTCGTGAGACTAATAGGACTATTGGATAATTTCTTTATTTTCAATTCTGGGTTTGTTAATCCTTGATCAGCTACATATTTTGCAGCAGTGTTCTTATTAATTTTAACTAAATCTCCATTAGGTTCCACAAAGGATAAAGTTAAGTCTCTGAAGTCATCAGTTGTACTGTATACAGCTATATCACCTCCATTCTTCATTTTTCCGACATATTGTACTTTAGCTTCAGAAGGAACATTTAGGTTACGGAGAAGTAATTTATCATATGCATTTAAATTTTCTAAGGAAGATCTAGCAGATTCTTTTTTTGCAGATAAATCTTCTGAATATTTATTTTTTACACTTTTGATATTTTCATTATTATCTTTTTTAATTTCATTTATCTTGGAAACATCCTGATTTTCAAAAGATAAATTCTCCATGTTCTCCATAATTTATCTAATACATAGTATAATATAAAGATATTATACGTCTTCTGTAGCTCTGAGTCAAAAAAAGTACCCTACTTTATATTATGATGAATAAAATTAGCAGAGAAAATCTATTTGCGAAATACTGAAAACTGCATTCTAAAGAATTTTATCTCTGCTCATTCCCATTCACATAAAATTTCATGACTCTCTCAAGCTGAACTTTAAGAGGCTCGTTATTGATATTGTACTCAAGACTTACAAGATCCTCTGTTCTCTCTACCTGAGAAAGAACGGCTTTCAACTCTCCGATTTTTTCTTTTACTTCGGTACTGTATGTAAGTTCATCTTTCTTTGCCTGCTCATAATCTACATCCAAAAAGAACTCCTCTTCGATTCTTTTCTTCTCATCGTCGATCTGTCTCTTGAGTTCTTTATATGCATTTTTAAGCTGTGCGAGCTGTTCGGACTGTACTTTATAATGTCTAAGAATTGCTTTATTATCTGCAACTTTTTCTCTGATTGCGAGAAGATCGGAAAGGAGTTTTTCTATAGTTACCTGTGAAACAGCCATGTGACGAAATGCAAAAAAGATATACGAAAAGCAGTATAAGGAAGCTGGTGCAAAACGCAATATTGATGCGACTTAAAGTAAACTTATTGATTGACTGGATTGATTCCTGACGGAGTTTATGCTGATAAAAATCAGTACAGGAATATCAATGACTATTTCCTAAGTCCTGAAATATAGGCTTCAGCACTCATTGGTTTTTTCCCCTCAGGTTGTAATTCAAGAATTTCGATACTTCCGGCTGCTGTACCAAGGAAGAGTTTTTTATCAGCATGAGTAAAGTGTGTACTCGGATACTTTGTTTCGATGATATCGATCTTAAGTAACTTTATTCTTTTACCTTCCTCAAACATAAAAATGCCTGGCCATGGTGTAAATGCCTGCCATTTATGATAGATATTTTCTGCTGTTTCATTATCCGGATGTATTTCACCCATTTCTTTTTCTATTTTTCCACAGTAGGTGGCCTGAGATATATCTTGTTCTTCTGCCTTCACTGTTCCTTCTGCGTAGCCTATTAAAACTTCCGGCAGTATTTTTGCTCCTAGTACACTTAAATCCTCAAATAAACTCTCACTCGTAGTTTCTTTTGTGACAGGCAGGATTATTTTCTGCAGCATAGCACCTTCATCCATACCTTCAGAGAGCAGCATAATAGTGACTCCTGTTTCTTTTTCGCCATGTAAAAGTGCCGCTTGAATAGGAGATGCTCCTCTATATTTTGGAAGGAGAGAGCCGTGAATATTGATACATCCGTATGTTGGTATATCTAAAATACTTTTAGGTATAATCCGGCCGTAGGCAACTACTAAGATGTAGTCTGGAGACAGACTTTGGATTAGCTCTATATTTTCTTTAGACCTTAATTTTTCTGGCTGAGAGCAAGGAATATTATACTTCATGGCGACTGCCTTAATAGGAGTAGGCATAATTTCCTGTTTTCTGCCTTGCGGCTTGTCTGGCTGTGAAAACACATGTACTACCTCAAACCGCGGATCGTTGACAAGAGTCTCAAGGGCAGGTACTCCAAAGTCAGGAGTTCCCATAAATATGACACGGAGCATGATAAGTATTTATTATATAAGTTCTCCTCCTAAAAAATCAGCAATTTTAGAGTAATCTACTTTTTTCTCAGACATAGTAATATTCTTTTCAGATTCTTTTTTTCCTGCAGGAGAATGTGGCACAGCAGGTGCGTCACTTGGTTTTTCAAGCTTAAAGGTAATACGTAGTTTTACATGAAATTCTTTTTCTAATAATGCCTCAAGTGCTTGTTTATGTTCCTCTGCCTTTTCCATATGCAGGCTTCCAAAGACAGCAAGTATCAGCTGATGATTTTGAATCTCGCGTGGAAAGCTATGCCGTCCGAAGGTAAGCTTTGCTATGGACTTGGATAACTTCGCTGCGATGATATTCCAGTCGCGTTTGAGAACTGTAAGTGAAAGGGAAGAGTCACCTTCAGCACTACTAGTATCATTTTTATTCTCATTAGTCTGCACTACTGCTTCTTCCTTCTCTTCTTTCTTTTCAGTTTTTTCTACTACTGCCTCTTTTGGTGTCTCTGATACTTTAGGAGATGAGATGACTACTTTATCTTCAAACTTTGTCTCAGCTTTTTCCTGAATGACTTTTTTTTCTATACTTTTTTCTTTTACTGCTTCTTTCTCTAAAGGTTTTGTGAGAATAATTTCTGTCGGAATATCCATTTTAAGTTTTAAAAGCCGCAGCTCAAATGGAAGATTTGGAACTGCACTGTATTTAGCTTCTTGAAGTGCTTTTTCGACCTCCTCAGAGAGTTTCATTAAAAACAGAAGATCTGGTGAATGAGAAGTAGATTTCATCGCTACAGATATCATCTCGCCTCGCACATAACTTAAGAAGCCTCTCATGAATTGTTCAATAGGGAACCCTCTCTTTTGAACTGAGTGCAATAATGAAAAAAGCTCTTCATTATCTCCATTCTGCAGGATAGATAAAAGATCCCGATAAGCCCTTTCGAAGCCAGAACCTAGTAGAGATGAAACAAGATCAATAGTAAGTTTATCTGATTGAAATGCTACTTTTTCCAGAAGAGAAAGTGCGTCACGTGCTCCACCACGAGCTTCTTCTGCTATCAATGCAATGGCATCTTCATCAAATTTGATACCTTCGCTATTACATACAAGCTGCAGGCGCTCTTTCAATTCATCCACTGTAAGAGGATAAAATTGAAAAAACTGACATCTTGAAATAATAGTAGGTAGTACCTTTTGAAGCTCTGTAGTGGCAAGTATAAAATGTACATGCTCAGGCGGTTCCTCAAGAGTTTTTAAGAGAGCATTAAATGCTTCCCGACTCAGCATATGTACCTCATCTATTATATATACTTTTTTTCGTGCAATATTTGGTACATAATTTACCTTTTCCTTGAGGTCACGAATATCATCAATACCTCTATTGGAAGCAGCATCGATTTCGATTACATCTACCATTTGACCTTCTTCAATTTTTTTACAAATCTCGCAGATGCTGCACGGATTACCGTCCTCTTGCGGGTTAAGACAGTTTATTGCCTTGGCAAGTATTCTCGCTGTGGATGTCTTTCCTGTCCCTCTTGGACCTGCAAATAGGTATGCATGAGCAAGCTTTCCAAGCTTTGATGCATTTTTCAGCGTCTGTTTAATATGCTCCTGTCCTTCAAGCTGATCAAAATTTTGTGGTCTATATGCGAGGTAGAGTGTTTTGTGCATGAGGATACTATAAAGTAGTGATTTTATTCTAATGAAAAAATATACTTTGTCATCGTCATCCTGAATTTATTCTGGACGTAGCATTATAGTATCATTGTCTGTACAACTGGAGCAATAACTGCTTCGATAAAGGATCCAATGATTAACAATCCAAGACCTGATAATAATAAGACGAGTGAGGTCTCTGCAGGTTTAAAAAAGTTGAGCGTAAGAAGGTGATATTTACTGAGGGCTCTTGAAAGAAATATACCCGCCAGTGCACAGACTATATAAGCACATACTTCTAAAATCATATGCGGGCTGATAATCAGCAGTGCTTTTAGTAATCGCAGTTGCAGAAAATCACCATTAACCGTAATAGTAGCTATAATTGATGCCCAAATGGTCGCATTGACTGCAAGTACAAAAATAACTCCTAATCTAAAAACTAAGGAGAAAAGAAAAAAGATTAAAAATAATTTGAAGTTATTAATCAGAATAGTAATAAAGTCTGGAAAGGAGAAGAATGCATGATTGGAGGTTATGAGTTCTCTGAAAGGTATAAACAAACTCTCTGATTGTAAATATGCGGTAGCCTCTGAGAAGAGAACAAAGGCTGCAACTAAGGTAAGAAGAATACCTAGAAATACAGAAAAAAACTCTAGTACAAGACGTATATTCGCTTTAAATGCTGCAAGTGTCCTTGTCTGAATACTTTCATGATTCTTATCCAGCAGATAATGAAGTAAGTCATAGAGCTGGATTACGGTCAGAAAAAGAGTAACAGTAAGTACACCATTTCTGAAAAGGCAGTGGGAAGCAATATAGGCAATCACTGTTGCTATAATACCACGCAGGAATAGTAGAAAATAACCAAAGATATTTTGTCCGTTTTTTTCGAGCTGACTTCCTGAAAGGAGGTAGAGCATAATTGAGAGAATTGATATTCACTCTTCATTGTAACATAGGGGGCGCAGGAGCTCAATAAATGGGCTCGTAATTGGGCTCTAATTATTTGGGCTGCAATAATTGAGCTCAATTATTTAATATTGAGCTCAATTATCGCGTCCTTGTCTTTCTTATTATCTCATTGAAATACCAGATTCCTTTTCAACAGCATTTACTGCGCTTTTAACTACTTCCTGAATTTCATTGTCCTTTAATGTCCTCTCAGGATTACTCAATGTAAGAGCAAATGTAACACTTTTTTTCTCTGATGGAACTTGTTCACCTTCATAAATGTCGAATACTTCCACATCTTTAATGAGGCTGTTTGCTGAAGCTAGAGTTTCCAGTACATTTCCCACATACTGACGTTTATCCATGAGGAAAGCTAGATCTTTCCGTACTGCAGGGAACTGAGATACAGGAGTATAAGAAATTTCTCCGCAAATATCCTGGAGCATACTAACATCGAGTTCTAGAGCAGCAACATGAGCATTCTTTATATCAAAATTACTCATTGCCATGGGGTGTACCTCCGCAATCACTCCAAGTACTTTGTCGCCTGCCACAATCTCAGCAGCCTTTTTAGGGTGTACCCAGTGCTGGACTTCAGTTATTTCTTTACTGATTGGCTGGAAAGTAATCTTCTCTTTCAGGTGAAGAGCAGCAAAAATATCTTCAAGCAGGGCTTTAATATGAAAATATGGATGATCCCAGGTATTCTTCATATCCTCTGTATGTGCGGCTATGATACCCAGATGAGCAGTCTCATAGGATCTTTCCTTTGATGTATCCCAGAATTTTCCCTCAACCTTTGGATAGACATGTTCTATTTCAAAAGCACTTATATGATCAGAAATCTTTAAGTTCTCTGCTGCAGTTTTCAGGAGGTGAGGCACAATATGTGTACGCATCATTTCCTGTTCGGAGGAAAGGGGATTCATGATCGCAATAGTCTCCTGGGTAAGAAGTGCATTTTTATGATCTTTCTTTGAATAAAAAGAATAATGCTGTACTTCCTGGAGATTTGCTTGAGTAGAGAGTAGGTTTCTAAGATAATTTCTAAATTCCACTTCACTGTGAGCTGCATTGGGTGTAATCGGAAGCACAGGAATACTTGGTGTAATATTTCCAAATCCTAGAATACGGGTAATCTCTTCTACAATATCTTCTTTCATAGAAATATCTCCTGTAGCCCGCCAGCTTGGAACACGGAGAGTAAAATTATCACTGTCCTTTTCCTCGATAATGAATCCAAGGAAAGTAAGAATATCCTGGATTTCCTTTGTCTCTACGGGAGCTCCAATCCGATCTTTCAGGAATGAGTATGAAAGATCTATAGATACCGGTGCATTTGGCGCTGGATAGATGTCAGTAATACTGCTGGCAACTTTTGCTTCAGGATGTAACTCAAGGAAAAGAGATATAGCCTTTTCTAATGCAAGAATAGTCATCTCCGGATCAAGATTTTTTTCAAATCTCATGGATGCCTCCGTACGAAGAGAAAGTGCCTGAGCACCTTTTCTAATAGTAGTTGGATGAAATATAGCAGCTTCTAATATAATATTTTGAGTCTGTTCACTGACTTCAGAGTTATTAAGTCCCATGATTCCAGCAATTGCTATAGGAGTTTCTTTATCTTTTATAAGTAATACTGACTTTGGCACGGAGCGGTCTTGTCCATCAAGAGTAGTTAGCTCCGCTTCTTCTGAGCTCATATAGCCTACATGAATTTCTTTGGAAGTAAGTTTATCTGCATCAAAAGCATGAAGAGGTTGTCCGAGATCAAGCATGACATAGTTTGTGACATCTACAATGCTGTTGATACTTCGAATACCTACTTTTTCAAGACTTGTGCGAAGCCATGATGGGGAAGAAGTTGGTTTGATGTTTTCTATATGTACTCCTAGATACCTTTTGCAAGTGTCTTTCTCTTCTATTGTTACTGAGAGTTTAGGAAGAGTTTCGTAGTTTGAAAAATCAAGCTTTGTTTCCATGAAAGCTTTTAAAGGCTTTCTGTATATAACTGAACATTCTCTCGCAAGACCGTAATGTCCGAAAAGATCTGGTCGGTTTGTGATGGATTTATTATCTATTTCAAGAATAGTATCATTGTAATGCATATATTCAAAAAAACTCTTTCCTATAGGTGCATCAGTAGGAAGTACAAGAATACCCTCTGCTCTTGTCTCTGAAAGTCCAAGTTCATCCTCTGAACAAATCATACCTCGAGACATAGTTCCTCTAAGTTCTGCCTCTTTGATTACAAAATCAGGTGCAAGCTGAGCACCAGGTAATGCTACTGGCACTTTTTGACCAATCTCAAGATTTTTTGCTCCGCAAACTATTTGTCTAAGAGAACCTTCTCCAGCGTCAATCTGAGCAACCCGAAGTTTATCCGCATTTGGATGTGGAATAAGTTCCTTTACTTCACCAATCACCACATGATCAATACCTTTCTGTTTTACTATGGATTCTACCTCGGAAGTATGGAGGCTGAGATCCTCTAAAATCGTAGAATCATCTATATCAACATAACGGCGGAGCCACTCGAGAGAAATATGCATAAATATATCTGCATTTAAGCGAATAATACGAATGGAAGTGTACTAGGAAAAAGGAAAAAGTAAAAGAGTAATTGGTAATTAAGTAATTAGTATTGTTGCTAGTTAGTAATAACTGCTTTGAAGCTTTCTTATTCTTACAAGCTATGATATAAACAAAATAATTATTACTTCTAAATATCTATGCGTTTTCTAGGCATTGATCCAGGTATTGCTACAGTTGGTTTTGGAGTTATTGAAAAAACAGGCAATAACTATACTATGATTGATATGGGGACAATTGTTACTCCAAAAAATCTAGATACTCCTGAGAGACTTAATATCATCCGTACTGATTTACTTGATCTCATTGATACTTTCAAACCGCATGCAGTATCAGTAGAAAAACTCTACTTTTCTACAAATGTAAAAACTGCCATGACTGTAGCAGAAGCACGTGGTGTAATACTTGAAACTATATTTTCGAAAGGTATTCAGGTAGTGGAATTTAACCCTCTTGAGATCAAGCAGGCAGTGACTGGGGACGGTAAAGCTGATAAAAAACAAATTCAGGATATGCTGAAGCTATTATTAAAACTTGAAAAAGCACCGAAGCAGGATGATGCTGCTGATGCTTTAGCAAGTGCTCTTTGTCTGGGACAGAGTTGGGAAATGGTAAAGAGGATGGGGGAGTGAGTGGGGCTTCATAATTGGGCGCACATTACTAGGCTCAATAACTGGGCTGCAATTATTGAGCTCAATTATTAGCGCCCAATTATCGAGTCCAATTACCCAGCCCCAATTACTCTCTTACTCCATTACTTCTGCAGTTCTTCCTCAATTCTTATCAACTGATTATACTTCGCAACTCTCTCTGATCTTGAAAGTGATCCTGTTTTGATCTGCCCGGCTCCCGTTCCTACTGAGAAGTCAGCGATAGTAGTATCCTCTGTCTCACCTGATCTATGAGAAATAACACATTTATACCCATGAGCGTAGGCAAGTGTAATAGTCTCTAGCGTCTCTGTAACAGACCCAATCTGATTGAGCTTGATAAGGATAGCATTTGCTGCTCCCTGATCTATACCTTGCTGTAGTCGCTCCTTATTCGTGACGAAAAGATCATCACCCACGAGCTGTATCTTATCTCCAAGTGCAACTGTAAGAGCTTTCCAGCTTTCCCAATCATCCTCAGCGAGGCCGTCCTCGATAGAAATAATAGGATACTTTGCAACAAGATCTTTGTAGTATTCCACCATCTCTAGTCCTGAGAGTTCTTTTCCGCCAATGACATATTTACCATTCTTATAAAATTCTGAAGCGGCAGCATCAAGTCCTAAGTCTACTGTTCCTGCATGACCGGCTTTCTCAATAGCTTCCATAATAATTTTTAAGGCAGCCTCATTATTTTCTAATCTAGGTGCAAATCCTCCCTCATCTCCTACAGAAGTTACCTGACCCTTTTCAGCTAGTAGTTTTTTAAGAGCATGGAAAATCTCTGCACCTATTCTGATACGTTCCTTTATATTTTCTGCTCTTGGTATAACCATGAATTCCTGAATCTCAAGACCGGAATCCGCATGCGCACCTCCGTTGATAATATTCATCATAGGACGTGGAAGGTACGGTGAGATGGATTTTCCTCCGATTTCTTCGGTAAGCTTCTGTACATGTTCAAAAAGAGACATACTATTTGCTTCAGCTTCCAGCTTTAGAAATGCCATTGAGACACCAAGAATTGCATTTGCTCCAAGCTTAGATTTATTCTTTGTGCCATCTAAATCAAGAAGTAATCGATCAAGACTTTGCTGATTGAGATCTTTTCCAACAATGGCAGGCTTGATAGAATTTTCCACATTTTCTACGGCTGTAAGTACACCTTTTCCATTATATCTACTCTTATCATTATCCCGAAGTTCTAGTGCTTCATGGATGCCAGTAGAGGCCCCAGAAGGAACTATTGCCCGAGCATGATAGTTATCAGAATGAATCTCAACTTCTATGGTTGGGTTACCTCTAGAATCAAGTACTTCTCTTGCGTGCAGTGATCGTATATAAGTCATAAAAAAGCTAAATATAAAATAATATCCATGGTTTTTTTGTACCGATGGATATTATATCATATTCACTATCTAATTCGAGATAATTTATCTTTTAATAATTATTTGGATGAGTCGTATGATAGACAACATATGCCATATCACCTCTCGTTATTGGCTCAGCAGCTAGTGAAACTCCATAGGGAAGTATCTGTAAGGAAGTTGCTTTATCCATATAGGGTATAAACCAATCCACATGATACGGGAGATTCTCTGTTTTCCATACATCTATTTTTTGGGTTTTCATAAGCATTTTGAGTGCCTCAGCAAGCCTAATGGAAGCGTGAGGTTTAAAGGTATTATCAGGATATCCCTGGATGATTCCTTTATCAACTGCATAGAGGACATACGGAAGGTACCATGAATTTTCTTCAAGATCTGAGAGTTTATTCCCGGATGCAGTAAATATATGTCCATTAGCTACACTCGCCTTATATTTATTTAGTTCTGTTTTCTCAATATCATCATCCATACTTTCCAGTAGTATTTTGAGAAACTCTGCACGGGTAATCTCTTGAGTTGGTCTAAAGGTTTTATCGGAGAAACCTTTTATAATTCCTTCATCTTTCAGCGCAGAAATTTCGGACTCATATTTATAATTGGACGTATCTATAAATGAGCTATTTTCAAGTGCAGTGAGTTGATAAAGCTCAGTTCTTCCAGGCTTGTCAAACTCTATAGATGAAAGAAATTTCTTTATGAAAGGAAAATATTCATTGTATTTTTCACTTTTTGCATCAAAGCGGATCTCATAGTAGTGTGCTCCATCCGGAATATATACATCAAGAAAGATATGCGGCACTGAGGACGCCGTAGATCCTGGAAGAGGAGGCAGCTCTATACGTGAAAGGATAAAATATGCTTTTTTTCCGCCGATAAAGAGATCATTACCGCTTGCCATGACGATGCTATAGCTTTTAGCACTCTCTAACTGCGCTTTGTAGAATTCCTTTAACTCAGGATCTGTCTCGTTATCATAAGCCTCATAATAATTCATGGAAATATGAGACTCAAGATCAGTCTTATGTTCAAGCCATACATTAAAGGCAGGAGCTTTGGCTAAATAATGAGACTCAACCATATGCCACACGCTGCTTGTGTTTTTTACAGTTACATGAGGAACATCTGATCGTATGATAGATGCTGTAAAATTCGGCTTTACTTCCAGATCTAATGTGAAGCTAGCAATCATATTTTTGATCTTATTCTGTTCTTCAGGCGACTTACTGTTTGACTGTGTAAAAAGCTGTATTGTTGCAGTGCCATGTGGGATGAGATATTCTTCATAGTTAAGCGTATTATTTGGATCTCCAAAGTAATCACTATCTTTATAAGTAACTTTTACTGCAGGATATTTTCCGTTGAGAGTCACGATCTCTCTTGAAAATCCTTTATAGTCTGATAGATAAGGACGATTGAGTTCATCGAATTTCTTTATATCTTCCACTGAACGGTCAAATGCTTCCTTCACATATGAGAGTGTCACATATGAAAATCCCTTTGTTGGAAGAATACTGACACTTCTTTTTCCTAGTTCCACCGCTACTCCTTTATCTCCAAAAAGATCATCAAGGGCATTGAAAAACTTCCATCCCTCGCTCGCAGTAATTGTATAGCGAAAATTGCTATTATCCATAGTGTAGACTTTGCTCTTATTTGCAGCATCAAATTGTTTTAGCACATTTTTGAGTTCATTCTCTGCTGAGATATTTACATGTACATTTGTACTCTGAATATTTTTTTCTATCCAGCTTTCGTAGTTTGCAATGGGTAAAAAGTATCCAAGAGTCTCTCCTGAAGACCATCCTGTTCGTCCAGCAGAGGGAATACCAATGAACACTCCTGTTGAATTCACGGCAGTACCTCCTGAGTTTCCGTTTGAGATTTTTGCATCAGACTTTATAAGCTCAACTCCCTCAGTATTAAGATAGCCGCTTACCTGTCCGCTAGTATATGTAATAGATGTACCACCTATATCAGGGTAGCCTATAGTTGTGACCAGATCTCCAACAGTAGGTTTTATCGCTCCTTTATAGCTGAGAAAATTAAAATTTGGAATAGTATTTCCATATATATCTTGTGAACTAATCTTCAGTACGGCGATATCGTCATCCTTATTACCTCCCACATAAGATGCCGTTGAAAGACATTTTGGAATCTGTACATCAGTTTTAAATGTATAGCATATCTCAAAAATATCATTAATTTTTTCTTCAGATGTGCTTAGATCTCCAGCTACATGGTAATTTGTAACGAGGTATCCATCAGCAGTAATAATTGTTGCTGAACCTGCACCACTCGGGATCAGATCATTATCCTTTGTGAGAGTATACGAAATCACCTTAACCGTAGGAATCTGATCCGAAGATCCTATCTCAAAAACTGTTGTATCAGCAGCTTGGGCTGAAACAATAGAGAAGCCTGCTAGTACTATTCCTGTAAAAAATAATGAGCGCATTGAAAATGATGACTAATATGAAATATAGTGTCGGTAGTTTTTACATACTTTATAGAAAGCTCTATTGAAAGTAAAAAGAAAAGCTACTTTCTTAACTGTTCTGAATTAATCAGTTTTCACAAAAGCGAATTGTCCGTGATGACCGCTTACCTGCTGATTGAAGAGCTCAAGATCATGCATTTTAAAATAACTGATCATTGTAGGGATATGATAGGTTCTAATTTCAAGAAATTTAATCTGCTCAGGAGGTAGAAGATGTATACGCTCTCCTCTATAACTGATAACGGTAGGGGAAAGTATTTCTACAGAGTACTGAAAACATAAGACCCCGATTGACCCTTCTAGTTCTGCTTTCAATACAATTTTAGTATCATCTCTTGGAATACCTAAGCGGTAAACTGCATCAGATAAACACTCCATGCGGGACTCATTTTTAAGCATTTGTGAGTAAGCATTGAAGATCATCAAATCATCTTTTTTATCGAGAGTAGGGCGGGTCATGATATCAAGGCAGATAATATCATCTTTTTCAAGAAGATTATAAAGTGTATCAACAATTTCAGTTTGAGAGACGTTACCTAAAGTACTACCGATAAGTAGAAAGATGACTTGATCAAATTTTTCTGTCTCTAAACGCTTTTTTAGTTCAAAATGAAATTCTGCTGCTGAGAAATCTGCACAGAAAAAGGAGCCGTTAATATCAGCCTGTATAAATTTTTCTTCTGCCGCATCTAACATTTCCTTTGAAGAATCAATACCAAAGAACTTATATTGAGTATGGTCTTTCACTTTCTTCATCAGCATTGCTTCTATTGTAGCCTGTCCACATCCGAGACTTACAAATGCTATTTTATTATTTTTCTGTGGTATAAGAGAAATAATAAAGTCCACCATTTGCTCCTGTGTAAGTCTATTTTTCCAATAATCAGTAGTTGCAATCTGAGAAGTCGGTGTTGAGTTATAGTATTTGTTTGCGTTATCTCCCAGATAAATAAATTTTTGTTCTATCTCTCGTCTTTTCACATTTCTAAGAAATTCTTTTTCTAACTCAAGATCAGACGTAAGGGTCAGTATAGTTGACATAATTATGATTGTTTAAAAGTATGAATCTTAAGTTTTGTATTTTTTTGATGAATAAGCAGACCTTTTTTAAAGTAAAATGAAGCTGAAAAATGATTGTCACGCAGGTTAAGAGAAATAGTTTCTGTATTTATATTAAAATCCTCTGAGTTAATAAGTGTTTCATATAAAGTATAGTCTTCGATTTCCCATATAATGTTACTGGAATCGTTATATATAAGCCCGTATAACTGCTGTTCGAGTTTATCAAAGTATGTTTCAAAGAGAGCATTCTTAAATGCTTCAGGTGTTGAAATATTCTTGGATGTAAGAAAATTATGCAGAGATGTACTCATTTCTTTTATAGAATCCGTGCTGTCAAAGTTTGTAATATCGCGCATCGGCTTATATATAGCCTGCGTCTCAAAGGCCATTCTAATCTGTTTATGACTCTGCAGGTGCTTAAGAGTAGAGAGATTATGATCTCTATCAGCAATTTTTACTAGTAATGCCCGGATATCTTTCATACCTGCCCAAAGCTGTCTTTCAATTTTATCTTCAAAATACTCTTTAGGATAAAGATAGAAAGACTTTTCATCCTTTGATGCAGCATCAACAATAAATCCCACATTCTCCCCAAAGTCTTTATAAATTTGTTCCATAGTTACTTCTTCTACATCTTCCACCGTATCATGGAGCATTCCTCCGATTGCTAGATCTAGGTCATGAAATTTTTCCCAAAGGACTCGTGATACATCTATCACATGTATAACGTATGGATCTCCGGATTTTCGCATCTGTCCTTCATGAGCTTTCTTTGCAAACTCTAAAGCATGGATCAGAGAACGTTTTTCCTCTGGAGCAGCGTGTTCGATTGCCAGCAGAAAATTTTTTTCTTCAAGAAGCATAGGAATGAGATTAGATACTGTTTATTTTATAGAAAAATATCTCTATTGTCGAGAAGCTATTGTGAAAATGAAAAGATTTACTATAATTTAGATTATCCTATAATCAATTCCATATAGCTGATGATGATCGTGGAAGCGAAGATAGATTATAATAAAACATTTGAAGAGATTGTCGAAAGACTACTGGAAGCTCTGGCTTATCTTGACGCGCAGGATATACAAGTTGTAAAAAAGGCAGTAGAAATAGCAAAAGAAGCACATTCTACTCAGGAACGTATGTCTGGTGAGCCTTATATATTTCACCCAATTCGTGTTGCTCTCATCATGAGCGAATATAAGCTGCCTGCAGTATGTATCATTGCGGGGCTTCTTCATGATACTATTGAAGACGGAGGGTTAACTGAAGATTATTTAGCTGAGCAGTTTTCAAATGAATGTGCCGAACTTGTGGATGGAGTGACAAAATTTGCTAAGGATAAATTCCGTGAAGCGGAGACTAAAGACAGACAGATTGAATCTATACGAAAAATGTTTGAGGTTATGCAGCATAATATTAAGATACCTATTATTAAGCTCTATGACCGTCTTGATAATGCAAGATCCTTTGATATCTTCAGAGAAGATAAAAGAATCAGACTAGCACAAGAAACTCTACATATTCATGTAAAGCTTGCGGAAGCTTTACTAGTCATACCTATAGCAGAAGAACTTAAAAAGATTTGTTTTGGTATTTTATATCCGAAGGAAACACAAATATACCTGACGAATGTAGAATTACGCAAGAAAGCTCTACAGGATACTTGTGATTATCTTCACAAAGAGTTTCCAAATTTCAAATTTAAAGTGGATTCAGATCTCTTTGCTGGTGCTTTGATAAACAATAGCGAATCTGTATCATGCGCCCGGGTAAAGGATCTTTTTATATCATGTATTACATCTACAGAGAAAGAAGCATATCAGATGCTTGATCTTCTACATAAAAATTTTGAATCGTTAAGTATTGTTGAGGATTCATTGTCCAGTCAGATGAATCAAAAAAAAGAGATTATTACAAAAATTTCTGGAAACGTATTTAAACCATGTTTTATACATATTACAACTGAAGATCTTTATACTCACAATCGTTTAGGGATTGTTCATGGGATAGCAAAAAATCAGAATTCACTGGTCGATCATGAAACTAAACAATGGATTCCAAATCTAGACCATTTATGCGAATTGAATCAGGAAAATAGTGAAATCTTCTGGAATGAACTTCATGCTTCGATTCTTTCAAATAATATTACTGTATTTATAGGAAGTAATGAAAGCCATTATGTTGTTACTGGAAGCAATGTACTTGAGACATTACTGCTTACTCATACTCAAGATATATTTTCCATATCTCATATTTGTATAAATGATAAAACCGGAGCATTCAATACACCCGTTTCGTCAAAGGATCATATTACTTTTGAAAGAGGAGAGACTTCACTTCTCCATCCTGAGGACGTAATGGGCATTAAAACTTCTCTTGGGCGAAAACTATTTTATCAGCAGATAAGCGATAGAAAGGAAACTGATAAAATTATATGGGGAAGTGTTATGCTGCGCAGTATATTTATATATGAGTCACTCAGTTCCGAAGAGAGAGCTTTTCAGAATTGGATAGAAGGATTGATGCTTCATTTTTCAGTATTAGATGTAGCAGAACTATATGAGAAAATTTTTAAAAATACGAAGTATTACGATATATTAGTTAAAACGGCCTATGACTACAGACCGGAGATTAATGCGGATGATTATATTTTACTCTGTAGAGTTGATAACAAAGAAAAAGCACTAAGAACCGCTGAAAGTATCGATAAATATTATAAACAGCATAGTGCAAGTGTGGAAAAAGTACGTTATCACACTATAGAAAACGGGATTGTAATAGAATTTACAGTGAATAAGCATCAGACATATACATATGGAGCATTAATTAAGCTACTATTTAGATTTGATCTTGTTGAGTTTTCTTTAGCGCCTTCTTCTTCTGTTTCTTTGCTAGAATAACCGGATTTGTATATTCAGGAATGCTCAGACCGTATTTTTCCCATGTTTTTAACTCAATTTGTTTAAGCATGTGTAAATAATGCTCAAATTGTACAGATTTTACATGAGAAATTTTTTTGTTAAATATCTGTAAACTTTCTATAAATACTTTGGATAGAAGCATCTTTTCATTCAGAAAATCTCTATCCGAAATAAATAACAAAATCAATTTCAGAAGCTGTCTATATTTATAAATTTTGGAATTTCTTTCCGAACCTTCTATGTTATCCTGCTCTTCCTTTGTTCTTAGCTGAAAATCTATCACCGCAGGATAATATTTAGTACTATTGAATTCCTTCAATGTGTACTCTTTCATTGTAACAAAAAAATCAAGTGACTTGTAAAAGCCACGGCTATTTCTCGAATTTCTAATTCCGTTCACTGGATCCACATTAGGATCATTAATATCCCATACATGACTCATAAGAGGGATCTGAACAAAAGGGGAGTCCGGATCATTTAAAAGTAATTCAAGTAGCGTATTAATATCATTGCTTTTTTGAGGTTTAACTCTTAGTCCAAATAAGTCCGCACAAAGAAAAAACGGTTTCCTTTCAAGTAATCTGTTAATAAACATAGAACTAGGAGTTTTAACACGTCTTTCTATTTGATAGCTACCTTCAAGGCTTTTACTATGTTTTACTAGGAAAGATTTCAACTTCGTATCAAACTCATTAAGAATCAATTCTGCACCATATTCAAATTCTCTCATTAATTGAGTAATAGATTCGGTTTTTGAATCAAGTAGAATTGTATCTAAATCATATATAGAAGGGAGTTTTGAAAAACAATTATAAAAATCCATTTCGGATGTTGAATAGGTATCTTTCTCATCCATCACGTGAATAGTTTTTGCAAGGTTAACTGTATCTTCGGGAAGATCAACAATAATTTTACTGCTAAATTCATCAATAAAATTATCAATCGGTCTTGAAAGAATGAGGTCATCATCTCTATAATCTTCATTTACATCTAAAATACCAAATTGGTAAATAGGACCATAAATATTATTTATTGCCGAGAGTATAAAATCTTTATACTTAGTTATCATCTCTGCCTCTTCTTTACTGGGTTCCTGTTCTTCAGTAAAGGCATAGAAGATTTTATTAAACTCTTCTAGCGCCCATTCTTCATTTCCTGCCATTCACGATTGAATTAAGGTTTAGTGATTCTGCAACAGTTCATGTACAAGTGTCAATACTCTATCTGCATAATTAGCGCAATTCACTGGGATTTTATGTGTGCTAATTGCAAAAGAAAGGGCTTTCTTTACTTCCTTCACATCATTTTTTTCAATAATATTCTCTTCTAACAATGAATCTACAGTTAATTTTACTGTCGAACTAACATGTGCTTTCCATGCTTCTACACTTGTTAAACCTAAAACATGATTAATGTTTTTCTGTCCCCTGTCAAAACTGTTAAATCCTTCCCGACTTATTTTCATAGCACAAATGGATAATTTTTTTATACAATTTACTATTGCTTAGAGTTTGACGTATTTATAAACATTTGTCAATGATTCTACCTAGTACTTTTTACAAACTGAAGCAAAGTATATTGCTTATGATATATGATTATCTGGAGCGAATGACGGGGGTCGAACCCGCAACCTTTGCCTTGGCAAGGCAACGTTCTAGCCAATTGAACTACATCCGCATTTATTTCCAAGATATTCTAGCAAAAATACACATATACGCAAGAAAAAGTAATAGGAAGTAACAAGTAATTTATAATTAGATAATTATTTTAAGGTAACTATCTCGTGGTTATTTAGCTTACCGTTAAATCTTCTACTTTTTTATTTGTGAGCCAAGTCTGATATTGTTTCTCCATCAGCTGTTTATCAGCACTAGTATGAGTTGGGATCAGTTCATACTCAAAGACAGTAGTAAATTTTGTTGTGTTACTATGAATATTACCTTCACTTTTCGTTCCTGTAAGTGGATATTTATATTTTTCTTTTAAATACAAAGTTGCCAAGTATTCTTTACTGTATCTAGATGGTGGTTTCCCCTGACGTTTATCTGTCATATTTTTGATTTGATCCTCGTTGGCATCATAAACAGCAGTAAGCATTTTTCTATATACTTTGTCAGCCTGAAACTTTGGCCACTTCGCGAGTGTCTTTTTTTCCTCTGGAGTAAAAAGAGTGTTCGCATTTATATCCACATCATTGGTTTGCTCATTGAGAGTTGTATTTGCCATGAGTTTACCAACTGTGATCTGCTGATAGACTATATTCGTAAGTTTATTTTCAGCTTCGTTTAAGTTGAGCACTTTTTCAAAGTGATACACGGGATTGAAATTTTCAAGCTGCTCGACAGCATCATGATCAATATTTTTACTTGTATCAGCCATACCTTTCATTTGTTCCAGCATAGGGTTTACTGTACCTTTAAATAACCCTACTAAACCTTTCTCACCATTTGTAGTGAGAAGTGCAATACTGTCCCACAAGGTAAATTGCCTTAGTCCCTTCATAAGAGTACTATTTTTTATACTGTCCGGAAGAATAAGTGAGATCAGTGAGATAATAACAGCAAGCATTCTTGCAGGATTTTGTACAAGCATGCTGAAATGATTTAACCCATTATTTACTGTGCGGTATCCTAAAGTACCCGCTACGGCAACCGTACGTTCAAGAGCATTTTTACCGTTTAGGCTTGCTGGATCTATCTTAAAGTTCTGTACTATTTTCTGACTGTATGTTCCAAGTTCACTACTAGTTGCTAAAGTTACATTTTTGCTGTCATGAGCTATTTTATATTGGGCAAGAATCTTATCAAGTTCGTATTTTTTAGTATTAATAATGTCAGTTCTTTCTTTAGAATTATTTGGATTGTTTTGAGTCTGTACACCAAAGCTGCGTATTCCTTCTATTGCGTGGAGTACTTGTTTTTCATAGATCGTAGGTTCTGGTTTACGTTTGATCGCAATTTCTACATCATTTAATTTGAGCTCTGCTCCAGAGTTGACTCCTTTAAAATCTAGACTGGGAACTGTAGAGAATACAGTAGTAGAGTGATTACCGTCAGAATAGAGCAGGTTATTGAGCATAGCAGCTTCAAGCTGAGTCGAGACATGTTCTTTTTTTAGATTTGTCTCCTGTGATATGTCTCGTCGTTTCTCAACGGGTATACCCTGTAGTTCCTTTGAAACTACATAAGAATTGCTGTAGAGCTTAGTAAGAGTAGCCTGGAGTCTATCTGCAAGTGCTTTAGGAAGAATTTTTTCAGGTACGGAATCTGTGGCGATTTCGTAGCCGAAGAATTTGCGTTTGATCAGAATATTATGGCGGTTGAGTTCTCGTATATAGTTTTCCAGATGTCTTACCTGATCAGGATACTCTCTTGCTGCAGTATAGTTATTCGCGAGAGCTTCAAATCTGCTTATATCTATAGCCTTCATAGTATCAAAAGACCTTTCACTGGAAGATGGAAGGACAGGTGCTTCAACTGTTTTTGTTTCTATTTTATTAGAACTCATAAAAATTATTTAGGCAGAGTAGTTAATTCTACGATAAGCTCTTCCATTGCTTCAGTGATCTTTTGATCTCTTTCCGTGTTTTCACTTAAGAGAGAGAGGGCTTTAAACATATCCATGTCATCCATATTCTCGTTGGAAAGTGCCTCCATTTCCTCATCTGAAAGGGAAGAGAGGATGACACTAAGTACCCGCTGCTCAACAATAGGAGCAATTTTTTCTTTATACTGTGCTTTCTTCTCGTCATCGAGATTGAGTTCCAGACGGGCGATAATCTCTGCGAGTACGAGGTCGATAATGTCCATGAAGTTGAAGTTGAGAAATAGAGAAAGGTAGAAATAATTTTAAGTAGCGGGATCTGTTGTTGGATCTGGCGTGGTTGTGGGTTTCTTTCTAAATAAGCCTGTTACGCCATCGTAAGTCCATTTACCTGGATAGCGCATCCAAAGGTATAAGGCAGGAGCAGCGACAAAGGCTGCAATTTTTGCAGGCTTGCTTGTAGCATGCTTTTTTATACTTCCAAAGAAGCCTTTTGTGCTCTTCCAGAATTCACTAGAAGATTTTTGATTCTTTTTATAAAGATACGTACCAATAGCTACTGAGATACCAAGGAAGGTAAGAAGTGCTACAAGATTTTCGCGATCATTCTTGAGTGCACTTATCATGCCGCTTACTTCACTTGCGGCAGCGCCATCAAAGGCGTCACCTCCGCCTGAAGCCATTATACCTGAGAGAATTTTACGTGTATAGATATCTACTTCAAAATCAGTTAGTGAGTTTGGAAATCCAATAATATCCCAGATATGTCCCTGGAGCCGTACAAATTTCTCTAAAGGCTCTGTAAGTCCTAGGTAGAGAGTATCCTTTGCTACATCTGTAGTACCTGCGATAGTTTTGACAATCATACCATAACCTTTGTTTGTGGCATTGTTATAGAGGTACCAGTCATCAAAGGCCATGCTGTTCTCAAAATCAATACCTAATAGTGGGTGTGTACCAAAACCATTGAACCAGTTATTTGGTCCTCCCCATTTACCATCTGCTGTATGCAGTGCAAACTTTCTAAGCCCTGTGACCGTACTCCAAGGTCCTGTTGGTCCTTCCTTCACTAATACTCCGAGACTTTCTTTAGCCTGCTCTTTTGCAAGCTCTGCAGCAAGCTCAGTTTTTTCAGCTGGAGTCATTGTATTATACAAATCCTGAAGCTTTGCTTTACCCTCCGCGATGTCTGCAGCAGTTAATGTACGGTTTTCGTATTCTTTCAGGATCGCGTTTACTGCATTCATATTCTGAGGTAGTTTTCCTGTCACAACATCTGTGAGATCTGGAGCTCCTCCAAGCGCAGGATCGAGCTTAGGTGCTATTGGTGTATTATTCACTGAAGATACTTTATCCTCTACAGCAGCTTTGAATACTCCGCTGTCTGTATGAGTATCAGTAGTCTGAGAGAGTGTGGAAGTAACTGGTTGATGAGCGACTGATCCAACATCCGTTTTTAAAGGCTGAACAATAGCTTTTACGTGATCTCCTGTATATTCTTTTACCGCCCACATACCTAAATGACCTGCCATATATCCAGTCCCAAATAAGAGGGAGGAAGTTGCAAGGGATTTTGTAACATGCCATCTTCTATCCTTATCTTCTACCTGCTTAAAGTCTACTTTATCAATGAGGTTCTGATCAACAAGCTCACTATCTTTACTGATATGATCAATATTTGCAGAGAGCAGCTCTGTTCTTTCTTTTGCTGTTTTTGCAAAGCTTAAGATTGTCTTTTTCTCTGGAGAGGTCTTTTTGCTTTTTTCATAAATTCTTTTAAATACAGTATTTTTTAACTCTCCAACGTAGCCAAGATATACCGGATTGATATGTTTACTAGTATCATTTATCATAATCTGCTGCCACTCAGAAATAGCACTATATATGATATGAAGATCTTTAACTGAAAGTTTACTCTCAATTAAAGTCTTTATTTCTTCCGGTGAAATAGGATTCTTTAAGAGATCCTTCAATTTTGCAGCTTTTTTTGCATCTTCTGCACGGTTTTCAGGTGTACTGTTTGTAGTCGCACGTTCTGCGTATGCTTTTGAGAGAGATAATACTATTTGTCTATTAAAGTATGTTGGAGTTCTATTTGCTGCTTCTTGTTTTCCCCAGCCTCTTACAAGAGATGCTGTAGCAGTAATTGCAAGTAATGCACCTGGAACTATGGCGATTGGTGCAACCGTACTTACAAGCACCTTTGCTGCAATACCAGCTGCAATGTATCCGCCGTTCTTAGCGAGGTTCTTTAACTGCAGTTTTCTACTTGCGATAAGGGTACCTTTTTTGTTGATTCGGTGATTCTGATGATGCTCTACCTGAGTCATACTATTCAAAATCATATACTGACTTGAGTATGTAGAAAAGAGTAGGTTCTGATCTAACAGATCAATATCAGTAGGTTCTTCCTTTGAAGTACTCTTCAGATGTCCCATAGCTATCCTTCCAAAGAGTTCTCTCACTGAAGTCTTATCATTGAAATCTTTATAAAGACTTTCATCTATCTTTTTTTCAAGGATATACCTTATGAGCGCAAAATATTCAGGTGTCGTAGTATCTTTTGCCTCTAGCTTTTCTTTGAGATTTTCATGAATCTCTTTTGCCTCCGGAGTATCTAACGCCTTTGCAGCTTCAGGCAGTACACCAAGTGTCTTTTTTGCCGAAGCTTCAAGTTTATCATTCTGGTCCTTTAAGAGTTTATTTACATGTTTTTTACTAAAAGTATTTACTGCATTATAGTAGATACTTTTTGCTATTCTCTTTGCTCCTGTGCTATTTTCCAGGCGTATTTTCAAAGATTCTTTATTTGCTTCATCAACTTTCAATGCATTTTTAGCATTCTCGACGCTAGTTTTCTGTTTTTTTACCTTCTCTTCAAAATTATCACTCATGTCTAAGTCTTCGTCTTCATCGTCGCTCACTTCCTCATTAATTTCTTCATCATCAAAATTATCCTCATCAAAAGTATCATCAGGAATCTCCTCATCTTCTTTTAGAGGAATGTCTAGAAGCTTTTCATCAAGCTCCACATCTGCTGTATTGTTTATTGTATTTAGTTTGCTAGGCATACCAGAGAAATATAGTGATATCAAAGTAGTATAACACACTACGCCTTCTTTGAGCAATCGGTGGACTTGAAGGAAGGGAGGAATTATGTTCTCGGGAAAACAAAAAAACCTCCTGGAATTCCAGGAGGTTTTTTTGAACCTTATGCAGGTACTGACCGCAGTCCTTGTGCTATTGCTGCATCGTTTGCATCCTTATAAGCATTTCTTGCTGTAGTTTCGTCTGTAATTAATGCTGCATTTGTCGGATCCATACTAAGTGCTCTACGCTTTTCTCTAAGATCCTTGCGTGCTACATCTCTTCTCTGAAGAGCAATCTTTTTGTCATAGTCATATCTCATGTACCGGTATCCAGCTTTTGAACCTCGGTATAGTTTTGGTATTGCCCATATTGCGACTCCAAGTGCCACTATAGTTATTGCTATATTAGCAGCTAATTTTGCATTTGGAGATGTACTGAGATAAGTATCCATCATCTTTGCCTGTCTTTTGATCCATTCAATATATTCATGTTTTTTAGGATCCCAGTTGAAGTCCTGCATTTCACGTTCTGAGAGTGTCAATGTCGCGCCATTTTCTCCATAAAAAATGTTATTTGTAGGAGTATCAATGAGTGCCTTTGTAAAGTCAGCCTTCAATCTTGGATCAGCCATGATTTCTTTCAATGAATAATCTCCAATACGTACATTTCCTATCTCTATTGCATCCTGAGGACTAAATGCTGTAGTGAACTTTGACCCCTGACTTTTTACCTTATTAATATATGTATCAAGATATTCCACCATTGCATCTGCTTTTGCTCCTGGAGTAGGGTAGATAGCATCTGGGAAGTAGCTATTGATCATTGAGTTTACCATCTTCTGTCCATCGGTTGTATTATCGAGGCTATCAAGAAGTGTCTTAGGATCAACTACGATATCTCTTGAGTTACCACGAGTATCTATAAAGTATGGCTGATCAGTAGTATTATTTACTCCTCCACCATCGATAGGAGAATGATTTGCACTGCTTCCACCAGAGATATTTGTATTATTTACTCCTGAAGCGTTCTTATAAAGTTCCGCAAGCGGATCAAACGTAGACTGTACTGGTCTTGGCGCATATGGAAGACTTCTTTCTAATGTCTTATCAGCATTTGTCGTAATTCTTGAATCAAGATTTGGTACCTTTGCTGTAATGTTCTTAGATGTCGCTTGAAGATTTGCTGCCAGATTCTGGGACTTCACTGCAAGCGCCTGCTGGTAGTTGAATGCCGCAAGTTTTGTATTATATGTAGCCTCAGCTGCTACCTCTTCTCTATACTGTCTCTCAAGATTTCGTACATACTCTGTAAGCTGTCTCTTATTTGTCTCCGCTATAGCTATATCATCCTGTACACTTATAATCTTATCCTGGATTCGGAGTTTTTCAGCAAGGATTGTATCTCTATAAAGATTTACATTCTCAACTGTTGGAGGATCAAAGTCAATGAATGACTTTTGAGTTTCACGTCCGATACCCTTTGAGTAATCTTCTTTGATAAGATTTGAAAGCTTTTCCTGATATGCATTCAAGAGTAGTTTCTTAGCCTCTGGAGATGGATCTGCCTCAAGTGGAGCCACATATCGGTTAAAGAGATATTCAGAGTTGCCTTTGAAGTCCTCTTCAAGTCCCACCATTGAATTTGCATAGTCACTGAATTTTTCAGTGGGATAGCCCTTAGAGATGAGATAAGCATTATATGAACCTGTATTGTTTCTTACCGGATCCTCTGAACCATAGCTTCCAAACAAAGCTCCTACTTTGTCAGCTCTCGCCTGAAGACCTTCATAGAATGTGCCAGCTGTCTGTAATGTATCTGGAGATACATGCATATGCTGATACCTTTCAAGCTCAAGTTTTGCAGAAGCAATCGCAGCCTTTGTAGCCTGAGGATTACCGAGTCTTGCTCTCATCTCATTCAGCTCATTGTAAAGCTTAAGGACATGCTCTTTCTGCGCAGCTGCTACTGTTGTGTAATCAATATCTGTTGCATTGTTTCCTTCTACTCCATTTACTGGCATTGCATTCTCATTGGTTGTAGTGAGAACGCTATTCTGCTTGCGTGTAAGTAATGCTTGTTCCCCTTCTGTTATCTCGCCTTTTGTACCGCTATATTTTGTACCGTGCTCTACTGGTTCGTCAGAGATACCCATAGCTCCATGGAAAAGCTCTTCATTAGTATATTCTGGCGGACATACTATAATTCTTTTTCCATTCTGGAAGAAAGTTGAAGCTTGTCCTACATATGACTTCCACTCCTTTTCAGGTGTATGTTCATCAATAACATTGAGCTTTGTAAGTAAAGCTTTCATGCTTTGTGGATCACTGATAGTTTCCGCGCTTGCAAAATGTACTTCGATATTACTGTCAAATTCATTATTGAAATCTGCTACAGGGTATACTTTTACACCTCCTATATTCATCTTTAGATCCTTTGTATTATTAGCGAGGTACTCAGCACTTACACTTAGATTAGCCTCCTCAGAAAATACTTTATATGGGATTCGTCCATCTGGCAGAGCCATAACAGGGTAATTTTTATTGCCATCATTCGCTTTTAAAAGCACATACTCTGTATTTCCGATTTTGATATGATCATCGATGTACTGCTCTGAGATCAGACCTGCAGTAGGTTTGATATCTACAATACCTGCAGACTGTCCGGCAGTTGGAGCAATAGAAGTGTGATTTACACTAGCTTTTGCTGCTGCCGCCTTCGCTATAGCGTTAGCCTTTACTGTCTCAAGAGAAGAGGTAGGTGTACCACTGACTTTTGGAGTAGAGAGTACATCATGTGCAGTCATCAGAAGACCTGCAGCTCCTGTACCTATAACAGCGCCAAGAATAGTTGCTTTCTTTAACCGTGTCTTATTCTCTGTATTAATTTTTTCTCTAATGCTGCTGCTTTCTTTACTAAGACTATTCTTCAGTTCTTCTGTCAGTATGCTGTTACTGCTTTCAAAATCTTTCTTAAGTGTATTGATATGTGCAAGAAAGGCTGTAAGTCCCATGATTCCTGCATCCTTGTCCTGACGTCCGTCTTCAAGAGTCTTATCTATTACTGCTTTTGCGAGCATAAGCTGAAAATACGGATTGTCAGAAGCCTGAAGTTTTCCTTTTATTTCTGCAAATGTAGGATATTCTGAGACACCATTAAATACTGTATGAGACAGGTGAGTTTTCACAAATGTTTTCAAAGATTTCAGTTTCTTTCCTTCAGCTACTCGTCCAAATATTGCTGCAGAAATACCTGCACCCACAACTGGTACAAATCTCAAAAGTCCACGTGTAAGTCCTGCTAACGCTACAGCTCCAAATCCAGCTGCTGCTGTTCCACTCATAGCAAGTGCTGCAGATGACTTATCTGCTTTGACATTAAATGATCCATCTTTTCCAAGTCGTGTTGCAATGCTTCTTCCAAATCCTGTATCAAGCACTTTCTGCATGAGGCGTGATCGCGGCTCTTTAGTAGAGTTATTTAAAGCTTTTCCTTTAAGTGTATCTAGAAGCATTTTCTCAGTTCCTCCTGAACGTTCTGCAAAATGAATAGTTTCATGAAGCTGCTTGTAGAATGTTACAGCATCATCAGAGAGCTCTCCGCTTACTCCATTCTTATATAGGATCTTATTTTTTGTCTCATTATATGTCTTCGAACTAGTGAGGTTGGTGACTGCACCCTTTAGAAAAGAAAATGGTTTTTTATACCATGGAGAATTCTTCCATCCCTCTGCAGGCAGTGCTTTCATTTTCTCATCAGCGAGCATGGCAACTCGATCTTCAAGCATCTGCTTAATTACTTTTTCACTCTCAGAAGCAGGATTTGAAAAAGCTGTCTGAATCACATCTCCTGCAAGTTCTGTATACTGATGATCAACCGCAAATGGATCAATCTGAGCAGATGTAGAAACAGTGGCCTCATTAGGTGCAGCTGCTGTTGAGTCTGCTGTGGCAGGAGCAGATTCTGCAGAAATAGGATCACTATTTACTGAATCAATAAGCGTATCATCGAAATTATCTCCTTCAGTTATTTCTGCTGTTCGAGCATTAAGAATTTCAGCAATTTTATTACTGGTTTCTGTTGTTTGCCGAAAAATACGCTCAAGTTGTGCCTGTTTTTTTACAAGCTCTTCAGGTGTTAATAGTGCTAGTTCCTCAGCTATGGGGAACTGCTTTTCTCTATTCTTATGTCGGTTTCTTGGGTTTGTGCTAGGTGCTTTAATTTCTGCCATACCAATGAGAGTTAATGAAAATTGGTATGGCTACATTACATAATCATCAAAATTTGTCAATAATAAAATTGACGAATTGTAAATATGCCTGTGAATTATTACTTCCTGTTTAAAAGTCTGCTAATTATATTAGTGGCAGCCTTATTATCTTTTGATGAAGAATGAGTACTTCTTAAGGTAAAAGCTTCCTGATAAATAGCAGATTTCAATTCTTCATCTGATTCCTCATCGGCATCCATTGTCTTTAAAATATCTTTTTCATCAAATTCAAGGTACTCAAGGGCTTTATCTATTTCTTGAGTATCTTTTTCTAGAGCAGCTATTTGCTTCTCTTGCAGTGTAGTTAAAAAAGCAACATCTTCTATTGAGAGTACTCCTTTAGCAAAAATACGTTCTATATAGAGTTCCTCTGAAGATGTAGAGGCTATTGATTTGAAATAAGTAATGATATCTTGTGTAGTCATATTGTATTTTGATAATTATGCAGCTTCCTGAAGCTTAGCTACAATCTCTTTTGGATTCTTTAAAGGTATAGCGAAGATTTTCTGGGATGAATTTTTGTTAGGTGTAAATATTGCCTCTAATTCGTTTTTTTCATTTTTTACGATTGGTACTTCCTTTACCTTATCATCTAAAGTAATTTTAACAGTTTGAAGACTTGGTCCGGTGCTCCAAAGGTAAGGCTTACTTAGGATCTTTTCTTCAGCAAAAGTTTTTACTACTTTTTTATCTGCAGAAATAGCAGCTGAAGCTAGTAGGGTCGCAGCCTCTTCTGCTTCTTTATTAGAGATCGTTCTATGGTCAAAAGAGCGTAGAAATTTTTTCACTGGTGCGGTTTGAGACCATTTCGTAACTCCTGTCTCTGTCTGCATCATAAATGGTTCAGGCTTTGATGACTGGTCTTTTTCTTCATTATCCATAAAATCTGCATAATACACTTCTCTTGAAGAGTTATCAGGAGAGACTTCCGTCTTAGACTGCATATGCACTTCCTTTTTCTCAGTAGGATTTTCTCCATTTTGTATGATGAGATTATCTTTCTTTCCTTCGATAAAATCTTTATTTGCCTCCCTATCAATATAAAAAGCTCTCTGTTTATCTTTTCTAAGCCTTTCAATTATAATTCTTCTTTGTTCAAGAGAAAGTTTCTCAAATCCATTCTTAGGTTTTTCTTTCTGTTCTTGGAGGTTTGAGAGAGTACTCTGAGACTCTGGACTCTTATTTATTAAAATTTCCTTCTGTTTTTGTAATGCATTGACGAGTGAGACTTCGCCGTTAAACACCATGTATCCATTTGCATCAAATGAATAGGGAATACGTTTATACGTAGAAGGCTGATTGATATCACGTACAATAATTGTATTTGTGAGTGCATCAGCTTTAAAAGTCTTACCTTCAAACATACTGCTTCCATAAATAGTTTTCTCATGAGAGACTACTCTTTTCATCATAAAGTTATCTATGGCATCTACACGCTCAAGATCTTCTTTGAGAGTATCAGAAAGATAGTTGTTCGCTTTCTCTTTTGGATTGAGAGCATTCTTATATGCACTGCGGGTATCCTGATTATGGAGTTTTTTACTATAAAAATCCCTTATACTATCCACAGGTATTCCACGCTGCTTCATTATGGATACAACCTTCGCGATTCTATTTCTCCGTACTCTATGCTGCCGCATGATAGGACTTCCTGTGAGCGTATTAGAAACTTTTTGATCCATATATCCAACTTTTTCCATAATACCGGCGATACCTCTTGGCAACGCGTTTGCGAGATCATGCACTTTAATGCCCGTGGCTTTTACATGGTTCAATACACCTCCAACTGCGAGATACACCTGCCGTAGCTCTTCATTACTTTTTTTATCATTTTTTAGCTTTGCATGCAGTAAACGGTTATGTACATACATATCTGTATTCCACATATACATGAGTGCCTTTCCTCCAAATATCAGGCCTAGTTTTTTACCTTCTTCACTCGCCGCAATTTCTTCCACCTGTTTCTGATTTTTAAGAGCTTCAGCAGATTTTGCAGCTGAGAGCGTTTTTATTTTTACAGTCTTTTCAGGACTATCGGGCAATGAAAAAATATTCTTTACTGATTCCTCAGTGGTAAGTTGTTTTTTGTGAAGCTCTGATTCTGTATTTGTGTTTGTTTGTTTATTCGGAAGCATTGTTTACTTTGAAATATAGTAGGCCAGATCTACTAAACGGTTAGAATAACCCCACTCATTGTCATACCAGGTGATCACCTTAATAAGATTCGGAGGCATAAAGAAGGTAGAAGGCAGGTCAATAATAGTTGAATTTTCATTTTTTCTAAAATCCATTGAAACAAGCGGAAGGTCGCTTACAGCCATAATTCCAGACATAGTAGTATTTGCATATTTAGTAAGCAGAGTATTAATCTCTGTCACATCTTTTGGAGGATTTTTTACAGTACATGTAAAATCACTTAAAGATACTACCGGAGTAGGTACACGTAAAGAAATACCGTCAAGTTTGCCTTCCAGATCGGGTATCACAGCTGCTACAGATTTTGCAGCACCTGTAGTAGTAGGAATGATCGATTCTGTGGCTGCCCGAGCTCTTCTAAGATCTTTGTGAGGTGCATCATGCAGTCTTTGGTCCTGCGTAAAGGAATGTACTGTAGTAAGCAGACCGGCTTCAATGCCGTATGCATCATGTAAGACCTTTGCTACTGGAGCGAGAGAATTTGTTGTACAGCTTGCATTGGATATTATGTTCATCTCAGCTTTATATTCCTTTTCATTCACTCCTAAAACAAATGTAGGCATACTATCTTTTGCAGGTGCAGAAAGTACCACCTTTTTTGCTCCAGCTTTAATGTGTGCTTCACATCCTTTCATATCCGTAAATACTCCTGTGCATTCAAGCACAATATCCACTCCTAATGTTTTCCAAGGAAGTACCGCGGGATCTTTCTCTGCAGAGACATGTACTATTTGTGTACCAATAGTTATAGTTTTATCTGTGGATGTAACTTCCTGAGGATATATTCCATAGAGAGAATCATATTTAAAAAGATGAGCAAGAGTGGCAGAATCAGTGAGATCATTGATCGCCACTAGTTCTAATGTATCCTTATATTTGTCCAAAATGATCTTTGCTGCATTTCGTCCAATTCTACCGAATCCGTTGATAGCTACTTTGATTGCCATAGAAAGTAATGAAAAATGTGAATTGATATATTATTTTATCATACTTTTCTTGATTTTCGGGAGTATTTTTTTATTATACTGGCGCTTTTCGACTGAAAAAGAGAAGTAAATACAATAGAGACATTGAAAGGAGTTTTAATGTCTCAAGAAATAAACAAAAATGAAGGCAGAAATGGTCCCAATGCCTAAAGATATACAAAAAATCTTTGTGAGACACTGCTGACAAAGATTTTCAAAGGAATAATCCATATGTGAATTATTCCTTTTTTCTAAATTTTCTTGCATTTATTTTTACCGCATGATACATTCTCCCCGCACTTGAAATTCAGGGCGATTAGCTCAGTTGGCTAGAGCATCTCGTTTACACCGAGGGGGTCATAGGTTCGAATCCTATATCGCCCACCATCATTTTTTTAAATTTGAATAGTGGATAGTGAGTACTTAGTAAGTAAGTAGCTCTTTTTTTATTGTAAAATTTTTATAAAGATAAATCATTATTTTGTTTCTGACAAAGAAATATTGTTATTTCTCATATATATTGAAGTAAATATATGCTTGTTCTTAATGCTGAAAGTGATAATATAATAGATTCCTATTTCATTATTAAAATATAGCTATGACAAATCTATTAATTGGTACATTTGCAACTCGAGCTGATGCAGAGGCGGCAGTAAATGAACTTGAAAGTTTAGGGCTAAATCCTAAAGATGTTTCTGTAATTATGAAGGATATGGATGAAGCAAAAAGTGTGGCTGAGGGGGCGCCAGTGGCAGACGGTATTGCAACAGGTGCTACTACAGGAGTGCTTTTAGGCGGACTCGCAGGATTATTGATAGGTATTGGTGCTATTGCACTACCAGGTATCGGAGGAATAATTGTTGCAGGTCCAATTGCAAGTGCTTTAGGTCTTTCTACCGCAGCTGCTTCTACTATCTCAGGAGCACTTACAGGAGGAGCAGCTGGAGGACTTGTAGGTGGTTTAGTAGGATTAGGGCTTCCAGAGGAAGAGGCACAGTACTATGAAGGTAGAGTACGTGAGGGAGGAATCTTAATAGCAGTACCTACAAGTTTTGGTGAAGGTACTCAGGCAAAAATAATCCTTGAAAAACATAATGCGGAGCAGGTCAGAGCTATACAGTCTGCTTAAGTCAGTTATTATTCTAGAAAAAAGGTAAATCTACGTAGGTTTACCTTTTTTCTTTTCTTTCAAAACAAAAAGTGCTTACATAAAATATATTACTATTACTCAAAATATGACTGAAAAATATAAGAATGCCCTTGAACTTCATGAAAAACATCATGGCAAAATGGAAGTAAAAAGCAAAGTTCCAGTGAGTACAAGAGGGGATCTAGCACTTGCATATACTCCAGGTGTAGCGGATGTGTGCCGTGTAATCGCAGAAGATGCATCTCTTGCAAAGAAATACACGCTCAAATCAAATACTATTGCTGTCGTCTCAGACGGTTCTGCTGTACTTGGTCTAGGGAATATTGGAGCAGAAGGAGCTATCCCAGTTATGGAGGGAAAAGCCATTCTTTTTAAAGAATTTGCAAATGTAGATGCATTTCCTATTTGCCTTCGTACTCAGGATATTGAAGAGATCATAGCAATTGTGAAAAATATTGCTCCAGTGTTTGGCGGCATCAATTTAGAAGATATAGCAGCTCCAAAATGTTTTGAAATAGAAAAAAGATTAAGAGCAGAACTAGATATTCCAGTATTCCATGATGATCAGCATGGCACAGCGGTAGTCGTTCTCGCTGCACTTATCAACGCATTAAAGGTAGCTGGAAAAAATAAAGAAACTGTACATATTGTAATAAATGGTGCTGGAGCTGCAGGAACAGCAGTTACTGAGCTTTTACTGAAATATGGATTTGAAAATATAACTGTATGCGATTCCCAGGGAGCCATATACAAAGATAGAAAAAATATTACTGAGGAAAAACTAGATCTCGCGCAAAAGACAAACAAGGATCAAAAATCAGGAACTCTTGCTGATGTTATCGTCGGTCGCGATATTTTTATTGGAGTGAGTAAAGGCAATACTCTCACGAAGGATATGGTAAAAAGCATGAATAAAGATCCTATTGTTTTCGCTCTAGCAAATCCTACTCCAGAAATTATGCCTCAGGACGCAAAGGAAGCAGGTGCATTTATAGTAGCAACCGGACGTTCAGATTTTCCAAATCAGATTAATAATGTCTTTGTTTTCCCAGGTATTTTCAGAGGAGCTCTCGATAATAATACCGTGCAGATAACTGATGAGATGCTTGTAAAAGCTGCTGAGAATCTTGCAAATCATGTACAGAATATACATCAAGAGAATATTCTTCCTGACTTGTTTGATAAAACAGTAGCTGAGGTTGTAGCGAAAGCAATTCAATAACAATGCTTGGTAAGCGTTTCTCTTGTTATTTTTTGCGAGATTTGTATAGTTACGCTATATTTTCTATTTGTTCAGTGACAGCCCTTCTATGTTAACTCTGAAAACGCAGAAAGATGATAAGATTCATCAGTTCCGAATTTCTGTTATTTTAACCACATACAATAGACGACCTACTCTTGAGTTAACGCTAAAAGCTTTTGAAGAGCAGACTTTCCCATGGGAATATTTTGAAATTATTGTTGTAAATGACGGAAGTACGGATGATACGGCAGAGTTTTTAGAGAGATATAAGAATAGAGGAAATTTAAATTTTACATATATTACAAAAGAGAACGAAGGACAGGGAATAGGACGTAATACAGGTTTCGAACATACAGACGGAGAAGTTATACTATTTGCTCAGGATGATATCATCCCCACTCCAACCTTCCTTCAGGAGCATTGGAAGGTACATCAGAGATACTTCACGGAAAATTTTATATGCCTTGGCTTTACTACTTGGCATCAGGATCAGAATATTACAGCCTGCATGTTATTTCTAGAAGATGTAGGAATGCAGTTTAAATACAAAGCACTTGCACAGGCAAAGATTATGGATCATGAGTATGGATTAAGACTTGCATCACACAAGTTCTTTTATACTAGTAATATCTCGATGAAACGCTCACTGTTTAGGAGACAGCATTTTGATCCAAGATATAAGAAATATGGTTGGGAAGATGTAGAATTAGGCTTTAGACTTGAGAAAGACGAGAGAGCAATCATATTGTATAATCCAAATGCTAAAGCGTATCATATGCATGAAACAGATGTGCCGGATATGGCTAGAAGAATGGAACAAGTGGGGAAGAGCGCTAAAGCATCTATGAAAATTAACAAGCGTCTCAAAATAGTTCCTGGGGTGCTAAAAAGAGTTATTTTTACTCTCATCTCTGTCCCTCCAATATTTACTCTGTTGGAGATGAATGCTAGAAAGACACCTCCAACAAAGGAAAACCCTCTTCCTTTCGGGCTGAAAATATATTACTATGCCCTCATGAAAAAGCACTTCCTAAAGGGACTTGCAAAAAAATAATTATTTCATTCCACATCAACATGATAATGAGTAAAAAAGCACTTATTGTTATCGGTTCATTCTTTGGTATTTTGTTTCTCTTTCTTGTCCTTCCTTTCATATTCGGAGGCAAACCAGCATCTACTACTACAGGTTCCACTCGTAGTAATCCAGGAGGTGAGATAGTATTTTGGAATCTTTTCGATGAGCAGGATCTCTATGCAGGGTTATTTCAGTTATTTGAAAGTCGGAATCCTAAGGTAAAAGTAGTATATAAAAAATATACAAATATACATGATTACGAATCAGACTTCATCAATGAGCTCGCTGAGGGTAAAGGTCCTGATATTATTGCAATTCAGCCTTCATGGCTCCTCAAACATAAAGGAAAACTTGTTCCTATGCCTGAAAAATCATTTTATTATGGTAACGCAGATAAATTTAAAGATACTTTTCTAGGACCAGCGGCAGATGATTTGATCATTAAAGAAAAGGATACTGCTACAAAGCAAGATAAATCTTTTGTGTACGCAGTACCTGTAAGCATGGATTCTCTAGGAGTAATCTATAATAGAGATTTGCTCATTAAATATGCTGCAAAAAATATTCCGGCATCCACATGGCAGGGATTTGAGGAGGATGCTAAAAAAATAGTAAGAAAAAGTGCTGACGGCACACAGCTGTTAAGAGGTGGAGTAGCTCTTGGTGATATGGAGAGTCTTTCACGCTCTATGGACATTGTAGAACTTATGATGCTTCAAAATGGAGTAAGGTTCTATGATCAAACAATGCGTGAAGTCTCCATGCTGAGTTCTGTCTATGCAAGTGGCAGATCACTGAATCCTGCTGAAGATGCACTGGCTTTCTTCACATCTTTTGGAAAAAATAGAAATGTCAATTTTTCATGGTCACCTCAACTTACTGCCGAGAAGCCGGCAGATCGAGATATGGGAGCTTTTGTACAAAGTAAGGTTGGTATGATATTTGGATATTCCTACTATATTAATGACCTGACAAATCTCGCGAATCAATATAAAACCTCATCGGCTAAGGACATCATAAGTGCTGATTATATAAGAGGCGCTGAAATACCGCAGATAACTGATACTACTAGTGGTGCGGAGACAAGCAAAGCAGCTCTCGCAAATTATTTCCCACTATCTGTTACTAAAAGTTCAAAGAATCCCCAGTACTCATGGGAGCTCATCAATTTTCTTGCACAGCCGGAGCAGCAGCAGTTTCTTTTCAGAAAAGGAAAAAAACTCACGAGCCGTTTTGACCTTGTAGATGAACAAATGAAAGACCCCGTATATGGTGCATTTGTAAAACAAAATATCTACGCTAAATCCGTACTTATACCTGATGTTGATAAATTATATACAGTATTTAAAGAACAGTTTGTAGACTTAAATGCTGGGCGGAAGGATGAAAAACAAGTACTAGTGGAGATCCAAAAAGAATTACAATGTCAGCTTGATAAACTTAATGCCGAAAGCGGAACGGTACTTCCATGTGAGCAGAAGAATACGGGATTAATACAGAGGTAGAGGCTCGAGTAATGGAGTAAGAAGTCATTAAGTAATTATGGCTCGGTAATTGGGCTCTCATTATTAGGCTGCAATAATTGAGCTCAATTATTTAATTATTGAGTCCAGTTATTGCAGCCCCAATTACTCCCTCGCCCCTCACATTTCCTCTTTACTCATACTCTTTTATCCGTATACTTTTACCCGTATATTAGCTTTTTTTAACTAAACCATTTATATGGCTTCGACAGTTCCATTAGACAAAGTGCGAAACATAGGAATTATTGCACACATCGACGCGGGTAAAACAACTACTACCGAGCGAGTTCTTTTTTACACAGGTATCAACTATAAGATCGGAGAAGTACACGAAGGTGCTGCAACGATGGACTGGATGGAGCAGGAGCAGGAGAGAGGTATTACTATTACTTCTGCCGCTACAACATGTACTTGGAAAGATATTTTGATCAATATTATTGATACACCAGGACACGTAGACTTTACAGTTGAGGTAGAGCGATCACTTCGAGTACTTGATGGAGGAGTTACAGTTATCGACTCTTCACAGGGAGCAGAGCCACAGACTGAGACAGTATGGAGACAGGCTGACAAATATCAGGTACCGCGAATTATCTTTGCAAACAAGATGGATAAGACTGGTGGAGACTTCTTCATGTCTTTGAAATCTATTCATGAGAGACTTAGCCCAAATGCAATCCCTGTACAGCTTCCTATCGGACAGGAATCTGAATTTAGAGGAGTTGTAGACCTTGTAGCTTTAAAGGCATACAAATTTGAAGGAGCACATGGTGAGAAAGTAGTTGAAATTGATGTTCCTGCAGAGATGAAAGATCAGATCGATGAATATAGAGCAGCTCTTATGGAGAAAGCCGCAGAAGGTAGCGATGAACTCACTGAAAAGTTTTTGAATGGTGAAGAGCTTACAATAGATGAATTGAAGCAGGGAATTAGAGCACTTACAGTTTCAAGCCAGATCTATCCAATGTTCTGTGGAACAGCTCTTCAGAATATGGGTGTACAGCTTGTACTTGATGGTGTCCGGGATTATCTTCCATCTCCGCTCGATGTTACTGGTATTACTGGTACGCATCCTAAGACAGGAGAGGCACTTACACGAGAGACTAATGATAAGGCCCCAATGACTGCTCTTGCATTTAAGATCATGGCAGATCCATTCGTAGGTCGACTTACTTTCGTACGAGTATATGCAGGAACATTAAAGTCAGGATCTTTCATCTTTAATCCTATTTCAGGAAAAAGAGAGCGAGTTGGACGACTTCTTCAGATGCATGCAAATCAGCGAAAAGAGATCGACGAGATTCCAGCTGGTCATATCGGAGCGGTAGTAGGACTTAAAGATACTAGAACAGGAGATACACTCTGTGATGAGGATAATCCTATTGCACTAGAGTCTATGACATTCCCTGAGCCAGTTATCTCACTTTCTATCGAGCCAAAAACAAAGGCAGACCAGGAGAAAATGGGTATTGCACTTTCTCGATTATCAGAAGAGGATCCGACTTTCCGAGTACAGACTGATGAAGAGACAAACCAGACAATTATCCGAGGTATGGGTGAGCTTCACCTTGATATCATCGTAGACCGAATGAGAAGAGAGTTTAAAGTCGAGGCAAACATTGGTGCACCTCAGGTAGCATATAGAGAGACTATTACGAAGGCAGTTGATGTTGAAGAGAAGTATTCAAAACAGACTGGTGGACGAGGACAGTATGGTCATGTACTTATGAAAATTACTCCTCAGGAGCCAGGTAAGGGCTATGAGTTCGTGAACTCTGTAAAGGGAGGATCTATTCCAAATGAGTATATTCCTGCGGTTGATAAGGGTGTAAAAGAAGCTCTTACAAAGGGTGTAGTTGCTGGATACCCAGTAGTAGACGTAAAGGTTGAGCTCTATCATGGAACATATCATGATGTTGACTCATCTGAGTTCGCCTTTAAGGCAGCAGGATCTATCGCTTTCCAGAAGGGATCAAGAGAAGCAGGACCTGTACTTCTTGAGCCGATCATGAAGGTTGAGGTAGTTACTCCTGAGCAGTATCTTGGAGACGTGATGGGTAACCTTTCATCTCGAAGAGGTCAGATCGAAGAGATGGGTGACCGAGGAACTGCGAAGTTCATCAGAGCAAAGGTACCTCTATCTGCAATGTTCGGATATGCAACAGACCTCCGCTCACTTTCTCAGGGACGTGCAACGTCTTCTATGGAGTTTGATCATTACGAGAAGGTACCACCGAATGTAGCTGAGAAGGTACGAGAAGAAAGAGGGATGAATAAGTAAGCATTTCCCCGCGAATGTAGTGAGTGGAATGGAAATGCTTATCCCTGTACTGATATGCATCAGCATAAACTCCGGCGGGGAGCCAGAGTATCGATGAATATGAAACTAACTCACCAAAAAAACCTGTCAGCAATGACAGGTTTTTTTGTATGTAATGTACGTGTTATGATATAATACTATGATATGATTTATATTAATGTGCTATGTCAGATTTTTCAAAAGAGGTAATAAATTCAGTTCTTCCGATTGATGCTTTTAAGGACACTTTTAATAATCTAGGAAAAGAAGTTACAGATGGTTTAAAGAAAAATCTCACTGATACTGTTAAAACAGGATTAAAAGAACTAAATACTAGTATTATTGCTCCAGCGGTAATGCCTAAAATGCTCTCTCTAGTAAAAAGCTTTGAGTCACTTATTGGCGGATTTAAAAAGAAAAACGAAAATAATCCGGTCTTCGATTTTCTCTTGTCACCGGTAGAAGATGGAATACAAATAGCACAGGATGAGGCTACAGCAAACTTACTTGGAAAGGATTCAAAAGATACAACATTAAAGCTTGAGGATGTAGCCGCTGCACAGTTTCCAAATGAAGATATGAAAGTTGCTATCTTTAAGAAATTGACTGGAAATGAGGTTGATCCAAAAAATATGCCATTAAATACGGGAGTAAAAATTCGACAAAGTTATATTGAAAAACTCTTAAAGAAGGATACACCTTTTATGAAAGAGTATCTCAATACAACTTCAGTAGCTCATTTTATACCAGACACTTCTATTACCAAGATCAAAGTACTGCACCCTAAAACAAGTATGTTTGCTAAGGTTGAGAGTGAGATCTATACGCGAGAAGAGAAAGATGGGAAAATAGAGTTTGTAAGCAATGGACGGGTATTAAAACTCAATGAGATGACTGCTTTTAAAGTAGAAGAAAAAGGCGAGCGTAAGAACTTAGAGATCCAATTTGATGAAACAAAGAGAATAGTATCAAATGAATATTCAGGAGGGGCAAATCTTGATTCAGATCGAGGAAGATTTGTATATAAAACCTATAAAACAATTGATACTAAGACTCTAGGACAACCGCAGGAAGTAGCTTGTCATGCAACTGCGAGCAAAATCATGGAAAAGATTTCAGGCGAGAAAATAGACATGGGAAAAAAGCCAATATTTGTAAATAAACAGGCAACACCTGATATGCTTGCCCGTACAAGTATTCCAAATAAAATTAAAGAGTTAAATCTTCAGCCTGGAACTGCATTTTGGATTAAACTGCAGCCTGGTACAAATGATCCAACATCTCAGTTAAGTGCAAGCGGAAACCATTGGTTTACATATATTGGAAATAATCCCACCTCTGGAGAGCCTCAGTTCGTAGATCAATACGGTGTTCAAACAGCTTTAGGGATGGAGTACACGAATTCAGCAAAATATAAAAATGGTCGATACCTTCATGCTATTTTCACTCCAAATGAAGCTACTCTCCAAGCAAAACTTAACCAATATGTGGCGAGTAACCCTTTGAAGAAAGTAGATCCTAATAATGTAAAAGAGATTCTCAGTGATCATACGGCTTTTGAAAGGGAAGTACTACATGATGCAAGCGGTACTATCCGTCCTTGGAAAGAAATCCAAGATATGATTATGAAAAATCCACAGTGGAAGACATACTATATGGATTGGCATGCTAAACAGAATGCAGAAGCTGCTAAAAAGACTAAGCAGCTATTCTCAGACTTACCTGCAGGTGCTCTTGAGAGTACACAGCAAGGTGTAGAGAAATATGGTGTAAATGTCTTTTCGACAAAGACCTATAAAGAAGGAGAAAAGACACCATATGCAAATTTTGGTAACACTAAGTATGGAGAAAATATCTTTAAAAAACCTATTGGCATTGTCACTCACTTCACGGCAGGAAACTCTGTAGGAAGTGCTCTTAATACATGGAATGGTACGGGTGATAAACATACTTCTGTGCACTATATTATTGATAAAAAAGGAGATATTCTTCAACTCGGACCAGATAACAGAATAGTAAAAGGAGCTGCTGGAGATTATCCTCCAAGATTTTATAATGCGGCTTTCATCCAGATTGAAGTAGTTGCTAATCAGTATAGTGACATTAACAAAAAACAAATGAATGCACTTCTGGCTCTCGAAGCTGCAAAAGCAAAACAGTATAATATTCCTACAAATAATATTGTGGGACATGGAGAAATAGAAGAACACGACCATGAAAGCCATGGAGGTGCTATGGACCGTACTGATTTTACATCATCGCAGATCGCTAAGCTAAGGCAGGATATTACACCTTATTTAGCGTAATATATTGCGCTTCTTGCTCTTTTTCCCTAAACTAACGCCATATACAATTATAGTGTTTTTATGAAAGCAATTCTCCTCTGTGGTGGTGGTGGTACTCGTCTATGGCCTCTGAGCCGTGAAAAAAAGCCAAAGCAGTTTCATAGACTTGTACGTAATAATTCTCTTATTCAGGAGGCTGTCTTACGTATCAAAGATATTATCCCAATGAAGGATGTCTATATTTCTACAAATAAGGATTTTGTGGATGAGATCAATTTTCAGCTGATGGGTATTCCTCAGGAGAACATCATTACGGAACCATGCCGAAGAGATAATGCTGCTGCGGTCGGACTTTCTCTCGCAAAGATCCAGAAGGACCTCTCAGGAAGCGGAGAAACGGTTGCTATTCTCTACTCAGATCAGATTTACCAGAATGAACCAGGATTTTTAGAATTACTAAAAAAAGGAGATTCTTTTTGTCAGGCGAATAAAGATACATTTTTGACTGTAGGTGTACGACCAACTTATCCAGCTACTCAGTTCGGATATATCAAGATGAAGACTGAGGAACTTCAGCAGGGAGTATATAAAGTAGATGCTTTTGTAGAAAAACCTGATGAGGAACGTGCAAAAAAATTTGCAGCATCTTGGGAGTACCTCTGGAATACAGGACTATTTATGGCAGATAGCAGTTTCTTTTTTTCTCTTTATGAGAAGTTTCTTCCCTCCATCTATGAGAACCTTATCAAGTTACAGGAAGTCATGGATACACCAGCATACAAAGATAAAGTTGCTGAGATCTATCCTCAGCTAGAGAAGATATCCATAGACTATGGGATCGTAGAAAAGCTGGATAAAGTAGCTGTGATCCCAGCTGATGACCTTGGGTGGGATGATGTAGGAAACTGGCAGGTCCTCCGTGAAGTGCAGGTTGCACAGCAAGACCCGCAAGGCAATGTAACCCAGGGAAATGTCATGATGCATGACACAAAAAATTCTTTGATCTACAACAATAATAATAAACTTCTAGTCACGATTGGGCTGGAGAATATGGTTGTCGTAGATACTCCAGATGCAACGCTTATTATGCCCGCTGACCGTTCTGCAGATGTAAAAAAGATTGTAGAAGAACTGCAGAAAAGAGGTATGAATGAATATTTGTAATTTTTTGTACAGATATGATAGATACTGCTCTGAAAGGAGCTTAGATTTTAAGTACATGATGTAATTCTTATGTCTAAACATAATAAATGGTCTCAGATTAAGAGAAAAAAAGCAGTCACTGATATGAAAAGAGGGCAGGCGTTTACGAAGCTCTCGAAGCTTATCAGTATTGCTGCAAAGCAAGGCGGCGGTAGTCCTGATACAAATCCTGGTCTTGCACTCCTGCTTCAAAAAGCGAAATCTGCAAATATGACAAAGGATCTTATTGAGCGCGCAGTTAAAAAAGGCTTAGGTGAAGGAGCTGCTGCATTGGATATTCAAGAAGTACTTTATGAAGGCTATGCCCCCTATGGAGTAGCCATAATAGTAAAAGCACTTACAGAGAACCGTACCCGAACTGTGGGAAATATCCGTCATATTTTTTCTAAGTATGGCGGCGAATTTGGAGATACAGGCTCAGTAAGCTTTCTTTTTCAAAAAAGAGGTCTTATTGAAGTGAGTTATACTTCTCACATGATTGATGAACTAGAACTCAGTGCTATTGATGCTGGAGCAGTAGACTTTGATGAAATAGAAGAGGGACGAATACAGATTATTATGGAAGTTGCAGATATGCATCGTGTTAAAAATGCAGTAGAAAAAATAGATGATATCATAATAGAAGATATGAAAATCTCATACCTGCCTACTATGGAATGTGAAATATCCTCAAAGGAAGTCCTTACAGAAGTTATGGATTTTCTTGATCTTATTGAAGAAAATGAGGATGTAGATGAAGTATTTACCAATATTAAGGTTGCGGAAGGAGTAAGCGAATGATGAAAGTTTGTATTAAGGGGGTATACGCCTCTTAATTACTCAATTACTCTCTTACTCAATTACTTCCTTTATGATATACTGATATGAAGTCATATCTATCATTATTTTCATGCCTGAATCTAAGGAACAAATAAATAACGTTGAAAAGACCAAGGGATTATCAAATATTCTTGCAGATGCGCAGAATGAATTTGTGAAAAGTGATCTTGATGCCTTGAAAAACCGTATGAATTTTTCAGCCTCTTTAGATAGTGTGAATCTCAAGGAACTACCAAAGGAGAATGAAACAAAGAACTTTGAAGGTTTTCAGTGGGAAGTGGTGCATCTTGCTGCTTATTTTGTTCGAAAACTCAATGTCCCCGTTAATTTGGTAAAGGATCTATATAAAGGTACTTTACCAAAGGAGCAACTTCCTCCAAAGCTGCAGCTTGTATACGCAAAAGTACAGGAACTTGGAAAACTGGGTGCAGTGTCTCCTGTGTACGGCAAGGTCTTTGATTCATGGGAAAGTAATGTCACACAGTACATCCAGCCTCATGCGCAAAGCATATTGAAGGTATACAATGAGGATTCCATTTTAGATTACTTACCAGCTCAATTCAAAGATATCAATCCCATAACGGGAGGTTTATTAGGTGGCGGACTTGCTCTTGCCTACATGGTAATAAAGAAGATCAATGGTGAAAAAGGTGAGTCTTTAGATCTTGGAAAAATGCTAGGAATGATATTTGGTGGTACAGCTCTCGGTGCGCTTGGAGGTTTTATTCCTGGGCTTACTACCGGAGTAAAAAACATACAAAATAATTTAACTACTGTAAGTACTGCTATTCAAGAGAGTAAAAAGCAGGAATCAAATGATCAGGTACCAGCCAGTCCTCCCATCCCACTATCCTCTAAAGCTCCTACACAAAAAGAAATTTACACAAAAGTTCTAAATCCTAATGGTATAGCATTAAATAGTCTTGATGCTGAGCAGGCTTATACAATGACTAAAAATATATTTGGAAATGGTCACGGTGCATCCGCATTAATTTATTTAGATAAAACCTTTGGTGGTTCAGGTGAATTGGTAAAACGTGAAACTGCTCTTGCTCATCATGAAGGAGGCTTTCACTGGTATATTAAAAATGCAGATCCGGTAAGTGGTAATAATACTGGCACTTTTCAAATTGGAGGCTCAGGTACGACTCCAGAGATGAGTAAAAAAATATATGATGGAAAAATAACAAGTGGTATTAATTACTATGAAAAACTCGCATCTGTTCAAGTAGATAAAAAGAATCTTAGTAATGCGGATAGAGATGTATTTAGTCACATTGGACATATTCTTGAAAGAGAACCCTTTATAAAAGGACTTACACCAGCTACTTTATCAAAATTATCCGGTAGTAATAGAGCAGTACTGCAGCCCGCATATGAGACTATGAATGCGTGGCTTACAAAACATCCAGAGTGGAAGAGTAAACAAGGAGCAATCTTTGCTATGCTTAACGACAAAAGTTTATCAGATACAGATGTAAAGGCATTAATGCAGTGTATTATTCAAGGAGGTTCTGCCAAAGCAATTGGTTCTGATGTTCTCGCTCTTACCAGAAAAGGAAAAATGAAGGTTGCAGAAAAATATACCAAAGAGGTTAGAGTTGCGTAAACCTGCTGTATTTGCTAGTATAGAATCGAATTATTAATTGAAACTATGGAACGCAAATATATCATCCTAAAAGCAATCATAGAGAGCTTTATTGTATCCGCTGAACCTATCGGATCCAAGTTTTTATTGGGATCTACGGAGCTTGATGTTAGTCCTGCTACTATCCGTAATGATATGGCGACCTTAGAAAAGATGGGACTTATCTACCAGCCGTATACATCAGCGGGACGAGTACCTACAACTAAGGGATTTAGAATGTACGTGGATGAGCTTATGGGCGACCTGCATGCAGCAGCGATGGATCAAAAAGCATTAGCTAAGAATCATATCGAAAGACGTGTGACTGAGGATAAGATATACCATTCCGTTAGTCTTCTTTCCCGTACCTGTGCAAATGTAAGTTTTGCAACAATTCCAAATTTAAAGAAATCCTACTTTCTAGGATTATCAAATATGCTTCAGACACCTGAATTTCAGCGTTCTATTGAGGCATACACGGTGATCAAGATCCTTGAGGACTCTGATCAGTTCATTGACCTCTTAAGCGATCTACCGATCGATACAACGACAAAAGTATTTATTGGAGAAGAAAACATTATTCCTGAAATTCAGAGCTGCAGTCTGATAGCTACAACCTTTGAACTTCCTGAGCTTGGTAGAGGAGTCATCGGTATTCTTGGACCGAAAAGAATGAACTATGCCTTTAATATGGCAACACTTGAGATGGTAAGAAATAATCTCTAAAATAATTTGATTTAAAACAAAAAAACGCCATTCTCTCGAATGACGTTTTTTATATACTTATGCGATTACTTCACCTTTGATATGCTTATGTAATCCCGGTTTCACAGGAACTTTTGCATTATACTTAGTAAAGTATTCTATAAACTCCTCTTCATTGATCTCCTCTTTTTTCAGAAGATCCGTCGCGGCTTCATCAATGAGGTCTTTGTAAGTTACTACAATATCCTTTGTAGTGTTGTAAGCTGTATCAAGAATCGCCCGTACTTCATCATCGATGATCTTTGCTGTTTCATCGCTATAGATCTTAGATTCTCCAAGATCTCTTCCTAGGAAGACATTTTTTCGGGTTTCTAGCACCATTGGTCCAATCTTAGAACTCATACCGTATTCAGTGACCATCTTACGTGCAAGTTCAGATGCTCTTTCGAGGTCATTTGATGCACCTGTGGTGATTAGATGTGCCCCAAAGAATATTTCTTCAGCGACACGTCCTCCAAGGAGAGAACAGATCTCCTGTTCAAATTTGATCTTAGACTGAAGATGTACATCTTCTTCAGGTAGGAACCATGTCACACCAAGCGCCATACCTCTAGAGACCACAGAGATTTTATGTACTGGATCACAGTAAGGAAGCATGTGTCCAACTACTGCGTGTCCCAATTCATGGTACGCTGTAATCTTCTTCTCTTCATCTGAGAGTCTTCGAGACTTTCTTTCTGGTCCGATAGTTACCTTTTCAATCGCTTCAGTTACAAGCGGCATTGAGATTTCCTTTAGATTTCTTTTTGCTGCGAGTATTGCACTTTCATTCAAAAGATTTTCAAGATCAGCACCAGTAAATCCTGGAGTTTTTTTAGCAATAGTCTTCATATCCACATCCACTGTAAGCGGTTTCTTTCTTGCATGAACCTTAAGGATCTCCTCACGTTCAACAACATTTGGTCTATCAATAACTACTCGCTTATCAAATCGTCCAGGACGAAGTAGGGCAGAGTCTAGAATATCAGGTCTATTCGTACCAGCGATTACAATTACACTTGTATCATTTTCAAATCCATCCATTTCTGTAAGAATTTGATTGAGTGTCTGTTCACGCTCGTCATGTCCTCCTCCCATACCAGCACCACGCTGTCTACCTACTGCATCAATTTCATCTATAAAGATAATAGATGGAGCAAACTTCTTAGCTTTTTTGAAGAGATCTCGTACTCGTGAAGCACCAACACCTACAAACATTTCTACGAACTCAGATCCTGAGATACTAAAGAAAGGTACGTCTGCTTCACCTGCCACAGCTCGTGCAAGTAATGTTTTACCTGTTCCTGGAGGGCCGAATAAAAGTACTCCTTTAGGAATCTTTGCTCCCATCTTTGTATACTTCTTTGGACTTTTCAAAAAATCTACTACATCCGCAAGCTCCTCTTTTGCTTCCTCTGCACCTGCCACATCAGCAAAAGTAGTTTTATTTTTCTCCTTATCGTTGAGACGCGCCTTACTTTGACCAAAACTAAAGGCAGAGTTTGCTGATCCTTGAGCCTGCTTTAATACAAAAAGCAGAATGACTGCAAGTAGTACAAAAGGAAGTAGCCCTCCAATAATATTTATAATCTTGTTTTCAGTTGTACGGTCTTTTGTCTCTAATCCGACTGGTGATACCTCCATTTTTACAGGATCATCCAGGAAGCCCAAAACTTTTACATCCTCAATGGAAGTACCAGTTGGAACAGTTGCAACGTATTTCTGGCTGTCTTTTGCTTCTCCAATAAGTTTGTTGGCATCAAGCACAACTCTCTGTACTTCACCTGCTTTGTACTTTTGCTGAAGCTCACTGATAGTTACATCCTGAGATTTAGTATTATTTCCGTAAGGGCTTAAAAGTGTTACAGCTCCTGCTATGGCCAAAGCCACAATGAGGAATATAACGAAATTATTCGGCCGCTGCATCTTTGGTCCGCGACTTGAAGGTGTATTATTTGATTCTTTCATTTGAATATGACTATAAATTGAAAGTGTTTCTGGCACTCGTCCATGAAGAGTGCTCTTTATCATTGTAGTGAAAGTTTGAGAATCTGCAACATGAGTCTCTGCGAATGTATTGAAAAAGCCTGAAATTACTTTAGGATTTTTCTAATATTCATAGCCATTACTATATGCGTGGAAAGCTCATTGTACTTGAAGGAGGGGACAGTTCAGGCAAATCTACGCAGTTTCGCGCACTGAAGGAACGTCTTGAAAAAGAAAATATATCTTTCTATACAACGAAGTTCCCAAGACATGATCATCCCTCTGCATATTTTGTAGATAAAATGCTCCGAGGTGAATATGGAAGTCTAGAAGAACAAAATCCCTACAGAACTTCTCTATTTTACGCACTTGATAGATTCGACGCTATGCCGGAGATCAATGATGCACTTCATGATGGGAAGTTGGTCATATTAGACCGCTATACCTCTGCAAACATTGGACATCAGGGAAGCAAGATCCAGGATGCGGCGAAACGTTCTGCTTACATTCAATGGCTGGAGGATCTTGAATATAATATTTGCGGAATTCCAAAACCTGATAAGGTCTATTATCTTCATATGCCCACAGAGAAAGCATTAGAGCTATTGGAAAAACGAAATACAGCTTCCGCTGCACCAAAAGAAGTAGATATACATGAACAAGATGCTAGTCATTTATATAAAACTGAGGAAGCATATCTCGAGGCTGTACGATTATTTACTAACTGGGAAATAATCGAATGTGCAGAGCACAATCGTATCAGATCAATAGAAGAGATTCATGAGGATCTTTATATACGAGTACAAAAAGACTTTCTAATATAGAGAGTACTTATTCTTTTGAACTCGAATCAATAATAAATTTTATCGGTTTGTAAGTTTTACGATGAATATCACAGATATGAAACTTTTTTAAAGCATCTTGATGTTTTTTAGTGCCATATCCTTTATGAAGATCAAAACTATAGTCTGGATAAAGTTTTGCATATTCCTGCATTTTTCTATCCCTGGTTACTTTTGCAATTACTGAAGCTGCAGCGATAGCCTCATATGCACTATCACCTTTAATAATATATTTTGCAGAATAGTTAAATATAAAATTATCTTTTCCATCGATCAGTAAAAACTCTGGTATCAGATTTAAATTATCTAAAGCTCTCTTCATTGCAGTATGGGTTGCTTTTCTGATACCAATCGTATCTATTTCTTCTGCACTACATTCTCCTACACCATATGTGACATGCTTTATTAAGATTTCATAAAGATGCTCCCGTTCTTTTTCAGAGAGTTTTTTTGAATCATTTAAGCCTGGAAGTATAAAATCTCCCATAAATACAGCGGCAGCAGTTACTGGACCTGCCCAAGGACCACGACCAGCTTCATCTATTCCTACAGTAAGAACGGGGAATTGATCGATAGGAAGAAACTTATGAATTGTTTTTCTCATATAAAAAAGAAGAGAGCCTATGCGGCTCTCTTAAGTATTATGTAGTAGTTATGCAGCGTTATTATCATTTGATAGTAATCCTGACAAGATTTCTTTTAGCTCATCCTTCTGCTTCACTCCTACAAATTCTGATACTATCTTTCCATTTTTAAAGAATTTTACAGAAGGTATACTTGTAATATTATATTTATCTGCAAGGGCATCATTCTCATCTACGTTTATTTTGACAACTTTAAGCTTACCCTCATATTCATTGGAAATATCTTCCACTATTGGACCTAGTATTCTACAAGGTCCGCACCATGCTGCCCAAAAATCTACAAGTGTCAGTACATCACTTTTTAATACTTCCTGTTCAAAGGTATCTGCTGTTGCTTCTATATGTGCCATAAATTTTTATATAAATGTAAAACGTATTCTATTGTAGAGAAAAATACTGCTTTCTGCAAGTACTGACTACTTCTTTTTAGTGTCTAGCAGAGAATGTATTGAAGCTTTTAACGTAGAAATATACTCCTTTAGGCTTGTATTTCTTATATTACTTACCTTTTGATTCACATACTCTTTAAGTTTATGAATAACTTGGGCAACTTTCTCTTTTGAAGCTTCATCCTTTTCATTTGCACTACAGCTTATCCATATATCAGTATATGTTATAGGTATATCTTTCGCTTTCCAAGGACGAGCCTTCTTTTTCGGTTGTTCAGGATAACCGAACTTAATATTAGATTTTTTTGAATCCCAACGGGCCATGAATGTATATTTAGAATAGTTTATGCTATTGTAATTTCATTTGTCAAAGCGTCAATACAAAATTATCATCTAAAGATTTGCAAAACACTTCTGATTTAGTATAGTGATTGTGGAAAAGATTTTCAATAATGATCTAAAAACCATACATAGTGGGATCATTAAAGAGCTTTCCTTATCATTTATATTGTAAACACTATGTCTATTTTTATGCCTACAACAGCACAGCAGGGCTCTGTCATGGACAAGTTCCTTGAACAGACACTAACGGAAAAATGCAGATTTGAACTAGGAGACCTTGTCGAAGGTTCGATTATTGAAATCGACAAAGGAAAGATTCTAGTAGACCTCAATGGAGTAGCTACTGGTATTATTTCTGGTCGAGACATGAACGACAGTGGGAATACTAAAGAACAGCTCCAAAATGGAGATAAGGTATCTGCAATTGTTATCAGCGATGAGAACATTGACGGTCTTATCATCCTTTCACTCCGAAAGGCATCTCAGATGAAAGCTTGGGATAGATTCCAGGAGATTTATAAGAACAAAGAAACAATTAAAATTAAAGCTAGTGAAGCAAATAAAGGAGGACTCCTTCTCGATATGGATGGAATCAAGGCCTTCTTGCCAGTTTCACAGCTTGCACCGCTTCACTATCCACGTGTGGAAGGAGCAAATTCTGAGAAGATCCTTGAGAGACTCAATAGTCTTATCGGTATCGACTTCTCAGTACGAATCATCAATATTGATGAGGAAGGAAAGAAGCTTATTCTCTCTGAGCGATCTGCTCTTGAGGAAGAGGTACAGGGAGCTCTCTCTAGCCTTAAGGTTGGACAGAAAGTTAAGGGAAAGATCAGTGGTATCGTAAGTTACGGTATCTTTGTTACTTTCAACGGACTTGAAGGACTTGTACATATTTCTGAAATCGCATGGGGACACGTAGCTAGTCCATCTCGATACGGAAAAGTAGGAGATGAAGTAGAGATTCTTGTTATCGGAGTTGATGGAGGAAAGATTTCTCTCTCAATGAAGAGACTTAAGGATGATCCTTGGATCCAGATTGCAAAGAAATTCAAGGTTGGAGATGTTGTAGAGGGACCTGTAACTCGTGTTACTGACTTCGGAGCATTTGTACATATTGAAAGCGATATCAATGGACTTATCCATCTCTCTGAGATTGCCCATGAAGTTGTAAAGGATGCAAATAACTTCCTTAAAGTTGGACAGAAGATTAAAGCAAAGATCATTACTCTTGATCTTGTAGAGCATAGAATTGGACTTTCTGTAAAGGAACTCCTTCCTAAGCCTGAGGGTATGGAGGAGCCAAAGAAAGAGGAAAAAGCTGAGAAGACTGAAGAGAAGAAAGAAGAAGCAGCTAGTGAAGAAAAAGCTGAGTAATAACGAAAAAGAGTCTGCCGCAAAATGCGGTGGGCTCTTTTTTTACACTAAATATTTGATTGCCTTATCTATACATAAACAAAATGCAGAATGAGTAATAGAAAATGAGTATGATCATTGTCATACTCATTTTCTATTACTCACAATTAAAATTTAGTAGAGATCTTTTAGGATTTGTCTGCCATAATCCTTTGTATACATTCTAGGATCATAGAGTTTAATAGTTTTCTTTGAATCAGGGCAAAGCTGTAGAGCTTTATACAGCACTTCTCTCATGGTTTTCAATGTCATTGGAACAGTGAATTTTTCAAAAGTATTAATACGTTTCTGATCATAATACAATCCCTGAATATTTGGAAACGGCAATGAATGGAGAAGCAGCTCGTCAACTTTTGTAGTACTAGGCAATTGGAGGTAATCACTGAATTTAGCAATGAGAGCGCCATTCTCAGCATTTGAGAACATATATTGTACTTTGTGGGTACCACCAGTCTTTCCGAAAGATACTACTGTATAATCTTGAGAGCTATTCTCAGAATAAATAGTTTCAAACATCTTATCCAACTTTGTTCCAGTATTGCAAAGTACTATAGTTTTTTTATCATTTTTAATATGTTCTTTAAAGAACATAATATCATTTTTCTCTAGGAGCTTTATCTCATCTTCACTGAGATATTCAAAATCAATTTTTTCTTCAATTAATGAAATCACTTCATCTTTCTCAAGACAGTAGTAATTTGTAACTTGAATAAAATAGTCAAAACTATCTAAATAAGTACTATCAATCATCGTAATGCTTCTTTTACTCAGAAAATGCTCTTTGCACTCCTCTAAGCTCTTTGGTTCACGGAATAATGTGACTTGATTGTTATAACTCTTTGCATAATAGAGATAGTTTATATCAGTTCTATCTAGAAAAGTATCCAATTGTTTCTCTATCTGCACTACATTTGTAAGAATATTTTTCCTCACCTCTTCAGGGAAAGAAATGATTGAATCTTGTAGAGCAAGGAGACCTCTTGCGGAAAATACCTGAAGATCAGCTAATTCTTCAGAAAAATTTGCAAGTTCGCTTTGAATCATCTGTGAACGAGAGAGATGTTTGCCAATTTTCTCAAGGGAAGATGTAACAGTCAATAAAAGACTTTCGAGAATAGTTGCATATTCCTGTGAATAAGTATTAAAAACCTGTAATCTTTCAACGCTTCTTCGGAATGACTCAATAGTAAAATAACTTCTCGATGCATCAAGAATATTAGGTTCAATACACATGGCACTCATAAGCACAATATGCTCTCTTTCTTTCAAAGTACTACTGCATATACCATGAAAATATTGATAATATGAAGTAGCCACTACTGCAAATTTATTAAGGTATTCGCAGAAATCCTTTTTAATTTGTTCGCTGTCATCTTCCTGAAGACAGTATTGAAAAAGAATATTTCTTTCCCGATGTGTAAGTTTTAAACGTGATTGAGGGATAAATGCATCAGATGAATTTAAGAAGAGAATTCGTAGTATCAAGACGCATTCAGCATCATTTAACTGATCCTTATTCCATAAGCTCTGAATTTTTTCCATAACAATAAGCTGGGAAGGCTGTTCAAGCAATAAGAGATACTCATGCCACATTTGTGTATCTGCACATTCTCTAAAATGTTCTAAATCTGAATTGCTTCCAAGAATAATAACATCTTTAAGCCCCTTATCTTTTGTAGCATGCATAAGTGCTTTTTGAGGCTGAAGAAAAGCCGGTATAGCCACAAATTTACCCATATTCATACTTAAATTTGCTTTCAATTCAGAGAAGATTTTGAGCTTCTGAGGCTTATAGTATTGTGACGTAGTATCTTCTTCACGTATATTTACTGAATGAACTGGTGTTGCATCTGAGATGGTCAGATCAAAGAAATGCCGTCCACCCCATTCTTGTTTACTCATCAAAAGAGCAACTTGTTCTTTATATATTACTCCAAGCTCACTCTCATATTTTTTCTTTAAAATTTTAAAGAGCTCATAAGAAGCGAGCACATCTCCCATTGCCCGATGCTTCTCAACATGCTCTATCTGAAAATATGAAGAGAGTATCTCAAGACTATGTGATGGAATCTCAGGGTAAAGCAGAGTAGAGAAGTCGTTTGTATCAAGATAATTATCTGCTGTAAATTCAAATCCGAAGGCATTCAGAAAATTACAGTCGAACTGAATATTATGTCCAATGACAGGCATATTTTTATACTCTCCAAGAAATGTTTTGAATTCCTCTAATACTTTTTTCCTCTCAGGGGCATCACTGAGCATTTCAGCGCTAATACCAGTGAGCGTATAAATAAAATCTGACACCTCTGTACTTCCAGGAGACACTAGACTTTGAAAACGACGTACAATCCCATTTTCATCACAAATAATAGCACCTATATCTATGATCGTATCACCTTTCTCTGGAGAGAATCCAGTGGTTTCCAGATCAAGAACGAGAAAAGTATTCATAGATATAAGCGGACGTTAGAAAGAAATATTGAATATTATACTGATCTTCCCCGACTTAAAGAGGATTTGCAAGGAAAAAGTAGAGAAAATATTTATATCGTGTACAATAGATTTACTTTATTTCATCTTCTGTAGAGAAAAATGGAAATGCGTATAGCAAAATTTTTAGCAAATGCGGGATTGGGAGCACGGAGGACTATGGAGACATATGTACTTGAGGGAAGAGTGAAAGTAAATGGAGAAGTATTTACAGAACTTGGAAAAAAAATTGATTCCGAAAAAGATATAATTGAAATGGATGGAAAAAAAATTGAACTCAAATCTGAACATCTCTATATAGCTCTCAATAAACCTGCTGGCTATCTTTCTACCACAGAGGATACTCACGGCAGAAAGACCGTCTTAGACCTGCTCTCAAGCGATCCAACTCTCCAAGGAGAAAAACTCGCCATAGTGGGGCGGTTGGATAAAGAGAGTGAAGGATTATTACTGCTTACGAATGATGGTGCTTTGGCACACAAGCTTATGCATCCAAGCTTTGAAAAGGAAAAAGAATATATCGTGCATTTTAGAGGTCATCTCTCTGATGAAGCTCTAGAGCAGCTAGAAAAGGGTGTTTATATTCCGACTGATGAGGGAACTTTTATGACCCAGCCCGTCAAAGTCTTTTCCATAGACTACAAAAACGGCAGAACAAAGGTGCATATGATCTTGAAAAAAGGGAAGAAGAGACAAATCCGTCTGATGGGTGAAGCTGTTGGAAGTCAGGTCACTCATCTTCAGCGAATAAGAATAGGTACACTCAAGCTAAAAAATTTACCGCTAAGTGAGTTTCGCAGACTTGATGAGAAAGAAATAGAATCATTACAATCTCTCTAATATTCCATGACTACTGTTCAAAAAGAATTAAATATTTATGATATTTTGTGGTTTATAGTACTGAGTGCTGTATTACTTGGTGCTTTGATGGGAGGACTTTATTTGCTTCCTGAGACAGCTAAAATATATCTACAGGAACACAGAGAGTATTTAAGTCTGCTTATATTTGCAGAACAGGCAATCCGCATACTTCCAGTGATCATTCTAGTACTTAGAAAAAAGAAAGATGACTTCTTCCAAAGTCTAGGGTTTAAAAAAGTATCATTTGAGGAGCTCATACTTTATCCTCTAGCTGCTCTGGTTATTTCTTGGGGAGTACTGCTCTTGCTGCAGCTATTGATGTATCTCTACGGTTTAGATGCGATTCCTGGACTAAGTGGTACGCAAGAGAATATTTTTGAAGTGTTTGGAAAAAATTCATGGAGTATCTATATCGTATTTATATCAGCAGCAGTGATTGCGCCGGTATTGGAAGAAATCACTTATAGAGGTTTCCTACAGCAGATTATCATGAAGTACAGTACTCCATTCGCGAGTACTCTCATAACTGCTGGTATCTTTTCTCTAGCACATATGCAGCTTCAAGTAGCATTACCTCTCTTTATATTAGGGGTAATCCTATCCACTTTATATACAAAAACCCGGAGTATCTGGCCAGGTATTGTATTTCACGTATTGAACAATACTATATCACTTCTGGCATTACTGCTGCAGTAGCAATCTCTTTGGCTGCCTGTTCTTCTTTTAGTATTGTCTCCAAAATCTGCTTGGCCTCATCAGGAGAACTGATCTGAACAAGCTGATTTCGGTATGTGGAAGCTCCATGAACTCCTCTTACATAAGATGCGAGATGTTTTCTCATTTCCAGCATTCCCTTGAATCCTTTTGTTTCCCAGGCAGCATCAAGATGCGTAAAAATAGCGGGCATTTTCTCTTCAAAGGACATTTCAAGACTGCTCCATTTTTTCCCGTCATAAAGAAAATCTGCTACTTCTTTCACTAACCAAGGATTTCCAAAGGTTGCTCTACCTATCATGACACCATCAAGATTTCCTATTTTTTCCTCAGTACTCTGCCAGCTCTTAATATCTCCATTTCCCATCACAGTAATCGGGACTGCTTTTTTTAGTTCGTAGATAGCATCCCAGTGTGCTTCTCCCTTAAATGCCTGCTTATAAGTACGTCCGTGAATCGTAATATGGTCTAATCCTGCATCTACAAGCCGCTGAACGAAGGGAATGAGCTTCGTGTCATCTTCCCAGCCAAGACGTGTTTTTACTGAAACTGGAATCCGTACTGTTGCTTTCATCCGTGAGACAATCTCGCAGGCAAGATCTATATTCTGCATAAGAGCAGATCCATGCATGGAATTCACAACTTTCTTTGCAGGACATCCCATATTGACATCAACTGCATCGGCTCCGGCATTTTGTACATATAACGCAGCCTTTGCTAAAATCTCAGGATCCTTTCCAAAGATCTGAACCACAAGAGGGGATTCTGCCTTCTTTAATTTTAAAGCTTCTAGCACTGGCTTTGCTCCATGTGCAATGGCATCTGATGAGAGAAACTCAGTAAATACAACTGCTCGAGGCTCAATAGCTCTGACTAGGAGTCTAAATGCCTGATCTGTGTAGCCGTCCATAGGAGCGAGCGCAACCATTGGCTTTGCAAGATCCTTCCAAAAATTATTCATAGATATTCAAAAACTGAAAAGTGATGTTAGTGTACTGAAATAATAGAAAAGTTCAAATAATATTTATTTCTCAAACTAATATATAAAATTCCAAATTACTAAATATTGCATTCTCTCAGAATATAGAGTACAAAAAGTGCAAATAAAAATTATAAGCAAAGAGGAAACATAATGCTATTACATACGCAAGTACTTGTCAGTTCAAAAGAAATGCAGGATATTTTATCGGTGATAAAAAGAAGAGCACTTCTGGATAAGAAAGAATTTATAGCAAAAGCATTGGGGTTAGTGATATTTATCCATCAGGAATCAATTGATAAAAAAATTTTAATTCGAACTGAGGGAAATGTAATTTCTATAATCCCTTTTGATGAAGAAAGGTTTAGATCTGAAACCAGAAATGCTAAAAAAATTATAACTGTATCGATGATAGATACACAATATCAAGTTATAGAAAATGTCGCTTCTTATTATGATTGCATTTATATAATGACGCTTCTGACTATAGCTATTAGATTACTTTTGTGGGTAGACCGTGAATCATCTAATGGTGATATAATTATCGAAACAAATAAAGGAGAAACTATAGCAAATGTTTTTTTGAGAGAAATACCAGAAAAATATTTTTAAACCTAATTCAAAAAAATACATAGCAAGGACATACATATGTATGTCCTTCTTTTATCAAAACAACTTCATGAATAAAAACTGGATTAGCATTCAGTATCAACTTTACTGGAATGATAATCTGAATTTTATTTTTCAATATTTATAAATCTGGATGCATTCTCTAAAGAAATTGTTATTGCTATTTCTGTAATTTTTAAATCCCTAAAAATAGGTTTAATCACCTCCGGCCACTCAATAAAAAACAATCCTTTTCTCGCCTGCAAAAGATCTATAATTCCATATGACTCGATACTCTCGCTATCTTCGACTCTGTAGAGATCAAGATGATGTAAGTATTCTGCTTCAGCTGGAATTGTATAACTTCTCAAGAGGGCATAGGTTGGACTCTGCACATGATCCTTTACTCCTAGATACTTTGCTACAAACTGTGTAAACGTAGTCTTTCCTGCAGCGAGGTCACCTGTAAGCGTCACCACACAAAAAGGTTCTGCCTGTATTTCTTCGGCAAAACCTTTTGCAAACTGTTCTAATTCTTCAAGGGAATGAATAAGAATATTACGCTTCATCCTCTACAACGTCAGCTTCTGACTGCGGGATAACTGCCTCAATGGCACCCCAGTCTGAATCATGGTTGATCGGCACGATAAGACTTACCTTATCACCAACTTCACCTTTGAAATAAGTCACGGATGCTAAAAGCACAGTGTAGAGTTTTCCTTCTGCTATAACCTTATATTTACCGTCATCATAGGTAAGGGTACCCATAATATGCTTCTTTTCGATAGGTCCAATAATCTTATACATCAATCGTCCATCTTCCATGATAGTAAGCTTGAGTACATCACCCGCCACGAGTTTTGACTTACTTGCATAGTTTGCAGGTACCACATAGGTACGTTTATCTGCACCAATCATTTTCTCACCATCAAAGACACCTTCGATAATTTTTTCATTTCCAAGCTCCTGAGGTGAATTGAGATCCTCGAGTGCCTCTTCCATTTTTTTCTTTTTTGTAAGAGATGTATCTCCTACAGTCTCATGGAGAATCTGTTTTGCAGAACGAATACTTGCTTCTGCACTTTCAATCATTTCAAGTGCGAGAGCAATTTTTGCGAGTTGTGAAGCCACGGATTTTTTTATTTATAGAATAAATCGGTATGTGTTGAATATGAAACTGAACTTTACCTATACAGTATATCAGACTACATCTTTTCTTGTCTTGAAAATATAGTTGCCCCAACATGGTTTAGTTATTTAGTAATAAACAAAAAAATGTGAATGCAAAAAGCTAAGGAAATATGTGAAGAATTTGACTTTTTAGCGTTTGAAAGATAGAATTTCCCCTGCTATTTCCTAGTCATTCTTGATCGATGAAATTTTCTGACCTCGTACAAAATCTTGGAGCGATAAACTCCAAGGAAATCCGCCAAATCATCATGAGACTGGGAATCCCGGTAAGTGAGACTGCGCGTACAATTCCGGATGAATATGTAAATGAAATCATCGCAGAATATAAGGAAGCACACGCACCTCTTCTTAGACGATCTGTAAGTAGTGATTCAAGTGTTGAGGAAGTACGACCGACAAAGGAAAACCTTTTTGCACTCTCTTCAACGACTATTACGAGTAGTAAAGAAGAAGAAGATGCAAAGAAAAAAGAAGAAGCGAAGAAAAAGAAGGAGGCGAAAAAGCAGGCAGAGCTGGAAGCAATAAAAAGCCTTGCTCAAAAGGATATTACAAAATCCCCAGAAATTCTAAATTTGGATTTCTCAGAGGATGAAGAACAAGAGGACGTAGAGGAGATCAATATTGAAGAGGGTGATTCAGTATTTTATGAGGAGGAGAGAATACAGAAGCAGCTTGAAAAGGAACTACGAAATAATGTAAAGAAGACCAAGCATGGTGAAGAAGAGGAAAAGAAATTTGTACATGAAGAGGAGCTTATTGAAGAAAAGGCAGCTCAATCACATGTGCCAGTGCTCAAAGACCATGTAACACTTCCTCCGGTTATCTCAGTAAAAGAGTTTGCTGAGAAAGTTGGACTTAAGACCTCTGCAGTTATTGGAGAGTTACTGAAGAATGGAGTGATTGTAACTATCAATCATAAGATCGATTTTGATACTGCGATGATTGTGGCAGACAGCTTTGGAGTAAAGGTTGAAAAGGAAGACACTGAGTATTCCACAGCAGATCTTCTTCAGGGAAATCTTGCAAAGATGCTCGAGGGGGAAGATATCACTAAGCTTGAAAGCCGTCCTCCAATCGTAAGTATCATGGGACATGTAGACCACGGAAAAACCTCACTTCTAGACTATATACGACAGTCCAAAATAACTGAGAGTGAAGCTGGAGGAATTACACAGCAGATTGGAGCATATCAGGTAGAGATCAATGAGAAAAAGATCACATTCCTTGATACACCAGGACATGAGGCATTTACTGCCATGCGTGCTCGAGGTGCAAAGGCAACAGATATTGCGATACTAGTAGTAGCAGCAGATGAAGGAGTAAAACCTCAAACGGAGGAAGCTATTAATCATGCACGGGAAGCGCAGATCCCTATCATCGTTGCACTGAATAAAATGGATAAGGAAGGTGCAAATATAGAAAGAGTGAAGGCAGCACTTGCTGAACATAACCTTGTACCTGAAGACTGGGGAGGAGATACAATTATGGTGCCAATCTCCGCAAAGACAGGAGACGGTATTGATACTCTTCTTGAAATGATATTACTTGTATCAGAGATTAACCCGCTCAAGGCTAATCCAGCAAGAAATGCTATTGGTACAATCATTGAGACACATCTTGATACAAGTCTCGGTCCTATTGCAACTGTGCTTGTAAATACAGGTACTCTCCAGTTCATGGATAACTTTGTAGTTGGAGAAGCATACGGAAGAGTAAAAGTAATGAAAAATCCTTTAGGAAAACGCATAAAAGAAGCACTTCCTTCTGCTCCAGTGCAGATTGTTGGATTTTCAGAATCTCCTCAAGTAGGTGACATCCTACAAGTAGAAAAATCAGAGAAACTTGCACGTGAAAAGGCTACTGAGATCAAAAATCTCCGTATGAACTCTCCGCTTCGTGGAGGAATTACTTTTAGTGATATCATTGCCAAGATCAATCATGGAGATATGAAGCAGCTCAAAGTTGTATTGAAGGCTGATACAAAAGGATCTCTTGAGGCTGTACGAAATTCACTATTGAATCTTAATACTGATGAGGTACAGGTACAGATCATCCACTCAGGTATTGGTAATATCACTGATACGGATATCTTGATGGCATCTGCATCTATGGCTCTTATCCTTGGATTTAATGTACAGGTACCAGCACAGGTTGAGCGTACAGCGGAGAAAATGAATATTACGATTAAGAGTTACCGAGTTATTTACCATTTGACTGATGAAATCAAGAAATTGCTCAGTGGTATGCTTGATCCTCAGATGAAGGAGATCTCTCTTGGAGACTTCCAAGTAATGCAGATATTCTTCGCAAATAAGAAGTTTATGATTATTGGAGGAAAGGTACAGCGAGGAAAATTGGAAAAGAAAGCCCAGATTCGTGTTGTACGTGGAGATAAACTTATTGGTGAAGGTTTCATTGAATCATTACAGAAGGGATTAGAAACTGTAAGCGAGATAGGAGAAGGATTCGAGTGCGGAATTAAATTTGTTGGAAATTGTATTCCAGAGCCAAAGGATATCTTTGAAGTATATAAAATTGAAAGAATCGAGCGAAGTCTGTAAGATACATTTTTCATACTTTCCCCATTTCATACTAGCTTATGACTGCATTTGAAAATAAATCTCCAAAAGTAGCAATCGTCACTGACTGGATGACCAGTCACGGCGGTGAGACACGTGTACTTTTTGCACTCCATGAACTGTTTCCGGAAGCTCCAATTTATACGACTGTCTACAATCCTGAAAATGTACCGCAGTTTAAGAATGCAAAGGTCATTACATCATTTATTCATGATTTGCCTTTCGCGAAAAAAAAGCATCAATGGTTTCTTGGTCTTATGCCTCTCGCATTTGAATCCTTTGATCTCTCTGAGTACGATATCGTTATCTCAAGCAGTCATGCCTGCAGCAAAGGTATCATTACGAAAGTGGATACTCTGCACATATGCTACTGTCATACTCCAATGAGATATGCATGGGATGATTGTCATAGATACATCAACGAAAACGCTCCGTTTAAAAACCTTGGCGGAAAGTGGTTTGCCAGCAGACTTATGCATAAGATACGAATGTGGGACCGTCTTGCAGCTGACCGCGTGGATAGCTTCATCGCAAACTCGAAATACATTAGAAAAAGAATCCAGAAATATTATCAAAGAGATTCGAAGGTTATCTATCCTCCGATACAGACAAGTAATTTCCAGATAGCTGAGAAAAAAGAAGATTTTTATCTAGCCGGCGGAAGAATAGTCGAAAATAAACGCTATGATCTCATCGTAGAAGCATTCAATGATCTTGGATATCCTTTAAAGATATTTGGAAAAGGTCCTTATTTGGACACTTTAAAAGCTATGGCAAAGCCGAATATTGAGTTTCTTGGATTTACTTCTGATGAAGAAAACGCACTCTTATATGCACAGGCAAAAGCATATATTGTTCCTCAGCTCGAAGACTTTGGCATAACAACTGTAGAAGCCATGAGTGCCGGTACACCAGTGATTGGTCTAAGAGATGGAGGAACTGAGGAGATCGTCATAGATGGTATCACAGGTGTACTCATGGATGAACAGTCTTCACTTTGTCTTATCCAGATGGTCAAAAAGATTGAAAGTATGAAATTTGATCCAAATGTTATTAGACAAAATGCACTTAAATTTGATGTAGCTCGTTTTAAAAGAGAAATCAAAAACTTTGTTATGTCAGAGTTTGAAGATTGGAAAGGACGTATGAATGTTTCAAATACTTAAATATTATTATCAATGGAAATACTCTATTTTTTTCAGGCATGTAAAAGACATCTTAAAGTCATCTTACTTATAAGTCTCCTTGCTGCAGCAATTACAGGTATCTACTGGAGTAAGTTTGTAGCACCTGATTTCAAATCAACAATCTTTTTCTCCACTGTTACAAAGGTAGATAATGCCCGAACAACAGAGAGATATGATCCATTTTCATACGCTCAGTCTGCTGATAGCTTTGCAGAAGGTATGCTTGGATGGTTTAGAAATCCGAACTTCTTTGTATATATGAAGGAACATGTACCTGCAGCAGCGAATCTGCGGCTTGATAGAATGTACCAGATCCGAAAACAGGAAAAACAGAATCTGAATATTACTTTTCAGGTAGAAACAAGAGCGCTTGCGGAAGATCTCCAGGAAGCAACTATGAAGTATCTTCGTGAGCAAATTGCTAATATCAATACACAGTCAAACACTACTTACGATATTATTAATGAGACTTTTAATATCACCGAAGTAAAATACAATACTCTCCTTGTTACAAGCGTAGTCTTTTTCTCACTCTTTCTACTTCTCACTCTCTTCTTCCTTCTTTGGGAAATCTTTAGAGGTATAGCAAGCGTCAGAGAGCAGGTGGAGGAAATTTTGGGCACTACAGCGCTTGATACGGTACACGGCACTAAAGCTGACCTGGGATTCATAGCAAACTATGTAGCAAAGCAGGGAAGTCATGTGGCAATAGGCGGCGTCGGAAAATCCTATCCGGTATATTTCAAAAAAATATCTGAATATATTGCAAACACTTTAGGTAAAGAAACTATCGTAGTAGATGTAGATCTCAAGAATAGAACACTTGCAAAATCTTTTGGTCTCTCAGAGCATATGAAAAAGATGAAAGGTATTACGGATTTTGATGAGAAAACTGCTGATATCAGCAAGGTAAGTCTACCGATAAAGAAAGAGAGTTCATTATTAAAATTTATTGGTGCTGGAACAGGGAATATACCTCACTATGCTTTTCTTGAAAAAAATCTTCCTGAGAATGCAAAAATATTACTTCATATGGAACTGCCTAAGGATACTCACATCTTCCAGATGAAGGATCTCTCCCTTGTACTCTTTGTACAGCTCGGTGTGACAAAACTTCTTGATCTGAAGAGAATTAAGAAACTGATAGGTGACACACCAGTAGGAGTAGTGATTGTTGAGTAAGAAGAAAATAAAGTTTAATTAGCTAGAGTTCTGAATATAACATTCAGCGAATACAGAGAATACAGTAACAATATCCAGTTACTGTATTCTTTATAAAGAATTTGACAAAAATATAAAAAGACGTAAAATACCCACAAGCTTAATCACAAAAAAGGGGTACGTGGATTCACGTATTCCAGATCCGTAGGGTCTAGTGATTGAAGTGAATATGTTATTTGAAAATTTGGAGGATTAGGAAAATGAAGAAAGAAATAATTTTGAGAAATCTCAAAAGAATTGTTCAGGTAAAAAATGAAATATTTTTTACACAAGATCTAAAAAAACTATCTGTAAAATTGGATGAAAAAGAGCTTAATGAAGCTCTTATCTCTGACCTAGACGTGACAGTCGAACTGTTTGATAGAATCGGTACACCAGAAATGAGAAGTAAACTACTGTCTCATTTTATGTTACATGCACCTTCAGAGAAACTTTTTGATCTCATACTTTCACATCATGGCTTTGATTTGACTGAAAGAGTTTCAAACAATATTTTTGATAAAAATGTTCCTTGGAATGATTTTTTCAATTATATTGCTGGAAATGTATCTATGTTGGAAAAAGTCTTTAAATTGATGATGGATAATTCCTGGCAAAGTACACTTCCATTCATCACTAAAAACTCTAATCTCTATGGAGCATTTGAGATATGTGATGACTGTATGATAGCTTTTTACTTTGATGTAAAAGATGAGGCAGAGATTGATAATTATAATATTGAGCTGATCTCGTTGGTAAATTTAGTCAACATGCAACTAACTGGGAAGGAAGAATATCAAGCTTTTGTAAATAAATTATATGATAACTTGTATACTCTTATTAGACAAATTAGTCCTGAAGGAGACCGTAGCGATGACTTATTTACATATCATTTAAAAGACTACTTAAGACTTGTACCATTTGATAAACAAAGAGGAGATGCGTATCCAGTCGTCTGGTGTTCCGATTATCTTACTCTCATTTATCAGCTTTACAGTTTAGTGGTTTCCTTAGAAAGAGAAAATAAGAATGAACTCGCAACTCTTTTAGAAGGATCCTTACAAGGCTTTAATAGCATGAGCATTAAAGATTTCCCTTTATACGACTTTTGTCATGTTCTACGCTACTGTGAAGAACATGACAAAGATACAGGAAAGAAAGTGATGTCTATAATCAAGCATATAACACTTCAGTGCATTCTGGCAGATATGTTGATACCGAGAAATAAAATTTTTTCTCAGTATCAATCTTATATAGGTTCCTATGATGAGAAAAAATTATACTTAGAGTCTCTTCTAAATGAATTTAGTTCAAAAATTCATTATTTTGACTCTAAAAGTGAGGAGTACATCCCATTTGTGGAGCAAGTGATTCTTGCTGCATATGATGATGCCAGGGTGGTACCTTATCTTTCAGGATGTGAGGATGAGTATGCGATCTTTTTAGCTTGTGTGCCTGAAACATTTTATTCTGAGGAAGATGAAACTGAGTATGAAGATGTAAAGCTCAATAATTTCGGAGATAACCCTGTAGTAGAATGGACAGGTAGAATGAATACAAGCAAAATATCACTTTACTTTCTGGATAAAGTTTTTAAGGTTGAAGAACCGAGAACCTTAACTAATACTACAGTAGATATTTTCATGCTACTAACTAGACGTGCTATAAAAAGACAAAAAGAAAAAGCCCCTTTCTAAATCCTCCAAGTTTACACAAAGAGCCTAATAAAATAGGCTCTTTTTTTTTCGTCAGAAATCAACTGAGATCAATTAAGGTTTATTTCACCAAATACAAATACTTCCTCTTTCCTACCTTCAGCAATTGCTTAGTATCTGAAAGCACAATCAAATGATCATATGCAGTGATTTTTTCTCCATCAAGGGTGATACCTCCCTGATCTATAAGTCTCTTTGCCTCTCCCTTCGAAGATAGAAGCTGATACTGCATAATAACATCCAGAAGAGCAATACTATCTTGTGCTACGTGTGCTTCTTCTACGTCTGTCGGGATCTCACCCTTTGAGAATACATTCATAAACTCACCAGCCTCTCTCTCTCCATCCTCTGCAGAATGGTACATCGTGACGAGCTCCTTAGCGAGCATGATCTTTGCATCTCTCGGGTTTAATCCTGCAAGTAGATCTGCCTCAATCTTTTTGATATCTTCCATACTTTTATCCGTACAAAGGATGAAGTAGCGGATAATAAGTTCATCCTTCATACTCATTGTCTTACCGAACATGTCCTTTGGAGTATCAAGAAGGTTAATACCATTACCATATGATTTACTCATTTTTCTTCCGTCTGTACCTTCAAGTAATTCAAAGGTAAGTACATTTTGCGGTACCTGTTCAAAGGCTTCCTGAAGCACTCGACCTGCCAGTATATTAAATAGCTGATCATCTCCTCCAAGTTCTACGTCTGCTTTTATCGCAACAGAATCATACCCCTGCATGAGAGGATACATAAATTCATGTAAGCCAATAGGCTTGCTCGCTTCAAACCTTTTCCAGTAATTATCCCGTTCAAGCATCTGGGCAACGGTAAAATGCTTTGCAAGATTTGCTACATCCATAAAATTAAGTTTTCCAAGCCATTCACTATTATATCTGATTGCAATCTTTGAGAGATCCAAAATCTTTCCAACCTGTTCTTTCCATGATCTCATATTTTCCTCAACTTGTTTCTGCTCTAACTGTACTCGCATAGAGTCTTTGTCAGAAGTATCTCCAATCATTCCTGTAGCATCACCGACAATAAAAATAATATCATGACCAAGATCCTGAAATCTTTTTAGTGCACGGATTGCAATTGCATGTCCAATGTGAAGATTTGCACCTGTTGGATCACATCCAAGCTTGATAGTTAATTTTTTACCTGAACGAAGCTTTTTCTCGAGATCTTCTTTTACAATACAATGTGCAACACCTCTCGTAAGTAGTTCTGATATGGGATCCATGAAAGTTTAAGAATACTGAATATATACAAATATAAGTATATAGAAATATTACCTATAAGAAAATAAAAAAATCCAATTGAGAGCATCATATAATAATGCGTGCAAGTCAATTTTGTAGTAAAACAGAAATTCTATGATAGTGTGTATCTGTTTTTTTACGATAAAATATCTTTTGAATATGAAACATTTCTTTAGAAATATATGCGCAGTAACACTTCTACTAAGCATATTCTCCCAATACCAAGTTCCCTTCGTTACTTTTGTCCCAAAGGTGGAAGCTGAGTTTATTTCACCATCTGCAAAGAGTTTTACACTGCCATACGTCTCTGAAGTTACAAAGACTGAGAATGAGTTTAATGCTATTGTCGCAGCTTGGGAGAATCCAAGTACAAATTTTGTAATGGAAATACGTACGCAGCAAAACAACCAATGGGGAGAGTGGAAGGAAGTCCTTTTAAATCATGATGGTGAGGATGAAGATATAGATACAAAGAGATTTTCAGAGATGCAGTCTGTATCTCCGACTAATACATTTCAGTATAAGATCACAGGTCTTGATGATGCGAAAAATATAGAGTTTGATAATTTTGACTTTCTCTCTTTTCATGAAAAGAGTCATGTTACTTTTACCTCCAATATACCTTCAGCTAGCGCAAAAATTGATGGTATCATCGTCACCCGCGAGGAATGGGGAGCTGATCCTGCTTGGATAGAAAAAGAAAGCTGGGATAAGGAAAGAGCAGCAGTTTGTAAAGCAAAACCTTGGTATTGCGGAAGCTCTGCAGCATCAGAGAAAGCTATTGAAGAAAAAGCAAAACAACTTGCCGCTGATTTTCCTGACGATGTAAAAACTGATAGCCGTTCTACGACACTCAACGGTAAGGAGGTTATGTGGGCAATAAGCAAATCCGCAAAAATTAAGAAGATATTTGTACATCACACTGCAGAACTAAATAAAGACCTCAATAAGGATGGGGTTATTGACACGCAGGATGAGAAAATGGTCATGAGAAATAATTATTACTTTCATTCACTTGTAAGAGGGTGGGGGGATATCGGATATAACTATGTAGTTGGATCCACAGGTACCATCTATGAAGGTAGGGCAGGTGGTGATAAAGTTGTAGCAGCCCACGCAGTATGGAGAAACATCTCCTCCACTGGTATTTCTACCATGGGTAATTTTGAAGAGGAAAATATCCTTACTCCTCAATATACAGGACTTGCAAATGCCATCGGATATGTAGCAAAAAAATATGATCTTGACCCACTTGGGCAATCACTCTTTTATGGACAAACAGCTTCTACAGTTCAGGGACACCGTGATTCTGAGGAAGCAGCAACAGCATGTCCGGGGAGAAATCTGTATGCAAAACTTCCGGAATTAAGAAAACTTGCAGCCTTAGCAAAAGATCAATTTTTAACAGTCCAATCAGTAGAAGCAGGAGGCTTTATGCAGGCAGATGTGGCAAAGAATGGTGTCGGCGGAAGCTTTATACCTCAAGCTTCAATGACTAGCTTTGGACCGCAGGAGACTAAATCAATAGCTATACAAGTAAAAAATACTGGAACAGTTACATGGAATAAAGGTTCGTATCTAAGAATCACCTCACAATTAGATGGAGTATTTATAGTGCAAAGTGGAGAGAAGATCCCAGCAAAAGCTGCTTATCTTACTGAGACAAGTGTTGCACCTGGAGGCACTGGTACGTTTCTTTTGACGCTGACTTCACAGTATAAAAAATACACTGACGCCATCAGTTTTGATGCGGTTATCAACGGAAGCTATCTTCTTAAACCTTCATTTATCCAGGTATCTGCTCCAGATGCAATACTCGCTTATGAAGTGCAGAATATTGTTCAGCCTAAAAAAGAGCTTATCTATGGAGAAGAAACAAAGATTTTATTAATGCTTAAGAATACAAGCAATGTTGCTTGGAATAACTCTACAATTAAATTGCGAAACCAAAATAATGCAGCTCAAGAGTTTCTCCCAAATGGAGATGGGCTCATGCGTGAGGCTATTGTGAAGCCTGGTGAGACTGCTACCTTTGAAGTCTCACTAAGAGCGCCAATCAAGACTGTAAATTTTGATCTTAACTTCCTTCCCGTTATACAGAATGCACCTTCATTTACAGGTCCCCAGATACGAGTGATCGGTGCAGTGGTTCATCCAGCCTTAGCCAAGAATTTTCTGTTAGAACAGGTAAGTACCACTGCCACTACTATCAGAATGGGTAACACAGGCATGGTGACCATAACCTTAAAAAATAATTCTTCTGAGCCTTGGACTGGACTTAGTAAATATGATATTAAACCCATTTTTGTATCCGCTTCTCCATTTATTATCCCGGTAAGTACTGTCCGGTTTGATAGGGATTATATGAATCCAGGGGATACTATAAATGTACAGATCCCTGTACAGGCATCATATACTGCGTTATCTGTCCCTCCACTACTACAGCTTAAATACCTGGATTTACCTCTTACAAAAAATCCTCTAAACTTTCCACTACTGATCCCTGAGGAGACTCTCAAAGCAAGCTATGCAGCTTCTGGAAACTCAATGTCTATGGAACTAAACAAACAGTCCACAGTACAGGTGCTTATACAAAATACAGGAACTCTTCCATGGAAAAAAGATCAAGTACAGTTAACTCTCTTTGGTGATTCAAGTAATATTAGAGATGCCTCATGGATTGGTTCAAATGTGATCGGAACATTTGATGGGACAAAAGATATTGAACCTCAGCAGTTTGCTCTGTTTAAATTCTCTGTTTATCCGAAACAGTTAAATGTATCTCCTGTATTCAAACTTCAGTTTACAAATGGTCCGATAGTCTCTATCGATGGCACACTTACAATACCTCCAGTAAAGAATAGCAGTACACAAAGTATCAATGGCGGTGCTGTGGAATTCGGACGAAGTATCAACAGATTAGTCCCTACAGTGAAACTCTTTGAATCTGGAAAACTTGCATCTGCATCATCTACAGTACAAGATACTACATTTCTCAAGCCAATACGTATAAAGCTCAGCTATGCAGAAACTGCTACTACTATACAACTTAAGGATTCTGCTTACAGACTTCTAATGGAAGGAAATACTCAGAGCATAATTATTCCTGCAAACTCAGATGTTACTTTAAATGCGGGATCAACAATGTCTATCTCTACAGGCGGTAAGACATATCAAGCTACAGCCTTCAGCTTTTTGCCAGTAAAGTCTGACGGAAAGTTTTCAATACCTGCATGGACAAGAGGGACAGATAAAAGTACGATGTTTGATAATACATTCCGTTCACAACTGGATATAAGAAAAGAGGGAACTAATATCCTATATATTAATACCTTGAGCCTTGAAAACTATCTGAAGGGTGTTGCAGAGCTTCCAAGTAGTGATCCATTGGAAAAACAAAAGGCGCTTACTATTATTGCAAGAAGCTATGCTCTCTTTTATCAGAATCCAGCTAACAAGAGGACTAACCAAAGTACATATTATGATATGAGTGATGATCCAAATGAATACCAGAGATACCGAGGTTATGCATTTGAGATGCGAAATGCTACCTGGCTCTCTGCAATCAGCGCAACAACCAATAAAGTACTTACATATAACACAAAACTTATTAAACCACCTTTCTTTTCTGAGTCTGATGGACGTACCAGAAGTGCTCAGGAAATCTGGGGATGGACAAATACACCATACTTAGTATCTGTGAGTGATATCACATGTAAAGAAGGGAAAGGAGAAATGAAAGGACATGGAGTAGGTTTGAGCGGATGCGGAGCATATGGGATGGCATCAGCAGGAAAAACATACCAGGAAATAATCTCATATTATTATAAGGGAATTGCAGTATCAGATATAACTGCTACTAAACTGTAGAATTATTTTTTCCCTAATCCGACAAGATACACTTCACGGCTTGAATCCCTGCATGCGTCGGGTTTTACAATACGGACTTCCCGGTAATTTTTCTTCATTCTCCAAACGAAGCTGTCAAATTCACTGCCTTGAAATATTTTTATAAGACATGCACCGCCTTTCACTAAAAAATCTTTTGCCCATAGGAGTACTTCTTCTGAAAGCTCAATACTTCTCCAATGATCTATATCTTTTATTCCTGAAGTCTTAGGAGCAAGATCACTTACAATAATATCGAAAGGCAAAGGATGAAGTAGCTTTACATCTTCTTTTATCTTTTCAGACGTAATATCACCTACCATAGTCTCCACTGTTGCACTGCTTAAATCTTTGATGGGTGTAAGATCAATTCCAAGAAGATAGCCATCATCACCAATCTTCTTCTTTGTATACTGCATAAAGCTCCCTGGTGCTGCGCCTAGGTCAAGCACATGCATATGAGGTTTTATGAGATGAAAACGCTCATCTATTTCATCAAGCTTAAAGTAGGATCTAGCTCTGAGTCCTTGCTCTTTTGCTTTCTTAAAGTATTTATCTTGGGTATTCCAGGTTTTAGGCATAGATTTTTAAGATAATGGTTGGTCTTTAGGTGTACCTATTTTTCTAGGATAGATACTAGGAGTAGATGCAGTTTTCTTTACATGGGCAATATAGCGTTCACCATAAGCTTCTGGAAGTGCGTATGAATGGATAGATTCAAGTGTACCTCCAAGTATTTGTAATACAGAAGTGGAACTCTCTACATCTGCACGCTGCTGATCACTGATATATACAGACATTGTACCATCTTTTTTTACAAGTGGGAGGCAATATTCTGCAAGCGTATTCCAGTGTGCAAGAGCCTTTGCTGTAACAAGATCAAATTTTTCTCTAAAAAGTATGTGCTGTCCGGCTTCTTCTACACGAATATGAGCTGTTTTTACATTTGTGATTTTAAATTCTGTACAAATATCATCAATAAGCTGTAGTTTTTTATTTACACTATCTATAAGTACAAAATGAGATTCAGGATAAAGAATAGCAAGAGGAATGCCTGGAAATCCTCCTCCTGTACCAAGATCAGCGATATGTGCATCTTTATTTAAAATAATTTTATCCTCAAGCGCGGGCAGAATACAATCAAGTATGTTGAGGTAGTAAAAAGTCTCTGGAGTTTTATGTCCTGTGAAATTAAACTTCTCTACTTGAAGAAAATAGTACTCGCAGACTTTTCTGAGAAGTATCAGTCTTTCTTCCTTTAGAAAAGGATAGTCTTTTGAAAGTGTTTTAAAAAATGTATCAAACATGTAGAAAATTTAAAATTCATAATTCGTATTTCTCTTGATATTGGTCCATGGTATAGTACCTTGTACACACTATTTACAAAAGAGAATTATGCAAAAATTTGAACTTGTATCAAAATATAAGCCCGCCGGAAGTCAGCCGGACGCTATAGAATTGATTATTAAAAATATTAATAATAAAGTTGAAGCTCAAACCTTACTGGGTATTACAGGATCTGGTAAGACTTTCACTATGGCAAATGTTATTGTTGATCAGCAAAGACCAACTTTGATTATTGCCCATAATAAGACCCTTGCAGCTCAGCTTGCCGCAGAATTCAAGGAGTTTTTTCCTAATAATGCGGTCCATTATTTCGTATCTTATTATGACTACTATCAGCCGGAAGCATATGTAGCTAAGACAGATACTTTTATCGAGAAGGATGCTGCCATCAATGAAGAAATAGAAAAATTCAGACATGCTGCCACCGTAAGTCTTTTGACAAGAAGAGATGTAATCATTGTTGCATCAGTATCATGTATCTATGGTATTGGAGACATTAAAGATTATGAAGCACTATCCTTTGAACTAGAGGTAGGTGCCCACTATCAGAGAGATGAGCTGCTAAAGCAGTTTGTATCGCTGCAGTATAAAAGAAGTAAAATCGAATTCAAACGGGGAATGTTTCACGTACTCGGAGATCTTGTGGAGCTTTTTCCGCCAAACTCAGATACCATCTACCGAATGGAGTTTTTTGATGATGAATTAGAAAGAATGTATGAAACAGATCCTATTACGGGAGAAATATTTCAGGAATTTAAAACGCTCAGAATATTTCCTGCAAATCACTATGCCACTCCTCCAAGCCGTGTGGAAGAAATAATTCCTCTTATAAAAGAAGAGTTGGAAATGCAGGTCAAGAATTTTCAGGATCAGGGCAAGATCATGGAAGCGGCGAGAATCCGCCAAAGGACTGAATACGATATTGAGATGCTCAAGGAAATGGGATTTACACAGGGTATTGAAAATTATTCTAGATATCTTTCAGGTAGAGAGCCGGGATCAGCTGCCACTACACTGATCGATTATTTTCCAAAGGATTTCTTAACTTTTGTAGATGAGTCTCATATTACGATTCCTCAGATAGGAGGAATGTATAATGGTGACAGAGCAAGAAAAGAGAACCTCGTAAACTACGGATTCAGACTCCCAAGTGCCCTGGATAATAGACCTTTGAAATTTAATGAATTTGAAGAAAGAATCAGACAACATGTGTTTGTATCCGCAACACCGGGTAAGTATGAAAAACTTGTAGCTCCTGATTTTGTTATTGAGCAGATTATTCGTCCAACAGGGCTTTTGGATCCAGAGATTGAAGTGAAGCCGACAAAAGGAATGGTTGATGATCTTTTGATTGAGATACGGAAAGTAATAGCAAAAAATGAAAAGGTTCTAGTTACTACTTTAACAAAGAGAAATGCTGAAGACCTCACAGATTACTTTCAGGAACAGGATTTTAAAGTAAAATATCTGCATTCCGACATTGATACCATTGAACGAATAGAAATATTAAGAGAACTTCGTACGGGAGTAATAGATATTATTGTAGGTATCAATCTGCTTCGAGAAGGTCTCGACCTGCCAGAGGTATCTTTAGTTACCATCATTGATGCAGATAAAGAAGGTTTCCTCCGCTCGGAAAGTGCCCTTATGCAAACTATAGGACGTGCTGCCCGAAACTCCAATGGACGAGTAATCATGTACGCTGATAAAATGACTGGAGCCATGAATGCAGCTATTGCAGAAACTAATAGACGACGTATTCTTCAAATAGAATACAACAAAGAGCACGGCATGACTCCAAAGACAGTTATTTCTTCCATCAAAGATATCGGACTAGAGGGCAAAAAGAAAAAGTTTGAGATCCCAAATAAGCTCTCGTCTAAAGAGAAGAAAAGACTCATGGCAAAACTTGAACTTGAAATGGACTTTCATGCAGCAAATCTTGAATTTGAAAAAGCTGCTGAATTAAGAGATCAGATAGAGACGCTTAAGAGTTTGTAGGAAAGAATCAAATAATTAGGGCTGCAATAATTGGACTCAATAATTGAGCTCAATTATTTGAGTCATAATTATGAGTTATAATTACTAAATTACTTTCTTACTCTTTTACTTTCATAAAACTTCCTAAGGCCACAGCAGAGATCAATATCATAATCAGCATTCCTATTACTGGAATCTGAAGAATCAGAGTAGTTACTAGCGAGCCCGCTAGAGCTATCAGTAAGACATAGTGTCTGTCAGTCGTGTCTTTCGTCAGAAGCAGTGTGCCAAGATACATAGCTGCGAGGAGAGGGCTAATACAGACAGCAGCTAGGTATAAGAAGAAAAGAGCTATAATCAATGGGAATCCTACTACTGTAAAAACTAGGATTAAAAAGAGAACAGGTATCAGTATTCCACCAAGAAATCCTTTCACAAAGGATGATAAGGTCTGAGTTTTCATAATCTCTACTTGTCTCAGTAATATTCCTGGAAAAAACCAGCTGCAAAGTGTAAGAGCAAGAAATAGCGATATAAATATTGAAAGGGCATTCATCACACGATCCCAAGTAGTAATCTCGGTACCTTGAACTTCATTCTTTTGGATTTTTCCTTCAACAGTGCCAGGTTTTACCTCCACTTGAGAATTTGCAGCATAAGAAAAATCTTTTTTGACTTTAAAAGTATCTCCAAGCTTTAGGATTGAAGATTCCACTACAACATTTCCATTCTGTACTCCGCCTAATGTAAGATCAGAGGTCTTTATTTCTAAGGATTTTTCACTACTGCCGTTAAAGATTGTATTAGCAGAAAATATCATAGTATGGCCTGAAGATGTTGCTCCATCGTCCACCACAATACTCCCTCCAGTAAGAAGCAGATCTTCACCCACATGTGAACTTTTTATATGTATCTCTCCTGCAGCAATCCGTACATCACCTAAGATAGGAGCATTTATTTCTACACTTCGAGCTGCTATCTGTAAATCTCCATTGATGAGCGCATTTATAATCACGTCTCCTGCAAATATCATCACATCTTTAGGAGCAGGAGAAGTAAGAGTGACTTGTTCCGCAAATAAATATAAATTTTCATTTTCTAATTTTTCGCCTGTCCCAGTCTGGGCATAGGTAAAACTGGGCATAAAAAGTCCCCCTGCTATAAGTAAAGCAAAGGTAAGTAACATGATCCGCTTGAAATACTTAGTCACAGAGCAGTGAATTTAATAAATATATAACTTTTTATAAAAAAGTCTTGATGGTGATAATTAAATCACCTATAGTAATTTTGTACTTAAAGCAGAGAGTACTTTCACCTACTGATTCAACACAATTATGATTACTATCACAACACAGGCAAAATTTGACGCTTTATTTGCAGCCGTTCTCTTAAAAAGAATACTCGTTTCAAATGCTGCAAAAATTGTACTGGAATCAGATGCAATTTCAAGCAAATTATCCCTTGATATAAATAGTTATTCTCTTGAGAATCTTGTTCATGAGTATGAGAGAAAATTTGAAAAAATTGATATTATGCATAGCGGTACAGGTGAATGGCATACCTTTCAAGAAAGCATCCAGCAGTACTGCGGCGAATCAAATGAAAACCAGGATCTGACTTTTCTTATTAATGCTCTAGAGCAGATAATTACTGAGAAGGGACAGAGACAAGTTACTCTAGCAAAAGATTTACAGAAAAAACTGCTTCACAAAAATAAACTACAATATGGACTCTCACTTCTCCCATTACAATTCGCCGCAAGATAAATAAAAAGTCGGATCATACTCCGGCTTTTTATTTATCTGTTGATGTTTATCAAAATTTTTCTACCATAGGATCATCTATTAAAACACTTTTATGACTAGGGAGGAAATAGCACAAATAGTAAAATCTACTGCCGCGGAAGTGGGATTTGATCTTTGCGGTATTACAAAGGCTGAAGTAGTACCGGAAGCCCAAGCCCGTTTTGTCGACTGGATTAAAAAAGGTTATCACGCAGATATGAAGTATCTTGAAAATATTGAAAGACGAACCAATCCTCTGGAAGTAATGAATAAGGCAAAATCACTCATTATGCTCGCTGTTAACTACTACTCTCAGGAGAAAGAGGAAGAAGAGAGTATGAAAGTTGCAAGATATGCAAGAGGCAGAGACTACCATAAGTATATTGGTAATCTGCTAAAGCAGTTTACTAGAAAACTCAAAGAACAGTTCCCGGAAGAAGAGTTCAGATTTTATGTAGATTACGGTCCTTTTTTAGAAAGAACATATGCTGAACTCGCAGGCATAGGTTTTATAGGCAAGAACGGCAATATAATTACTGACAAATTTGGAAGCTGGGTACTGCTGGCAGAAGTCATCACATCTCTTGAGATGGAGTATGATACTCCTAGTGTAAGAAAATGCGGCACCTGCACAAAGTGTCTTACATCATGTCCCACAGATGCCTTTGTGTCAGAAGGAGTTCTCGATGCGAAAAGATGTATTTCGTATTATACTATTGAAAGTAAAGCAGATACGATTCCTGAAGATATAAAAGAAAAAATGAAAGGCTGGGCATTCGGTTGTGATATCTGCCAGGAAGTCTGTCCATTTAATAATAGACTGAGAAACAAGGAAACAGAGCACTCTGATTTAAAACCTAGATACGCCTCTCTACATGAAAAAATGGATGCACTTGAATCTGATGAGAATTTTCTTGAAACCTTTCAGGGAACGCCTCTCATGAGAGCAAAAAGAAAAGGCATAAAAAGAAATATCACTTAAAGTAACTTTTATGGCAAATAAACATATCTATTTGCCTATATTTATTGGATGAATATACTAAGATGGATTGAAAATTTACCGTCTATAGAGAATGAACTCCAATTTAGAACTTCCAAACACCTCCATTGAAGATCAAGTGTCATTAACACATTCTTATTTTTTGTTGGGAATGCTCTTTGAAAAAGTAAGAAATGAACCAATCTACACGCAGGTACATCCATTATTTCTTCTTCACACTGCTTATACTCTTCAAAAAGAATACAGTGAGGCACCAGAAATATTAAACATCTGGAAATACCTTGTAGGCATAAATATACCTCAACTAAAAGAACTGAAAAAAATTCAGGAGCTGTTTTGTATAATTGCTGCAATGCAGGATATAAGTCAAAGTGACGGACATATTACGGCGAAGTTCTTAGAAAAATACTTCGCCAATTATCTAGGGAAAAATATAAGTAAAATTCAGAATATCTCAGTATCCCTTAAAAAGGAAACCCATGAAGTGGTGCTGAGCAAAATTATTTTTGAGATAAATAACCTCGTTTCATCACAAAAAGTACTTCAAAAATATCCCTTGATAGTGCGTCTGATTTCAAACGCCGCAATCTCAGTCAATGGCTTACTCCCTTATCCTTATCTTAATATAGACTTTTCTGAAGATCAGGAGCTTGTTGGGATAAGTAATAAAAGTGTTACAAAAGCACTTGAAAAATGTATGAGAGAGTTTGACCAGTTAAAGAACATGCATTCAATGCATTTAAAAAGGATTGCAACCTTAGGAAGAGTAAGCGGATCTGCAGAAAAACTCTACACTTATCTTTTGAAAAAACCTGTAGTGACGACTAAAGATGTACAGTCCATCTTAGGTATTGCAAAACCAAATGCCCTTCTGATGATAGACCGTTTTATTGAAATTGGTATTTTATGCCAGATGAGTACTGGAGAAAGAAACCGTATCTATGGTCACTATGATCTACTAAAAATATTTGATCTGAATCAAATAAAATAAAAATTGAGTCTCATTATGTAAGCATCCCGTTGCTATTTAGATATCTTTTCTATAGAATATCCAGCGTTATATTATAAAAAAAATGACACGTGAATCCTACAATTTCTCTACAACTTGAAAAGGACTATAAGCCGCAGAAACAGCAAGGTATAGTCGTATTTCTTTTTTCAAATTTTGATATATCAGATGTTCCAGCATCCTTCCAGAAATACTTTGACGCATTAATTGATCAGAAATTTAAGGCGGAGAGTGACTCCAGCAGCGTTTTTAACGATGGCATGCAGCAAACAACATTCATAGGATGCGGAGATAAAAAAGATTTTCATATATCAGACATTCATGAACAGCTCGGAAATACACTTCGAGCAGCTGGTAAAAAATATGCAAAAGTTATGGTATATGCAGATGCTTTACTAAAAAATACCTCTGCAGAAGCTGCTCTCAAAGAGATAATTCTCACTGCAGAACTCTCACTTTATACATTTGATAAGTATAAATCAGAAGCTTCAAAGAAAGAAAATATTGAGCAAAAGGAAGTGGTCATACTACTCACAAACATCGAAGAAAAATTCAGAAAAATTCAGGAAGAAACACTAATACTTTCTGAAGGAATTAAGTTTACAAGAGATATCTGTAACGAACCACCAAATGTGGCAACTCCAATGTATCTCGCTTACCATATGAAAGCCGACACTGCGGATACCCCTTATACAATAGAAATCTTCGACGATAAAAAAATACAAGAAATGGGAATGAATCTTGTATATGCTGTAGGAAAGGGAAGTACGAAACCATCGTACTTTATCAAACTATCCTACTTCGGAGATGCAACAACAAAGGAGTTTAGAGCACTTGTAGGAAAAGGAGTAGCTTTTGATGCAGGGGGAAATCAGGTAAAACCGGATTTCTCTATGTGCACAATGAAAACAGATATGTCAGGTGCTGCAGCAGTAATGGGAACTATTCATACAATCGCAAATCTTAAGCTGAAGACAAATGTGATCGGTTATATCCCATTCGTGCAGAACATGCCTGATGGAAACGCCTTCTGTCCTGATGATGTATATACGGCATTCAATGGAAAAACAGTGGAAATCATACATACTGATGCGGAAGGAAGGCTTATCCTTGCGGATGCGCTTGCGTATGCAAGTCTAGAGAATCCTATTGAGATTATTGATCTGGCGACACTTACTGGAGCAGCAATAGTTGCATTAGGCGATGAATTTGGAGCTATTATGGGTACTGGAGAAGATCTTAAGAGAGAGCTAAAAGAGATTGGAGATACAATAAATGAAAAATTATGGCCTCTACCTTTTCATAAGGCATATAAAAAACACTTGAAGAGTAATATTGCAGATCTTGCAAATCTTCCTCAGACCCGTATGACACCAGGAACTATCATTGGAGGAATGTTCTTAAAAGAGTTTGTAGATGAAAAAATCCCATGGGTACATCTTGATATTGCAGGTACTACACATGTCTCAGCGGATTCTGGTCTAAAATCAGGCAGTTCCACTGGCTTCGGTGTACGACTATTGGTAGAATACCTTACGAGCAAACAGAAGGCTTAAGTTTATTAGGCACCAGTCTTTAATTATTGCATTATATTGTTGAACAACGATGGATAATCTCCGAATACCGCCGCATAGTCAGGAAGCAGAAAAAAGTGTACTTGGTGCCTGTCTTTTAGATAAGGAAGCAATTTTTAAAATTGCAGACCTTCTACAGCCCTCAGACTTTTATGAAAGTATGCATTCCGATATATATGAAGGAATGGTAGCTCTTTTTCATACACACAGACCAATCGATGTGATTACTGTTTCAGATTGGCTGAAAGATCACAATCTGCTTGATAAAGTCGGAGGTCCTGCCTATATCACACAGCTTTCCTTTGAATGTCCGAGTTCGGCAAATGTATTTCAGTATGCGAATATTGTAAAATCTAAATCAGTACTGAGAAACCTTTTAAGATGCGGACAGGAAATTACTGCTTATTCCTTTGAAACAGACAAAGAACTGACTGAGGTTCTTGAAAAAGCTGAAAAAAGCCTCTTCGGAGTTACACAGACCTTTGTTAAGAAAAACTTTGTACATATTAGAGATATCCTTAATAAAAGATATGAGGAGTTTTGTGAGCTTCATGATTCAGATGATAAGACAAAGATGCGTGGAATATCATATGGATTTAGTAACCTTGATCATTATACCCAAGGTCTAAAACCTGGAGAGCTTATTATTATTGCGGCCAGACCATCTATGGGTAAATCTGCATTTGCACTTAATATTGTGCAGAACTTTGCAATTCAGCAGAAAAAGATTGTAGGGTTCTTTTCATTAGAGATGCCGAAAGAACAGCTAGTAGATCGACTTTTTTCTTCCCATCTGCAAGTAGATGCTTATAAACTGCAGAAAGGTCTTCTTGATGACAGGGACTTTGAAAGAATGGGTGAAGCTATGCAGCAGCTCTCAGAAGCTCAGATATTTTTTGATGATACAGGAGGTCTAACCTCCGCAGAGCTAAAATCAAAAGCACGAAGACTACAAATGGAGCAAGGTATAGATTTGATAGTTATCGACTACCTCCAGCTTATGAGCGGAAATAATCCTCTCAACCGTGTACAGGAAATTTCAGAAATATCACGATCCCTCAAGATGCTTGCCTCTGAGCTGCAAGTACCAGTAATTGCACTTTCTCAGTTATCACGAAGCGTAGAGCAGCGTCCAAATAAGCAGCCTCAGCTATCTGACCTTCGAGAATCAGGATCAATCGAGCAGGACGCCGATGTAGTACTCATGCTTTACCGTGAATCCTACTATGAACCAGATACGGAACGTCAGGATAGAGCAGATATCTTCATCAAGAAAAACCGAAATGGTCCTGTAGGACAAATAGAACTTATCTTCAAACTGGAACAAGGGCGATTCATGGTTCCTGAAACACGCTTTGAGTTTACTGAATAAATATTACTATGAAATACGCACTCCTTCTCACAAGTTTCTTCCTAGCTTTTTCTCTTCAGGCAAGCCCCATATTGGCTCAAGATATCGCTCCTACAGTATCTACCATTGATCTGCAAAACAGCATATCGCCAATTATTACCGGGAAGTCAGAAATCGAGATTGGTAAGCGTCTCTATCTGGATGCTGGAAGCTCCTCAGTACCACAGAATACACCACTACAGTATATATGGACGATTAATGATCAAAGTACACAGGAAGGTAAAGAGACCTTTTATACTTTTGATACGCCAGGAGAATATACAATAAGTCTGACAATCAAGAGTGATACGGCATCGAAGACAGTTATGCGAAAAATATTTGTCTATAGAGAGATGGTCTCATTTCTATACAATGGTCCTCTTGCATCTTTTACGAGCAACATACAATCTGCTCAAGAACTAGCAAAAAATAATGGTATTTTTCTAAATCTCATTCAAGGAGATGATGGTAGTCCTATCTTAACAGAAGATGCAGTCTACAGAGCACTTTCAGGAAAGCTTGATTCTGTTAAGAACTCACAAACGCTTATTGCAGGACCGTATCCTACAGATGTATTGCCAGCACTGAATAAGCTTGGATATGATCAGGATAGTGAAGGCACTCATGTGATAATACTTACAACAAATGAACCAATTTGGTTATTTAATAATGTTATTGCAAGGTTATCGCGTCTAGTAGATGCAAAAGAATTGATCCTTATTCAGCAGGACCCGTTTGCTGTACTGAACTTCTTTTTACAGAGTACTGACATAGAGCATTTTAAACAAAAGTTGCCAGAAAAAGATTATGCAATTATCTCAAAAAATACTTCACCGGGAATGAGATGGGCCTTATTATCTCAGGGACTGAATAAGGCTATTGAAAATGGGATACCAGCATCAGTACTTTCATTTTTACTGATAGTTCCATTAATTCTTACATGGATTGCTTTTTTCAAACAGGTAATCGGTATTGAAACATTCGGTCTATTAAAAACACTTATCCTTGTACTTTCCTTCTATATTCTAGGAATTAAGTATGGGAGTTTCATACTACTCTACGTCATTCTTATGGGAGTACTTATACGAATAGTACTTTCAAAATTCACGCTTTTTTATATACCAAAAGTAACACTAACACTTTCTTTTGCTACACTAGCCGTACTTGGATTAATTATTATCGGCTCATACTTCAATCTTACATTCGGTATAGATACATCTAGCGGACAAAGAGCACTGCTCTCATTAGTACCTATGCTTTTGATTGCTTTTCAGGCAGATACACTTTCGTATCATATCTTTACAAAGAATTCCAATTACAAAGAACTGCTGATTCTACTTGCTACATACTTTGAGGTGGTTATTGCCTTTGGAATAGCCAGGATAGATTATCTTAGATATATACTTTTTGCATTACCTGAACTTATTATTATCGTATTTATACTACAATTCCTTATCTCTCGCTACACTGGATTAAGAGCGATAGAAGTATTCCGTTTCAGAGAACTTCTTTTACAAGATCTTGAAGAATAATCTATGGCAAATTTTTCTGACATATTGGGTATTAACGCTAGACATCTTCTTTTTATAAAAAAATATAATCCGGATGATGCTATTATATTTGCCGATAATAAACTTAAGACAAAGAGGTTTCTTGAAGCAAGAGGTGTCCCGGTACCAAAACTTGCAGGCACAATAAGGAATTTTACTGAGCTTGATAATTTTCCATTACCAACATTACCAGGACAAATAGTAATCAAGCCTAATGCAAGTTCAGGAGGTCAGGGGATTATTGTACTTGGCGAAAAAAATTCTACAGGCTGGAAAAAAAGTAGCGGTGAAGATATTTCGCTGCAGGAGGTAAGAAGACATATTCATGATATCCTTTCTGGTGCGTATTCAAAAAATGGACAGAGCGATATCTGTCTTATTGAAAAGAGAATCATCAGTCATGAAAAGTTAGCGGCTATTTCCTATAAGGGACTTCCTGATATACGAATCATCGTATTCAATATGGTTCCTGTAATGGCTATGCTCCGTCTCCCTACAATTCTTTCCGACGGAAAGGCAAACATGCATCAGGGAGGTATTGGAGCAGGGATAGATATTGCGAAAGGAGAAATTACATACCTTTCACAATTTAATAAAATCATCGATGACATCCCAGGAATTGGTGATGTACGCGGATATAAGATTCCTTATTGGGATAAAATTCTCCAGATGGCGGTAAAAAGCCAGATGATTACCGGAGTGGGATACTTGGGTGTGGATATCGCACTTGATAGAAATGGACCTATGGTTCTTGAAATGAATGCGCGGGCAGGTCTAGGCATCCAGTTAGCTAATATGGCACCGCTTCGGAAAAGATTAAATATGGTTGAGAAACTTAAAGTAAAATCCATAGAAAAGGGAATCAGAATTGCAAAAGATCTTTTCGGAAGACAAATAGATCGTGATATTGAGCAGGTTTCAGGAAAAACAGTTATCGGAACGAGAGAAATAGTTACTCTTTATTTTAAGGAAGGACCAAAAGAAATACTTGGTAAAATTAACCCCTCAATCCAGGAAAATTATATTGATCGCCAGCTTTTTGAAGAGCTTATTGCAAAAAAACCCTATCTACAACAAGGTGATGACTCAATTCGGCTAAAATATAAACTCACTGATGAGAAAACGAAAAGTATTTTTAAACCTTTAGATTTAGGAGATAAAAAGTATCAATTAATTTTGGGAAGAAAAGAACTTAAGAGCCTTTTGATAGACCCGTATAAATATAAGTTCAATGAGATTCCATATAAACCCGCATTAAATTTATTATTACCTGAAAAAACAGAGGAAGCTGAGCGTAACGCACTTATCAAAAAATGGTTTGAAGTAGATCAGTCGCTTGCACGTATTGAAAGAAATTTACAGGTAAAATTTTCTCTTTTTCCACTCAATTATCAAACTGAGATGGAAAAATTCATCGAATGTGAGGGACAATATAATCCATTTTTCATCTATAAAAATGACCCCGAAAGCTACGAACATATAAAAAATGATCTTGATGCAGTACATATTAATACTCAGGAGTTTCAGGGACATATCTTTGCAGCAAAGAAGAACGAACTATTTACAAAACTTGAAATGTTTCACTGTATGGCAAAGGATGCTCATGAATTTACCAGATTATCTGAGGAACTCTATATCACATGTGATCCTGTTCTTTTTGAAGCGGCAGAAGCAGAAATTGTACGGAAAAAAGAAACTTTAGGATTTTTGATCCCGAAAGAGGAAACTTATGGATTAGAAGAAATTAAAAATGAGATTACTGCACTTTTTAAAAAATATAAACTTACTAAATGGAATATAAAAGTTCGTAATCACGCTAGTTCACGTATAAGCGTAAGCAAATCAAAAAAACGCATTCTCTATCTAGCATCTGATATAGAAATAGAAAAACACCTCCTCCCACAAGTACTTGCACATGAAGTAGAAACGCATGTACTACGTCTGGAAAATGCTCTTCAACAGCCATATGAGATATTTAGAACAGGTTTTGCAAACTATCTTGAAACAGAAGAAGGACTTGCTATCTATAACCAAGCATGCAAAAGCGACGTGGTATCACTAAAGGATTTCACGGCAGCAATCAATTATGTAAAAACATATAATATTCTGAATAAAAGTTTTGAAGAAGCTGCACATGGATATCTGCAGTCAAGAAATAAGGCGGAACTACTCAATTATGAAATGTATCAGAGTATATTTAAAAGTATTTTAAGAGTGAAGAGAGGACTTGGAGATACATCGCATCATGGTGGATATGCAAAAGATCTTGTATACTTTGCTGGATATAGAAAAATTGTGGACTTCGTTGAGTCAGGAGGAAATATAAAAAATTTGTATTTTGGAAAAATATCTCTACAATCTCTAGATGATGTTACCTTCATGCAGGAGCTCAAAGAACCGAAAATATTACCTGATTTCTATTAACTATTCCTATGATCATTTTCGATAATGTTACAAAAAAATTTGGGAGTAGAGCAATACTAGATTCTTTCAGTCTTCAGATCCAGGCCGCAGAGTTTGTTGCTATAATGGGACACTCTGGAGCAGGTAAATCTACAATGATCAATCTGCTGATAGGTCATCAGCGTCCCACAAGTGGTCAAATAATGATTGACGGGGTACATATTGAAAACATGGATTTTAATATGCGACAGCTTTACCGCCGAAAGATTGGTATTGTCTTTCAGGATTATAAACTCTTACCAAAAAAGACAGTGTATGAGAATGTATCCTTTGCTATGGAAGTATGCGGAAATACTGATGAGGAAATACAAAAGAGAGTACCTGAAATACTCCACCAGGTTGGTCTTCTAGCAAGACAAGAACAGTATCCTGATGAACTCTCAGGTGGTGAACAGCAAAGATGTGCTATAGCTCGTGCATTAGTACATAATCCAAATCTTTTAATTGCAGATGAGCCGACAGGAAATCTTGATCAGGAAACAGCAAAAGATATTATTAAGCTTTTGAGTGATATTAACAAAAACGGCACAACTATCATTATGACTACACATAATCCAAAGCTTCTAGAGAACCTTACGTATAGACTTGTAGAACTGCATGAGGGGAAGCTGAAAGAATCAACGCATCATTAATACTCCGAAATACTATTTATAAACTGTAGTACTTTCGTGTGATTTGGATTAGTATAATCGTATTTCCCAATAGTTAAGTCAGGGAAGGGAAAATGGTTATGATAGTATTCTTCGTAATAACTCCATGTAGAGATATTGCCCAGAGTATAAATCATATCTTTAGTAAAACAAAACCCTTCGGAAAGCCCTGAAGTACCTCTAAAGGTTCTTGTGGTTCTTGTCCAGGCAAGATCTACTGCTGTTTGCTTTGCAGTTTCAAGAGCAACACCATGAAGTAGTTCAAAATAGAAATAGAAATCATAGGAAAAATTAAAAATCTCTCGAAAATTTCTTTTTTTTCCAACCATTCCTTTTGTAAAAGCGATTGAAAGGTATCTATCAATTCCAAATAATAGAGCACAGTCTTCATTAAAAACCTGTTCCCATACTGTAGTAGGTCCTTCAGATACTTTTTCAAAATTGGCGAATCCTTTACCTAAAAGCATTATTCTCGAATTCAGTCCTTTAATTGCCTGCTGAACATGGTATCCAAGTTCATGAATAAGCAATTCCGAAAGCCGGTGAAAATCTACAGTTTTCGTAGTAGGAATCACTACCTCTTTAAGGTTATGGTCTACTGCAATACTATCAAGACTTTTCTCACGCAGTACGATTGAGTAGAGATTTTTTGTATCTATAAGAGATCTATACTCTTCAAATACGGCAGCAATCTCTTCTGCAGTGAATATATCTTTCTCCTTATATTTTTGAAGAATATTTAATGCATCCTGAAATTGTGTGTAACAATTATTTTTTGTCCAAAGCATACACTCTTGGGACGGAAGGAAAGGATTTTGTTCTTTTCCGCTTTTTTCTAAATATTGTAATAATTTTTCAGAACCATGATTTGCCTCTTTCTTAGATATGAATTCATTTAAATTGTCCATCAGGTGCATGGTAGTTTCTCTTTCAGGAGCTCCATAGAGCTTTTCCGACAAGATCTGTACTTTTTCTTCATTGCCTTCGGAGACGGCATTTAAAAAACTTATTATGATCTGTTGTTCTTCTATTTTATTACAATATATTTCTTTTATTATTGAATGATATGACGATTCTTCAATGGATTTGCTAAAATCTGTAAGTTTTAATGCTGTTTTTGATAAATGCTCTTTATCAATAAATGGGTAAAGAAAAGTAGGATTTTCAATCTTTCCAGCCAGAAACAGTTGTTTCTGATTTTTCCAGTAGTCTGCATCACTTTCTAAAAGTGACAGAATACGAATATCTGCAACTTCTTTTTGAAATCGCAGAAATAGTTCATGATCAAGAGCAGTGACATTTTTACTAGGCATTCATCTATGGTTATACTTACTATGATTTAAGATAGCCTGATATGTGTAACAGTCAAGAATACGAAAAAAAAGGAGATATTTGAAATATCTCCTTTAATACTTTTTTTATTTATTCTTCTTCTTCACCGTCACAGTCTGCAAAAAAATCATATTTTGCTTTTGGTACAATATTTGTAATCTCATTTATTACTTTCATATGATCCATGTTTGTTGGGTCATATTTACCTATAAATAGATTAGGTAAATCCTGACCTAATTCATACATTTTGGTCATATATTGCCATATACGGATGTTTCCATCCCTATAGCAAATATCCTTTGTAAATGCATTACCTGCGGAACAGTCAGTTCCACGAAACGTACGTATACATCTGTTCCACGCATCATTATTAGCTTTCTCTTCTGATTCAGAAAGTGATTTACCTTTCTTAGTTGCTTCATACTGATATAAAGTTTTCAGAATGTTAAACACCTGTCTAAAATCTCTTTCAACGCCATCTAATCCTAAAGCAGCGCCGATGGAAAGATAAGCTTCGGGACGACCGAAGTCTTTCACTTTTCCATCATAACTCTGTTCCCAGACAGTGGTGAGGCCTTCTTCACCTTGAAGATAACCACTTAATCCTAAACCAAGTAATTTAAGGTTAGAACCTTCACCATTTTCACGACGTTGGACATGAGTACCAATCTCATGACCAATGAGTTTTTCTAATTTTTCCCCAGTTACCTCACGGCTAGCAGGAATATTAACTGTCTTTTTTTCCTGTGATACTGATATTGCAGTTTTACTGCTTTCAGTAATCTCAATTTTAAACTCACCGCTAGCACCAACATTGTTAAGAGCTTTTTCAAAAAATTCCTTTATCTCAGGAGCGTTATACTTAGATTTAGAATCAATTATAATGCCATGAAACAAACTTTTAAACTGTTTCATGAATTGCTCTTTCGTCCAAGCCACAACTTCTTTAGATGGAAGGGAAATATTAAATGCATGATTCCCTGCCTGTGGTAAAATCTCAAGCAGTTTTTTAGCTGCAATTCCGATATCTCCATCTACGGAGATATTTGCTTCTGCATCCTTTCTTATTTCAGATAAAGTGTAGAAGTAAATATCAGTATCCGGTATACCGTTTACATCTGCATTAAATGCTTCAAATAAATTCATATCTCCATCTAGTACGGCATCCAGCAAAGAAAGTTCATTGAGTTTTTCGATAATCTTTACTGTGTAAGCTTCTCTGTATACTTCAGGTAAATCTGAAGTATCAATTGCTTTCAGTGCATTAGCTTTAGATTCAATATTCTCTCGTGTAATTAATGGATAATCCAATCTAGGATTTTCAATTTTATAAGAGAGAAATAAAGCTTTCTGTTCATCTCTATAGGCCTTATCACCATCTAAAGATTCGTAAGCTTCAAATGAACCTGCCGAAGCAAAACTTGCATAAATAGCTAAATCAACAGCTGAATTATTTTGTACCATTGTGGTACCTCCTAGTTTTTAAATATCAATAACAACAAGCAATTTATACAATATATTTTAATAAAGTCAATATTACTATTACAATAAAAAAGAGTACCTCCTAAGAAGTACTCTTTTTTATATCTATTATTCAGCTTTTGCCTTAGTAGCTTTCTCAGCCTTTACTTCTTTAGTAATCTTAAACTCTTCCTTCATTTTTGCAGTATTGAAACCATACTTCTGCATTCGAAGCTCAATCTTTGCTACTGCATTGCTAAGCCATTTAGTATGACCTTCTTTCTGGATTCTTTCTCCAAGTTTCTTAAGAATTTTTACACTAGCATCCATTTTAGAAGTATTGCTAGGACCTTTCTTATTTACCTTATAAATTTGGCGGGCTTTACCTGATTGCACGGTGTCGTTCAGTGAAAATATAAAAATTCGTCGGAACAAATGTGAGGAAACTATACTAAAAGAAACAGCTAAGCGCAAGAGAATTTGAGTAGAATACTTATAATTATCTAAAGAAATGATAAGTATTAGTAAGGGAATCTAGAAGTTGAATTTATTTTTAAGAATTACGTCAACGGTACTATCGTTTACGCTTTCAATAGGAGTCTGGATCCCTGGAGTGGCGTTTAATTCAATAATCTTAATTTCATTTATAGATTTACAGTTCTTTAAATCAGCATGAAGTACATCAATTCCGACAATCTCCAATCCCATACGTATTGCCAGATCTTCAAATACTTTAGCGATCTTAGGATCAATTTTATCTGTAATTATTTTTTCCGTTCCGCCTACAGAATTATTACATTTATAAGAAAGAAATATTTTTTTTCCTTTAGGCAAAATACTCTCGCGAGTAACTCCTTGCTCTGAGAGAAGAATATCTAACTCTTCGGTCAGAAGAACTTTATTATAAAATTCAGTATACAAAACAGCCCCTCTATTTGGGTCATCATTGAGCGTTTCTATTAATTCATTGATGGTTTTCTTCCCATCACCTATAACATAAGGCTTAATTCTATGGGTGACCCAGTGACATTTCCCAAACAGAATAAAGAATCTGTAGTCTTCTCCTTCAATAAATTCCTGAATAAGAAAATTTTTTTTATTTCTTGTAAAACTCACGGCATCTGCGATAAATAATCTTAATACCTCTAAGGTCTGTGTATTATTCCATACATGGACTCCGTTCCCGTGGGCACTATCTACGGGTTTGATAACTATCGTCGTTGGTGATGCTGCAATAATCTGTTCGACTTCATCGAGTGAATCGATACTATAGATATTACTCTGAATTGTAGGGTATTTCCAATGATTAAGTACCTGATAGGTAAGTAACTTATCATTGCATATTTTACTCATTGAGGACGAATTATCCAAACTACATCCTTTAAATATAACTTCTTTTCCATCCTTAGAGAGAATATAAGTACTTTTTTTCTCGTCAATCATCTGAAGAGTATATCCTGTCGCCTGCGCTCTTTTAATAATAGTGGCTGGGCTGATCGTCAAATAGTTCATATTCATCTTGTATTCAAAATAATTAATTGAGTGAATCAAATCAAGATTCATATTCTCAAATATAAATTTAGCGTTAGCTACTACCTGATTTCAAATCAGAGGCAATACTATATAATAAAGCTCGCGATTAAATTTTTTATGCAGCGTTGTATCAAGAATAATTCCACAAATTATTATCACAATAATACATTATCATCCTAGATATCGTATACAAATAATCTTGAAATTGATGGTACCCACGACAGGATTCGAACCTGTGACCTTTGCCTTAGAAGGGCACTGCTCTATCCAGCTGAGCTACGTGGGCAGGTCTTACACACGTGCTCCATTCTACCAAACATTTCGGAGTTCGCAAGCAAAACTCATAGATTATGCACAAGTCTTTGAAAGTACCGCCTTTTTACACTTTTGGATCAAGTATTTCAATATCAATATTCTCCTTGATAGTAGGGAGAGTTTTCTGCCATGCGGGAGATAAAGAGACATTTACTTTTTCCACCTCAGGAAGATTTTGTATAAATTTTTCTGCATCTTCACGTTTGATACCTGTTACATTTGATTGGATGGTCTTTATAAGAGTTTCATTATCTCTATCGAAACTGAAGGTTACAAGCCCATTCATTCGAGCAGTAATCTTAATATCAGAATTCTGCGAAGGGAAGATATTTACAAACTGAAGAGACTGAGGGTCCATGCTCAGAAGTTTCTCTCTAGCAGTGAGTTTGTGATTTACAAAATAGTCCTGCATGATCTTTTTGAGATCATCCTGATTGACATAGTAGGCTTTAGCTCTCATTTTTCCTTGTACTTCAAAGCTATCAATACGCTGATTGAGAATATCTTTTGGTACACCAACTGATACTAGCTCTGATTGTACAAAACGGTCATCATGAATCTGGAAGATCTTATATGTTTCATCCTCGCCATGTACTTTTTTTAGTTCACTTTGAAGGTATTCTGGAGCCATATTTTTCAACTCCTGAATAATGTTTTTATTTGCCTCTTCCACATCTTCTTTTACAACAAAACGCTCTACGTTTGTAACACCGCCAGTCATTGGAGATGTACTCTCAGCATAGATAAGCTTCTGATTTGTGGAAGAAAGTCCCGGGAAAGTAAATTTCATTGGTCCAATATTACCTCTTTCACCCATAAACTGATTATTTGCATCTCTTTCTCTTGCCTCAACTTCTACTTCGAGTGTGCCAGGAGTATCGCCTTTTGCTTCAGGAACTGATACAAACTTCTTCGTAAGATACACAAGTCCTTCATTTGTCTGAATACGGCTGTTTGTAACTAGCGGCCAAGGCTTTGTAGATCTGTTAAATATTTTTATCTTACCTTTTGCATTTTCTCCTTTAAATACCCCTCCTGTTGCCGGCTGCTTAAAGGTTTTTTCATAGATAACCTCTATCTGCTGCATATGGACTTGTTTATCAGCAAGTGACGTAGGAGCTCCTGTAAGCGTTACATTCGTCTCTACACTCGTAGCATTGAGCTTAGGTATGATCGTAATCTTAGCATCAGGAAGACCAAAGAATGCAATGGTGAAGAGAATAAGCACACTAAAAAACAATATAGTCATATATGCTTTCTTGGATGGTTTTGTAAATACCATTCGATATTTTGCCGTTTCTTTATCGTACTTATAAAAACCAAATAGATACGCAAGTTTTTCACCTACTCCTTCAGGTACTTTCTTTACTTTTTCCTGATTATTTTTCTCATCTTTCTTTTGCTGATAATGCTTAATGGAAGGTTCTTGAGGCTCTTGGGTAAACTCTTCAATTTCCTTATAGTCTTTAAGGGCTGTAAGCCCGGCTTGTGAGGCTAATGTGCGGCCTATTTTATCCTGAGTTACTATGATTACAGTTTTCTTTTCCTCCTCCGCTTTTTTTCTAATCAGTTTCAGATTTACAATACTAGTAAGAAGCATAGATCTTCCAGGTATCACCAAATATACTGTCTTATCTTTCTGTGATGAAATCTTTGAAAAAACATCTGTAATTTCATCATCAATTTCTATAAAGGTGAGGCGCTGGTCTGAAAGCATGAAAAATCACTAATAAATACATGGAACTTCGAGTGATCCTAGTATAAAAAATCTTGGTCAAAGGGGCAAGCATAAGTTCCAGAATCATCTGTTGTTATTTTGTAATTACACTACACGCTTGCACTGGAGTGACTTTTGCTCTAAAAAAGCACTATAGATTATGTTTTCTAATATGAAAAAATACTTTCTCCTGCCTGCGATCTGCATATGTTTTCTATTTATTCTCTCCTACCTGCAGACTTATAGAATCAAAGCTCAAGAGACGTCATCTCCAGCATTAACTGTATATTTTTTCTCTATTGGACAGGGGGATAGTTCTCTTATTCATACTCCAGAGAATAAATGGATACTTGTGGATGGCGGACCAGATTCTGAAAGTGCAGTATCTGCAATGCATCCAATACTTCCATTCTTTGCAGGAAAAATAGACTTAATGGTACTATCTCATCCTCATAAGGATCATATTGCAGGACTTATAAAAGTGCTTGATACCTATGCGGTGGGAAGTATCCTTATGTACGGTGTCTCAGAAAATGATCTGCAAGAGCAATTTATTGCAAAGAGTATGGAAAAAGGAATCCCAATAATCAGTGCGGATCCTTTGATTGATTTACAAATTGATGCTGTAACGTATGTTGATGTATTAAGTCCATTAGAAAATGCTGATTCAGAAGAAAAAAATATTAATAATTTGTCAGTGATGTTTATGCTCAAGAGCGGTGCACATACTTTCCTCTATACTGGTGATGCTGAAGAAGAACAGGAACGTCAGCTCTTACTATCACAGTCATACCTTGATGCAGATATTCTTAAGGGAGGTCATCATGGAAGTAAGACAAGCAGTAGTATTCCTTTTTTAGATGCAGTCTCCCCCGACTTAGTAGTATATATGAATGGTCTTGATAACTCCTTTGGTCATCCTGATACTCAAACGCTTGAACATTTAGATGAAAAACATATACCTTACTTTAATACTTCGCTTAATGGCACTATAGTAGTAACTTGTCCTTTGAAGGAGCAAAAGTGTACTAGTACATCTGAACGCTCACTTCATTGAGTAAAATTCTATCCATCCAATATATCTGTATACTCTACGGAGATGTAGTACTTACTTACTTACTTACTTACTTACTTACTTACTTACTTACTTACTTACTTACTTACTTACTTACTTACTTACTTACTTACGTTAAGCCACTTGCACTTGCTATCACTCCTTGCATAGATAGAATGAAACCAACAGCATTTCATACATTTGATGATCTCTCTTGCAGAACACATTCAGGATTTTCTCGTTGATATCATTATAGAGAAGAATCAGTCAAAAAAAACAAAGCTTAATTATGAGCATTATCTTAAACGTTTCTTGAATTTTATAGGGCAAGATGCAACACCAGACAAGATCACCTTACCTAGAGTAAAAGCATACAGACTATTTCTGACAGAAGTCACTGATAAAAATGGAGTACTGCTTTCTCCAAAAACGCAGAGTTATCACATAATTGCTCTGCGAGCGATACTTAAATACTTAAGAAAAAATGATGTCGAAACACTTGCTCCTGAAAAAATAGAAGTAGCAAAATCTGAAAGCAGACATGTGGAATATCTGACAAGAGAAGAGCTCGACAGATTATTTCAAGCGGTAGAGGATATATTTGTAAAAAATGAAAATGTCATTCTGTTAAATCCTAAAATAAAGAACAAGGAAGAGCGTATTGCTGAACTAACATTAAGAAAATTAAGAGATAGAGCTATCCTTGAAACATTATATTCTACAGGACTTCGAGTCAGTGAACTTGTAAGTCTTAACCGCCTAGAAGTAGACCTCGTAAGAAAAGAGTTTGCAGTAACTGGTAAAGGTAGAAAACGCCGCATTGTCTTTCTGTCTCAAACTGCGGCAGAGAAAATACAAGACTATCTTCAGAAAAGAGGAGATAATCTCAAACCTCTTTTTCTCAATTATGCCAGGAGTATGAAAAAGCAAGGAGATATATTAGCAGATGAAGAGCGAAGACTAACGACAGTATCCATAGAAAATATTGTACGCACCTATAGTGCACATGCAGGTATTATTAAAAGAGTAACACCGCATGTACTTCGTCATTCCTTTGCTACAGAACTGCTCTATAATGGCGCTGATATACGATCAGTGCAGGAAATGCTGGGACATGCGAGCATTACGACTACTCAGATTTATACAAATATTACAAATAAACATTTGCGTGAAGTACATGAAAAATTTCATAAATAAGCATATGGAAATTATACAAATTCGTGAGCCATTTGGACATTCGTACCATCGGATCTTAGAAGAAGTACGTCCTGAACTTCTCAAAGGAGGAGTACTGATGTATGGGACAGACACCTGCTGGGGACTATCAACTATGATTAGCTCAAAAAAAGGTATTGAAAAAATCTATAATATTAAGAATAGACCTGAGACAAAAGCAGTAAGTATTGCTGTATCAGATCTACAGATGGCACATCAATATGTCCATATTTCTCAGGAAGTAGAGAGCTTTATGAAGAAGTATCTGCCAGGTAGAATTTCGCTTATTCTTCCTGCAAAAATGGAAGCTTTTCCTACTGATTTTCTTATTCCAGATAGGAAAGTCAGTATACGTATTCCTTCGGATCTTTTTACAAGAAGGCTTGTTGCTTCGCTAAAGGAGCCACTAACTACAACATCCGCAAATATTTCAGGACAAAAGGAACTCTATACATGGAAAGAGGTAGAACACTTCCTTGAAAATATTTCAGAAAAACCTGATCTCGTACTCTATAAGAAAAGAATCCCAAAATGTCTTCCAAGTACTATTATTAATACCACTACTACTCCTTGGACTGTAGTACGGCAAGGCGGATTTGTATTGGAAAAATAGTATATGATATAATATATACAATTCATTTTACAGCACTTACTTTATGCCGGATAAACCAGAGTTAGATATGCATTTTCTTTCCACTTTGGAGAAAATACTTCTAGATCTCAAAGCTAATTATAGTGCAGAGGATATTCCTTCTCTTGAGAAACGCGTCTTGGAAGAGGCAAAAAAGAATTCTGCAAATCTTGATATAAATAAGCAGATTGAGCTCTTAGCTGTTGTACATGAGCTTTGGCATGCCTTTAAATTCGCTGCAGAAAAACATAAGAATCAAGCAAGAGAGTCTGGTGAGCCATATATTATGCATCCTATTCTTGTAGCACTTAACGAAATATATCACCAAAAGCATGAAAGGGGACACTATGCTGAATCTCCCATTATTGCAGCACTGCTGCATGATACGATAGAAGATACTGATGCGCAGTACGAGGATCTTGATGCTCACTTTGGAAATAGAGTGAAGCAGCTTGTAGCGAACCTGACAAATAAGCCTGAGTGGGATGAATGGAAGAAAAAAGGACAGCTGTCTCATACTGAAAAGTCCGCTTTACAGTTTATTAATGCAATAAAAGATCCTGCATCCCTTTCTGTGAAATTTGATGACCGCACACATAATCTGGATACGATCAGATATATGCCTGCGGAAAAGCAGATAAAAAAGATACTAGACACTCTCTCAGTGGGATTTATAGAAAAAGCAGAATCACTAGGAAGATTTGATTTTCTCATACAGCTCTACATTACGATCCAGCAGTACCTTACAGATGTAAATATAGAACAGTTTGCTGAGAACTCCGAAGATGCTAAGCAGCTTAAACAGCAATCACTCACTCAGATCAGCGATATTCTCTCAAGACATCATCAGGAGATTTTCCATAGATAATTTGAGATTATTTTGAAATAGAACAAAAGATACGTAGTATTAAAGTATCTGATAATATTTATTATGGCAGTAAATTTAAGTTATTCAGCACTCTCCATGTATGAGCAGTGCCCAAAGATGTATGAATTCCGCTACATCGAAAAGCTCCCTTCAAGACAAAATGGTGCAATGAGTTACGGAACGAGTATTCATAATACTCTCTATAAATTCCTTATACCATTACTGCCAAAAGATACTTCTCAGACCAGTCTTTTTGATGAACAAATCATACCTGATATGTCTCTTTCAAGACTTCTGGAGCTGTTAGATGAGAATTGGTCTGAGTTTGGATATAATGATAGAAAATTCATGTTTACGAAAAAGAGGGAAGCAATGGAGCTCCTCACAAAATGGCATGAAAAATATAATGGAAACTTTGGAAATCCAATACTGCTTGAAACAAAATTTACTGTATCATGTGGGGAGTACACTATTACTGGACGCTTTGATCGTATTGATTTACTTCCAGATGGCTCAGTGCATATTATTGATTATAAAACAGGTAAGCTGCGTACCCAAAAAGATGTAGATGAGGATTCTCAGCTTTCTATGTATGCGCTTGCAGTAAAACAGACCCTTGGGCTTCCCGTAGGAAGACTCTCACTGTATTTTGTCACTCAAGATCAGGAAATCATCACTATGCGTTCCGAGGATTCATTGACAGATTTTGCAAGAGGTGTAGAAAAAATAGGTACCTCAATTGATCAGAAATATTTCCCAGCTACACCTTCAAAAGTTCAATGTACTTATTGTGACTTTGCATCTGTATGCAGCGATCGCTGGATTGAATAAATTATATATATGCGTGTTGTTATCCAAAAAGTAAGTAAGGCACATGTAGAAGTCAATCATACTGTCGTGGGCAGTATTGGGGCAGGTCTGCTAGTGCTTTTAGGTGTTCATAAAGATGATAATGAATCTGATATAGATACCATTATCAAAAAAATCCTTGAGACAAGAATGTTTCCTAATGAAAGTGGAGAGAAATATTTTGATATTTCACTTAAGGATACTGCTATGGATATCCTGGTGGTATCGCAATTTACCCTCTATGCAAATCTTAAAAAAGGCAGAAGACCTAGCTTTGACAATGCAGCTAGTCCCATAGCTGCTAAAAATATGTACAAAAAGTTTTTGGATAAACTACGTAACAGTTATACTGGAAATATAAGTACGGGTATCTTCCAGGCACATATGGAAGTATCTCTTACAAATACTGGTCCCGTAACATTTATTTATGACTCACGACTCGATATATGAAAGTAAAGATTAAACGGATTGATTCTACCCTACCTTTACCTGAGTACCATACTAGTGGGGCAGTGGGCTTTGACCTCATCGCCCGCGAGACTGTGACCATCCCTGCCAAAGGACTGGAGTTTGTGCCTAACAATGTCATCATCAAAATACCTGAAGGCTACATGCTTCTTTTAGCAAATAGAAGCTCCACAGCAAAAAAACGGGGTCTCACAATAGCAAATGGAATTGGTATCATTGATCAGGATTACTGTGGTAATGAAGATGAGCTAAAGACTCTGTTCTACAATATGACAGATGAACCGGTCACTGTCCAAAGGGGAGAAAGGCTCTCTCAGTGCGTGTTCGTAAGAGTAGATCAGGGAGAATGGGAAGAAGTGGAAGAGATGTCTGATCCCACACGAGGAGGCTTCGGAACTACTGACAAAGTATAAAAATATTGTTTAGTTTGCTTTTATTAAGTAAGTTGCTATAATTTAAATATATTATTTAAAAGCAATTCCTGTTTTCTATGTTAAAATTTCCAACTGCTAAGCGAGAGCAGCTTCATACAGATCTTACAGAAAAAATCATTGGAGCAGCAATTCGGGTACACACAACTCTCGGCCCGGGATTCGACGAAGATATTTACACAAATGCTCTTATCGTCGAATTTAATAAGAACAATATTAACTTTGAAAATAACTGGCAGGTAAAAGTCTATTACGATGCAGTGAATGTAGGAGCCTACACTTTAGATTTTCTTGTCCAGGATAAGGTCATCGTAAAAGTACTGGCCACAGATATACTAGATGCAAAATATCTCTACCAAGTGAAATCCCACCTAGCAGCTGCCGAATTGAAAGTCGGGCTTGTCCTAAACTTCGGAGGCGCAACACTTGAGATCAAAAGAGTAGAGCCGCGTGTATTAAAAGAGAGAGCAAAGAAAGAGAGAGTGGTAGATGATTATTTGTAGACAAAAATTGGTAATTGGGCTCAATAATTGGGCACACATAATTAGGGCGCTAATAATTGAGCTCAATTAGTGAGTCCAATTATCGCGCCCTAATTACTGAGTTCCTTCTTTACGCCGCCCCCAACGTCTTATCTCCTTTTTTCCAGCCGATTGGACAAAGGTCTCCAGTCTGGAAAGCTTCGATAACTCTCTTTAATTCTTCAGTATTTCTTCCTACTGTAAGATTGTGTACTGTCATTGCCTGTAGAATATTATCAGGATCGATAATAAACATTCCTCGAAGACTCATGCCATCGTCATGAAGTACATTAAAGAGCTCTGATAGATTCTTATTTAGATCTGAAAGCATTGGGAAGTTGAGATCTCCAATTTCTTTGCTCCATGCCTTGTGAGCATGTACAGAGTCAATACTTACTGCGAGAATCTGAGTATTAAGAGCTTCAAATTCACTATTCTTTGCAGAAAGATCTAGAATCTCAGTTGGACATACAAAAGTGAAATCAAGAGGATAGAAGAATACTACTTTCCATTTCCCCTCATAGTCATCGAGTGATACCTCTTTAAATTCTCCTTTGAAGTATGCATCAAGCGTAAAATTTGGTACCTCATGTCCGATTCTAATATCATAGGCCCCAGCATCCATACAACCGCATCCACAATCTGAAGAATCGCATCCGCAGTTTTCACCACAGCCGCAAGCTCCTTCTCCGCATCCGCATTCCGTATTCATAAATTTTTTATATATAACAATTAAAAACGCCCTTAATTTTAAAGTAAGGACGTCTTTACCGCAAGCCTAAGTACCTTGGTCTTCTAAGATTTTTTATGAATAGGCATCCCTTTTTCTTTGTAGCGCTTATGCAGCACTATTTTAAGGGTAATAAATAGTGCTGCAATGAAAACAAGAATAACCATAAAAGTCTCATAAGGTATATGAGAAAAACCAAATAAACGTAGTTCACCTGCGGAAGTATAGCTCTGATTCGTGTTTACAGGTGCATCTTCCTTTACGGTAGTTGCAAACGCGTCGCTGAGGGTAGTCATAGTGAGAATAGAAAGCCTTTTACCTGTAGTATACTAAAGAACATAGAAATGAAAAATAAAAATATAAATTTAGTTTACATACATTCCCTAGAACATAGTATGTAGAAAACCTATTTTAAGTATTATGACTGAATTATTTAGAGATTTTCTGCAGACAGAGCAGGCAGCTGAACTTACAAAAATTATTGATTCTCTCAAAGGTGACACCTTAAAGATACATAGTTCTCTTTCAAAACGGAGTGATAAAGAACAAATACTACCGTATCTTCCGGATATGCTTCTTTTGCGGGATCTCAGAGAAAAAGCTGAGAAAAAATTCAGTCAAGCACCGAACATGTTTTTTACAAGAAGGGGACTGGAACAATCCACAGGTGAGAATATCGCTGAGCATAAAGCCTCATGGATCTCTACGGATGCAAAAGTACTGGTACTGTGCAGCGGCATAGGGGGAGAGATGATATCTTTGGCAAAAAAAGCTCAGCACGTGACGGCAGTAGATAATGATGCTGAGATATGCGAAGTTGCAGCATTAAATGCAGACGCCTACAGCGTGAAGAATAAAATTACTTTTATCAATGATACAGTCGAACATTTTCTTGAGAAGTACAATGGAGAAGGATTTGATGCGGTATATATTGATCCAGATAGAAGACCGGGAGATTCAAGAAAAGTAGAATTATCCCAATATTTACCAAACATATATGAGATACTGCCTCAGCTACTGAAAATATCGAAAGATATCTACTGTAAAGTATCACCGCGGATTTTTAGAGATGAGCTCACGAAAATACAAAATTTATCTTCCTACGAATTTATACAGGAAGATCAGGATCTAAAAGAATGTGTACTTCACTTTACTCCACTTGCAGACGATATTACAAAGATAGCTACAAAAATCAGCAATAATACTGCTATTCACCTCTACTCAAAAGAGAGTCAGTCTCACAAACAGATACTTTTGGATGAGAAAGCCGTAAAATTATATTTGTTTGAACCATATGCATGTGTCATGCGGGCAGAACTTGTAGAGCAGTGTGCAGAGAATATAGATGGGATTTTTCTCGCAGAGAAGGGCGCACTACTGACAAGTGATATACTTAGTGAAACAGGAAAAGACTGGGGAACATACTTTGAAATATGTACTGTGCTTCCTTTTCATCCAGCAACTATCAAGACCTACTGCAAAGATAATGCCCTTGATAAGATTATTATCAAAAAAAGATATTTTCCTCTAGAACCACATGAAATCAGAAAATTCCTAAAAATAAAGGAAGGCGGAAATGATATTTTCTACTGCACTACTCTTGCAGATAAAAAAGTCATAATCCACTGTAGAAGAGTATTGCCTTAACGTATGTGAATCTGTACAATCTAAATACTATATAATTTTCGTATTTTCACAAAAATCCTTTGAAAACATTTACCATTACTGAAGCCGAACACGATCTAAGAATAGATAAGTTTCTTCGCAGATATTTTGCAAGTTTGCCTCTTTCCACAGTCTATAAACTGCTGCGTAAAAAGACTATAAAAGTAAATAATAAGAAAGCAGATGAAAAATACCTTTTGCAAAAAGGTGACACCGTAGAAGTATTCCTGTCTGAGGAATCTTTAGGAAAGATAGAAACAGAGTCAAAGGAGCGAAGAGAAAGAAATCTCGCTATCGTTAAGCCTACTTTTGAAGTTCTATTCGAGGATGAATCAATATTAGTAGTGAATAAACCTGGAGATATAGCTGTACACTCAGGGACAAGTGTTGGCATAAATACGCTTATCAATCAAATACTCACCTATCTTCACTATAAAGGTGAAGGCTTTAAACCAGCACTCGCACACAGGCTTGATATGCAGACATCAGGCATTATTTTAGTAGGAAAGACCCGTGAGGCACTTCTTTCTCTGAATGCCCAAATCAAAGACCGCGAGGTACAGAAATACTATCTTGCTCTTGCCCAGGGTATGTTAGAAAAAAAGGAGGGAACCATAAAAGTTGCTCTTAAAAGAAATTATCATTCTGAAAAAAAGTTTAAAGTGACAAAAGCTGAAGAAGGGGAAGACTCACAGGAAGCAGTCACTAAGTATAAGATAGAGAAGGAATGGAAAAATAAGTTTACGCTCCTGCGTCTCCAGCTCATCACAGGTAGAACTCATCAGATCCGTGCTCATTTAGCAACCATAGGGCACCCTATAATCGGAGATTCTTCTTATGGAAACTTTAACAGCAACCATGAAATACAGAGAGAGACTGGATTAAAAAGACAATTCCTGCACTCAACGGAGATGATCTTTACGCATCCGATCACTAAGAAAAAAATGGATATTGTGTGCCCACTTCCAAAAGACTTAGAAAAAGTGCTCGCGTGGCTAAACGAGAAATTTGCAGATTAAAAATCTCCCATATTTACAAGTTTTTTACAGGTAGTATAGTACTTCTGTAAATAAAATTAATTGTAAAATAACAAAGGAGGTGCGTATGAGGGAATTTTCATTTCCATTCAATCGGTTATCAATTGCACAAAAGGATGTAATTATCCAGATTGTAAAAGAAATAGAATCCTTACAAAAAATTTCTCATAATCCAGATGAAGTCGACAGGTTAGAAATGACTAGTGTGCAGCGTTTAGAGGATGCGCTACTCAGTATTCAAAACATAAAAGAAGAATTTATGAAGGAGAAAGATTTCATAGATCTGCCTCTGACCAATCTTTTTTTAGAAAATGACAAGGATCAGCAGAAAATGGTGAGAACCATTCAGACTTATCTCTTTAAGCTCGGGATGAGAACAACTCGGGATTTGCTTCAAAAAAGCTATAACGAGTTAGTCGGTATGAATGGTTTAAGTAAGCAAATGGCAGATATCATCGTTGAGTATTTAAACAAATACAATTTAAAATTACAAAGTTTTTAAAAATTGAAAATTATAAAAGGGATGACATTCGTTCATCTCTTTTTTATAATAAAGAATATTTGCCCATATATTTATGAATTTAAAAGATATCGAGTTCATCCTAGATGAACTCTGCAAGCTCTATCCGTCTCCAAAAACAGAGCTAGAGCATAGAAACCCCTACGAGCTTCTCGTGGCAACAATGCTCTCAGCTCAATGTACTGATAAGAGAGTAAACTTAGTTACTCCAGAGTTATTTAGAGTATGTCCAAGTACAGCAGAGCTCGCTGAGATTGATATAGATGATTTAAAGTATCTCATTAAATCTATTAATTTTTTCAATAATAAGGCAGTCAATCTCAAGAGAATGGCTCAGATTCTTCAGCAGGAGCATAATGGCGAAGTTCCTAAATCACGAGAAGCGCTTGAGGCGCTGCCGGGAGTGGGTCGAAAAACAGCAAATGTCGTACTTGCAAACGCTTTTGGAATACCTGCATTAGCCGTCGATACTCATGTATATCGCGTGACAAACCGGCTAGGGATAGTACATGAAAAAGAGCCGCTTAAAACAGAACAGGCACTTCTAAAAGTAATTCCGAAAAAATGGTGGATAGATGGACACCATCTGTTTATTCTACATGGACGAAGAATTTGCATAGCTAGAAAACCAAAGTGCGAAGAATGTCCTGTAAGAGGGAAGTGCGAATATTACAAAAAACTAACACAGGAGTAAATCTAGAGATAAAAAAAGAGCAGCGGTTTAATCCGCTGCTCTTTTTTTATCTCTTCATCTTGTTTCTACTCTACTAATCTTTAATCAATATTACTTATTTGGGAACTCATACATCATAAGCGCAATCTTTGAAAGCTCTGCTCGTGTTGCAAAATGCTCTCCGTGGAAAAGTCCGTCGTTCTTACCGCTGACAATTCCTCGTTTGAAAGAATATGCTACATATCGTGAGAACCAATCTGTTTCTCGTACATCCTGGAAGAATGTATAATCATCAGAATCTGAAGACTGTATTACCTGCTCCTGATCAATCTTTGCCTGAAGTACACCGCTTGTTCCTCTAAGGATAATTTTGAGTGCTTCAGCTCTATTGACTGGCTGATTTGGTCTAAAGAATCCATCATCATAACCATTGATAATTCCAAGTGCCTTTGCCTGTGCAATGTAACCAGCATACCACTCATTTCCACGGATATCAGGGAAAGCTTTACTTGCATCGATTCCAGCTACAGCTTTTCCATTAAGTCTCATTACAAGCTTCACAAGCTCGGCTCGAGTCATATTCACATCTGGTCTGAATAATGATCCTGTAACTCCTGACACTACACCTCTCGATGCAAGTGTACAGATTACATCCTTTGCCCAATGGAACTGAATGTCTGTAAAGGCAGAACATGTTCCTTGAGGCTGCTGCGGAATACTTGTTCCTGGAGTATTATGTGTGTCAAAGAATCCGATTACTCCTGATTTCTTAATATAAGTATCAAATCTCTTTCCCTTGAAATCGCTGTATCCTCCAATCTTTGTCCAAGTCTTTGTAGCAGGATCATAGAACATGATCGCAAGATTCTCTGGCTGTGAAACATCTCTAGTAATATCTCTTGAAAGATCTCCGTATACCCGAAGCATTGGTGAGAATGTTTGAGTAAGGTCACCGTACTGGATAAAACAATCATAGAGCTGAGTATACCCGTTTGGAATACTTGTCTTTGCTGTTTCAGGAAGTCTGCTCGCTGTGTAGCAAGACGGAGTATAGATAGTTCCTGTAAATCGTGATCCGTCCGGATTCGTCACAATAGTTCCTTTATCATACTGAATGCTGATTCCATTTCCTGCATCCATATGCTTGATCGGTACAGTTGCAACACCGTTTGAAAGATCAAATTTGAGTGGTCCGTAAACTGTAAGGAAAGATCCATTATCAGTCGCTGGGATGGTAGTCGGAGTAGTTGTATCTACCTGACTTCCTCCTCCACCACCACCTCCGCTGCTTCCACCACCGCCTCCTCCGCCACCACCTGTGGATGAGTTAGAAGTATTTATTGTAAACGCCTTAGCAGGGATAGTAATTGTAGCATTATTAGATGTTACAACTGCTTCTGCTGTATAGTTTCCAGATGGAACGAGTTGTCCATTATTATCAGTTCTGTTCCATGTAATACTTGCAAGCTGTACGCTACCATTTCCTGGAACTACGATTGATGTCTGTCCCTGAGTAAAGTTCTGTCCTCTACTAGACTGCCATACAATCTGACCTGCACTGTTTTTGATGATCACATCAAACATCTGGCTAGTAGGGAATGTAAGAGTCTGATTTGTACTTGTAGGGTTGAACACTACGACCTGTACATTTACATTTTCAGTTCGTGCAAAGTTTACACTATCAGCACCTGTAACTGTACTCTTGAGAAGCAAATTACCTGTAAGTCCAAGAGTAGTCGTTGTACCTCCTGTATTTATAAAGAATGAGAAAGGTCCGTTTGCAGCAAAAGTTGGAAGTGATCCATCAGTTGCCCGTACTGTCCAATAATATCTCGTGTTATTTGTTCCAGTGAATGAATATGAATTCGTAGTAAGATTAGTAGCTACCGGAGTAGTACCAGTCAAGTTTGCAGCAGATGTTGCTACGTATACGTTGTAATTCAAAGTATTTCCATTTGGATCCTGTCCAGCCCATGTGAGGGTAGTAGTAGTTGTACTTACATTTGAGTTATCAGATGGAGATACAAGGTTTACTGTAGGAGCAAGATTTGGATTATTATTGCTAGCGACAATGCTGAATGCAGTTGTTGCAGCAGTAGGGAAGATGTTTGATCCAGTAGGATTAATATCTCCGCTGAGAATATAGTTACCAAGTGCTACCTGACTTCCATTTGTTCCAGCTTGATTCCATGTATAATTGTAAGTCTTTACTTCACCTGGATTGAAAGTCACTGACTGATTTCCAGATGTAGATGGAGAGATAAACACCTGCTGATTATTTGCATCCATTACTCTAAAGAGAGCTCGTGAAGCATCGTTGATAGTTGCTGTCTGAGTATTCTGCGTAAGATTTCGTACCTGAAGCTCAAATACCATGTTCTGTCCCTGTATAAATACAGTTCGAGGATTATTTGTAGCTCCGTCTCTTGTGATAAGAGTATATTCAAAGTTTGCATTTGCACTAGGATTCTGAGTCGCAGTCTGAGTCGTAAATGTAAATGTACCATTTAGTGACTGACCTGTAAGTCCCTGAGGATCTCTAGCTACTACTCTCCAATAGTACCGTGTACCATTTGCAAGACCAGTTGCCTGATAGTTCGTTGCAGATGTTCCCTGAGTTACAAGAGTTGTAGGGTTTGAATTAGTATCAAAATATACATCGTATAAGAGTGCATCTCCATTTGGATCAAATCCAAACCAAGTAAGAGTCACATTTCCACCATTTACAACAGTATTATTCGATGGAGTAAGAAGAGTAACTACAGGTGCATAATTTACCTGAGACTGAGTAGTTGATACAAGGAACTGCATCTGAGGTGCTGTAGGAAGATTGCTGTTTGTTGCGCGAATCTGTGCAGTCGCAGTATAAAGTCCGTCTACAAGTGTAGGAGTACCAGATGGTGTATCAGCTGTAAATGTTCTGACCTCTCCTGGTGCGAGTACAATACTAGTATTAGTAGTACTATCTGCATGAGCTACAAAGCTCTGCGTTCCAGTTGAAGTATTTACATTGAATCGAACCTCATCTCCATTATCCGGGAATGTTAGTGTCTGAGGCTGTGTGCTGATATTTGCTACCTGCATCACAAACCGTATACTTTCATTAGCTGCAAAGACTGTCTTTGCTCGTCCATTAGTAGTAGATGCTGTATAAGCTGTAAATCTGAATGTGTCATTCTGAGTAACTACTGGAGTTACAGGAGGATTTGTAGTTCCATTCGTGATATTTACACTAAATGAGTTTGGTCCGTTCGTTGCAGTTGCAGTCTGTCCGTTGGAGTTTCGTGCAATGACATTCCAGTAGTAAGTACCGTTTGTAAGTGTAGGAGAAGTAACCTGAGTACCTGTAACACCTGACATATAAAGTACAGGTGAACTAGTAGTTCCAAAGTATACATCGTAGCTTACTGCATTTGTACCATTCCAGCTAAGATTTACAGTATTTGTAGTTACTGGAGAAGTTACTGGGTTAAGAGTCACAGATGGAAGCGTAGTGCTTGTCCCTGTTACAAATGTGAAAGGTCCATTGATTGAAGATGTAAATCCATGAGATGCATCTCTTACCTGTACATTCCAGAAGTAAGGTACATTTGTACTAAGACCTGTAAGGTTGAAAGTAAGTGTTGTTGGATTTGCAGGATTTGAACTTGCTCCGTTTGGAGTAGTGTAGTTTACACAGTTCGTATTGATCGCTGCAAGTGATGTAGAATAACATACCTGGTATGTGAGCGCATCACTCTCATTGTCAGTACCTATCCATCGTACAGTTGCTGATGTTGCAGTTACATTTGTAGCATCCACAAGACGTGCGATTGGTGCCTGATTAGTTACTGTTCCTGTTGTTGTAAAGCTTGCGATCTGATCTGTAGAATACACCATGTATGTACCGTCAGATACTCGCGCAGTCCAGTAATAAGTAGTACCAGGTGCGAGATTTGTAATTGTGTATGAACCTGTATTTGTAGTTGTGTATACACAGTTTGAAGCTGCATTATTTCGGTCTGTACTTATACAGATATCTACCGTAAGTGCATTTCCATCAGGATCAGTAGCACTGTAGTTTACAGTAGCTCCGTTCTGAGTTGGATTTGTAGCAGATCCGAGAGTGATACTTGGCATTCTATTTGTAGAATTATTTGCCATTGTAGTAAAGGAAAGAGGACCATTATCCGTGATTCCCTGTACTACCTGATCAGCAACTCGTACTGTCCAGTAATATGTCGTACCTGCAATAAGATTTGTAAGAGTTGTACTCTCATTAGATGTTGTTACAGAACAGTTATTTGTGATATTTCCAGCAGTTGTTCCAAAACATACAGTGTATGTGAGAGGAGCATTTACATCTGCATCATATCCATTCCAGATAAGAGTAGCAGTTGTTGCCTGAATATTTCGTGACTCAAGAAGAGTTACATGTGGAGTATTGTTACCGTTGCTTGTACCAGTAGTTGTGAACGCAGCTGTATTAGAGTCTCGAGTTCCAACATTATTTGTAGCTTTTACAAACCATGTATACTGAGTATTTGCAAGAAGACCTGAAAGTGTAAAAGTTGTAGCATTTCCTGCATTTGTACAAGTGTATGCTCCAGCAGTATTTGTTACCTTATAACATATCTGATATGAGATTGTAGTATTCTGAGTATCAGTTGCGCTGTAAGTTAATATAACACTTCCATCATTATTTACAGAAGAGTTAAGTGCTCCAAAGTTTGGAAGAGAGTTACCTCCATTATTTGCATTATTAGTAGTGAAATACTGCACTGAGCTTGATGCGCTTCCAGTCGTATTTGTTCCACGTACCCACCACTGATATGTAGTAGCAGGAGTAAGACCGCTGATTCTATATGAAGCAGCATTTCCTACATTGATACATGTAGCAATAGATGCATACTGTACCTGATAACATACTCTAAAGTCAGATGAGTTTGAGCTAGTCCAAGATACATCCGCAGCTGTAGAGTTTACTACAGTGGAAGAAAGATTAGAGAAAAATGGAAGATCTCCGTTATTCACAGTACATCCATTTGAATTTCCGTTTGTTCCATAGATTGAGCAAGTACCATTCGTATTTCCGTTCGTTCCGTAGATTGATCCATTTACATTGTTGTTTGTACCATAGATGGAACCATTAGAGTTTCCATTAGTACCGTAAATAGATCCGTTTACGTTATTATTTGTACCATATATTGATCCAGTATAGTTTTCATTTGTTCCATAGATATTTCCGGAAGTATTTGAGTTAGTCCCGTAAATAGATCCATTGCTAGAAGAAGTAGTGTTCGTTCCATAAATAGAACCATTAGAAGTACTACTTCCATTAGTACCATAAATAGAACTAGTACTAGACGTAGTATTTGTTCCATAGATTGATCCATTGCTGGAAGAACCTGTATTAGTTCCATAGATAGAACCATTAGAAGTACTACTTCCGTTGGTACCATAGATAGAGCTCGTACTTGAAGTACTATTAGTTCCGTAAATAGAACCATTAGAAGAGCTGCCTGAGTTAGTTCCGTAAATACTAGAACTAGAGTTTGTACCATAGATAGAACTGCTGGAAGTTGAAGAACCAGAATTTGTACCATAGATACTTTGCGCCGCAACTATTTCAACCTGAGCTACCTGCGTAAACGCAAATGCTGCAAGGATGAAAGCTGTAAAGATTTTTTTCATAATCATTTGATAATTTAAATGATAGTAAACTGGAAATATATGTATAAGTATCGAAACAGAAAGGGAATACAACAAAAAGAAAATACCGTTTCGTATTCTCTTTTGTTTTTGTTTGATATTTTGCTCAGTCCCTTTTGAAAGGTTCTGATACACTATCATATGTAAACTTTACTAAATGTCAAGTTATTTTATATATACTATTTATTCTAACTCACAATTTAGTAACTAAGTATGTATCTCTATAATAGAAGACGACTCAACTAAGGAAAAAGTTACATAAAATTTATTCCCAGAAAAGAGAAACTTTTTTAACAATAGAAGAAGCGCTGATAAGGGTGCTTCTTCTATTTAAATAGATCTAATATTTTACTGTATTTTGAAATTACTCTCTTCCTACAAAGAGTTTTGCAATCACATTACCGTCAATACTAGCTTCAAATGTATCTCTATTACCCGTAGACACAAATGTAGCAATTTGCGGAACTCTTATTTTCCCAGAACCGTTATTTATTACTCCTGAAAAAAACGGACGAGCAGCATTAGAAGTCATGATGAGATTTACAGTTTTGCCATTAAACTCACTGAGATCACTAAATGTCAGATCCACATTCTCACCAATGTTTATTCCATTTCCTGAGAGAAAGAGTCGAGCATCCTTTCGAGAATTATTCCCTGATTCTTGTTTCACTACAAAATTTGATCCATTGCTTTGAGCGATCACTAATCTTGGCTGATCCTTATTTAAAGAAATAGGAGCGAGCTGATTTTTATCTACACTACTTGTAGAAGCTTGCGCACTTGGAATAGGAGTCTCTTCCACTTCTACCAGTTTGTACTTTTTTACTTCCTTTACTTCTGCACACGCTGTATTTACTCCGCAAGGATATAATTGCCCATTCGTAGAACATCCTGCAGTCATAGTCAAGATAGCAGAAGCTGTCATACGTACTAGCTTGTTTGCCATAGACGAAGGCAACATTGATACTTGATTTACTTTGTCTTCTTTGTTTGTAGTTCCTTCATTGATGAAATTCATAATAGCAAAATATAATATATAAAAATTTCATCAAGTTATTACTCCTCTCTTCACTTCAAAACAAGACATATATATTTTACTTATCCACAAGAATTGTTGGCACCCCACATCAAATAACATTAAAAACAGATCTTGATATTCTGTATGCTCAAAATACTGAGAGCTCTTATATTAAGCGAAAAAATTTTACACAAAAAAAAGAAGCACTTTTTAAAGTGCTTCTTATAGGTAACTAGATTCCCTCCTTTCTTTTTATTTATAATAATTTTTTGTTTTTATTCGCGACCAACGTAAAGGCGCACACCAACGTTGCCGTCAATATTTCCTTCATAAGTATCACGCACACTAGTACTTACAGATCCAGGGATCTGTGGTACTGAAATTGTGACACTTCCTCCACTCACTGTGCCGGTGAACGTAGGTCTTGACGAATTTGAAGTCATGATCAAGGTAAAAGTCTTACCATTGAAATCATTCAGACCGCCAAATACTAAGTTAACATTATCTCCACTACGGCTGGCATCTAGACCAATTCTAGAATCCTTTCTAGAATTATTCCCAGATTCCTGCTTTACAACAAAATTAGAGCCGTTTGTTTGGCTTACAACCAATCTGGATTGATCAGCGTTAAGTTGTAGAGAAGTAACGTTATTGCTTGTTGCTGTACGCACTGTATAGGTAAATGTGAAAGTTGAACCGTTTGAATTAAATCCTTTTAACTCAACACTGTAGTTAGTATCAGCAGATAAACCGCTGTAAGTAACACTTCTTTCATTATAGAGAGTTTTTACGTCTCCATTATTTAGCCTAGACTCGATTCTTTGGAGGTTTTCACCTCCGAAATTTACAGTGAATCCACTACTGGTGATACCAGTGGCAGAAACATTGTTGATTACCGGAGAACCTACATTGGCAGATGATGATGGGCTTGGTGTTGGTGTTGAGATAAGTGTAAAAATCACATTACCATTTTCGATGGTAACTTTGTCAATTTTACGAACTCCTCCTTCTTCAAATGTTACTTCGTAATATGTTGAAGAAATCCTGGTTGCCTTGATCACTGGATAATTAAGAGCAGAATAATGAGTTAACATTACTCCTTTCTCTTCATTATTATCTAATGAAGTATATTTACCAGGGGCAGTTGATGCAGATGCGCTTGGAGTAGGTGTCGCATTACCACTAAGGCGGTACTGTTTGCCAGCTCTAATCTCAAATAATCCTTCGCTATCACGGTAAATCCCATCGGGCATTGCTGCCACATTGATAGAACTTACTGGAGCACAACCAGTTACGATTGAACCAAAACCACCGAAAGTTAAAATTCCAACTAATATTAAAGTCTTTACGTTTTTCATAATAAATCTCCTTGCCTCTCGGCATTCTCTATATCATTTTAATATATTTGGCTTTTGAGATGACTACATCCCTTCAAGGTCAAGTGAGAGATATCCTCTCATAAATCCTCTATTACTAATGTAATCACCCTCGCATTTTTATGTATATGCTTTCTTGGGGGAACCTAGTTGTTAAAGAACTTATGACAGGATAAGATATCCTGGTCACTTGACTTCAAGAAGAAATGTTTGTTTCTCTTAAGTCGAGGGTATTATACATAAACTACTTATCTTGTCAACATATTTCACAACAATTATTACATTTTGTATATGATGCTATATTTTAGCTTCTACCAACGCATTTTATACTTACATTTTTAAAATATTTATAACCTAGATCGAATATTTTAAACTTTTTATATCTTATAGTACAAATTTTATTATAAAAAAGCTGCCATAGTATGGCAGCTTTTATTTTACTCAACAGAAAAAGATTAATTAATACTTAATTTCTCCCCATATGATTCCGGAGAACTGTCCAAAACTTGTAAGACCCGAAGGCACTAATACAGCTTTTAGATTGAAATTCAGTAATCCAACCTTGTAATCAAACTCAGGTCCAACACCTACCATCCAAGATTCTGGGTTTTTCAGTCCATACACACCTATTCTTAATGGAACAGGCGCATAAGGTCTTATGCTCGCACCAGCAAATCCTTCACTGCTCCATCCTAGAAAGGCAGGGTAGAATTCACCACGACCGGTAAACTTCAGCATTCCTTCAAGAGGTGTGACCTCTATCTCAGCAATACCCGCCGGCACAAGACCATAACTTCCATAATTATACCGTCCTCCGCCCAATAGACGAAGCGTCACAATATCTGAAAACATTGCCTTGCCGCCGATACCAAAGAATGTGGAGGAAAAGTTAGATCCAAACGCATTTGGAATCTGCGCTGTTCCTCTTATGTCCGCAGCAGGTGCCACAGAAAAATCTTTAGCAACTTCTACTCCTTCCCACCAAGGTAGTGTCACCACAGGCGTTTGAGATGGAATAGGTATTGCAGTTGGTGATGCAGAAGGAACAGGGGATTGGGATTTTTGTCTCTCCAATTCTTTTACCTTCTCTTCAAGAGCTTTTTGTTCCTGCTGCTGCTGTTTCAACTTCCTTTTTATGTCTTCTAACTCCGGATCTTTTGTAGGTACCGGAGTGGGGGTAGCGAGAACTGTAGGTGTAGGTGTCGCGACAGGTTTAATACAGTTTCTTCCAAGTTCCTTTAGAGCATCATCTTGTAGCCCTTGGATATATTTATGCCCATCAGTTTTATCCACTAACTGGGCAGCAAATATTTCCAGAGTACCAGGAGTAAAAAAATAGGTTTTAGCACTTAAACGTGCCTGACCTAAGTCATCGACTACTTGTTGTGTTTCTCCAAGTAGTTTATAAGTAACGATTAGTTCATATGGTCTTCCCCGATTCTGGGTTCTTACACCTAATACTAATTTTCCATTTACACAGGAAGAAGTAATAGGGTTTAATTCCATAGGAGTAACCGCAACTTTTTTGATCGGAACCACCGGTGTCTTTTTTACCGCCGGTTTCACAGGAACTTGTTTTTTTACAACAGGTACCTGCTTGATCACTTTTTTAGGCTGAATCTTTTTGACTCCTGTATTCTTTTTTGAAGAAGCAGGAGCAATTTTTTTAAGAGTATTCTGCTTCGGTTTCACACTAGGTGTCACCTTTTTCTTAATTACTTCAGCTTTTTTAGCATATGAGATACTAGCAAAAGTAGGAGTAATAAATCCTGCAGCAATCATACATGCCACAACTGCGTTTCTAAAAGCCATATACGGCCTCCTTTTTATCTATAATACTTTATTAACGTTTTTATATTCATGTACTTTCAAAAAAATTAATCTTTCCTGTTTGTAAATGAACATTTGCAATCTGCACGACTTTTAATATCGCCAACTTGCGATATATGTATAATGTACCCTTATATATAAGTCAATAAAAGCAGAGCTATTAGAATGTTTTATTGAAACTAAAATACTCTATATGTATAGTTTAACAAAGTTCTGTCGTTCAGCATAGCAGAGAATGACTACTCGAATAGGGAATATAAACCATATATCTAATTATCTTTATAGTTTATAGTTGACTATAAACTATAAACTATATACAATAAGATCATGAAAACACTTACAGGACAAAAAATAGTAGAATATATAGAAGAGCATTCTCAAGCAACAGCAAAAGAGTTGTCAGAGTTTTTGAATATAAGTCCACAGGCGCTTTTTCGACAGCTTGCAAAGCTGCAGGAACGCGGGCAGATTACAAAGATAGGAACACCGCCTAAGGTGTTTTATCTACCTGTAACAAAAGGGAAGGAGGCTATCCTGGAAAGCACAGATCTCACCGCTGAAGAAAGACAAGTTATTGATACTCAATATATCCACATCACTCCGCTTGGGGAGAAAAAAGAAGGAATAGAAGGCTTTATATACTGGACTGAAAAAACACATCAGCCTTTTCATAAGACTGCTCATGAATACATTCAGGCTATAAAGAAGTATGACAAATTTAAAGATCATGGACTTATTGATGCGACTTCAAAGCTGCAGAATACTTTTGAGGAATTTTTTCTAGATAAGCTCTATTATCTAGACTTCTATAGCATTGAACGCTTCGGAAAGACGAAGCTTGGCCAGCTTCTCCTCTACGCAAAACAAAGTCAGAATATGAGACTAATGAAAGAGCTCATTGCAGTTATTGAACCAAATCTAAAGGAACTTATAGTGAGATGTAATATTGACGCAATAGGGTTTATCCCTCCGACAGTAAAGCGTGAAACGCAATTTATGAAGGTACTCGAGAGCGCACTCCAGCTCAATATTCACAAGCTGCCTATCATAAAAATAAAATCAGAGATTATGGTTCCTCAGAAGACTTTAACAAAACTTGCCGATAGAATAGAGAATGCTCAAAAAACCATGTTCGTTGATACGAAAACAGTATACAATAATGTTCTCCTTATCGATGATGCGGTAGGGTCGGGAGCAACTCTCAATGAAACAGCTGGTCAGATCCGGAGAAGAGGTCTCTGTACCGGAAAGATTATCGGAGTGGCAATCACAGGAAGCCTCAATGGATTTGATGTTATAAGCGAAGTATAAATTTTCTTTTTTCTTTTTTTATCATGCAGAAATTACTCCTCATTACCGTTACTGGTGAGATGAATCCCATAGAGTTTAAAAATCATATCGTCTATAAGGTACAACATTATAATACTCACCTGCTATCTCCCAAACATCCTGAGATCACTGGAAACGTAGAGTCGCTCAGCGATGATACTATCCGCATCCGTGCAGAGGGAGAAGAGTCAGACTTGCAGTTTGTGCTTGAACAAGCAAAGATAGGTCCCATCCTCTCCCATATTCAGAACGTTCATTATGAATGGAAGCCTGCGGGGAACAAGTACAAGCTATTTGGTATTAAAAGAGCTTAATATGACACTGCATTCTTTTTTTCTTCCGGGATTTCAAACTAATACTGATGAGACTTCGGTCCTTTCTGAAAAGGCGTATCCTGAATGTTTCCATCAAATCTCTACCGTACTTCGCGCAAAGAAGGGAACAGAGTTTTACCTGCTGAACAATCTTGGTCAGCGCTATCTTATGCGTATTACGCAGATAGAAAAAAAATCTATGACTGTTCTCTGTATAAAAATAGAATCAAAGGAAGCTGAGAATACTTTAAGCCTATGGATACCACTCATAAAACTACCAAAACTTGAAGCTGCACTTCAAATGTATACACAATTAGGAGTAACTCATTTCAAAATTTTCAGGAGTGATTTTACTGACGAGAAAATAGAAATCCTGTCAGAAGCCAAAAAAGAGAGACTGCTTCGTATAATTACAGAGGCAAGTGAACAGTCAGAGCGTTTTTTCATTCCTACAATAGAATATCTTCTGACGGATTTTAAAAATGCTGAATACACTGAGAATATCTATGTGGCAGTTGAAAGAAATCAGCTTCAAAAGCAAGATCACTCAAAGGAATCAATCCGAAGTGTCATGATTGGTCCAGAAGGAGGATGGAGCAGCACGGAAATTACATTTTTCAAAAAAGACCCAAGGTTTTATCCATTGGATCTTCATTGTACAAATATACTGAGAGCAGAGACTGCTGCGGTGGTGGCAGTAGCATTGAGTCATTCTGAGCGAAACGTAGTGTAGTCGAAGGATCTGTATTTGGTAATTACTTAGAGTAATCCCGAAGGCAAATGACCGTGCTGGATGACGATTAAAAGCTCTGCTTCTTGTACCAGTCCCAATCATAGGAAAGTACAGTAGTATCCCATGGGCGGTAAGATGAGTATACCTTTTTTGCCGTCTGATGAGTAAACTCCTTTCCATCAAATACCTTATTTTTCATAAACTCATATTTCTTGGCAAGTTGAACGTTTCCTTTTGCAAGTACTTTAAACTCGTCTGCGTGAAGAGTATAGTAGTTGAAGGTCTCTGCGAAATCCTCAAAAGGATCAGAGCTTGCATATCCGCTTACAAAACCTTCATTATTTGTAGAAATTTTCTCATTTGAATTCTTCCAAGAGATTGCGTAGAACTCACTGCTCACATCATCTGTAGCGATAGAAGTATCTCCATCCATAAATCCTGAAGCATTCCCTCGTCCGCTGCCAGTAAAATGTCCAAGATCCACCACATGTCCAAGCTCATGTATTGCCACTCCTACCAATTCACTATCTTTCATATCGCTTACTCGTAAGATCATTGTATTAGATCCAGCAAGTCCTCTAGGTCCTTCTGAAGATGTCTTGAGTGTTAGATTTACAAGAGGATTTGTAAACTTTGCAGGAAATTTCTGAAACATTGCAGCAAGAGTCTGTTCTATATGTGCCGTCTCTGCAGAAGAAAGCTCGTTAGTAGCATCCTGGATAGTAAAATTACGTATCAACTCAGAAAGAGACTTCTGCTTAGTATTATTTACTGTTGCTACCGTTTCCTTTACTGGTGCTGGAGCATCGACTACTACAGGTGAAGAAGAAAGAATAGTGTTAACAACAGAGACACTTTCTTCCTCTACTATTTCAATTTCATTTTTAGGACTCCACTGCGTATCTGGGATTATCTCAATAGGCTGAGGATTGAAACTTATCACTGAAGTATTCTTCTCATCAACTCTCGGCATATTATCAAATATACCTTCTAGGAGCATATGCACATCAAAGGATGCAATACGCTCACCAAATGTAGGAGCCATACCAAACACACCTCCTAAAGAAGAGCTGTCTGCAACTATCACATTCTCATTTGCCACTGTATGGAAAGCAACCGGTTCAGTTACACTTGCAATAAGCGTAAAAGAAACTACTGCCGTAAAAATGGTTGTAAGTGTTTTTTTCACAAAATAAAGGAGAAACAAAATAAAATTCTCTCTCTTTATATGTTTATGTGTGATAGTAAAAGGGAAGCATTGACGAATAGCTTTGACCCCCTGAACGTGAAAGCAATATATACTTGTTTTACAAAATGTCAATATATTATAGAAAGATATTTATATTATCTTTGAGACAAATATCTCTACACATTTTATATGCTAATTTTTCTAAAAAAAGCCTTTGTGTAAAAGGCTTTTTTAGATAAATGATATGAGATCTTTATTTTAACAAGTCTCCCAATGCATCAAAAGGACTTGAGGGTCTTTCTTCTTTTAAATCGCTGAGTCCTTTGCAGTCTTCCTTACAAAGAGGAGCGAGAGGTACCATCAGGAGTATCTCCTGGCGAAGCATTTCATCGATTTCCAGAGCTCTAAAGGTCATATCTACACGGAATATATCCTCTGCAGCTTCTCCTTTAAATTCTTCAGGAATATGCACATAGTATTCGCGGATTGATGTCTTTCCATCCTTTATTTCATAAGGAAACTTTTTTAGGCATCTGCTGCATGTAAGTTCAAGCTTACATTTTATTTCCTTGATTTCCAAAAGAAAGGCATGACTTGCTTTCAGTACAATGGCATTTCCCGAGATAGGTGAGAGCAGGCGGCTATCCTCATCCTCAAGGTAGTTTTCTGAATATTCAGAAGTAAATTCTTCTTCATATCTGCTCCCTACATCCTTTCCTAAAATAGTTTTAATTGAAATTCTCATATTGTATTAGTCTCTACCTGCAAGAAAGAACCGCAGTATAGAGGTAAAAAGATTAATAAAATCAAGGTATAGTCCCATAGCCGCACTCAGAAACATTTCATCAGGATACCTTTCCTTTATATTCTGAATATCATACGCAGTATACACGGTGAATACAATAATACCCATGATGGAAGCAATCATTTCAAGAATATTTGTCTGTAGAAACATATTCAATACTGAGATCAGAATGATACCGATTACAGATACAAATAATATTCCTCCAAGTGAACTTAGATCTTTCTTAGTGATCCATCCCCAAAGCCCTGCTGCAGCAAAGGTAAATGTAGTTGCAAGCAATGCCTTTAAAATAAGAGGTATACCTCCTACCGCTCCAGCACTTGCAAGGATCGGGGTAAGTGTAAATCCTGAAATGATGGCAAAAAGAGCAAACAGTATATATCCAAGCGGACGGATACCTTGTACTTTATGTACAGCAATTACTAAACCTAAAGAGACGATAAATGCTCCTATGGTAAAGAATGAATTGAAGAATAATTCCGGAAAACTTAACATAGTAAAAATACCGAGCCATACACCTCCTGCTGAGAGCAGAATAGCCATAGCAAAGAAAAAGAATACTTTATTTACAAATGCAGCTCTATTTTGAGCTCCTTGGAATGTTGGAGTTGAATACATATCTAATTGAATGAATAATACAACATCTGTAGTCTACAGAGGATTGTGTAAAAAGTCAAAAATGAAGATGAGTACTTAAGATTGGAAGAAACGCTCAAGTATAATCTGCGCAGCAACAGCGTCTTTTCTTACCTTCCTAAGTTCACGAGGATCTTCCACAAGCATCGCCATTCGATTTTCAGCCTCTTGGGTGGATACATGTTCATCTATAAAGGTAATGGGGACTTCCGTAAGCCGTGCTAATACGTTTTCAGTATCTTTGATAGCCTTATTTGCACGTTCGTTTTGCTGATCCGGCACATAACCTATAACAATTCCTATAATACTCTCTGTATTAAAAATATTATTTAAGAAGGAAAGAAGAAGCTCTTCTTTCCCATCCCATTTACATACATCATATGGGTAAGCCATCTTCGATTTCTCTGAGGCAAGCGCAGCACCAATATATTTACTACCTACATCAAGAGCTAAGATTTTATCAATCTTAAGAGCTGCGTAGATGTGCTTAGGCCTCTTTGACATTGACTGCGAGTGAAGCATGGATACCTAGACCAAGGTTTACCTTGACGTCGTGTGATCCGAGAGATTTAATATGCGTCATGCGTATTTGCTTAGCCTCAACCTCAATTTTATGCTGTTTAAATAATTCCTCTGCAATGTCTTTCTCAGCAATCGACCCATAAAGAGTCTTTGCATCAGTGGATTTTACCTTAAGCATCAATGGAGAGATACTCTCAATCTTACGCTTCATTTCATCACCATGAGCCTTCATCTCGTCACTTTTCTGTGACTGTTTCTTTCTCATCTCCTCAGCTCTCTTTACATCCTGCTGAGTAGGGATCTTACCCAACCCCTGGGGCACAAGATAGTTAAGAGCATACCCATTAGATACTTCTACGATATCATGCATATTTCCAATATTTGGGATCTTTTTGAGAAGCAATACTTTAATTTTCATAGTGCAGATAATTTAATTTATAAATTCTTCTTCAGCCATCCGAAGAAATTTCCCATGTTGAATGGTATCTTCAGCATATCAGAGCTCGCAAGATGCCACAATGAAATAGTTTCAAACCGGTCCTGCGGGAATACAAGATTCTGCCAAAATACATCCTGATATTTCTTGTCTATGGCGTCATAGGTACTTGGCTGGAAGAGAAAAATAGCCGGGATTTCATCAGTAAAGATCTTCGTAAGATCGGTAATGTGTTTGGAAATGTACTCCTCCGCTGCATCATCTAACAGCCCACTTGGCGGATTTCTCATTTCTTCGATGAGAATATCAGCATTCGAGTTCTTAAAATTCGAAAGGTTATATCCTCTTTTGTTAGCCTGACTTGAATGCCAGTATGAAAATATATCTTGGTCATATCCAAGTTCTTGTCCTAACAGGATGATATCGTAATCTCTATTCGTAATAATTGTAGGTATATCCTTTGTCTCTTTTACCTGAACATCGATATCAGCTCCGATGATTTCCCAATCCTTTTTAATAGTCTCAGCAATATCTCCTAAGTATTCAGGACTTCTTGCCACCACAAGCTTCAGCTTTAATGGAGCTCCTTTATCATTATAGCGAACGGATTTGAAGTTATTCACAAGATCCACAAGACGGGTACCTGAGAGGGTCAGATTCTCAAGTAATGCGCCCGTAGATGTATCCCTAACACCTACTAGGGCACCTGTACCAACTCTTTTTATAAGTACATCCTCACGCTCTCTCACACTCTCTTCACTAGGGAATTTCCAGCCTGCATCAAAGAGAGATCCTCTCGCTCTATCAAGACTATATTCATTCGTCCATGATGCTTCCTGCTGCTGTAGAAAAGGTGTGTTTACAGGATTGAGAAACTCATACTTCTGCATGATTTCATTTCGAGATACACTTACCTGAAGGGCAAGTCTGGTACGCCAGTTCTTTAGGGCATCTTTGTCCATATTGAGAAAGGCAGCAAAGTATCTTGGAGAATTAATTTCCACTGTGTTAAAGCGGTCTGCTTTACGGATTTCCGATACTTCATCCTGAGGAATATCCTTGATACCTTCTAAAGCATCTTTTTGAGTCAAAAGTCTCTCAAAGTCAGGAAATACTTCTAGAGTTACTTTCTCAAGATAAGGTTTCACTCCATAATATTCTGCATTTCTTTCTAAACTAATAATTTGCGCATCTAAGCCATTTTGTACATGCAGCATACCATCTGAGGCAGCTTTATAAGGACCGCTTCCCACAGGACTGAAATTTACAGAGCTCTGAGCTATATTTTCAAGACTAACACTTGACCATATATGCTCCGGAAGGATACCTACAGTGGTCGCGGTAGGGAAGAAATAATATGCCTTTGGTAAAGTAAACTTTACAGTCATATCATCCACCTTATCTACCTTTACATCAGCAAAACGCTTTTTGAGCGTCGCATTTGGAAATGCCGGATCAAGGATAAGTTTATACGTAAAGAGAACGTCATCTGCATTGATCTGCTCTCCGTCATGCCATTTGGCATTGGGATTAATAAAGAAGGTATATTCCTTTTTATTTTCAGATACTTGATATGTAGCCAAGTCTGGAACCATCTTCTGCTGCTTTGGGTCATATTTTGTAAGACCACTATAGAGCAATCTTACAATATCCTGATCTGCAGATCCATTTACAGCAAAAAGAGGATTAGGAGTACGTACGCTTCCCACTAAACCTTCCTTGTAGCTCCCTCCGACAGTAGGACTGTGAATACTATTATCCTTATGAAAAAGATAAATAAGATGTCCAGTAGTGAGAAGAAAGAGAGCAACGCAAAGCACGAGTATCCTCGTGCTTGTAAAAAAATCTCGATAAGAAGAACTCATTTATTGTGTGATAAATGCAAAGAGAAGAGAATTGACAACAAGAAGTACTGCAAGAATAACCGTTGCAATAAAAAGAAATTTTTCAGCACCTCTTTTTGTGCTATATACATTTCCGTCACCTCCAAAGGTTTCAGAAAGACCTACACCTTTACTCTGCATAAGGATGGATACACAAAGCAGGAGTGAAATAACAATCTGCGCAACAACGAGTACAGTTTTCATGACTTTATGGAAATGATAATGCTTAAAACACTTATTAGTTTAGAAATTTTTTGATGAAGTGCAAGGCTTTCGTCTTTTTGAGCCTATTTTTTTTGATCTATAGGAATCTGAACATCGAAGATTTGATCTTTATGATCTTTCTCAAGAGAGAGAAGAAAGTGGCAATCTTTTCTATGCAGACGAATCTGATGTCTTTGATTTATATATGCCACTAGTTCCTGATTATTCGCGTGGGCATTTTTAGCATTACAGCATCCCGCATACCAGAAATGAATCCCACTGTGACCTCCTATCTCTACAGTATCATTTTGAGCATTATGGTACACAGCGGTATCGTCTTCATTTATTTCATGTACAAAAGCATCAGGAAACATTTTTCTTATGACATTTAGTGTCTTGAGCTCTCCGCAGCCTATTTTAAATAGAATATCCTCTTTTTCATGAAGCGTGTGTTCCTTGAGGTCTTTAAAGTATTTACTTAGTAGTTCAAGATTATCTTCTAGTCTAGGAAGATGGAGTTCTATAAGCTGCTGCTGCAGACGTTTTTTACCATCACGCACATATACATCCCGGTGAAGTGCATAAAGATAGTTCTTTATTTTTTTCCTGGCAAATAATGTGTGTGCATAGAGAAGTGAAGTATTCGTAGGAAGATGATCTGCACGGGTAATGATCTCAACCACATCGCCTGTTTTAAGTGAATATGAAAGAGGTACGATAGAGCCGTTCACCTTTGCACTTGCACAGTGTGCCCCTATCTCAGGATCAAGAGCATATGCAAAGTCCAAAGGAGTAGCCCCCTTAGGCAGACCTTTTATCTCTCCATTGGTAGCCACCACAAATACTCTTTCTATTAGCTGTCCTACCTCTTTAGATTCGTTTTCTAAAAATCTTCCCTTTGTTGCAAAGTCTTTATTTAACTCCGCTAGTCTCTTTTGCCATTCTTCATAAGACTCATTCTTTCCATTGCCTCGCTCCTTGTATACTGAATGAGAGGCAATACCATATTCAGCAATATCATCCATCCATTGAGTACGAATCTGTATTTCCACAGGTCGTAATGGATTTTTTGGATATAGACCAGTCACAGTAGTATGCAGACTTTGATACTGATTAGTCTTTGGAAGAGAAATATAATCTTTAATACGCTTTGCAATCGGGAAACAATGCTCATGTATGTATCCAAATATCCGGTAACAATCCTCCTTCGTTGGTACAATAACTCTGAGAGCAAAAATATCATAGAGTTCACTTACATGCTCGAGATGCTTATCCTTCATCTTAAACGCAATGGAATAGATACTTTTTACTCTTCCATGCACAGTACCCTTCATACGGTGCTGCTTCAGAACATGCTGTATCTGCTGTTTACATACTTCTATGATATCTGCATTTTCTTTCAGCTCTGTTTCAAGTGTACTTTTTATTTTCTGATACATCTCTGGTTCGAGGATTTCAAAGGCAGCATCCTCGAGTCTAGTTTTTAATGCATAGACTCCAAGTCTTGCAGATATGGGACCATAAATTTCCAGGATTTCATTTGCAATTCTACGCTGTTTTTCAGGAGCAAGTTCAGATACTGTAGCCATTCCCTCAAGCCTTGTAGAGAGTTTCACTAGGATAACTCGAATATCGTCAGCAAGAACCAATAGCATCTGCCTTAGATTTTCTACCTGATCTGGATGAGAGCTATTGAGGCGAACCTTAGATAGTTCAGTAAAATGACATACTAGTTTACAGACTACTTCGCCAAAACGCTCTTTAATTTCGTCCTGGGTAGCCAGGTCTCGTTCAAAGACTTCATGAAGAAGACATAACTGTATCGTAGATATATCCGGATGCACGAGCATAAGGTTCTCAAGACTTCTTATGACATGCTGAAAAACAGGCTCGCCATTTTTTCTTTTATAAGGAAGATAAATCTCATAGGCAAATTCAAATGTCTTTTTAAGCTCTTCCCAAGCCTCTCTTTTCGTAAAATGAGAGAGATTTAAATACTTGACTACTTTATTAAAAGTAATTTCACATGTTTTTTCCCAAGGATGGTTCGTTTTCCTGCAGAATATGGAAAGATCCAAAGAGGTGGCGAAATGATATAAAACAAATTACGCTTCGGAAATTCTACTCTTCTTTCTGAATGATTACAACTTTTTTCGCTTAAGCTTCACTTTTTCTGTAAAATTCATATAATTTGGCTATTATAAACTTTTTATAGAGAAGTCCGGCATATGAGAGTTGCGTTATTTCATGACTTTTTAGTACGAATGGGTGGAGCTGAAAAAGTGCTTCATACTTTCAGCGAGCTTTTTCCAGATAGCCCTATCTATACTTTTTTTTACGATAAAGAAAAAGTAGAAAGAGAGTATCCAGGCTTATCAGCACGTATTATACCGCATCCAGGAGCACAGCGAATGTACAATATAATAAAGCACATCCCCATAGTAAAAAAATACAGTACAAAGATTTTTATACGCTCCTTTCCAAAATACATCGAAGAGATAAATGTAAATGCCTATGAGCTCGTAATAGCGAGCTCTACTGCATGGGCACATGGACTCATCACCGGTTCCAATACATCTTTTGTATGCTATATGCATTCTCCGATGAGATTTGTATGGGACTGGTTCAACGAATACAAAAAATCATTAGGTGCAGTAAAGAATAAATCTTTTAGAAATATTATCCTTACACATGTACTCTCTTCAGTCCGTATGTGGGATCAAGTAGCGCTCAAAAAAGAATCGTTGATACTTACCAATGCAAAAACTGTTCAAAAGCGTGTCGAGAAGTATTATCACCGTTTTGATTCTCATGTACTGTACCCTCCTGTAGAAGTGGAGCTCATCCAAGCACCAAAAAGCAGTGATATTGATCATGAGGATTACTTTCTGATCGTTTCAAATCTCGTAGAATTCAAAAGAATTGATATTGCGATAGAACTGTTTAATAAAACTGGAAAAAAACTAGTAATACTTGGTGATGGACCTCATAGAGATCAGCTTGAGAGTAGAGCAGCAAAAAATATTGAATTCCTTGGATACAAAAATGATGAGGTAAAATTTGAATACCTGAAAAACGCCCGTGCACTTATCTTATCTACAGAAGAGGATTTTGGTATTGTTCCCATCGAAGCACACGCAGCTGGAAAGCCTGTATTAGCACTAGCAAAAGGCGGAGCACGGGAGTATATAATACCAGGGGTGAACGGAGAGTTTTTCTACGAACAGACACTTGAGAGCATGGAGAAGGGACTTGCACATCTTCTTATGAATGAAGATAAATACAATGCACTTACCATCAGAAGTCATGCAGAGAAATTTTCTACTCAAAACTTTATAAAAAACTTCAAACATATTCTCAAAACAGAACTTGGTATTGAAATAACTCAGAATAAGTAATCTATGTCTTCGGAAAAGCTCACTCCAGCCATGAGTCAGTACTATGAAATAAAGGAACAGTATAAGGACTGTGTCCTTTTCTTCCGCATGGGAGATTTTTATGAAATGTTTGATGAAGATGCGACTACTGCAGGTAGAGTGCTCGGCATTACGGTAACATCCAGAAATAAGAATGCATTGAACCCTACACCCCTTGCAGGCATACCGTATCATGCCTCTGATAAATATTTAGCTGAGCTTACAAAAAGAGGCTATAAAGTAGCGATCGCAGAACAAGTTTCAGACGCTAAGCTGCCAGGTATCATTCGGCGAAAGGTAGTACGCGTAGTGACTCCAGGAACAACCCTTCAAGACGAAGTGCTCAATAAAGGTAATCCAAATTACCTTCTCGCTGTAGTTGAAGACAGTAATAGGTTTACTATCGCTCTTTGCGACCTCTCAACGGGTGAAGCAAATGTACGGTCAGTGGATGGTCTTGAGAATACGCGTTCAGAACTCTTTCGTCTTCAGCCAAAGGAGTTGCTTCTTTCAAAACATCTATTTTCTTCAGAGGAGATAGCGCAAATATTGACAGACTTGAATACGGCAAACTATTACTTCTATGCAGTACAGAATGATCCCTATGAAGTACTAAAAATCCAGTACGGCGAGCACAGTATTGAGAGCATGGGTATAGAAAAAAATATACAAGCAGCAGAAGCCTGCGCAATGGTCCTTTCCTACCTCGTAGATACACAAAAAACTTCTCTGAATCACCTCAGACCTTTCAGAGTCATACAGAATACTGAATGCATGAATTTAGATGAAGGCACCATCAGAAATCTAGAACTACTTTTTACTCAAAGAGAGGGGAAACTTGAAGGAAGTCTGCTGCATCTTCTCAATAAAACCCACACAGGTGCGGGATCCCGGCTCCTGCGTTCATGGCTTTTAAACCCGCTGCTCTCAAAAGAAAAGATAGTAAACAGACTTCAGCTGGTAGACGAACTCTATAGTAGTACTTCGCTCAGAGAAGACATTAGGACCCACTTGAAGAACATGTATGACATAGAACGCATCCTTGCGAAATTAAGTCTGCAAAGAGCACATGCACGGGATATGGTTGCATTGAAGAATTCAATCTATGAAATCCAGGAGATACTTTCCCTCTTAGATCTCAACAAGGATAAAAAAATCTCACAAATTTTCAAAGAATGTAACAAAGAAGTACTGCATGAACTCTATACGCTTATCGAAAAGGGTATCATAGCTGAGCCTCCGCTGACTCTTCAGGAAGGCGGCATAATACGCGAAGGGTATAGACAGGAGATCGATGAATTGAGATCTCTCAAAAACAATGCTACTCAGTGGATCCTTGACTACCAGACACAGGAACAGCAGAAAACAGGTATAGCAACTCTCCGCATCAAATTTACAAACGTATTTGGGTATTTTATCGAACTCTCAAAAAGCCAGTCTTCAAAAGCTCCAGAATACTATGTAAGAAGGCAGACAACAGTAAATGGCGAACGATATACAACAGAGGAGCTCAAAGTCTATGAAGACAAAATACTACATGCAGATGATGCTCTTTCACAAATGGAATATGAATGTTTTCAGGAAATTCGGGAAAAAATATTACAGTCATTATCTGACTTGCAGCAGTACTCAGAGATTATTGCATATCTTGATGTGTTGAGTTCCTTTGCAGAATTGTCTTATACTTATAGATATGTATGTCCTCAGTTTGTAGAGAATAGAGATTTTACTATCATAAAAGGACGTCATCCAGTCATAGAAGCTTTAGAGATAAAAGATGGACGAGCTTTTATACCAAATAATACCTGCTTTAAAGAAGGCAAGGAAGAGACACTGCTGATCACAGGACCAAATATGGCAGGAAAATCCACGTATCTGAGACAAAATGCTCTCATAGCACTTATGGCACAGATTGGATGTTTTGTACCTGCAGAATCCGCTGAGCTTTCTCTAGTGGATAAAATATTTACCCGTGTAGGTGCATCCGATAATGTGAGTAAAGGTCAGTCTACATTCATGGTAGAGATGCAGGAGACAGCATATATTTTAAATAATGCTACAAAAGAGAGTCTTATCATACTTGATGAGGTGGGAAGAGGTACTTCAACTTATGATGGTCTTAGTCTTGCATGGGCAATCTTAGAGTATATACATGATACAGTAGGTGCAAAAACTCTTTTTGCTACACATTATCATGAGCTTATCGATGTGGTAGAAAAGTTAAAGAAAGCAAAGAACTATTCAGTGGCAGTACAGGAAACAAGTACGGGAGTAGTTTTCCTAAGGAAGATAGTACATGGAGGTGCTCCTGAGAGCTATGGTATTGAAGTGGCAAAACTTGCAGGTCTGCCGAAAAGTATTATTTCAAAGGCTTCTGCATTTTTAAGAGAGCTGGAGACTTCAGGTCAAGATACAAAAAAGAAAAAGGGAAATGATAGAAATCAGCTTTCTTTCTTTCTCGAATCTGCTCCTCCCGCGACTCACGTAGTGGAAGTACAGAAAGCACATCCTCTTATAGAAGAATGGAAAAATCTGGACATTAATACTATGAGTCCTATGGATGCACTTCACTGGCTTTCAGAGAAGCAGAAAGATCTCTAGTATTCAAAAGACTGCTTATTTTGCTGCTGCACGAATAAAAGCATTGAAGAGGGGATGACCTGTGCATGGACGAGAGGTAAATTCAGGATGAAATTGTACTCCAACCATAAAAGGGTGGTCTTTGCGTTCTACTATTTCCACGATCCCTTCATCCAGATATCTTCCTGAAAAAATAATACCGTTTTGTTCCAGAATATCCTGAAAAGCATTATTGAATTCATATCTATGTCTATGTCTTTCAAGAATAGACTCTTTTCCGTACGCTTCATGGGCTTTTGTCCCTGGAGTAAGATGACAGATATATACACCTTTTCTCATAGTTCCTCCCTTTTGTTCCACACTCTTCTGGCTTTCCATAATATCTACGATCGCATAAGGAGTTTTTGCATTAAATTCTGTAGAGTTTGCATCTTTCATTCCTGCAAGATTCCTAGCAGTTTCAATAGACAGGATCTGGGACCCGAGACATAGCCCGAGGTAGGGAAGCTGATGTTCTCTTGCCCAAGTACAAGCTTGTATCTTTCCCTCAATACCCCGGCTGCCAAAGCCTCCGGGTACAATAATACCATCTACCATCTCGAACTTTGCCCACTCATCCTGATCATTTTCTTCTAGTTTTTCACTATTGATCGGTACAAGTACAGGTTTACGGTTATTCATGTAGGATGCAGATTTGATTGCTTCATGCACACTTAAATACGCATCATCTAGATTATGGTACTTTGTCACGATTCCTATTCTAATCGGTTCTAGATCTGGATTCTTTATTTTCTCAATAAGCTGCTCAAACTCCTCAAGATTTGGTGATGTTGAAGTATTTAGTCCAAGCTTTCGCTCTAAAATACTATGAAGGGAACTTTCTGCGAATTTTAGCGGAACTTCGTAGATGCTCTCTACTGTATAAGCAGGAATAACTGCATCTCTTTCCACATTGCAGAATAACGCTATCTTTTGAAAATGCTCTTCCTGGATGGGATAATCAGAGCGGAGAAGCATCATATCAGGGAATATACCTGAGGATTGAAGCTCTCTCACTGCCAGCTGTGTCGGCTTTGTTTTGAGCTCCTTTGAAGATGCAAGGTACGGCAAAAGCGTCAGCATGACAAATAATGCTTGGTTTTTACCAACTTCTCTTTGTATCTGTCTTATTGCCTCTAGACAAGGCTGTCCTTCAATATCCCCAACCGTCCCTCCAATCTCTACGATGACAATATCTGCCTGAGACTCCTCAGCTGCCTTATATATTTTAGATTTTATAGCTCCTGTTATATGTGGAATGATTTGTATGGTTTTTCCTAGATATTCTCCCTTCCTTTCATTTTCAAGTACCTCAGAATAAATACGCCCCATCGTGACAGTGGAGTATTTTGAAAGAGGCTGATTGATGAATCTTTCGTAGTGTCCGAGATCAAGATCAGTCTCTGCAGCATCATCAGTCACAAAAACTTCTCCATGCTGCTCAGGGTTCATGGTACCTGGATCCACGTTCAAATATGGATCAACTTTCATAAGAAATACTGAATGCCCAGAACGCTTTAGAAGAGCTCCCATCGAAGCCGCAGCGATACCTTTACCTAAAGATGAACAAACTCCTCCTACCACGAAAATGAACTTTGAGGACATGATGGATATGCGTAAAAAAATCTTCTTGAAGACTAGCGTTTTTTAAAAAAAAGTGAAGATCTTTCCAAAAATATTATGTGCCGAAATCCAGATAAAATAATATAAGATACAAGTCAAACATACTTCACCGACAGAATAATACCCCTATGTTATACTGTATATGGTGATTTTTATTCAAATGCATGTCCACTCCTCTACACAAAAGATGGCTTTCCCGGTTTTTAAAAAAATATAATACCGGTGGTTATTTTCATGAAGGAGATGTAACTCTCAATCCTAATAAGGATTTTTATGAATTCCCTAAGACAAAGAAGGAAAGAATTACGGACCTAAAAACACTCATGGACAAATACGAAGTCTATATACCATATATTGATCTTGGAAGGGAAAACCGTTTTCGGACTATAGATCATCCATTTGAATTAAGAGATAGTGTTAGAAAAGAACTTTCCCAAATTTTAAGAATGAATGAAACAAAAAAGGTAAAAATAAAAGCACCTAGAGAAGGTTCAGGTATTGCACAATTCTTTAAGGAGTCCTTTGCATTCGGTACAACAACCATTGCAATCTTTATGGTACTCTTGCTTGCAACCAATGTACAAGCCTACAGTCAGGTAGCTACATACTGGTGGGATACCGTCTCAGGTGAAAATGAACATGTGACGCAGAATCTTGAGAAACTTGCCAAGGTAGATGAAAACGCAAAAGAAACAAAGAATCTGCCTCTTTCTCTCGATGCAACTCATGCAAGTGCAGACAATAAGACGGGTTCAGGAAGCGGACAAATACTTGATGTCACTATCCCTGTATATCCTCCGGATAACCGTATCGTTATACCAAAGATAGGACAAAATATTCCTATCCAGGAAATAGCTCCAGATAATCTCATCAGGGAGGATTGGCAGGCGCTTGAGGACGATATCCAGAAAGGCTTACAGAAAGGTGTTGTACACTATCCGGGAACAGCAGTCCCTGGTCAGATTGGAAATGTATTTATCACAGGTCACAGCTCCTATTATGTCTGGGCACCTGGAGAATATAAGGATACATTTGCACTTTTGCATAATCTTGAGATCGGAGATACGATAATTATTTATTATAATGAAAATAAATATACCTACGTCATCGAAGAAAGAAAGGTAGTAAAACCAAACCAGGTAGATGTCTTAAAACAGAGTGATGACCGTCGTCTTACCTTAATGACATGTACACCAATAGGTACAGCATTAAACAGATTGATACTCGTTGCAAAGCAGATTTAAGCTTTGCCCGCTTCCTTATACCTTATCCTCACCTTATAGGATAAGGATAATGATGAGGATAAGAATTAGGGGCATGGACATGCCGCTACATATACTGCAGACTCTCAAGGGGACGTCCAATGATGTCACTGACAGAACGAACAAGAAGAGAATAGAGCTCTTTTTTGATATCTTCAGGGACTTGCAGACGTAATGCAGTATCAAAAGTATGATCAAGATAGAAGGAAAAAGTCTTCAGGGCAGAGAGACTTATCTTTTGTGCAGTATGGGAAGGTCTGCAGTCTGAGCAGTAGAAAGCAAGCTCGAAAGTATGCACGTAAATCTCAGGTGTATCCTTTAGGGATTTTTCACATTGAATGCAATGCTTCACATCTTCGACATATCCTAAAAGTTTTAAAAGCCTAGTAATAAAGACCAATACAGTCTCGATCAATTTATCACTCTCTCTAAAGGACTTGAGTACTTCTTTAAAAAACATATATATCCGTTCATTCTGCTCATGCTTAGGAAGCATTCTTGCTAGAATCTCAAACATCAAAAAACGGAGCTGCATATCATCATAATCCTTTGCCTGTGGAAGGGTAGGAGAGATAAGCTCAGCGCCCGTAATAATATATACTCCTTCTGCCGCCTCATATAAATCTACATCTACCTCTTGTCCAGGCTCAAGTTTTGCCGCAAGCTTGCTGCCTATTTTCTGGAGTCCACGTGCTTTGGCATATACGGCTCCTATTTCTCTTGTAAAAAGGAGTAGGGAAGAGAACTTCTGATCATTTCGATCTCTATGGAGTACAAAGGCCTCTGTTTTGAGGTATTTCATTAAAACTTCGGTAGATAATTTTTAAGGGCAAGCTGTGTACTTACAAATGTTACGCCCATAAATATAATAAGCAATTTGAGTATCTCTAGAAGCCCTCTAGTGAAAAAGAATTCCTTTACGGTAAGAAGCATATTATTTACTACTAATCCCTCAGGAAGTGCTTTATCTGAAGATCCAAAGATAATTGAAATCTGCCATAAAAGGAATGCAAAGAGAATCACCCCAAGCAGTACCCCGCATGCGCTTAGAAACATACTCTCTCCGAAAAAAGGAAAACGTATAAAATTCTTTTCTGCTCCCACAAGCTCCATAATTTCAATCTCTTCGCTTCTACTATGTATAAGGAGACGGATAGTATTGAAAATAATCAGGACAGCAACAAGTGTAAAGAGAATGTAGAGCACAATAAATAGTGCATTTACAGAATTCTGAGTCTGCGCAAACTGTGTAAGTCTGCCAGTCTGCTCCTGAAGAAATGTACGGTCATCACTGGATTTGATAATACTCTTATATTTATCCTGAGAAATAATATTATAGATCTTCTGCGGATCTGATAGATTTACATTTTTGATGACAAGACTTGCAGGAAGAAAATCCCTATCTTTTACGAAGGTAATAAGATCATCAGAAAAAAACTTCTCTGCTTCTTTTACTGCCTGCTGCTTTGATACCTGAGAAACAGTGGCAGGGATCCGTGCGAGTTCTGTACTCAGCTCCTGTACAAGCGGATCCTCTACATTCACAGTCTGAGAAAGAAAGATCGTATAGTCTACATTTTTCTCAACGCTCTCAATACTTTTTCCAAGCAGAAATCCCATTCCATCAAGAAGGAGAAGAAAAAAACTTACAAGCATCACTACTGAAATAGCGCCTAAACTGAGAAGTTTATTTCTGAGGATATTCTGCCATGTAAAAAGGAGGAGTCGTTTCATGAGAGAAATTGTGAATCATAAAGGTATTGCTTGAACTGATCTCTGAGATCATCGCGATCTTTCAAATATTCTACAGTAGCTTTGAGAAAATTCAATGGATCTCCTGTAGTAATCCACTGACCGTCCTGCACACTTTGAGCAACAACTTTGTGACCGCTTCTCATAAGCTCATCCACTCCGTCCATGAGCCAAAGCTCATTATCTTTTCCAAGCTTGAGACTCTCAAGTACGCCGAAAATTGCTGGATCAAGCAGGTAGCGTCCAAATCCTGCAAGGTTGGAAGGTGCTTCTTCTCGTTTCGGTTTTTCAACAATACGCGAGATCTCCATATCGGAAGTCCCGTCTTTCAAAGCATAACAACCATATTTATGTATCTCTTCCATCGGTACTTCCTGGGCACCGAGCACGCAAGAGGCTCCCGTTTTCTCGTAAGTCTCAATAAGCTGTTTCGTAAATGACACTTTAGATTTCACGAGATCATCTCCAAAGGCATAGATAAAAGGTTCATTACCTATAATATCTTTTACATTAAGACATGGAGTACCATTTCCATATGGTCCCTTTTGACGAATATACACAAATGATGCCATATTCGGAAGTTTCGCAATCTTCTCAAGACGATCAAGTTTACCTTGCTCTTCAAGATGATGTTCAAGCTCTAGAGAGTGGTCAAAATGGTCCTCAAGGGCACGTTTATCAGAACTCGTAACAAATATAATCTGCTCAATACCAGCTTCAACCATCTCTTCTACAATATACTGAACAATAGGAGTATCGATAATCGGAAGCATTTCCTTCGGCATGGATTTTGTAGCAGGGAGGAATCTTGTACCGTGACCGGCAACAGCGATCACACCTTTTCGTACTTTTTGAGACATATGAAAAAAGACAGGAACAAAAACACTAGTTATTGTAGTGAAAATAAATGAGGACTCAAGGAATAAAGTAAGAAGTAATTGGGGCTCAGTAATTGGGCACACATAATTAGGCTACAATCATTGAGCTCAATTACTTCATTATGAGTCCAATTATTGCAGCCCTAATTACCGAGCCATTCTACTCCATCTCAATCTTCACGATCTGCTCCGTCACATCAATCTTAGGAATAGTCAGTACTAACAATGACTCATGAGTCATTCTGGCGTGTATTCTCTTTATATCTGCATTCTGCGGAAGGATGATAGGTCTAGTGAATTTACCCCATTCACATTCTTCTGTGTGCAGGTATTTATCATCGATAGAAAGTCCTTCAGGTCTTTTTCTTTCACCTGATATAGTAAGTACTTCCTCTTTCACAGTTACGGCAATCTCATTGCGGTCAACTCCTGCAGCTTGTGCTACTATCACAATCTGAGAGGGTTCGTTATATACATCTACTTTTAAATCAATCTCATTATGTTCTGCTGTATGAGATTTGAGAGCAGCTGGTTCTTCAATATCTTGTATGACCTCTTCATTATGAAGATGATCATCAAAGATAATATTTTTTCTCTTAGCGTCTGAGAGCATCACGAATGGATTACTTCGATCCTGCTGCTGGTTGGAAGAACTGAACATAAAAGCCGAATGAAAAGCAGTAAGTTTGCGGAAATGTAGTCTCACTATACATGGAGAGATGCATTTATCAAGTGACACTTCTTAAATGAGCTTGAATTCAAAGAAAAATCTTCTATAGTTTATAAGAAATTGGCCCAAAGCAAATTGTTTGTACCTCCTCATTTCAGACCCTATTTCACATGAAAAATCTCCATTTGCAGTATCATGCAATTAACATAAATCACCACAGTGCTGAGGAACTTCATGAAAGCTTCCATATTAATGTGGGCGAAGAAGGAGAACTATTTATTGCTGTTGGATTCACAAATATTGTAAATGAAGTGGGATGTAAAAATACTCTCTACACCATAGTACAGACTATTCAGAATACACTTTTTTCTGATACATCTAAGGATCTCTATGAGAGATTTGAAGAGGGAATAAAGGAGCTGAACATCTATCTTCAAGATAAGGATTTCACTGAAATTGGAAGAACACATATTGCTATTGGTCTGTTGGAGAATGACTCCATGTATATCACGAAGACTGGTGGGGCAGAGATCTATCTTCTCCGAAGTGGTATCTGTACTAATGTTACGGCAAACTTTGATAATGTTATGTATAGCGAAGATGAAGATAACCAGCTCTCTAGCATTGCCAGCGGAGAAGAAGGGTTACCTGAGTATTTCACAAATATTGCCACAGGAGCACTTGAAGAAAAGGATATCATACTTATTTCTTCCACAAGATTTACAAAATTCATAGGTGAGCAAGAGGTACTCGCCTTATTTGGAAAAAATAATATCGAGATCGGATTCATAAATATGGAGCATAAGCTCAAGGAAAATCCTTCTGCTGACATTGCAGTACTCGGGTTTATATACACAGGCGGTGATGCAAAAACAATGCATGAGAGCTCTACATCTACGACATATGCAGAGGATGGAAGTATGTATGTACCGAGCAGGGAAGCTAATAAAATAGATATTAAGAAGATATTTACTTCCATAGCTCAGGGCAAAGTAAACTGGGATAGTATTAAAACTCGTGCGAAGGATTTCTACGAACAGCAGAAACTCTATGTCATGAATCCAAAGTACAGAGTGAAGCTCATTATATTAGGAATAGTACTTCTGCTTATATTATTGGTAGTCAATATCAGTACTGCCATTGGAGGAAAGCAGAATGCAGAACAGACAGCAGCACTCCAGCAGAAATTTGCAGAAGCTCAGAAGGAGTATCAGCTCGGAGCAACAAGTAATATTAAAGGAGACAGAGAAGCTGCCCGTACTCATTTAGACACTGCAAAGAAGCTCACTCTTGAACTCAAAGAAGGAAAAAAATCCACAGCAGATATGAATGCACTTCTTGATAAAATAGAAAAAGAAGAGGACGAAGCAAACAAGCTTACACGAATTGGTGAAGCAAACAGCTTTATAGATCTGAATGGAAAAGTAGAGAACGATGACCCTAAGGGGCTCGCATACTTTGACGAAAAGGTTTATGCATATTCTTCCACTAGTCTCTATGGTCCATTTGTAAATAATACTACAAACGCAAACAGCAAATATGCAGTAGAAGATAATAATCTTATCAAAGACGTAGCCTACTTCGGTGACATTCGAGGACTACTCATTAAGCTTACGCCAGATAAGGTAGCAGAATTTGTAAATAATGATTTCAAATATTCTGATACTACGTCTACAACATGGAAGTCTGGAGATACGATAGCTACATTTGGAAATAATCTGTATCTGCTCTCTGAGAATCAAGTCTGGAGATATACAAGAAATAAGAATACTTATCGTGGTCCCTCTCCATGGCTTCAGAAAACAGACCCAATCTTAAAGGATGCAGTTTCTTTCTCTATTGATGGAAGCATCTACGTGCTACTCAAGACTGGGGAAATCAAAAAATATTTCCAGGGTAAGCCTGTAACTGATTTTGTTATCCAAGATATGCCAAAAGATCTACTGCAGGGTGTAGATGACAGATCTCAGATCCTCACTACAGCTGATGCAACACATGTGTATGTGCTCAATCATGGTACTGGAAAGATCATCGTACTGACAAAGGTAAAGGGTAATGTATCTCAAGTAGCGTTCGACAAACAATTTGGGTTTGATCAAGTTGAAATCATCCACATAGTATTGTCTGCAGACGAAAAAACCCTACTTGCTCTTGGCAATAACAAAAAAATCTATAAGATAGATTTGTAGCTTGCAACACCCTCAATCATACAGGATCTTCCTCTCACATTTGATCTTTTGTATGTTTACATAACCTCTTCTCTCTTACATCCTCTCTCGGTGCACTTACCGAGATGCTGTATTTTATTTTAATGTATATTTGGTATGACTTCACAAAATCAGTCAGACAAGAGAAAAGCGGTAGAAAACGCCCTTGCTCTTATCGACAAACAATTCGGAAAAGGTACTGTCATGCGCCTTGGAGATTCCCAAAGCATGAATATCGAAACGGTATCTACGTCATCTATTTCTCTCGACCTGGCACTTGGCGGAGGAGTACCTAGAGGAAGAATTATAGAGGTCTATGGTACCGAGTCTTCAGGTAAGACAACACTCTGTCAGCATATTATTGCAGAGGCTCAGAGAAATGGAGGAATGGCAGCACTCATCGATGCGGAGCATGCATTTGATCCAATCTATGCAAAGAAAATAGGTATCAATACTACTGAGCTTCTTATCTCTCAGCCAGACTCAGGAGAGCAGGCACTTGAGATCGTAGAGACACTTGTACGAAGTGGAGCATTAGATGTGATCGTGATAGACAGTGTGGCTGCACTTACTCCTCGTGCAGAGATCGAAGGAGATATGGGAGATAGCCATATGGGTCTTCAAGCGAGACTTATGAGTCAGGCTCTTAGAAAACTTACAGGTATTGTAGGTAAGACTAAGACTGTAGTTATCTTCATCAATCAGCTTCGTATGAAGATCGGAGTGATGTTCGGTAATCCTGAGACTACGACTGGTGGTAATGCATTAAAATTCTACTCCAGTGTACGAATGGAGATGCGTAAGAAGGCTTCCATCGATCAGGGAGTAGGAGATGATAAGAAATCTCTTGGTATCCGTACTCGAGTGAAGATCGTAAAGAATAAGATTGCTCCTCCATTCCGTCAGGCTGAATTTGATATTATGTTTAGCGAGGGTATCTCTAAAGAAGGTGATATCCTAGATACAGCAGTTGCTATGGAAGTAATCACAAAATCAGGTGCATTCTTCTCCTTCGGAGCTACTAAACTCGGACAGGGAAGAGAAAATGCAAAGAACTTCTTGAGAGAAAATACCAAGGTACGAGATGAAATCGAAGCGAAAGTTCGACAGCTTGGAAAAGATCCTGAAGCTGTCATGAAAGTAGAGGAGATAGTTGCAGAAAAGGAGACTGAAGCGAATGATGAATAAAAGACCTTTTAGGAAAAGGCAGAAAGAAACCTCAGTTAGTGTTCCCACACTGACTGAGGTTTTTGAAAAATCTATGCAGATCATTACAGTACGTCAGCATAGTAAAAAGGAGCTGATCGAAAAACTTAAAAAGAAATATCCAGAGAATCAAGAGCTCATTGCTCCCACAATAGAAAGACTTCTCGAACTCAAATACCTGGATGATGATGTTTATGCTGATGCGCTCACTAGAAACCGTCTCAAAATAAAGAAGAAAGGACTATTCTGGATCAAGAGTGAATTAAAAATGAAGGGAATCAAAGAGCAAAAAATCCAGGATATTTTGGAAAACTATCAGGAGGAAGAAACTGAAAGCCTTGGCGAAGCCATAAGAAAAAAGCTCTCCACATTAAAAAATGACCTTTCTATTCATGAAAAAAAACAAAAACTTGCTGCATATTTACAGCGGAGAGGGTATCCATTGGAAAAAATCCTTCACGCATTAAATAATTCTCTTTAAAAAAAATTTGTTTTTGGCATACTGAGTATATAGTTTTCAGACTTTCTCCATAAATCCCGTGAGCACCCGCAACTATTCAAGAAATGTTTCATTCACCTACCAGATCATCATCATAATGGGGTTTTTTATACTCTTTCTGCAGCTCTACGCTCTTGCATCGAGTATGTACCGCGATAGCCAGCTCAATGAGCAGATAAAGGAATTTAGAGCGGATAATGATAAAAAGAAAACAGAGATAAGCAACAAAAAGGTTGAATACATCAGTACACAGCTTGATTCTACACAGATACGCTACGCAAAAGAATCAGAGGATAAGCTCTATAAGGATGAACAGATGAAGATCATCAATAATAGCGCTGAACTAGCACACAATAATCTCCAGGATATAAGTGATTCACCGACCTTTGCAAGTCCGAGCCTACTCACCCTAGAGGATGATCATGTAGAACAGATGAAGGCAATCAAAAAGCAGACAAAGATAGATCAGTGGAAGTATTACTTTTTTCATATAGAGTAACGTAGTACTGATAATATGTTGTCTGGACCAGAACAAGAACCCCTCTCTCCCTCCTCTCAAAACTCTCTCCAGGATACCTGCCCAAAGAGATCTTTTTTCAGATGTGCAGATTAAATGTACTTCCTGCCTTTGAGATTATCCCTCTTCGTAGAAAAGAGGGATAGATCGAAGTGTTGCTTATACAACGTCCTGAGAACGATCCATTTTGGGCTGGGCAAAGGCCAAGCCTGCTGCCTACAAGTACCCCTAACTCATTTGATGATGTAAAGGAAAGAGTTTTCCAGGAATTAAATTACTCTGCAGATACAGGCAGTGATGCTATTTATGCAAGTACGGAACTAAAAAGATGGAAACGGGGAATGGTGATCAGTATCTATCATTATTTAGAATTAGAAGAAACCTCTGGAGTTGGAAAATTCTTCCCTGTGGATGAGCTGCCAGAAAATATAGTGGAGAATCAGGCGGAGATGATAGGGAAGATTGCGAAGATGTATAAAAGCTCGATGGCTCGGAGTGTGAGTGATAGTGGGAGTATTTAGTAGTGAGGGTGATTTTTCTTATGTAGTATATTAAAAAATAGCCCTACTAGACTCAAGAGCGTACCGACACACATCTTAACTTTAAGTTTGAGAGTCCCTCTTCGCCATTATAAACAAGGTAACTTACAGTTTAACGTAGGCTACGAGGGACATTCTTCGCTGTATATTAAAAAAATCTTCGCCTGCGAAGATTCATTCCTTTCTGGCTGTGCCATTCGTAGCTTCGTGAGAAGCGAAGAATGGTGGCTGAATGGAGAGTTGAACTCCAGACCTCGGGGTTATGAATCCCGCGCTCTAACCAACTGAGCTACCCAGCCACGATGTTAGACGAGTTTTATTATATGTATGAGAGGGGGAAAGGCAAGGTGTTTTAGGTTATTTATTCTCAACCGTATCTGAACCATCCTTTTGCTCAGTACTTTTTTTCAGAGATTTCGGTTTCACAAAGTACGGCACATACTGCTTATCAGTGAGGAGCAGATCCCTCACATGAAGAGTATAGTATTTCAGAAGCTCTTGAGTAAACATCTCATAGTTACTATTTCCATTATTTAGTAGATCGATAGTACCTGAAGGTGTCGTAATTTCTTTTATAGTTCCTCCATTTTCAAGAAGATCGGAGCAATGTGCGATAATCACATCTGAGTCTACTTTATGCGGTCCATAGCTTATTTCTTCCTTTGATTTTTTTAGATGAAGTTTATTCAGAATACTCTGAATATAGTTATGTGACTGCCAGAAACTATCTGGACTCTTGGTACTGGATATGAGATTCACAATTTTTCTTATCTCTTCTTCTATTTCCTCCACTGTATACTGTTCTTCATTGGAAGACTCAACTACCTGTACATTTAATCTCTTTATATCTTCTTTTACAGCTGCTTCCCATCTTAAGTTCTCTGTGATTCTCGTTGGCATATTATCGCTAAAGGAACTAAATTTTCACGATAATACTCCTGCTTTTCAAAACTGAAAATAGTTTTTTAAATTTTCTCAACTATGCCGTTAAGATGCTATTTTCCTTATTATATAGCATTTTAAGTAGTTTCCTTCAGGGAAGTATGGGTTGAGAGAATGATCAAGGGGCTGAGATTTTTTCTCTAATACCTGTACAAGACATCCTGCTGCTTGAGCTGCCCAGGAAAGCATTCGGAAGAACTGTTCATCAGATACTACCCCAGAACATGAACACGTCATCAGGATTCCATGATTATCAAGGACCTCTAGAGCACGCTGGTTGAGAGAAATATATCCCTTCATTCCCCGGTCTATATCTTTTTTGCTTTTTACAAAGGCAGGCGGATCAAGAATAATAACATCATAAGATCCCTGCTTAGCATTCTTGAGAAACTCAAAGGCATCTTTCGCCTCAGTCCAGTGTTTATCCTTATCAAATCCATTGAGCTCTACATTGTTTATACCTTCTTCTACAGCATGATCAGAAATATCGACAGAAGATACATGAGAGGCGCCTCCCTGAAGAGCTGAGACAGAAAATCCTCCTGTATAGCTGCAGATATTAAGTACTTTTCTATCCTTTACATATTTCTGCAAAGCAAGACGGTTTTCTCTTTGATCTAGGAAAAATCCTGTTTTCTGTCCATGGAGGAAATCTACACGGAATTTGAGTCCATGTTCAAGAATTATTTCCTCTTCCTTCAAAGTTCCATGAAGTACTCCCTCTTTCTTTTCTGGAAGGCCTTCTAATTTTCGTGCAGAAACATCGCTTTTTTCATAGATGCACTCAGGACTATATACTGCGATAAGGGCTTGGACAAATAGGTCCTTCAAATTCTCAGCTCCAAGTGTATGTATCTGGAGAATAAGCGTATTATTGTATTTATCCACAATAAATCCAGGAAGAAAATCAGATTCAGCAAAGACCATCCGGCATGCCGTAGTATTCTCATCTAAAACATATTCACGTCTTGTAGCAGCCGCTTGAGAGATTTTATTCTTAAAAAATTCCACATCAATGACATCAGCTTCATTCCAAGATAATATTCTGACAGCTATCTGAGACTGCTTATTGTAGTATCCGTGAGCTAGAAATATTCCGTCTAGAAAAATACTCACAAGTCTGCCGTGAAGAGCACTTTTCTCTCCTTCGATGCGTTCGATAGCTCCGCTAAAAATCCATGGATGCTTATGACCAAGGAAAGTTTTTTTCAATTTCGCTTTAAGATGAATCTTTGGATACATGTGTGGTTGCTAGTAATATCGAAATATAGTGTAGCAGGTAGTTAATAAATAAAAAGACAAGATATGAAAATACGTAAAAACAATAATTAAGATTCTAGGATTGTTGACAGAAAAAACCGCAGGCCTATAGTGAATATAATTATCCTTTACCTTCTGAATATGCCTCCAAAAGCAGCAGCAAAAGCACCTGTGGAAACTCCAGCTCCAGCACATAAAGATAACTCAATGAATGTGTACAAGCATCATCTAGAAATGAAAGGAGAGTATATGAAGCATTCTAAATGGCATACCTGGGAATCTCCCATCGGACTAAGCATTTTTCTGCTTTCACTCTGTCTTTGTCTTGTAGTGCTCGCATATGCATTTGGACTTCTGCGGACAGTGGGATTATTCTAATTTGTACTCCAAATAAAAGAGCATGGCGTCCTATGCTCTTTTATTGTGTATTGACTTTCTAGGCTTCTAAAGACATAGTAGATTCACTTTTTAAAAAACATTATGGGATCACAGCCGCCACTTAAAATCAGACATTTGAATCTTCAGACCAATGGTGTCGCCCAAAACGGCGGTGACCATTTTGAAGTCCCATTTACTCTTCAAGGTGAGGTGTGTATCCCGAAGATTGTAGAGAAGAAAGGAAAAACTATTTTTGCGCTTCCTGAGAGCATAACAAAGCGGTCTCTTCAGAGAATCCCGCCTGACTGTATGCACTTTACAAGATGTGGGGGATGTCATCTGAGACATGTAGAATATGAAGACAGCGTACGAATCAAAGAATCTGTATTTAAGAAAGCCTTGGAAAAATATAATAGTGAGAAAAAGGTACAGGAAGCAATATTTAGTCTTAATATTGTTGCCGCCCTAAATCCTTTTCATTATAGAAATACTGCCCGCTTTTATATAGAAGACGGAGTACTCAAACAGCATGAGATGCTGACTCATGAGAACTTTCATATGAAGGAGTGCTATACAGTCTCCCAGAAGACATTTAGAAAAGCAAAAGAAATACTTTCATTGCTCCCAGAAACTATTGTAGAATTAGAGCTCAAAGAAAACTCCCGGGGAGAGCACATGTGTATAATAAGCGGCACACTTTTAAAGGAACTTCCGAAGATCCCTGCAGAAAGTGTGTATTTATATGATAGAGAAAAGAAAGCTTTTGATCATCTTCAAGGTGTAAAAACCATTATGCATTCTCTGCATATAAAAGAGAATACGTTTCAATTTGAGATCGGACCAGATTCATTTTTTCAGGTAAACACAAAGATGGCAGAGGAGCTTTATACTCATATATCAAAATATGTGTACGGTAGGGGGGTGCTCTACGATCTTTTTGCAGGAACAGGTACTATCGGAATAATTATGGCAAAGATCTTTCCTAAATTAGCAGTGAAAAGTGTAGAAAAAAATAGAGAGATGGTGGAAATATCACAAAGGAATGCTGTCCGAAATCAGGTAAAAAATATAGAGTTTCACCAGAATGATGTATTTAAGATGCAGATCAATGAAAAGTCTGACTCTATCATCATCGATCCGCCGAGAAAGGGGATGGATAAAAATGCCTTGGAGAATCTCATGTCTCTGCAGAGTTCGCAGATTATTTATGTATCATGCAGTCCTGCTACATTCCTGAGAGATATGGAGCAGATGCTTCCTCAGTATGAACTTAAAAATGTTACATTGTTTGATATGATCCCTTATACTTCGCATATCGAAGTGGTTGGAATATTTGAAAAACGGGCTCTATAACTCGACGATTTCCTTAATAGCTCCAAAGATGTCTTTCCATCCCGCAACTGCATCTTCATATTCTTTGTCTTCGATTGGTTTTTTAAATTCCGCTTTCCCTGTGAGCAGTGTTATTTCGTCGAATTCTTCGAAAGTATAGGTATTTATAAGCAGCACCTGGTCAGGAGATTCCATATCTACGAGAGTATGTTTGAGAAAGCAGCTTGGCTCTATCTCAAGAATCTTGCCTTTGGTGTATATTTCTCCTTCTACACTCATCCAGCTGATCTCAGATCCCACTTTCCACTCTGAAATATATTCACCTCCTAACGCCCGGCTAAGTTTTGGATTGGTAAAATACTCCCAGACCTTTGATGCAGGAGCCATGATCTCTATAGATTCTTTAAGATATTTATGCATAAATTTATGTAATGGATTTGGTACGTGAGATTTCCCATGCGATCATAGCAGTTTTTCTTTTCGGATCCCAATGATAATTGCCGAGAATCCCGCTCGCCTGTATGACTCGGTGACAAGGTATAAGATAAGCCACAGGATTCTGTCCTACAGCTGTACCTACAGCTCTATGTGCCTTTTGATGCCCTATAGCTGACGCAATATGTCCGTATGTAGTAAGTCTTCCTTCAGGGATGTGAAGTAGTGCTTCCCAAACCTTTAATTGAAAAGGTGTTCCTCTCAAATGCAGTTTAATTTTTTCTACACTCTCGTGTCTCAACATGCGTAGTACTTGTTCATGCAGTTCATCTTTTCCATGAGTATATACTGCATTCTCAAATCTCTGTTTTATTTGTTCTAGACCTTCTGGAAGGGAATCTGCATAGGAAATATGACAGATACCTTTTGAAGTACTGCCTATAATTACAAATCCAAAAGGCGTTTCTTCAAAACAATAGGAGATCTCAAGCCCAGCTCCTCCATTTTTATATTCACCTGGAGTCATGCCTTCAATAGTGACAAAAAGATCATACAGCCTTCCAGTACTGGATAGACCTGTCTTATGTGCAATGCTTAGAAAGTTATCTTCCAGCAGCATTTTCTTTGCGTAGGAAATATTTAAGAATTTAAGAAATTTCTTGGGACTTACGCCTGCCCACTGAGTAAATATTTTTTGAAAATGAAAAGGACTCATGTGTACAGATTCAGCAATACTTTCGAGAGAAGGCTGTTCATGGGCATGATCTTTTATATATTCGATGGCCTTTGCTATTTGCTGAAAATAAAGAGACATAGAAAGATGAAAATATTCTTACACACAGCCTATCAAGAATACAGATGAAAACAAACCGAATCTTGCGAATAAAAAAATCCCTTCTCTTTCATGGAAGAGAAGGGATTTCTTGATAATTATTTAAGCAGAACATCAACAGTACCTGAAACACCGTTTGTTACACTGCCTGCTTCCTGAAGAGTCGCATCTACAGCTCCGTTCACCGTACCAGAGACAGGAGCCGTCGCGGAAGGAACGTTTACATTTACTCCGCCAGTAGTATTGAGAGTGTTTGTAGCACCATTCACTGTACCTTTTACATCAACATTTACTCCTGTAGATGGAGAAGTCGGTTTCGCTGGCACAGCAGGTTTAGTGGCTGGTTTAACAGCAGGGATCTTTACAGAACCTTTTACATCAAGTGTATTTTCAACTTTTTCTGGAGCAGCTTTCTTTAATACTCCATCTGTAAGATTTGTATTCAAAAGAAGTTTTGCAGCGGCATCTGCTCCAATACTAGAAGTTACCTTAGCTTTCGCTTCTACTAAGGATTTCTCAAGTGCCTTTAAAGCAAAATGAACATCTCCGCCTGCTGCAAGAAGAGCATTTGCATTTATGTGAGTACCTTTCTGTGTATTTATAAGATTCTCAGTGATAGAGATACGTGCATGTAATTTGTCTAATGCAGCTTTTGCATCTAACGAAAGAGCTGCATTTTCTTGTAGAAGGGAAGCTTCTGCATCAAGATCTAAAAGATTTTTTTCTAGAGAGGCTATATTCGTAGCTAGAGGTGTCTGAACATCTGCAGCAAGAGTAATCACGGTACCAAGATCTTTGCCTGCCTGAGTCATGACATCACTTTGTACCTTTGCTGCGGTATCTAGGATTCCATCCAGCACTTTGCTTTCATTTAAGAAATCTTCATAGTTCGGCACATTTTTAAGTAGTTCCAGCTGCTCTAGAGCAAGACGTGGATAGATCTTTGATTCATTGAATACCTGCAGTGTCTCAGGTGTAAGTTTTTTATCACCCTGATTCTTACTGACTGCAGTTTGAAGTGCTGTGGAACTATCCTGTAAGTCCTTCACTCTTGTTTCAAAGTTTTTCTGCATTCCATTACGAAGTAGCGTACAATCTGTACTTGCTACAGTATTACTGCTTTTACTTATATCAGAAGTAAGTGAGCTCTCAGCACATCCACTGAGCAGTACCAATGAGAGCACAAGTGCACCAGAGGCAATACCTGTCCGTTTTAGTTTTTGTCTGATCATAATAAAATAGATTGAGGGTAAAATATCTATTTATTATTATACCATATTTAAAATATTTAGGAAATTTCTACAATTGCTCAGGATAGAGAACTCTTCTAAAGGTAAGATTAATGCGGGGAGAATGTATTTTCTTTGATTTAGGTAAAGAATGCAGCCAGTACTTTTGCGTCTCCCCCTTCATCAAGAGTAAACTGCCATGTTCTAGAATAAGAGATAGAGTTTCTTTAGTATCTTTATTCTTAAAAGAAAATTTTCTTTCAGCTCCTAAACTCAGAGAGGCAATAATAATATCTTTGCCAAACTCCTTTTCATTATCACTATGCCAGCCTAGTCCTTCAGATCCATCACTATAGAGATTCAAGAGACATGAGTTAAATGCAGTACCAGTAATCTTTTCTATAAGTACCTTTAATTCGAGCAGCTCCTTTGTCCAAATATGTCCTTGTCTTGTAATATGCGAATAGGTATACGTATATGCTTTGTCAGCATACCATGCGACTTTTCTTCCGGTAATTATATGTTTTCCATACATCACTACTTCGTCATTTTTCCAGGGAATAGTACTGAGAAAGTTCTCTAAATAAAAATCTGCTTCTACTGAGTCTAATGCTTTTCCAAAATAAAAAGCTTCACCATCTATCGGGAGAATATTAATGCACTCCTCATCCCTTGATGAAAACAAATCTGTCTGAGAGTAATTGAGCATCATTCATTATAGTGTGACAATCTAGACTGCATCGAAATATTCCACTTCAATATGAGATAAAAGAGATCTTATCTTTGGGAAATACTCTCTGCCATACTCAGCATCTTGATGTTTCTGCCATGAAGCCTGATCTTCGTAGAGCTCTGATACAACATATGCTCCTTTCTTAGTGCGTGATTTAAAAAGGTCATAATAGATATTTCCGATATGATCTTCTTTTACTAATCCTTGAAGTTCTGAAAAAAGTCTTTCAAATTCGTTTTCCTGACCTTCTAGTACCTGAATATTTTTTATACCGCCAACTCTCATATCGTAAAAAAGTGGATAAAGTCTTCAAGACTACTTTATCCACGATCCGTATCAAATACCAGAACTATTCTGTAGTTTTTCCATCAAAATGCTCTTCCTTCTCATCAGCTTTCGTCTTATGTACTGTCCTGTCTTTATGCTCCGCGGGAGAGTAAAGAGAATACAAACGAAGTGGAATAGTACCAGTGTTCACAACATTATGTTTTGCTCCCTGAGGAATAATCACTGCAAATTCTTTTTTTACCTCATATTCATTCTCATCTATGTACACCTTGCCTTCACCTTCCTCGATACGAAGGAACTGATCTACACCATGGATCTCTTCTCCCACCTCATCTCCGGGCTGGATACACATAAGTACCAGCTGACTACTTTTTGCGGTATAGAGTACACGGCGGTAATCATTATTATCTAGAGTTTCCTGTTCAATGTTTAAGACATATCCTCTCATAGCATTATGGTTAGAATGTTAATATATCATTGTAGGCTTGAAGAAAATATTTAGCAAGCAAGAGATAAGATAAATTGCTACAAACTCTTTCCGTCTACCTGTGTGACAGGAAGTGCAGGGATATCTATATCCTGAACCGTACGGACATTTACAGCAAAAGATTTTGTCCCGTCTTCATTATTCACTGATGCAAAACACTGAACGCCGCATACAGGACAAAACTCATGCATGATCTTATCCTTATTAAAAAGATATTTTGTGAGCGGTTTTTCTGGTGCATTTATAGAGATTTGATCCTGTGAAACAAAAGCAAGAAGGAAACCTTTTCTACTGCATATAGAACAGTTGCATTCCATAACTTCAGTAATAGGAGCATCAACAGTGAACTCTATATTTTTACAGTGACATGATCCGTGGAACATACTGAGAGAGTTAAGGGTAAGAATAGGGAATACGTGAACATCCCTTTGCCTCTAGGATACAGAGTAAGAAGCGCAATATCAACAAAAACTTTGTAAGCATACTAAATAGTATTTGATGAGATTCTATCTAGGAATATAATAAAAATATAACCACCTCTCTTATGGAAAAACCTCAATATATCATTTCAGATTTAGATGGGACTATTGCTCTCATAGGGCATCGTCAGTATTTAGTGAAAGGTAAAAACAGAAATTTTGATAAATTTAATGACCTCTGTGATAAAGACACACCAAATCTAGCTGTCATAGAAGTATTGAAAACTCTAAGATCCGCAGGATATAAACTCATCATTACCAGCGGACGGGATGACCGGGCAAAAGAAAAAACTGTGAATTGGCTGAAGCAGCATGGTATCGAATATGAAATGCTGCTGATGCGCAGAAGCGGAGACTATACTCCTGACCAGGAACTGAAAGAGCAGTGGCTCCTTGAAAAACTTCCGCCAAAAGAAAATATCCTCTGTGTGTTTGATGATAGAAACAGGGTAGTAGATATGTGGAGAAGTCATGGGCTGAGCTGCTTTCAGGTGGCGGAGGGGAATTTTTAATTGTTATCCCCTGATAGGTATTGAGTGAGAAGTTCAATATCAACAAAATCCTTTTCACGGCCGAGATCTTTTTTCAATCTGAAAAGATATTCCGGACGAACAACAGGAATACCTTCAAATATCTCAGCGGTATCAATCATCTCATCTATCTCTCCCGTCAAACTTTTCCAATCACGGAAGATATCTATATTCTCAAACTGCAGAGAGGGAGGTGAATCATGAAAATTTTCAGGGTATTTTTTAATTAAATCATCCCAAAGCTCTTTTTTCACTGCAATATCCAAATCCTTTGCATCACGAAGACCTCTGACAGCAAGTACTGTACTTCCGAATAAAGCATATTGTCCAAAAGGAAGATGAAGACTTTCTAATCCTTTTCTGAAAGGTATCATAGGAATCTTGTTAAGAGTTCGGTAATTATTTTCTGCTTTTCGATATTACAGCTATTACACCATATATCAGGCATGTCTGTTTTTTCTTTATTATAGTCTTCAAAACTCAACCATCTCATCTCAGCGATTTCTTTATCTATGAAATCAAGTAACTCATCTTTGTAAATATAAAGATATCCTTCAAAGAAATGTCTATGAGCCTCATTTTTTCCTTTTTCAATCAGATGAAAATTATTTTCATCTCCGTTTATACCGGTCTCTTCGGCTAACTCTCTTTGAGCACCTTGCAGAAATGTCTCGCCCGCCTGAACATGTCCGCCGAAGAAAGTCTGCCATTTACCGAGATTACCTTTTACATTATCTGAGCGCTTTGAGCAAAGCAGTTCACCTTTTGAATTTATTATCCATATATTCGCCACTCCGTGAAAGTATTTTCGCGGTTCGGCGTAAATCAGTGAACGGGGAAGAGGTTCCGAGGGTTTTCCATCTTTAGTGTACGTTTGTAAGGTTTCATTTTCGGAATTGTGAGAGAAAGAGGAATCTTTCTTTTTTCTATTTATTATAAACAATACCAACGCCCAAATAATAATCCCTACTTCAAATAATGCAGTCCAGTGTAGAAGGAAGTTATAGATCCAAAAGCCATATGCATTTGGAACTGTGAATAAGTATAAACTTGTACTGGAAAAAGGTTGTAGCCATTCTATTCTTCCAACCACTGTATCTAGAAAGAGATGAAGAAAAATATTACTGAAGACAATGATCGCATAAATAAAGTATTCTTTCTTCTTAAGAAAAGAAATACATATAAACGCTGTAAACGCAATTATCAGCCAAAAGAATGGAATATGCGTCCAATAGCTATGATGAAGATGAGCTCTATTATCCAGTAGATAAAAATATAGCATATCTAAATCAGGCAGCAAACTAGCTATTAACCCTACAGTTAGAAATCTTTGAGTCCTAAGTTTAGACTGTAGAGTTTTTGTAAGTATATATCCCGCTGGAAGATGGGCTATGAACATATGATTTTATTATAATCCTTTAGGCTTCCATCCTGCATTCTTCGCATTTACTATCGGGAGAAACATCGGAGAGGGAAGATTGTTCCACTCAAACCAGTCCCACTCAGTACATTCATCAGGTTCAATGATTGCTGCATCACCGTTTTCAATTTCTGTTTCTACAAAAATAGTCACATAATGTTTCTGTTCTTTTTCGAAAATATCATTTGATACAAAAGAAAACTCTACACTCTCAATACTTATACCCGTCTCCTCCTCAGTCTCACGGATAGCACACACAGACCAAGCTTCGCCATACTCCAATGCTCCTCCAGGAAATCCCCAGGATCCTTCACCGTGGGATCCTTTTCTTTTTCCCAGTAATACTTTACCTTCTTTCTTGATACATACTCCTACACCGACATGGGGGATATTGTTCATGACACGTACAAGGTGATTTTTAATAGACCTAATATACTCTAAACTAAACAAAACTCAAATTCAGAAAAAAGTCCGAATACTCAGATAACAAAAAGACCCGCTTGAAGTGAGTCTTTTCGTTCTGGCTAAATTTTTATCTAAAGAAGATCAGATAAATGATAACTGCCATAAATAGTCCGCCGCCGAAGAACCATGAGATGCATGAAGCTGTTGCAAAGTCTTTTAATCCTGCCATAGGGAAGAGATTATTATGTAGAATCTAGAAGTATAGCATTAAATTCTACAATTGAAAAACTGACTGTAAAAATTTACAGCAAAGTCTACGCTTCACCCTCAGCACATTTCTTAAAATTATCTAAGATTGACTGCCATCCACGTTTTTGTAATTCAAGTGAATTCTCACCTTCGGCTTCGAATTCGACAGTTACTTTTGTATTATTCCCTAGATCCATAAAATGAACTTCTACAGCTCGATCACCGATAGTATATGCAATAAGCTTATGAAAATTCACTTCAGTATATGTCCCCTTAAAATCAAATCCATGAGTACCGTCCTTTGATTCCATTCTATTATTGAATTTTCCCCCTGTACGCACATCATTCTCTGAAGAAGGGCAATACCAGTCTTCGGATGCAAAATTCCACTGCATAATATACTCAGGTTTTGTATAAACATCCCATGTTGTTTCGATAGGTGCTTCTACCATAGTTTCAATAGTGATGACGGGGTTGTTTGCCATGATATTTGTAATAATTTGTAGAATATGTGTACTTAAGCTCAGTTCCAATCGCTATAACTGAGAAGCCTCGACCTTACGAGATTAACGCAAATCTTTCTCCAAAGAGACTAAAGTATAGTTAGAGTATATCAAAATAAAGAAAATAAACAAACTAAGTGTGAGAAAGGTCACTTAAGATCACCATCGCTTGAAGGCGTTTTTCCCAAGGTGCAAAAAGATGATCATGATAAAAATCATAAGAGAGCTGCTATATGCTTTATGAAGAAGCTTTTTAGAAGAAGACACAAAGGCATATGGTTCTTCATCAAGAACGGGTTTCATTGATTAAAGGAGAATAGAGAGATTATTTTAAAGGAAGTTCATTAGAATATATTATTTTTGTCTTTTCACCAATACTTTAGACTATCTTTCATCTAATAAAATTTGATAGAACAGCTGAGCATTATTTTCTGACATTTGGAATATAATCTCATTTTCAAATTGTCCTTCAAATATTTGAATTTGCTTTAACCAGTCTTCTTCTGACATCTTTAAAAGCTGAGTATGTCCTGAGTACCGTATAAAACCTTTGTTTTTTTCATTGAGAGAAATTAACTTTTCTCTTGCTTCCAGTTCTTTAAAATCCCCTTTAAGCCTGATAAGCTGAAAAGCTACTTGTTGTTCTTTGGCCATCATTTCAAGTTCCTTTATTATTGCTTCATTTTGTAGAGTTCCGACGATACAAACAGAGAGATCTGCTTCAATAAAATTCTTTGTCAGTCCTAGAAGATTTTTGTACATACAGGTTCCTCGACCTTTATTTGTTTGTACTGTAAAGTGAAATGATAGATCGTTTGTATCAATGAATGCATACTCAATATTTTCTTGAATAAATCTTTCTCTCACAAGTTGCATGAGTGAAGATTTTCCAGAAGAAGATGGTCCTCTTAATATAGTTATTTTTTTCATTGACATTATTTTTTAATAGTGTATTTTTCTATACTATTCTAAACAAAAAAAGGAGAGAAAGAAATGGTTCTTTCAAAATTAGCTCAGAAACAGGTTGCAGACTTTGGGTATCCTAACCTCATAAAAGGATGTCACAAATCATACTTTACTACGTCACAGATTGAAAGTTGGAAAGAGTGCATGTCTAGTACGACTACCTGCATACCTTTCCCAAAAGGTTTATTGATAGAAAACAAAATAATTACTGAATTATTTCAATTCTTTGGAGGAAAGATATCAGAAAACGATGTACATAATACTAAAATAACACAAGATATTTTAGTTGCTATGTTGTATGACCGTTCGGGATTAGTCAGTAATGATACACATCTGATTGATACAGCTGTCTATAATTACATTGATAAATATGGAATGTTTCTAGGCGACGGAGCATATTTTAAATTTATGCCGCTTGGAATCCTCTTAGCGATAAGTAAAATTATCTATGATGAGACTATTGCAGAGAAGATTCTTAAGCAGCTTTTGAAGATAGATGAAAGTATTATAGAAAGGTATAGAGAAGATGTGATGAATATTCTTTGTCTAAAAAATTCAACCGAACTACAGCTAATAAAGGAGTTTGTTGATAAAATTATCTATAAACTTGATGCATTTGATCTTTGTCGTTTCTCAGGTAATGGTCCAAAGCGAGAGCTTACTGGACATAGATACTTGATGGATGCTGGAGAACTCTATAAATTAAAGAGTAACCCAGATGCTATACTTGAGTTTATTAAAACACCATACTCACCTAAATATTTTAAAGAGAGTGTGAATTATGCAACTCTGTACTCTTGGCTGAGTGATCAAGAACTCTCTTTAGAAGAACTTGATACATTCCAAGCAACACGACCATACCAGATAGATACACGTCTTCTCTGGCACGATGGAAGACTTATGAGAGAGTACGAAGTAGATAAAAATTTTAAACAAGTTCTTGTGTATGAAAATCTTAATATAAGAAATAAATAATCACAAAAACGTAAGAGACTATAGTAACTATAGTCTCTTTTTATTTTGCCCATTATAAAAATACTATCTAATACTAATAAATGCACTCATGTCAGAAGGGAAATGATCATCCGTACAAATATAATATTTGGAATATACTATTCATTAGTATAATTTAAGCTATTTAGTATTCTCGCTATTTCCATTTTTACAGTTTCATCATCTTTTACAGCTTTCTGATCTCCAGATTGTACTCCATAATTTCCAAACTGAGCATGATTCATACCTTTAATGACTACATCTTTTGCACTTAAAGGCAAATTTTTTCTGTTTTCAGAAAGTTTTTCCGGAGTCAGGATTCCATCCAGACTACCATGAATAGAAAGTACATTCAGAGGTGTAGTAGAAATATCACTTGCACAATAAGCTGCAAATAGCCAAAGTTCACTGATAACATCTGTGCGGTTTTTCACATACTCACAGCTCATGGATCCTCCCATAGAATGACCACCAACTATCCATTTTTTTATCTCAGGATGATCGGCTATTACTTTGTCTGCCTGATTGATACTGAATAAAGCAAGGTTGAGAGGAGGTTTTGTAATAAATACTTTCATATTTTCCGCCTGACCATTTGATAATCCGGAAAGCATATAAAAGTAAGCTTTTGGATCAACTTTTGCTCCAGGATAATAAATAAGACCAGTCTGCGGGTTGTTTGATACTAAAGAACCTGAACCGTTTGGCATTATCTCCCAGTAATCTGCCTTCTCAGTCACCGCAACACTACTTGCGGCATTATCTAAAACCATAGCAAGCTTCTCAGGATCAGCCTTGTAAATATCATTCGCCCAAATGAGAAAGACTATAATTAGGATTGCGAAAACGCTAATCAAGCCTATTCCTATTCGATATAATACTTTTTTCATAAATGTGTTATTGAAGATAAAAGGTGTTCATTTATTTTACGACAAATAATGTTGCTCCCATGGCTGGAAGGGAGTAATTAATCTGATTATTTACTACAGTTATACTCTCAGCTGCTTTTATAGACAGTGAGGCTGATGTAAGCTGATATACATTTACCTGACTCATATTCTGTATATTTTTGAACTTTGAACTTATACTCTGCGGACTGGAAGTTTTGTTTATGACTAGAAGATAATATTTATTACTACTATCACTAAATCCATATACTGAAAGATCATGAGTATTCGGATTTGTAGCTAAGATAGAAGTAGTCCCTACTCTTGCACCTTTGCCGTCATAATTCAGAAACAGATCAAATGCTCCCTGAATATAACTACTCTGATCAATCGTACTGAGCGGCCAATAATTTGCAGCGAATACACCATATTTTCCAAAGATCCCTAATACATCCGCCTGTGCAAGTGCTCCGGAGATGTGATTGGCTCCTCCATAATTATATTCAGTGAAAGACATTTTTGTTCCTGGGTATTTATTATCAATCTTACTCTTTATATAGGAGAGAAGATTTACAGGTTTATTCCCTAAATAATCCTTTGAAATCCAGCTGTCTTCCACATAAGTCTGATCCCACAGTGAGCGGGGAGCCTGAAGTCTTGCTTCGATTTCTCCTTTACTCTGATCAGCACCATTATTTTCAGTAATTCTTCGTCCACCACCTCGAGCTTCAGGATACCAGTGAAGATCCAATACATCCACTAACCTTTTTCCTGCCTGATCTTCAGCAGTTTTCATAGCACTTAAAAAGTATTCTACATAGTTGCGTCCGTTCTTATCGGGAGCATCCTGTAGTGTTTCAAATTCATTGAAGCCGTAGGAAACTGCCCCAAATACTAACGTATCAGGCATGACGTCCTTGATCATCTTTGCAAATCTGATAGATCGTTCAGCAATCTCTTCATAAGTCACTTTCGCTGAATGAACAAGAGGATGAGTAGAGGACCACAGTCCAGGCTCATTATCCAAGGAAATGAATATTTTTCTCCCCTGTGCCAACTGATCTTTGAAGGCAGCTTTCAGCCACTGCAGAAATAAATCCTGTCTCACTCCATTTGGATAAAAGCTATCCGGCTGAGCAAGATTTCTTATCCAGCGCTTATTGCTATCTAAGGCTTTATCATAGACTAATCCATTCTTATCAGCAGAAACATAATCAACAATTGGAATTGTAATCAATGCATCAGCAGATTTTGCAAAGAACTTTAAGACTTGTTCTTTTACAGCCTGTCCTGGAGAAGTACTCTCGCTTAAATACCCGTCACTGGAATTCGGTCCCCAGTCCGTACCTGCATTGGAAGCATTATTGGTCCAGTTGTAGGCAGTCCAGCGGTTACCGCCAAGTCTAAATAAATTGCCCCCAGTCTCTAAAATATTGCTTCCATAAATATATGGAGAAATCTCTTTTCTGTCTTTAGTAGGATCCACTTCTATCACTAATCCTCCAGTTGGCACTGGATCGTTCACCACGGGATCAGAAGGTGAAATATTTTTTTGCAACATTATTCGATACATGAGTTCCGCAAGTTTTCCTCGGGTCATACCTTGAGCAGGGAAGACACGGTTACTTCCATCAGCATCAATGAGCTGATACCTCTTCGCGTACTGAAGATATTTTGCAAACCATGCGGACTGCTGATTCTGCACATCGGCATACATGTTTGCCTCTACGGCTATGTCATCAGTATTGATATTTGCAGAGATGAGAGCCATCTTTAGATTCTCAACTAGAGCTACTGTCTGTGCAGGTTTAAAAGTACCATCATCATATCCTTTTATTATTCCCAGATTTTTTGCAGTGTTTAAGTAATCGCTGTACCAGGATCCAGCAGGAGTATCGCTGAATAACCAGCTGCCATTTGCATTTTGAATAGTAGTTTTATTTGCGAGTAGAATAATCTTGAGAGCTTCAACTCTATTTACTGCATTACTTGGTTTGAAAGTGCCGTCAGAGTAGCCCTGGAGAATTCCTTTTTGTTCCAGGTATTCGATGGCTGTGTAATTTGGATGACTTGGGTAGACGTCAGTGAAAGAAGCATTTACTGCGGATATATTTATTCCTGAAAAAATTATCAGAAATACTGCACCAAGTATTAGATTTTTAAAATATTTCATAATTCTAGGATTTAAGAATACTAAAGATACTCCGCCAAAAACGTTTTCTTACTCTTCACCAACTCTGCCGGCGTCCCCTCAAACATTATATTACCACCCTTATCTCCACCTTCCGGACCAAGATCAATAATCCAGTCCGCTTGACGAATGATATCTACATTATGTTCAATGGTAATCACAGTATTTCCATCATCCACGAGACGATCGATAAGCTTATGAAGCCGGGTAATATCTGAAATGTGCAGTCCTGTAGTTGGTTCATCAAGGACATAGATACTTCCTTTTTTATGAAGTTCACTGGCGAGTTTAATACGCTGGCATTCACCTCCGGAAAGGGTACTGAGCGGCTGTCCAAGACTTAAATACTCAAGTCCCACATCATTGAGTGCCTGAAGTTTTTGTGCAATTTCTTTTAAGTCAAAGAACTCATTTGCCTCAGACATAGTCATATCCAGGACTTCTGTAATATTTTTTCCATTATATTTGTAAGCCAGCACTTCATCCTTGAAACGTTTTCCTCCACAGACATCGCATGGCGTCTTTGCATCATCAAGAAACCCTAAATCCGTAGTCAAGAATCCAGCTCCCTTACAATTATCGCAGGCACCTTTAGAATTGAAACTAAAAAGTCCTGCATCCACATTATTTTCCTTGGCAAAAGCCTTACGGATCACATCCATGATACCAATATATGTGGCAGGATTTGATCTGCTGGAAGTCCCTACGGAGGACTGATCCACTACAATCGCATCAGGATGCTGCTTGAGAAATACTTTATGAATTAAAGAACTTTTACCTGAACCAGAGACTCCTGTCACTACAGTAAATACACCAGTAGGAATATCTACAGTTATATTCTGGAGATTATTCACATGAGCGTTTTTTACTGTAAGTTTTCCAGAAGGTTTCCGAACTTCTTTTTTGATCGGAGTCTGATCTTTTAAATGTTCTCCGGTAAGAGTTTTCGCTTTCAATAACTCAGAATACATACCTTCAAACACTATTTGACCACCTCCGACACCAGCCTTGGGTCCCACATCTACGATATGATCAGCAGCTTTGATAACGTCTGGATCATGTTCAACTACAATCACTGTATTTCCCAGATCTCGAAGCTTCGCGAGGAGATCATTCAAGCGGTGCACATCACGGGGATGGAGTCCGATGCTTGGCTCGTCAAAGATATACATCACATCCACGAGACTTCCATTAAGATGCTTTACCATCTTCACACGCTGAGATTCACCACCGGAGAGGGTATCCGTCATCCGATCTAAAGTGAGGTATCCAAGGCCTATCTGCACAAGATTGGATAAACGCTCTATCACAGTTTTAATCAGTGCATGATTTTCCTTAGACTCAAAACCTTTTACTACATCGAGAAGTTTATCCACCTGCATGGAGCTTAAATCTGCAATATTATATCCATCAATCTTACAGCTAAGTGCCTGCTGACTAATACGTGCTCCATGACACATGTCACACGGTCCCATGGTAATAAAGGGAGCTACACTTTTCTGCGTACGCTCAGACATGGTCTTCACATCACTCTTGATATATTTACGTACAAATTTATCCACCACTCCTTCAAAATTCATTTTCATTCCAGCTCCCAGGTCAACTTTCACAGGCTCAGAATGATACAGAGCATCAAGTTCCTTTTGAGTAAAATCCTTCAGTTTTTTATCCTTATCAAAGAGGTCAGCTCCTTTCACAAGCTTCAGATACCAGCTGTCATTCTGATAATCAGGAAGCTTAATGGCACCGTCGTTAATAGACTGATCCATATCAAAGGCAGCGTCCATATCCATACTCAGTTTTTGTCCAATACCGTTACAGTTCTGACACATCCCTGCAGGATCATTGAAAGAGAACATATTGGCAAAACCAACATATGGTTTACCAAAACGTGAATACATCAATCGTAGGGCAGTGGCAATATCCGTAACCGTCCCGACCGTAGAATGAGAACCACCTCCAAGACGCTTCTGATCCACGATTACCGCCATACTCAGATTCTTGATCTCGTCCGCCTCAGGCTGAGAGATACGGGGCAGGAAATTACGCACAAACATGCTGAAGTTTTCATTCAGTAGTCTCTGGGCTTCAGCTGCGATGGTATCAAATACGAGAGATGATTTACCGGAGCCGGAGACGCCGGTGAAGATGATAATTTTGCGTTTTGGGAGTTTGAGAGAGACGTCTTTTAGATTGTTTTGTCTGGCGCCGCGGATTTCTATGTATTCCTGCATGGGGATTTTTAGAAGTTAACAATGTTTTAAGTTTAGCAGAATAAATGAAAGAGCAAAGGTAGAAAATATCGAAGTTAGGATATTTGATCAGAAATACAATAAGAAAATTTTCTCTAATGCTACTCTATCTTTATCTTAGAAAAGGAGTACGATTATCCATACCTCAAGCAAAGGAACAATCTATCCTTATAAAACTCATACTATGAAAAAAAATCATCTATTTACGCTCGTAGGCTTTTTAACACTTATGATTTGCAGTAATATCACGGTCAAAGCCGCAGCATTTCCTGATGTGCCAGCAGATCACCCTTATAAGGAGGGGATCACCTATGTACAAACAAACAATATCGTATCAGGATATCCTGATGGTACCTTCAAGCCTGAAGCAACCATCAACCGTGCAGAGTTCACCAAGATACTGGTCAGCGCACAATTCACCTCAAAAACAATTGATGAGTGCATCTCTCTGAATGCCCCCAAGGATTCAGGCACCGTTTTCTTTCCTGATATACCGAAAGACACCTGGTATGCAAAGTATATCTGTGTGGCGAATATTCACAAAATCATCAGTGGACACCCTGATGGTACCTTCAAGCCCGCGGATGCGATAAATTTCGCTGAAAGTGCAAAGATACTCAGCAATGCCTTTGGTTACCCGGTCACTCATGATGCAGTCTGGTACAAACCCTTTGTAAACAACCTCGCGGCAAAGAATGCCATACCCACTACGATCACAGCATTCAATGATCAGGTAAACCGTGGAGAGATGGCTGAGATGGTCTATCGTTTAAAAGCATCATTGACTACAAAACCGTCCTTGGATTATGAAACACTCAATACTATGATGACGGTCAAAGTTTCCTTTACAACATCTCAGAACAACACCAATGTCGTTAGCTGCGAAAAAACCGAACAAGTAAGCAGGATTATACCCTATACGAGCATGCCGGCTACAGCAGCGCTTGCTCAATTATTTAAAGGACCAACATCAGAGGAACATCTACGTGGGATGCAGGATTTCTGGATCACGCAAGCCACTTCCGACAATCTTAAAAGTGTCATTATCAAAAACGGTATCGCATATCTGGACTGGAAAGATATACGCGAGGTTATCCCAAATGCGAGTACAAGCTGCGGAAGTGCAAGTTTCTTGGAACCTATCGAAGCAACACTCAAGCAATTCCCGACGGTTACTAAAGTCATTCATTCTATAAACGGCGATTCAAAAGTATTCTACGACTGGATGCAGATAGGTTGTACTCCGGAAAATAATAACTGTAATAGCACTCCCTATAAGGTCTCAGAACTTCCGAGTTCATGCGTAGATCAAACAGATGGACTCCCTGTCATTACATCCATATCACGTAGTGAGGCAAGAGTGGGCGATACGCTCGATATACATGGCTGTAATTTCTCAGGATTTGAAGGAGATCTCCACGCATGGATAGAAAATAGCGAAGGCGTAAAAGGTATACTGTACAGCGAAAGCGGATCCACTTCCAAACTCCTGCATGTCAGACTCAATACGCCGCTCTGTCAAACAGATAATTCATACAGTGGCCTGCCTTGTGATAAAAAACTTAGTGTAGTGCCGGGAAAGTATGAGCTCTTTGTGACTCCTTGGGGAAGAGTGAGTAATATGGCGGATATTGTGATCATGGAATAAACTCATATCCGATGCGGTTTCAAGATCTTTAACTATGATACCCACATTGTCCATGCATTTGATTGCCATATAGCATGTATTATTCAATAGAAGTTTACACTCTGGCAGTTTCCTATCTAAAGAGAATATTAAAAGTAATCAATGTCCCAAGTATAATGATATAAAACTCTACCGGGAAATCAAAAAAGTTCTATCCCAATGAGATAGAACTTTTTGTGGCAATATTTCCTATACTTACAAGCAGATCTAAGATAGAGAATTACTGTCCAAGATCAATTTCTGCACTTTCTTTATTAAACATTCCAAATCCGCCTACTTTCAAATGTAATTTCTGAGCATCCGCAGCAACATCGAATACAGTCGCATACTTTGTCTTTATATTAGGATTAAACTTATCAAGAAAATTTGCTTCATCTCCAAGAATTGAGAATTTTTTATCTGATTCACTAAATTTTCTTCCACTTTCATCAATAATCTCCATAGTCCCCATATAATCAGCTTCTTTTCCAATATTCTCAACTTCAAAATCTACCCTGATAAACTTACCTTGAGTAGTAATTGCACCACCAAAGGACTGAGGGATTTTCTGTCCAAGATCAGCTACTTTAAGTACTTTGATCTTTAGTGTATCTACAGTAGTTTCCTCATTAACTCCTGTTATTTTTTTAGCTTCCTTCGCTTCCTTCTGCGTACCCTGTAACTCTACAGCGCTATCTTTTGTACCTTTTGAAGAGTTACCTGCATTTACTCCAATGACTAATACAATAAATACTAGAATGCCCGTAAGTATTTTATGTCGCACAAACCAGTTTCTAAGGTCTGCATTGCAATGTTTACACCGGTTTGCATTGTCTTGGATCTCTTCTTTACATTTAGGACAAAGTTTCATAACAGTAAGCGAAAAAATAAATAGATACTTTATATGCAAAGTGTAAACTTTTTCTAGTAAAGTATTAATTTACATATCTAGCATCAAGGCGTCAAAAAACAGTAAAAATATGACTGTACTGCTACAATCATATTGATTAAAAGAGAATATATTTTTCTTATTTTTATAAGGATCCAGTTCCTAATCTCACCCCATCACAAACAAAAAGAGCATCAGCAGTAAAACTTCCATCAGCATTTGGTCCACCAACCAGAGTTACTCTCACTCCTGTTTTCAAACTATTTACAGATGCAATACCCGCTGATGTATTCACTACCGTCTTATCTGTAAAATTAATAACCTGTTTTCTGCCTTCCTTCATTTCAAGTGTAACAGAGTTACTGCCTATACTAATAATTTCTCCATTGCCACCAGTACCGCCGCATAGATCAGTATTTTGAGAAGTACCGGCTACTGTATTAGGGCGGTCAGATGTAATTCCACCAGTATCTCTGAAATTCTGCGTTGGCTGACTCTGATGTAAATCCATAGCAACTAAAAGACCTATTATAAAAGTAACAGCGACCACAATAATACCCGAAGTAACTATATTTTTATAATTCCTCGCAGACCACCACTTTAAAAGAAGGGTACTTATCCAATAACCAACCATCACACCAAGACCATTCAATATAACATCATCAATATCGAATATACCTACATGCAGTAGTACTTGCATCGACTCAATAATAAGACCAGAGAGAGCTGCAAGAATAAGGGCTTTTTTCCATGTCATCTTCCGGTAAAAAAGAGGAACAAGAAATCCTATTGGTACAAGCAAAGCGATATTTCCAATCAAATTCAGCCCTCCGATAATCAATCCATTTCCACCAAGTACATAGTGAAGAATAGTCTTAAATGGCAAAAAATTCGCAGGACGATCTGCCTGCGTTCCACCAAAGTTCAGCATGATTGAACCTACTTTAATCATTGGAACGTCTTTAAGTACCATTACTTTAACGAGCAAGGCACTGTAAGCAAGGGTTAGAAAGGCTGAGATTATTTGGAAAGGGAAGAACTTTTTCATGTCTGTAGGTTATTAATTGCTTAAGTTCAGAGATATTACAATCGTTCTGTTTTCATTTTTAACTACAAATTTCTTTTCTTACTTTCAATCTCAATGAACTCCGGCAAATAATCGGGAGTACATCCTTTTGATACGATTTGCCCCTTATAAAGACCTGTTTTCTCGCCGATTGCAATACAGCGTGCTCGGTATTTTTTATCATAGATTCCGATCCACCCCGCAGTGAAATTCATTGCCCATTGCACTTCAGGCTCTTCCTTTTCTATTTGTTTTTCAATGGCAGAGAGTAATTCTTCGGTGTTTGAGGGAGGAGTTTGCCCCATCCAGCGTAAACGTGCCTGATAATACCAAAATAGTCTCCTTTGAAGCGTAGAAGTACTGTTTTCCCAAGATTCCATCAGTGCTATAGTTCTCTTATCTTTAGAAAGTTGATTTGCCATCAACCAGTCTATGAGTTGATTCCGTTCAAAAAATGTATGCTCCTGCATGTCCACAGTAAGCTTATCAATCACCTCTTGTGAAAGAAGCTTATTATCTATAATCAAAATAGCCAATTGTCGGTGAAGAAATTGTCCAGTGGACCATAGCTCAATTGCCAGTTCATGATCTTTTTTGATACCCTTGGCAATTTTCCTTAGATCGCCGAGCTTGGTTTTATTATTGATCTGATCCAAGATCTTTTCGGCTTTTGAAGAGAGTTTCATATTGAACTTTAGATTGCTTATCAAGATAAAATAATTATGCCTGATATATCGGAAATTTAAAGTCCCTTTTAAGCTTATCTTAAACTTAATGCATCTAATAAAGAGTAATTACTCTAATTTCCTTCAAAAACTATCCATGAGCTATCTCTACTTCTTTCTTAGTTTTCGGCTGCATCATTATTAAAAACAACCACTTAATTACTAAGTACTCTACACTAATTACTCAAATTTTGAAAAAATTTATGGTGGACCGGAAGAGAATCTACTTGAACTTCTTTGAAACAAGTCTACTACAAAATGAGCAGCTAAAAAACTTAAATACTGTTCTAAATTCAATATACACCTCTTCAGAGTATTCGACATCCCCTAAACTGACGAGTATATGCCTATAACTAGGAGTGTATGAACAACTAATTAATTGAGCTCTGTTTTTTTATAATTAGTACTACAATAGAGAAAATACCATTAACAAAGTTTCCTATTATTGGACAACCTTTCTTCTCTCTTTTTAACCATTAAATGATCTATTTCTATTATTGTTTTTGCTAAAGTTTTCTCAATATTTACTGTCATCTATCATGTCGATACAATTATCATCAACTGTTACATTTAGATCTATAAACGCATTTGAAGAGATCACTTTACCTGATTTTGTTGTCATTACAGGAGTAAATGGATCTGGAAAATCACATTTATTGAATGGTATTTCTACTAATAATACTATTCATATTTCTTCTAATGGGGCTGAGCTTATCAAAAAAAAGATAGTTAATAGTGCTTCGCTTGCTCCTTCGGGTAACTACCAAGTAACTCAACAGGATATATTATCGCGTTCACAAAATGTGTTAAATATATATCAAAATTATAAAAAGGAAAAAGAAAGAAATCCTTCTTATACAGTTGAACAAGCGTTTAGTCCTCATAGAAACCTTTTCAAAACCGTAACAAGACTTGCTAGTACGGCAGGAAAACATATTGAGGAATTAGAGAGTAATGACTTTTACGATTCGTATCCGCTTGCTGATGGGCTAGATGAACAAGATATATTTTACCAAAATTTTTCATTTTTATTTAAACATTATCATACAAAGTATCTAGATAACAAATTTGCTCAGTTTATGAATGCTAGCGAAGGAGGAGCAATAAACTTTCTTACACATGAGCAGTTTGTCGCCAAGTATGGGGAAGCACCATGGAACTTTGTAAATAAGATACTCCAAGAAGCAAATCTTGGGTATCACGTTATTTCACCAGAAAAAAATCTAAATCGTGATGCGCCATTTGAGCTAAAACTAATAAGCGACACAAACGGGATACAAATAATGTTTGATGATTTATCTTCCGGAGAGAAGGTTTTAATGTCTCTAGCATTATCAATTTATAACTCAACATTAGAAGATATTGATTTCCCTCAAGTTTTATTAATGGATGAACCAGATGGACCATTACATCCATCAATGGCAAAACAGTTCCTTGATGTTATACAGAATGTATTTGTAAAAGAGAAAGGGGTTAAAGTTATTATAACAACTCACTCTGCTTCAACAGTAGCGCTTGCACCTGAAGAAGCAATTTACATAATGAACAAGACATCTCCACGTCTAGAGAAATCAACAAAAGATAAGGCATTAAAAGTATTAACAGCTGGCGTCCCCTCTTTAAGTATTAACTATGAGAATAGAAAACAGGTCTTTGTAGAAAGCAAGTATGATGCCAGTATCTATGATAAAACATATACAGTAATCAAACAATATCTTGAGCCTGAGATCTCCCTTAGCTTTATTTCTTCAGGAAAAAAAGGAGTTGGTAGTTGTTCACAAGTCGTTGACGTCGTAACACAGTTACATAGCTTTGGTAATCATGATATATTTGGAATAATAGATAGAGATAGTAATAATAAAGAAAGTGAAAAGGTTTTTATACTCGGAACTGATCAGCGTTATAGTATAGAAAATTACTTATTTGATCCTGTTGTCATAGCTGCATTTTTGCTTAAAGAAAAAATGATATCTAAACATCAAGTTGGTCTTTCAAATGAAGAGAACTATATTGATATTAGAAATTTTGAAGGTGATAGACTACAAGTTGTAGTAGATAAATTCATTCCTCTTTTAAATGATGCAAGTCTGATTACTACTAATACTCGAACCTGCTATTACTTAAATGACAAGTCAGTAGATATCCCTACAGGATTTCTTGAAACAAATGGTCACGAGTTAGAGACAAAACTTAAACAAGTGTTTCCTGAGCTGAATAAGTATCATCAAGAAGGTGACTTAAAACTAGCCATTATTGACCATGTATTTGAAGATATGCATGCTATTATTCCAAAAGATTTTGTATTACTTTTTACAAAGATTCAAAATAATTGAATACAGTTATATTCGTCAAATAGAACGTAAGGTGAGCTTTGATCAGATCATCAAAAATATCTTCTTGAACTCTTTTATATTAGCAATTAATTATTCTCAAACATATAGCTCAATTCTGTGAATAACATCATATTAAAAATCAAACTTTTTTACCAAAAAATATTATACTTTTTTTCTAAAAGAATGGATTACGACTCATGGTCTGCACAGCATCTCTCAAGCATAACAAGTAAGGCAGGTGAACGTTATAGTCCTAGGCTAAATATTGGTACTTCAACTTCAGAGTTATTTGATGATATGAGCAGATCAAAGATTTTCTATACCAATGTTAGGAAAAAATATGGGAATCTTATTAGAGAATTTAGACGAATTGATGCTAATCATGAGAGTGAGACACTTCAAGAACATTACAATAATGTTGCTTCTAAATTTAGTACTCTACTAGAAACAATAGGAGCTATAAAAGAATATAGTACAGCTACTATCCCATGGGATAGTATTGCAGAATGTTCTAAAAAGTTAGTAGAAAGTCTACGTGCCTTTACATATATTCTCCAAGAAGAAGAGATAAAGGAAAGCAATAAAGTAACAGATTCAAAAGATAATGGAACTGGTTACCGTTATACTCTTTCTGAAAGGTATAAATCAGATCGACAACACTGTTATAGAGTAATGGAAATGGTTAACTATTTTTTTAAATATTCAACTAGTAGCGCCGCTGAGTTAACAAATAATCCATTTTTACTTTTAACCGGTTCCGCCGGTAGTGGAAAAACTCATCTTTTATGTGACCTTATTGAAAACAGAATAAATGGAGCTATTAAGCTACCAACTTTTTTAGTATTTGGTGAGTTATTCTCAAATAGTGACAATAAAGATTTCTGGTCTCAATTCATTGAACAGTTGAACTTAGAAAATACAACTAATAATAAAGAAGGTTTCTTACATGAAATTAACCAATTAGGAAAGGAACGTAATTGTCGTTCTTTAATTATCATTGATGCACTAAACGAAAATATACTGCATTCACCTTTATTTTGGAAAAATAATATTACAAGTATACTCTCTGACATAAAGAAATATCCCAATATTGGATTCGTCATCAGCATTAGGGGCGGGTTTGAAGAAGATGTTTTAACTGAAGACCAGAAAAAAGAGTTTACTTTATTTGAACATAAAGGTTTTCTCTTTAAAGAATGGGAAGCCATATATAAGTTTTTTAGTGAATTTTCATTACCCTTACCAGAACTACCTCTACTTGTACCTGAGTTTCAGAACCCATTGTTTCTTCTATTATTTTGTAAGGCTTTTAAAAAGAAAAAGAATAAACAGAACAAACAAATCTTTAGAGGCCATGAAGGTGCTACTTATATTTTTGAAAACTTTGTTGATAGTGTTTCAGAGAAAATTGCAGATACATTTAGTATACCAAACGGGTCTGGTAAAAATATCTGGGATTTAGTTATTGAGAAAGTAGCTGAAAGTATGGTTCAGGAGAATAGTGATTTTATATTGGAAGATAAGCTTATAGAAATAATTAGGAATGCATTCCCACATATTGAAGGCATGAAGCTAATTATAGCATTAGAAAATAATATGCTCTTAACAAAGATTCCATATAATAAAACTTTTCGATATAGATTTCCTTTTCAAAAGTTCAGTGATCATTTAATTGGAAGATTTATTTTCAAAAAATATGAAGCTAAATATGGCAAACAAAATAAAAATATTACTACCGCGATAGAGTTTTTTTCTAAAGATACAGACTTAGGAACATTCTTATTCAAACATGTAAATATAGGCATCATTCAGGCACTCTCAATTCAATGTCCAGAGCACCTTAAAGGTATAGAATTCATAGAAGTCTTACCTTATTTTGATGAAGATCCATACTTTTTAGATATTATGAAAGAAGCATTTGTAGAAAGCATAATATGGAGAAATCCTAAAGCCTTCTCAAAAGATTTGCTAAATACACTCCGTATCGTTAACGATCATATTATTACATCAACTAGAACTAACGACGCTTTCTTAAATGCCTTACTTACAATATCACAAGTTCCAACTCATCCTTTCAATGCTCAATTTCTATATAAACATCTGAACGATATGGATATGCCAGACCGTGATGCATGGTGGTCATCATTCTTGCATAGAGAATTTGAGAATAGAAGTGCAGTAGATAGAATTCTTGGATGGGTCAATACAAGTCAAGCTTCATCAGTAGTAAAAGAAGAAGCCCTCTTTTTAATTTCAGTCACTTTGTCATGGTTTCTTACATCATCTAATCGCTACATTAGAGATAAAGCAACTAAGGGACTTGTAATAATCTTAAATAAAAATATTGCTGTCTTATATAAACTATTAAAAAGGTTTGAAGATACTAATGATTTATATGTTCTAGAGCGATTATGTGCTGTCGCTTATGGATGTGCACTACTTAACAAAGAGGATTCTTTAAATTTAAAGATACTAGGTGAGTATTTATATTCAACTTTTTTCATAACTAAATCACCGCTTCCACATATACTAATAAGAGATTATGCACGAGGTACTATAGAAGCTATTACAGCTAATCAAATCGTATTAGACATCGAAGTAATAAATACAATCCCACCTTATAAAAGTTTATGGCCAAAAGAAATTCCTACAGAAGAAGAGTTGAAGACAAAATACTATGTAAATAAGGACTATTCGGCAATCTGGTCATCGTTAATGTATAAATATGGAGGATTTCCAGCTGATTTTGGAAATTACGTCGTAAGCTCCTCCTTAGGTGCATGGACTAATAAGTCGCTAGAGTCTTTAGAAATAGCTAAAGAAAAGTTACTAGAAAAATTTCTCGCAGATCTAAATGAACATCAAAAAGAATCATGGAAAAAGATTTCTCCTTTTTATGGTTTAGACTTAGCATCTCTATTTAAAGACTTAGAGATTCAATCTGATAAACTTTCTAATAAAGAAGAATTAAAAGAAAATCTACACGCTGAGAAGGATAGAAGAGAAAAGGCTATTACTAACTTTAAAGCGGCATTATCGTCAGCTCAGTGTCTCTATTTTGAAAAGGAATTGCAACCTTATCTCAACGAAAATTTAACTATGAATGATCCAACAGAGTTTTTTGATACAGGTATTGCCCAAAGGTGGATTCTTAATAGAGTAATAGAACTTGGCTTTGATCCAAGTATACATAATGATTTCGACAATAGTATTAACTACGGAGCGGATCGTACTGATCATAAAGCAGAGCGGATAGGAAAAAAATATCAATGGATAGCATTTCATGAATTCATTGCATTAGTATCAGATCATTTCGCATTTAGAGGTGAACGGCTTACAAATAACTCTGAACATAATTATGAAGGACCGTGGATACCTTATATACGTGACATAGATCCATCGTTTATCATAAAAGATGATACTAATTTAAAAAGATCTATAAATTTATCAGATTGGAAAAAAAAGTACTTGGATTATTCTGCTTGGCTAGAAGGTAAAACTTATAGCGACTGGCTCACGCAATGTGACGATATGCCAGATATAAAGCATGTAATTAATTTATCTGATGATAATAACAATGAGTGGTTCACATTAGAAGGTAACTTTACGTGGGAAGAAGAGGTTCCTCCTGAGCATGAAAAATACACTATTGCAACTAGAGCTGCTTTTTATCTAGTAAAAAGCTATCTTGTAAAAAAAGAAGATTCCAAAAGATTCTATACCTGGGGAGAAGCACAAGATTTTATGGGAAACTGGATGCCACAATCAAATAACTTTTATGAAGTTTTCTTAGGTGAATATCCTAATTCGTTAGCTTTTAATAACATCAGAGATGATTACAATGTCAATAGACCTGTTGGAGATGAAAATATTCCAGTCATAGTAACAGACGATATCTACTTAAATGAATTTACATTAGATTGTTCATATAACCATAGTATCTCAATACATTTGCCGTCAAAATGGTTAGTTGAGCAAATGTCATTAAAGCAACAATATACGGATGGAAGATTTTTTGATGAAAGCGGAGAATTAGTTGCTATGCCTTATAATATATTTGATGCTGAACGCCCTTCCATGTTATTAATAAATAAAGATAAATTCTCTCGTTTTTTAGATAAAAAAGGTTATAGTATCTTTTGGATTTGCCAAGGTAAAAAACACATTATAGGTGGAGATAGAACAGCCAAAGAGGGTAGAGTAAAAATGAATGGTATCTTTACACTTAATGATAAAGGTAAAATCATAGGTAAGCTAGATAGAAAATTTCTTAAAGATTAAAAAACATTAATATATTTTATAAATCATTACATGGCTCAAGAATCAACACCTCCTACAGGCTCTCTGCCTCAGATAATCGCAGCATCACAAAACACAAGTAGTCAATTACCACCAAATGTAGTACTTGGCAATAACGGGGAAAGAATTACCTTAACAGGAGCTAGTCATGTACAGCCTAAGTAGTACTTGAACTAACACTAATAGTAGATATGTATTTAATTACATATATATGGGGGATCAGAAAATTAAAGTGTATCAAAGAGTAAGATATCTTGTTTCACTTGGTATTAGTTCACCTACTATAATCTTAGAAGAGATTCCAGAAATAAAGCAGTGGAGAACGGCTAAGAAATACATTGATCAAGCAATAGAAGAAATTACTTTACATGAGACTGATACAGCAATAGAACGTAGCCACATGATAGAGTCTTTAAAAGAACTTAGAAGTAATCTAGCTTTAAAGATAAGCAAAACTGCTCATTTGAATCAATACATAGGAGGAATCAAGCAATTACTTTCTATTAATGCTCAGTTAATAGAACTGAAAGGATTGAAGATTATGAAAGATGAAAAGAAGCAGTCGTGGGAAGAGTATATTAGAGATGCAGAAGTATCATTAGATCTTCTCCAAGCTTCAGCATAAAAAAGCCCTAGTAGAAATACTAGAGCTTTTTTTATATGTTTAAACTCTTATTCAATAATTTGTATATTATCACCATCTAGGGTCATTGTAGCCACGATAGTATTCGTTACAATAGCTCCAAAAGCATTTGTGCCTCTAAATGCTGTAGTTACTCTCATCGTGCTTTCTGCCTCATTTACAGCATAGGTAGTCATCACATGCTCATAGCTTTTAGGATTATTCATACCTGCTTTAATAAGCTTTGTAAGTTCAATATGTGATCCATCCCATTTACTAAACTGTTTTTCAATTCTTTCAGTCTTTTGTTTAGCTTCGTCTTCTTTCTGTTTAATAGCCTCAGCTTCTTTCTTCTTTGCTTCCTCCTCTTTTTGAGCTGTGATGTATTCTTCACGCTTATTAATATTCACACTTAATTTTGCTATAAAAATCTTATTTAAGTTAGCATTATCTACATACACTTTCTCAAGTTTACCTTCTTTCAAGAGAGTCACTTCATTGTCATTGAGCTGCATTAAAGAGTCTTTCAGGAATGCTTCAGACTGTACCTTCTTAATCTTCTCTTCTAGAGCAATGGCTGGATTGTCCTTTGAACTATATAGCTCCTTTGATTGATTAACTGATTCTAAGGCTTTATCTATCTGTTGTTCGCTCAAATACGTCTCTGCTTGTACTGCTAGTTTCAGTGCATCTTCTTTATTTTTTGCTGCGTTATTTCCTATACTAATGAATACAAGAATACAAAGAACTGTTATTCCTATTTTTATCCACTTATTCCATGTTGTTTTGGTCCATACTAAGTAGGGAACCAAGACATAAAAAAATACAATCGTGAGTAGAATACCCCACCATTTAGAATACCAATTCTTCTTCACAGTTGCATCCATAGAAAAAAGTTAACAAACAAAAAAGGACGTACGTGGTTGACCCAATACGCCTGCCATACGGTAGCCTTATTGGCACGTACGCCCACCTCTGGCAATAAAGCAGGAATGAGCGTGCCACATGGCATGTTTAGGCAAATTGGGTCAACACTTGGAGTGTAGCAGATATCCAATACATCGCAATCTTAAGATAAAAAACACTACTAACAAAAAAGTCTTCTGCTAAAATCTACTTATCAATTTCTGTATCTATACAATGACAATACAAAGCCCTGAGGAGCTTCTCGAACTCTTTCTTGAGGAACAATCCACGAATTCGGATTATATAGCTCCTGAGAGCTATAAATACGTTATTTACGTGCGTAAATCACAGGAAAGCCAAGAAAGGCAAGTACGTTCATTAGGTGATCAAGTTGCGGAGTGCAACGCACTTGCAAAAGGTAAATTTAAGATAGTAGATATTATTCAAGAATCTGAGTCAGCAAAGGAACCCGGTATCCGTCCTAAGTTCAACAAAATGCTCGAAGACTTCAGGAAAGGAAAGTATGATGGGATAATAGCTTGGCATCCCGATCGATTAGCTCGAAACATGAAAGAGGGCGGAGAAATCATTGATATGATTGATAAAGGAATTATTAAAGATTTGAAATTTGTTAGTTATACATTTACCAATGATACATCTGGAAAAATGCTACTAGGTATGGCATTTGTTTTCTCAAAGCAGTATTCAGATAAACTAAGTGATGATGTCACAAGAGGTAATCTAAGAAGTCTAGGAGATGGTAAGTTCTTAAATAAAGGTAAACATGGTTATGTTAAAGATAGAAATTTATTACTCAGAGCAGATGGAGAAAGCTTTATGCTTTTAAAGAAGGCATGGGATATGCGCCTTGATAGTAAGAACCTAGAACAAATTGCTCAGTTTTTAAATGATAATAACTACACAGTTAAGTACTCTGATAAACATGAGCGTAAAATATTTACAGTTGATAAAAAGTTTTTATCAAACTTTTTTAAAGATCCTTTGTACTGTGGAGTTCTTCATTATGGAGATGAATTCGTAAACTTAAATGAGAAATATGATTTTGTACCTATGGTCAGCGCAGAAACATACTGCAAAGTAAATAAGATTAGTACACGTACTTTCAATGCCAGAAGAACAGAGAAACAATCTATACGAGCTAACTTACTTAGAGGGCAAGTATTCTGTGGGTATTGTGAAGAACCTTTTGTATCAGGCCTTACAAAGAAGAAAAATGCTGATTCTATCACTGAGTACTATTACTACAGATGTGATAACGACTCTTGTAGTCAGTTAAATAAATCTGTTAGAGCTCACGTAGTAACAAATTTTGTATATGACTTCCTAGATACTCATTCAATTGCAACTGAGGAAATATATAAGATTTATAAAGAGCAATCATCCATCCTCATTAAAGATAAGATTGCAGAACAGGACAGTAGAGCAAAGTCCTTAAATACGAAACTGAATAGTAATGAAGAATCAATTAAAAACACAAAGAGCCTTCTAACTACTATGATAAATAAAGCAGACTCAGGCGATCATATTATAATACAGGACCTTGAAGATGACTTGAAAAAGCAATTAGCTCTAAAGCATCAGTTGAAACAAGAGATAGATGACGTTCACGAAGTAAAAAAACAAATCAAGACCGTTATTTTAGATTTAGCGAAATATCTTGAACTTTCTGCGGAATTGCCCTCTAGGATTCGAAAAATAGAGACTATGGAGAGCCTTGATAAGATCATTGGAAATATCTTCTTGAACTTTTATATTAAGGACAAGAAAGTGACTTCCTATCAGCTAAAAGAGCCTTTTGCATCTTTATTTAAGGCTTCAATTTCTAAGAAATCGTCTATGGTGGGCCCAGTTGGACTTGAACCAACGACCAATTGATTATGAGTCAACTGCTCTAACCAACTGAGCTATGGGCCCGTGAAAACACGTAGGTAATGTAGCAGTGGGGGAGAGAAAAATCAAGGAATTTAGGAAAAAGCATTACATCTATAGATATAATGCTTTTTAGAAGATTATTTTTTTAGAAACAAAGGACCCGTGTGTCTTACTACAGGAGGTTTAAGATCTTTCTGGGACTTTATAATAAATCCCTCAGTTATGGTAGTGGTTTCAGGATTCTTTTCTTTGAGAATTCCTTTTTTAGTTCTATCAAATACTTGTGATGCATCCTGTCCTGGAACAATATAGCTTTTTCTTTTTGCCATGTTCTATCCTTTCTAGATCGACATAGGGTAACTTTACCCTCTAATTATAATAATCTGCCTCTTTTGAAAAACATATCCTCCCTAGCGTCGTTGGTAAGGAGATATGTACATCAAAAAGATGACTCGTGGAGTATAATGACTTCTTTTTTTCGGTCAATGGAAAACAATTATTTTTTATTGCAAATACCTAGGATAGTACCTACAGTACGATTTTTTCACTAAGTTCATCTAACAGTAGGAAGGGGCTTTAGGTAACGCAATTGCTTGCTCTTAAAAGTAAGAGGGGTATAGTAAAATTTGATTTATACCATAACACTTACCCTATGAGATTTCTCGTACATCTTATCGTCAGTGCACTTGCAATCTTTTTGACTGCTTATCTCTTCCCAAATAGTGTAGTAGTCACAGGATTCGGTACTGCGATTATAGTAGCTATCATACTTGCTGTGCTGAACGCAGTAGTACGACCTATCCTTCTGCTTCTCTCTCTCCCATTGAATGTTCTTACCCTTGGACTTTTCACCTTCGTTATCAATGCGATCATTATCCTGCTCGCAAGTGGACTCTCTCTTGGATTCCATGTGGATAACTTCATTACAGCGCTGCTCTTTAGTATCGTGCTCTCTGTAATCAATGCATTGCTCCTTGGACTTCTCGGAGTAGAAGAGTAAACCAAATTCATAAAAAACACCAACTGCGTTCGACGCGGCGGGTGTTTTTTATAAAACCATGCTTTCGCGCATTATTCATATTTATACTGCTATATGGACAAGACTTCTTTTTCTAGACTCGTACAAGCATTTAGACCGCATGCAGGGGAAGAGAGCATTGCACACTTTGACAAGCATTTCATTACAATTGTCATTGAGTTGAAAAAGCTAGGATGTGAGAAAACCTTTCTGACTATAAAGCAGCGTATCGATACTATATGTGCTCCTGGGAAACAGTGTTCTATGGACAGGATGGATAAAGAATTTAAAGATATGGCTCTCCTCAATAATCAGATTCACAGCGAAATTCAGAAGATATTAAAGCAGTATGTTCAAGCCTCACGGCTGAATAAAGTACACAAAAAAGATTCAGAGAAATCTCCGGCTGAAAAAATGCAAGTTCCATCAGTTGCAGTGACTGCGAAGCTTATGGTACAATTACATGAAGCTTATCAATTCATTCTTTCTCTTCCATGCGCGCTCAAGAACTCAAAAGAAAAATCAAAATAGGTGTAATGGGATCTGCTTCAGGTCCTACTCTCGATAAGGCAGGAAATGATGAAAAGTGCAGGGAAGTGGGAAGAGAGATCGCTCGTCATGGCTGTATCTTGATCAATGGTGCATGTCCTGGACTGCCGCATTATGCAGCTCAAGGAGCCAAAGAAGAAGGTGGATTTGTGATGGGTGTATCTCCAGCTTTTTCCGAGGAGGAGCATGTGAAGGAATATCGGTCTCCAAATGACAGCTATGATATCGTACTGTTTAGCGGATTAGGATTCATGGAGCGTGATATCATGAACATACGTTCTTCAGATGGGCTCGTCTTCTTAGGGGGTGGTATTGGTACTATCAATGAGCTTACAGTTGCGTATGAGGAAGGAAAGCCTTTGGCTATCCTTACCAACACTGGTGGAATGTCAGATCATTTTCTAGATATGATCGTAAAGTCTGATAGAACGATCACTCCAAATATCGTCACTGATGATGATCCAAAGAAACTGATACAAAAACTGCTGGTAGCCATAGAAAAATATCCTATACCAATACATGAAGACGGCAGAGTACGAGATGTGAAGTTCGGAAGTTTGAGAGGATAGAAAGTATGAAAAAAGGATCTTCACATGAAGATCCTTTTTAGTATCAATAGTTTATTGAGGGTATGTCGCCTGTAGAATGATATCTGCCATTTCTCCGCGCGTTACAATATGTGCAGGATCATCAGGGATAGTAATGAGAAATCTTTTTTCCCGCGCAGCTCTCATGTATTCTTCGTACCATGGTTCTCCTGTTATAGCTTCCGTCTTAATTGCATATTGTTTCATCACAATTTTTAGTGCTTCAGCGAGATTAATATTATTTGCAGGTCTGAAAGTGCCATCGGGGTTTCCTGAAATAATACCTTTGCTCTTTGCTAAACAAACATACGATGTATACCACTCACTTTTTGTAAAATCACTAAAACATTTAGCAGCCGAATCCGTCTGCCAATTTGATAGATTCTCTTTCACATTTGCGGCCACAAGAATCTTTGTAAATTCTGCACGATTGATAGGGGAGTCAGGTCTGAAGCTGCCGTCTGCATATCCTTCTACGATACCTTCACTCTTTATATACAAAATACCAGAATCATGAATATGATTGGATGGCACATCATTAAAATCCAGGCTACGTTTACGGCTTACAGCATTCTTTAATCCATCCACATAGCCAATTACAGATACATTCTGCAAAAGTCTAGTGTCCACGTATTCTTCAAAGATTTTCTGATCAGCAGGAAGATCTGCATTTAGCCCTTTTTCAACAAGAAACTTTCTCCATTCAGACGTACTGTTATACATCCCGAGATCAGAGTATTCAATCACATAATTGAGAAATGCCATCGTACCTTTTTCTTCATCTTTTGTAATGATCCCATAATTTACTGTACCCGCCGTTCTTCCATCGTCATAAGAAATATAGAAGTATCCAATACCGATTTTGCTATCCCCCTGCATAATAAATTCCGGATTCACAATCCAGCTAGTATTACGAATCCCAGGTTTCATCAGAGCAACCTGGTCTATCAATACCTCATCAAAGGAAAGTGTACCTGAAATATAATCATCATAAGCAGACAATATTGGGTGTATATGTAGCCCCATGGTAGCCGCACTGCGTAACTCTGTAGGTGAATTAATAGCATACCAGTCTATGGAAAAAGAGCGCGTATTTCTTTTCCCTGTATCAAAGAAAGATGTCTCACCATGTAATACAGCACAGGCATTTGTGAAATAAGATGTATCGCTACCATATATACAAGGTACTTTTTCCTGATTGTAGAAAGACATATCAAAAAATAGTTCTGTTCCTCGAAAGAAATCACTTGTGACATTTGTGGCAGAAGCCTGGAGTACAGATCCTGAGAATCCAATAAACAATGCTGCCAGCAATAGTATTTTTTTCATTTTATGATAAAGAAGTTATATTCATATAACGTATGTATACTCAAAAAAGTTACATATATTTAAATAACTCTTAATACTCCCACATAGAAATCACACTTTCCCTTGCAAGAAGATCAAATGTGAGTAACATGAACAATGTTTCCAATCGCGTTTGACGCGAAATGTCGCGGGGTAGAGCAGTTGGCAGCTCGTCGGGCTCATAACCCGGAGGTCATTGGTTCGAGTCCAATCCCCGCAACCATTCTTCGCTTCTCACGAAGCTACGAATGGCACAGCCAGAATGGAATGAATCTTCGCAGGCGAAGATTTTTTTAATATACAGCGAAGAATGTCCCTCATAGCCTACACCTAACTATAAGTTTCTGGTTCTTTGTGGCGTAGAGGGACGCCAAAGCATAAAGCATTGAAGTATTTTGGTACGCCTCTAAGTTTATTGTAATTCTTTTTTATAATAGAATACAAAAATTTACCCCTCACTACTAACTACTCCCACTATCACTCACACTCCGAGCCCTCGAGCCTCCTACAAAAACCGGCACCACTCCTTAGAGTGATGCCGGTTTTGCGAGTACTCCAGGTCCTTCCTTACCTGAAATACTTATATTCCAATTACCCCAAACTTCTAGAGATAAATATCCTGAGATATTTGTCTCTCACTTACTTACACAACTAAGACGTAAAAAAGTTTCACTTTTTTCTAATCATTATTATCATTGCGTTCACATCACTAGGATTGCCGGGGATATCCCTTCCTAATACAGAGACATGCATACCTGAAGTAATGTTTGCGAGGGAGAGTTCACGCCCTCCGTCTCTTACTTTTGTCTCAGGTACGAAGAGGACTCTCTTCACAACCCTTCTTCCATCCTGAAGGAGTAGGGAACCACTATTCACAGTCTGTACTATTCCGTTCATGGCAAACTTATGGTCTGGTTCTTTTCCAAATAACCCTACTGGTCCTTTTGGAAAATCCTCTCTCTGCTTCATACCTGATCCTGTAGGGGGATGATCCTGATTAGGAATTGGAGGAAAATTTTTATTGATGAAAAATGCTGCGTTTCTTTGAGACTGATGATATCCGACTACATATCCCACAGAAAAAATACCTGCAGTAATAGTACATGCAACTACAGTGATAGCGAAAGCGATAAGTATCCGGTGTGAATTAGGATGCATAAGGTGTCAGCAAATGTTTATAGATCAAATGTATACTCCTGCGCGAGAGAAACACAAGCACAATTGTTAAAACTACGAGAAGAGCAATCTCTACTACAGGTATGGCTTCCATCACTGTAGTCTGCCACTCGGCAGTGGTCAAGACATCAGGATTACTTACACCGAGATCCACATATTCATACAAGTCCATGGCAAGTATCTCTGATGTAGCGCCCACAAGCACATAGAAGAAAATACCCAAGGTGGTCACTATGCTCAGACAGGTAAAAAGAATTTGCTTCTGAAAACGCCGTTCTGCGCGGAAGAAGATCTCCTTCATTACCTTTCCTACAAAATCGGAAGAGCCTTGTTTTTTGTACTCCATTGTTTCAATGAGCTGTTCGAGATGTGTCATAGTGTCTTAGATAAGTGTACGTAATTTCTTTTCGAGATGCGCTTTTGCACGGTTGATATGAGTCTTTACAGTGCTCAGCGGTACCGATAGGAGCTTGGAGATTTCATCATACTGGAGCTGCTCCATGTACCTCAGGGAGAGGATTCTTTGGAATTTTTCCGGCAGACTTTCCATGGAGGTTTTTACAAGATTTTTCTGCTCTTCCAGGGCAAGCTGTTCAAACGGATCAGGTTCGCTGCTTCGTATTGTGTCTTCAAAGGGTATACTCTGTTCGTTTTCTTCGGAATCCATGTCGCTAAAAGATATGGATTTTTTCTTCTTTAGAAAGTTTTTGCAGAGATTGATACAGATCTGAAACAGCCATGGCTTAAAGGGTAGATCTGTACGGGAAGAGGGAAGTGCTTCATAGGCTTTTATAAAAGCTGTCTGAGCGATATCCTCCGCATCCTGCACGTTTTTGCAATACGTCCATGCTAAGTGAATAAGAGCATGCTGGTATTTACTAACGAGATCGGGAAATGCACTCGTATCTCCTTTTAAATGGTTGGTGACCAATTCGGTGTCCGGAAGCATAGGAACCTTAAGTGCAAATAAATGTTTGTGTACATACTCTACACAGGTTATGAGAGAGAATGTTTCACTTTTCTTATGCTTAGTATAGTTTCTTTGCAGAAAAAGTGAAGGAATTGGATGGAGGGCACATAATTAAGGCTCAATAACTGGGGCGGCAATTATTGAGCTCAATTATTTGAGTCCAATAATGTGCGCCCAATTACCGAGCCCCTTACTTACTTACTTACTTACTTACTTACTTCCACCTTCTGTCCTTTCATCTTTATCACATAAAACACAATTCCAAGTCCTGCCAGAGCAATCAGAATAAGAAGAAAAATATTATGAACGATCATTGAAAGGAGGATCGTAATAATAGTGAGGACAAGAGCTACAACAAAGGTTACTCCGCTCACGACACCTCTACTGATAGATCCAAGGAATGGAAGTACATCTAGAAGTACGGAAAGGGGCGAGAAGATAGTAGTCATACCTATCCACATCATAAAGAACCCGACGACTCTCCAAACCCACCCCATAGTGCTGTGGCTTGCAGCCATACCTTGTACTGCTTCTTCAAAGGTTCCGCTCTGCAGAGTGTAGAGTGAATTTTTACCATCACTAAAAGTAGTGATCTTATCTCCTGATAATTTACCTATGACTGTTACCTCTGATCCTGGACGGGCAACTTCATATGAGATGCGAATATCTCCCACTTGAGGATTAGTGAGGGTCCCGTTTCCGAGATAGATAAAGTTACTTATCAGACGCGGCAGATCTCCATTGATAGTAGCACCTGAAGCTGTATCAAGTGTAGAGCCGGAACCTGCGAGTACTGCACCAGAAGCACTAACGCTCTGAGGAGGCGTACCAAGCACAGTATTTGCAGGAGTTAAGGAGAGACTATCGTATTCAGGTGTACCAGCCTTGGAAGGATCTACAGTATATAGTCCAATAGTTGCACGGTTTACGGTATATACATCCCCTTTGATACCCAAAGAAGGATTACTATGACCTTCAGGTTTTTTAAAATTTGAAGACTTTGAAGGTGAACCGGTCCAATCTTTACCATATGTATAAGTCATGGTTGTTTCTTCACTTCCTCCAAGTTTTGTATCACTTTTAGATTCAGTTTTTTCTTCCCATGCATACATTTCTACAACTCTTTTTACAGAAACATACTCTCCATCCTGAAGGTACATACCATCTCCGATAAGCTGGTCTGTTGCGAGAGTGCCAGTAGTATATACAAGCTTACCATCTAATTCTGCATTTCTCTCTGTACTTGGAAGCTCCTGTGCCTCCTTTGCGATCAAAGACATATCCACTCGTCCTTCATTCCAGAAGAGAAGAGCAAATGCTCCAAAGAATAATACGAAACCTCCTACAATACCTCCAAGAGCACTCAGGAGACGAGAACCATATCCTTTTGTAGTGACTTCGGTAAAACGATCTTCTGCCATAGTGGGATAAAAAGAAAAATAAACTTACGGTTTATTGTAGAGAGAATTCGAACATTGTCAAAAGATGGGAGAATTAGGGCTCGTTGATTGGGCGCACAGTATTGGGCAACAATAATTGAGCTCAATTACTAATTATGTGAGCCCAGTTATTGAGCCAAATTATCGAGCCTAAATCACTAAGTACTCAACATTCCATTAAGCACCTCAATCGAAACCTTTCCATCTTCCAATGCTGCTCTGCATTCTGCAAACATACGGTGAGTAAGATACTGTTTAAGCCCCTCATGGGAGACTTTATCTATGGTTCTATTAATATGATAAAGTCTTAGAAAGGTATCTTTATGAAGATTTAATTCTTCAAATTTCTTGTCATTAACTTCTAAAACATGCTGATTACTTACTTTTTTCCCTACGAATTTCAGCTTTTCGATAAACTTCATTTTCATACCTTTAAACATTCTTACTCTAGCAGCACAGTATGAATCATAGGTTTTTTCCTGTTCGTCACCTTGAAAGTATGGAGCTTCCATAAGGTATCTATTCATTTCATCTTCCCATTTGAGTATATTACCTAAAACATTTGGCTTCACATTTTTTCCATCTTCCCATTTTCCTATCCAATAAGCATTATCTTTTTCAAAAATTTTATTAATAGACAGCGTGCTTTGCTTCATATCGGCAGTATATTTTTCTTTTGTCGCAATCTCCGCATAATCTGCAGGTGAATCTAAATAAGTATGAGATAAAGAAGAGTAGGTATTAAATAATCCTCGCTGCATATTTTCAAAAGCAAGAATACGTTCATCCACACTTTTCTCTTTAAGAGAGTCCTCAAGTATCCCGCTGTTGATACGGTCAAATAGTGCATCTCTCATATAAGAGATAAGGCTGAAGACATCTTTGATACCATCAAGAATTTTTTCTAGATCCTCATAAGTTTCTGCGGTCATGAGGAGATCTTTTTCTTGCTCAACTTTTTGCAGCTTTGGAATAATCAGTGTATTTGCCTTACCTAAATCTTCTATGGATTTTCTTATGCATGCAATCTCTCCTTCAAAATCTACGGGCAGCAGCAGATCATATGACTTTTCATCCTTAACTTTATGGGACGATAGTGTGTTCATGTCTCACTTTAAAAATATAGTATTTGCAATGTACAACTTTTCCGAGAGAAAGCAATATGCATCTTTAATTCCTATCAGTCAAATAGTAGCTCTTTTAAATAAACGTATGCGCATTATAATCAAGATCACTGTTTTTAATCTATCGCTATGCCGCAGAATTTTTCCATTTCTCTTGCTGATATTCCTCAGGATATCGCAGGCATCATACCTCTTGATCTTATAAAACTCTGGCAGGAGGGAGAAAAAACCATAGAGGCTCATCAGGAGCTGCTTGCTCCATATATGGTGGAAGGCACTGTAGTGTGTTCTGATTCAGCAGGTTTAAGTAAACTTAGTCAAAGAGTCACGGCTATGGAAGCAATGAAACTTGTAAGTGAACCAAAGGAGATCATATATGCTTACGGCTCTCAAATTGGAAGAAAACCACTAGGTATCTGGGCTGCTGATAACACGCAAATGTTTTACGGACAGGATATCATGATCGACGATATCCTAGATCAAATGATCGCTGCTCAAAAAGAAATAGCTGATCTGACAGTCCAGGTAGGAATGGGTATTCATACAGGAAATTTTATTAAAATAGGAGATTCACTATTTGGTAATGATGCGATATTTATAGAAGAATTTGCGGAGAACTATACTGCAGGGAAAGAAATAGCAGTGACCGAAGCAGTTTTTTTAAAACTATCAGATGAAAAGAGAAAATTACTCCAACGAAGAAAAGATGGAATGCATGCAAAGACCTTCACAATAGAATATAAGGATCTCATTTCTAATGCAGAAAAATCCTCTGATACTAAGTATCCGATTCCATTCAGTCCTGATTTTTATGAATATTTGCAGTCATATGCCTCTGAAGAACTAGAGACACATGCAGGTGAAATGTCACAGTATAAAAAACAGAAAGTAGTCATTCTTTCTAAGGTAATTCATAAAGAACATTTTTTTCTCCTAGATACCTTTACAGACTGGACATTCTGCAATGCTGCAATGATACAGGAAGCTAAAAATCATAATATAGAGATCATCAAATCAAATGGTGATCTAGGAATCTTTGTCTGTGAAGAGGGTAGTCAGGCAGTGGATTTTGCAAAGAGTCTCTGCCAGACACTTTCGGAAAGTGACTTTGAGATAAACTGCGGTATATCGCAGGGAGAAGTACTGATCTTTCCTCTAGAGAAGGGCGGCGTAGACATTGCCGGCGGACCTGTAAATATAGCTTCAAAGATAGCAGAAGATAGTGGAAAAAGTGGAGTAATGCTCCATGAATGCGTCTCATGTCTTCATAATTCTATAGAGGATTTTTGTGTTACAATCTCAGGTATAGAAATAAAAGGGAAGGTATATTAGCAGTACCAAAAGGCTATTTTCTTAAGGTGAATAATGTTACAATAGTATATCTAATTTTTGATATATCTCTATGGCTTCATGCTCACACCTAGATCAAATAAAAGAAATCACTCCAAGCGGAGAAGGATGTAGGGAATGTCTCGAAACAGGCGATAGTTGGGTACATTTAAGAGTTTGTCTTTCATGCGGACACATAGGATGCTGTGATTCTTCTAAAAATACTCACGCACGAAAACATTTTGAAGAAACAGATCATCCTATTATTCAGTCCTTTGAACCCGGTGAGAACTGGAAATGGTGTTATAAAGATGATACATACATCGAATAAGAAATTCGACAATTTATATACTCTTACCTGCCATCCCTTCTTTGATAATCTTGAAACAGATTACAAATATTAATGGTAGATGTATAAACAATATGAGAAGCATAATCTCGAGAAACAACAAATAGTCGTTGATATCTTTATGTAGAATATTCAAAACATATAGTGTGGTGAAAAGCACCACCACTGTTGCAATAAAAGAAATCAGTGCAGGAAGAATAAGAAACTTCCAGTACTTAATCTTAATGTTCTTTTTACGCATTACTCTTGTAAGATGGATCAGATACAAGGAACTGGATAGTACTGCAAGAGGAAGACCGATAACAGTGGGAAGCGGAGTATAATCATGAATGTACACAAGATAGAGCTGCAGCATCTCCACTAAAAAGAAACATCCAATATGGACGAGGTAGAAGGAAAGATAGTAATGCGATTTAGAAGAATTATCCATGAAAATAGTAATTAATACTGCGTAAGTATATTGAAATTTCTCATACATGCCAGTGCTGTATGTGATTATATCTCTTTTCTAAAGGATTTCTTATACTTTATCTTCGCTTTCTCCTCTTCACTGAGTTTTCTCATATAATTCGGTAAGGCTCTGCAATACGACGCAGAAAGACCTATCTCCTTCATAAGATCAGTGGAGTAGATATCTCCCTGATACGTAGAAAGAAACCAGCGTATGCGTTCTGGAATATCATATGGAATTGGTTCAAACTCCGCACCTCCGATTTGTACTTCATCACCAATTTGAATACTACCTTCATTGAGCAATGTACCCAGTACTCCGCGCCGATGCATGATACTTCCGATATTCACCTTATCTTTTATGACGTAACACGGCTCACAGTGAATAGTGAGTCTGACTTTTACATCACCAATTTGTAGCACTGTTCCTGAAGGCAAAGAATGAATATCATATCCTTCAATAATTATATTTTCCTTCAGATCACCCGGCTGAAGAGAGAAGTCATGGATAGTCTCAGAAGGCAGGATCAAGATCTGCCGCAATGTAGAGCATTCGACATTACCAACAATTTGACCATCATCTTTTACATGCAAGGTGTCAGCATGCATCATTGGCTTGCCGTGAGTTGGTTTTAAAAACAGATGCATGACTTGAATCATAGTTGTATGGTTACTTTATCTAGTGTGGAAGAAAGTGACGACATATCATAGAGAATTATTTCCTAGTTATTGACTAATATCAAATAAAAAGTATTTTAACTTTATCAAAATACAAAAAAGGAGGTAGCGATGCTACAAGAGACAAAACCAGAAACATTTATTCCAATCGAAAGAGTGGAAAATATCGTAGGAGTTCCACTGGAGTGGAAAACATTTAAAACAGATGTTCTTAGGAACACTGAACACGAGGAATATAATGTCGCCTTAATGAGGGCGGTGAGTCATTATATTGCACTCGGTATATACTTTCCTCCAAGTGCGTATGGGATCTATTTCGGTCCTGAGTATGAAGAAATGCTGACTGGTTTTATAAGTCTAGCTGAAAAAACTAATCAGGTAAAGTACCCGAAAGTCCCTTCAGATCAGATATGTTTTGAAGCACATGCGAATGGAGGGTACCGCATAAGACTCTATCTTGCAGAGACTTGTGAGAACAAAGAAATCTTTCTCACTGACATTTTCCTGGGAACAGCAGAAGGAAAGGAAAGTCTTGGGAATGGGATCTTTGACACTATACTCAACAACATTGAAGCCTATGCGAAAGAAAATGGGTATACTCAGATAGGTCTCTTGGCTGCATATGAGAGAAATATGCATTCATTTTCTAAAAGAGGGTATAGAGTCGACAATACTCCGATGGGTGAAGCTGCAAAAAAAACCAAACAAGGGTATCCGATGACAAAGATACTTTAACAAAATCCTATAAGCGGTACTTCTATAGTACCGCTTATTTTTGCACAGCGTTTCTACTTCATTTGAAAACTCTTCACAACACGGTCATCTTCCGCAGAACTCACACTTGAAGACATCATATATATTTTCTGCTTCTTTTCATCAAGGATAAATATATAACTTGCTTCCCAAAGAGTGCCGTCTGCCTGCAGTGAAAGGGCAGTAGCTTTCTTTGCTTTTAAACCTGCAATCTCTACCTCTTCGACACTCCGTCTCGTATTCTCAAACTGACTTCCGATAGATCTGATGAGCTCTTCTATTGTGATACTATTAGCATTATAGCAGGATACAGAAAATCTTATTTCCATCCCAGCTGGTACATTTACAGTACATCCGTCCGCAGACTGCTCCATCTTGATATCACCCTTATCACTCTGAGGAAAATACAATGAGTAATAATCATTCTCAAAGGACTGCCAAAGCCGAGAACCAAGATTATTCTCATATCTATTATTCTGATAAAATTTCAAAAGAACATTTGCAAGCTCCGCACGGTTGACATAGTCACCTGCACGGAAAGTCCCGTCTTTAAACCCAGACATGAGAGAATGCAGAGTAGCAAAGACAATACCGTCATTGTACCAAGGTGCTTCGTCATTCTCCATACGCTCAGCTTGGAGATTGAGATCTTTGTACGGCTGCTCAAAATTAGCCGCCTGGGCAGTGAAGGGAACTAAGAGTAAAAGCGTGAGTAGTAGAAGTTTCTTCATATCTTTACAAATATTTTCGATGTTATAAATAGCTAGATTATTTATAGCTCAAGTATGGGTATGTTTTCAAGCTAAGCTTTATTTTTCGGAGGCAAGATCAAGAAACGAGATATGAGACGTAATTCTATAGCCTGTTTAAACATTTGAGTCAAATAACATCTCCTCCACAGGAATAGAAAAAAGATGCTCCTCATTATACTCAATTGGCAGATTCTCCAGTTTTCCTGAAAATACAAATCCATGCTTAAGGTAAAATCTTTTTGCACTTTCATTATAGGTTGCTACGTCCAAAGCAATCACTTTGCCTTTATAAAGTTCCTTCACTTTCTCAAGTAAACCACTTCCAATACCCATACTTATAAATTCTGGGAGTAAATAAATCGCTCCGACTCTATATCTTCCAAACTGATCTTGTCTAGGTGCAACATATCCAATTACTTCATGTTGCTTTTCAGCAACCCATACACCTCTCGTCTTTCCATCAGCAGAAGCAATTATCTTTTCCCACTGCAGTTGACGTTTGAGCATATCTGAAAAGAATATTTCCAATTTTTCCACCGTAATTCCTAAAGCATCATTTCTATATGTATTACTCCAACTTGTTTTTTGGATAGCTGAGATAGCAGGGGCATCTTCAGTGACCGCTTTTCGGATGTAGTAGTCCATGGGTTTTAGTGAAAAATAATAGTTATAGATTTAAACTGAGTATAATGTTTTGGAAAATAACTAATTCCAGTAAAACTCTACAAATCCTGTAGATTCAAGTGCTAACGCATACTGCTGTAGAGCAAGAGTAGATCCATGCTCGGTATCATATGCCATATCCACAGTATCGGGGGAATACTTATAGATCGTTTGCGCCAGCATTTGGGCTTCACTTTTAGTAAGAGAAGTCAAAAATTGTAAATGCAGTGTATCCGGAGAGAGAAAAAGTATTCTAAAAGATTTATTCTCATACCATTTTTTATATAAAGCAGAGTATTCCTTTATATATTCCTCAGAACCATCAGGGGAAGGACAGATAACTTGAAGTAAATCCAGTGGATACTTTGATTTTAAGAAGAGAAGAGCATAACCAGTTTCATTAGGGTAATGTGAGAGATCACAAACGCTTACTGAATAGTCCTGTAATTCGGGATCTTTAGAGTAATACTCTGCGATTTTTTGTAATTCTGATTGTATATCAGGATCTCCGGAAACAGTACGTGCAGTTTTGGAAAAACTAAGCATGATACCTGGCAGTACTTTATCAGGAGAAAGTGAAAAGAATGGGGAAGTGTGTATTTCTTCCACTTTACCTGAGGTTTTATATTTTACTTTCTTTAATACCTCAGTAGAGAAACCATTATCCTCAGCAATTTTTAGTTCTTCTTTCTTTAGAAAATGTTTCTGTAGTCTCTGCTTATCTTTATGTGCTCCAATATCTAGTAATGTACTAATGTATTTTAATACTCCCAGTACAAGGACCAGAATAAGTCCGTTTAAAAGCATGTGCATAAAGCAACAAAAATGTAATAAATTTTTATTAAAATATACTATTTCTTTTATTTTGCAACGTCTATCTATTCAAAGATTTATTTCAATTTCGCTGAGGTTCACATAACTATATTTCAATACCTTAATTAACAAATTCTAACTTTTGAGATTTTTCTAGCATAGCTTTCTCTTTCTCGGAAATATAGAAAATACACATATCATCATATTCTGCTTAATTAAAAAATGCCGGGTTAATACCCGGCATAACTTTCAACTACATCCCGCTCCCTTGCACCATTCCATCATTACCTCCACCCTTCACACTTGGATTCGCAGCCCGTATCTCTTCAAATATCATTCTCGCAGTCATCTCAGCAGCATCTGAGAATACAATAAACTGTCCATTCGTATTTGTGAGTACACCCGCATCAGCAATCTTATCTTTACGGAGCAGGGAAGCAATATTCTTGATCTCATCCATCGTCGCATCGCCCATATTCTTTTCAATAAACTTCAGCCCATTTTTATCAATAACTTCCTTTGCAAATTCCTGGATACTTCCAGCAGCAGCCTTCATTTTGAGCTCAGCAGTCAGCACTTCAAAATCTTTGATCACTTGTTTCTGAGTCTTAAGACGCTCAACAACTTCTTCTATTTTACCAACCTTGAGTTCATTCATAATACCTTTTACATAATTACCCTCCATTATCAGGTAATCATAGACACTTCGTCCACAGATCATCTCCACTCGGCGTATTCCGGAAGCCACAGAGGATTCTTTGATAATCTTTGCGATACCGATCTCTGAAGTATTGGAGACATGTGTTCCTCCGCAAAGTTCTGTAGAGACACTCTCTCCTATAGTAATTACACGTACAGTCTCACCGTACTTTTCAGTAAATAATCCGATAGCTCCTCTTTCCTTTGCTTCATTCATAGAAAGCTCCTCTTTCTTTACAGGAAGCCATGCATTGATGAGTTCATTTACCCGGAACTCGATACTATTTAACTGCTGCTCTGTAAGCGCTTTTGGATAGTTGAAGTCAAAACGCATGCGGGCAGCATCCACATATGATCCAGCCTGATCTGCACCATCACCCAAGACTTCGTGAAGTGCTAGATGGAAAAGATGGGCCCCCGTATGATGAGCCATGATTCTTCGTCTTCTTTCTTCATTGATATACATGGAGATTGATTCGCCCTCCTTTATGCGCACTGTACTTTCATTACAAAAATGTACCCAAACACCGTCGTATTTCTGTGTATCAGTGACCACAAGTACATCATTAGCCTGCATGGCATCTGGTGTAATTACACCTGTATCTCCCACCTGACCTCCGCCTTCAGCGTAGAATACAGACTTATCAGTAATGATTGCCATCTCTTCATTCTCGAGAGGGATTACTTTCAGCACTTTTGCTCCTTCGAGACTCATTCTCTTTGAATCTTCTCCATACCCAAGAAACTCTGTCTTTGGAAGATCAGTAAGCTCAGTCTGCACTGCTTCGCGACCTCGTGTAAACATTCCTTTTGCTCCTTCACGGCTTCGTTCTTTTTGAGACTCCATAGAGAATGTATATTCATCCATATCTACCTCTACATCCTCTTTCTTTGCGATCTCAAGTGTAAGGGAGACAGGGAAGCCAAAGGTATCATACAGTTTAAACGCTTCAGCACCTGGAATTACTCTAGATTCATTTCTTACTGCGTTCTGGATCAGCTCAGTAAGCATCTTTTGTCCCTTTTCAATAGTCTCTAGAAATTTTTCTGTCTCGAGTTCGATGGTATTTTTAATAATAGTCTTTCTACTTCGGAGCTCTGTATAATGCTCGCCAAGTATGCCGTCTACAATATCCACTAGGGAAGTGAGCTCCACCTTTGTACCTTCAGGAAGAAGGCTCTTCATATTATATATAGCTCTTCTTATAAGTCTTCGGAGAACATATCCGCGTCCTTCATTTGAAGGAGCCACACCATCGCCGATCATTACAGAAGCAGCACGGATGTGGTCAGCAACTATTCTAATACTCTTCGTAACCGCTCTTTCTTCATCTGTCAGCTCTTCCTCTTTTTTAGAGAAAGGAGCATATTTCATCCCAGACATTTTCTCTATTGTCTCAATAATAGGTCTAAAGAGATCAGTCTCAAATACTGTAGAATGACCATTGAGGACCATAGTGATTCTCTCTAGTCCCATTCCTGTATCAACATTCTGCTTCGCAAGTTTTGTAAAATTTCCTTCGCCGTCGCAGTAAAACTGCATAAATACATTATTCCAGATCTCAAGATACTTATCACAGTCACATCCCGGTTTACAGTTATCTCCGTTTTCACACTTCGGTCGTCCCGTATCATAATAGATCTCTGTATCAGGTCCGCATGGTCCTTTGGCACCATAAGTGGGCCACCAGTTATCACCAGCAGCAAGAGGGAAGATGCGCTCTCTTGGAATTCCGTTATCTATCCAATATTGTATAGACTCCTCATCAAGCGGTACCGCATCCTGACCTTCAAATACAGTTACAAAAAGTTTTTCAGGAGCAATATGAAGGTGTTGTGTTAGAAACTCATAGCTCATAGCAATGGATTCCTTTTTGAAATAGGTCCCGAGACTCCAGTTTCCGAGCATCTCAAAGAATGTCAGATGCCGCGGATCTCCTACATCATCTATATCATTTGTACGTACACATTTCTGCACAGAGCAGAGTTTTCCTCCAAGCGGATGCTCCTTTCCCATAAGATATGGTACAAACTGCTGCATGCCTGCAGTAGTAAAAAGTACAGTTGGATCATTCTCAGGCACTACTGAAGAGGTCGTAATCTGCTTATGGTCCTTTGAAAGGAAAAACTCTATGTATGCGCGGCGTATTTCTTGTGAATTCACTGGGAGTAGTCATAAAGGGTACAATCAAGGGCTATGGTACTGGATGCAGGCTGTTTTTGCAAGACTAATTGGAGTTGCCTTAATTCTTATCCTCATCCTTAATTCTTGAGCTCGGAGGATAAGGATAGGGATGAGGATAAGAATTAAGAATTAGGGATTAAAATGTATATGTTTTAAAATTATTTTTTAACTTATGTCAACAACCCCCCTATAGACTTTTGACTAATAATACATACAATACATTCTGCTAAATTCTGTATATTTTGACCATCCATATGGATTCATTCCGATTGGTATCTTTGCTAGGTGTTCTCTCGATTATTGTTCTTTTTATAGCAAGAGTACTGACAGGAGATATGGGACTTGCAATTTGTGCTCTCCTTATCGTTATCATTGATCTCTGCATATACTTTTTCTCCCCGCGGATAGTACTTTCTATGGCTCGTGCGAAGCCTTTTCCTATACATGCTGCTCACGAGATTGCTGCGGCACTTGAGGATCTCTCAAGACAAGCTAATATTCCAACTCCGGATCTATACCTTACGCCGGATCCACAGCCAAACATCTTTTCAGTGGGAAGAAATACATCCCATGCAAGTATTGCAGTAACAAGGGGGCTAGTTGAAGTACTCTCACTATCAGAAATACGAGCAGTAATGGCTCATGAGATTGGTCACATCGCACACAATGAGATCCTTATACATAGTATATCTGCGACACTTGCAGGTCTTCTTACTGCAGTACTACCAGTCCAGACGCTCACAAGCAAACACTCAGAGGAGGGAAGCACCTCACATGGAAATAGCCTGGGAGCATTATTATTATTGATAGTGGCACCTATTGCATCCTATGTGATCAAATTCGTCAGTTCTGACAAAGTAGAGTACAAAGCAGATTTCTATGGAGCTACACTTACCCGTGAACCTATTATTCTCGCAAGAGCTCTAGAAAAAATACATCTTGCTGTTCAGGAGGAGATTCCTCTAATGAGTCCAAATCCTGCATTAGGACACCTCTATATTGCAAATCCATTTCACTCTAAAACCCTCACAACTCTTTTCTCTACACATCCACAGATGGAAGAGCGAATTACTCGTCTAAAAACCATGCTTGTTTAATCACTTATTTCTGAACTTTTCATGAAAAAGCTTTTTCCAGGATTTCTTTTTGTATCTATGATGCTGTGTTTATTTTTCTCCCAAGGAAAATATGCCAGTGCCATTGATTGTCCAGCGGTCAGTCTGAAAAATACTCAGGGAGGATTTGTAGGGATGCATATAACAAGCAATATCGCACCTTTACAGTCAGGAGTAAGACTCACCTGGAAAGATCCTTCGGATACTAAGCCAGTATCAGTTTCAATACTAAGAAAAAAATCAGGAGAAGTTTTCCAAGAAGTAGGAAAAACCACTGGTGGATCAGAGACATTTCTTGATACAAAAATTGCAGCAAAAACAGCTTCATATTTCTATGTACTTAAGAATACTTATCTTTGCGGCAGTACTAACTTCAGCAAATATATAGAAGTACCACTACTGCTCCAGAGAGACAATTCTGAACCAAGAGCCGTGTATCTCGGGAATATGCAAGATGGTAAATACATTCAAGGAAAAGAAGATCCAATCTTAATAGTAATGAGGGATTTAGAATCCGGTGTAAATACTTCCACTATACAAGTCAAACATGATAGTAAATCAATGACCGGTAAAGTAATCGGCACAATGCAGTCTGCACTGTGGTATTTCTACCCTGCAAAAACTGAGTTTACCGCAACGAGTACAGGCAGTACACTTGCACTGGAAGCCAAAAATGGACTGAGCATAGGCTTACCATCTCAAGATAAAAGTATACCTTTAGAACTCTACAATAGTACAAATACGGTCCGTTTTTCTGGACCTCAAATGGGAGGTGTCATTGACCCTTACAAAGCGCTTACACTCAACTGGAAGACACGAACAACAACCACTGGATCATACAGTCTCAGTGTATCTGCAGATCTAGGAAAAAGCTGGAAAATTATTAATACTCAATCAGTAGCTCCATTTGTTATAGACAACCTTACTACTCTTGTTCCTGAGATAGTAGATAAAAGAAAAGAACCATTTCTACTATTTAAGATTGTTTTAGTTGAAGGAGGAAAACAGATCGCATATGATATTCTTCCGCTCACAGTGGGGAACATTACTGTAAAAGTGGCAACCTCCGTAGAAACTCTTTCTGCGCCTTCAGGAAGTTTTAGAATATATGATGCTTACTCAGGAAAAGCAGTATCATTTACACCTGTAAATAATACGCTTACCGAGCTTCAAAAATCATGGAAGTTCACCAGTACATCCACAGAAGCTACTACCATCCTTCCTCCAGGATACTATTTTATTAAGCCAAACTTCAACTCCTTTGCTTTTCCAACATACAGCCCCGAAGACCACAGTGGTATCTTCTATTTTCCGGGTGGATCTATGGATCTGACATTACTCTCAGACCCTATGACTTATTATGACTCCCAAAGAGAAGAGCTCGACCCATATTCTGTAAAAGTAATCTCTTCACTTGAAGAACCTGCTTCAAAATATCCCTATACATTCCCGGAAGGAACTACAAATCAGAATACTAACTCTATACCCACAGAGCCGGAAGATACAACTCCTGCTTTGAAGATGTCTATTTCATACTGCCTGAATGACAAATTAATTTGTAAAAATGATCTCTTCACAGCTTTAAATCTACATTCAGTCTCGCTCCACTTTGATCCATTAAAAAGAACATTTTTTAGTACCAATGCTTCTATCTCCAGCGAAGAAAAAAGCCTAATTGGGATACCTTCACTTCCCAAAAACTACTTTTTCAATATTGATGAAAAGTACTTTGTACAAATACCTGCAACACTTATTACACGTCTCTCAGAGGAATCACAAAGTATATCTCTTCTGACAGTAGAGAAGAAAACTGCTGATGGACCGTATACATTTACTCTCTCTCAGCAGCTGGAAGCATTCGCTGCGTCAACAAAAGATTATGTATACATACGTAAGCAGAATGCATGCAGCGAAGAATTTATTGCTGTCGATTCCAAAGGAGTAGAGACACCGTATTTTTCTCTCTGTAATGCTGCCAATGAGCGCATAAGTATCATACCTTTCAAATCTTCCACTACATTGAAAGTCGCTGCAAAAAACTCACCTATGATCTCAAACACTGAATGGTTTGCTCCATTCATGAATCTCTTTGAAACATATAAAATATTTACCCATACAAACGCGGCGTCTGCTCCGCATGAGAATATAACACGCGGTGAACTTGCTGATCTCATCCTGCGAAGCTATCATATTGCACCTGCAGCTTTCACGCAGACATATATAGATCTTGGCAGCTCACATGAATACTATTCTTCCATCCTTGCGCTCGATAAGGTAGATGTCATGAAAGGAGAGCAAACATCAACAGGCGCACGGATTGTACGTCCAGATAGTCCCGTACTACGTGCGGAAGCTCTCAAGATGATTATGGCAGCCTCCAGAGTCAAACAGCCTGTACAAAAAACATCTCTTACTCCTGTGGTTCCTTTTAAGGATGTACTCCTCCATCATTGGTTCTATCCATATGTAGATACTGCGTATCAGCTTCAGATTATAGAAGGATACAAGAATAGTGACGGCAGCAGGGAACTGCGCCCGGGAAGCTACGTAACAAGAGCAGAGGCTGCGAAGCTCATTATCACATCCCTGATGAAAAAAATAGAGGAATAAGTTCGTAGTTAATAATTATTACTAATAAAAAATCACTTCTTAGGAAGTGATTTTTAGATATATTTTATTCTACTAATGTGAAATGTATTGCTACATATCTTTTTTGTTTTGGACTTCTTTCTATTTTGCATAACTTCACCAAGCAGACTTTTCCATAGATGAGTTTCTTTATCACATGGAGAAGTCCTTCTTCATTCTCTTTAAATTTAGATATATATGGGATATCTGTATCGGCAACTACATATTTTATACCATTGCTGCCGATATAAAAATATTCCATACAGTTTCTTTTTGTATTTAAAGCTTCCTGCACATTCGATGTGTGGACTCGAATGAATTTGGGATTAGAAGAAAGCTCCTTGAGAGCTGCTTCTCTATTGATCTCCTTTTCATCATACTTATACATTATCTGACTCCTTACTCTGGATCATTACAATAACTTGTTCTCCGCATTTCATACATCTTTTTACAGTCGCGCCATATCCTCCTTCAATTACAGCACTACAGCATAACGACAGATCACCCATATTTTAAGAACCTCCTATTTGATTTATATTTCCTTAGGAGTGTATGCAAAATATCAAAAAACTCAACAGAATTCCCTTTAAGAGGTTTGCTACCATTTTCCTTAACCTTCTATGAAAAGAATAAATAAATCATTTAAAACAGGGAAAATATGGTTCGTAAATTATCACCTATACATAAATGGAGAAATGGTACCTATGGTTAACTCGTTATAATAGTAATTAATAATAAATAATTTTATTCTAGAAGAGGATTCAGAAAAAAGTAAAAGATACTCAAAATAAGTGCATTTAGCCAATAGGGGATTCATTCTACCGGGGAAGACCCCAAGAGAAGAAATACAATTAATACTTTGTACAAGATACATTGTACAAAGTATTAGAAATCTCCCTTCTTCTGCCCTCTAAGAGAATAGGTATTCATATACTATTTTCCGCATACTATTTATTTAACTCTTTTTCCTCTAGGAGAGAGATTCTTTGTTCCTTCGAATCGACAGCTTCTCCAATAATGTAGTTTTTTAATATTTGATCATCAAGACTTACCACAAGATATTTTAATCTTACTAATTCAAAACTATCAATTGCATACTCTGCTCTACCGTCTTCAAGTCTATCTTGGAGGAAAAACTCTATTTGACTTTCATTAGTACTCTTAAGTACATCCTCATATTTATCAGCAAGTAATTCATAAATATTACTATATGAATCAAGTATAGAATATTTTTCTGTCAAATATGGTAAGTCATTTGGTAAGTATGCTATTCCTTTGAGTAGTTTTTTAAAACTAAGCATCTTACTAGCAACCAGAGCTGTAAATTCATCTTTTGTTTGCGTCAAATCTTCCCACTCCACAAGTTCTCTCCAAATTTGCGGATATCTCTCTTCTATATAAGGCATATCTGCAGAAAGATTGATAAGCTCCTTAGCAAATATATCTTTGTCTTGAGCTGGTGCAGATACATATTTTTCTATCAGAGTCTCTATCTCATCTTTAATTTCATCGTACTCATTTTCAATCTTTGCATAGGTGTAGTAAGCATGGGGAGAGAATATGGTCATTTTGCTGCTTAATGAAATAGTGTAGAAATTTTGTTTGATAAATTTTCTAATGAAATATCTATTTGTTCACCTGTTATCATATTTTTTAGCTGAACACTTTTTTTGTCCAACTCTTCCCCTCCAGCAAAAAGTACATACTTTGTTTTCTTATCAGAAGCAAACTGCATTTGTTTCTTTAATTTTGCATTTTCCGGATAAATCTCCACTGATGTTCCTGCCCCTCTTATCTCCTGTATATATGGGTAGATACGCTCCACTTCCCTGTCTCCAAAATTCAGAAGCATGATATCTACAGTCTTTATAGTATCCTTTGGAAATAGATCAAGCTCCTCAAGAAGGTCGTAAATACGCTCTACACCAAAGGAAATACCAACACCAGCAAGCCCATCTACACCAAATATACCCGTAAGATTATCATATCTTCCGCCAGCAGCAATGGTTGAAGTCAAGCTGCCGAGCTTTGTCTTCACTTCGAATATAGGTCCTGTATAGTAGCTGATGCCTCGCGCTAGCGTAAGATCTAGTTCAAGCTCTGCTTTAAAGGATAGCTTATTTAGAAAACTAAAAATATACTCTATTTCCTCTATTCCCTGCCGGCCTATTTCAGAATCAGAGAGAAGATTTTTAATGAATGCCAACTTAGCTGCATAGTCTGTACTCATTGCATCAATAAGTTCTCCAATTTTTCCACATGCGGTATCCGGAATACCTGATGATTTCATTTCGACAAGTACTGCCTCCTTCCCTATCTTATCAAGCTTATCTATTGCAACCGTCATAGCTACAAGTTTATCTGTGATCTGGAGCGTCTCCGCAATTCCTGTAAGAATTTTTCTATTATTAATCTTCATAGTGACTGGAAGACCAAGTTCTGTAAAAACTCCATCATAAATACAGAGAAGATCTACTTCACTAAGCATACTTTTAGAACCAATAATATCTGCATCACACTGATAAAACTCACGGTATCTTCCCTTCTGCGGACGGTCAGCTCTCCAGACTGGCTGCATCTGATATCTTTTAAATGGAAGTGGAAGCTCCCGGTAGTTCTTTGCCATAAATCTTGCAAATGGGATCGTAAGATCATAGCGGAGAGCCTTATCAGAGATTTTTGATAATAGTTGTTTAGAATCAAGATCCTGGATACTTACTTCGCTCTTCCCTGCCTTTTCAAGTTCAGTCTTGTAATCCTTTAGGTAATCTCCGCTGGCTAGTACTTTAAAGATGAGCTGATCTCCTTCATCTCCATATTTTCCAGTCAGAGTTGAGAGATTCTCCATAGTAGGAGTCTCAAGCTGTACGAAGCCATATCTTTGAAAATGTTTTGCGATCACTTGAAACATATATTGTCTTTTTGATACTTGATCCGGGAAGAAATCCCGCATCCCTTTACATGTTTCAGGCGCTTTAACGTTCATAATGATTGGAAAAATTTATTTTATCCCAGTATATCATATCTACTTCTATTACAAGAGGAGTTTTAGAGTTGAATGCCTATTTTATTGAGACCGATCACTGCTGTATCTATCACTTTTTTACGGTAAATGAACTTACACTCCCAAAGATCTTTCCACTGTTTTTCTTCTTCCTTTGATATATCACTCATTACAACACTCAGCGTAGTATCTATTTTCCTTCCCTCTCTTTGAGCTAATGCTGCTCCAGCAGCACGGTGATGTCCTTCAATAGTTACTATTTTTCCTTCATGATTTCTCAATGCAATTATCTCCGTCTCTCTAGGAAAATTCTTTGAAATATCCTGAATACGGTCATGGTTATCAAATTTTCCAGCATATGCCATCTCTTTATAGTTCGGTTTTACCCCCTTCTGAAGATAAGATTGCTCCCATTTCTTTGCGCCTGGATACATGTAAGTCATGAAATCCTGGGGCTGCTCAACAATCTTTTTGATCCAGCTGCGTTTTTGAAGTTTGAACGCATGAATATATCCAAGACGAAACTGTTCCCAGGATTTAAAACCTGCTTCAGTGTAGAATTCTTTCCATATTTCATCTTCCCTTTCTTTCCAGTTTGCAGTTACTTCCTGCCATGTAATGCTTTCTTTCATAAGGCTATATATTATTAAATTCTTTCTTCAGCTCTTCAATAAAGATGATGATTCTGCTTTTTTCTTCATGTTCAATCTTCTCTATATCCCTTAGAAATTTTGGTCCGTTCTGTACGAGAGAATGAAAAATTTCTAGTTCCTCATTCTCAGTAAGAGTTTCATACTCAAAAGAACTAAGAGTATTTCTCCTGTAATAATTTTTTAAGATGTCCGTGAGTTCCCAGGAGCCGCCCTCATAATAACATAAAAACTCTTCAAACAAATTGTGTTCCTTCAGTGTCTCTATCTGGGATTTAATGAGATCAAGATCCTTATTAGAGATAGATTCAGATATTTCCTGAAAGATCTTTGAACGAATAAGTGATGATTCAGCAATTTTTACGTTGTCATGTATTACTAGTTCTTTTTGATGTACGTGCTGACTCTCAATCATATGAGTTAATAGCTCAAAAAAATCCCCTGAGATCTCAGAGTCTTTGGCTAGATTTTCAAAGTACTCCTTGATAGGAGTAATGCTACCCTCGTTAGATTGGACATACCTATGGAAGATATTTCGAAAGCAGTCATAGTTCATAGAATCTCCAGTCCCAATGAAGAGCAGTATCTTTATATATAATAGTCTTTGTTCTTCTATGCCATCTCTCTGAGAGAGGTCCTCAATTTGTTTGTAAATTCTCTTTAGTCCTAACTTTTTGACCCCTTTCCGAAGGATAAATTCTTTTTCATTATCCAGTAATAGAGCATGCTGAATAAGTGTTTCAAGATCATGGAAGGTAGGAAAAGTATTTTCAATAAACTTATCTTCAAGCATGATATTTTGCACTTTATCCGCTACTGATTTTTTTATCTGTAGGAAATGCTCTCTATTCTTCTTCCTTACATTCTCTAGACTCATATTTTCAGCAGTGTTCTCTTCTTGTGGGAAACTGTATCCGTTCATAGTATTTTCCAAATTCTCTCCAGCTTCATGTAGAAAACTCATAAGAGCATATTAAAAATTTATAGGAATATACTCCAATTTTTTTGTATGTAAAGAAAAAGGGAGAACCCCATGAGGTCCTCCCTTTTGATCATACAAACTATTTCATATGACTATATTCATCTCTCTTATGAGCTGCCGATGCACCTAAGTGATCTGTTGCTTCTGCAACTTCGTTTTTTGCATCATGCAGAGAATTCTTTACATCATGCTTTACGTTATTAGCAGAGTCTTTTGCTTTCTCACCTAGATTTTTCATCTCATTCATCGCTTTCTTACCTGTATCCTCTAGTCTCTCCTTTGCTTCCTTTGATTCATTAAATAATCCCTCAAAGGTCTCGCTAAGGTTATTCTTTAATTCATTACCCTTTTCTATGAGCATCTCTCCCTTCTCTTTTGCTGTTTTAGCAAGATTTGTCACATTTTCTTCTGCCTTATTCTTTACATCCTCTGCCTTCTTTGCAATATCATTTCTATTCTCTTTTTTTGAAAGAAAAAGTGCTGCTGCTCCTACTGCCGCTGCAGCTCCCAAAGCAATTACTTTTCCTGCAACTGAACCAGACTGTGAATGTGTATTGTTTGCCATAGTGTTGTGAGTCATGAAGTAATATATAAGTATATTCCTTTCTTCTCAGAAATCAACCCTGTAAATATACATAGAACTCATATTCTGCTCTATCAAAGCAGATAGAGCACATTTTATTTTTTAAAAAAAGAATAAAATTGAATAAAATTTATAACAGCGTATAATTATAGTTTTGCGCTTTCTTCGTGGATCACTTCCCTATCACTCCACGGTTCTTTTTTGTCTCCTACCACTCTGCTTGTCTGGTCTCCCATGCCTGTAACAATAACTATATCTCCTTTCTTCGCCTCATTCATAGCAGAAAATATTGCCTTTCTGCGATCCTGGATCACATGATAGTTCTTCTGTCCCTTCCCCTTTGCTATGCTCTCAAGCATATACAGAATATCCAGAGGATCCTCTGAGTACGGCTCCTCATCCGTAAAAAATACCTCATCACAAAGTGTAGTGGCAATATCTCCCATTTGCCCTCGCTTTCCTTGATCCCTATCTCCGCACGCTCCAAGTACTGCTAGAATTTTTCCTCCCTTGCTGCTCTCACGCAGAGTTGTATAGCATTTCTTAAGTGCCTCGGGAGTAACTGCGTAATCTATAATAATAGTAAAATCCTTTTTAAGATCTATCACTTCCATTCTGCCGGGTACCGCAGTAAGCTGAGGAATATATGATACCGCTTCTTCTGCATTGATGCCTTCCGCCATAACTGCTCCAAGTGCTGCTGCAATATTATCAAGATTGAAGTTTCCAATAAGATTTGTACGTGTGTGATAAGTCTTATCTCCAATGATCAAATCAAAGCTCTGACCATCTGATTCAATTTGGATATTTGTTATATTAATGACAATACTTGCCTTTGAGAGACATGCTGCCCCCTCACCATTCTGGGTAAAGAGAATTTTTTTATCCGTAGGAAGATCGAGAAGCTCTTTATTATAGCAATCCCGTGCATTAAGTACAAATGTGCGTTCATTAGTCTTATTCTTAGATACGAGCGTAAAGAGCTTCTTTTTTGCAGCAAAATACTCTTCCATTGTCCTATGATAATCCAAGTGCTCGCGGGAGAGATTTGTAAATACTGCGGTTTTAAATGGTATACCCCAAACCCTGGATTGCTCTAAAGCATGCGAAGATACCTCAAGTACCGCATGTGTTACTTGCGCGTCCTTCATCTTAGCTAGTAATTTCTGAAGACCAAATCTTCCGAGGGTAGTCTTATGCGTAGTATTTACAATAGCCTTATCCCCTATCTGAAATGCTACTGTGGATGCCATACCCACATTCTTTCCGGCAAGTCGTAAGAGCTGCATGGTTAGAAATGTTGTCGTAGTTTTACCATCGGTACCAGTAATACCAATAACATTCATTTCACGGGCAGGTAGTCTAAAGCGAAGAGCTGCAGCCACAGCAATACCCTTATGGTATATCTTTCTTAGCGGAAATTGATCAGGGATGATTTTTTTGAGGTGCTGAAGCATAAGATTGTGGCAATAGGAGGTTATTTTGACGTTTTTTGCAAATAAAGCACTTGTATGGTATACTAATACTGGTGAATCGACCCTGACGCCGGAAATGAAATAAATACTTCTTTATTTCAGGGAAAATATCTGAATGTACATAACTATTGTACTCATTTTTTTTGATATGAGTAGTGGACTTTGTAACATTCTCCTAATTATATCGTCAGATAAGATGTACAACTTTACTCTACGTCAATTGCTCTCTTACGCATTTTTCTTATAATACATGTATATGATTTCTTTTTCCTTATGTATGAGACGTATTCTTACTTCTGCTCTACTCATCACGATGCTCGCATCAGTACCGCTTACGGCTTTTGCTGCAAGTAAATTTCAGGATGTTCCTGAAGGCAGTCTCTATTATAAACCAATAGAATACTTTGCTTCCCTTGGTGTAGTCCAGGGATATCCGGATACTACTACTGGGCTTTCTTATTTTAAACCTGACAAAAACGTAAATAGAGCGGAGGCTATTAAAATAATCCTCGCAGGAGGAGTAAAACAATATACCTTTGCCACTTCCCTTTCAGAAAATGTATTTCCTGACGTGAAGCCACAAGAATGGTTTGCACCATATGTAAAAGCTGCAAAGGATGAAGGTATAGTAAAAGGTAACGATAAAACTGGACTCTTTGAGCCAGGTCGGACTGTAAACAAAGCAGAACTTTTGAAGATGGTATTCCTAGCTAATGCAGTAGATATCACAAGCATACAGAAAGAAGTCTCAGGAACTGTATCAAATGATGTTTCAAAAAATGCATGGTACTATCCATACATGCTCTATGCAAAGGAGTTTGGTATTATCTTCCCTGATACTCTAGGAAATTTTAATCCAGGAAAGGAACTTACTCGAGGTGAAGTTATGGAGATAATGTATAACACAGCAAAGATTCTTAAAGGAGGATTTACGCAGCAGCTTCTCTCTCGTACAGAGGCAAAGATATTTTCTTCGATCACAAAGATTAATCTTCAAAATTATGATGAAGCATTAGCAGATATAAACATTGCTAAGGAATATTCAGACCGTGCTCTTCTTGCTTCTCCTAGTGAGACAATCGTTCAGGAAGCCAATAAGATTACTGCCGCCTTTGCACTTTCTATTGAAGGATTTAAAATCTGGAAAAAAGATGGAAACCTTACACTTGCAAAGACTAAAGCACAGGAAGCAGCAAATCTTGTCGCAAATATAACTGAGCTCACTGAACTCAAGAAGTCACTGATGATATTGATAAACGCATTGAATAACGCCGTGTAAACAAATCACTTAAGCAAATAGAGCTGTCGCAGTTAGACTCAATAATGGGTTTTCACTGCTGCAGCTCTATTTATATTCGTCTCATTCTTTCTTACTTTCCATTGTATTGCAGAACAAGATATCCTACTGCACTATGAAACTGAGTCATAGCTGAGAGCTTTACTGTGATCGTAATACGGTCACCAGGGGCAAAGACTGGAGCCCCAGCGAATGATAGGTTTGAAGTAACCCATGTATCCGCAGTGCCGCTTGTAAATGTCGATGGCGTGAGAAGGATAGGCATATTAGCACTATCCGCGAGAGCAATATCTATTTTATTATCAGTAGAATTAGCAGTTTCTGTTTTATATTCAAGCGTAAATGGTGTTGCCTGGAAAGATACAAAGTCTTGAGGTAACTCAACCTGAAGCTGCAGATCGATATCATTTAATGTACTTTGAGTTGTAGTCCATTCATAGTAATTTTTTCCATTAACTGTATCTCTTTCAGCATTAAGAGCTCCTTTATTTGCTGTACCATCTTTTGTCACAACTACGCCTGGGTACTCAGGAGAGAAAGCCATACTCTTTGTACGTGCACTGAGTGCTGAGTACGGAATGTTTGTAATCGTATTTAGAGATCCATCTATCGCTTTATTTACGAGAGCCTGCGGAGAAGACACATCAAAGAGCGCACTGAAGATTCCTCCAGCATTGCTCACTTCCCATCTCCCTGCCGCCGCATTATACTTAAGTGTACCATCAGGTGAAGTACCTTGATTGGCAATAATATTCACATCATTTGGTGTGCCTGTATTCTGTCCATCAAGCGTAAGGTTTGTACCGCCAATATTCACGTTATTTGTGGTATTAAGCTCACCATTTACTTTTAAACTTGATCCAAGATCAAACATATTACTCACGCTATCCCACTTAAGGGATTGGTTTACTGGGGTTCCAAAATGAAGAATAATATCCCCGGCAGTATTGTCCTGATTAATAGTAAAATCAGAATCATTTGTACCATTGCCCGTGCCATTATTTACTACCGTAGTAGTCCCGCCTCCGCTAGTACCTGGAGTAATGTTCACGTATGACGTATTACTGCCTCCCATTTTTTGCCATAGAGTTCCATCGTAAAAGTATGCCATACTCTCACGGGTATTAAAATACTGCTGACCTTTTACTGGATTTTGAGGCGGTGTATCCTTATTTTCAAGTACCGCATTGATGAGCTGCTTTTGTCCAAAATCTACATTTTTATTAAAAGAGAAAAGGCTGTTTGCTGAATTATAAGAAAGACTTCCGAGATCATTACCACCGCCAAATTGAAGGGACCACTTACTCTTTTCAAGATCCCCGAGTCCTATCGTAAAGGTCGGATTTGCAGTTCCTGAGAGATATCCGTCCCATGTAGCAATCTCATTAAAAATGAGTCCATCACTGCTCACTTCCCATTTCTTTGTCATTCCATTAAAACGCAGGATAGCATTTTTATCTGATCCTTGATTTGCAACAAGGTCGATCATAGCATTTGGATCTGTGTTCCCTACCCCTATCTCAAAGGATGTAGAACCAGTACCAGAAGGCATTTTAGAAATCAGTACCTCATCTCCAAATGCGTAAGCCGCTGAAGCATGTCCACTTTCATTCTGAATTTTTCCATCCTGAATGAAATATCTATCTCCTCCGCTTCTCGGTCTAATAAGCTCAAATCCTTGAGTCAGATCATCAACATTCCGGAGTTCAACCTGTAGATAAACATCGTCAGCAGTATAGAGACTGCCTACAGAAGCAATCTTACCAATCTCCACACTAAATTCTCCTTTCTCGTTTGGATGCAGTACCTGTAAGGATTCCGCTGCTACGTATGAATTACTAATTTGTCTTATACTTCCATCACCGAGCCTATCTCCAATCTTATCAAAAGTAGGTGAATTCCAAAGTGAAGTACGCAGTGTAAATATACCCGGAAGAGGTTTTCCTGCTTTATCTAAAAGTACACCATCAAGAGTTTCATAATGATCTTTAAATACATTTGTAAGTCTAGAGGTTTCCATATTGATTCTTTGTACACCATCCCGTTTAGCATCAAGGTCATAAAGTACATAAGCAGATTCTTCCTCAGACTGACGTTTATACTCTACTTGGACAAAGACATTTTTCATATCTGCTGGGATCACCCAAGGCGTAAATCTACCGAGAAAAAAGGTACCATTACCTGCATTATCCGCAGTAATATTCTGCTGTTCAACAAAATCTGCAAACTGGTTATTTTCAAAAAGGAGTCTACCTTGATCCACATCTGATTGAGCAACGGTTTCATTTTTCCAGAAGCTTACTCTCACATGAAGTGATCCAGAAAGCGGCTGCTTGAGACTATTTGTGAAACGCAGTGAAAGAGGAATCGTAGGAATATCACTCAGGACTTTAGCTTGAGTGAATGGAATCATACCTATAACAAACATAGCAAGAATACACACAGATTGTATCCTGCGTAGCATTTTGTTTGTATACAAGTATTGAAGGGTCATGTTTAACAATTGCGTTTAAGTGGTGCTGCGATACACCCAAGCCCAAAGGCAAAGAGTAAAAGTAAGGCAAAAGAAAGATACTGTACAAACGTGATAATCTGAGGATTTACTTCTGATGCGCTTGCATGTGTTAGCATAACTTCACCTTCAGCGATCTGATGAATAGTAGATCGTATTGTAGAGATAATAGGTATATTCTGTAAGACTGCAATGGATATCTCAATTCCCGAATCAATCGCTTCAGAAGCAGCTTTTCCGCTAGGCGCTGAAGCGTGTACCGGCTCCGCACTCACAGCCTTTACTGATACAGGAATCTTTTTCTTCGGCAGAATTTTCTTTTGTATTGGACTCTGTACAGGTGATGTTGTAGTTGGAGATACCTGAGTTGTTACAGGGGTTTGTATCACTGTTTTTGGTATGACAGGAGCCGAGACGGGAGCCTGTGTGTCTCCGGTGATCTGATACGAGGAACTTGAACCTTCTATACTTAAAGCGGATGTGTCCGTAATACTCAGATTTAGCAAGATTAGAAAACTTATACTAATCCTGCTTATTGTCGTCGCTATAGTCATTTGTATATGTATTTTTTATTTACATTATACTATACCATAATTTCGCTATTTTTCAAAGTATCAAATACACTTTCTTTGGAGATTTTACTCTTTGATTAATTCAAGAAATTCTTGTTCATTTAAAGTCTTAACCTGCAGTTTTTTTGCCTTCTCAAGTTTGGATCCTGCTTTTTCTCCAAATACTAAATAAGTTACATTTTTACTAATACTCTCAACTACATTTCCTCCTAGTTCCTCCACCATATTACCTGCTTCAGTCCGCGTGAAAGATGTCAAAGTTCCTGTAAAAAGAAAAGTCATCCCTGAGAGTTTACCATCTTTTTTAAGTGTACTTTTCTGTTTTTTCTCCAATGAAACTCCTACTGATTCAAGACCATGTAGCAAGGCAATATTCTCATCCTGGTGCAAATAGTCATATACACTCTCAGCAGTCTTATCTCCTATGCCAGGTAAATCATCAAGCTCTTCTTTACTGCGCTCCACAAGGTCCCAAAGAGAATCTACATGCTGTATAAGAATACGGGCAGTTTTTTTACCAATATACTTTATACCCATACCTGTGAGTAGCCTATCAATATCTTTTTCCTTTGAAGCTTCGATGGATGACAAAAGATTATGAAGAAGTTTCACAGAGTTTTTATTCTTAGGTCCCTCTTCCTGCATCTCCCAGAGACTGCTCTGAAGAGATCCGCTTTCCATAATCTTTGCTGCTTTTTCAGTTTCATAAAGAAGTGGAACAAGCTCATCTAAACGGTCTTTTAACTTATAAATATCCACAAAGTTTTTGACAAGTCCTGCATCTACAAAGGTCTCAATGTATCTCTCACCAAGACCATCGATATCCATTGCTTCTTTAGAAACAAAGAAACGAATACGTTCTGTCAGCTGAGCCGGACATGAGAGATTGGAGCATCGGTAAGCAACTTCTTCAGGGAGTCTCACCACTGCTCCATCACATACGGGGCAATGCTCAGGGACCTTAAATGGTATTTCGCTTCCATCCCTTCTTTCAGGGATAGTTTTGATTACTTTAGGTATCACCTCGCCAGCTCTTTTTACTACCACATAGTCTCCCTCTCTAATATCGAGCTTCTCTACCTCATCCATATTATGAAGTGTTGCCCTAGCAACAGTCACTCCAGCTAGTCTCACTGGTTGAAGATTTGCCACAGGCGTAAGTACTCCAGTACGACCCACCTGAACTGTAATTTTCAGCAATTTCGTAATCTCCTCCTGCGCTTTAAATTTAAATGCGATGGCAGATCGGGGGTGATGTTCTGTAAGTCCCATATTTTCTCTCAGAGACACATCCTGAACTTTAATTACCATACCATCTACCTCAAAAGGATGATCATTCCTCTGCACTTCCATTTCCCGGGAGCGTAGAATCACTTCTTCAATATCACCACATAGAATTCCCTCCGCACTTTTTAGACCTAGATTCCGCAAAAAATTCAGTTCATCCTGATGTGTTTTGAATCTTGGCAGACCTTCGGCATAAGTAATGTCATAGAATATTACCTCAAGCTTCCGGGATGCTGTGATGGCGGTATCTAATTGTCTGACAGATCCGGATGCAGCATTTCTTGGATTAGCAAATAATGCTTTCCCTTCCTCAGTCCGCTGTTGATTCAGTTTTTCAAAAGCTTCCTTCGTCATGAGCACTTCACCACGCACTTCCAGATATGGGATCTTTTCACTCAAACTAAGTGGAATACTTCCTATAGTTTTGATATTCTCAGTCACATCCTCTCCGATCTGCCCGCTTCCCCGCGTTGCTGCCCTTGAATACACACCGTTAATATAAGTGACGGCTAGACTAAGCCCATCATATTTCGGCTCTACAACATAGGATATTTGTTCTTCTTCTGTTATTTTTTTACATCTCACATCAAATTCACGCAGTTCATCTTCGTTATAGGTATTATCCAGTGATAAAAGAGGTGCTTTATGCTCAGCGGGTTTAAATTCTTTTTGGATGTGAATATTCAGCTTCTGCGTAGGAGAATCTGGACTTACAAATTCTGGATGAGCCGCTTCAAGATTTTTAAGTTCAGTAAAAAGATCATCGTATTCTCTGTCTGAGATTTCAGGATTTTCTTCTATATAGTATTGATGGTTGTGATGACGCAGAAGTGTGCGGAGCTCTTCGATGCGGGACTGGATATTTTTCACAGAGAAATGATGACAAATAAGACTTCCCTATATTAGCGAGAAGTGTGTTTTAAAGAAAGGGATCTAGAGAAAATAAGATTTTTATTTCTCAACTTCTTATGCTCCAGCTACTCTCATCACCTCTTCAAGTGTAGTCATTCCCTGCATTACCTTCAGAAGTCCATCCTGTTTCATAGTTATCATACCTTCTTCCTTAGTCTTTTCTAAAATCTGCTTTGTAGATGCCTCAGTAAGGATCAAGTCACGAATAGCATCAGACATATTGAGTACTTCTATAATTGCAATCTGACCTACATAGCCGGTACCGGTACATAATGTACAGCCTTCAGGATGATATATAGAAGTTGGTACATCGATCTTGAAATCCTTATATACTTTTCTAATATCATCTATCACTTTCTGAAATATCTCTTCCTCCTCCTGATTCACAGCAAGTGCTTTTCTACAATGTGGGCAAAGCATACGTACAAGTCTTTGAGCTACAATTGCATTGAGCGAAGGAGCTAGCAAAAATGGCTTTACTCCCATATTCAAAAGTCTTGGGATAGTTTCCACTGCTGAATTCGTATGCACAGTGGAGAGCATGACATGTCCTGTAAGTGCCGCCTGTACTGCCGTCTCTGCAGTCTCAAGATCACGTATTTCTCCCACCATGATCACATCCGGATCCTGACGCAGTATAGAGCGTAGACCTGAACCAAATGTGTATCCTTCATCCTCATGTATCTGACTTTGAGAAATATTTGGAAGATGGTATTCCACTGGATCTTCGAGGGTGATTACCTTAATCTTTGGAGTACTTATTGTGTTCAAGATTGAGTACAATGTCGTAGTCTTACCAGAACCAGTAGGACCTGTAACGAGGATCATTCCATTTCTGGCACCAATCGCAAGTTCAAGATGATGATGTGTAATTCCGATAAATCCGAGATCTTTGAAAGGAACAATTCCTTTTTTTGCATCAAGGAGTCGAAGCACCACAGTCTCTCCAAACTCTGTAGGAAGTGTCGACATACGTATATCAATCTCTCTATCTGAGAGCTGAAATGCGAACTTTCCATCTTGAGGCACTAATATCACATTCATCTTCAGTGCAGATCTGAACTTCATTCTTATTAAGATCTTTCCATATACTGAGATGGGAAATGTAAATATTGTATGCAGTACACCATCGATTCGGAATCTCATAGAAACTTCCTTTGATTCAGGCTGCATATGAATATCAGACGCCCCCATCTTTAGTGCTCCAAAGATGATACCGTCGACCGCATCCTCATCCGAGATATACTCAAATTTGTCCTTCAGCGCTACAAGATCTGCAAGTTCTTTCTCATATTGTTTTAGTGCTTCATCATCATACGCATAGGTCCGTATCTCCTTTTCTACGATCTTATGAAGATTATAAAGAGAAAGTCCCTGAGCAAGACTCTCCTCAGAGATAAGTACAGGACTGACATGAAGTCCTCTTGCTGTAAGTACGCTGTAGAGATCCTTATATTCCTGTGATTCAATCGATGGACTTGCAAGTTTGACTTCTTTACCGATCAGGAAAAATGGTACTGCCCGTGCAAGCTCTGCTTCCTTTGGAGAAATAATTCTCAAGGCATCAGGATTAATAGGTACCATCAAAAGATTGATGTACCCCACTCCCATCTGTTTCGCACGTTCCGAGATCTCTTTTTCTTTAAAACCAAGATTGATGGAATCAAGACGTGACTGAATAGTCCCCTGTCCTATTCTGGAGATAGCACCGTCACTAGATCCGTGATCAAATTGTGTATCGATTGGCTTTGCCATGAAACGTAAGAGAAAAATATCTCTTTAGTATACCATACCTACCCTAGAATAACAAAAAAGACCCACGTATTAGGTGGATCTTTTCGAAGGGATTTATGCCTTGAACTCTTCTTTCTTTCTAAGTGCTCGATAGTACTCTCGCATAAGAGCTTTTCCTCGCGTCTTTGCTTTCGTAAGAGGCTTCTCGAATCTCTGATGACGTTTCATATCCATGATATATCGCGCTCCTCGTACCATTTTCTTAAATCTCTGCAAAAGATGATCGTTTGTTTCTCCCTGATTTTTTCTACAAATTACTGCCATATTTTCACCTCCTTTCATGAAATTAGAGATCTAAAGTAGGCTTAGTGTATGGGAAAGAGGACTCTTCGTCAAGAAATTAGTATACTTCTTCTATGAAAATAAAAGATCTTTCAATGTTCGCCTCTTTTCTTCATTATAGTAAGCAAGCTGAAGTTCTGTTTTAATGTCACTTCCCCTAAAATCACTTCTACAGCCAATTTCTAGAAATTCATCAAAACTCACAAGTTTTGTCTCAATCTTCTCACCTGGATCTGGATGAAGTATCCCCGTATTAATACAGTTTTTTGCAATATAGCAGCTGACAATAAAACGAACACTCATATTCGGCATATGCGAAAAGTGCATACTCCAATCATCAGATTTATATCCCGTTTCTTCAATAAATTCTCTCTTTGCCGCTACTAGATGATCTTCTCCTTCATCTACTCTTCCTCCAGGCAATGCGTAAAACCAATCTCTATGAGGCTGCTTCTGGTGCGTCACAAGGATTTTATCTCCGACTACAGGTATAATAGTTACTGTATCAGGACGTACAATACATTCAAATATTTCTGTTGAGCCGTCAAACATTTTCTGTTCCCACTGATACACGGAGAAGATAGTTCCTTGGAAAACTTTTTTTGCATTTTCAGGAATATTGTGAATCATTTTATCGATAAAAAAGAAATATAGTCATCCTCCTTTACAATATTATCTCAAAAACCCAACCTTCTGATACACATCAGCAAGCATAACTCCTGCTCTCAATTCAGCCTCTTTTCTCCCCTCCTCTAGGACATGCATAACAAAACTTCTATCCTCCTGAAGCTTCATATATTTCTGCTGAATCGGCTCAATAGTTTCTACCACGAACTCAGCAAGATCAGACTTGAAATCTCCATATCCTTTCCCTTCATAAAGCTGCTCGATTTCATCAAATGATTTACCTGAAAGAATATTGTAGATAGTCATAAGATTTGCTACCCCCGCTCTGGACTTATCATATTTAATAGTTCCCTCTGAATCTGTCACAGCACTCTTTACTTTTTTTCGCAGAACATCAGGGATATCAAACATTAGAAGTGAATCCTTAGGATTAGTCTCAGATTTTGACATTTTAGACTGTGGATTTTGAAGTCCCTTGATTCTGGCTCCCTGTTCTTCGATATGTGGTTCCGGTATGATGAATGTCTCTCCATAAACCTTATTGAATCTCTCAGCTATATCACGTGCGATCTCAATATGCTGCTTCTGATCATCACCCACTGGCACTACATTCGACCGATAAAGAAGAATGTCTGCTGCCATCAAAATAGGATACGTAAAAAGTCCCACATTGATATTTTCAGGATTTTTTAAAGACTTGTCCTTGAACTGAGTCATACGATTCATCTCACCCATATAGGTAAAACAGCTAAGCACCCATGCCAGTTCTGCATGTGCAGAGACCTGAGACTGAACAAATATTTTATTCTTGGTAATATCAAGACCACAGGCTATATAAAAAGCTGCTAGATTAAAAGTCCTCTCCTTTAATTGCTTTGGATCCTGCCTTGCAGTGATACTATGAAGATCAGGAATAAAGAATAAGCAGTCAAACTCTTCCTGCATCAGTGCCCAGTTACGCACAGCTCCTATATAATTCCCTATCGTAAAATCTCCGGAGGGTTTTACTCCGCTGAGCATAACTGGCTTTGACTGTGACATACCTTGGTAATTAGTTAATATGTACAATGAATATAGTGAGTTTTATTGATGAAGGCAAAGTAATTCAATAATTCAGTAATTGAGTAATTATGTAAGAAAGTAAGAAAGGATGACTCAGGAGAATTTCTATGCTTATCTCCTTGAGCCTTCCTTCAATTACTGAATTACTCTCTTACTCAATTACTTTTCCCCGTTCTCTTTTCTTTCAATGGAAATAGTAAGGTGAGATGCGAGTGCAGCAATAGCGGCAACTGCAGACCAGAAAGGGATAAGGAGAACTCCTACCACTCCAATAGTCATAGGAAAATCCAGGAGGACTTTTCCTGCATTATTTTTAATAGTAATCTTTCTGATATTACCTTCCCGAAGCAATTCCTTTAGCTTTTCAATAAGACTGTCGCCTTTGATTGAAAAATCCTCTGTATAGGATGCATTCTCCTTTTTAGTATCTTCAGTTTTACTCTCATCGCTAGTTTTATTCGTATTGCTTCGTGCCATAGTATAAAGTATGTTAGAAAAAATCATCTGCGTCTATAAAGAGTATATTCAGTTCTTTCTATTTCATCAATACCACTTTCCATATGGTACAGCCTGGGCAAATCTACCGTCATTATAAAGGAAAAGAGTACAAGATTCTCACCACTGCTAAACTAGAAGCAACTTTGGAAGATGTTGTAGTCTATGAAGGGCAATACGAAGATACTGAGTTCGGTAAACATCCAGTATGGGTACGTCCACTTTCAAGTTTTATGGAAATTGTTCAGATTGAAAAAGATAATGGGCAGATAGAAACTATTAGAAGATTTACTCAAGTTGGGTCAAGGTAGTTAAAAGAACATTGACACATTTTTTGAGAGTAGTAACATATGCCGGTTTATCCCCGCAACTATTACATATGAAGCCAGAGTCTGATCCGTTGAATGATATAAGTGATAATGAAGAATCTACAAATACAGTACTAGTGAATGAAGAAAATATAGGAGATGATGGTGATCTGTTAAGTCCGATACTTATATATGGATTAATAATGGTAATAACCATTACGGCTGGGGTTACATATAAAATAAATACTTTACTTAAAAAGCCCGATTCACCTGATTCTGTCATGCAGGAGACTCTACAGGCAATCAATAAAGGATATGTGTCTGAGAGTGAGATGACTGTTTTAAGTGCAAAGCTGCACAAACAATTAAGTATTCATAAGGATAATACTCAACTTATGCTGCACCTTGGTGATCTTTACAGAACTAATTTTGAATATAGGAAAGCATATCTACAATATCAGCTTGCCGCTGACTCAAAGGATCAGAATGAAGCAGTAATGGCAATAGCTTCAATTAACGGTCTACTTGTTGATGCTTTTCCTAAATCTTTTAGAGATTCTTCAAAGAAAGGCATCTCTGAAGAAGTAAGAAAGGATTGCCTCTCTCATCCAGAGAAAGAAACACCTGAGTGCACAAAAATAACATTTTCTACATTCTGTGCAAAAGAACAGCATCAAAGAATTATGAAAAATTGTCAGCTCTTTAAAGAACCCTATGAAGTTACTGAAAAATCTACTACCTCACTTTCTACCTCTGATAAGTAATCCTATACACAACTCCAGCCTGATCATCAGAGACAAGCATTGATCCGTCAGGCAGTACCTGTACATCTACAGGTCTTCCCCATACCTTTCCATCTTTGAGCCATCCCGTTGCAAAATCCTCATAGGAGGAGGCAGTATTGCCATTGAGTTTTACAAGAGAAATCTTATACCCTACTGGTACAGAACTATTCCATGAACCATGCTGAGCAATAAAGATTTGATCTTTGTACTCTGCGGGAAATAAATTACCAGTATAGAATCTCATCCCCAAGGCTGCCATATGAGCTCCAAGCTTTTGTACCGGAGCTATATAATCGGCGCAGTTTTTTCCTTTTCCAAATTCTCTATCTAAAAGATCTCCACCATGACAATATGGGAATCCAAAATTTAATCCTGCCTTTTCAGCACGGTTGAGTTCATCTGGAGGAAGATTATCCCCTAAAAGATCACGTCCGTTATCCGTAAACCAGAGTTCATCTGTACCTGGCTTCCAGTCAAATCCCACAGTATTTCTGACTCCTGTTGCAAATACTTCCTTTCCTGTTCCATCAAGATTCATGCGTGTAATATTTTCATAGGTACTATCTCTCTCGCACACATTACATGGAGCTCCTACAGGGATGTAGAGTTTTTTATCCGGACCAATGGCTATGAATTTCCAACCATGATAGGTCTCTTTAGGATAGGAGTCATTAATAACTCTAAAGAGTGCATTCTCCTTTATATTCTGATCAATATTTTCAAATTTAAGAATCCTGCTAATCTCAGCTACATAAAGATTTCCATCTAGATATGCTACTCCATTTGGCTGATTTAATCCTTTGGCAATAATAGTTGTCTTGTCGGCTACTCCATCTTTATTTGTATCCTGCAGTGCGTATACTACTCCTTTTTCTTTTGTACCTACAAATACCGTCCCCTCTTTACCAAGAGTAAGTGACCTTGCACCATCTATATCCTTAGCAAATAAACTGATGGAAAAACCATCAGGGAGTTTGATAGAATCAAGAGGCAGATCAGTGTCTATGGCATTTACTGGAGGTAATGTCTCGTTACTATTCATATTAACATTTCCAGACATCAGATTTGAATTCATCTGTCTCATCTCAGTACTAGATGGTGCGCATGCACTGAAAAATAGGAGGCTTCCAAGCAGGAGGCTGAACTTGATATTCCGTATAATCATAGTGAGAATTGCTAAGGATGATCTGAAATCATACCACAGCAAAAATATTTTTCCAGTAGTTTAAGGAAATCGTAACTACACTAGAGTGTATTTATAAGCTTACCATCATAAAAAGACTGAATAGTTTCCGATGTGGTTTGAATAATTCTTTCAAGTGCCTCCTTACTGTAAAAACCAATATGCGGCGTAAATACGACATTTTCCATCTTCATGATCATGTCATCTCGAGAAAGAGTTTCAAGCGCTTTCGTATTCCCTTTCTCCCGCAGCAGCTCCTTGTCTTCCCGAATAAATTCCTCTCCCTCAAGCACATCTAATCCTGCACCTGAGAGGATGTTCTTCTCAAGAGCTTCAAGCAAGGCATCTGTATCCACCACCGCTCCTCTTGCAGTATTTATCAGTATTGCTCCTTTTTTTATATATCCAATGCGTTCTTTATTAATCAGATGATGTGTATGGGCATTATAAGGCACATGCAGCGTAATAATATCCGAACACTGCAGGATATCATTGATTTCTGCATATTCAAATCCCATGACTTCCGCCATAAAAGTATCCTTCTTTACATCAAAGGCTTTCACATGCATACCAAAACCTTTTGCAATACGGATAACATGCAGTCCTATCCTGCCCGCACCGATGACTCCTAATGTTTTTCCTTTTAGATCGAATCCTTCAAGTCCTTTAATAGAAAAATCCCCTTGTAGAGTACGCATATAAGATTTATGCACATTTCTAGAAAGAGAAAGTATGAGTGCAAAGGTATGTTCCGCCACGGTATTTTCTCCATAGAAAGGGACATTTGCAGCTGCTATATTTCTTTTTTTACACTCCACAAGATCGATATGATCGTATCCAGTAGATCTTGTGGTCACTAACTTAAGATTTGGTAAAAGATCGAGGACATCTTTTGTAACCTCAGAGTATATAAAGACAGAAATAATCTCTGCATCAGCAAATTCAGCAGCATTCTCTGCGGAGAGAGATTCGTTTACAAACTCTATAGTCTCCGCCTGTGGAAAAAATTTATAGAGATTCTGTCTATCATGCTCTTCACAGTCAAAGAAAACGATCCTCATATAATCGGAAAAATTAAATATTCATTATAGTTTATCATAGTTCTATCTATTACTCTATGCCCCCTTTGGACAAAGTACAGAAATAGCCTTTGGTACAACTGTGATTTCAACAGGAGTGCTGCCTATGATCTCTCCATCTGCATGTACCGGCAGCTTCTTCTTACAGTCTATTTTTACTTCCTTACAGGACTGAGAAAAATACAGCTTTTTGCTTACTTTAAATTTAGTAAAAAAGAAGTTGAGGGTAAGTCTTACGTAATCGAGCAGAGTTTTAGGTCGTGCTGCACAGACATCTATTCTGCCGTCGATCATCGAAATGGATTCTCCAAAACTCAGTCCCATACCCAAAAATACATCTGTATTTGCTATAATAATGTCAGCAGCCTTGAGTTCTACAGGTTTATCATCCAGCAGCAGCCGGTATCTTCTTGATTTATGTGCAAAAACTTTACCCAGCCCAATGAAAATATACATTAATCTTCCAAAAAGTTTCTTATGCTGCTGAGTGGCTTCTTTGGTTACTTCAGAGCTAAGGCCAATAGTGATTTGCAGAAAGTAATATTCATTCATACACTTCATTGCATCCAGTTTAAGTGTGGTGTCTGATTCTGCGCATATTTCCAAAGCTCTCCTCACATCTATCGGCAGCTGGATAGCTCTTGCAAACACGTTCGCAGTGCCCAGCGGTATAATAGAGAGTATCTGTGAGCTTTTCACTAATTCAGAAGCAACTCCTGCCACAGTACCATCACCTCCGCATGCAACCACTACATCATATTTTTTCTTTTTAAGTTCTTTTTTCAGCTGATCTTTGATCGATCCTTTATTCAAGGTATAGAGTGTGTATTTCTTATGAGGATGCACAGCAAATACTTCCTCGATCATTTCAGGAAAACCCTTATCAAGCGCGCTTCCAGAATCAGGATTAATAACAAAGAGAAAGTTTTGCATACGGAAAAGTTCAGATATTGATGTTCCTAGTGTACATTGGATTTCTAAAAATGAAACAATTAGTTTATTGAGCAGAGATAATTGACATATTAATATATTATTTTATAATACACATAATTATATAATTTTATCCATTACCAAAACAAATATACATAAAAATGTAACCTTTTAGAAAACCGCACGTTTAAAACTATATATACCTTTTCTCACCCCTATGAAAAAGTTCCTTAGTACATTTCTTTTACTTTGTATAGCAAGTACCTCTATCCTTTCTGGAGAGTCTATATCTGAAGTAAAAGCAGCAGGTCCCTTCTCCGATGTAGACAGCAGCAATACCTATTATGATGCCCTCTCCTATCTGCAGGAAGAAGGAATCTTAAAAGGAAATCCTGACGGAACATTTAAGCCTTACAGCACACTCAACCGTGCAGAATTTGTAACTATCATCGTGAGAGCACAGCATCTGGATACAGGCGGCTGCAGCATTAGCTCTGATGTATTTCCAGATGTTGGACGGGACCAATGGTATGCGGCATCTATTTGTTATGCATATAAAAGCGGCCTAGTAACTGGATATCCGGATGGAACATTCCGTCCCACTAGCCCTATTTCTTTTGTGGAGGCAGCAAAGATACTTACCCCAGATTATTTAAAGGAATATTATGACTACCCTGCAAATCCGTGGTATGAAGCTCCTGTTGAGTATTTAGAATCTGAGTCTGCTATTCCTACAAGTATTTCAAGCTTTGATCAAAGAATCATCCGAGGCGAAATGGCAGAAATACTCTACCGAACACGAACATCTGGATATAGGAATAAATATGGTGTTCAAAATCCAGTATCACTCTCATACGAGCAGTTAGGTCATCTCTCTGACCAAAACAGTACTTACTCAAACACGACATACGGTTTTTCATTTCAGCTCCCAAATGACCTTCAGGGATATAAAATTGCCAATGAAAAGACAAATCCTTTTGAGGGTGTAGGATTTAGCTCTACTGCTGAACCAATAGATGCGGATACACTCATATTCTATATGAACCCAAGTGAAAAGCCGGCTGCCACTGAGTTATTTAGGATTCATGCAGTGACATTAACGCAAAAAGCTCTCTTTGAGAAAAATATAGAAAATACTCAGTATGGAATGGGAGAGACTACACCTGAGTTATTAACTACGACAAACTCTCATGCATTTTTTATTGATATGCAGTCAGATGTAGCATCAGACGGAAGATATACTTCTACTTTCCGTAAGAGTACCTGGGGATATAATCGCATCAAATCCTTCATACAGAATACAGTACAAATCACACAAACAGGAACTACTAGTAATACCACCTTTACTCTCAGCTCTTCCAATGAACAATTGCAAATCTGGGAAGATAGTGGCAGTGGTTACTGCGAAGGTGATCGTCTATATAAAGGAACTTATACAATATCCGTAGAACAAAATAAGCTCAATATAGGAGAACATACTTTCCTCGGAGGAGGAGAAAATGCATGTGATTATTATAATGAAGAACACAGGAAAGTTGATGTTGTTCGTATGGATAATGGAAAGCTCTATGGTTTTGCGTATAGTGAGTCATATAAAGCTAAAAAAGTAATTGCTGTTGTATACGATCCGCAAAGCAAAATATTAAAGCAAGTAAATTTTTATGATGAGAACGGACAAATTTACAATAATACTTCTTTGAATTCTGATACCCTAGGCATGTATTCCAGTAATTCTGAGGCAGAGAAGAACGACAAATATATTACTTTTCATACCTATCCGTGTTGCGGATCAGCAGGTTTTTATGGAGAGGAGTATTTCCAACCAGCAGATAGCGATCCGTCTATTCTCATCCTCAGAAAATTTACTACAGGACAGAATGAAAATGAGACTTCTTTTGAAGATGGTGGGGTCATAGAAGGAGCAGAACCACAGGATGCAGCACTTGCCACAGTATATAGATTTTACAGAGCCCTTCGTTACGCAGACGGAGCGAAAGCCGTACAGGAAGTAGTTCCTGAAAAAAGAGAAACAGGTGCCTATAAATCCTCTGAGATATCAGACACTTATAGTAGTTGGAATCTGGCAATGGCACTACATCTTATTGAATTGAAGAAAGTAGATTCAAAAACCATTTCTGTAGTATACAAATATGCAACAGACACTAGGACATGTGAAGATAAAGCTACTGTATCACTTAGGCAAGATGGAGATAAATTTTTTATTGAAAAAATTGTCCCTGAAAAAGGATGCTAATCCGGTCTCACAATATTATTTTATTCGCAAATTTTATCATTACACTATGTTTAAAGAAAGTCACATTCGTATTTACGGCATGATAATCCCAGTAATGCTTCTCGTCACTAGCTGTGGAAACACAGTTCAGAAAATTGATGTGAAAACTCCAGTCTCAAGCGGTACAACAGTACAAGTAGAAAACTCTAATACAAATCAGGGGATGCAGAGTCAGAACAATAATACAAATGCTATTACTGTTTCTGATACAGGTACTATTGCTCCTGAGGATCAAAGCACAGAGCCTCCTGAAACACTTAATACATCAAGTACTAAAATAGTATCTTGTATGAATTTCTATGAACAAAATCGGGATGAAAAAGCTCTGAAAACGTGGAAAGATCTTCTTGATAAGTTTTATCCTACCTTCCCTGGAGTAATGCCTGGTGAAGTATGTACCCTTAATACAGGAAATATTTTAGTGACTGCTGCACTAGATGGATACTATATGCCTAGTAATCCTGAAGCTACCATAACACCTCCAGAGAAGCCTTACAAAAAGGTGATTCTCTTCGATAAGAATAAACGGCACCTTCTTTCTACTACGGGACTCACATGTCCGAATCTTGGAGATACTGGAATACCTACTGTGGATAAAGAAAAATCATTTAAAGATAATGCAATTATCATAAATTGTTCTGGAGGAGATGCCGGTCATACCTTTAAACAGGTTATACGTGTGAATACAAAAGACTTCTCTTTCGGTATCATCAAAGAAGTACACACTGGTCCAGCTGAAGGATATATCACTGGTGAAGAAAAGCAGGATTTTATTGAAACCACAAAAGAATTACAGCCGGACGGTACATGGAAGGTTACAGAGAAGAAGGTTTAGTCCTTTCAAAGTAATAAAAAAATACTCCTCACTTTTCTAAGTGGGAGTATTTTTTTGAAAATAATTTCATTAAACAATATCTATTTTTCAAGAATATATTCTCTAAGCCACCAAAGGAAAGGCTCCGCAAAATCTTTATTTTTCCAATCTAGCTCAGGATGCCACTGTACACCAAGGATTCCTTTTTCTTTATTAGATACTGCCTCTACAAGACCATCTATCCCCACCGCTTCCACAAATAGTTCCTTTCCCAGATCTTTTATCCCTTGATGATGATAACTATTCACACTCAATTCTGATTCAGAAAAAATCTCTTTCAATACGCCACCATCTCTTAAGACTACGGGGTGAAAAGTATGCTCAATCTGCTCAATGTCTTTTTCGATAAAGCTTCCTGTGGAGGATTTGATATGAGTATGCCAGTCTTCTTCCTCGAGATGCTGGTAAAGCGTACCCCCTAAAGAAATATTGATCATCTGAAGCCCTCTGCATATCCCAAAAACAGGAATATTTCTTTCAAAAGCATAACGTATAAGCGCCAGTTCATAATAGTCGCGAAAAGGTTGTACCCCCTGAGTATTTTCCTCTTCTTCTCCATACATAACCGCAGAGATATCATTGCCGCCCTGAAGAATGATTCCAGCAAATTCTTCTATAGAAAAGAGATCCTCAACATAATCCTGTGCATCTTTGTATGAACTTAGATCAGTTGAGTAAAAGGCAAGCACAGGAAGTATTCCCTGCTCTATTAGAAACTCTCCAATGGAATTGGTAGCAAAACTTCTATACGTATTTCCAAGCTGAAAAAAACGTGGAGCAATGAGAACTTTCTTCATAGAAGGAAAAGTAGATAACGGATTCTATTATACGTGCATCTGGAAAAGTGCAAGCTAAGGTTTTTCAAGAGGCTGTAAAAACATAGCAACTGCAGTATATTTCTGTATTTCTTATTCCATTTTTCTATTTCTTCAGTACCATAAAGCTCAAGTTTACAATGAATATTTATGGCAGACCAGATAAAACAACTTCTCCTTAGAGATCTCACCGTCGGATTTAAAGACCAGCTTCTCTTTCAGAACCTATCCATCAAAATATCTGATACCGATAGACTCGGTATTGTGGGTATCAATGGTGCTGGTAAGTCCACATTCCTCAGGATCCTTCAAGGCATGCTCTCGCCTGTAGAAGGTCAGGTAGAAAAAACAGGTAATATTCAGACAGGCTATGTACAGCAGCTTCATGAAAATCTCACACATAGTGTCTGGGAAGAGCTTGAGACATGTTTTCAGAATCTCAAAGATATAGAAAAAGACATGTCTATTTTCGAAGACAAGATGGCCGCAGGAGATGTGAGTGAAGAAACTCTGCAGGGTTATTCTGATCTGCAGGAGCAGTATCAGCTGCTCGGAGGGTATCTGTATCAGAACTCTATTCACCAGGTACTCACAGGACTTCAGTTTCCAAAGGATCTCTGGCACGCCTCTCTTGATATCTTAAGCGGAGGACAGCGTACAAAAATATCTCTCGCCAAGATGATCCTGATAGAACCCGATATCCTCCTCCTCGATGAGCCTACCAATTTCCTAGACTTGGATGCAGTAGAATGGCTGGAATATTATCTCAATGATAAATGGAAAAAAGGATTTATTATTGTCTCCCATGACCGTTACTTTTTGGACAAAGTTACAAAAGAAACTCTCGAAATGATACCGGAACGTACGCCTGAATATTACCCGGTACCTTATACGGACTACATCGCAGAACGTGAACGGCGTGAGAAACGGAAGCTCGATATGTATGAGCATCAGCAGACAGAGATCATGCGGCAGGAAGAGATCGTGCGCAGACTTCGAGCAGGATCCCGTGCAAGTATTGCTCAAAGCCGCATGAAGATGCTGGATAAGATAGAGCGCATAGATAAACCCGTGGAACTGAAGGAACCGTCTATTACCTTTAAGAAGGCTGATCCGAGCGGTGACTCTGTCATTCGGTTTAAGGACGCTTTCATCGGTTATGATAAGGAGAACCCGCTCTACTATATAGGAGAACTCAGTCTTCAAAGAGGACAGAAAGTAGCGATTATGGGACCAAATGGCTGTGGAAAGACTACACTCTTTCATACACTCATGAATGAGATAGAACCCCTCACAGGATTTTTATCCTACGGAAAAGATCTCAAGATCGGCTACTACGCACAGACTCTTGCGCATCTCAATCCAGCAAATTCTATTCTTGATGAAATATTTGAATTTGCAAAGGATATGACACGAGAGGAAGTACGGAGATTTATGGGGCGATTCTTATTTTCAGGAGATGAGATCTATAAAAAGATAGAAGTCTTAAGCGGAGGAGAAAGAGCCCGGGTAGCTCTCGCAAAACTTACTCTCTCCCCTACGAACGTACTGCTCCTTGATGAGCCAACCAATCACTTAGATTATCTTGCTCGTGAAGCTCTTGAAGAAGGATTGAGAAATTATAAAGGTACTATTTTATTCATCTCCCATGATCGTTATTTCATAGATAAAATAGCAACACATCTCTGGATAGTGGATCCTGAGATTGGAGAACTCAGAATGCAGTATGGAAACTACAGTGACTATCAAGAACGTAAGAATCGAGGTTCTTACAATTTTGAATCATGGGAACAGGAGGAAGGTGAACTTTTAGTCACAGAGATAGAAAAAGCCGGAGGCGAAGAGAACTGGAAGAAAAAGAAGAAGCGGAGTAAGTAACATCTCATTACAATTAATAACACATAAGAATTTTACTAAAAGTAAATGTTCTTTATTTGTATTTGACAATAATGCTCATATCATGTAAATGAATTTCACTGAATTTTAACTATTTTGTGATGAAGAATAAAAACGAGCAGATGAAAGACCAGATAAGTGATGCAGAAAAAAGTGTATACCTTATCGACGACAGCGAAATTAATACAAAGCTTTTGAAGCAGATGATGGAATATTATGCATTTAAGACTCTCAACCGCGTGTGTAGAGTAGAGACCTTTTCAAATGCGAAGGATGCATTTGAAGCGATCTTAGTAAATACGCCAGACACAGTGATCACTGATCAGCGTATGCCGGGAATGAAAGGTACAGACCTTGTAAATGCAATACTGGAATCAGATCAGATTATTTCCAAACCCAAAATCATTCTTCTAAGCGGTGATACTAACCTCAAAGAAATATCAGATCTTCGTAAAGCGAAACACGAGAGTGTAAAAGCTATTTTAGATAAAACTGGTCACAGAGAACAAACCTATGAAATGCTTAATATAGTCTTTGATATCCAAAATAAGAAAATCAAGCCTGTACATCGGAGAATGTAAAATAAAAGCACCGCATTAGACGCGGTGCTTTTTTATTAATGTGTTATTGAAGCTTCAGAAAAGGCTATTTCATAATACCTCTCCATCAAGTTTTCAATCACTTGGTTCATTTCTTCTACGTGTTTATTTTTTTGCGACTCCTTAACTTGATAGACCACCATTGAAATGTTAGAAAAAGTAGAAAGAGTTTTAGTTAACTCCATACTATTTTTTCTCGCTTCTTCCTTTGATTTTAGATACATTCTAACTTCTAAGAACAGATATTCTTCCTTTGAACAGAAGTCCTCGATAGTCATATTCTTTTCCTTTAATATATTTTTTATATAATTTAAAGAAAAAAACTTACTCTTCGCGGTATGCTCTAACTGCACTGCACCGCGCTTTTTCAAATTCTGGATATGAGCCAAAAAATCTGTTTTTTTAATGCGTTTATTTTCATAAACAACTGTCTCACGTTGTGCCGCCCATTCTCTTGCATAATTGAGCTGCTCCTGCAGCATGATGAGAGGAGTAAAAACATCCAAATATTTGACGCTTAACTCTTCCATAATGCTGTTTTTTACTTCCTCAGAACAATCTGACATTGGAAGTAACTTATGCTCAAACCAGCTTCGGGTAGATATATTTAAATGTGTATATATCTCTCTTATATCCGCATCTTTGAGCATATTATCAACCCTTATCTTGTGGCTTTTCATATGTATCACTCCTTCTTATATTTTTATTTACCAAAAAAATCTACTCTAACAAAAAAGATTGTCAATATTCAACAATCTTAAAACCCATCAATGTTTAAGCTATTTTCCAGATCTAATAATATTCTTATTCCCTACCGTAGTAGCAAGAATCGCAGCTTTTCTCGTGAGGTTCTGAAAAGGAAGGATCATTTTTTTCTTCACAGGCAGGATCTTATGATTATCTGGGATAGGCTGCACAAAAATAGTGCGAAGTTTCGTATCATCTGTCTCATCAGGCAGACCACCGCCATCAGTATTCGGGTTATCACCTATCATACACGTAGTAGTATAGTCAAGCCCCACATCGTTACACGCATGCCTGAATCCCTCCTTATAAGGTTTCGCTAATTTTCCTTCGTAGGATCTGATACCCATTTCTTTCAAGATATTGAGTCTCGGCATACCATGACAATTAGAATAGATCCCAATCTTAAAGTACTCCAAAAGCTTTTTTATATGTGCTAAGTTCTCAGGAAGTATCTCATCATATGCAGGAGCAATACAGGCATCCACATCAAGCAGTAGTCCAGTTACAGCCCGATTCGTTTTTTTCTCAATGATACGGATAAGATCTCTATTAATATGGGTAAATTTGTCCATATATGCATCAGCTTTTCGTGTACCTCCGGTCACCACTTTCATAAAATGCATCATCTTTGTGGGATCAATCCCCTCTCTGCCCTGCGGATAATATCTGTCCATAAAAGTTCGATTAAATTATCTGCAGTGTGCAAAAAACACGCAAGAATTGCAAGAGCAACATGTAAAAAAAGTATTACGGATAACCGTAATACTTTTCTATCATAACTCTTTTCTTAGTAGGCTTATTCGATGATTTGCCTCATCAATAAGCTGCTGCTGCTCCCGACTTAAAGATTCAAGTAAGTCTGCATTCGAAACATGAGTAGTTATTTGTTCCTTTTTTTGTGTCTTAGTAATGTCCGTAAAATTTTTACTCTCATCCATGAGAATAGTCATATTTACCTGACTATCATCAATCTCTATGTAGAATCGTCGTGCATCTACCTCAAGGACAATGTTTTGTTCTCCGATTCTCTTATTGAGCGTCGTAGAGATATCATTAGGCTGACCTTGTTCTATAACCTTCTCATATAGAATCTGGCTGTCTGATGGTCTTTGTACCAGCAGCAAGATAACCAATAACACTATAAGACCGGCAATAGCAGCCAGATTTTTATTTTTCATTTTCCTTCCTCCTTAATTTTTATTTTCCACAAAATAATCCATAAATTATTTTTGTCAAGTTTGTAACCATTTTTAAACATGCCCGTTATACTGTATATACATCATTTTTAAACTCTTATGCAGAACATTCTCCCGATACTCCTTCTCGTAGTACTTCTCTTTTCTTCCTGCAGTACTACAGTTACTGTCTCAAATCAGAATAGCTCAGTAAGTCCTATCATACAAAACTCCAATAACTCTGAACCAATATTACAGAATGTTCAGAATCAGAATGCCACTACACAGAGTCAAATAGCAACTACTATAAATAAAGGTTCTATCGGTCTCCAATCAGACAAAGATACATGTAGCTTAAAAGTACTACAAGGTACGAATGTTGTACTCCCAGATCTTGTAAACGTAATAAAAAAATCTATCCCTGACGCTAAAGTCGGAAAAGTTGATGATCTCTGCTATGACGCATTTACCTTCCAGCAGATTTTAGATACTGATCATATATTGATGCAGCTTCCAGGAGACGGACGCGAGCATCCTTCTTTTGGAAAGATCTATGTACTTACACTTGCAGATCAAAAGCTCCTGCCGCTTGAGTACTTCAACAAGAAATATACTAGCAAATACGCAAGCATGAGCGTCTCCACTGATGGCAAAAGAGCTCTCTTTGTGCAGAAGGATGCTCCTAAGGATCTTGTCATGTTTAGATTTGATCAGAACAAAGATACCGTTATTAAAACACTGCGCGGTAATGAAACATGGGATGGCACAGAGTTCTGGTCTGATGTGACTCTTACAGTTGATTGGTTAAGCGAAAAACAAGTTGAGGTTACAGTCTATAAAGATAATAATGAAAGAAAGGAACTCAGAAAAGAAAAAGTTACTCTAGAATAAAAGCATTCAGGATGAGAATCCAGTACAGGTATGTAGAATTATAATTCTTGTTCTTGTCCTATTCCCACTAAAAGGACATAGTTTTCTACTAATTTTAAATATATTATAAAATATATTGACATTATGTAAAATAAGATTAGAATCCCCTCGCTTTCTTCATTTGAGAATCATTTCAGATAGGTCGAGTGCTTACAAATATTGTAGGTAGTCTACCTATCTGAAATGATAGGAAAATATATTGATCATTCTCAGAAGGAGAAAAATCCCCATGGTACGCTCACAAAATCTGATTTCCAAATCAGTTTTAGCATTCAAAAAAGTAGGAATTAGTTTAGGTATCTGTTTAGTCTTTGTTTCAACACCTGGATGCAGCAGCAACCCAAACATTCCTGCAGCACCTACAATGAATGTGGTTACACCGCATTCATCAGATTCTGCTTTCATTGTTAAACCCGGCATTCAAAATGCCGTGGCACAGACAACAGAGTTATCTGGACAGGTAGTCTGGCCGGAAAAAGAAGAGGCATCTAGCTCTCCTATTCCAAACCCTAGTCCAACAGCAAGTCCAACTGCTGTTGCTAGTACACCATTGTCTGTTCATGTTTCAGGAAACGGCGGAGGCGGAGGAAATTATATACCTTCACCCTCTCCATCTCCTTCCGCCATTAATAAGGAGTGTCCTTACTTAAACCGGCCGGAGTTTCAATACTCAGGACTCCCCTGTGTAAAGAACGGAATTGTAAACAAGAATGACAGTAGTTCCTCGAACTACAATGAGTACAAAGCTTACAATGAAAAAGGAGAAATGGTCTTTTATGACCGCAGCAACAGCGGCTCAAACAACTCTAATATAACCATTACTTCTGGTTATAGCGGAGAATACGGAAGTTATTTAAAACAAAAAGAGGAAGAAAAGAAAAAAGCTCAGAGTTAAATTTTAAAATTTGAATTAAGAGTTTTCTTTTTAATCACCTATGACCTTCATGTAACAATGAGGGTCTTTTTTTTATCAAACTTTAAAGCAAGAAAATAAATTTCTAATTCCTAATTCCTATCCCTAATCCTCAACACATCCCGTCTGTGTTGTAGAATTTTTACAACACTTTCGTAAATAAAGAATTAACACTCTTAGACATAAAAGTTACGATGGGTATTATTCAGTAACTGATAGTTTATGTTTGATTTTGAGAGATTCCCAGTTTATCAAAAAGCTGAAGTATACTACACGGATATTTTACAAATTTTATTACAACCAAGAATTGATAAAAATCTTAAGAGTCAACTCAGACGGGCATCACTAAGCATTGTGCTAAATATTGCAGAAGGGTCTGGAAAGTTTACAAAAAATGATAAAAAGAATTTTTATATAATTGCAAAGGGATCAGTAAATGAATGCATTGCTATCTTAAGGATCCTCTTAATAGAAAAACATGTTAGACAATCTACATATAATAACCTGTATGAAAAACTTACAGTATTGGCAAAAATGTTATCAGGACTTATCAATACAATGACTGAAAGAAAGAATTGAGGATGAGGGATAAGAATTAAGGATAGGGGTTCCATAATTCTCATCCTCATCCCTTATCCTTAATTCTTTTGATCATATACTCCCCTTCCAGCTCATACCCCCACTTCCTAAAATACTCTCTCACACCAATCCCCGATATCACCGCCATCTTAAATAGTCTATCAGAATACTTCTCTCGTACAATCTCCTCGGCTTTCTCTATCATTCTTCGTCCAAAGCCTTGATGCTGTGCAGACTCTCCTGTCCCGCCTATCTGCAGCTGAGCTCCGTAGGTATGTATCTCACGGATGAGGGCTGCTCCTTGAAGTACTTTCATCCAGTGTTTCTTCTTCTCAAAATATTGAGATGGGATTCGCAGTCTAAGAAATGACAGAATAAGATCCTGTCTTGTATCCTCAAAACTTATAAAATATTCCTTTCCATCTGAGGCATCGTATTCTCGAACTATCATCTCTACATCCTCAAGCACGACTACCTGATCCCGCACTTCTCTTGCCCGGATATCTCTGCAGACTTTACCTTCCTTCTTTAGCTGTGCCTCTGCCACCTGACGCAGATTTGAAGTCTTAGTACCTGCAAGAATATCCGTCGCAGGTATATCACGTATGAATCTGATCAGTCGCATATGCTCCGGGATCATTGGAAGCACTTCCATAGAGAGCTTCAAAAAATCCTCATCCTCCATTGGCTTAAATTCCCCGCTTCTCCAAAGCTTCGTAAGTTCACTATATTCAGTGACTACACATGGATAGAACTTCAGCTGATCAGGCTGGTATTCCTGCTTTGTAAGAATATCCCGGAACATATCCACATCCTTTTCAAAGGTTGTACCCCAAAGTCCCGGCATCATATGATACGTAAATTTAAATCCTGCATCCTTCATAAGCTTTGTAGCACGGATCACGTGACCTGCTAAGTGCCCTCTCTTATTTTTCATAAGCACGTCATTGTGCGTGTGCTGTACTCCTATCTCCAAGCGTGTAGCTCCAAGCCATCTAAGACGTTTAAGTTCTTTTTTATTAATCCAGTCTGGTCTTGTCTCAAGTGTAAGACCTACACACCGTACGTCTGCAGTTTCGTTGAGTTTATGCGCATCTTTCAGCGTGGAGGAAAGATTAAGTCTCTTTTTATCAATAGGTCCAAACTTCGCGTACTTAAACTTTGATCTTTCTTCAAGCTCAAGTTTTTCCTTCGCGATGGAGAAAGAATTCATGGCATTAAATGCACCCTTCAAGAAACTTACCTGATAATGTTTTGGATAAGAAGAAAAAGTCCCTCCCTGTACTATGAGTTCAATCTTATCAGTATTATGTCCCGTCACCTCAAAGGCACGGAGACGGTTATGTACCTGCTTATATGGATCAAACTGATTAAGTACCGCTCTCATCATTCCCGGCTCAGTAGAGAGATAGCTCTTCGGCATATTTTTCTCCGTAGGACAGAATACACATTCTCCAGGACACCCAAAATCCTTTGTAAAAATAGAGAGCGGAGCAATACCTGAAAGAGTACGGATACTTCGTTTCTGAATAAGCGCAAAGAACTGCGGATGCGCTTCAATCTTTCCTTCATCTAAAAGATCTCTATACGCTTTGATGAGATCCAGATTCAAAAGAGCTGGGATAGCAAATTTTGAACTATACTTATTCTTTAATTTTTGAATAGCGAGAATAGAAAAGGATTTCTTCTCGAGAGCTTCTAGGACAAAAAGTTCAGGGATGGATTGCTGCACAGGTTTTTCATAATAATCTAGCCTTGAGAGTATAGGGAGAAAATAGTCATAATGCAATATTCAATAAATCAGGACTATTTTTATTGACATCCTATAAAAAATGTATATTTTTGACATACGAACAATATTGTTTTACAATATTATGATTTCTTCTCAATTCTATTCTTACACTTATGGCTATATCAAAACTGAACTTAGATAAAACTCCGGAATCACCAAAACAATTAAATGTAGAATTATATGTAGAATCAATAGAGCAGTTAGATGCATCGGTTGAAATGGCCATCACAAAACTTCAAGAAGAAGTAAAAACCATTAAAGAAAGTGATAAAATCACCGAACAAGAGAGAGAATCCGCTCTCAAAGGATACAATATTAGAAATTTTTTGAATGATGAAATTACTAATGCTATACATTATTCTCTTACTAAAGAGAAAGGGATTAAAATAGAGAAAGATACTATAAAACAGCATATTTCAATACTTATGCAGCCTCTTTTATCCGTATATGCTCCTTTAGTAAAACAAATCGAAGAAGAGATTACTGAGACAAAAACAATAGCAGAAAATCCGGTTGATGATGATGCTGAAGAAATAGAGGTAAAAGAAATATTTAATATATTTGGACATTTAGAACAAATCCCAGGTAGAAGTGAAGAATATCTCGATAAATCAAAAAATAAAGCTTATACGCTTGCACAGGCTCAACTTGCCCTAGATTCAAAACTACTTGTTGAACAATGTAAGGAGGAGCTAGCAGAGATTTGGAGAAAAAATGAATTTGCCGACCCTAAAATGAAGCTTCATTGGGTGAGATTACTCAAAAAATTAGCTTCAGCTTTATGTTTTGTGGCATCTACAAAATTCTCCTTTAGTTCAATGGATTCATTCCTTCAAGGACATGATATCAACGGCTACTTTGGCAGTCATTCAAACGTCAGACATATTATTGACCTGACAGTTGCTTTAGGAATGTCTTCTACCATTCTTGGTTTTAAGAACAGAATCTTAGATAAAATTGGTGATACTCAATCCGTTAGAAAAGGAATCTCAACTGCATATAAGAGACATAGAAAAGCATTTCTTTTAGGTGCAATAGTAAGTGCTACATCACTTACATCAAACGGAATTGGAATCTTACGCGACACCTATGAAGGATCTGAGAGACAAGCACAGATAGATAGTGTAAATGCAAAGATTGAAGCCGCAACTACAACATTTAACAATCAAAAATCAAAGCTTGAAAAGATTCCTTCCCTTATAGAAAAAGCTGGAAACACAATTGTTACAAAAGAAGAAGCTGGTTCATCTACGAGTAAAGCTGCAGGTAAAGGAATAGGATGGGCATCTAAGGCTGCGACCTTTAGTGGTTCCGCTGAACCGTTTAATCAAATTGGAAATCCAAATGCTAAGGGACTAAAGAGCTATCTACAATCACAGGGAGCGATCAATAATCAAAGCCCGCGTGCCCGCGTGCAGAAACTACTTAGCACATCCTTTGATTTCGAAGCACAGAATAAAAATATATCTTTCACTAATGGTCTTAAGGAAATCAAGAAAATACAGAAAGGTATCTCTCCAGAGATGACTCTTGTACAAATCAATGGAGAATTCAAGAAGATAATACCCCTCCTAAAGTCCATGGATGCTGCCTTTACGGAAGATACTGGGCTTATCAATAACGAGATTGAAAGATTAAATGAGATTCTTTTACACATTGATACAATCAATGCAGCTAAAAATGCCGATAAATCTCTTATTTCAAAAATGGAAGTAGATGTAAAACCAGTAGATATTTCAGCTATTCAAGCAGAACTTAATAAGGCAAAAGTAGGAATTAAAAGTATCCCTGAGATCTATAAATTCATCAAACAGCAGATCAAATTAAGCAACCCTTCAACAAAAGAAAGTGAAGCCGCAGCCGCAGCTATTACTCAAATGCTTGCTCTTATATTATTGGTCATTCTCATCGACTTAGGAGATACAGTAATATATGGACTATTAGGAGTAAAAAAAGCTATAGCACGCGATGATAAGGCTGCTATTGGCAGCATCGATCTCGCTGAACGAGCAAATCAGAAATATACAATTATCAGTAAATTGCACAAACTCTTAAACTCTAAAGAGGTGAATACATTTTTTCCTCATGCAGAACCAATCAGTAGAGATGTAGTTGAGACAATATTGGATGACTTTATTTCAAGAAATAATATGTATATGCTCCGTTCTGAGGACGAGATTCCTGAGAAAACAAAAGGAGTAGCCAATTATATGAAGCAAATTAACAAGGCATTATTAGTCCCTCGTAAATCAGAACTCCAAGTACTTCGAGCTGAAAAAGTTGAGGTGGAAAAAGCACTTACGAATAAAAATATGGTTCTTGAATTACTTGAGAAATTCCTTCCAGGTATCAATAAACTGTATGAAACAACTGATCCTTCAGCAGTTTCTTTCGCAGACACTCAGAAAAAATATTCCGATGGGAAAAAGAAACTTGATATTACAGCTGAACAGCTTCAAAAAGATAAAGATCTTATCAAGAAGCAGCGAAAAGAAAGAGAAAAGATCAATAATAACCCTTATGAGGAAGAAAAACCCGTAGGTAAATGGCAGAAATTTATGAAGCGAGTTCTTGATGGTAAGAAAAAGAAATAGTAGAACGTTGCGCTATAGCGAGATCTGATATAAAATGATTAGAAGCATTATTTTAAAGTGATGTCATGACGAAAGTGAATACACCGTCTGGTCCAGATTCTCCCAATAATAATCCGGGTGGAGATAAAAATAAATTAGATGAAAAATCTAAGGGTTGGTCATGGAAAAAAGAAAAGAATATCAAAGATGAAACCGGAAAAAAAGTCAATGAGACACTTAATACAAATGCAAAAGCCGAAAGGGAAAAAATATATTATGCTCTATTAAAAAAGCTAAATAATATAGAAGATTTACATGAGCTTTCCTCTTTCTACAAAACGAACTCTGCAGATACTAAATTTAGGAGCTTAACCAAAAGTCAGAAAGAGAATATATACAATGACTTTGATACCCAAGGTATGAAGCTTATTGCTAATGAAATATCAGATATCGAGAAGCTGATTGATATAGAAAAATATATTGAAGCCGCAAATAAGAATAAAAAATTTGAAGATACCTATAATGTAGCAGTAGAGTCATTTATTTATGCCAGTACAAGAAGTCAAATTGAACGAGGAATTGGCTACAATCTTACACTCAAAATCGCAGAAGTAGCAGAAATGTTATACGAAACTGCGTTAGATATTTATCAAAATGAACCTGCTAAAGCAGAGCAGCTCTGTTATGCAGTATTGAACTTTCAAGTAGAAAACGAAGCGCTTAATATCAAAACTCAAGAATTACTTGATGAACTTGCTTCTAGAAAGAAGACTCCTATCAAAAATGAATCCAATGAATCATCTGAAAATGATACTAAATTCGATACTCACAAATTAAAACATAAGCCATCACTTAATAACGGTGACGAAATAGGCATTGACCCTTTGAAAGAGGAAAGTAAAACCATACCTCCAATTAATGAAGAAATTACGCCTGAGCCCTTGGAGGAAAATACGTCAGGTATACAAAATAAGAAGAACCTTAAAGAGTCATCTCTTCCTAATCCTTCAGATGACTTACCAAGTATAGAAGAAGTTAGCACTCCGGACAATGTATCTGACATTAAACAGGAGGTAGAAAACAGTAAAACGTCAAACTTCTCCGAACCTAAGTCAGAACCTATTCCTAATAATACAGAAAATGACAGCACTCCTGAAGATACTGATAAATTAGAAACTGTTGATGCTATAATTATAGAGGAAGAAGAAAAAAAGAAAGACGACTCCTCAAATGAGTCGGATACTATTGATGATGATTTCACAGAAGAAAAAGCAGAAGATATCATAATCAAGCCAGAGGATTTAGAGAAAAAAGAAGATACAGATACTCCTCCATTACCCCCGGTACCTCCAGTCCCGCCTCTACCAAAGAAAAACCCTACACCAATACCGCCACTAAAGACCCCTAATCCTAATCCTAATCCTAATCCTAATCCTAATCCTAATCCTACCCCTACTCCTACTCCTACTCCTACTCCTACCCCTACTCCACCAGCGCCAGTTATCATTCCCGACACAAACCTAAGCCTAGTCTTTGTCGGCATCGACGAAAAGCTCGAACGTATAGCAAGAAGAGTCGCTCAGGAGCGTCTTGATCATGATATGAAGTCCAAGCGAGGTATCATAGGATTCCTCAAAAAAGCCTGGATGCGGAATGCATATCAGGGATATATTGAGCGGGATACAAAACTCTATATTGAGCGTCTCAAAAATGACCGGGAATACCGTGCAGAACTTATGGGACTCAATAGAGGTCGCGTACAGCCTATCTCAGCAGATCCGGCGAATCCTGCTATTCCAGGTTCAGAGTACCTTCTCGAGCATGAACTTAATGCAATTGCGGCACGTTTTGGTATAGCGTGGAATGAACATGAAGATAAAAGTGCCGCAGTAAAGCATGAACTGCTCATCAATGAAACTCTTGAGGGTCAAAATGAGGAGCAAAACTATGATGGTATTCAAAGTGAAGTATCTGACATGGCGAAGAACTTTATCTCAGGAATACTTACAGAAGAAGAGTTTAGAAAAGAATTTAATGAAAAAATTCTCCCGCAGGTGGAATTTATACAGCAGGAAGCCATAGTAGCATTTTTAGATAATAGACATCATAACGGCACAGAGAGCCATAAGGGTTTTATAGATAGACTCAAAGAGATCAAGACACATGCAGATGGACTTAATCGAATAGATGCCAATCTTCAGCAGCAGTACATCAATGATCTTAAAATAGATATCGCTTTAGGTAGCGCGCAGCATGTGGATGCACGTACCGATATCCGCCAGACAGGATGGGCTGATAAAGCATCCAGATGGATCATGAGAAACATACAAAAGGTTCCTTTCTTAGGTCAGGTTGCGTCCCCTGCCTCACTCAGTGTGGCAGTATACGGAGGTATCAATATGCTTACTACATCAAGTATAGCAACCTTTGGTAGATTAAGTGTACTGGGCGGAGCAGTTACAGGAGGTCTTATCGGAGGAATGCGGCAGAATATAGAGACATCACGTCTCAAGCAGGCGGAAGAAATAAGAAATGCTTTAAATGTTGCTCCTGAAAAAGATACTCTTGAGAAAGACAGCAGAAGCAGAAAGCTACTCGGCGGAGGCGGATTTGAAGAAAAACTGCGCCACAACAATACTATTTACGAAAAAGAAAAAGCAGAACTGCTTATAGAAAAATTTAAAGTTCTTCTGGAAAATCCATTAGGTATCAATAAGGATGAACTCTGGAAGCATTATGCAAAAGTATATGCTCTTCGTGAATTATCAGACTCAGGCATAGACGGTAATGGAATTGGACGCATGGACCTTATCAGCTTCAGCGATCAGAAAAATATAGAAAAGGATCGTCTCGATTTATTCCTCCTTCTCGCGAAAGCGCAGAAAGAGCTGAGAGACAATAATCCAGATTTTCATACTCAATTTGTAAAAAAGATTTCAGATACGAAGGATCGTATTCGTCTCATGATAGAGACCAAGGATCAGAACTTTAAGAAGCTCAAATCCAAGGAAGTCTGGAGCGCCCGCAGGATCGGATTTGCAACAGGAGCAGCAACTTCTATACTTGGTAGTCTCTTAGCGACCGGAGTAAGCGCCGCTCATCATTGGTGGAGTCCAGAGAGCTATACATTTGATAACAATGGTCTTCACACATGGCTTACTAAAAACGGATTTTCTGAAAATGAGATCTCGCAGCATGTAAAATTTTCAAATGGAAAACTTACTGAAGACTCTCTAAAGTATCTGACGGAACAAGGCGTACCTCTTACAAAGACTACTTTTTTTACAGATCTTGGAACCCCTTCTGACAGCGCTACTATAAAGTCACTAATGACTAAATACAGTCTTGATCCAAGCAAGTTCCAAGTTGATGCCAATGGTCATACTTCTGCATCAACCCTGCATTATCTTAAAAGTCATGGATTCTCTCTCACAGAACAAACGGTTTCTACAAATCATACATCTATAGATGTCACCGATCTAGGCTTTCAGGAAGCAGGAAAAATGCATTTCAATCACAATCCTGGTCGTGCAGCGTTTGATGAACTGAGATTTCATTGGGATGGAGCTCCAGGAGTGCGAGATGGCAATGTGCATTTCAGAATAAACGATATGCTCAATCCTAATCTCCATCATTCCAAACTTCCCGCTGGAGTTCATTTTCCAAAGAGCTTTGATGATATGAAATTTGCACTTCTGGTAGAAGAAGAAGGTACCAGGTACTGGAAGTTCTTCACTCCTGATGCACATGGTAAATTAAGCATTCCTGCAGAATTTTTTGATGAATCACATCTCGGATATGTAGCACGGGGAGGTCATACTTTACCTGGTCTCAAAGCATCTTCCATGCATGTCGGATTTGAAGACCAAAACGGAACATTCCAGACCCTTACCTCACTCAAAGGAGATGGATCATATCTCTCTGATATTAATGGAGGAAATACCAATACACCAGATGCCACTACAACGAAAGTAAGTACATATACTCTTAACGCACTTCATCCTGAGAAATACTTCATAGACTACCAAGCTGAGTTTGTGCCGCCAATTACCATCTCCAAGAATATGGAGCATCTTGAATATGGTAAAACTGCCATCACCGAACCAGATCACCTCCGATCAAATGAAGAACTTGAAGATGATTTTGTAGCTGAAGCACAAAGACAACAAAAGAAGAGAACCACTTTACTCAATCCATTCAACTGGAGAAGAGATAAAAATGCTATTGATGATGCCTTAAGAACAGAGATAGCAGACCTTTATCTTTCATTGATACAGAATAACCGGGGACAGATAAGTTATGTCGAAAACGGTGTGAGAAAGAGTCTGCGGTACCCTGATATGACCATAGAACGTGTGATGGTCATCGTAAGACATAGTATACTGAAGAAGCTTAGACAAAAAGATATTCATGCAACCGAAGCAGAATTAAGAGACCTATGGAGTAAAAATATTGCACATGTGAGTAATCAGGTCACTGCCATAGTACATGCTGCCTCTGACACATTACTCAAAAATCCTACCCTGCTTCCAACAATGATCCTGCCTTTGGATCAAGCAGATGCAACAGATAAGTTTAAAAGCATTCTTCACAGTCAGAAACCTTTCCAAGCAATGATTGAAATAGAATATCTGGCAAAATACTTTAAATCAAAGGAAACAATAGATAAAACACTTGCTCTCGAGTACTTTGGTCTCAAAGGCAAAGATACTGCTGCAATTACGGCAAGATTCACCGCATTGGAAAATGAGTTAAATAGTATTCAGATCAGAAACACCTCAGAGGAAGCAATCCTTGCATACCTAAAAGACTTTATCGCTCAGACAAAGCAGCGGGTAACTTCTTAAGATAATAGTTCACTCTCACTGTACAGATTAAAAAATATACCTCTTTCAAAATTTCTGTACAATATACTCAAACATCAATAAATTACTTCTCATATGACACCAGAACTTCGCGACTTTATAGATAGTATGCTTACTCAGGCTTATGGAAATAGCCTTGATGCAGATGTACGGGAAATCATGATACAGGATCTTTATCCGCGTCTTGAGCAGACCCTATCTCTTGCAATGCTCTCCAAACTCTCACCAGATCAGCTCTCCACAGTAGAAAAGATGACAGATGAGAATATGCCTACTGAGAGTATTCAGGCCTATGTAGTGGAGCAAATACCAGATTATGCAGAGGTACTTGAAGAGGCTCTTAAAGAATTCTGGGCATTATATATAGCACCAGATAATAGTTCTGAGGATCAGCCCGCGGCAGCTTAAGCATAAAAATGTGCATACAAAAAAAGAATCCCCTATCATATCGGGATTCTTTTTATTTTAGTGCGTCTTAACGGTTGAGGAATACGAAGGCAGTGGCAAAAGTTACAAAGAGCATAGTGAGGAGATCCATAGTGAGGAAAAAGATAGATAATTATTTAAAGTAACCCTAGCTAGAGGCAAATGCCTGGAGCTATATTGCAAGAGAATATCACTGTGTGCAGTGATTTGAGGAGTTTTTGATATATATTTTAGATTTCGACTGCCCATAAAGATTCGAAAAGTGCCTTTTGCATTTCAGCCACCTGTGGATTCTCGAGTGAAGAAGCTTGAAGTGAGCTTCCCTGCTCTGTCCAGTATCCAATGTACGGACCTGCTACGTTCATTCCTGAGGTAAATGCCATAACCTGCCGTACTGTCTTTACTTCGAAGTTTCTGGTTTTGAGGAAAACAGGATCTTCTTCCGGACTATGTACAAGTACTTTTACGATGCATCCTTCTGCTTCAAATCTTTTACCTAAAGCTTTCATCTCTCCGCTCATCTGCGCAAAGAACTGCGCATTACAGATAAAACGGATAGTTCTCTCAGTCTGAATAGCCGTCTGAATATGTGTTTCCCACATACGAAGAAGACCTTCCTGCCCTGCATAAAGAGAAAGACTAGCTGCTGGAAGCAAAGGATTCTTAAGACGCTCGAGATCACCCATGACCGCTTTCAGATGCTCCTTGCCTATCATGAGCTGCATCTCCTGCTTACTAATGTATGCAAGCAGATGCTGAGGAGTATCTACATCAAACACCTTCGTACTTCCCCGCTTCTTTTCCACTACGATCCCCTTGGAGCCAAGAGAAACAAGTAGATCATAAACAGTTGTTCTTGGAAGATCAGCTTCTTGAGCAATCTCAATAGTAGTAGCTTCTCCTCCTGTTTTCAGAAGAGCAAGATATACCTTTGTTTCCTTGATGGAAAGTCCGAGATCTTGGAGGGTTTGTTCGATCATAGAATTTGTGTCGATTAGTTTCGTCGGATTATTTATATCATCTTCTAAAAGTGTTTACAATACTATTTTTTAAATGACGAAAACTTTCGACAAGTTATGAACATTTTTTATTCATAACCTTTTATTTTAGCTACAGTAAACACTTTTCAACACTACAACTTATACACAGATTGACGATTGACTTTGCGGTATAAGGAGGTATACATTAGTGAAAATTTTACTATAAATATGGCACCAAAAGACGTCCCTTTGGAACCACAAAAAGACGATACTACATCAGAAAATCCTGCAAACAGTTTTCTAAAACTTTCAAGTACCCAAATAAAGGACGATCTGGAAATCGCCTACCTAAAAAAAAGAGAAGAAATTGCCAAGAATATACGTAGTGGTCTGCAAAAAAAGAAATGTGCGCTTGATATTCAGTATTCTTTACTACATCAATACACTCAAACTGCAGAATTCATATCTTCTCTTACACACCAATATGATCTGCAAGAGTTTAATCAGGAATTTGATCTTCTTATCACACTTTTAAAAAATCAACTTCAAGGCATACAGGAAGAACTACAGACTCATTTTGAAAATTCACAGAAAAGTATACAGAATTTTCAATCTGAGCCTTATGTATTTAATACCCTCAGCGAAAGGGTCAAAATGTATATCTCGTCGGAGGAGTATGAAATTATTCTCACAACCCATCTTCGCTACCTGAACCTATACCACACTATACATCTGCCTGAGTTTCAGCATATTGAAAAGCAGATAGAAGGCTGGAGCAATTACTGCAATAAACTTTTATTAAGTCATAAGAAAGTATTGGATATTATTCTGGACGATCACATAAAAGAGATGAGAGAATCAACACTCTCTACCCTGACAAGCATCTCCTTAGATCTAAGTATGCTGAAAAGTGAAATAACAGAGTGTAAAAAATCCCTCGAAGAAAAAAGAAATAGCCACATCATACCTAGTATTTATTTGATAACCGCAGAGGATTTCTATAACACTGCTTTAACACATCTCATCAATCAACAAATGTTTATTCGTGGTGATATCCGTACTATTCGAGAAAAAAATCTCGATGAATTATTATCAAAATACAACTCAATGCTTACAAAATGTTTTTCATTGAGAAATGTAGTGTCGCAATACCACACTACAGAATGTCTACATAGAAGCACCTATAGCTCTCTCAAGCAAAAAATTGATTCTATTCCAAAGTACTAGCCTTGAATAATATCAGTAAGCTTCTGAGTCTTCTCTTTTAAAAGTTCATCTGTCTTAGCTTCGACATTAAGTCTCAGTAAAGGCTCCGTATTGCTTGCCCGGATATTTGCCCACCAGTCTACGCTCCTATCGGAGCTATGACTGGCAGGCCAGTTGAGAGTAAGACCATCGAGGTCATTTTGTTCCAGGTCAGCAAATTCTGATTTAATTCTCTCAAGTGCTGCAGGAATATTTTCCACTTTGAAGTTAATTTCTCCTGAGGCTTTGTATGTCTCGAATTTTTTTCGTAGATCATGGAGCTTCTTCCCTTCCTGACCAATGAGATCCAGCATGATTACAGCAGCGATAAGCCCGCTATCCGCGTTCCAGTTATTGGAAAAATAATAATGACCTGAATGCTCTCCCGCAAAACTAGCTTTATACGCCTTCATATCCTGTTTAATGAGGCTATGCCCTACTCTCACTCTCTTAGCCGTTCCACCCATATTTGTAATTGTCTCCGGAACTATACGTCCGCAAATAGCATTATAGAGTATGGTCTGATTAGGATCTTTCTGTAGAAGAGATTTTGCAACCATAGCTGTCATAAGTGTACCTGTGAGCGTCTCATAGTTATCATCTATCAAAAACACGCGGTCTGCATCACCATCAAAAGCCATGCCAAGATCAGCTTCCTCCTGCTCCATCTTTCCTTTGATATCTACTAGATTTTCCTCCTCCAGCGGACTTGCAGGATGGTTTGGGAAGGTACCGTCTTCCTCAAAATATAATGGTACAAGCTCAAGCTGCGGAAGTTTTTCAAAGAGCTTCTCCACCATTCTTCCCGCCATCCCATTACCTGCATCTACTACAATCTTCATAGGTTTAATATTCTTTGTATCAGCAAAAGAAAGCACATGGGTAATCCAGTCATCCATCACTTCATGAAACTTCTTAGTTCCCTGCTCTGTACCTTCTTCAATTTCGCCCCTCAGCATGAGATCTCTCATTTCAGACATCCCATTATCCAGAGAGAGCGGCTCCGCGTTTTTAAGACAAGCTTTCATACCGTTCCACTGCTTTGGATTGTGGCTTGCAGTGATCATAATACCAGCTTCATATCCATATTTTCCGCATGCAAAATACAGCATATCAGTAGAGACTCTTCCGAGTTCAATAACATCTGCCCCCTGACTCATAATTCCCCGGCTTAGCGCTTCAAATAATTCATCTGAAGAAATTCTCATGTCCCGTCCCACAGCTACACTCTTTACATTCAAAACCTTTACAAAGGCTTTACCAAATTCAAATGCAAACTCTGCATTGATCTGATCAGGATAAGTCCCACGGATGTCATAGGCTTTAAACATTGCATTTAGTATATCTGCTTGGAACATAGTAATTTATTCAGGAATAATACAGTAAAGATTGTAGCAGAAAAGAAAGTCTCCTCAAGAGTCTATGATAAAAAAAAGAGCCCTTTTCGGGGCTCTTGGCAATACTTTTTAAATCTTCTTACACTAATAACTGTTTAAATTCTTCTACCATATCCACAGGCGTAGGATCTACTCCATACTCAAACGCGAGGTAATATGACATCAGATATGCAAGAACTAGTCCATAATAGGTCTCACCAAGCCAATCTTCTCCCTTAAGTTCAAGATCAATAAAAGGAATACCCTTTGCTCCAAGTACTTTCTTCATAGTATCCATACGAAGTGTCACCCTTTCAAAATCCAGAACGCTTCTGATCAAAAGAATAGTTGGCTTCATTGCAAGATTTGTATATCCTACCATTTCATTATGGTTCATCTCCGGAAGCTCTGCAAAGAAGCTCTGAGTCTTTGCATTCTCATTGAAATGAATCTTTGTAATACGCGCAAGAGCTGCACGTCTCGGACCTCCATAGACAACTGGCACAGTACCCTTTATAAGAGCAGCATTTTTCTTTGCTATCTGTTCAATATTTTCTATCTCCTGAGCAATAAAATCCTCAGTCTGCTTTAAAAATGCGAATTGATCCACTACCACATCCATTTGTTCAAGTATTCCAAGCAGTATTCCCATACCATAACCGATCGCACATCTCGGCTGAATAGCTTCGGGGACTTCAAAGTATGGCAGATCAAGCTTCTTGGCCATCTCATGAAGTTTTCCTCCGTGAGCCATAACAAGGATCTCAAAGCCGTTCTTATATGCATCTTCCAAAGCAGAAATAGTCTCCTCAGTATTTCCTGAATAAGAACTCGCAATCACCAGTGTATCATGAGAGCTGGCACCTTCAGGCAGAAAATAATCATGACATGTCTCAAATTCAATCCCTCCTTTTACATAATCACGGATAAGTTCTCCCGCTAAGGCACTTCCACCCATGCCGCATAGAACAATTTTATCGAAATTACCGGAAGGAACTGCTGTACCTCTTCCCACTTCGAGACCTTTGATAAGATGAGTATGAGCTGTACGCATTTCTGAGAGCATTGCTTGAGACATAATGTAGATTTTATCTATAAAACGGATGAAGTATACTGCAGGTTCATAAGCAAGACAAGAAGGTCTCTGCATAAGCAGTCGTAGACATAAATAAATATTTCAAATCAGATAAAGATAGACATTATTGACAAAATATATTTATCGTATACTTTATGTAAAATTAAAATACAAGGAGAAGCAAATGAAGAGTAATGAATTTAAAAATTTTGGGTCATATTTAAAGCATTGCAGAAGTAATGCGAGCAATACAGTAAGAGCTGGAAAACCTATGTCTCAATGGGATCTATGCCAACTAATCCATAAAAAAGATGGTTATGTCCAGAGACTAGAAAATGGTATAAAGTTGCCGCATGAAGATGAGCTCACAATTCTTAGCAGGCATGTTCCATTAAATATAGATATTGCTAAAGAGCTTTTAGAAAATGATAAAGTGAAGAAAAAAGTTTACGGTCAGAAACAAAAATCTTTGCTAATAAGCTTTGAATCTTTGCAGGGAGAGCAACAGAGCAAAGTTCTAGACTTTATTAAATCTTTAGAAAAAAATACATAAATTATTACAAAAAGAGCCATCAAAATATGACGGCTCTTTTTACTAATGTCAGAAAATACCAATATTTACATCTTACTCACATGATTGTAAATCGCATTCACGGCAATCACTCCCTCACTCATCGCAGGAAGCACCTGTCTAAACTTATTTGAACCAGTGGTAAAATCCCCTGCGGCAAATACACCTGGGATATTAGTAGATTGATCAGCATTTACCTTTACATAATTGTATTCATCAAGCTCCACTCCAAGCTGGTTTGGGAGATCCACTATAGGATCTGAGCCGATCTCGACAAATACACCATGGAGACTAATCTTATTCACATCTGAGCGATCCACACCTGCATCTTTGTTATGAATGCCATCATGACCATCCCATGGCTTCTTAAGAGAGATTGATACTACTTTTCCATCTACTCCATCGATAGAAGCAACTTCATTCTCCATCACAAAATGCACATTTGGAAAAGCCTTTGTCATATCCACCCATGTGGGCTCAGCTCTAAAACATGATCCTCTATGAATTATGTATACATTCTGTGCTATACCAGCCAGCAAGTATGCTGCTTCTAGAGCACTATCCCCTCCTCCGATCACCGCTACATCTTTTTTCTTATAAAAAAATGCATCACACGTTGCACACCATGTGACTCCTTTTCCTTCAAACTCATTCTCACCAGGAATACCAAGCCTTCTGTACTTTGTCCCCAGTGCAAGCAATACAGATTTAGACTTGAACATATCTCCATTGGAATCCAGAAGCGTAAATACACCATCTTCACCTCTTTCAATACTACGTATCATACTTGTCTTTACTCCATCAGGATTAAATTTCTGCACATGATGCAAAAACTTGTCTCCAAGATCAAATCCTGAAATCTCCTCAAGTCCCGGATAATTATCCACGAGATGAGATGTAGAAATAAGCCCGCCAGGAAGCTTACCAAATACCAAGTGACTAAGTTTATAGCGGGATGCATATATGCTTGCAGCGACACCAGCAGGACCGAAGCCGATAATAATAAGATCGTATATCATGATAAAGTTATTTTTAAGTGAATAGTTTTATTTTAGAGAAAAAACTGAAGAATGAAACCGGAAATATGCATTTCTGCTACTAAATGAGCCGATTATTAAAAACAGAAACCACCGTCTCGGGATTTTTAAGGGGAGAAACCATCTGATGACAGTTCGAAGCCACTTAAGTTTCCTAGATGGTTTTTCTCCCCTTAAAGACTTTTGGTTACTTTTGGTCACAAAAGTGACGCCCCACCGGCAAGGTGAAGAACGTTCAATTACACCATTTCTTCCCAGCACTCTTAAACATTAACTACACAGATAAAGAACAAGACACACACAGAATTACACCTTAATTCTTATCCTTATCCCTATCCTCAATTCTTTTCAGCTCAAGGATAAGGATAATGATGAGGATAAGAATTAAGGTCACATACATTTAGCTCAAAGGAAAAATTATTTCCATAGCTCCTCCATCTCCTTCTTAAATTCATCCACATCTTTAAATCTTCTATACACGGAAGCAAAACGAATATATGCCACCTCATCGATAGCTTTAAGACCTTCCATAATATCTTCACCTATCTGTCTCGAAGGTACCTCATCCTCTAGTCCCCACTTCTCTTCAAGTCTCGCCACAAGGTCAGAAACCTGGGCAACGCTTACCGGACGTTTTGTACATGCTCTCCAGATTCCCTCTTCGACTTTTTCTCTTTTATACGGCTCCCGTGTGCCATCCTTTTTCACTACCACAAAAGAAGACATTTCCGCCTTTTCATAAGTGGTAAAACGAAATCCGCACTTATCACATTCTCTTCGTCTGCGGATAGCACGGTCGCTATCCACCACTCGTGAGTCGAGTACCTTTGTATCGCTATTCGTGCATTTAGGACATTTCATAGTAGTGTTGGATCAAAAATAGTCTACATTTCACGTGTTATACGTGCTCCGAGCTTTGTTAGTTTACATTCAAAGTTCTCATATCCCCGGTCAATATACTTGATCTCGGCCACCTCAGTAGTCCCTTCAGCTGCAAGTCCCGCAAGTACCATAGCTGTTCCAGCACGCAGATCCCAGCTAGTCACAAGAGTTCCCCGAAGCTTCGCAGGTCCAACTATAATTGCCTCGTGATTATTGATAATCTCAGCGTTTACTCTCATTTTTTCAAGCTCAACAATATAATTGAGACGAGACTCAAACATAGTTTCAAAAATTCTTGAAATACCTTCTGCCTGCGTAAGCAATACTGCCATTGGTGCCAAAAGATCTGTAGGAAAATCAGGAAACACAGCAGAACGTACTTTTTTTACAGCAAATAGCTTTTCTGTTGGAAATATCTCTACATAGTCATCTCCAAGTTCAAATTTCGCTCCCATTTCCTCAAGGAAAACCCAAAAGATATCAAGATGATCGGGAACAATATTTTCAATTTTTACATGTCCTTTAGTGACCAGTGCTGCTATCACAAAAGTACCTACTTCAATATAGTCAGGGGTCACAGTATGTTCCGCACCATGGAGTTCAGATACACCTTCAATAGTCAGTACATTTGTACCGATACCGCTGATCTTTGCTCCCATTTTATTCAAAAACATACAGAGATCTTGAACATGTGGTTCTGTAGGTACTTGTCTCATTTCAGTCATTCCATCGGCCATAACAGCGGCAATAATAGCATTTTCTGCTCCTGTAACACTCATTTCAAGAAGTCTCATTTTTCTATTTGCTTTGAGTCCAGTAGTGCGTATATGAATCACTTCTTCAGAGCTTACTACCTCTGCGCCCAGATCTTCAAAAGCCCGCAAATGTGTATCTATAGGTCTTTTCCCTATGGAACATCCTCCTGGAAATACTACCTTTGCATCATGTTTTCTTGCTAGAAGACCTGAGAGAAACAAAAGACTTGTACGAAGCTTCTTTGCATCCTCTCCCATGATCTCCGAAGTTGTAATCTCTCCAGGAGTAATCTTCATCGTATTATTCTCAAACTCTACTTTTCCTCCTAAATCCTCAATAATGGAAGCCATGATCCTCACATCTGTGATATCTGGAACATCATGGAGCACACTTGTCTCCTTTGAGAGAATACTTGCAGCAATTATAGGCAATGCAGCATTTTTAGAACCGCTTATACGTACATTTCCTTCAAGGGGACGCCCTCCCTCTACGATAAATTTTGACATGAAAAAGGTAAGCTATTGAGACAAATCTTGCATAGCTTACCGTTTAAAATTTTAGCGAGCAAGGAAAAATAAAGGAAAATATTTTAGAAATTGCTCTCATTACTAATCCGGTTTTGTTTCGCAGTGGAAACATTCTTTTTGACTAGAGTTCCAATACCAGGCTTTATAAGCAGTAAGTCTTCCAGATCAACAGCGAGAGAAGGCGCGACTTGGAGTTTATCTATTTCAGCTTTTAAAGATTTATTGATTTCTTCTACCTGAGCTATGTAGGCAGTCCTGAAAGAATCCTTTTCTTGGGATTCTAATATATATCTTAATTCTCGTACCCTATCTGCTTCTCGAGTAGTATCTTTTCCATCCCTCTGCATGTTTTTATCAATGGCATCCTTATGCTTTTCTAACAAAGATGATACCTGTTCCTTATCCTTCAGTAAGGCTTCTATATATTCCACTCTTTTTCCTATTTCAAACTGACTCTTCATGGCATCATTTAAGCTTCGGTGCATACGTTTTACAGCGCTCCATTGAGCGTCATTTAAAGCTACAGCTCCCTTCTCTGTCGAAACAGGCACACTTTTGACAGAGACATCAGCGGCAGGCTTTTTCCCAAGCTGGCTTCCCAGAAGATCAAATCCCTTAAACACCATATTCTTCTGCAGTACTAGGGATGCAGATATTCTTGAAAGATGCGAAAGAGCAACTGAAGACTCAGAAAGAGCATTAGGCACGTAAGCTGCTACACTTACTTTTCCAACGAGCTGCGTATTGATTAATGAAGCTCTCCAGGTCATTTCCTTTGTAATATCCTCAAGAGTACCAAGATATTCTCCTCCTGCTTCCCAAATGGTCCTTCCTTCTTTTACAGAAAGCACTGTCCCGAAGTTTTGAGATGCAATTGCGCTGATCTCGGTAGGAACCATAAATTCCTTCATATTGATCATATCGTAGATATATTTTCCGTTCACTTCCTTCAAAAGCAGAGCTTCATCCATAGTTCGAAGTCCCATCATAAAGTCATGAAGAGGCATATTCAGATCCATAGAAGTTTTCACGAGACCATACGCTTCAGGATATCGTGTGAAGAATCCATACATATCAGCAGCTTTGCCATCCGGGAAGTATGTCTTGATAATTTCAAAGGTTCCTCCATAGCCGTATCCCATATAACTGCCAAAATCAGAATAATAAGTTGGTATATACTTCTGAAGACGCTGCGTCATTTCCATTTGAGAACTCAACCCAATTCCTGCATAGGAAGAGAGAATCTTTAAAGTACTTTGATTCATTCTGTTCTGAATAACCAATGCCTTCAGAGCTTCAGTAGGTACCTTATTCAATGCAATTAATTCTGTTTCTGACAAGGACGCAAGTACTAATCTATACTTTTCAGGAATAACGCGGTCTGTTCCTCCAGTCTCTACTCTACTGAGAATCATGTCTACATGAGCTTTTCTCTGATCCGGCAATGCATCGTACTGCTTTCTGTCCAAAACTACAGTCTCTACCTTCTGCGGTTTTGTCTCTTGCGGGAAGAGTTTTTCCATCCAGTTCACTCCACCAATAGAGACGGCTACGTTATTCATAAGACTAATCCAGGCACCTACCATCCTAAATATATCCTTTTTTCTAAGCTCATTAAAAGCTACAATAAAGTGCCCCCTCTCACTAGGAATCATAGTATCAACTCCCTGAAGAAAGTTTATAGTTGAACGTGCCTGATCCATTACTTTATAGTCCTTTCCGGATAAGGAGAGGATTTTCATTTTATTATCAAGAGAAGCAAACGCTTCCTGTGTTTTCTTGAATTGAGGTGCATTCTTATCTGTATTGATAAAAATCTGCCTCATATTTTCTGCATTTGTAAGGAGCATATCATGGAGCACTTTTGTATCCATATTCTTTGTCAACTCGGGTGACTTCAGTATCTTCAGCTGAGCAAGCGTATTCTGCAGTTCCCCATTTGGAAGAATATTTTTAAGCAAACTCTCATATTCATTTTTAAAATCCGCTACATCCTTTTCCACAGTTGCTTCTATATTTCCTATTTTTTCATCAAGCATCACATCTCTACCAAGATTCTCATTCTTATTATTTCTTAGGAAATATTCATCCTTCACATCAGCATCATTCAGTGTAAAGGTCTTATTATACTGTTCGAGTACATTTTTCTGCTTTTCTGAAGTAAAAGATGATCCTGCCTGAGTAATCACTGTATTTAATCTATCCCGTGCAAGAGTCTCTACGTCTAGATTCTTTTCTTTAGCAAGCTTTAAAACCTGTTCGGAGGCACTTCCCTCTCCTTTTACACCTAATGCCGCAATAGTCTCTTTATACACATACTCCATCATATTTTCTTCTCCTTTATACTTATCAGCCATTGCTCTGGAGAATTTCTGCTTCTGGTTATCTGCCTTTCCTCCAAGTTTCGTCACTAACTCTTCCACAAGATTTCCAACGATAGCTTGTTTAAAGACTAGTTCTTTATTTTTTCTGGCAAGAAATCCTTTTTCCTGATCCAAAGCATTAAGCTTTTGAAGTTCATAGTATTTATCTTGGATTCTATCTAGGGCTAACTCAGGGATGAAAGCAATTCTCTTTTCCTGTTCCTGTGTAGTTTTGTTTATGGATTCTTGAGTCTGAATTGGAGTTTCTTGAGCATTACTCGTATCATTGATAAGCTTCAAAGTAGCTTCAAAGGCAGGCAATGTCTCTTTTGGGACATTTACAAACATTTTTGCAATCAAACCGAAAAGTTTCATACCTACATCGGTACGCGCAAGCCACACAGTCACTTCATTTACAAATTTCTGCACTTCTGCACTGCTTCCCGCATGCTGCTTCAGCATATCTATCAATCCTTGAGAAGTGATTTTATTTCCTATCACCGCTTGGATAGCTTCATGAAACCCGTACTTCGAAGCTTGAGCAAAGAAATCAAAGGCGTTTTTTACGGGACCTGCAAGGAATGCTCCTGTTTTAACGAGATTTATAGTAAGCATCGCGAAATTATATGCATAATCATGTCCTTTAGCGGCATCCATCGCCTTCGTAAGTGAAGCTATCAATGCACCATCCTCTGTTTTCAGATCACCGAATATTTCATACATATCCATTACATCTTTCATTTCTCTCATCTGTTTCTCCTTTTCTTTGAGAAAATCCTCAGCCTTTACATCCTTAGGCAACAGATCAGCTAGAGATTCACGTTCCTCTGGAGACAGTGATCTAAATAGCGCAACAGTCTGCTCCATTTTGTGGTAATCACCTACCACTTTATGTATTTCATCCTTCTTAGGCATTTTTGTGAGCAGTGATTTAAGTCCTGCCTGCCCTTCACTCAAGAAAAATTCCACAAGCTCTTTTTTTCCTTTCTGCGGAGTCATAAAGAGTTCCTGCGTAAAACTCTCAAATGTCTTAGTTATAGAGCCGAACTTATCATCTCCTTCTTTAATATTGTGGAAAAGCTGTACCGTATCATGGACATTAATATTCTTCAAAGTTTTAGCTACTTCTAGCTCAGAGGCTTCAGGAGTCCACCCTACTAGTTTCTTAGCGACCTCCAGTACTTGATTTCCATTATCATACTTTCCTTCCTTTTGTTCTTTGAAAGCCAAACCTTCCTTTGCATTCTTTAGAATAGTATCAGCTTTACCGCCCTTTTTCCCAAGCTTGTACTGTACACTTACTTTCATATCCTGAATCTCTTTTTTACTAAACTTTGGATCCTGGCTAAGTACAGCTTCCAGTTCTTCAAAGAGTATCCCGATAGCTTTCTGTGCTTCTACACTTTCATCAAGATCCTTTTCGTTTGCTTTGATTGCTTCTTTAAAAGTCATATTATCCTTTTGAAAAAACTTCTTCACAAAGACTTTATCAAAAGCAGCTGCAGCTTTTGGATCCACAGCATCAATTTTCTTTTTAGCAGAAATAAGAGTTCTTTCAACAACTGCAGCCACATCAATATCAGCCTTCTGTTCAACTTTATTAGTTTCCTTGGAAGTCTCTCCTGAATTTTCAGGATCTAAATATTTTGTGTGTAGGTATTTATTCATAGATTGGTTATTCTAACTGACCAAGTAATGTTTTCAACACGGAATCATCTGAGATCCGTTCTTTATTCTCAAAGGATTTTACGAAGCTTTTTACCTCCTCTTCGTAAGCCTTTACCGCCTTCACAATGTATTCCTGGTAAAGTTCCTGTCTTACTTTTGCAACATTTAATAGAAACACAGCAATAGCATCCAAAGTGCTTTTAGACTCCGTACGCCTAATCGCTTTTTCCAGAAACGCTTTTCTTTCTTCTCCGAGAGCAGTTTCCCTTGAAAGAGAGGATAGCAGCTCTTCCTTTTGTACATCTAACATAGAAGAAAATTAGGAAATGAGTGTAGAAAGATTATTGAGAAGCGCCTGGATTTTTGGATCTTCAGCTATTTTTTTATCAATAAGATCTTGTGGTGTACCACCAAGCTTTCCCTCTACGCGACGATCAAGTTCTCTTTTCTTTATTGTCTTCTCAGCTTCTGTAGCACCTTTCATAACTGTATCTAGTAAAGCATGTGCCTTATTCTTCGCAGTATCGACACGGGAAAGTGCATCGGGAGTATTCCCCTGAGCTTCATTCTTGGATTCGTTAGCTTCAGGCTCCTCCGCCATCCCCTGTTCAGGATTTATAGCTCTGTATTTTGAATAGTATTTTTTGTATTCCATATGTTTATTGTAATTGATTCATAAGTTTTTGCAGCTCATCCTTCTGGATCTTCTGATAATCCAGTTCGATTTCTTTGAGCATTTTTTTTGATTCTTCCTGATAGACCTTCTCTACACTTGAGACTACACCATTCTCTACCCGGATTCTTTCCTGTTTTAGAGCCTCCAGAAAGGTCTTGATAGATTCAAGAGTCGCCATGTCCTGCGTTTTTTCCACGACGCTTTTAATACTAAAATGCTTCGCTTCAGTAAGAGCAGTCTCATGATCGAGCAGATCCATGACTTCTTGTTTTGCTACTTCTACTGCAAAGAGCTCCATGAAAAAGTAAGAAAAATGTATGATTCCTAGTATTATAGCACGGCAAGGTGGATATGGGCAAGGAAGGAAGGAATAAAGTAAATAAGTAAAAGAGTAATTCAGTAATTGGGCGCACATTATTGGACTCCTATCATTGGGCTGCAATTATTGGGGCACAGTGATGTGCGCCCAATTATTGAGCCTAATTACCGAGCCCAAATTACTTACTTACCAATTACTCTCTTACTTTCCTTATTTTCCCCCGAAATTCTCTTGCAAAAATCTAAAAAAAACGTACTATCTCTCCTATATGTTCTCGCAACTCTTCCGTGTTTTCATTATAACAACAGGTTATCGTGAAAAGAAAGGACCTGTTGTATGAGTCATATACCAGCCACATTCTAAGCGATATTTTTCGCTTCTTGTTTGGTTCATAATTTATTCTTTTTCCTCAAAAAATTATGGAAATGATTGCAACTGTTCATCCACATAGCGGTGAACTCACTGGTGATGTTATTACTCGAAAAGAGCTCTATGCAGAGAAGAAGTGGTGTAGAACTACAAATATCTTTATTTTCAATAGTGATGGTCATGTACTTTGCCATCAGAGATCTATGGACAAAGAGGTTTTTCCGGGAGTATGGTTTACACATACTGGGGGTCATGTAGGTGCAGATGAGAGTTTTGAAAGCAACGCGATGAAAGAACTTGAAGAGGAGGCTGGAATTGCAATTAGCGAAGATATGCTTATACCATGGAGAACAACGAGAAAGGATTCACACAGATTCTGGATTAGAGAATTCGTAGTCGTTGTTGATGTGGCAGCAAGTGATCTTGTTCCTCAGCCTGGTGAAGTAGAAGAGTTTCAGTGGTTAAGTATTGACGATATCATTAACAATCAGAAAAACTTCCCTGAACTATGGGTCGCAGGAACTCATGACTTTATTACAGAGTACAACTGTATGAGAGCTATTCTTTCAGCTTTTTCACACAAGAAGCATCTCAATGATGTACATCACTCAATGAAAGAATGGGGCGGTACTATAGGAACTCCAGGACTTGTATTCTAATAAAAAAGATTAATTCTTTTTAAAGAAATTACCAAAGGCAGCACGGGAAGCAACGCGTACTGCTTTTTTTTGCGATGCAGCACGGAGAAAATCCGTCACTTGAGTACTCTCCCGGAGCAGTTCATCTATTTTTGCCTGAGATACGCCCCTCTTTCTTGCTTCTTCGATAAGCTTATTCGTATTTGCTTCAAAGTATTTCAGAGATTTCGTATTTGATTGGCTAAAGAGATCCGCAATATCTCCAATCACAGGTATAAATCCATACCCAAGGTCAATCGCCTGATGTTTAAATATTTTCCACATGTCAGCAGTGGAGAGCTTTGCTTTTTTTGCTTCGTAAAACAAGTATGCAGATGCAAGAATAGCAACTCCCGCATCTCCGACAGCTGGGATAAGACCTAGAAGAAAGTCCACTCCCTTTTTATCCATGATATTTGCAAAAAGTCTTACTCTTTCCTCTGCACTCTTTGCATGAGCAATTTGTGTTAAAATTCTTTCATGTTCATGATCCCAGATCTCTGGTGTAATAATTTCTTTATTAGACATTTGACAGAAATTAATGATGTAGGGTAAAATATTATTGAAGGTAATGAATCACTTCAATTTGTCCTCTTATCATTCGTCCGTCGGGATACATATGCCATATTACTTGGCCCCACGGCAATGGTAGGACAGAAGAGATTCTTACCTTCTTTTTAATATGTCACTTTATATCTTTCCGCTGAAAAAAGCAACGATTCGCTCAAAGAACTCATTGTGCTTTTTCTGCATACTTTTCAGTGAAGGTTCAAAAACAATAAGCGCAAGTGGGATAAGTATAACTGTAGTAAAACCTCCAAGAATAAGGAGTAAATCTCTCAGCCCAATTTGAAGGTTTACAAATTGCGTAATAATCGCAACTACAAGGGATATGATAATTCCTACAATTAACCCGTAGACGAAGATTCCAGAAAGAACGTTCACAGATTCCTCTTCATCTTCTTCTTCCTTTCTCTCGCAATTCATAATATCAGCAAGCAAATCTGAAGAGACTACCACATATGAATTAGTCCTTTCATCAGGCTTAAGAGATTTAATTTGACCTATAAGATGATCCAGTTCATGAGTCTGCACCATACTGACAAATTTAGTAAAATCTACACTCACTCGTGAAGCGATTGAAGCAATTTTTACGTCAGATTCTTTTAAAAGTCCCTGGAAAACCTCTCTAGGATCTTTATCAATTAAATCTTGAAGTATCTCTTTAGTTTGCTGCTTTGTCCGATGCTGAGGTTGTGCATCATTTCGAAGATTGAGTTCGTCTGCCATATGAGGAAAGTACATTAAAAACACTGGAATAAGTTGAGACTAGACTACACTAAATCCCTCTCGAAGTGGATAGGATATGGAAGGATGCGCTTGACGAATGAAGGGAGTGACGGGACGTGATAAGGGGGAAGAAAGTAAATGAGTAAGAGAGTAATTAAGTAACTGGGCTCACATCATTGGACTCCTATCATTGGGCTGCAATTATTGAGCTCAATTATTAGAGCCCAATGATTGTGCCCCAATTACTTATTTCCTTAATTACCGAGCCCTTCTCTTGACATTCGCACGCTTTTTTTTATACTGTATTGCGATTCCCCTCAATTTTATACGTCTTTTAAAAGAATTATGCCTATTACATCGTCTGCCATTAAGAGTTTGAGAAAGAGCCGAAAAAATGAAATTAGAAATACTGGATTTAAGAAGAAAATGAAAGATGCAATCAAAGCTCTTCAGAAGATGGTAAGCGGCGGAGAAGCCAAGACAGCGGACATTCAGAAGTCTGTATCTGGTACAGTATCTCTTATTGACCGAGCAGTAAAGAAAAACCTTATCCACAAGAATAAGGCAGGACGAAAGAAATCTCAGATTGCAAAACTTACATCTGAAAAGAAGGAGACAAAGAAAGCAAGTAAGTAAAAGAAGAAACGAGATTGTGATTAAAAAATCCGGGTAAACCCGGATTTTTTAGAGTAAGAAAGTAATTGGGCTGACATTATTGGACTCCTATCATTAGGCTGCAATTATTGAGCTCAATTACTGAATTATGCGTACCCAATTATTGTGCCCAATTATCGAGCCTCCTTACTTCACCGACACACTCTTCTTCGTCATCTGCACATTTCCATTCTTATCCTGTACTCTTAACGTCACATCATAGTTACCTGCTTTGTTGTATCTATGGACAGGTTTCACTTCATTTGCAGCAGTTCCATCTCCAAAGTCCCATCTGTAGCTAATAATCTTTCCTTTAGAAAGTGATCCGTCAAAGGTCATGGTTACTGGTGCCTGACCTGATTCAGGTGAGACTGTAAAGATAGGAAGAAGCTGTTCTTCAAGTACAGATATAGCCTGGGTTGTTTCTGTCTTTGTACCATCAGTGGTTCTCACAGTAAGTTTTACAATGTAGTTTCCTGGTGACTGAAATTCATGAGTGATCTGAGCACCTGTAATTTGAGGTGCCGTTCCATCACCAAAGTCCCAAACATAGGATCCAATACTTCCCTTGGAATAGCTTGACCCTGATGCGTCAAAAGCAACTGCAAGAGGTGCTTCTCCAGCAAGAGGATCTGCATTGATGATAGCGGTAAGATCTTCAGCATTTACCTCAACATTCATTGTTGCCTCTGAGCTATTGCCAGCACTATCTGTAACCTGCAGTGTAAGTATAAAATTACCTGGTGTCTTATAAATGAAACTTGCATCTTTACCTGTTTTATCAAACTTCTTATCTCCATCAAAATCCCACTTCCAGTCTACAATATCATTTTCAGGATCAGTAGAAAACGATCCATCAAGAGTAAGGGAAAGAGGTATATTACCACGTATGACACTTGTCGAGTCAGAATCTAATGCACGAGGAAGGCTATCTGATTTTACCCGTATACGTGCAGTCGGAGCGCCCTTAGCAGTTTCAATTGAGATGAGCTGAGTAGTATCTGCAGTGGTACCTAGGTCAGTTTTAATACTAAGTTTTACGGTATATTTCCCTGCTTTTCTATAAATATGATCTGCATTCACTCCTGTGGATGTCGCTGAACCATCACCAAAATCCCACGTATATTCTACAATTCGTCCCTGAGGTGTAGTAGATTTTGCACCGGATAATTCCACAGTCAATGGTGATGTACCTGCGATAGGGTCGGCCTCTATAAACGCCTTCGGAAGCTGCGTGTCGGTCGCATCTACTTGGAAAATTTTAGTAGAAGTGGCGCCTTCTCCATTGATAGCCCGGACGGCAACCTTATATTTGCCGATTTGTTCAAAAGTACGGCTTTGTTTTGCTCCAGCAGCTTCAAAAGTGCCGTCATTATCCATATCCCATTCTAAGGAACGAATATCAACTCCATTGAGTGTATTCGATGCATCAAAGTCCACTTTAAATGGTACTGGACCAGAGAGAATATCTGGAGTAGTTACGATCTTTAAGGTTGGTCTTATTTTTGTAAAAGTTAATGAGACTCCTCCATTTTCAGAACCTGGGCCATAGGTTTCTTCAAGAATTTCTCCTGCTTTTCTACCTTGGTACGGCTGCATGAATTCAATAGTTGCCTGCATTTTTACATTATATAAACCTCCATTAAATCCTTTATTGGTATAAGTATAATTTACTGTACGGCCAGTTCCTTCTGCTCCAGTATATTTACCATCCCCATCGAGATCCCATTGATATTTTTTTATACGGAAAAAATCAGTCTCTGATGGGAGTACCTGATCTGACACAGTAAACTGTACTTCCATTGGTGCTTCTAGATCTATAGTAGAGAGTAATGGTTCAAACTCTCCCGTCGCTTCATTCTTATATGCTAGAATAATAGGAGTATTCTCTGCCTGTGTGATTGCTCTAGGAGCACGTATTGTTGAAAGAATAGCAACCCATGCAATGATAGAAAATATGACTACTACAAAGGATATGATCATTGCCCAGAAAGCGGTACGCTTCGTATGTTTTTCATCCTTCTTTGCTAAAAGCAGTCGAAATAGACTTATAATAGCAATAATAAGGAAAATACCCGTAAAGAGCCCAAAGGATGTACTTACTAAAGTACTTAATATTCGAGGCATATCCTGCGTCGAAAGACCAAAACTGCTGAATATACTACTATTTGTGTTATACCCGAGAATCAATACTCCAACGAATAGGACAAAAAGAAAGGCAAAAAATCCAAAACATCCAGCAACTGCCCAAGGTCCACTGACCTTTCTTCCTTTGGCAACTGCAGTGTTTGCGATTTTTGTACCTGCAACTGGAGCAGCAGCAGGAGATGCAGCAGGAACAGTACCTGCTGCATTAGTTTTTGGAACAACTCCGGGTGCGACAGGCGCAGGTTGCAGAAAAGAAGGAACATATACTGGCTGCTGCGGTTCTGGAATTGGAGCAGATACAGGAGCTTCAGCAGGCACCTCAGGATTTTGAGTAGGTGCTGCATCAGTATTTGGAACTGGATTTTCAGAAGGAAGAGTGTTTTTAGGCTGCTCTGGAATTTGATCTGCCATAATTAGGAAAAGATATTAGGTGTTTCTAGGAGGTTCTGGTTTTCTAGGTGCAGGCGGCTGCTGCTGACCAGAAGGCGGTAGAGGTTTTTTAGGCATCCCTGTACCAGTATTTGGTCTTTGTCCACGAGATTGTACCTGTTGCTGAGCAGTCTGTAAATTGCGCGGTATGTAAGGGCGTTGTGCATTAGCTCTTTGTTGAGGTAATACTCCTGGCGCAGTCTTCTTTACAGGCGGTTCCTGAGTTACCTTCTCAGTATTTTCCGCTGGCGGTTTTGCTAGATCAGCACCCGGTTCAAATGGAAGTATATTTACTTCTGCAAATGGATCAAAAACAGGAGTTTCCTCTGCATTTTCTGCATCTACTTTTTTGTCCTGTTCATCCTGGAGAGCTTCCATACCCTCGTTAAAGGATTCCTCTGAATCATTATTATTTGTCGCAGGATGATCTGGACTCAATTCAGGTGCAAGCTCAGGACTTTGCGGAACAGTGAGTGGGGTAAGATCTGACGGTGATACAGCAAATGGATCAAATAATGGAGCGGTCTCAGAGGAAGGTTCAGCATCAGTAAAAGTCTGACTTGGCGCTTCTGTAGAGATAGCTGGCTCAACTGGAGCATCTTGGATCTGAGGTGTCATCTGCAGCCATGATGGTGCAGTACCATCAGCAGGAGGAATCACACCATCATCATGATGACGATCCTCATTCTGCTCTACTACCGCAGGCTTTTCTTCAACTACTTCCGCCTCAACTGGAGCAGAGACTGGAGCCTCCTCATGAGCTTCTGCATTTTTTGGAAGTCTTGGGAGAGCTTCTTCCGCATTTTCATTAAATAACTGCTCTTCACCATCTTTTTTTCTAAATCGTGCAAAGAACTTCTTTACCGCTTCTCTAATATTGAGAATATACTCCTCAAAGTCCACATGCTCATCAGGATGTCTACCTTTATATATAAGGAAAGAAACATAGAACCCAACTCCCAACAGTAAGATGAGAATAATGATACCCAGAAGGACTTTTCCAATAGTAAGTAATACAGAGACAAAGCCGGATGGTTCACCCGTAGCTGGAGCTGGCAATTCTTCAAGAGGTGCCTGATTTTGGTTTGCATTTGAATTTTCTGGATTTATCTTTGCTGCCACATACGTATAGAAATCTCTAGTAACACCAGTATCTAATATTATTGGTGTCTTCTCAGGCTCATTGAGTTCACTACTCTTCTGGATCATGTCCTGCAGTTTAGCAGATGCTCCTTGAGCAGCTAAGAAATCTTTTTCTGAAGACGCTTTCAGAAGAGTATCAAAGGAAGCCTTTGCCGGTTCATAAATCTTTCTACCCTGAAGAATATCGAGCTCACGAGAGAGTTTATCTAAAGTGATCTCAGGTTTCACCGAACCATAATCAATAGAAACATCTGTACGTCCAAGACCAATAAGCATTTCCTGTACTTTCTTTTGAGGCTCTGCATCGAGCTTAGACTCTGTCACAAGACGGGATGTGAAAGATACTGCAGCATCTACCCGGTCAGGTTTTTTGCCATAAAAGTTCTTTATTTGGAGAAGCATTTCACGGATAACACTTCGTTCTGTCGTAGCAAGTGGTCGTGTAGCAGCTAAGATATCTTTAAGGATCTGATCTAGTTCTCTTGGTGCTGCACCATGTGTATTCTGGATTGTCAGATCGTTTTCCTGAATAATCTTTATCTCATCTCCAACGACTGGGATAGCATACAGTTTAGATAAAAGTGATGCTCTATTCTCTTGCGAAAGAGATGGATGCTCAAGCAGAGAAAGAAGAAGACGTATATTTTTCAGTCGTTTCTCCATACTAAGTGTCTTATCTGTAACTAGTCTTTCAAGCAGAATATTTAATGCTTTCTTAAGTTCAGGATCAGTTACAACTGTATCAATAGAAGCCATCAGTGCTTCCTTCGCCCGCTGCATCTCACTAAAGAGATCGTCAGATGCTACAGGCTTGAGATCAGGGTTATTCTTCAGCTCTTCCTGACACATTCTCTGAAGTACATTATTCTGTCCTCGTACGTAGACTGGAGTACATTCCCGAAGTGCTTTAAAGTAATCCTGGAATGTTGGGTCATTTTCTAATGCCGTGATCATTTCCAGTTTCACACTTACTGGAAGTTTTTCTGAAGCCAAAATAGTCTTTTTGAGATTATCTAGTTCATGCGCTGCTTCAGAGACAGTCATTTTACCATTTTTAATACGGTCTATTGTATCATTGATAATCTTTTTCTCCGCAGCATAAGATGCCGCATTAGAAGTCTTTGTTACGCGGTCGATATCACTATGAGTTGTACGTGAGAAAGCCTCCACATATCCTCCTAGCTTTGCTTTTAAGTTAGTATATCTCGCATCTTGTTTACTGATGACTGTATAAAGCTCATTTAATGCTTTTAGTGAGTTACCGGCAGGATCAGAACTCGTCGCAGCTTCTGATAAAGCTTTTTTATACTTATCAAGATATGGTTTAAATATTGCGCCACCTTCAGCATCAAAGATAGCTTCAAGAGTTCCCACTGAGCCGTTAAGGGTAGAGACAATTTTTGCATCTACTTCCCGGGATTTATCCGCAAGTTCAGGAATAGTCGAAAGCCCCTTTCTCGCATCAGATACTTGAGAAAGCATAGTGATACTAGGAAATACCTGCTGTCTTTTCTGATCAATTTCTGTGACTAATGATGCTCTACGTGAGAGATCTTCTGCGGAAGTAATAGGAATCGCATTTACTATTCCACGGGCATTTTTCAGTGCTGTATCTGCTTGTATGCTTAGGCTTGCAATCAGCTTCTCATAAAGTACAGGATCATTCGTAAGTCTCTTATCGTTGATCCATACTGAAAGCTGTTTCTCAAGCTGTGGAAGAAGTACGCTACTGTCTTTTGCAGCAAGAAGAGCATCGATTTCCTTATAATACGTATCCTTCTCAGAGGAACTAAGGGTGGTACTAGATTCTATACTTCTCTTCATTTCCTGCAGCCATCCGTTTAGTCCGGAGACGATAGTAGTATCCACTTTTGTTTTTTCAGCAGGAGGTATCCATGAAGCATTTGTTATAGAGTTCTTTAGGTCTTTTAATGCTTTAAGTGTATTAGTAAGACCAGAATTTGTATTCAGATCATTCTCAAGATTCTTTGCAATAAGACCTCCCTGCCCTGCAACTTGCTTGAAGGTAGTAGATATCCGCTCCGATGCCTTATCTGAAATCTGGCTAATACTATTATTCACTTCCTTTGTAATCAGAGTTTTGACATCTGTCCCAATATTCTGCTGATTCATGAGGCTCAATATAGCATCTTGGATCTTCTTTGCACGGGTTACAGGATCATCATTCTGATAACTTGACTGAAGTATATTTATTCGATCAAGAAGATCCTTTCTCTCAGCTTCAGAGAGAGTAGTAGTATTTCTAATGATTTCACTCACCTTTGTAACGAGAGTTTTCGTACTTGAATCAACATCGCTCTTTATCTGCTGCTTTGTAGAGTCAGGTATAAGTGTAGAGTTCATGATATCTTTGAGGATCTGCTCCATTTTAGTACTCTTCACATCCACACTTACAGTACTATTTTTTAGACCCGCAAGTTCATTGAAGTATTTTGAGAGCAAAGTATTTCCAGTCTTTTCCGCATCTGTAAGAGCATTTACAAGACCAGCCTTGAGATTATCTACAGCATCTACTACCATTTTATTTTCAAGAGTTCTATCCACAGGAGCTACAGCCACAAAAGAGGCAATTTTGAGTAGCTGTGCCTTGTCTTCAGCACTTAATCCAGAGGTATTTATTTTTTTAAGAATTTGCTCAAAGGTATCAAGCCGTGCATCCGGACTTGTTTGAGAGTTTAGTGCTTCAAAAAGAGCCTTGAACTGATCATTATAAAGGTTTTCATCTTTTCGTTTAAGATACTCTGCAATCACAGATGCATCACTTGAGTAAAGATTATAATCGTTACATGCAAGACGTGCCTCTCCATTCGCATTCAGAACGAGTACAGTATTTGTACAACCTACAAGAGACGTTGGACCAACAATCTTATACCCAGAAACGTTCGCAGGTACTACTGGTGCACTTGGATTTGTAGCACTTGATGTCGTAATGTTCTGAATAAGTTTCTTGATCTCTTCGATATCTTTTGCTGTAGGAGCAGCAGGTTTGACAGAACCATCCTGATTTGAGTATGCAGGCTGTGAGGTATTGATATTAGGATTTGTGGTTGGCACAGTGGTACCGCCAGGCAAGGTATGCACTGGAGGAACATCAGGAAGATCATCATCGTCAGTGGTAGTTCCATTCCCATTTGAGTTATTTATCTGAGCAACTATTGTATTCGTGTTTGGGTTAGCAGTAGTACCAGGAAGATATCCATTTGAAGGAGTTACTACACCATTCTGATTTGTATTAAATGGTGTATACGGTAAAGCAGTATTCGTATTCCCGCCTCCTCCAACAATTGGAGTCGTCTGAGTATTTGAATTTCCATTACCAATAGTATTTGGATTAGTTCCATTATTGCTGTTCCCATTGCTAGTGTTCGGATTATTCGCAATCGTATTGGTATTACTATTCGTATAGTTATCTACCACCGCCTGCTCTGCTGGAGTAAGATCTGCAGGTACTTTTTTCACCTGGAATACGACATTATCCGTAGCGGTCTTTCCTTTATCATCGATACTTACTGACACTGCATATACACCGCATGTTGCAAAAGTATATGGTAAATTCAAGCCACTGTTCGTAATCGTTTTTGGAAGTTCACCTTGAGTATCAGAACATCCTCCAACCACAACTGAAGTTTTCTCAATCTTCCAAACATATTTTGCATCAGGTGATACAGGATCTCCTGTCATCAAAATAGCCTGAGCACTTAGATTTACGGGAGATGAGACAAGCCATGGGATAGTTTTTCCGCCATCTGGACCTCTAGGGCTAGATATTCTAATACTTGGCTCAGGTACCTGAGGAGTTTGGATAAAAAAAGCTTCAGAATAAAGAGTATATGACTTCTGGTTATCCGTAACAGCAGCATTTTCAAGATCTCCATCAAACACTTGGGCCCCTATCTGATACATAAATTTTGCTCCAGATGAACCATAAGGCATGATCGTAATATTTCTGCTTGCCACTTCCTGACTAATCTCACTCTGCATTTCCTTACCCTGTACTAGATAGAACCATCGGATTCTAGGTAAACCTGCCCGGTCAGGGTCTGCAAGATTTGTAAGTGTTGCTTTTACAGTTACAGGAGATGTAAGTGTTCCAAAGGGCTTTTCTACCATAAAAGAACTGTATGTAGGGAAAGTATTTTGTACTCTCACATACTTTGTAAGAGTGCTTGCTACGCCATTGTCTACTACTGTAAGTTTGATTTGCTGACATGATTCTGCCAAAAGACTTAGGCTTTTAAATTGAATAACTTGTCTTTCCTGATTGCTGAAATTCGTATCTCCATCGATATTCCATGTAAAAGTATTATTACCATCCACAGGCAGACCGTTATTTTTTACGGAATAGCTGCCGTCTAGTATATAATCCTGATTCTTTCTTACAAGATATCCCTCCATGTAGTCTCCTCCAACTTTACAAAGATTTGATATAGGTCTGAGAGAAATATTCCCAGAACTCTTTACTGCACTAATATCAAAGGCAGCAGCAGGATGTGAGTCATCTTTTATATATACACTCTTACTTACTTTCGTCGGAATAGTTTTTCCTGTCTCATAGACAAAGAAATCTAGAATAAAATATCCTGACTGATTAAATTTAAATTCCTTTTGAAATACCTGCAGACCTTCTGACATTGCAGGACCATCCATATTCGGGATTGACTGATTTACTCCACGAATAGAAATTCCTACTTTTTCCATAAATCTTCCTTTTACCTGAGCGGTAAATATCTGACCTGCCTGGAAGATAATACCTGCATTGTCTGGGATCTGTTCCTTTTGTGCACCAAGGAAACTTACATCATATCCAAGCAGCGAATCGATACGAACCGACTTTGATGTACTTTCAATCTGTCCGAAATCATTTCGCCCACTCACAGTTACTTTATACGTTCCTGACTTTGTAAAAGTAATAACTCCTCCTTCACTTCCCCGTTTCTCAATAATTACTGAGTTATCAAATGGACTCACAGTAATACCTACGGATTCAGGCACAACATATTTTGTACTAGTTTCAAGATCATAGACCGCAGGATTAGCAATTCTTGGTGTAACCGTAAAATCAATTACTGGAGAAAGTGGATAAACGAGTACTCTGTCTTCTATCACTGTTGCTTTTTCTACCCCCTGATAGAGCGCAGAGAGACGGACAGTATAGTATCCTGGCTTAAGGAAAGCATAATCAAGACTATCTCCGTCAGATGTAAGCAAATCCTTTGTGTACTCACTCTGGTTTTGCGTACCGTTCTGTCCAAGATAGATAAGGTCTATTGTCTTTTTCTGCAGGAGAGAATCTTGTGAAAAAAGCGGATAGGTATTTATTCTAAATGTTGAACCAAGCTTATTTACATGCGGACTCACATCTAATTGTGTTTTATCTCCAAATACCGTAATAGAAGTAGAAAATGAGCTAATGGAATTATTTGTTGCCTCATCAAGCCAGTCTATTCTCAATGAATATTTTCCTGGAGAAGGAAATGAGAATACTGGTTTCTCAGTTATCACCTGAGGTTTTTGACCATTAATACTTTCTTCCGTGTCTCCTGCAGACATAGCATCTTTACGTATCTCCTTCACTTCTATCTGTTTTTGTGAACTATCCTTTGTCTCGATACGTAGGAATGAAGGCTTAACAGTTCCGTAGAGTTTTGGATCTATTGTAAGTTTAGTAGCACTCGCAGTATCCAGCATTGGTATATAGAGAGATTTATTTGCAAGAAGTCGAAGTGTCAGAGGCTTCTGCTCGTTATCGGGTGTGAAGCTAGTATATGTACCATCCACAAGAAGACGTTGTACAGAATCTACACTAGTAGAAGTATCCCCTACTCTCGGCAGCATACTATTTGAAAAGAAGAGTCTGTTTGTTGAGATAATACGTGCATTTCCATTTTCTCCTATAGCACTGATCTGATCCACAAGAGTAAGCGTATCCCCTCTTGTAACAGTAAATCTGAGTGCAATATCTTTTTCATTGGCAACACTGCTTGTAGTACCGACGACTTCTCCTGTTGCTTTTAGTACTTTATGTTCGATTTTCTTAGTATCTACAAAAGTACGCATGTAATTCTTTTCATCATTGATAGTCATGATGACATTTATATCATTCTCCCCGTCCGTAACAGGTATGATAGATTCTGCGACAAAGTTACCGATATTTCTTTGAGGCGTTTCATCTGCCTTCACGTTATATTCCACATCCTTGACTGTATAATAAGAAAGCGCAAGAGGTCCAGATGGATTATTAGTACCGCTGCTGTTGGTTCCATTTGTACCATTGGTTCCGTTAGTTCCGTTTGTGCCAGTTCCGTTTGTGCCGTCAGTCCCTGTGCCATCAGTTCCATTGGTTCCTGTGCCATTTGTACCATCTGTACCTGATCCGTTAGTTCCATTCGTCCCCGTACCATTTGTACCGTCTGTACTTGATCCATTAGTTCCACTTGTACCATTAGTTCCGTTCGTACCATTGGTACCATTTGTGCCATTTGTTCCTGAAGTATTTGTTCCAGTTCCTCCATCACCAGGATTTTTTACTCCATTGACTGTGTTATATACCGTGATACGCCCTGTCGTAGTGGCGACATTTCCATTAGGCATCTTTATAGATACAGTATCAAACAATATCTCAGAGGCACCATATGCAAGATCAAACGTGACCTTCCCGCTCTGCCTAGATGCATTATAGGTTGTAAGTACCGCACCGTTTGAACCCTTCTTAATGGTGTGAGTGATATCAGTAAACTTTGTTGTAAGATACTGATAATTAGGATCTTTCATATCAAGTTCTACTGTAACTTTCGGCTGCTGATTGAGCGTAGCGCTGCCGTTATATTTTATAGCACTCTGACCATTGATAAAGTAATTTACATCCCGTGCATTGTAGGTTGAAGACGCATAGAGGTTATCTACACCAGCATTTGTAGTAGAGGTAAGTGCGCTCCGTTCTCCATCAGTGGAAGCAAATAAGAATCCTAAGATGAAACTCACTATTGCATAGGAAAGCAAAATCGTACCAAAACCGATAGTGATATTAATAATCGTTGAGAGAATCTTCTTTCTTCTGTCTTCCTTATTTTCCACAATAAGAAGAATACCTTCAAATATGATAAGTACTACCGCTACAAATCCTAATATAAAGAATACTGTATTGAGGACATTTGTAATCAGTGTAAACAGGTTTCTTCTTGGATTTTCATTACTATCTTCACAGTTTTGATCCAGCTTAATATCACAAGGATTTAAGGAATTTGTATTAAGACCTTTATTACATTGAGAATTAAGCTTGTTTTCAGCCTTCGAACAAAAATCTACATCAGCTGCATAAACATTATTTACGTGAAGTACTGTCGTACTTAACCCTATTATCAATAAAAGCATCAGCATAAGCTGTTTCCATATATTCATCTTATTTTTTTGTCGTGATGATAAAAGGTTCATAGAAAGTTTTATTTAATTATTCCGGTAGGACTTGCAGACACATACACCTTAGTATTTTCGTTATTTTCTATACTGCTCACTTCTGGCGCTATTGCTCCTGTCTTTGACTTGAATTCATCAATATTTACAAGGTTTACGATGGCAATCACGATCGCATATGCAAAGAATATCAGTAGTGTCCCGATTGCGATGTTTATGATGGCAGTAATAGCCTCTTTCCGTTTATCAGTCTTATCACGGGAAAGAAGAATCTGTACTCCGAAGTAAATGATAATACCGACAGCAACAAATATATAGAACTGCAGGAAGTAGTTAATCCATCCCAGTACAAGCTGTACGAAGCTATCCTGTCTCTGTATACCTCCTGGAAGATCTTCTGCAGCATTATCCAGTCCCGCTTCAAGTCCCTCCTGTGCATATGGAAAATTATCGTTTGGATTCGGAGTTATGCCAGGATTAAATGGAAAGTTTGAATCTCCAGGATTATAGACTGGTGTATTCTCGGCAAATGCCTCTGTTGGCGCAAAGAACAACAGAGCAGTTACAGTAAGCCCCAGAGCTATCAAAACTAGTCTAAATGTTTGTTTTATGTGTATTTTTGGCCCCATTAAGCATGAGAAAAGAATTATATTCCTGTTATTATACCATATATGAGCTGATTAGAAAAATACTACCCAGCTTGCGAAAAGCAAATTTGATGGGTTAATTTTAAAAAGTATTGCATGAATAAAAAAAGTAAGATACTTTAACGATATTTTCTATTTTTTGCCCCATATACTTATGAAAGTTGCAATCATTCGACACGGTGAGACTGAAAACAATAAGTTGGAAGTGTTCCAAAGCCCTATGGAAGGTCAGCTGACAAAGGAAGGAATAGAAGGAGCAGAAAAATTAGGACTACGTTTTAAAGATGAAGTTTTTACTATTATTTATTCTAGCGACTCTAAAAGAGCAAAAGATACTGTCGAAAAGATTACGCAGTATCATCCAGGTACACCTTTAGAGTATGTAGAGCTCCTTAGAGAGAGGAATTGCGGAGCCCTCATAGGAAGACCTAAGTCTGAGCTAGATCTCGACAATCTCCCTGCTGATTATGAGACCGATACAATGATGCGTGTCCGTGCAAAAGAATTTAAAGTAACATACCTTGATCCGTACAAAGAAACAGATCAGTATATTCTGATCTCAACCCATGGAGCGTTCAGCAGAATGCTCATGACTGAGCTCTATGAGAGTCCCGATAAACACCCAAACAACGTAGGAGGCATCTCGAATACAGGAGTTACTGAATTTGAGTACTTCAATGACATAGGCTGGGAAAAGACACTAGATAACGACGTCTCCCACCTAAACAAATAAATCATTTCCAAAGATTCTTTAAAAGACTAGTAACAGCATTTGTTACTAGTCTTTTAAAATCAGAATATATAGAAGAGTCGCTACTTCCCTTTTACATCAAACATTTGATTATCCTGCCCAAGTGGAATAGATAAGAGACCTGCCTGGACTCCTTCTACGGTGATCAGTAACATACTTACATACATACCATTTTTTATAATAGTCTCTCCGCCAATCATATCTGCATCATATGCACTACCTTCATTCATAACAAGAGTGTCATTTTTCTTGGTGAATTCATAAAGGTTTTTCCATTCATTTTCCTGCAGTATCTGTACAGTCTGTACCTCCCCGTTTACCTGCAAGCGTACTTTGTTCTTATCATATACTTGCAAATGTACTTGATCAGTTGGTACATCTCCCTGCTTTGTTAAGAAGCTAGATCCAAGAGATGCATCCGTACTCTTTACAGTGGTAGATGTTTTTAATGTAGTCGTAGAGAAAAGTTTTCTGACATAGGTACTTCCCTGTTTCACGAGTACATCAAGAGTCTTACCTTCATACGTATCATTTACCTGGATTTTTCCAGCCTTGGTTACTTCAGCAACCTGGACATTTGTACTTCCAAGTATACCTAAACTCTCCTTTGCAAGGATCCCTTCAATACGGAAAGTACCGTTCACTCCTGTTTTGATACTTTGCGGGAGCGGAAGCTCAGATATATTTTTTGTAGTACTGCCGGTCTCAGATTTCATACGCATTACCCGAAGTTCCAGCCCTTCACTAGGAGGATCTATGTGTCCTTCCACAATACCATTTTCACTATCATAGCTGTCGATGACAATATTTGTTGTACGCGGCTCAATAGTGAGATCCTGTACAGCCATATTTCCGACCGTATCCACTGCATGAAGTCTCATATAAAATTTCTTTCCTACCTGATCAGCAGCGAATGGAGAGATTTTAAAGACTGGAGCGTTTACTACGTAGGTATTATTTTTAGTCTTACTTACTTTACAAGAAGCGATAGCAGGATTCTTAGGATCAGAACACACAACATCCTTATCATTTGTAGCATCTCCATCCTTGTCGCTATCACTATCTGTATCCTTATCCCAATACATAGTTGCTATCTCAGAAGGATCGGATGCATATGCCTTGATTTCCAAACCATCTTTAAGTTCCGTAGGTACAGTCATATATGCACCTTTTTCTAGAGTGATATTTGGAGAGACCGTATCCTGCTCTCTCTGTGGATGAAGAAGAATAGGAGTAGTAAAGGTACCATACGCCTTCGTTTCAGGATTATACGGTGCAATAGTAGTAGAATATGGGACTCCTGATTTTTGGAATGAAAGTATCGCCTGCATCTGTGATGCTTTCTTTACTACTATTACTCTCTCTACCGGTGTACCTAGTTCCTCTGATTTTAACTGTTCTTTCTTTACTTGATCGGCAACCTTCAACTCTTCTGATAATGCAGGAACTCTTGACGCATCTAACGTATATGAGCTCTCTGGACTAGCATAGATATAGTACTCAACATAATTATTCTGAACTGCATCCTTTGAGACAAGGCTATCAGTGAGCCATGCATCGGGAGTTCGATGGAATCTTATGGCATAGACAGACGGCTTAGCAAGGCTGCTGTCTCCTCTTGTCTGAGGCATCAGGGAAATAATTGCCTGTCTTGCATTTTGTCCTAGTACTCTAAAGTTCTGGACACGAGGTGTTGCTGGTAAAAGTGAATTTATAGTCTTTGTATAGATTCTCTTTGGTCCTGTATACATAGCCTTAGCTGATCCAAGATTACTTCCCTGCGCCTGAGAAAGCACATTATATTTGATGGAAATATCACGTCCCTGGTAATAGACGATATCTCTTTGTCCGTCACCATTGAGATCCTCGGCACTATCAAGACCAGAATCCTCATCATTTCCTCCGCTGTAATTCATAATAGGCACAAAGCTTCCAGGCAGGTCAGTGAGCTGTACAAGAAGATTAGATGCAGTTTCAGAGGAAGATGGATCAGGAGGGGTATCTTCTTTAGCAGTACTTGCGGTAGTAGTTGTACTGCTGGATGTAGTAGTAGCTGCTGCAATCAAAGTCCCATCACTCGTTGAGGCTGTGATTGGAGTAATATCAGATGTTCTCACGCCTGCCTCAGGGATATCATATGTATCTGATATAACCTTCTGAGATTCTTCGATTTCAGGTGCCATCATCTCTCTATAGTCTATTGGTACGATCGCAGCGGCATTCTGGAGTATCACCTCAAGATTTTTCTGCTGCTCATTATTTCTTTCCTCAGGAGTCTGGAGAGATAGGTCAGTGCTGGCAGTAATAGTATTAGCAAAAGAATCTGCAAGCATACCCGCATCGGCAAGTACACTTCTAAAGTCTTCCATTGTATTTACTGAACTCATATTATTAATACTATACTGTGCCTGTTCAAGATCCTTATGGAGCGTCTCAAGATTATTTCTTGTTGCCTTCCAGTTTCTTATTCCCTGGAAAGAATCACTTGAGACTGGCTCATCTACCTCCAAAGCTTTTCCTTCTTTCTCAGCAAGAGCTATGATATTTTCTATCTTTTCTATAGCAATATGTCTTGCTTCACCAAGAGTATCTCCAGATGTTTTCAGAAGCTCTATTTGTGCTTTCAGTGAAGGAATATAATTATCAAAGGAAATCCCATCAGCTGTGGAAACATTTTCCATCAGAGATTTAAGCGCATCCATCTGTACAAAAAGATTCTGTACATCCGGAGACTGCATAACAGCTGCTACTTGCATATTTTCTTTAAGCTGATCTTCATTCAGCGTCTCAGCAATAGCATCTCCTGTAGATCCAGTGTCTGAAATCTGAATAGAATTACTCATAGTATCTGCAAGGTCATCGCTTACCTGCTGTACGCTGTTTCGAGCACTACTGAGCGCGCCGTTTGTTGTCTCAACGGCACTATTGATTCCCTGAGAAAGACGGTCAAGCGCTGAGCGTCCATCTTCATCCTTAAATGAAGCAGCAGCATCGGATAATACTTTAGAGGTTGCTTCAGAGGCAGTAGTCACAATACCTGAGACAAAACTCTGTACATTTCCAGTCACCATCTTATTCCACTGTTCTGCAGTAGTTTTTACTAAATCAGTAAGAGCAGTATACGGCTTCTTATTTACCAGATTGATATACCCTGAAATCTTTATCTGATCAATTCCCGGAAGCACTATGTCAGAGGATTTATTTTCTTTTATCTTGAAAAGTGTCGTACCTCTTGTAAGTTTTTCGATCTGTGAAGCAAGCTGCCACTCAGGTATTGGTATAAGATTTTTACGCACAAGACAGATATTCTGTAGGATCTTATCAAGAATCTGAATAGTTGTAGTAATAGTAGCATCAAGCTTTGGTATGATAGGAGGAGGCGGAAGGTCTGCAAGTTTTGGCAGATCAAGCTGAGGGAACTCAGGAAGATCCGGCAGATCAGGTAATGCAGGAAGTACAGGAAACCTTACATTAATACCATTCTTCATCATAAGGGAGAGATCCTGCTGAGAAATACTTGATTCCAAAGATATATTCGGGAATGTAATAGGCGAGAGTTTTGGAATCTGAAAGTCTACTGGGCGAAGTTTGATATCAGGAATGGTAATTCTCATCTGCGCACGCACATTTGAGAAGTCCACAACGATATCAGGCCATCTCGGGACACGTATCACTGGAATATCAGGGATAATATTTCCTAACGCATCAAGGGTACTTGCAAGAGCAGAGCCCTTATCGTTTACACAGTCAGCACAGGAGTTTCTATAGTTTTGGAAAACATCCACAACTATCTGGAAAGTTTTACTGTAGTTTTTGATCTGATATATTGCTTTTTTCCAGTTATTTATGATCTTTTGCTGGCGGGTAATATATCCGGAAAGAAAATCAATCACACCAGTGGTAGTCTCCACAAGACGTCCAACTGTATATGATTTCCATTGAACATATTTTTTGAACTTCACCTGAATGTTTGCGTACTGATTCAGTCTCTCAAGGTTTTTTTGAAGCCCCTGAATATTCACCCAGGCATCAGATCCTACTCTTGCTACAGCAAGACATCTTATGCTGATATCTGCTCCTGTACTCACACTTCCATTTGTATCAATAGTAGGAACTCTCGGGGTACCGCTTGCCTGCATTCTTGGTATAATGCTGAAATTTGGCTCAGAGATCGTATTATATGCTTTAGGATCATCAAAGAAACAATCTGCATTTGCCTTATAAAAATTCTGGAAATTCTCAATAGACTGATCCATGGCGTATTGGATGTTCTGCTTTATTTCAAAAAACTTTTCCGGAGCAATCCACGGATATTCGAATACCACTTCCTCATGAGTAATATTCACAAGAGGAATTTTGCTTAAGAAATCAAGAGCGTCTCCTATGCCCTTCTGCTTCATAAGGAAAGAATTTACAAGACTAGGATCGGAAACTTGACCTGATAGCTCTGTATACCAGCTTGCATCTTGCAGTACATTCTGCATCTGCTGACCGATAAAATCTCCTTCACAATTGATATCTCCCTGCACATTATTAAGCGTAGTATTTACATAATCCTTTGCACTTGAGAGTCCTTCAGCAGTTTTTGAAATAAGATCATCGATATTCTGCACCGTTTGGTTATTTGTATCTGTTCGAGTCTGAGCCTTTTGATCCATACGTGCCAGACAGCGTTCTCTCGTAGCTGCGATAGCCTGTTGTTCTTTAGCCGCAATCATGGAACGGATCTGATCATCAGTAGCACTAGAAGAAAGGAGAAGGAGCTCTTCCTTTGCTATCGTAAGGAGATTTGCACGGTTCTTGGCATTTATCTCTGTCTCGACCTCAATATAGGTCTTGTTTATCACTTGAGTTCTAAGAGCATCTTCCTTGAGGGTTGTAGATCCACTTATATTCAGTTCAGCAGCTCTTCTTCTTAGCGTTGCAAGATCCATGCTATTTACTTCCTGCAATGCATCCTTCTTTTCTTCATTAAGCACAAGAGTCTTCAATGCCCCATCAGGAACATTTTCATCTACAATACCAAGACTTTTTGCCTTGGATTCAAGAGTAGCTCTTGTATCATTTTTAGTTTTAGCTTCAAGGGCAGCTTTCTCAGCAGCAGTTGGGTCTGGTTTTAATGCATTCTCAGACATAGTAGCAGCACCTTTGATCACATTTCCGATCAGACTTCTTGGATCCGGAAGACGTATATAGATAGTAGGTATTTTCAAAAGCTTGAGGAGTTCTTCCATCTGTCTCTCCACCCAGTCCATCGGTATCTTTGGAAATCCTCCTGCATGTTTATTATAAGAAGTATTTGGTGCAGAACTATTCTTTGCAAGTGTTGCAAACTGCTCCATATAACTTGGAGTCAAAGCAGGATCATTAAATTCATAATGGTATGCTATAAACGCTCCATCTGGTTCAGCACCTGCCTCAGCGATTCCTCTTTTCTTTACTCGTGCAGCAGCATAGGCACCGCCTCCGATCATCTCAGTAGCTGCTGTAACCACTCCTGTCAAAGCACTTTCAAGACTTTGACATAACTTCACAAGATCAAATACATCTGGAAGAATAAATGGGTAACAATTTGCATTTGGAAGTGGAGTTACAACACCTACAAGCGCAGAGGTATCTGCCATACCGAAATCAAATGGTCCTACACACACAGCCATCGCCATACGTGCTGAGAGTGTCACAGAGAAATAGACACGAATTTGAGACAGACTTTTACTATTAAAGTATGTCCCATCCGGAGGCCATACTGGCACTAGACCTGTAGGAGTTGGGAAAGCAAATACTGGAATATCCGGTCCTTCAAAGAGTTCTGATTTACCCGGCACGAGGAAGGCCTTATTTTTTGGGAATAGTCCGCATCCTCCAAAGTAGCAGTTATTTTCTGACAACCGTTTGTTCACTTGATCCAGAGCGGTAGATGCTCCTTGAGCTAACTGAGATACCCCGCCTGTTACGGCACCAGCAATATCTATATCTCCAGCTTTGACTACAGCAGCATTTTTATACTCAGGTTTAACTACTATCTCATTATCCCAAAGATCCGGGATACCATCTTCATCTTTATCTGTAGAAGTTGCAGTCTGAAGAGTCTTGCCAAGACCTTTTGCAAAGTCCTTTACCGCATTTTCATCCGGCTTCTTATCCGGATCCTTCTGAATGAGATTGCCGTCATCATCATACTCATATCCCATGAGCTTCGCGAGCTGATCCATGATAGGATTTCCCTCTCCCGGCTTCTGCGTTTTATCCTTGATAAATTGTTTCTCAAAAAGCGGATTACTTTCCTGATAGCGGTAATAGAAAGATCCTTTTCCTCCAAAGGTATCAGATGTTATATTAGCTCCCATACGCTTTGCCTTATCGCCGATAGCAAGATCTGCTCCTATAGCACTCAAGCCGCTATTAATGTTTATACCTGCTGTCGCAGCCATTGCTGCAGCGGCATCTCTATAACCTAAAAGGTTTAAGTGATATTCTACAGGTTCTTCAGCAACTTCCATTTGATAAGTAATCCGAAGTTTATCGCCATTTTTAAGAGAAAGGTTTTTGAAATACAAACTAAAGAGATTACCTCCGCCGATACCAGAGAGTGTACATTCATCAGCCAATGAGAGAACTTTCCATGCAGTCTTTCCATTTTCCTGCAATTCACAAGTGATAGATCCAGGCAAGAGGTCCATACTCAGCGGAGTCCTATCAGCAAGATCAAAACCTTTTATTTCAGGCAGCGTTGTGGATGCAGCGATCTCGTATTTGATCTTATCTCCTTTTCTGATCTTGTTTCCATTGAGATCAGTACCTCTCTTACTTACTGCAAATTGAGTCGGTGTTGATGTGATTTCATTTGTAATTATAGCTTGCTGAATATTATTTACTGGATTAAGTACTCCAATGATACCTTCGTTCATAAAAGCAAACGGATCTGTTTTTTTGAGTCTAAAAAGAATATCATCTAGTGCTGCGGTTTTTGCACCTCCAGAGCGTATATACGGCTGCTCACTTGAGACGAGCATCTTTACCATCTGATTCCGGAGACCATCTACACTGCTGAAAGTTCCTTGAGTTCCACTTAAGAATGATTCATAGCCTTTTTTACCAGGATCTTCGTTGCTGAAACTATTTGCATTTGTGACTCCCTGTCCTTCTATATTTGGTACAAATACTACATCCGGAGAAGTAGGCATAGCCTTCGGAGCCTCCGACTGATCATACAGTTTTGTATTCTGGAAACGGATATATACATCCTCAGCTCCAAGTTCACGGTTAGACATATTTACTCCTAGCGTATCAAGTGTGATCACTTTATATGGAGTCTTTGATCCGTCAGGAAGTGTTGGAGCAATAAGCACCACTTTCAATTCTTTTTTATCTGTAATAGCAAACAAATCATCAGTACCATTACCGTCAAAATCTCCCATCTGCATATCATCCACCTTTCCTAGTTCCTTGATAGCATTTACACCCCTCTGATACATACCGTTTCCTAAATTGATGAGAGAGACTATTGACCCGTCTGCATAACTCATTGCAGTGTTACTCTCATTTCTAGTCGCAATAATATTATCCTTTCCCGTAGAGACCATCAGATCAAGCTTATCATCATTATCTAATTTTGTTACCAGAAGCTTCTTTATACCATCCGGTACATCAAAAATCTCACCAGTGTATTTCCACATGACAGGGTTACCTCCCATATTTTTTATACCAAAGATCTTTCCAGTTTTTTCTGCAAAGAGGATATCCTTGCGTCCATCGCTATCAATATCAAATACCTTTATTGTATTGATGCCGGCATGCGCATGTTCCATGATGAATTCTCCCACATCATTGGTAAACATATCATTGGTACGGTTGTCTGTAGGCTCGATCTTCAAAGAAATAACAGGATCTCCAATATTGATAAGTGCCTCTGACATATGTGGAAGAGTACTCTTACCCACACTATTTCCAGCAGCGAAGAGCAGCATATTTTTAAAATCTCCAGTCCACCCTGCACCGCTTCCAGAATCTGTAAGTGCATCCTCTACACCTATTCCAGTATTACCGGCAGTTGCAGTTTTGGATGTAGAAAGCGTTTGATCTTTTAAGACGAGTGCATATGGATTATTCGTAGACTCACCTGTTGCTTCATACCCGATACTAAACCAGTTATCATTCACTCTTTTTTCCACAAAGACACCGTGACCATCAAGTAGCGTAAGTGCTTCCTGAGTATCTGTAAACGTTTTATCTGCTATCTGAGCTGCTGCTCTTACAGGATCAGTACTTACACTTGTACTCTCTGTGGTCCCAGAGGTAGTGGTCGTAAGTGTCGCTTTTTCTACAAAATTTGGAGTTATGATGTAGGTGAGAAGTTTTTCTCCATTTTCTTTCAGAAGAGTGAATCCCATTCCTTTTACTATACTTGGATCATAACTTAGTTTCGTTTTTTCAAGCAGAGTTGGAGCAAGAGTAGAAGTCCATTGTGCTACAGGAGTGCCGTCCAAAGCAGCTGAAACCACATGACCTAGAGTATCGGTAATAATCTCGACTCCCTTCTGCAGACTTCCCCATTCCTTGTGATTTATAAGTGTAAGCACATTTCCAGATGAAGGCAGGATAGCATCTGTGCCCTTTACCGTAAGTCTCTCAGGGATTTTCGTAGTAGAGAAAGCAAGATTTGAGAATTTATAGAACTCATGGGCAATATCCACATTGAAGGCATTCATGGAAAGATAGAGTGCAGTTGATGGAAGCGGCTGAGTAAGCGCTGTATTAATAGTAAATATATTTGGATTTTTACTTTGAAGCACACCATTTGCGCCTAGAACAAAAGCTTCATCATAACCAAAGTATACACTTTGCGTAAAGAGAACAGGATCTGCACTGAGAGATACCAATGGATCTGCAACCCGAATGTACACTCCTGGTCTCTGGATTGCCTCTCCTATAGTGTTTTTGCCTATGTAGCGAAGAGGCGTATATCTATTATCATTTTTGTATGAAAGTACAGCAAAGGCCTTTGTCTCATCCGTCTCCCCCTTTGGAAGCAGTGTAAGATAAAGACCGTTCTGAGAGAGAGCAGATACTTTTATGTCAGCAAGATTTTCCGTTAATGTTCCCTGACTTACATCCTGTTTTGATATTGTCCAAAGCACTTGCTCCAGAGCATCAGTTTTTTGTATGATCTGTAATTCTGTATCATTATCTTTGACAGAGATCGTATTTGAAAAAGTGCTTAATACTGCTGTTCTATTCTCCTTTGCAGATCTTTCCGTCTGAGCAGGGTCTTGTTTTATAGAGATCTGAGGAGCATTTTCATTCAGTGACATATAGATATTTGCCACTTTTTGAGCCGTAGCATTATCTACTAACCCCAATATTGGAGGAAGGATTTTTCCAGTCTGAGTAAGTTCATTTGTCTCAGGCACAAGATTGAAATTCTGATTGGCGTTGATGATAAAGAAAGTATCCTTTTTGAAAGACACGATTTCATCCAGATTTACATTTTTCTTTCTAATGCTGAATGCATTCTGATCTAGATAATAATTGCTATCTAGTATATCCGCATATACTCCTTGGTATGAAGGGTTGTATAAAGAGATCTCTTCGTTCTTATATGGAAGTACTCTCGTAATTGTACCTGGTTTGAGAAGTATGGAAATACTATCCAATAATGTTCCTGTGGACTTTTCATATAATGATGCTGAGTAATTGCCTTGAGTATATGATATCTTCCATGAATACGCAGCATCATTGAGCACTACGGATCCGTCACGGGTAACCTTTGCAATATTTTTTTCCTCACTTATATTCCCTTCCTCATTTCTCTTCACTTTCCAATACACTCTATCCTGACCATCAATTCTTCTCTCAAGTGTATAGCCTTCTGCGAGGACAGCATTCTTTACTTCATTTCCAGCAAAATAAATACCAGTTGTATTCTCTCCATTATAGAGCTTCATTGGAAGTACTTGAGGAGAATAGCTTCCCTGAAGTTCAAGAAGAGTTTTCTTTTGACTAAGGTTGCTCTTATCAGAAAGAACAAGGTTCATCTGGCTATGGTTTTCCTGATATTTATACGATGCTGAATAAAGATTTCTAGATGTAAGTTCAAGTACCTTTGCTACAAATTCAGGTGGTTTTGCAACACTGAATGCGGCATTGAATTCCTTTAAATTAAATCCCGTAATAGCTCCGGCAACATCTCTATTCCATACCACATAAGGATCAATCTTTTTTAGATATGTTCCCGGTGCTTTGTAAGCTATATTCGTGACTTCTTTATTGCCTGTAAAACGTGCAGAGAGCTTGAATGACACTTTTGCCATCACAGTAGTTCCCTGTCTTAGACTATATACATTCATATCAGGTCCCACCTGTTCTGGCACGATATTCCATGAGGCAGGAGGCAGGATTCTGTTTTCAAAGGTACTTTCTTCAAATGCCCAAAGTACACTTCCATCTGTATTCTTGATACGTACCTCACCTGCTGTTTCTTCTACTGGAAGTGTTGTTGAGACCGTACCTTTGAGCTCCTCAGCAGGTACTGCATCTTGAGTACTAGCTGTAAACTCCAGAGGCGACTCTGCAAGCTGTATGTATAAGTCTGCTATCAAAACGCTGCTGGTATTTCTAAGCTGAAGAACAAGTGGATTTTTCGTATTCAGATTTGTCTGCGTAGGATCCTTGACCGTCAGGACATATGAAGGCTGCACAACCTCAAGAAAGTGTTCAGGCAATAGTGACAGAATAAGGTCATTTGCCTTTTTTATTTCTCTAGTTACTTCATCGAAGCTGCTGCCCGTATCTTTTATCTCTATATATACTCCCTGCTCCTTTGAAGAGTACAGGAGTGACGTCCCTTCAGAATAAGGCAATACTCGAAGCGAAGACGGATCAAGTACTAAGACGCTGTTTCCAAGTATCTTATTAGAACTTTTTTCCACAATAGAATATTTCACGACATTCGCGGCAAAGCTCCGCTTTACATCAAATCTTATATCATTAATAAGATAGCTACCGTCAGGATATATTTCCGCAGCAGTAACAGTTTCAGACTCCGTGCGGGCAGGTATGATCACCTCACCATTTTTGGATTCAGGTATGATTGTCACGAATGTTTTCTTAATACGGATTCGGTCAGCAAGTACATCCGTGTCTACTTTTTCTGGTATCTTTACACTATTTGCAAACTGCATGTCAGCAAACAGCCCTGGCTCAACAGTATTAGATAGGATACCTACCTTTATATTCTTTGCACGGAATATCTGCTGCATACTGATAAGATCTCTTGTTTTATTTGACCGGTTGAGATCTTGAAGTGCATATGTTGATAAGATACCTCCAGAAGATGCCTGTACTTTAATAACTGGCTGAGATTTCTGGTTAGCAGCTGTATTCGCCGCTGCTATGGATGCCGGAACATTATTCGGATTTAATATTGTATCTACACCTGCGAGGACAACATTACCGCCTAATATTGTATACAGTGGAGATGTGCTCGCTTCCAGGAATGTACCTCCCTTATATTGATCCAGCTCTGATCTTGAGACAATTACCTTGTTTACATATCTGTCTTTATCCTCCACTGGAGTTATGATATTTTTACTAGCAAGTATTTCAGTGGTTTTTTTCAGACTTTCACTAAACTGTATTCCAGTTTTTCCGGTGGATGCCTGTGCTTCATAGTTTTGAGATTCTTTTTTTGACTTTGCAGCTTCGATATCTGATTTAAATCCCTTCGATGTTTCATAAATATTTTCCTGAGCAAGGACCACATACATATCCATGACATCAGTTCCGTCAGGAGTTTTCATGGTCATCTCAAGCAAGTCCTTTCTGTCCGTATTTACATCAATCTCAGGAGGAAGTCCTGTCGGTAAAAACTGCAGATTATCTCCAAGTACGCCAAGCTCTTTGCCGTCATATGTAATCACCGATTGTTTTGATGCATCATTCCGGCTAATCTTTGTGTTTGCGGATTTTCTTAAATAGATACCAGGCACAGTCTGAATCTGACTCTCAGAAGTAATCTCCTTCACAGGGAGAGGAGCAATATTATACCGCACTCTCATAAGAGCTTTATTTGTATCCTGTTCTCTTATCTCAAGCTGAAATGGCTCACCTTGATTGTATATCGGAACTACTGCTTTATTTGTAGAGACACCGTCTCCCTGAGGTATATCTATAGCGCCATTGGGCTGCACACGCACTGATACCGGATCCTCATGAGAAGAAATAGTAGATGCAGTCACTGCCTGACTCTTTCCGGAAAGAAGCCACCATCCTGCCATAAAGTCTTTCTTTGTAACATCGCCATAGTTTCCACCAAGCAGGTTGGTATACAGAATATTTGGCCTTAATCTCTGGATAAACTCCTTATAGAGAGTAAATCTGACTGGAATTCTTACGCTGTCCTTTGAGATAGTATCCTTTGCCTGACCTGAAAGTACGATTGTTACTTCTCCAGTAAACATAGTAGATTTTACTTTCACACGTGCTTTTCCATTTGTAAGAGTTTGTCCGTAAAATTTCTTACTTCCTGAAGGAAATACTGTGAGCTTTTCACCGTCGCTACCGTCGGATTTCACATCATAGAAATCAAGACCTTCAAAAGGAGAGAGTTCAAAAAGCACAGGATCATTCGTCTCTATGACATTTCCATATGCATCTTCTCCTTGATACTCAAGCATCATTTCCGTAAGATTTTTTCCTAACTTTGAGTCCTCAGTCTTAGGCTCTAACGGGCGCTCCACTTGAGATGTAAAGTGTACCTTTGACAAAGGTCCTGCAGTGAACTTCAAAGTAATATTTTGCGGAGAAAAGCTCTCCTGCTGATCCGTTACGGTAATGTTAGTCTCTCCTGCCTTATGTGACGGCGTAAAAGTAACTACTCCTTTTCCGTCTTTTATCTCAATTGTCTCTTCGACTTTTTCAAAGTATCCCTGATCCGCATATGATATACGGATCGTTCCATTATACGGGACAGCACTTCCAGATTTATCTGTGATAGCAATATCAGCAGTAATAGGAGCATCTTCAGTCACCGAGTAGCTTGGCTTTGCATTTCTAATTGTAGCCTTTGCCTGAAGACTTCCTTTTTTATATACTCTGAGTGACGCAGATTTTTTGATAGTATCAGAGATCTGTAGTCTCAGAGGGATGATATCTACAAAGTCAGGCGCACCTTCAGGCATTTCCCCTGCAGTCATAGTAATCTGATTCACTTTTCCTACCATAAAATCTATTGGATTCTCAGTAGTAGTTTTGTTGCCAGGATACCCGTCCAATTTATCTCCGCTTTGAATATTAAGTGGAATAGCAGGATTCGTAGGAATAACAAACTGTGCCAACTGATCTGATATCGGCACTTCTTTTTTCTGACTATCCAAGAAAGAAAGCGTAATATGTGTTGTACCTCCTTCTATAAGTACACTCGGATTTACTTTCATATCCACAGACGCAATTTTGCTCTCAACGACCAGGAAGGTAGTTTTTACAGGTGGAAGTTCCAAAGCATCTTCCGGTGTAATTTCCACGAGATATTTTCCCGCTTCACTAGGAATAGAGAGTGGGACTGCATTCTTACCGATATTTATTCGAGATGTGAGTTTAGTATCATTATATGGTTCAAATTCTCCTGTATCTGTATTTTCTTTCTTATATTCAATACTTACTTTGCCTGCTTTCTTCTCGAGAATATTTCCATTGGTATCTACTGCAGCAATACTTAGGGTATGGATCTTATCATCAGTAGTAAATATTGCTCCTTCACTGAAGCTCTTTTTTCCATTATCTTTTGTAGGAGAATAGAGATACGCAACAGAAAGACTATCGCTTGTAGATTTTAATGTAAGCCAGTCAGATACGAGATCAGGAGTTAGTCTCTCAAAAGGCTGATCAGAGTTTGATGTCTTTTGTCTTACTACATGGAATCGGACCTTTCCTTCAATACCATTCGCTCCAAATGTAGGAAATATATTAAATGTTGCACTACCTTTTTCCGCCTTCTGTATTTTCTCTGCACTACTCATTGTCACCATTCTATTTGCCTGCTCATCTAGCTCTATCTGAATATAGTCAAAACTATTTCCTTCCAGTATTTGACCATCTCTTGTACGGAGTTGCGCCTGTACTTTGAGAGGCTCAATACTCTTTGTAGAAAGAATAGTTTTTTTAATATTATCTTTTCCCGATACTTTAAATGTAACTTTATCTACATAGTCCTGTACATCTTTAAAACCATTACTGCCATCGATGATCTGAGCAGTACCATTTGTAATGACCCGTGTTTTGCTGTCAGAGAGGAAGACATTATTGTCTGATGGTGCCCCAACCATTGGCAGTCCGTCTCCATCGATATCCTGAAAAGTATTTCCAACACTCTCCGCCACTTTTCCTGCAGTCTCTCCAAATGCTTTTACAGAATTTTCGAATTTTTTAAAATCATCAAGCAGATTAGATCCCCTTGTTACGACATCTTGTCCTGCCTCAGATATTCTCTTGGCAAAAGTCTCGTACTTTTCGTTATTATTTGGAAAAGTGATCGGCGGCGTAATAGAAGGAAGCCAGCAGTTTATAATAGCACCCGGCCACTCAAAGAGCGGTACTCCTGTTTGATTATAGCTGCTGCCTTTCTTACAAGAAGTAACGATATCATTCGGATCTTCAACTTTTACAGCAATAGGATCAGGCATCGTGATCTGAGGCTTCTGCTCTTTTGTATAGGTAAGATTCTCAAGACCAAGAGGAACTGCATGCGGGAAAGCACTATCTGCGATAATCGTACCTGCCTCAAAACCGGTCTTATCTCCAAAGTAGGAAGGTACAACTTTTGGAGTATCTCCCTGAGAGAGGCTTTTATCAGAGCTTAGATAATTATGGAGCACATATTTATATTTTTCAGAAAGAGGCAAATGCTGCCAATAGATTGCAAATGAAAGACGCTGCTCCGCAACACTTACTTTCTTCTTATCATCTGTGATATCCTTTACGATCTCACTCTCTTTCAGTGCTTTATCATAGTCAAAGAAGATATCTTTTAAAGTATTCTTGCCATTAGCAGCTCCTCCTTGAAGACTAGTTTGAGCAACGTAGTCATTAAGATATTGCTGAAAATGTCTGGCTATTTTTCTTGTCTCTAGAGTTATTTCTGTAATAGTCTTATCCACTGTACTTCGAGAATCTTCAGTCACATACGCAAAGCGTTTTTCCTTCTCAAAAACATTAAACCAGTCAAGATATGGGAATCTTAGATGTTCATAGTATTCAGTCCATTTTTTAATCACTGCTTTGTATGTAGTCTTCATAATACTATTTCCATCCGCATCTGTTGATGGGGTTTGTTCACCTACACTTCCCCACTGTGGTATCGGATCATAGTGGAACATATCCACATAACGAGGACTGTCGACAGGTAGATCAAAGGAAGTGGAGTTTTTAAGTTGTTTTGCAATAGTCTCATTTGTCGGCTCCTTATGTTTGATGATACTGACAATCGATTCCTTCTTATCAAGACCTAGTTTTTCTTCGCCGTTTGGAACCTGCTTCATTGTTCCTACATAGTTCGTAGTAACTATAGGGTCAGCACCTTTTGTTACGATGAGCCATTCTCTCTTATCTGGCACTAAAGCTGGTGGAAGTTGTTCTCTGGCACCATAATGCCCTTCAATATAAGCAGAAGAAGTATTCTGTAATCTGTTTACATCTGTAACAAGCATTTTTCTTACAGCCTCCTGAGCAGCACTAAGCGGCATACCATAATCAGCATACAAAAGACATGCCTGATAGCTTGTCTCAGCTTTTACTTCCTCCTCTACAGGAGTAATACTATATCTATTTTGAGCTTTTATCTGGTCTCGGTAAGGTGCAACATCTTGTCCTTTTGTAGATTGAGTCTCGATACCATTCTGAGGTGCAGAGTCAAATACTGAACCTGAGAAGAAAGCTCTTACCTTTTGGGAAAGTAGAGACAGATACTGAGATTTGAAATTCGCTTCAATGGATCCAAGATTTATATTGATTGCAATAAGAGCAGCTGCCAGATCCTTAGCATTCATTTTGCTATTTGTTGATCCCGCAAATTTTTCTGCTGTTATCTGCATCTGTGGTGCCATAACGCCATCTGAACTTGATGGACCCATGATAAAATTCTGCGGTACAGGAGTAGTTCGGTTCTCTCTTGTAATCACCTTAGTTGCCTTTAGAGGCTCATAAGATGGAGATTCGACACTCTTCGAACCAGCAGTATCTTTGATAGGTACAAGTGCCTTCATAGGCTGACAATCATGTTTTTTATTTGCATCATCCTCAGGATCAAATTTTGACTGACTAACAGCAAGCTGCACAATAGAAAGAAGCATATTGTATTTTGACTCTTCTGCAGATTCAGGGAGAGTTCTATATACTGCAACCAGCTTATCTAAAGGATCACTAGATTTCGGATCAGGATTATATCCAGGCTTTTGAATAGCATCCAGTGCAGCAGCAGCAACAGCAAAATCTAAAAATTCTTCAAAAGTTTTTACCTTCTCTTCCGGATTTTCCACCTTTCTTAATATTGCCACTACACGGTCTATTTCATTTCCACTTTCCCAACGTACATCCGCAGGTGCAGTCTTCATACGTAAAAGAATACCTTGCTGGAGTCCACCTTTTTCAAGTTTATCAGCCTGACCGAGACTTAAGAAACCCTTAATAAATCCTCCGATTTTATTTGTAAGAGCTGTCTTTTGTCCACGTACTGCTTCAATAGTAGCAGTGAGCATTCCCTTTTCAACACTTGCATCTGGAGGAACAGCATCTCCATCATCTGTAAACTTCAAATTTGGAGCCGTACAGTCTCCAAAATATCCAGATTTATAACCTCCAGAGTTTTTTCCTAAACCTAAACCTGTATTATCAGGATAAAGAGTCTCATAGTACTCTGCCTCAGGACGTTTTTTCAGTTCAGAACCGTCATCTTTTCCATACTCCATATATGCATCAGAGGCAATATTATAGAGCTTGTTTGCTTCTACGGTCTGTGCGGTCGTCTGAGGGAGTCTTTTTGCATATTCTATAAAATCTTTTAAACGAGCAGCATCACCTCTTTCACCAGAAGACATATATTGCTCCCAACTAAGTATCTCTGCAGGAATATCACTTTTTCTCTGTGTGTCTGCATTCTTAATGGCATTGTCACGTGAATTTTGCGCAGGAGTAGTATCTCCCTTAGCACAGGCAACTGATCTATCATAGTTGAGCATTGCCCGAGCTCGAGCTATTTCATATTTAGCATTTGCTACATCGTTGGCTTGCTCTACAGGATTTACAGAGACATTATAAAATTTTAACCACTGATTTTCTGATTCCAATTTCTTTTCATCTTTTTGTATCTCTTTTTCACGTATATCCCAATTATGTCTTTGTGAATTACTCGGACACGGAGGAGGATTACCAGTGCTATCTTTTACAGGGGTAGCCTTCATAGTATCGATTTGTACCTGCAAAGGCGTAATATCAAATGCGACTTGTGCATCCACTTTTTCATTTCTCCATCCTGAACCACCGGGTCGTCCTTCATAAATCGGATCATTCCATCCTTCCACACTTGGATCTCCTACAGATTCTTCACCTCGTACAAATAGTCCGCCTTCCGGAGCACCACCTACGAATATGGTACAATCTTCAGCCGTAAACGGTTTATTAACAAGATGCAGTACTGCCTTCCGGTATGGCTTATAAGTAGAATTTTCAATTGTTTCTCCACTTATTTTTCCTGACCACACCGTGTCCCAGATAGCCCTTAATTCAAAAAATGGAACTGGCGCTTTTATATCATCTACGTACTCAATATATTTTTCCTGAGTTGCATTTGGATTATAATATACCGTAGGCTCAGTCCGGCTGCCACCTTTTATTGATCCGCCAAAGTATCCACTATATCCTTGAAGTTTATAATCAGCCTTTGCGTCTCCTTCAATATGCACTTTTACCTCATCAAAATCCTGACCTGTAAAAGGTATATATCTGTTTCTCGATGCATCTTTCAGATCTTTAGCACTTGTATCAATCTTATCTTTCGTAAAGGCAATCTTGCTTGTACCGACATTACCAAGGTAGTTATTGCTCCACTCAGGACTTGGATCCACATCAATATACGGATGAGGTCTCGTTGCTCTTATGGTTTTGAGAAATTTACCAAAATAGTTTACTTCTCCACTTGGTATATCGATCATCAGATTCTTATCATTCTGATATTTATCAAGCATCTGGTCCATGACTTTCTCCATACTATCATTTACGGAGCGAATATTCTTCTGTGCATCCTGGTCAAGCTGAGCAATGATCTTGAAGAGACTTGTACCATCAGCTCCCTTTAGCTGACCAAAGAAATCCCATCTTCCGCTGCCATTAAAGTATGCGGCATAACTATTTGTAAGAAAACCAAATACGTCAGTGGATCTGCTCAAAAACTTTTCAATAGGATCCTTTGTAAAAATATCCGGAATAAGATTCTGCGTATTCCCCTCTGAATCTTCGAATTTTCCTGAAAGATCCTTTGCAGTAGCAAATACATCTTTTTTTGTAGGATCGCTGTCTTTAATATTTGCATTATCAGTCGGAACTTTTCCAGTGTCCTGAAGCTTTTGCTTTGTTTTAGGGTAAAATTTATCCGTAAGTTCAGTAAGCCATTTTTTTGTATATCTCATATATGAGATATTGTCCCAGTTCTCTATAAATTCCTGATACCCCTGCAGAGAGCTCTGTGTCACCTGTCCAAGTTCTCTAAAGAGATCCATCTGGATGGCTTTTTTACTAAACTCACTGTATTCCCCGCCAATATAGTAGGAGTGATTTTTATCAAAATAAGTAGCTAGTTCTTTTCTCTGTGCATCCATGAACTCACCCCGCATTTTTTCGAGTACCTTATTGTACTCTGTATTTGTTGTGTCCTTCATCTTTGCATCAGAAAGCTCCTCTGAATGCTTAGTATCTAGTACATACTGCTGCCAGCTCACAGGATATCGTATTACTCCATGCCATACTTCAGCCTTCAGAGCACCAGAGAGTTCATTATAAATAAACTGATCTCTTTCATGGTCATAATAATATGCAGGATCTTCAAAATCCGTATATGGATATACACTTAAAAATGTTCTTGTATCCTTTGTCACAAGAGGCAAAGGAATATCTCCGATCATTACCACTCCCTGCAGTTTCGCAATTTTGTTATCCGTGATATCTCCTTCCGTATAGAGTCTATCTAGTACTTCCTGGATCCTCCATGGTTTCTCAGGATTATCCATAGAAGGAACTGGCACGATCATTACTTTCGTATTCTGAAGTTGACGCTGAATATCATCAGCGTACCTCAGGATTCTTCCTCCAACAGTCTTTGGAAGATTATTGGCGATGTTTGTAACTCCAAGAGTATTCAAATCAGAGGAAAGTGAGCCATCAGCAAGAATACGGCTGATATCTGCATTCATAGTTCCTGCAGTAGTATCGCCTGTAAGTCCTCCATCTTCCTTTGCATCCTTTAGAAGTTCCTCAGCTACCAGGATAGTCACAAGTCCCATAGTATCCCGGGTAGCCTCTGCGGCTTCTACAATAGGATCAAGAATAATGACTTGAGACAGCATGATCGTAGTGATCAATATGCTTGAGACTGTTCTTTTATATATATATGGGAAAACCTGCATAGAAAGTTCAGAAACCTGAGAGAATTTTGTCATAAAATTATAGCATAAATCTTGCGCCTGGTGCTACTTGAATCCATTGACAAAACAGATATTTCACAGAAGGCTTCTTTGCTTTTTTTTCAAAAAACTCTATACTCTTTTCTGTATGTATTTTTCACTTTTGTTTTTTCTATGTCAGACTCACAAGAAAATATTACTCAGTCCCAGCAAGACGATTCACAAAATACGGATGCGGGAAGTGCACAGGATCTTTCTTTAGAAGAAATTCTAGCTCAAAAAGAAGCAGAAATCAAAGATCTTCAGGAGAAACTCCTGAGATCCCAAGCAGATTTCATGAATTTGAAGCAGCGTTCAGAAAAAGAAAAGATGGAGCTTTTATCCTTTGCAAACGAAAGATTTGCCAAAGGTCTTATTAGCGCTCTAGATACCTTCACACAAGGTATTCAGCATCTTCCTGAAGAATTAAAAGATAACTCCTGGGTACTCGGAATCATTCAATTTGATAAAAATATCCGGAAATTTCTAGAGGATAGTAACGTCACAAGAATGGCTATCGTACCAGAACTTACCAGCTTTGATCCAAACATGCATGAGGCAGTTGCTCAGGAAGCGGGAGATACAGCCGAAATTATTCTTGAAGTATATCAGGATGGATATATGTATCACGATAAAGTACTGAGACCAGCAAAAGTAAAAGTATCAGTGTAGGCTCCTATACCTCTGCAGAAATGCAGAGGTTTTTTTAAGAATACTTTTTTCTGGATAAGTAGAAAATCCAAAGACAGAATGTAGTCATTGAAATAACACTAAGTAGAAATCCTATTCTTTGGTATTGAGTGAACTCAAGCCTCAATTCAACACAGCCAGGCTTCGATAGTGGGACAGTGATAAACGGACGCGATGTATCAATATCTACTTTGACATTCTCTACATATGCTTTCCAATATGGGAAATAATAAAGCGGAAATGTGACTTTACTATCCATAGAAGTATCTGTAAGACATCGCTGATATGTGAGTGTTTGAGCATTCTTAAGATCTTTATCTTTAGTGGAAACACTTGTTGGAGATCCTTCAGCATGAATATTGAGATATTCATCTCCTACTGTAGTTCTTTTATCTTCTCTCAATATCTGCTCTGGAGTAGATATCGGCTCTGAATAATAATCCCAATGCTGATAGTGCAATAAGTGTGAGGCAGCTAAAATACAAATAGAACCGTACATGAGTATAGATGCATATTTCTTATATTTTTTGAAAAAAACCTCTACAATGTAGGTAGTATTCCATAAGGCAAATACAGAAAAGAAAAGCATTAATCTCCATGGAAACTGCACGAGATGCAGTATAGGAAACATATCCCATACAACATGGCTCACAGGAAACATCATACAAAAACTAATAGTACTAAATACGAAAGCTGTAAGACCGGATGGGTTAGATATATAAGCTGCCTTCTCTTTTACGGCAGTAAATATATTCGCAATAGGCAGAAGAAGTACTATAGGACTGATGTATATCAATGCTTTACTATCAAAAAGGAGGTTTTTTAATTCTAGAAAGTTTCTCTCATACACAAATTTACCTAAAGTAAGATCTCCAATACGTACATACGCTCCATCAAATACAGCGGGAAGCAAGAAAAACATAGCAGTACCAAATGAACACAAGACACATAGAGCGATCTCAAACAATCTTCTATCTTTGAAAGTACCATATTCATTTCTAAAAAATAAGAGCCCTAGTACTAATAAACAAGGCAGTCCCAGCATTACCGTAATATTGTGCGAGAGAAGGAAGAAAAGAAGAAAAATGAACAGCATACAGTAGCTTTTGATACCAGGATGCTTTATCACTCTCACTAAGCCCCATAAAACAACAGGAAACAGCATAAAAGCGCTATATTCAGCAAAGGAGTTTCTGGAAAAAAGATCTACAAATTTATATGGAGTAAACATCAAAAACAACGCGCCTATGAGGGCAAATTCCTTTGAAATAAATGCTTTAAGAAACTGGTAAAAACCATATGCGCCTCCTAATCCAAGCATAACAACAACAATTTTTACTGCAGTAATGAGATCTACCTGTAAAAAAGAAACAAGCGTCGTAAGAAAAAGGAAGAGTGGTGCATAAAACACGAAGATAGGTGATCCATATCCCATATAAAGATCAGATGCCATTCTTGGTATACCATGTGATAATAGTGCCTCTTTATATTCAACGAGCCTTACCAGTTCCAGCTGAAGATCATGTCCGATTGGAAAACCTTCTTTAAGGAGAGGAATAGCGCTGATAAGCGAAGCTATAACTAGAGTCAGGAGGACTCGATAGCGGGAGAGAAAAGTAAAGAACATACAAGAGTTATTAGATGATTTCAGGTTTTCTAGTATGAAGAGTCTTAGTCTGTACTGCTTGCCAGTCAATTCGAGGCGACAAAAGACCTGAGCCGCCCGCCCTATCAAGTAAGATATCATCTTTTACAATAATTCTATGAGCTTCAACCTTTACTATTTCACTTCTATGAATGAGAAAGGACTGCAGTTTTGAAAAGAGAAACCGCTTCTCAACATCTATTTGTATTAAAGACAAATTGTTTGCATCAAAAAGAAAATCTTCAACATTTCCTATAAACATTCCCGTTTCAGTATAGACAGAAGTAGACAGAATTTTGATACCGTCTACTTTGTCTACTTGCGGAACGTTTTCTTTACCTATAGTGGTTTGCGGCTCTCGAGATGTGAATGTAAGCTGGTCAGATGGAACGATAAACTTTCTTGAAAGCGGAGAACGTATGACCTCACACGCAGTACACACAAGGTTTTTTGGGTCAAAGAGCATACTTCTTATTCTGCCTATATATAGATCTGTTTTATAGATCCTTACCTTTTTCCAGCGAAGTTTTCTGAATGCTATTAATGCCATAGAGCCTCATTATCATTGTGTAGAATCGTCGTCTTCAGTAATGGGTGGGATAGGTTTATCTTGAGGTGTGAATTCTATATTTACAGTACGCTGTGCAGAGTTTCCATTACTGTCAAGCGCTCTGAAGCTAAATAGCTGAGGTCCTGCCTTATAGAATTTTGGATTCACATAGATAGAGTAGGTATATGGTTCACCAGTAAAGACTTTTATTAATTCACCATTCATATATACTTCTAGCTTTGCAATCCTGCTTTGTTCATCGTAAGCATCAAGGTTTACCACTAACTGTTCTCCTAAAGAGACTTTCGTACCATCAACAGGAGAGGTAACATTGAGTACTGGTCCTTTATTATCCCCTTCTATTTTGACCGCAGATTGTGCCTCTGCAGTATTAAAGTTTTGATCAGTGAGTACGACACGGATAGTATGTGAATTAGTATCATTAGGTATAGTTACATAGCCGACATTAAACGGCTCCACTTCCCTCGTCATCTGTGTGGTACCATCAAGCATATAGTCTACTCTTTTTACTCCAAGAGGAGCAGTAACCTGTACTTTGACATTTACCTTTCCAACACTTACAGTTCCAAAATTTACAGGGGAGACGATACTTATTTTTGGCGCCTGTTCTTCATCTACTTTTTTACATAAAGGACTCTCTTCATTTGAGTAAGCTCCTCCTCCAGTCGCAATACCTCGGCCAGCCGCCCATGCTCTTACTGGGTCCTCCCAGTTCTTCCACTCAGGTTTTTCAGAATGAACATTATAAGTTGATACTTCTTTTACAGCAGCAGCGGGACACTCATCAGTTGCTCTAAGATTATTTCTTATATCAATCTTTATACTTCTTGCAGCTGCATCAAAGTCCTTTGGAGCTGACCAGCTTGAGAAAATATCCTTTGAAGAGTACTCAGACGGTGTTGCCTTTGAGGTTCGAAGCCCGGAAAGCTTACTTACCGCTACAGAGACGATTCCCTCAGGTCTCGTAAAATCTTTTTTATCCTTACCGGCATGAAATTTAATCATAAAGTCCTTCCAAGTCGGCGCACTTACATTAAGTCCATCAGATGTAGGAGGCAGTGCAGATCCGTCATTATTACCTGACCATACAGCCACAGAAACATATTTACTATATCCTACTGTCCAGAGATCAGATGGCAGGATCTTTTTACCTCCGTTAAAACTCTTGTTAGAAGTACCTGTCTTAGCTGCCACTGTTTGTCCTGGTATATTCAATGCATCTCTCCAGAATCCTGCAGGACGAGCTTCCCTATCAGAAAGGATATCACTAATCTCATAGGCTATCTGAGAATCCATTACCTCACTCTTATGCTCATCAGGATTCCACTGCATTACTATATTATTATCCGAGTCACGTATTTCCATAATAGCCGTAGGCTCTACCCAGACTCCGTCATTTCCGAAAGATGCATATCCGGCAGCCATATCTAGAGGTCGTACTTCTCCTGTACCAATGGCGAGAGGATAACCATAATAGAATTTTTCATTATCAGGTTTTCCTTCATTTGTTTTATCACGGGTTTCTTTAAGGTAGCCAAATCCAAACTTTCCCATGAAATCAAGAAGTGCATCCTCTCCTCCACCTAGGATAAGAGCCTTTACAGCTGTAATATTTCTTGAATATGCGAGAGCATTTCGGATCTTCATAGGTCCCATCTGCTGATTGTCATAGTTATTAGGAGAATAACCTCCAAACTTTGTCTTTAAATCCCATAACACACTTCCAGGTCCATATTTACCTTGAAACAGAAGTGCATACACAAAAGGTTTAAAGCTTGAACCTGGCTGTCGTTTTCTTGTAATAATGTTCACATTTCCATCATTTTCTTTATCCCAATAATCTCTAGAACCAACCATAGCAAGAATTTTTCCTGTACCTGGCTCTACTGCTACCATTGCTTGATTCTGAATCTTATATTTTGAAGCAGCAGTATCTCCTCCTTTTTTAATAGCTGCTTCAGCCATCTCCTGTACTTTTGGATCAATGGAAGTTCTTACCACATAACCTTTTGAACTTATATCTTCTCCAAACTTTTGCTCAAGAACCTCTTTTACATACATTACAAAATGCGGATATCTGATTCTTTCTACATAGGGCTTAAATACTATATTGTGAGACTCTTTCCATGCCTGATCCATCTCTTCCTTAGTAATATATTTCTCTTCATACATTTTTTCTAAGACAAGATCCTTACGCCCCTTCACGTAGTTTACATCATTTATATCCTTACAGTTTCCTAAACCTTTATATATTTCTGAATTTCCTGATGAGACCTGAGCTCCTGAGGATGCTGCAAGCGCAGGAAGATCGCTTTTTTTGATAGTAAATGTTTTATCAGATGGAAACTTGATCTTCGTTTCATCCTGATAAATCTCAAAACTCTTATTTCCTGATGAGAACGTAAGAGCATCTGTAGCTTTTACATCTATCTGCTCTCCTTTTTCAAGGGTACCCTCATACTGTTTATCTCCATTATCACTTGTGATTTTTAGCCACACACGATCAATAGCTACCACTGTAAGTTCCATATCAGATGATGCAACAGGAGCTTTATTCGTATTACTATTTGGTGTTGACTTATCTCCTGCATCCCCCACATTTACCCCCTGAGATCCAGCCGGTTTACAATATCCGATAAGCTCATCCGTATGCTGACCATATGGTGAAAAATATGATGGCGCCTGAGGAACAGCAGCAATAATAGCAGATTCAGCGATACTCAAATCCTTCGCATGTTTATTAAAGAATGTCAGCGCTCCTCTTTCAATTCCATGAACTGTTGAGCCTAAACTCAACTGATTGAGGTAGAGTTCAAGAATTTTATCCTTGGTATATTTTCTCTCTACTTGAAACGCGAGGATCGCTTCTTTGATCTTTCTAGTAGGTGTTTTTGCAGGGTCCTTAAGTACAAGGTTCTTTACGAGCTGCTGAGTAAGCGTAGAAGCACCCTGGGTAAGCTGTCTTCGAAGAATATAATTATTTACAAAAGCACGTGAAAGTCCAATAAAAGACACCCCTGGATGACTATAGAAAGATCTATCTTCTATGGCCACGATAGCATTCTTCATGTTTGTTGAAATCTCGCTTGATGCTACATATGTTCTATTTTCCTTATCATAAAGCTTATAAATCTCGTTACCATCCTTATCAAGAATGATAGTACTCTGTGCTAGATCCTTTTCAAGAATACCAACATCAGGCAATCCCTGCATTAGGATAATTATAAATATGATACAACCTATAAATGCCGCTGCACACAGACCGAGAATAGAAACAAGGGCAATAAAAAGCTTTGAGCGCTTACCATCCTTCTTCTTAAATTTATTCAAAAAAGCGAGCTTTATCTTAGAAAAATTCATAATAATTGATAGAGTATGAAAACTAGAAATTATGAAAACGACTATCGTAATAGTACGAATATTTATCCCTTTTGCAATGCTTTGTCATTTATGAGAACAGTTACTCCTGAAGGTTGAATTCGTCTAAAATCCTTTTACATTTTTTTATAAGCATCTATAGTAAAAATGTGATTAAAAGATTTATTTTCCGCATCTATGACTTCGAGCAAAAAAGAAAAAAATTTGAAAAATATTGGTAAACTAGTAAAAGGTATCATTATAGGAGGTGCTATAGGTTCTGTACTTGGAGTTACTCTAGCGCCAAAGAGCGGTAAAGAAACACGAACTATGCTTAAAAAAGGTTCTATAAAAGCATTCAATTCTGGTTCTCAAATGGTTTCAAATATAAAAATGCCAAAGCCGGGTCTTTCTTTTTTCAGAGGTATCCGCGCGCTTCTATTCGGTAAGAAAAAATAATATGTTTTCTCCCTCTTTCACATATAGAACAGCAGCACGCATCATTGGATTATTGATGCTCTCTTTTGCATGTCTTTCAACTGTTTCTGCGAAGGAATTTATCATTGCTCCAGAATCCAAAGAGGCTTTTATTAAAAATCTTCAGACTATTAGTAAGACGAAAATATATCTTGAAAACAACGCTGGAGAAAAGATCACACTCCTTACTAGTGATATTGAAAAGATTCTGAATATTGAAGAAATTACAGGTCTTAAAGTGGGAAATAGTATAATACAAATAGCTGAGACAAATAATAATACTACGACAGGAGTAAAATATGCAAAAATAAGTATCAAAGAAGATACAGATCTCCTCTCTTCATTACTAGGTGAACAGAAAAATGCTTTTTCAAAGGCAGTTGAAAATATTACAATTAAAAAGCTTCCAAACAGCAATAAGTACTCAGTGGAAGGTAAACTTCTTGATGGGTATGAGATAGATAAAGACTTATTTGAAAGCATGCTGCTCCAAATATTTAATAAGGAAAAAAATATTCGTGCAATCAAAGTACCGGAGCATTTTACTAAGGCACAGATTCTTCAGGATGGCAAACCTGAAGATGCACTAGAGCTCGTGACTCAGGGTGTTTCTGATTTTAAAGGATCATCAAAGGCAAGACTACATAACATCGTAACCGGGTATACACGCTTTCAAGGAATTGTAATAGAGCCAAATGCAGTTTTTAGTTTTAATGATATTCTAGGACCAGTGGATGCTTCCACCGGCTATGCAAAAGAACTTGTGATAAAAGGACCAAAGACTGTTCCAGACTGGGGAGGTGGTGTCTGCCAGGTATCATCTACAGTCTTCCGTGCCGCACTTAATGCCGGACTACCTATAGTAGAAAGAAGAAATCATTCTTATGCCGTTTCATATTATGAGCCTTGGGGTACAGATGCGACAATCTACCCAGGAGTACAGGATCTGCAGTTCAAAAATGACACTGCATCACCTATTATCATGCATATTTATCATGAAGGGACAACTCTCTATGTAAATTTCTATGGTAAAAAAGACGGAAGACAGGTACAACTAGATGGACCTACAGTATATAACCGACGAGGGACTCCAGCTCCAACTGTTGAGACAACCACTTCCCTGCCGACTGGTAAGCAGGTACTCAAAGAATACGGACATGCTGGATTCTCGGCTTACTGGATACGGACAATTACAAAAGCTACTGGTGAGAAAGTCACTGATAAGTTCAATAGTGTCTACGAAGCTCGTCCTGGTCATGTACTCCGAGGAGCATAACTCTATTTCTATATTTTTATACCTATAATGGAACTATTCTGGCACGGTGAAGATACTTGTATGATAAATACAGGAAAGTCTGCACAGATTCTAATAAATCCACATACATCCACTACCTCTGGTAAAAAGAACTCCGTAATCATCCTTAACTCAGAGGATAGAACTAAATACGCAAAAATTGATGCAGATACTTACGTTGTAGACTGGCCAGGTGAATATGAGGTAGCAGACTGCCTTATCACTGGAGTTGAAATTCGTGAAGAAGATCTATTGCTTAAGACTGCCTACAACATTCATCTCCCTGAGGATATTAGTATTGCAGTTGTAGGTGATGTTTCAAAAGTACTTGGAGGAGAAGAAATAGAACTTCTCGGTTCCGCTGATATCCTCGTGCTATCTTTAAAGAATCTTGATCCAAAGGATGCACATAAGATTGTAGATCATGTTGAACCGCACTTTGTTGTACCTGTAGATTATAAAGATGAAGAGACTCTAGAAAATTTTCTAAAGACGCTCGGTGTAACACAGCTCCCAGAGAAAAAATCTTCATTAAAACTTTCAAAAAGCGATATCCCTGAAATAGGTATTACAGCAGTAGTACTCGATCAGCAGAAGTAATCATGTTCTCTCTCATAAGCTGTATACCGCTCACGGTATGCAGCTTATTTTGTATAAAGCAGATTCATGACAACATCTCCATTCTGCTCTAGACGTCCAAGATTGAGTGTTCCCTTCGAATAAGTATCGCTTACGGTTCCTTGAAGAAGAAAAGGTACCTTTGAATTTGCAGCAGAAGGATATATATTCATACAATATGTCTTTCCCTTCGAATCCGGGATAGGATCAAAATCTACAGTATAATACCCTTCAGCAATAAAAAGTTCTGAACGCATATCACGGCTCTGAAGTACATTAAGACACTCTTCATCTCTCAAAATAAACCGAATTGGACTGTCCGTTTTTTTAGAAAATGCAGGAAGATAGATGGATACACCCTTGAGGTTATTTTTATCTGATGTAAAAGTCTGATACAGATTATTCCGCGGCGTAACTTCTAGAATAGTACCGCCAGATCCATTGGTAGGTAAAGCTATCGGCACACTCACCATATCATAATATCTCTCATTGAGAGCCATCCAAGTGGCAGCAAAGCTGCAAAAAGTGATTATAACAAAAGCTATCTTCAGATGTGATGCCTTTATTTTCAGATGATAAAAACTCAGTAAAAGGAGTGGAAATAGTGGAAGCAGGTATTTTCCCTGCATAAAAGACACAAGTGTACCTCCTACTGGATCATCTAATATATAAAGAATAGCAAACAGCATCGAGGAACAAAGAGCAAAGAGACCTGCAAAGAACCATCTTCTTTTGCCACTTAACGGTACATCCTCGTGCGCACCGCAAAGAAGAAATACTGCAAAGATAATAAGCAGCAGATAGTGCAGATTATAAAGCGGATAATCCATCCATCCTAAAATACCAAAAAGATTTTTCCAATAAAAATCAAAGGAAGTATTTATAGAATTTACGAGTGTCTGAATAAATGCAAAAGGATGCTGAAGAATATGCATCATCTGCGCTTCCCTATCTACAAGTCCGCTATTTCCATAATTTCCAATCGAGAAAAGACTTCTTAGAATCAATAAAAATACAACGTGAGCAATTACAAACGCTGAAGTAAATAATGCATACGCTTTTGTGGAAGAAAACCTCTTTCTTGGCAGAAGAAAAATAAGGAGACTTAAGAATATAAATCCTATCTTTGCGTGAATCGCAAAAAGTGAAAATAGACAAAATACTGATAGTTCTTTGTATGAGAATTTTCCTTTCCGATCAGAATAACTTAATTCTAAGATCCATGCATAAAAAAAGAATAGAAGAGAGTAATGCATAGCATCCAGACTATAGGATGATATTTGCTGTATAAACATTGGAAGTAGAGCTACAAACATGAATACAGGTTTTCCGAAAGGCAGCTTCCTCAGTGCAAAAAAGATAATACTAACAGCCGCAATAAGATTAGCTGCTCTTCCAAGGTAAAAAATACCCAAAAGTGAAAGCCCAAGCAATTTCCCTAGCAAGATTCCCAATGCTTGCGGAATACTGCTCCAAGCAGGAGATTCACAAAAAGGATGTTCTGCAAAAACCTTATCATTTTCATTTACTGCGACAAAAGATCCTCTCTGAATTTCTTCCTTTTGAATCTTTATGTCAGAATGATATGGAAGCTTTTCCACTCCCATGATCTTACCAGCCTCCCATGCGCTCCGAGGAATATACATACCTGGTTTTCCTGCCGCATTCTTGGTACAAAGTATATTTCCTTCAGAAAGAGCATATGCTTTATTGAAATGATTATATTCATCCATGACCTGAAATGGAGGCATGTGAAACACCATAAATAACCCGAATACACATGCAATCGGAAGATAATAGAATTCTAGAGGAAGATGGGAAAGTTTTCTAAAAAAAGCAGGAATCATAATGTACAGGATAAGAAGCGTATATTGTATGTAGCACGAACCAACAGGAAACTCAATACTCCTTTGAGCTCTTCCCTCTTTTTCCCTGTGTCTGCAGCAAGAGCTCTTCCCATTGCCCAAGACCGTAAGAAGTATGAGAGATCAGAAATAACAATACAACGAGAGGAAATAACAGAATATTTTTTCTTTTAACTACTAGATAAAAACTAATCAGTAAAATAAGAATAATATATAAACTAAAGGGTACATAGGTTATGCCTCCAAGAAACAAAGCTATTGCGATCACTAAGAGCATCGGAGCAAGAAGTATTGGTCGCTCAATCATCATAGAAGGATATTTCCGAAAGAGCATGACTCTTCCCTCCCCATACAAAAACATATTTTTTGCCCAAAGATAAACAGTCGGTCTAAGTGTATGATGGACACTTCCTGCAGGATTATAAACAAAGCAGTAGCCCTCATGGGACATTCTCCATGTTATATCTGCATCCTCACTTATCCTGATCATATCCTCATCAAAAGGAAATTTTAATAGTATCTCTTTTTCATATAAAGCATTTACAGTAGCGATATGAGGTAAGTATTGCTCCTGCGGGAAAGACATGCCATATACAGATCCATGGCTTCCAAGATAGGAATTTTTCATAGTCTCAAGAGCATCATAAAAGTAGCTGGTCTGCTCCGGAGGAATATTTGATCCTCCCACTCCTACAACTCTCTCATCTTTACTTTTCCACCTTTCATATACCTCTGACATACTGCTTAGCCAATACTTTGGAACGCTGCAGTCTGAGTCTGTAAATGCTAAAATTCTATACCTAGATTCTCTTACCCCAGTATTCCTACTTGCAGATAAACCATCTGTACAACTGATAACTCTGAGCTGCGGGCAGGTTCTCTGTTGTTCATTGAGGTATTCTAAAGTGCCGTCAGTGGATCCTCCATCAATGAATATATACTCTATTTCTCCTGAGTAATGCTGCAAAAACAAAGACTCAAAGGATTCTTTAATAGTTGCAATAGAATTGAAACTCGGGACTATCACCGATATATTTCTCATATTCTTTTTTGTAATAAAAAAGAAAGTCTCTTGGGAATATAGTAGAATATTATTTTGAGATTTCTGATTCCATCTCTCCACGTACGTAGATGCGGTGGTTTAGAACGTTTATCTCGAAAAAAATTCATAGGAAATTCATAGATAGCTAAGTTTAGGAAACTCGCCTTAATGGTCATCTCACTAATATATTCCATGCCGCTAGAATGAAGATCGAGATCTTTATACACGGACTGCCGAAGTCCTCTCATTCCTGAGTTACAATCTGTAATACGCAGACCATAAATGCTGTTGATAAGAAAAGTAAGAATAGGTGTACCAATATATTTATGCAGAAACGGCATCGCATTTTTTTCCATATTCCCTCGCATTCTTGAACCAATCACCATGTCATTGCCCTTTTTCAGCAGAGTAAAGAAATCAGGAATATAAGAAAAATCATAGGAGCCGTCAGCATCCCCAAAGATAATATATTTTCCCTGTGCTTCATGAATTCCTGCATTCAGTGCTTTTCCATATCCTCTCTGTAGAACATTTACCACTTTCACTTTATATTTTTCTGCTATTTCTATACTTCCATCAGTTGAACTGTTATCAGAGATGATCACCTCTGAGGCTACTCCCATTTTACTGAGCACAAGTAACACCTTTTCAAGAACATTCCCTAATGTTTCCTCTTCATTGAGGCATGGGATTACTACTGAGATTTCTATATTTTCTTTACCGTTAGTATCCTGCATATATAGCTATAAAAACAATCACTATGAGTATATAGAGTTAGTACCTTTACTCAAATAATTGCTTGAGATTACCTGTACAGCAGTCAATCTCCTAGTCTCGTAGTAAAAATTAAGTTTTCTTTTTGGAAAAACACTGAAATACATATAATAAACATACCTTATTCCTATCTTATCTTGTGGGATCCATACATATTCTTTCTAAAACAGTACAGAATCATATCGCTGCTGGTGAAGTGATCGAACGTCCTTTATCTGTAGTAAAAGAACTTGTTGAAAATAGTATTGATGCTAAATCTACACATATCACAGTGGAGCTTTTAAATGGAGGAAAAAATCTTATTCGGGTATCTGACAACGGAATCGGGATGGACAAGGAAGATGCAGAACTAAGCATAAAGCGTCATGCGACTTCCAAGATATCAAGCTCTGAAGATCTTTTTGCCATAGGTACATACGGTTTTCGTGGAGAAGCCTTATCCTCTATCTCAAGTATTTCCTCATTTACTCTTGAAACAAAACAGACAGAAACCCCTGAAGGTACGCAGATAAAATTTGCGGGTGATACTCACCTTTCTACTGTGTCTGTGGGAATAGCTGATGGTACTTCTATTAGCGTTGAGGATCTTTTCTTTAATACCCCTGCTAGGAAAAAATATCTAAAAGGTGATGATACAGAATATCATCATATCTACCGTTATCTTGTAGAAGTTGCCCTCGTCTCTTATGATAAAAGTTTTACACTCATACATAATGGAAAACGTACATTAGACCTGCGCCAGTCAACTCATGAAGAACGAATCAGACAAATATTGGGGGGAAATTTTCTTGAGGAATCTGTTCCAGTATTTTGTGACCGCACAGATATTACGATCCGCGGATTTATTTCAAAACCTGCATTTTGTACAAATGTTCGAAAACACCAGTATTTGTTTGTAAACAAAAGACCTGTAAATGATAGCCTTATTTCAAAGGCAGTTATGGAAGGTTATCACAGAATAATAGCACCAGGAACTTATCCTCAATACATCTTATTTCTAGAGCTCCCACCTCATTTACTGGATGTAAATGTGCATCCTCGAAAACTTGAAGTAAAGTTTGCCGAGCCCCAGACTGTATTTGGAAGTATCAAAGGTTCAGTAAAAGAGAGTCTGGAAAAGAATGTACTTCACCCGTTAGTGAACTTATCTCCTAATGAGAACATACAACCTTTTAGCCCTCCACCTCTATCTCAGGAAAAAAAATATCATTCCTACTCTCCGCATAGTAATGCATCCTCACCTTATGCAGTACCGAAGTATCGTGTACTACAGTCTCAGAAAAATATTTTTGCAAATATACCGCATATTGAGGAAACTTCTCCTGCCTACACCTCACAGTCTATAAAAACATTAGCACAGTTGAAGAACTGCTATATTCTTGCAGAAAATTCAAGTGGATTGATCATGATTGATCAACATGCTGCTCATGAGCGAATATTATTTGAGAAATTAGTCGAGAATTATAAAAGGAAAACACCTGCTTCTCAGCAGCTGCTGCATGGTGAAGTAATTGAACTCTCTAAAACTGAACAAAGTTCCTATGAAGAATATAAGGAACAAATTGAAGAGCTTGGTTATGCTCTCGATCCTTTCGGAGAAAATACTTATGTCCTTCGTGCCATACCTGAGATCGTCAATACAAAGCATGCAGATAGTAAGGAACTTTTTCTATCACTGCTCCATGAGATTCATCAAACCTCATTGCCACTACTATCAAAAGAAATTACCTCCGTGGCAGAAAAACTATTGGCATTTACAGCCTGCAGAGCTGCTGTAAAATTTGGAGATCCACTATCCATACCTGAACAGGAGGCACTTATCAAAGATTTTTTTCAACTTGAGAGAAGACATACATGTCCTCATGGAAGAACAAGTGTAGTGGAAATTACTCTTCCTGAGCTCAAGAAATATTTTGATAGGTAATATAAAGAGATTCCGGAGTAGTTTTGGCAACCCCATTGTCTTGATGAGTGCAGGAAAACACATATAATTGAATACGCTGTAAGATCTTATTTTTATGAATATATACGCTATGACGAGTGAAGCTGTCACAACTCCAGATAGTCTAGGAACACTGGAGAATATAATGAATTCTTCTCTCGTAACGTGGATCGCCATAGGTATCCTTTTATATCTATGCGTACTATGGATAGCAATTATCCTTTGGGTTACGAAAGATATTACCAACCGGACAAACAATGTAGCATTTCAGATTGTCTGTATTTCACTGGTAATATTCCTCACTCCAATTTTTGGACTTGTGATTTATTTGATCGTTAGACCAACAAAAACACTCATTGAAAAGTACTATGAGGAATTTGAACTTGATCTCATAAATACTGAGGAACAGCTCAAAGAAGTGGAGCACTGTCCTTTCTGCAATGCAAAGACAAATGCTACATTTAATTACTGTACGCTTTGCGCAAAAGAGATTGTGAAAGACTGCAGCAACTGTAAGAAAGCAGTACGTGTGAACTGGGTTGCATGCCCATACTGCGGACATGCTCAGGAAGAGGTCTTTGAAAAACCTGAAGATACTTCTTTGCTGGAGAAAAAACATGCAAAGAAAAAATCTTTGGAAAAGACTGTAAAAACAAAATCTCTTAAAGAAGATTCTGCAGAAACCCCGGCATCTGCATTGTAATAATGCCATTTTATATTAGCTCTACTACTCTTCCTTATGTAGACGTTATTCTTAATACTCTTCTATGGATACTCAAAAAATGTATGGAAAAATTGTAGGAATATCGCTCGCTCTAGGGCTTGCAGGTGGTCTCGTTGGCTCAGCCGTCATCAATAAAATTACCGATACTACCTCTCAGTCAGCCTCTGGCAGCAGTATAGTTACTCAGTCTGAAGTCATAAAAGAAAAAATATTTACCTCTGCAATTACAGATGTTGCAAAGGAGACAAGTCCTTCTGTAGTTAGTATTGTTGTAACTAAAGAACTAAGCAGATATAGAACAAACCCAAACGATTTCTTTTCAAATGACCCCTTCTTTAATCAGTTCTTTGGAAATGATGATATTTTTACCCCTAATCAGCCGCGCAGATCTCAGCCTCAGGTAGAGACAGAAAAGCAGCAGGTTGCAGGAGGTACAGGATTTGTAGTTACGCAGGACGGAAAGATTATTACAAATAAACATGTGGTAAGTATTCCTGGTGCGGAATATACAGTACTCTTTAATGATGGTACTGAATATCCAGCAACTATTCTCAGCCGTGACCCAAGTAATGATATTGCTATTCTGCAGCTGCAGGCTAAGGATGGGCAGAAGCCTACAAATCTAAAACCTTTGAAGCTCGCAGATCAGCAGGAGGTGCAAGTAGGACAGATAGTGGTAGCTATTGGAAATGCTCTGGGAGAATTTGAAAACTCTGTCACTATGGGAGTCATCAGTGCCAAAGGTAGAAAAATAATTGCAGATGATAATACACAGGACGGTGAATCTCTCTCAAATCTTATACAGACTGATGCCGCTATTAACCCTGGAAACAGTGGAGGTCCACTGCTCACTCTTGATGGTGAAGTCATAGGTCTCAATACGGCAATCGCTCAGGGAGCCACAGGAATTGGATTTGCTATCCCTGTTAGTGAGGTAGCAGCGGTACTTAAAAGTGTGAATACATATGGTAAAATAGTTCGTCCATTTCTTGGAGTGATCTATAAAGAAAATAGTCCTGAAATTGCGAAAATCTTTAATCTTTCTGTAAATTATGGCGCTATTATTCAAAGCGATAGTGGTACATCAAGCAATAAAAGTATTGTGAAAGATGGACCAGCTGATAAAGCAGGTATTATACCTGGAGATATTATCTTGGAGATCAATGGACAGAAGCTTGATCAGAACCATGAATTAAAGGATATTATTACACAATTTGCCCCAGATCAGGATATCACTATCAAAATACTGAGAGGTGCTGCAGAGATGGATAAGAAAGTTACGCTAGGTAGACGTGAGGATACTAGTACGGATCTCGGAGCCGCATCTCCAAATACTCAAAAGGAAGCTGCATATCTTGGTATCAATGGAAAAACTCTCACTAAAGAGCTAAAAGATACCTTTAGACTACAGGCAGATAACGGCGTCATACTTTATAATGATTTCGATACAAATACTCCTGCAATAGCTCAGGATTCACCATTAAAGAGTGCAGGTTTTATGCCTAATGATGTCATAACTGCAGTGGATGGAACAGCTCTGAAGACAGTAGAGGAACTCAATAGAATGATTGATGCAAAAAAAGCGGGAGACAAAGTGAAAATTACTGTAAACAGAATAGGAACGAATATTGAGAAGGAAGTGACACTAGGGAAAGTGAATTAGAAAGAGTAATAAAAAAAAGAGCAGGAGAGATACTTCCCTGCTCTTTTTTTGTGCGGTAGGGCTCAGAGTGTGAGTGATAGTGGGAGTAGTTAGTACTTAGGGATAAATTTTTTTTACATCTCAATACAAAAAAATAGCCTTCTAAATACGAAGTACTCAAGACTAATTACTCAAATTTTTGAAAAAAATTTATGGTGCTCAGGAGAAGATTCGAACTTCCATACCCGTGAAGGTGCTACCACCTCAAGGTAGTGCGTCTACCAATTTCGCCACCTGAGCAGACTATTAACGATCAAACTTGCTCCTCTATTCTATGTAAAAAGTAAAAGAGTGCAAGAAAAAAGATAAGAAAACATCTAAACAGTTTTTTTACCATTTTTCTTTACTTCTATTTTTTATGGTGTAGATATATTAAAATTTATATTCAAGAGATATTATGGCAAAAGACAGACATGAGAACAATAACTATTATATGGAAGATATGTTTAGAAGTTCGCCAAAAGCAACTGTAAGCTTTATTGAAGATGCGGCAACACGGTTTTTTAAGAAGCATAAATGGAACAGCTTCAAAGGAAAAACATCAGATTTGAATAAAACCTCATATGTCTTAAATCTTGATACCTACTTTGGCTGGGGTGTAAATCTTATAAAAGAAGAAGATACTGTAAATGCAACTGTCTCTCTTACTCTTATTGGCAATGCATCTTCTTCCATCCCCTTACCTGCACAAATTCCACTGAAAAACATCCCAAGAGCTAATGCTGACCAGAGTACTAAACTCTATATTAATTTTCTCAATGAACAGTTTGAAAGTTTGAAAAAACAGCAAAATACCTATCAGCAAAAAGTCCATCATATTGTGGATAATGAGGGAGATAAAATTGTTAGTGATTTTTCAGATATTTATGAATTAAGTCAGGAGGGCTTTTACTACTTCATCAGACATGTAGAGAAGGTTTCAAATCATTCTATTTTATCTACGACAGAAAGTTCTGCTCGTATAAGTATAGATTTGGTTGCAGAAATTGCAAAAATTTGTACTGAGATCGGAATGAGTAAGGATACTTTTGAGAAAACAATTGACGGCATCCATGAAATTTATAGATCAAAAAGATAGTATGGTTGCACAGAGCCTGTGCTGATTTGAAAAAATACTCTCATTAAGGTATAATAGAAGGAATATCTCCAATTCTTATTATGCATATTAAAAAACCTTTCCTTCTACTGATAGCTGCAGTGATTATTGCAGCTACTGTTATTATTAGCATGTTCATGAGCGGCGCACTCTTTCAAAGCTCGCTACTAGTAGATGAACCTGCACCTTCAATAGGAACCTATGAGGCTTTTCAAAGATATAACACAACAGCATACAAAGATCATTGGACAGAAACCTTTAGCGGGGCTGTCATCAGAAGCTATTCTGGAGCAACATTGAAAACTCTTCCTATGAGTGAGCTTGCATGGGGATACAGTTTAAAACTGCCAGGATATATGGAAATGTTTAAGACATACAAGAATACCGCTTACTTAGATCAGCTTATCGGTGTTTTTGAGGAGTTTTTACAAAATGAAAATTTTAATGATAAAGACAATGATGGAAGACGTGATTGGATGACTACACTCCCTGATGATTACGCATATGAGAAACTTTCAAATAATACCTTCTGGGATTATGACACTCCTCAAAATAAAACAGTCCTGTATGATTTCGAAGATACACTCAAAAGTGCAGGACAAGAGACAGTAAGTATGGACTACAAAAGTAATGCTGCTAATAAAGCTGTGAAAGTCACAAAATCAACTCCAAAGAGAATTGCTCTTACAAATATAGTGCCGGGAGCTTACCATGTTATTTCTTTTATAGGTAAAAGTAATGGAAAACCTGATCTTGAAGGTTTTGCTACAGTAGTTTCAAACCCTTCAAAAGATGGGGAAACGTTTACAAAAATTACCTCCCATTGGCCGCCTGTAAGATCACCTGAATGGGAAACTCGTTATATTGCATTTAAAGCACCAGGTACTACTGCTGAACCTATTCCCCTATTTCTTGAACTGAGCATCTCCGAAAAAGGTACTGAGGATGCAGAGAGTTATTTTGATAACATAAAAGTAGGTAGTGTTGCGAATTATCCAGCAGCACTATCGCAATCAGATAGAGCAATTCCAATTTTTTGGGAAATTTTCACAGGTGAAGGAAGTACCAGCAGTAGTGTATCCGTAAAGAGAAACTATGCAAATACTGGGGCTCAGAATCCTCTCTATGGCTCAGGAGTTATTCTAAAAAATAATGGCTCCGGACTTGTAGGTCTTCGGCAAGAACTCATGTACTACAGCCCAAAAAAAACATATGAGCTCGCATATCTTGCGCAGACTTCTTCCGCAGATGATATTGGAGTAGTAAGAGTCAAAGATGCTACTACCAATATGATACTTGCTGAGAGTGAATTCCAGAATACTATCCCGGATATTAAAAGTGAATATGATCCTAAAGCAAATATCGATGGATCCTGCACGGGCAAATTTATAAGCTACAAAAACTTCAAGAAAATGACTATGACTATGTCCGAAGAAGACAGTCATAGAATAGTCGTAGAAATTGTAAATAAAGATCCATCCAAAAGCAGTACCATAGGTATCAACTGTATCAGTATGAGACAAGTAGCGCCTTATGCAGAACATGCAGGACAGATCATGATGCCGATTGCTGAATTTATTTTAGAAGTAAAACAAAACCCTTCCCTTTCAAAGTATAAAGATGTCGCAAAAAAGTATGAAGATATTATCTTAAAAGAAATCTTACCTACCTATGAAGCTCATATCAGAGCCATACCTGGTACAGATAAACTTGTGGAATACTACCATTCAAAGGACTTTCAGGGAGTGGACTACTATGCAGATGAGGTAAGTACATCTCATAATAAATTTATGCCGATGATGCGGACATTTTTAACAATGTCAAAGGTCACTGGAAATGTAAAATATAAAGACCTTGCAATAGGTTTAAGTAAAACATTTAAGAGCGTATTAAAACTAAAGGAGAAAAATACAAAGGAATATTATATATGGAATCTCATGGATAATATCCAGCCACACGATAATCACTACAGCAATGTGGTAGAAGACTTTAGCCATGCTAATTTAACACTAGGAGGAGTATTTGAGATGTTTGAGCATGGACTGGTCTATACAAAGAAAGATATGCAAAGATTTATCAATACATTCTTTGAAGCCACATACAATCCAGCAATTACAGTACCATGTGTCTCCGGCGGCAAACAACTTACAAAAAGAGCTATCACACATTATGTGGACGGCTTGGCACATAATAACAATGAGACACCCTATGACTTAAGTTGTAGTGCTCCAATCTGGCAATGGATAAGAATAGCTGCGTATGATGTAAGAATGTGGGATGTATTTAAAGGAGCTTATACAAAATCAACAACAGCTAAAGATCTCCAAACACTGGGATATATGGCAGAGTGGGATAACGCAAAGATCAGAAACAACAGCTTCAGCTATGAGGATGTTTATTCTGATGGAGCTTCGCATTGGGCTCAGACAGGATCAGGAGGCACAATACTTCGAACAACGAACGCTCAAGAAATAGTTTCTCTTCCAGCAGCTCTTATGGTATCAAAAAATGCCCTCAACCAAAATATTGGAGTGACACAAACTATACTGGCAACAACACCATCACAAGCACAATATCATCTTTATTTTCATTCTAAAAACACTTCGGGTATAAAAGGAAGAGTAACAGTTACTACACAGACAGGAGCTCTTTTATTAGAAAAAGAGATTAATACTGTGACATGGACTCCTCAGGGTTATGCGATAGCTGTACCAAGCAAAGCGACTTCATTGAAAGTTACATTTGAAATACAATCTAGTCTTCAGGAAGGTACAATGCTCTTAGATGATATATATCTTTTCCCTAAAGAAGGACCCGTTGCTATTACATATGTTCCCTACGTAGAAAATAGTAATCAGAATATTTCAAATACCAACACAACGCCAGTTGTGAATGTAAATAGTAACACTATCTCAGTTGAGAACGCTAATAAGAATTTAAATGAAAATACTGTCGTAATTACAAATACAAATACTTCTAATCAAAAAGTGATTTCAGGATATACGGGAGGCAGCTCAAGCAGTGGAGGTACTTACATCCCTGCACCTGCAGCTATTGAGAATCCTTCTCAGAATATGACAAGCAAACCATCTGCACCTATCTTCACTGATATTGGTCAGCATTTCTCAAAGGATGCAGTTAATTACCTCTCAGCAAAAGGTATAATCAAAGGCCGTACATCTACACTCTTTGTACCAAACGGGCAGCTCAATAGATCTGAGGCTGCAGCTCTTATTGTAAGAGCATTAGAAAAAGAGGAAGAAAGTACAGAGTTTCTTAAAAGTTTTATAAATAAAAATCCTAGTTTTTCATACATACGGTTTATGGATGTACCTACTAACTCATGGTTTGCTCCTGCAGTAGGTTATCTGTCAGACATTGGCATTATTAAAGGCCGTTCTGCAACAGAGTATGCATCATCAGAGTCCATTACAAGAGCTGAGTTTATCAAACTTCTTCTCACCTTTGAAATACCTCTTCAAAGTGCAGAATTCGGCGACGCACCTTTTACTGATATAAAGAGTACAGATTGGTATTTCTCATATATAAATGATGCTTATCGAAAAGGAGTTATAATGAAATCACAAACCTTCAGACCAAATGCACCAATTACTCGAGGAGAGGCGGCATCTGCTCTAGAAAGAGTATTAAAAAATATGTAGGTCACTTGTACAAAATATTATCTTGAAAAACGTCGAGTGAGCCTCTATACTCTCACAGTCTTAGGGCAATTAGCTCAGTTGGCTAGAGCGCTTCCTTGACGTGGAAGAGGCCAGAGGTTCGAATCCTCTATTGCCCACCATTCTTTTTTCTACGAGTTTCGAATGATACAGCTACTCAGGATATTCATAATCTGAAGTGCGGAGCACTACGATATATGTGATTGCCAATAATTCAAATGAAGTAATTATTCACTTGCGAAATATTTCTGTTGGAGTACTTTTATTAGTTATAATTTTACTAGTGGATATGAAACAAGGTACTCTTAATGCTGCTCCAAAAACTTTTGCTCAGACTTACTTTCACGGAACAAAGGCAGATCTAAAGTGTGGAGATCTTATTGATGTAGGCTTTAACTCAAACTTTGATCAGGGGAAAAATGCAAAATACATTTTTTTGTCAGCAACACTGGATGCCGCTATATGGGGTGCTGAGCTTGCACTTGGGACAGGACCTGAAAAAATATATCTGGTAGAACCGACAGGATCAATCGAAGATGATCCTGATTTAACAGATAGGAAGTTCCCTGGTAATCCTACAAAATCATATCGTTCAACTGATCCGTTTAAGATTGTCGGTGAAGTCACTAAATGGCAGGGACATACATCTGAACAGGTACAGGCAATGAAAGATGGATTAAAAAAACTAAAAGCCCAAGGGGTGCAATCGCTTAATTAAATATATATACAGTATGTCCTGGTAACTATTTCAGTGAATCTAAAAATATGATAACCTGTGAGTCATGACTCACAGGTTATCATTCGCTAACGCTCAGGTACATGGTACGCCAGGGCTACAAATTAATTTGTAGTTATTTTTAATATATTATCTAAAATCTGCTGTAACTCATTCCTTCTTTTGCATCTTTATATGTCACCATATCAACTACCTCTTTTTCAGATCCATATAATAATCTTACAGCATCACTGGTATTTCCTAATGTGATCTTTGTATCTATATCAGAGAGTATCAGATAACTTTGAGAGCTTATTTGTCTTCCTTTTAAGCTTACAGGCATGCTTCCTCCTTCTTCGTCATCAAGGAATATATCGCAGAAGGTAATATGTTCATTAGTAGGATTGTAAATTTCTATCCACTCTGCGCCTGTATCTACACCCTTTGGATTAGGAAATATTTCTGAGAGAATTACATTGGTCTCTATCGAGGAGCTGCATACATTGTTTGGAATTGTTTGTATATTTCCAGAAGTGCCTCCTGAGGATACTGGCAAGACATCGATATGGATTGTCTTTGTAGCAGTATCTCCAAGTACATTTGTAACTTTTAAACTTACAGTATAGCTCCCTGCAATACTATAAATATGATCAGTGGGATTCATCTCAGCACTTACAGTCCCATCACCGAAGTCCCATAAATATGACTCGATGCCGTATATATCTGATGATCCCTCTCCTGTAAGATTAAGGTGAAATGGGACAGCACCACTCACTTTGCCATCACCTTGTATCTGCATATTTACTATTGGTGATGAATGCGGTATTACATTGGGAGATCCAGGAGTTTCAAGGGGGATTACTTCCCATAGATCTTTTGTGTTCCCCTCAGAAGGATAACTGCCTTTTTCTTTTCTCATGAGAGATTTCCCTGAGGTAACAACTTTAGCATCTACACATGCTCCATTCCAAAGACCATGAATACCTGTAAAACTATCATAATCACTTCTCTCAGTACTTGCGATAGGAAGCGTTTCCCAACATACGCCATCAACTGGAGTTCCCTGATACATAAGAGTAATTTGTTCCGTAGTTCCAACTAATGAAGATGGAGCTGTAACTATCTTCTGTAATGTGGGGTCCATCTCTGTACGCGCTCCTCCAAAGCTAATAAGAGCATATCCGTCACTCGCAATTGGCGTATCATCAAGCGGTATAGCAGTTTGATCTATTTGGAGTGAAAACCCCCGCAATGATGAAAACGAACTGCCAGAGGGTGAAAAATATAATTCAAGAAAATCTTTTTTCCCGTCTGATGGGTTAAAAGATAGTTCATTTATGTAGGGATATAGTAGCGGCACTGGTTTAAAATACGTAAGTGTTATAGATTTCAAAGATGACTCATCATTATTGAGAAAATATGAAAACATATATGTCCCCTCTTCTTCAATTTGTACTCGAAACTGCCCTGAAGTAATCTCATAAAAACCGTTGCCTTCATCAAGATGTAGAACTGCACCTGAAGAGGTAAGAATCTGTAAATCTATCGGATTCTCCGAGCTAAAAGTATCTTCTGCAAATATCGTTTCATCTATAAAGACGGTAGCTACAGGCAATACAGATCCCGTAGATATATTCTGATTCATCTCTGGATTTATATTTTGATTACTAACAGCTGGATTATCCTGCAGTGTATGTACTCCCGGTGTTGCACTACCATAGTTCCAACATATTGTATTTGTATTACTACGGCAAGTACGCATGATCGACCATCCCTCTGTCCCTGAGACAGGCACATATAGATTTTGCTGCCAGATTCCTTTTTCGATAGCTATGGTCTCATGAATCTGAGCAGATGCTCCATATTCCACATAATCCATCAAAGTGGCAGCAACATGAGTTTGAGAAGTAAAAAGAGCGACTGCCCCATTGGTATTCTTCATATTTGTGCTTCCAAAAGTTGCACCAGTAAATATTGTTTCAGCTGTATTTATTCCATCTTTTCGAAAATATATAGTAAGCGTGGACAGCGGAGCAATCTGTGTTGCCTGAGGAATAGTAAAATATGGCAGATCAGCAGCATCAATATCCCAGCCACCAATAGCCTGAGTCTCATTTGTGATATTCACAAGCTCTACAAATTCTGCTCCAGTATCACTGCCGTCTGGATTCATCTGAACTTCACTTATTCTGACAGGAAATATATTTTCAGAAGAGGCAGAAGGAAGAGAAATAAGAATTATTGCGGATAAAATACTCATAAACAAGACTAGCCGGACCATATGCATTTTTCAGGGTGTAAGAAAGTAGATATACTACAAAACTACTCCTAGAGCTAAAAAAAGCAAATCACCCCTAAGTAGGAATCATTTGCTTTTGAGAAGAGAGTTCACAGTAGTTGTTTATAAAAATAAACAACACTTCTTATTTTGAAACACTCTTTAATATTTCTGCCATATGCTCAGAACTGCCTCCTGTAGTGACATATACTTTTCCATCAGTGCCCTTTACAGCGTATTGTGTAGTGCCATCTGTAGCTTCAATCTCATAAGCAGAGACACCTCCTACGGTAGTTTTAGAAGCACTAGTGAGATCCACACCAGCAGAAGTGTAGACCTTCAGTGTTACTTGTTCTTCAGGATTCTCATCAAGAGGCTTTGAACTAAATGTAACCTGCTGTACTCCTCCCTTTTCAGCAAGAGTTGATCCCTGGTAATACCAGTTATTAGGAAACTGCACTTTTACACCTGTCTTATCATTTGCATAAAGATTTTTTCCTTCAGCAACATCTGCAGTTTTTTCCGGAGCACCAGAGGATGCAACTGCATATACTTCCCTATTGGAATTTGGAGCAGGATTTACACCACCTAAAGTTGTCCATTTGGATGTTGCAGGATCTATTTTAAATAACCCTTGCTGAGAGACTTTATACGTTCCATCTCCATTATCTGCATATGAGTATGCAACTTTCTTTGTATCTTCACCTTCCTTATATGTTACATACACATACTTGCCTCCTGCAATTTCAATCTTGCTTACCGTAGAGCTGTCTACACCCTGCGGGAGCATATAACTATTCTGTTTAAGATACGAAAGGATTGTAGGGGCAGTAGAAGTTGGTGCTGAGGTATTCGTAGATGCACTAGTGTTTTGATTAACATTAGCAGCTGGGACTGGAGTTGGAGTTGACGGACTAGTAGTAGTACTCTGATTACTATTTTTATTCGGAAGTACAAATTCTTCACCTGAAGGATTACTGCCAGTAGTAATTGAAGTTGTGGAGAATGTGTCATCAGAAGTGTTCTGATTTGTAGACTGAACAGGTAAGGTCCCCGGCACAAAGAACTCAAATGAATTACCAAGTTCTGCAAACTGTCTAATCACAAGATTCTGCTCAAGCTCTTTTCCAGAATACTTGAAATGAACTGTGTAGAAGTAGCTATTTTTTGCAATAAGGATAATCTCCTCATTTGAATCATCAGTGGCAATACGGATTCCTTCCACATCTCCGAATTCTGTCTCAATAACCTCAGCATCCTTATAGTTTATCCCTATCCAATTGGAAAGAGTCTGATTAACCTTTGGAACAATACGAAAAATCTCCAAAATTGATTCTCCATTTTCTTTCGTTACTAGAGAAATCTTTGTTGTTTCTTTTTCATCAACACTCCAAGCAGCTGGATACTGAAACCGTATTCCTAGAGTATTGCTCGCATAAGTCTGAAGTGCTCCTCCAGTGATTGAATTCTGGTTCATATTAGTATTCTCACCTACGCTCAAAACTTCAAAAATTGTTTTTTCATCATTTTTATAATATCCACTTACTACCACTGCCTGATTAAAATATTTTTCAAGAGAGACAAGTGTGCTTGTAAGATTTACTTCACTACCTCCATCCATTTTCAATAGAAAATCCGTATCAGAAGGAGGAGTTGGATGCACCAACTGCCCTTTTAATTCTATGCTTTCCTGATTTGCAAGTGAAGCATTACTGTTTTCATTACTATTGCCGCACGATACAAAAGTCAAAAGTCCAATGGAGATTACTCCTGCAAGCACCAAGTGTTTCATTACATTCTTCATATAAACATTTTATAAATAGGCGAAATTAGATACAAATAGTGTAAGATAACACTAGTATTAGGCAAGATAAAAGAGGCACCAGGACTTGTTATGTCTTGCATGAAACTTGCAGCATGGCGCAATAGTATTTTTTATCTTCCTCGCCTAATGAACTTGCAAACAAGGCTTTTTTGGTTAGAGTAAATGCAGTTTTTTGTTTTCAATTTTTTTATTATCATGAACATTCTTTTAAGTTCAGCTCCGGAACATATCGGAAAAGAGGTTACTATCCAAGGATGGATGTCAGGAAAACGCTCTTCAGGAAAGATACATTTTCTTCAGCTGAGAGATGGTACGCAAATTATACAAGGTGTCGTTGTAAAAGGAGAAGTAGATGATAGTGTTTTTGAAATAGCAGATACTCTTACACAAGAATCATCTCTTAAAGTAACAGGAACTCTCAAAGAAGAACCTCGAAGTCCTACAGGAGTAGAAATGCAGGTAAAAAGTATTGAGATAGTTCATCTTACATCAGAAGAGTTCCCAATAAACAAGGCTGACCATGGTCCTGATTTTCTTTTAAACCATAGACATCTTTGGCTTCGCACAAAAAAACAATGGGCGATTCAAAGAGTACGAAACACAGTAATCAATGCAACTTATGAGTTCTTTGCAAAAGAAGACTTCACGAAGATTGATGCTCCGATTTTTACACCTACTTCATGTGAAGACACTACAGAGCTCTTTGAAGTAAACTATTTCGAAGATAAGGCATATCTCACACAATCCGGACAGCTTTATATTGAAGCTGCAATATTCAGCTTCGGGCGGGTGTTTGACTTTGGTCCAGTATTCAGATCTGAGAAATCTAAGACACGGCGTCATCTTACAGAATTCTGGATGATGGATGCTGAGATGGCTTATGTAGACCAGCAAGGAAATATGGAGATTCAGGAAAAACTCATGAAGCATATTATTACCAGAGTACTTGAAAAGAATCTCATGGAACTTGCTATTACAGAAAGAGATTTAGAACCACTCAAACGTGCAGTAGAAAAGCCGTTCCATCATATCACTCATAAGGATGCCGTTGCCATGCTCAAGACAATGGGATCTGATATTACAGAAAATGATGATCTTGGAGCAGATGATGAGACAATGCTTACGGAGGCGCATGATAACTTTATTTTTGTGGAGAAATATCCGTACGCAGTAAAGTCATTCTATATGAAGAAAGATCCTGCAAATCCTTTCTATGCCCTCTGTGCAGATCTTCTAGCGCCAGAAGGATACGGCGAGATCATCGGCGGATCTCAGCGTGAAGATAATTATGATGAACTTTTAAAGGAAATTAAAAATCATAATATCCCTGTAGAGACTATGCAGTGGTATCTTGATCTAAGAAAATACGGATCAGTACCTCATTCAGGATTTGGATATGGTCTTGAGAGAATCGTACGGTGGCTTACAGGAACTCATCATATCCGAGAGACAATCCCATTCCCTCGATTGATGAATAGGATTGTACCATAGGGACAGAAGTAAATTAGTAATTAGTAATTAAGTAAATAGGGCTGCAATAATTAATTTAATTACTGCAGTCCTATTTAAAATCCGCTTACATACTTACTTACTTACTTACTTCCCCCTTCATCCCCATCACAAAATTCAAATACGCTTCATTCTCCTTTAAAAAGATCCGTAGTCTTTCCTGCTCATAGGGAGTGAGTGAGGTCCGAGGAAGCTTATCTAGGTAGACTTTTTTGTAAAAACTTGGCGTAAAACTTATATATTTATCAAAGTACTTCTTTGCCTCGGCTATATTTCCAAGACGTGCAACAGCTTCTCCTGCATATAGTGGGATCAAAGGACAATTTGGACAGAGTGTTTCCGCTTTCTTAAAACTCTCCAATGCCCTTTCATTATCTTTTAATAGTGCATATGCTCTTCCCTTCTGCATATACACAAAATAATCATGCCCATTTATAGCTTCTGCCTTTTGTACAAAATTTAGTTTATCTTCAGGTTCATTTAATTCATCACTGCCAAAGACGAGGTATTCATATCTATATGGACTCATATCGATACTTTGTATGAGTTTTCCGATATTCTGCTCCTGCCTTGCTTCTGCATAAAGAATATCACCGGTATATATTCTATACCCTGCTACGGCAAAGATACTGCCTGCTATTGCGACAATTACAGCAGTTGAAAAGATGCTTATTTTATTCTTTACAGCTGCACTTTTACCAACAAAGGTAACTATAAGTATAAAAGAAAAAATAACACCAGAAGTTACTTTTGTTACGGTAGTAAAAAAGCCTGCAAAGTAACTTACCTCAAGAGCTATCAGAGATATTACCAACGTGCATACTAGAAGTCTATCCTCTGTGGAAGCTTTTTCAGTCCGCATAAAATACTCTTTAACATACCTGATGATCATCATAATGCATACAACTGCAAATATTAATCCTATAACTCCCTGCTCTGTCACTAGATCAAGCAAACTATTATGAGCTCGGTCTGGCATGTTTGTAAAGTTTTCCGTTTCCCCCATACCTTGAGGAAAAAATGGTGAGAATGCATAGCTGAATGAATCAAATCCATACCCCGTCCATGGACTTTTTGAAATCATCTCAATAACATAAGGTAGGAGATACGCTCTTGTAAGAATAGATCTTGTAAATGCGCCGTCAAATACCTTGAAGGAGATATAGAAGAGTATAATTCCAGACAGGAGTAATAATGCCTTAGCTAGATAAGGTTTTAGCCTTTGCTTTACTTCCTGAGAAAGCATTACTCTATATGAATAGAACCCAAAGAATAATAATGCTAATAAAAATGCTGCAATGGACGCTCTATTCTCAGTAGCTAGAAGAGCAAGTATTTGAATAAAAAAACTGATTCGCAAAAGAACCTTTTTCCATCGAGCACTATTTTGCTCACGAAATATAAAGAAAATATGAAGCAGCAAACATACAACTAAAAACTGTCCTAAAAAGTTTGGATGACCTGCAGCTCCATAGATTCGGCCAAGAGTTGAGGCAATGCCTCCAAAAGGATATGCTGAAATAAACTGCCACAACGCTGTCAAAGATACTAATACTCCTCCACCTATAATTCCATAAAGAACTGAAAGTATTTCATTTTTCTTCCATATTCTTGTTAGCATCAAGAAAGACATAAATACAATTCCTAGAATCAAGAATAATCCCTGATGCCGCTCATATGATCCCCAAAAACTCAGCTCTGGAGTCAAAGCAAAGAATGTATTTGCCGCCAAATATAAAAGATACAAAACTACAGTTATAAAAAACCACGGTATTCTTTTAAAAATATCCATAGTCATATTTCCCTCAGCAAGGACCTCATTCGCTCTCACAAAAGCTACCACTCCGCATCCTGCAACAAGAAAAAAAGCAATTTTCGGTAATTCAAAGTGCTGGGCAGTCTGCAAAGAATATGCTACAGGAAACAATATAAAGAAGAGTTGAAGCAGCCGAGCCATAGAAACAGGAGAAATAATTTGACCTTACTATAAAAGATTTGAGAAAAATAGGAAGAGATGAAGAAAATTTGGGCTCGAGGGCTCGGAGTGTGAGTGATAGTGAGAGTACTGAAAAACCCAATGCTTATTGTTAGGAATCCCTCTACGCCAAAAAGAACTAGAACCTTATAGTTCAGGTGTAGGCTACGAAGGACATTCTTCGCCCTATATAAAAAATCTTCGCCTGCGAAGATTCATTCCATTCCGGCTGTGCCATTCGTAGCTTCGTGAGAAGCGAAGAATGGTGACCCCACGGAGAATCGAACTCCGATTATCAGATTGAAAATCTGGCGTCCTAACCGTTAGACGATGGGGCCATTTACTTAAAAACGCTACTTAGGGATTGTAGCGTTTTCAAGAAGAGAGTCAATTGAATTTTATTCAGCCTACCTAAGAGTAGCAGGAGAATTTTGTATGTCTCTTTTGTCTATATCAAATTGAATATCATGATTATAAATATCCTTATATGCTACTTGATACTTAACCTTATCTTTGACAGTTTTTGTAGTCTTATACATATCTTGCATTGAAGGAGCTATCGCTGTTGCATACTCCTTTAATTTTTCTTCATAAGTAGTTAATACTGTATCATCACCATTCAAACTGCGAATTCCAGCAATATATTCTTTAATTTTCTGTAGTCTTGGAAAAATGATCTCGGCCTTTTGTTTTAAATTAGCTGAAGTGATATCAGGAGTAATAACACCATAAATTTTTGCAATATCATTGAACTGATTTTCTACAAATTGTAAGGCACTTGATATTCTCTCTTTCTTAGTACGCTCTTTTTCAGTTCCTTTTGTAATGATAAGTGTATTTTTCGCAAATTTAATATCCACATCTACCCCATCTTTCAATCCAAGATAATCCTTATATTGCTTTGGTAGTTTTTTGAAAAACTCCTTTTTTACATCAAGAGCTACATAAGGTTTTTCATTTGTAGAAAAATTATTTAATTTAATATGCAGTTCCTTTGGCTGCTTAGTAAGCTTAATATCTTTCATTCCGGGATTCTTCGGAAAATACTTCTCTTCTAGTACCACATTATTGAGCACTGCTATTGATTCAAACAGCTTATCCACTTGAGCATTATTTACCTCACTGAATCTTCTATCACTTCCGATCATAAGTACATGATTTCTCACTTCTAGGTGAAGAGCATCATCTTTTTTAAAGTCTAGCAGAGCATTTTTAGGATTCTTTTTCTTGAAAGCATGTATCATCGCGATCAAATCATTCTTAGCTCCAGCATATTCAGGTTCAAAAATACCATCTGGAGTAGTATCAGCTGGGTCTAATGTTGCACTTAAGATTCCATCTTTATAAGTTGCAGAACCTCCTGATGCCTGTATCTTCAGGTCAAACCAATTATCAAGATTCTTATAAATATTCTTTGCCAAGAGGTCAGTAGCCATGACTTCTTTTTTCTCAGTCACTTTATTCTGTGTCTCAGCTGGCTTCTTTTGTGCGCTGGTTTTTGGTGTATTTATAACAGGTTTTTTCTCAGGTGTTGTACTCTTCGGTGTTACTTTTTTTGACGGAGCTTTATTAATTGGTGCTGTAAGCTTCTTTTCACTCGTTTTCTTTGTCTCATCCTTTTTAGGGACTACAACTTCTGGAGTTTTCGCTACCTCCTGTTTTTGATATGCTTTTACTTCAAGTCTGAATGCTTTATTCTCTCCTGATGCATCAGGAAGCCGCTGATAAGAAGCATAGAATTGGTATTTTTCCGTCTGCTTTGGATCTTCCATTACGAGTTTCGCAAGTTCTTCTTGAGAAAACTCTTTTGGAAGAGCTTTGTAATCTTCCATAGTTGTAAACGGAAAATCCACAAGAAATTTCTGAGAATTAGGAGGTGTATTAATCCATGCTATCTGCTTTTTATCAGAATCCATATACATTCCAATAATTTTCCCTTCCTTATTTATTAGCCATCCTTTATTTAACGTCACATCAATTCTTCCCTGATCTTTATGTATGAATTCATATTCCTCAAGAATACTTGGATCTGCATTTACCTCCTCGGGAGTATGACCGGAGTAGGTTCTATTTCTAAAATCATTAGAAAGAGGCTGCGGAAGACCACTTGGCACTCTTTCCGGATTTACCGGCGTATAAGCTTCTATGGATTTTTCAGGCTGAAAATCAGTAGCAACATATTCCGTAACTTCAGGCTCAGCTCCCCGGTTATCTAGCGTCATTATGAGATAATTGTTCTCTGTATTCATTTCAATATTTACTTTGTCAGAAGAGACCTTTCTCAATTCCGCAATCAAATCAAGTGTCTCTTTATCCTGTCCCTCAGGAGCCTTTTCCAATTCATTTAAGGCATCATTCCACACTTTATTTTTATCTGATATATTAATGCTTTGTGTAAGCGGAATCTCAAGTTTTACACCTTTCCCCTCATTGTAACTTAAGTTAGGACCAACATAGATATCTGTTCTACGCTCTAGTGTAATGTTCTTTTCCTGCATTTCCTGAGCTTTTTTGCTAAGTATTTCTTTAATTTCTTTTTTTAGATTCTCATCAATATGCTCTCCATCAGTCATAAGGATTTTTCCAGCTTCTTCTGCATCAGCAGTCAAGATTGCAATATCATGCTGTAGTTCTCTCAGAGCTTTACTTGGATCTGATTTGATAAGTTCCTTTAATGCTTCTATCTCAGTGCTGGCATGTTCATTCACAGCTAGTACTTCTCCCTCTGTAGAAGTACGCTGATCCTTCATTTCCTTAGAACCAAATGTAGAAGAAAAGAATGACTCAAATCCATTCCAGTTTTTAGCAGATCCAATATGGTTTTTAAATTTTTCTTTACCCATTTCTTTTTCCACAGCAGAAAGAGCTACTACAATCTGATACGCTTCATTAGATGTTTTCAGCATCCTTTCATTTACATTCTTATATGAATCAAAACGTGCATTTCCAGATGAAGTCTTTTCCTCCATTAATGCGATATATGCCCTTTCCAAAGATTTATTTGAACCTAATAACTCACGGCGCACTCTTTGATCTACTGCCAGTGCCTTTAGAGTGTTCTGTTCAATTTTAGCAAAATCATTCCCATAAATATCATTTTGATTTAAATGCTCTGTCTTCTCAGATGTATCTTCTTTTTTAGGCTCCTTATTTAGTATAGAACTAGGGTGCTCTCCCAGAGATTTTGGCTCCGTATCCCTTGCTTGAGAATGTACAGCATTATCAAGATTACCAAGCTGGCTTCTCGTTTGTTCTGCAATCTTATCAGTACTTTCATGCTGACCCGCTGCATTCTCTAGATTTTCAGGTGTATAATTTTCATTCTCACCCATGTGTGTTTTTATAAAATATATCATATTAGTATAGCACAGAGAAGGATGAGGAGCAAGAAAGTCATTGGGTGCACATAATTGGGCTCAATATTTAACTAATTGAGCTCAATTACTGCAGCCTAATAATGTGCGCCCAATAATTGAGCCTAAATCATTGATCCCAATTACTTTCTTACTCATTTACTCTCTTACTTCCCCTCTACTCCCCTTGTTTTTCCTCTAAAAACCCTTATACTTGTTACAGCCTAGAGTACACGTGCATGCTTATGCCCAATTTTCTCTACAAAACTACTTTAAGGGATGCTAATATCTGGTATGGCTGCGGTCATATCATGAGGTAACCCACTTGACTACCAGTCGAGGATAAGTAGCATAAGCCTCCCACGGTATTTTGGGTATCATTCATTACTATTATTATGCCAATCTCACATACAGTAAAACCAGAAGCAACTCTTGATTTTCACAGAAATCCAGGCGCAAATCCAGCAGTTATAGAGGCGCTTGCAAGTGCTTTCCTAGAAGAATCAATTCATCAGAAAAAAAGCTATCTCCGTATCATTACAGGCAATAGCGCTATTGCTCCCCGTATCGAAGAGGGACTCCGTAAATATCTCTCAACTCATACAAGAGTCGCGGAGATCACATCAGTGGATCTCGAGAATGGAATGCTTCATGCATTAGATCTCTCAATTGAAAAAAGCGCCTAGGCGCTTTTTTTGTGTTTAAAATGCAGATTCCATTCCAAAGGAAGGTGGAAGTCCTTTCAGTGTAGGTGCTGCATACATGCGATCATCATCAGGATTGATTACTGATCCTGAGTTACTTTCCTGAAGCATATGAGCAAAGGACTCAGCATTCTGCTGCATAAGAGTCGCTTTTCCTGCTACTCCTGTCACTATAAATCCTAAGATCAGTGAAGAGCATAATGCCGCAACTCCAATAGCTATCCAAAGTGATGTATTTTGTGGTTTTGTGTAATGTAGCATAGGTATTTCTATTAATTTTTGTTGTTTAAAATCATATATCCCTTATGAGTGGTCTTATCATATTTGTAAATAATGCCTCCAGGTAAACTTCCACTCTCAGCATTATATAATTTTTTGACAATTGCGCGCTGAAGCAGTAGTATAGCTTCTCTCTGGCGCATTCGTTCATCATTGGGTTTGCCAGTAGATTGTGCTTCAGGTCCAGTGACTTTGATCTCACCATTATCCATAAGCACTGCTTTCAGAGGATACTTAGCATCCGAAGAAAGAGTTACTTCTTCAGCTGGTTTCATAGTTTTTGTATTTATACTTAAGGATGCCAAAGTAACTTCTTTTATAGCTGGAGAGGCTTCTTTATTATTAGTTTGTTTTGCAAGGACAGGTGGTTTAGAAGCTTCTTTTTTATTAATTACAACTCCCTTCTCTGCTTCCTTTGCTCCGGTTATTCCTCCTTGTACACTTTCCTTCCCACTCTCCGTTACACCATTGCCAGCACCTATTGTACCTGTCATATTCGTTGGAGATTCACTTTTGACAGTTGCTTTCTTCACTCTCACTACTACACTATTCGTCAGCGCAGCAAGATATACTTCATCATCTTTAGCTAATCCTAGGGCATCTTTGATAACACTCTTATCTTTATTTTTTGCAAGAAAAGCCTGTCCAGATTTTTGATCCTTTGAAGTGAGAGGAATTGTATATGTCTCCATTCCCGGAGGAATACGCAGATAAGCAACCGTACCATCTTTTAGTTTCATTCCGACTACATTCTTTCCCTGGACAATGAGATCTGTTGCGGAGATAGCAGCCACAAGGTCTTTACCTGATTTTGGATCACCTTGTTTCACCGTTCCCTTATAAATTATAAACTCTTTAGCCCCCATCTGCTTCTTTAAATCATCAATATTATTGCTCATAGGAATACTTGTTTCCTTTGCCCCACGTAATGTCCCATCTTTTACATCAAATCCTAGAGCTTTAAGTTTATTTGCATCTGCTTTCATCTCATTAGGTAGCTCAGAGGCTTGAATTTGCTTAACAGGATTTTCAATTTTATCTTCACTTGTTTTTATATCTTTTTTATCATCTATCTTTTCATCTGGATTTGCTTTCTTATCTCCCTCCCCACTCTTCACATCTTTTTTAGGATCATTAGGTACTGTAAGGCTGCTGATTAAACTTTCTAAAGTCTTTTTATTTTTATTAATATCTGTCAGATTGTCACGGATTTTCACTGCGTTAGTTTCTACGACTTTCAATGTCTGCTCTCTTATACCCTTTGCATTCAGACCATTTACCGCGCGTTCAAATACATTTGCATTGTCTGCCAGATAAAGACCTTTCGATGCTGTATCAATATCTCCGATAATCTTTCCGTAAGTTTCAAGCTTCTCACTATAGTTCTTCAAAAATTCCGCAGCTTTCGTCTGATCACCTATCTCAGCCTTAAATGATGTAGGAAAGTCTTTTGAATTCTTAACCTTTATTTGAGCATCATTAATTTTCTTCTGCAAGTCTCCAATTGCTGTGGCATTATTCTCTTTTAGTTTTTTAAAAACAGCATCAAAACTCTCCTGCGAATCTATAAGATTCTTTTTCTGTACTTTATCGACAGAACCTGAGTCCTTTAATCCTAAATCCTTGATATCTGAAATTTCTGCCATAATGGTATTATTTAAGTATACTTCCTAACATTGCATCAGCTTCATTTTTAGCAGCATCATCGCTTACTGTCTCGATTTGTTTTACTAAATGCTGCTTTTCTATTGGAATTTCAGAAGCAACTATATTTACTGTATCTTGAAGTAAGGATGTATTCTGTAGCTCAAATTCTCCATTCTGAACCATTAAGTTTCTGCACTCAGCAAGAATAGGCTCTGCCTCTATAGAATTCAGCTCACCAGAAAGCTCCCGCTCTCTTAAAATCTGCAGAGTGGCATTGTCTACTACTCCATAACTCTGGATTTCATCTGTAATCGGTGTTTGAGACGCCATGATCATAAAAAATGATATATCATAGAAGTATACCAGATATGAGCCTTTTTTAGCAATAAACCAATTATTTATTCATTGCATCCACCATAAGCTGCTGAGCTATATTTCCTGCTATTACCTTCATCTTGCTTTTATCTTTCAGCATTATGTCCAAATCCCACTTTACCACATCTTTCATTATTACATCTTTACTCAGGTTAATCCCTGTTTTCAATCCAGGAACTGCAAATGTACTTTTACTAAGATGCAGTTTCATACTTGGAAGACTTGGCATGAGATAGCCTAAGATCTCACCTACAAATCTTGCAAAGGGATAAATCTCGTCCTTAGAAAGTGCTGATAAGGACTTATTAAGCGACTTCTTGAGAGTATTAAATAAAACAGGCATTGCCTCACTTAATCCTTCTATGACATTTACCATTAAAAGAGGATCCTTCAGCAGTCTTAGGATTTCAATATTATCCTCAAGGTTTTCAGTAAGTCCAAATACAAGTCCCTGAGCATAATCAGGTAAATGCTTCGTGGGAATGAAACTACTCTCTGTCAGCAGTGATTCCCGCATTAAATTATTTTGTATAATCTCGCTTGCCATGCCTTTCACATAGATACTTCTCGTCACTACTCCATCAAGAGATAAGGTAGGAGAATGAATATTAAGTAAAGTGAGTCTTGCATTATTGACTGACCTGTCGTCTGCCGCTGTATCTTTATAATTTTTTAAGCCGAAGTTCAGCTTTTTTACCAGCACATCACTAAAATAATCTAAAAGACCCTGCTGTATATCTGTCGTGGTTGATTTTCCATTGAGATAAGAATTCATCTTTGCAAAGTAGGGATTGGCAGATGAATAGGCAAAGTATGAAGACAGAATCTGTTTTGCATTATTTTTCGCCCCCAAAGCATTGAGACTCGTTTTCCCAGTTCTTTTTACAAGCCAAAGTGAAATAGCAGACTCTGTGTAGCCTAATAAAATCTTATCTAAAGCAGTATTTGCTGCCTGAGGATAATTTGCCGGCACCTTTCCTGACATATCTATGGGTATATGAGAAGGCAGCAGCTTTTCCTGAGTCTTGTGAGATGAGACCGGAGTATTATAATCAAATTTTTGACCTTCAAATCCCATAGGCAAAGAAAAAGATATCTTTGTATTATAGCATGGGAAGTGTAATTGAGTAAATAAGGGAGAGCTCAAGCGCGAGCCTCCCTTATTTTTCTAAATTCTCGTCCTTATTTTTGCAAGGATAAGGATGATGATTAGGATAAGAATTGAGGGGGTCTCTCCCCTAATTCATCACCAATTACATCATTCCCATTCCGCCCATACCACCCATTCCTCCACCTCCATGCATATGATCTTCTTCTTTCTTTGGGAGTTCAATGATACCAGCTTCAGTAGTGAGGAACATGGCAGCGATAGATGCAGCGTTCTGAAGTGCAGATCTCGTTACTTTCATCGGATCGATGATACCTCTCTCGAAGAGATTATCGTATTCGTCCTTTAGAGCGTCGTAGCCTCTATTTACATCCTTATCGTTGATGATCTGATTGACGATCACACTTCCATCTTTACCAGCATTCTCGGCAATCTGTCTTGCTGGATATTCGAGAGCTCTTCGTACGATATCAACTCCTACCTGAGCCTCAGGATCATTGAGTTTAAGAACGTCAAGGACGTGAGCAGTTTTAAGCAATGCAGCACCACCACCAGCAACGATTCCCTCCTCTTCCGCAGCTCGTGTCGCAGAGAGTGCATCTTCGATACGATGCTTCTTCTCTCTCATTTCAACCTCTGTAGCAGCTCCTACTTCGATAATACCTACACCACCTGCAAGTTTCGCAAATCTTTCTTTGAGTTTATCCTTATCAAACTCTGAAGAAGTATGCTCTATCTGAGCTCTGATTGTATTAATCCGTTTATCAATTGCCTCTCTTGATCCCTCACCTTCCACAATAACAGTTTTATCTTTTGTAGAGAGTACTTTCTTTGCATGTCCAAGATGCTCAAGCTCAGCTGTCTCAAGCTTTAGACCTACTTCTTCAGAAATCACAGTTGCTCCAGTGACGGCAGCGATATCCTGAAGCATTTCCTTTCTGCGGTCTCCAAATCCAGGAGCCTTGATAGCAAGAGTACTAAATCCTCCTCGAAGTTTATTAAGTATGAGAGTCGTAAGAGCTTCACCTTCCACATCTTCAGCTATGATTACCAGCTGCTTCTGTCCGTTCTGAGCAAGTTTCTCTAAAAGCGGCAGGATCTCCTGAATAGAAGAAATTTTTTTATCAGTAATAAGAATATCTGCATTCTCATATACTGCCTCCATTCTTGAGTTATCAGTCACCATATAAGGAGAACTGTACCCATTATCAAACTGCATTCCCTTCACTATCTTTTTCTCAAGTCCGAAAGTCTTTCCCTCCTGTACTGTGATCACTCCATCTGTACTTACTTCTCTCATAATATCTGCAAGAAGATTACCTACTTCTGCATTCTGTGCTGAGATAGTTGCAACCTGTGCAAGCTCCTCATGAGTCGTAATTTTTTTAGTATTTTTCTCAAGTTCTTCTATTACCTTTGATACAGCTATTTCAATACCATGCTTAATAATCATAGGGTTAGCTCCAGCTGCCACTACTTTCAATCCTTCTTTGATCATTGCATATGCAAGCACAGTAGCTGTCGTAGTTCCGTCTCCAGCTACATCATTGGTTTTAGTCGCAACCTCTTTTACAAGCTGAGCACCCATATTCTCCATTTTATCCTCAAGCTCGATCTCCTTTGCAATAGTTACACCGTCGTTTGTAATAAGAGGTGCACCGTAAGATTTTTCAATCACAACATTTCGTCCTTTTGGTCCCATAGTTACACGCACAGCATCAGCAAGGGCTTTTACTCCTGCAAACATTTTAGCGCGTGCATCATCTGAGAATATAATCTGTTTTGCCATAAAGTAAGTAATTAATAATTAGGAATTGAGGTCATTAAATAATTAATTACTAATTACTTAATGACTTATTTACTAGAGCTCTACACCTCCTTTGCAATAATTCCGTCCTGTCTCAAAACAATCAGTTCCTCTCCTTCCATTTTAAAATTATCTCCAGCGTATTTCTTATAATAAACAATGTCTCCTACGGAAACATGCATTTCGATCACCTTATTGTCTCCTACAACTCCGCCGGGACCAACTGCAACTACTTCTCCTTTATTAGGCTTTTCCTTTGCAGAATCTGGGATATAGAACCCGCTCTTTGTCATCTCCTCAGCAGCAAGCTGCTTGATAATGACGTAATCGCCAAGTGGCTGAAGCTTTGCCATACGTATTTATAGTACAAAAATAAATGTAATAAATATTACATAGAATAGCTATTGAGAAACAATTAGCACTCGATGCAATATAGTGCTAATATTATCTGAGTTGGAGTTTACCGTCAAGAAAAATCCTTAAGATTTTATTGATGAATAACTCCTCTTAAATTTGCAGAAAAATTCTATAGATAGATCACTAAACTACCTACTACTTTATTATACAAATATTGTATTTACCTTATTCCTAATTCGTCTTTAATCTCCTGATCAATAGTGTCAGTATGCTTCCCTCCATTCTTATATGACCTTTTTTTATGCTTTTTCGATAACTCTAGGTGAGTAATGACAGGACTTTGTAATTCACACTTCACTACCTTCCAATCCCGGTAATCTTCAATGAATTGAAATCTGTATCTCAATTCAAAAACCTTCTCCTCAGATAATAGATTGAATTTTTTTACATATAAAAACAGCTGTTCCACATAGGTTCTCAACTCCAATGTCTGCTCATGAGTAAATGGCCATGAAGTAGTGTCAATAACTGCTCTTTCACTTAATTCATTAGCTATATCATGCTTAATTTTATGGATCTTTATACTTACTATTGTATCCGAATCTGAAAGAATATTTTTCATACTCAGTTCTTCTTCTACAAATGGCACCTCCTTATTTTCTCCTAAATGCATATATCTTGAGTTATGATGCCCATATACTAACAAAAAAACATTGCAGCACAATGTTTTTTTTACATAACAAGTTTTCTAAAGTTATACTACTTCTACTCTATAACCTTTCTCTCTTAAATCCTCTTCATTTACATCGTAGAGGACAGGTGCAAAATTTTTCACTACAAACTGCGTATCTTTGAGCTTACCTTCTACATATGTATCCTTATAAAGCTCATTATATCTAAAAAAATTCTCTCCCCATTTTAAAAACAAATGATTTTCTTCGCGTATTTTATACTTCTCTTTTAAAGGTGACGTAGTCACTAGTTGTCCTTTTAAGTGACTATCTGTAAGCCAGAGTTTTAGCTGAATAGGCTGATCAGAAGTATTTTTTACAACTAGATCCACATAGTTATAAAATACTGTCGCACCGCTGCCAAAAGGCAGAACCCGACCTGAATCTGGAAACACATCAAATGAATGATGATATCTTTCTACAATCTCAAAGGGACCATGGAGAAACATCCAGTAAAGAAGATTGGAAAGCTGGCATAATCCTCCACCTACGCCTTCTACAACATGCCCCCGCGCAAGAAGCATTCCTTTTGCGTACCCTTTCTTCTCAGTGGCTTTTCCCACAAGATCCCAATAAGAAAATGTCTGTCCAGGCTGTATCACCACACCATCCATAGTACTGCTTGCTACTCTCAAATTTGTAATCTTCTGCCTCTGGAGATGCTCATTATTTTCTCCTAATTTTTTCATGAGAAGAGACTGATGTCTTGCTACTACAGATGGCAGGTATTCATTACTCTTTTGATGAGCATGCTGTGAAAGCAGATTCGTCCAATGACGTTTCGCACGGTAAAACTGAATGGCTGTCGTATAAGCAAGTTTGGATCTATTAGAAAGCTTTCTTGCGAGTGGTGATTCAAACATCTTCATGCTTGAGACAAGAAGCGGAGGAAGAGTTGAAGGTATTGTGGAGAGAGTCATCATGAGCTTTAAAAAGTTTGTATATAGATATAACGCCGCAGCGAAAAAAGGTTACATATTTTTTATAGTAAATTTTAAGACTCAACTGTTGACAAATTTATTTTTAATATTTTATAACTAAATATACATTTGTCAATAGCATATATACCGTTATAAAATATTGTTGCAATAAAAAAGAGCCCTCAGGGGCTCTAATAATTATATGTATTTTAGTAAAATTTTTCTCCTTCTTTCTTAGATAGATATTTTATAAATAAATCTTTAAAGAAAGTCATTGATGAATATCCCAAAGGATTATCATGTCTCCAGTTAGAGATTTCAGCAGGATAAAATCTCATTGGATACTGGATCGTATGTTTTAAAAATGAAAAAGCATACTTAATATCCTCTTCATTCCATCCATTAAAAAAGTCTATAACAGTCTTTTGAATTTCAGGATGATGATGAGCAATCTGCTCACACAACAAATCAGATATCTTTTCTAGTGTTGTTCTCTCAGGAACAACCTGTAGAATTGTTTTAGAATTTTTTTTGCTGATGCATGTACTGTACCCATTACGAACTCCTCATTGTGTTTTTATAATAATGCGGATGTTTTATACTGTTTTTTAACTATTAGTCAACTACTTTTTATACAACTCCCATCTTCATCTTGAGTTTCTCGGCTTTTTAGCTTACATTTCAGAGGATTTATTTTCAATATTCAGTATATGTCATCTATCATTCAAGTCTCAAAGAAATACCGCACTCATACCTGCAATGACTTAGGATTGAATGATAATGATTCAACAGTTACACTCTCTGGATGGGTGCATTCACGGAGAGATCATGGAGGACTTATTTTTATTGACCTCAGAGACAGATTCGGACTTACACAGGTTGTATTTGATCCTGCAATAAACAAAGAGATTCACAGCGAAGCAGAGCATATCCGATCTGAATGGGTACTTCAGATCACAGGAACTGTACGAAAAAGACCTGAGGGGCAAAGCAATGCAAACCTTGCTACAGGTGAGATAGAAGTACTTATCAACGAGCTCAAAGTTCTCTCTAAGGCAGAGGCGCTTCCCTTTGAGATCGCTGGAGGAGATGAAGTAAACGAGGAGCTTCGTCTTGAATATCGATATCTCGACCTTCGAAAGAAAAGACTACAGGAAAATCTTATCTTCAGACACAAAGTAATTCAGTGGTCTCGAGACTTCTTCGACCAGGAGCAGTTTATAGACGTAGAGACTCCTATGCTTGTAAAAGGAACTCCTGAAGGATCACGAGAATATATCGTCCCTTCCCGTCTCTATAATGGAGAATTCTATGTACTTCCTCAGTCACCTCAGCAGATGAAACAGCTTCTGATGGTAGCGGGATACGACAGATACATCCAGTTTGCGAGATGTTTCCGGGATGAAGATCAGCGCGGAGACCGGCAGCCGGAGTTCACTCAGCTCGACATGGAGATGAGTTTTGCCACTCAGGAGGACGTCATGGATATCTTCGAGAGATGGGCACTTGGACTTTCAAAGAAATTTGCATCACAGAAGAGACTTCAAAATGAGCCTTTCCCTGTTATTACATGGAAAGAAGCTATGAATTCCTATGGCTCAGATAAGCCGGATGTAAGATTTGAGATGAAAATTGTAGATGTCACAGATATTCTAAAGACAGCTGGTATTAACTTCCTTGATACTGTTATAAATGCAGGAGGAGTCGTAAAAGCACTTCCCGTAAAAAACGGAGCAAGCTTTACACGTGCTCAGATCGACAAATATGTAGAATTTGCTCAGGCAAACAAAGCCAAGGGACTTGCATATATTATGTGGGATAAAGAGACTGGAGAGATCAAAGGATCCCTCGCAAAACTTCTCTCTCCAGAGAAAGCAGCAGAGCTTAAAGCCTTTGGAAATCTTGAGAATGGAGATCTTATGTTCTTCGTATCAGATCAATGGGAACCAGCAGTGAGCTCACTTGGCGCACTTCGACTCTCTCTTGGAGATTATTTCAATCTTCGGGATAAAGACCTCCTCGCATACCTTTGGGTAGTAGAGTTCCCACTTCTTGAACAGGGAGATGATGGATCCATAGGGGCTGCACATCATCCGTTTACTCGTCCAATGGATGAGGATATGGGACTTATAGATACAGACAAGATGGCGATGCGTGCCTATGCATATGACCTTGTAATGAACGGTGTAGAGCTTGGAGGAGGATCAGTCCGTATTCATGAAGCAAGCCTTCAGAAGAAGATATTTGAGCTTCTAGATCTCAACGAGGAAGAGATCCAAAGACAGTTTGGACATATCCTCAAAGCCTTCAGCTTCGGAGTACCGCCGCACGCAGGATGTGCTATGGGAATCGATCGACTTATCATGCTCCTCAGAGATGAGCCAAATATCAGAGAGGTAATCGCCTTCCCAAAGAACCAGAAGGCACGAGACCTTATGTTCGGAGCACCTAGTCCGCTTCCAGATAATAAATTGAAGGAGGCGAATATTAAGATTAGAGAAGAATAAAATTACTCGTCATCCTGCGAGCAATAACTCAACTTTAGTAACTAAGAACTGCCCCGTAAGACCCACCACGCGTTCGAGCCAGTACGCAAAAAGCCGAGACTAAAATTTAGTCTCGGCTTTACTATTAACTATAGTAATCAAACCATCCTACCGGTGCAAGATGAATATCACCCTGTACTTCTAAATCCTGAGGATAATATTCTCCAAGATTTACCACTGCGAGGTCTCCATGGTATGTAACAACATATCTTTCTTTATCCAGCATCAGAATAAGTGGAAAACGCCGCAGCATTCCACGCATCTGATTTTGCAGCTCTAGAAATACTGATACATTCTTTGGATCTTTATTATCATGCGTAAAAACAAGCGGTTCCCTTTTAAAGAGAGGTAATGTATCTGACCAATTGAATAATTCAAAAAAATCATGATCACCAAGTTCATCATTGATAGAGACAAGTCTTGCCTGTTCTATCAATAAACTTACAGGAATGACCTGAATCTCCTTAGCGTCATTAAACAATTCTGGAAAAATAATTTTAAATTTTTCTAACTCTTCTTTAGTTGAAGTAAGAAGAGTATTTCTAAAAAATGAATTCCTTAATTTGGCAACTTTTACTAAATCAAGCACAATGACCTCCTGCTTTTAAATACATACATTAGTTTGATTTCAATGATCACTTCCGACAAAGTAATCAAAGGAATCTTTATTACTCTAATCTGAATACAACCAATATAAGTGTTTTTCGTCAATGTACAAGAAAAAGAGACGCATAACTGCGTCTCTTTTTTTATATAACCTTTATAGTCAATATCTTCATGCTACGCTTATCCCTAATGCTTGAGTCAAACCTAGGATAAGGATGAGGATAGGGTTTTTTACATTCGGCATTCTTCAGCCTCTAATCCCTCCTCTTCATCAGACACATCCTTCCATTCTCCATGCCATGCTGGCTGCAGAGGGAGAGTTGCTCTCGCCTTAGCAAGCGCCTCCTGCACATCTTCTGTCTCCGTTTCTAGGATATATTCTAAATATTTGCGGAGTACTTCTTCAAAGGCCTCTAAGTTTCCTTCTTCATCTGTACAGTTTGAACAATAGATATTTTTAATATCGCCTGCTCCAAAATCAATATGCTCTTTCATTTCTCGTCCACAACTTTGACAAACTGGGAATTCCATATGAAGGTAAGGGAAAGTGGAAATATATGGATCTAGTATACAGAGTATTATGTGTGCTGACTAGAGCAAAGAGAGTAATTGGGCTCATATCATTAGGCTTCAATGACTGAGCTCAATTATTGGAGCCTAATGATTGCGCCTTTAATTATCAATTACAACATTACTTCTCTCTGCTTTTTTCTTCCTCTATAATACCAGACACCCATTCCTGCAGCTGTGAAAAGGAAGAATGCTATTGGTCCTGACTGAACTTTAAGTGCGTTGCTGTAGTTTTTACTTTCGCTCTCTCCGCAAAGGGCAGTTACTGCAAAGTAATAGTTCTGAACTTTTGTGTCCATTGTTGGTACTTTATATTCTGTACCCGTTACCTCTACTGCAGGAAGGTTATAATAACCCGGCTCTGTACCAGCATGTATTCTATATTTTTCTGCTTTATAAGCACTATCCCATATGAGATACTTTTCTTTATCTTTAATGACCATTCTGAGATTGAGCACATCACCTGGGATACATGTAGTAGCAGGTGCAGGTTTCCCTATCATTGGCGTAGCTGAGATCTCTTCACTTTGAAGCAGAGGTCTGCCGTCTGCGCCAAGTCCCTGTATCACAATATAGTGTGGCTTACCAGATGCTAGTGCATCTATTACTGCAGTTGTCTTCCCTTCTACAGTTACAGCTTTGATGTACTGTTTAGGTGTTACACCATAGAGTACTTTAAAGCTTGTAATAGGCGTACTGCTTGCTGCCATTTCCCAAACCACATTAATTTTATCAATATCGGCAGTGGCAACAGCATTCTTTATTTGAAGAGTATCAGGAGTTGTAATTGCTTTTACATCTCCCTCTTTGATAGGTGCATCATTTGGTCCCATCACAGCAAATTTGAAGTAGTATGTGGTATTTGGAGCAAGATTCACAAAGCTGTGTTCCAGTTCAGTAGGCAGCAATGGAATATAATTACTCATTGTAGATGCACTTACTGAATAATATATTCTATAGCTGGTAATGCCTGAGATGCTCTGTGGAGCTGTCCAAGTAGCCTTGACAGTAGAATCTCCATCCAGCGCAAAGTTCACGCTTGAGACATCAAATTCCGGAGCTGTGATAACTAGTGGTGAAGTGGATGGTACGGTACCAGTAATCCCAAGTTTATTTTTTACCTGAATTTGTGGATCATATGATGCTGGAGTCTGAGGAAGAGTAATAGTTCCTGTATATCTTCCTGGAGTTGTGATCTCTTCTAAGAGAGTATACTTTACATTATCAAGGACATAGAGCGCTTCAGTAAGCTCTGGCTCAGACTCAAGTATTACTTTGATAATCTGTCCTCCTGTATATGTAGCCTGTGCTGGATCATATGTCAGAGATTTCACCCATGCTTCAGAGGTTCTAAGCACGATAGACACGGGAGTTGATACTGCTATGACATTTCCTAGTGTATCATATCCCTTTACACTTAGTATGTGTGTTCCTTCAGTGAGGCTTGTCAGTGTTGCTTGAAAGTTACCTGAAGCATCTGCTACAGCCTGTCCTATTTGATCATTGTTATCAAAGATTTTAAGGTTCATAGACGGTCCTGCAGTTCCACTAAGAGGTATTTCCTTTGAGGTAATAATTCCATCCTGAGGTGAGAGAATAGTAATACTAGTAGTACTATTGCCTCCCGTAGTACTGTTTTTTACAGTAATAACGTCCTTCAGAGTTGAATCCATTTTGTCTTTCACTTCAATAATCTTTGTACCTTCTGTCAAAAACCGTACAGCTTTTGCAAATATCTTTCTACCTGCAGGCTGCTCTCCTCCTGTAAATGTATAATCACTTGGAAGAATTGCATTCGTATCATCTGACGTAAATGTAATCGTTCCTTTATAGTCAAGTGCCGGCTGTCCATCAATAGTCGTGACATCTATGATCACATCAAAGAGTTCTCCAACTTTTACTTCTCCAGTAGGGATCGTAGTTATCTTTATCTTAGCAGCAGCAAGGCTTCCGTTACTTGTGGAACCAGAGCTTGTAGTATTCTGGGCAAGCAGGCTTGCTCCAAAGTAACTTGTCCGTTGAGATCCAGCCTGGCTCTCATTTCCACCCATTGCTTTTGTGCCCTGATAGAGTACAGAGACACGTTTATCAAGAATCTCATTTGTAGTGAGATTTAAAGCACTTATAGTCGCTATTCCCTCTTCCAGTGAAGATACACGGAATATGACCTGTCCGCGATTACTCGTCATATTTCCTCCCGGCTGCGTAATCACATCACCACTTCTGCTTGAAATAAGTTTTACCTGGTGATCTTTAATAGGATTTCCATATTGATCTTTAAGAGTCACCGTGATTTCAACCGTATCATTTCCATTTGCTTCCACTGCATATTTATTTGCAGCAACATCTGAAAGAGCTGCAGAAGGCTTATCTGCAAATACTTCAAAACTAGAATACGTTACCTGTTTTGAATATTGAGGTAAGTATGAAGCTATTTTATATATACCTGTAGACTGTAGATGAAAACTATTTATTTCTAATTTGCCATACCCAGCCGCGTCCGCTGTGGTAGGTAATTTTACTACTGTGCCGTTTGGTTTACTAAGCTCTAGCATAATATCTCCATGAGAATCAACCTGGGATGTTTTGATTACCGTCGTACTTCCAGCAACCGTATCGTTTGCATATGCTGTTACCGATGTAGCATTGGAGTATGCATAAGCAAATGTGGGAGAAAAAATTCCACCTATGAAAACCAGCAATGTAGCCATTGCCAGAGCCCTGTTACGGATTGTAGAAAGGAATAAGTTCATCTTTGTATTTTAGAAATTTCTGTTTTTGTTGTGAAAACTTTCTCCTTATTATACTAGAAAAGACCTGCGAAAGCAAAAGTCCTCTTCTTGCGTTATTCTATTTTTATTATAACTAGACTAATTTGGACGAGCACAGCTTGCACCTTTTTTACATGTGATCACCTTATCTTTTATGCGCAAGTCTATATATGAGTACTCTCCTCCAGTAAGTACATCTGCTTTTAGGTCAGTAAGAAAGCTCTTCAGCATATAAAGCTGAGTATCTAGATCTTTTTCTACAGCGAAATACACCGTTGTTCCGCTTGCAATCTTCAAATGCATCTCTTTTTCAATCGGAAGAAAACTTAAACCCGCAAGTTTTCCATCAAAATTTTTCTGATATGTATCTACTACTTTCTGCAGGAACTGCATTTGATCTTTTGTAAAAATCTTTTTGCCGATCTTTAGTTCGATAAACGGCGTAAGAATTTCTTTAAATTCATCATATACTTTTGCGTATATCGGTATAGTAATCAAAAGCATTGTAGACTGATCAGTCTGCTTTTGATTTGGATCCGGCTGTACTATTACACCGTTTGAATTCAAATAGAATTCTGTCTTTAAGCCTTCATTCTTAATGCGGGCAAATACTGGATAAGAACTTACTTTAAGCTGAAGTGCCTGAGGAAAGAGACGTCTTATTTCTACAGAAGAGAGCATTGGAAAAGTATCCAGCAAATCTTGTCTAAGCTCATCTGTATTTACAAAAAGAATATTCTGTCCCTTTATTTTTGCCACATACTGCTCTATCTGCTGAGGATTTACATATGCGGAATCCCGTACCACTGAAATACTAGAGATATGAAAGAAACCTGAGACAAATACTATTCCCATCACGATACCCATGAAGGTAATGCTCAGACATGCAAGAAAAAACCTGGGAGTGGTAAATTTGGAAATTTTTTTATTAAAACCTGAAGAAAAAGCCCTAAAAGTTCTTTGGTTTTTTTTCTTCAACTGCGGACGTAGCCTTCTCGGACGTTCAACATGAAGAAGAGTTGAGAGTTTCTTCTTTTGATTACGGATACTCTTCATAGAATATTAATTGGCAGCAAGCAAAGTTCTGTAGTCGTTTCCTACTAAAATGACTATGTCATAATGACTTTGCTGTTCAGCTAGAAAATCAGATAAAGCAACTTCAGGGAATGCATCCAGCGCATCCTGATTGAATTGAAGTTTTTCTGCGTTAAATAAATTACTTATATGCGGAATATAGGTTTTCATCGCATTATCGTTCATTGCTACAATCGTCGAAGTTGTAAGCGAAGTCTGGTCAGGTGCATTTACTGACTCTTCAATATTAATTCCGTAAGGCACAAAAGTACTGCTTATGGATTGTCCGATACCGCTTATTCTCTTGGTACCGGATTTTGTAGCATTCACTACAAGAATTTTAGGATTGCCGCTGTAAAATGCCTGAGAGAATAAGAACATCTCAGCAAACTGCTGAAGCTGTTTATAGTATGAAAGATTTCCTGCTGTTGCTCCGCTTGGCAGTAGGACAGAAGCTCCGCCGAAGAGTGCACGCTGCGGCACATAAAGGAATCCTCCTTCTTTAGTATAATCATCATGAAAACCAGCAGAAAGAATATGATCTCCCTTTAAATCCTTTGCAAATCCTGCTCCACGAAGAATTTCCCGAAGATCCATGTTGGTCACAATATTCTCGCTTACAGCATAGTAAAGACGTTTCAGCTGATTTGGATCTGTCAGATATTGCTTCTCCATCACCTTATCTAATACCGCTTTCATGATAGTATGCTGTCTTTCAGAACGATCAAAGTCGGAAGTTGAATGACGGCTTCTCGCATATTTAAGTGCAGTAGCACCATCAAAATGCCGCATACCTTTTCTTACGGCAAAGGTCTCATATCCATAGGATTCATTTGGATACTCGCGGTCAATAAGATCTCTCGGAACATCTACATCCACTCCTCCAAGTAGATCAACTACTTGAATGAATCCCTGAAAATCAGCTTTCACAAAATACTGGATACTTACACCAGTAATATTTTCAACAATATCCTGAAGTCCCTGCATACCTTCCTGAACCTCGTTAAAGGTAGGAGGAGTATTAGTTTTTGCAGCATTCGAAGCTCCATCAGCCTTTGTAATCTGACGAAGGTTAAAGTCATACGCGGCATTAATCTTTGTAGGTCCCATCTGCGGAACATTAATATAGAGGTCTCTTGGGATAGATAAAAGTGCAACCGAATGATTTTGACTATCAATACTTGCAACCATAAGTGTATCTGTAAGGTTGGCACCATCATGCTCAGCTCCGCCGATACCTACGATAAGTATATTTGTATGACCATTCGGATCTTTCTTAAGGTCTTTACCGAAGACTTCTGAAATCCCGGAAATAACCTGAGAAGGAAAATTTACAGAGAATCCCTTAAAAAGACCAAATACATTGATTGTAAGAATAAGCACAAATACTACACCTAGAAGTGCAACAAGTAATGGAAAGGACTTATATGATTTCTTTTTTTTGCTTGTGTCAGAAACGTTATTTGCGGGTTGTTGTTCATTATCTACTACACTTTGAGTACGCTCAATATCGCGTTTTATAAATGTCATTATATACTTCTCTAAAACATAAAATGCAGTATTTATGATATGAATTTTAAAGGAAAATGAAAGATCAAATCCAAATATCCTATAGACAAAGACTCATAGCATTACTTTTAAGTTTCTTATGCGGCGAGGCTCTTCTTTTTGTCTTTCCTCCCATATCCGTGTCTATATTTATTCTTACTCTAGTCAGCCTACTATTACTATATTTCAGACGTCTTCTATTCTATTCTCTGCTTATATGTCTTATATTTTTTGCACTGGGAGGGCTGCGTACATACCATACACTTGAGTCGAATCAGAAACTTAGTATCACTGCACATCAGATGATCTACGAAGCTGAGAAACTCAAGTCAATCTCAGGCACCATTATTTCACTTCCCATCTACGACGGTACTCAGTATACCTTTACGCTGAGCAGCCGTAAGGATGAGCATCCGCCCTTCATTCAGGTAAAAACAATGACTTCCAAAAAGCTCAGAATTGGAGATAAAGTAAGTCTTAAAGGCAAATTAGAATTTCCAAAAAATAGCGATGGAAGTACCTTTGACTATATAAATTATCTTAAAAAGGACGGGATATTCCTAATAATGAATCGGGCTTCTCTTCTCTCAACAATTCCAAGGTCTCATCTCTCTTTCACACAGCAGATCAGCGAATATAACCAATATCTCCAAGGCAAGATTAAAAATCTCTGGCACGGAGACGTAGGTGCACTTATCGCAGGTATACTTATTGGTTCACGGGAGAGTATGTCCGAGGATCTAAAAAATGCTTTTCAGAGAACCGGATTATCTCACATCGTTGCCATCTCCGGCTCCAACATTACAATTATCATTATATTTATATTCAGCATCTTGGGATTTCTATCAAAAACCATCCGCATAAGTACTGCGGTGTTGCTCATCATATTATTTACTATTCTTGTCGGTGGCAGCAGTGCAGTTATACGTGCAAGCATTATGGGAATTACAGGATTATTCGCACTACTCTTTGAAAGGAAAACAACTGCGCTGATTTCACTCCTGCTCTCTGCGGTGATAATGTGTGCAATAAATCCCATGACACTTCTCTATGATATCGGCTTTGCACTCTCTTTTCTCGCAGTACTGGGACTGCTTTACGGAGAAGTGTTTTTTAAAAAGCCGCTTTCTTATGTCCCGGAAATATTTGCTATTCGGGAATCTCTCCTTATGACTTTGAGCGCCCAAATATTTACAACTCCAATTATGCTTTATTACTTTCAATCCTTCTCTATTATCGCACCAATCGCAAATCTGTTTATTACTCCGTGGATTCCTCTCCTCATGCTCGTAAGTTTTATTACTCTTGTCCTCTCCTATATTCCCTTTGCAGGACCATTTGTTTTTTTAGGTGCTGAAGCTGCCAACCTTCTTACAAAATTCCTTATCACTCTTACCCACTTGTTTGCCTCTATACCTTATGCATCTGTAACAATTGATTTTCTGCAGAGTATATGGATGTGCGTTCTTATTTATATACTTCTCGGAGTTCTCATCTGGTATCTTAGAACCCGTCATTTCAAGGATAATACAGATAGTGTAAAAAAATAACTTACCTCCCGTGCACGCTTAATTCAGACCTAAGTGGTTTTCAATTCACAAGTATCTGCTATACTCCTTTTGTTTTATTGCTAACTTATCTGTATGAATCTTCCATTTAGCCCAATGCTCGCGATTACTTTCGTACGTATTGTCGTTGGACTTACAGTACTCTCTGCAGGATTGAACAAAATCCTTGTTGCAGGATTTACTCATCCAAATCCATTTATTTCTGCAGTCCTTCCATGGGCAGAAATAGTTGGAGGACTTGGACTTACTTTTGGTGTCCTCACATTCTGGGCAGCACTTGGTACTTCTATCATGTTCCTTCTCATTACAATAACTATGGGATTCTTTGCAAAACCTGGAGCACTTCAGTTTGCATACCATACTTTTATTCTTCTCGCGACAATCCCTCTTACTCTTATCGGAAAAGAGCCTACAAAATGGTCCTTTGATGATTGGTATAAGAAGACTCAGAAAGCGAAGAATGTGAAGAAGATAAAGGTGTAGGGAAAGTAATTGAGTAAATGAGTAATTAAGTAATAAGGGAGGCTCAAGGTTGAGTCTCTCTTTTTTTGCAAGATACGATTATTTCTTTTCCCACACCAATTCAAATATCTGTCTCATTACATAGGCAATATCAGGATTTTCAATGACGATTCCTTGCAAATATCTATGTGACAAAATCTGAGTAAATCTGTCATAAATCTCTATTGAGATAGAGCTATCATATTTATCCTTTGGCAGCATTTTTACGAGTACATTTTTTATGGCTCTTGGTCCTTTTTTATAAAATGTTGCACTTACCTTAGGATCATCCACTGTAAGGATTTTTCTAGAAATTCCAAGTTGCTCATGTTGCCTATTCACTTCTTCAAATAATTTAAATAGTTCCGATGGAGTGTGATCAATATGGGCATAAAAAGCATGGTATTCCTTCCCTTTAGATACTTTCATAAGCTGCTGAAACATTTCACGAATGCCATTTATTCCTTCATAGTATTGAGCTTTTACCTGATGCGAGTTGTTATTGTACAGTGCTTGAAATTCAGGCAATGCTTCTTTAATAAGATTTGCCTTTTCCTGCATGCGCTCTGAGAGTAACTCTGGAGACAAAGCTGAATATTTCAAGATCTTCCCTTTCGGTTCTTTTCGCACTAATCCTTTTTCAACTAAAAGATCCAGAATCACATAAACAGTAGATTTTTTTAATCCTGAATGCTTTGCAACTGTATATGCCGTTGCTTTTCCCGCCTGAAGAAGTGCAAGATATATTTTTGCTTCTTTCTCAGAAAGACCAGTTTGCTTGAGAATGTATTCGAGATTCATAAATAGAAAGTGAGTGTTTTTTAAAGTATAGCATAAATAGTCATTAATTTTGATGATAATTTAGAAAACACATAAAATACATTTGCAGTAATAGCTTTAGCTAACTTCACTAAAGTTATTAATTTTGACAATTTACAAAATAACCTTATAGATGCATTACTTCTTTTGTGAACAGAAAACGAAAGAAAATTGATATAGCTATGGAGGTAAACACATGGCAATGGTACATCTAGCAGTGAATGGAAAAAGATTCCCGGGTATTAAGGGGATCGCTTGGGACAAGGACGGAGTGATCGATAACTCCCAGAGGAATCATGCAACAGTCGAAGCAGCTTTATGTAAAGAGCTGGGAGTGATGATCAATCCTACAGAGATCTCTCGTAGATTCTCAGGGATGAACACCAAAGAAGTGTTCAGAATCATCTTAGCGGAAGGAGAAGTACATCTTACTTCTTCAGAACTTGATGATTTATTGGAAAGGAAATGGGCACAGATTCTCACTTCATCAGAACCAATTGTTCAAATTCCCGGTTCAGTAGAATTGATTCAGTTGTTTTATTCCAATGGTATTTTGCAAACAGTCGCATCAAGCAGCAGAAGAGCTTTCATTGAGAAGTGTTTAAAAGCTCTTGAAGTGGAAAGGTATTTTGTAGCAACAGTAGCGGGAGAAGAAGTTTCAAAAGGTAAACCAGCCCCTGACATATTTCTCAAAGCTTCCAAGCTGATGAATGTACACCCTGAAAACTGTCTTGTAATTGAAGACGGAGTCTCAGGTGTCATCGCAGCTCAGGCAGCAGGGATGAGAGTCATATTTCTCGGAACCCCTCGTGACGATATTAGACCTGATGCATTCATAAGTTCCTTAGATCAAATTACAATTGAGGAAATTGAATGAGGTTACTCTCATATATACTCATGATAATCATGCTCTGCAGCTGGGGATGGATGCAAAGTCGTGGAGGACAACTTTCCGATAAAGAGTACTACGTATTTAATACAGGTATGATTTGTGGGCAGATCGGAGTAACTTTGGAAGGACTAATGACTGGAGCATGGGGAACTATTGCAGTACAAGGTTATTTTTTTATCTTTACCGTCTATGGTATGTATCAGCGTTCAAAACAAAATAAAGAAAATAAAAAGGAGGAATAAAAAACTTAAAAAGAGTCTCAACTGAGACTCTTTTTCATTATATTTCTAATTTGCTCAATTACTTTCCTCCCATCGCGTTTGACGCGACGAGCCTAAAAGCTCACCTTCACATTCTTTCTCTCCTCTTCACTATCAAGTTCAAAGAAATCTCTCTTTGCAAATCCAAACATACCAGCAAAGATATTTCCAGGGAAAGAGTCTTGAGCGATATTTAGACTTCTTACTGCTGCGTTATACTCAACTCTTGATGCATTTACATCATTTTCCACAGACTGAAGTGTATTCTGAAGTTGTAGAAAATTCTCATTAGCCTTGAGATCAGGATAGCTCTCTGCAACTGCAAAAAGTGATTTTAATGCTCCTGAGAGCATATTCTCAGTCTCTGCATGCTCAGCAGGAGTATTTGCCTGCATTGCCTGAGACCGTGCCTCTGTTACTTTTTGAAAGACTTCAGATTCATGCTTAGCATATCCTTTTACAGTCTCCACAAGATTTGGAATAAGATCATACCTCTTCTTAAGCTGAGTATCGATAGTGCTCCAAGCCTCTTCAGCACGCACTTTAAGCTGCACAAGATTATTATATATCCCTATCATCACCATGGCGACGACAGCAATTACGATGAGTAGAATGATTACAGCAGTCATAAAAATATATTAGAAAAACAGATAGTTTTAGGGTACTGCTATTTAGGACTCTTTGCAAGAAAAGTAATAGAGTAAGAAAGTAATTTAGTAAGAGAGGAATTGGCATATATTGTTAGAGGTGCAATAATTGAGCTAAATTACTTAATTATTGTGCCCAATTATTCGAGTCCCAATTACTTGAGCCTTAATACTTCTCAATCTTTATAGACTCCATCTTTACATCCTCAAGAGGCTTGTCAGATGCATTTGTCTTTACCTTTGTAATCTTATCGATTACCTCTAGACCTTCAAATACCTGACCAAATGCAGTGTAACTTCCATCAAGAAATGGAGCATTCTGTACTACAAAGAACTGGCTTGAAGCAGAGTTCGGTGCTGCTGTCTTTGCCATAGAAAGCGTTCCTTTAAGATGCTTGATACCTCGAGAGAACTCATCTACTAATACCTCACCATTAAATGTCTCACCGCCTATTCCAACACCTTTAGGATCTCCTCCCTGTATCATAAATCCATCAATTACTCTATGGAAGATAAGTCCGTCGTAGAATCCTTTCTTTGCAAGCTCTCTAAAGTTTTCAACAGTCTTTGGAGTATTACACTCGAAAAGCCGTGCTTTCATTACTCCATAAGTAGTAGTAATTACTGCTATCTCTTCTCCCTTTTCAGGAAGCGCCATCTGATCTGTATTACAATCTGTAGCTGGATTCATCATTGTAGGTGTGTTAGAAATTAAGTTAGTATTCTTATTCTGAGAGTAAGAATACGCATCCGTAGTAGAATTTGTATTCATATTTATATCCTCAGGAGCATTTGCTGTACTACATGAAGCAAGAGACAGCATAAGAGCAGAAAGGACAATAAACTTTTTCATAGTGAGGAACAATAAGAGAATAAATTATTTTTCAAGGAGCTCCCCAAGGAGCATCCACTGAATGCCATGTTTGATTTTGACAGGTACAATCATACCTGGAATAAGATTTTTCTTTGCAGTAAACTGCACTCTTTTCCAAGATCTTGTAGTCCCTTCAAATCTACCATCTCCTAGTTTCTTTTCAATAAGAATTTGTTCAAGTCTTCCTTCATATGTCTTATTTTTTTCTGCTGAAATGCCTTTCAATAGATCATTCAGTCTATGCCATCTTGATGCTTTCTCAGCTGCAGAAACATCATCCGGCACTCTTCTGGCAGAATATGTTCCCTTTCGAGGAGAGTATCTGGAAGTAAATGACATATCAAAGCCCACTTCTTCAAAAAGTTTATAGGTATTCATAAATTCCTCCTCTGTCTCTCCGCAGAATCCAACAATGACGTCCGTAGTAATGCATATATCAGGCATGGCTTCTTTCAGTTTTCTGACGATTTCCACAAACTGTTCTCTCGTGTATTTTCTATTCATTCTTTTCAGCACCTTGTCATCCCCGCTTTGAGCCGGAAGATGTACATGAGGACACATTGTCTTCAATTCTACATGTGCGCGGATCAGTTCATCTTTCATATCCATAGGATGCGGAGATGTATATCTCAAACGATCAAGTCCAGGAATCTTATTGAGCTGATAGAGTAGCTCTACAAAATTATTCTCAGAATACTCTTTTGTGGAAGATTCATGCTTGTATGAATTTACAGTTTGTCCTAGAAGTGTGACTTCCTTTGCTCCTCTTGCCACAAGATCCTTTACCTCTTCAATGATCTCCTGCATCGGACGACTAATCTCTCTCTTTCGAGTGAATGGCACAATACAATATGTACAAAATTTATCACATCCAGTCTGTACTGGTACGTACACCTGGAATGCAGAAGTATACTCAGGTTTTACCTGAAAGTATGATTCAAGTTCATCTGAATAGTCTTGTCCTAACTCCTCTTCATAAATCGCTGAGAGAAATTTTGGAACACTTGGAAGATCTTCAATTCGGAAAACAAAATCAAGATCCTCAGATTGCGGAAGTAAATGATCCTTACTCACTAATTCCTCAGCAGTATACTTTTTAGCAATACCTGATTCACGCACCATACAGCCAGTCAAACCAATACGAGCTTTAGGATTTTTCTTCTTCATCTCTGCAAGCTTTCCTACATGTCCCCATACCTTATCTTCAGCTTTCTGCTTCACTGAACATGTGTTCATAATGACAAGATCTGCAGTGACAGGATCTTCTTCATACTCAAACCCCGCACTTTTCAGCATCGTATTGATACGCTCAGAGTCAGAGACATTCATCTGACATCCAAAGGTCATGACGGCAAATTTCATAGATTCTTGTAAGTCATAGTGGAAATATATTAGGGAAAGTTTTAAAAATGGCAAGAGAGGGATACAGAGAATAAACTACTGAATATTGACATCTATTTGATTTTGCGTATTTTTCATCTGGTTATTATTATGAGTTCTAAAAAAGGAGAACCGAGATGAGTAGCCAGGAAAATAAAAAATTTGAAAGTATTATGGTATTAGATGATGCAAGTGCATTATCTCCAAGTGAAATCTGGAAAAAGGTAAATGTCGAGCGCAGTGATGACTTATTGGTGTCACTTCTGACAATTATGCCAGATAATGAAAGGGATTTGCAAAGAGAACATGCTAATAGAATATATGATAGAAAATATTTAAAAGCTGTCTCTCATGCAGAGTGTCCTTTCTCTGTAAAATCTAATCAAATTGTTGTCAGATGTACCAAGAAAAAAGACATCGCTGAATTCAGACGTTTGCTTAGTTTGCAGGAGATAAAGCAATTTGAAATAATTGCAATCACGAAATAACACTTTCTTAAAAGGAAGCTAAAAGCTTCCTTTTATTTTTGCACCACACTTAAAATAAAATCAACACTTGTCAATACTTCATTACACACAGAATTCCAAAATGTAAAAAAATCTTTATACTAGCTAATGTTTTTAATAACTACGTATATGTCTCTCACCACCGAACAAATCAAGAAAATCGCGAAACTTGCAAAGCTTCCTATCAAGAGTGATGAAGAGGCTGAAAAATATGTAAAGGAACTCTCCCCTATCGTAGACTATTTTACTGTACTTCAAGAAGTAGATGTTACAGATGTTGCCCCTACAGCTCAAGTAACAGGTCTTCAAAATATTACTCATCTTGATACTCCTTCAGATCGTATTGAGACTTTTTCAGAGGATATTTCTGAAAAGACTATTAAGGTTAGTCAGCAGTCAAAGACCCTCATGCAGATTAAAGTGCCGAATGTACTTTAGTTTCGTTATCCATAATGTGTCATTCCGGGCCTGACCCGGAATCTAAAAATATAGATAGCAATCCAAGCTTTAAGATACCGGATCAAGTCCGGCATGACATACTCCATCGCACTCATTACAACTCACTATATGCCATCCAGAATCAAAGCCCTTCACGCCCAACTCACTTCAAAAGCAATTTCAGCAAAGGAATTAGCTACAGAATATTTAAATAGAGCAAAAGAGCAGAATCCCACACTAAATGCTTTTATTACAATATCTGAAGAGAGAGCTCTTGCTCAAGCAGAAGCCATAGATGTAAAAATTGCAAAAGGAGAAAATATCTCACTTCTTGCTGGTATTCCTGGATCCATTAAAGATGTCCTAAATACGGAGGGCGTTCAGTCCACAGGAGCATCTAAAATCCTTGATGGTTACATACCTCCTTTTTCTGCTACAGTAGTAAAGAAACTTGAGGACCAGGGGCTCGTTATGATCGGGAAAAATAACTGTGATGAATTCGCCATGGGAGGTTCAAATGAGAATTCTGCATATGGAGTCGTCAAAAATCCAAAGGATATAGAAAGAGTCCCAGGAGGATCATCAGGAGGTTCAGCGGCGGCGGTTGCGGCAGATATGTCTGTATACTCTATTGGTACAGACACAGGAGGATCTATCCGCCAGCCAGCAGCATTTACTGGTACTGTAGGTATGAAAGTCACTTACGGACGAGTCTCTCGTTTTGGAGCTATGGCTATGGCATCTTCCTTTGATACTATTGGACCAATCACACAGGGTGTCGAAGATGCAGCAATAGTACTTGAAAGTATCGCAGGCAGAGATAGCAATGACTCTACAACTCTCCAGGCACCAGTAGAAAAGTATACTTCCCTCCTTCAAAATGATATCTCTGGACTCCGCATTGGTCTTCCAAAAGAGTACTTTGCAGAGGGACTTGATCCTATTATAAAAGAGAAGGTACTTGCAGCAGTAGAACTATTAAAAAAGAAAGGAGCCGTAGTCAAAGAAGTAAGCCTTCCGCTTACTAAATATGCTGTAGCGCTTTACTATATTGTTGTACCAGCGGAGGTAAGCTCAAATATGTCCCGTTATGACGGTATACGTTTTGGACCAACTATTTCAAATCCAAAAGACCTTGAAGAGCTCTATCTTGAAAATAGATATAATGGCTTTGGAAAAGAAGTAAAACGAAGAATAATGATGGGAAGCTATGTGCTCTCTCACGGATACTATGATGCATATTACAAGAGAGCTCAACAGGTAAGAACAAAGATTATTGCAGAGTTCAATGACATCTTTAAAGAAGTAGATATTCTAGCTACTCCAGTAACTCCTACCCTTCCTTACAAATTTGGTGAGCATTCTGATCCGCTCAGCATGTATCTAGAAGACGTGTATACAATTCCAGCTTCTGCGGCAGGAATTCCAGGATTAGTATTACCAGTAGGATATGAGGGGCATTTGCCTATTGGAATACAGTTACTTGCGCCTCAACTTCAGGAAGGGAGACTGCTCAATGCAGGATGGTGGATGGAGCAGGAACTTTCTCTTAAGTAAGGTTCATGGTATTCAAAATAATATTAGGAATACTTATTATAGGAATTGTAGGTTTAGCAGGATATATCATTTTGATGCAGCAATTATCCTCACCTTTAATACTAGATTCTCAAGAAATAGCTCATCCTGCCGATCAAACTACATGGGAAGAATTGCAAACTATAAATAAGAGCAATATTGAAGCTATGAAAGGCAAGTTGGAAGATCCTCTAAAGAGAGATTTTTTTCAGAGGGATGACATTTGAGATTTGCATGGATTAAGAAAAGAAAATATTTTATCTGCTTCACCTCCTGATACTCTCTCGTTACTTTTTGATTATTCTTACTATTTAAATGAGAAGAGAGTACCTTCACTGCCATTAGAAAGCAACCGCTTCCACTACAAATCGCCTTCACAGTCTGGGACTTGCAAGGGGAAGTAAACAACGGAGGATACCAGCAGTATTTCGATAATTCATCTGGTCAATATAAGCATCTTATTGTGAATAATCTGAAAACTATTGGCGCATTTCAGACAGCACAGCTAACAGAAGAGGCAATAAAACTATATGAATCTTTTAGCGCTATTGATAGTGATTTATCTGACTCTGAAAAAATAAGAGATAGTTATTCGGAAGCATCTTATGAGCTTAGTAAAAAATTCTATGCCTCAACTGAGCATTTAGACGAATTAGTAAAAAACTATGTAGTGAAGCATATAGATGAAATCGCACTATAATTACATATAAACTAGTTTTTTATACTAGTTATACATTCGTTTTGGTAATCTTTTTCTTTTATTTCCCCATAACTAAAAGAAGTGCTGAGCCCCTCACAAAGCTTTTTATCCTTCTTCTCCACTGCATTTATCATCCCCATTTCCTGACTACAAAGCTGCCGTAGATCCATATCCAAGATAGTTCCACAGTCTACTTTCTTCCTATCCTTCACTAACTCCATCACAGCACTATACTGATTTTTAGTTATTAAACATCTATCCTTGTCTATTGTGCTTGCAAACTGGTTACAGTCAGCATCCTTTTGTATTACTGCCATACAGCCGTTTTTTAGATCACTACTTTGAATTTTTTCACAGAAAGTACTATCCTGTTTTTTTTCTGCTAATAGATGATGGATGCTATCTTCGCACGCAATTATTAGTTGTTGTGAAGGTAGTTCTTTACAAGTTTCAATATTCTCATCCTTCTGAGATTTTGAAAGCACTACACTATTGATACAACTTTCTCTATTTTGAGTCTCAAGTACATCACATAAAAGCTTATCCCCCTCTTCCCTAGCCTGAAGAGAGATAAAATCTCTTTTACAATCCTCTTGTAGAGTTTTGGTAGAAGCTTTTTTACATTCATCCACATTCCCTGCTATCACAGCAGCTTGAAAATCCTTCTGTGATATGGGGGTTTGGTTTTCTATTAACACACCTGAGGAATTTAAATTTTGTGAAATACTCTGCTCTACAGTCCCGCAAGATGCAAGCAGAGCAAGACTAAGACATAGAATAAGTGAAGAAGAAAATCGCATGAAATTTAGTGAGAAATACATGGAGAGCTTAGAGTATTTTTAAGAAAAGCTCAAGGTGAGTGTCATTCCGGGCGTGATCCGGAATCTTAAAGGATGGTTAAGCATACTGGGCTCGAAGGATAAGGATGAGGATAAGGGATAAGAATCAAGGAGACATCCCTATCCTTAATTCTTATCCTAATCCTTTTAGTGGTGGTACCCCGTCCCCTTAATAATAGAAAACCCTCTATACAACTGTTCCAAAAATAGCAGCCTCACTAGCTGATGAGTAAACGTCATCTTCGAAAGACTAATCCTCATCTTAATCATCCCATCCAAAACTTCCTCATCAATACCATAAGCACCTCCGATTAGGAATATCATTGGAATTCCCTCATACAAATAATTCTCTAATGTAACAGCAAAATCCTCTGAGGACACAGGTTTTCCAAAAATATCCAGATACACAAGCACACCTTCTTTACCGTTTACCGCCTGCTTAATACGTATAGTCTCTTCTTTACGTTCCCTCTCCATCATCCCCTCAATCAGAAACTTTCCCTCAGGGATAGTAATAGTCTCAAGATCAGCGAATCTAGATATTCTTTTCTCAAATTCAGAGATCCCCTCCTGAAGATAACTATCCTTTGTCTTTCCAACTTGTACTAGTGTGACTTTATACATAAAAATATTGAGCCAAAAATAGAAACCACCGTCCTTGGGGGTTTGGGGGGAGAGAAGCGTCTGATTACTTATAAAAAGCAATATTATTCCGAGACGCTTTTCTCTCCCCCCAAGACTTTTGGTTACTTTTGGTCACAAAAGTAACAAAGCTTTTGATTCTTTCAAAAGAATTACAACGCCGCTATCCCCGGCAGCGTCCCCTTCTCTACATACTCTATCATCGCTCCCCCAGCAGTAGAAACATGTGTAAATTCACTAAAATCAATACCTAGTTTCTTCAGTGCATCTACCGTATCACCCCCGCCAATAAGTGTCTGAGCATCTTTCCTTTTGGCGATAGCCTCAGCTATAAGCTTTGTAGCACCAGCAAATTTCTTTATCTCAAAATACCCAACAGGACCGTTCCAGATAATAGTCTTTGACTGATTAATTACATTTATAAACTGCTCAACTGTTTCCTTACCAATATCCAGGATCTTCATATTTCCTTCTATGCTATCTACTTTCAAGTCAGCACAGAAAGCATTCTCATGTGCTTCATCACATACTATAGCATCTACGGGTATGAGTATTTTCTCTTTCTCTTTTTCAATAGCTAGCATAGTCTCTTGTGCAAGTTCTACTTTATCTTTCTCAGATTTTGATAAACCAATATCATAACCACTTGCTTCAAGAAAGGTATTTGCAAGAGCTCCTCCTATAAGAAAATTATCACATTTCCCAATAAATCTCTTAATAAGTCCTGCCTTTGTATCAATCTTTGCTCCACCTAAGATCAGAGTCATGGGAGTTTTATTCTTATCTATCACACTTTTTATTGCCTTTATTTCCTTTGCAAAAAGAAGCCCTATACAGGTTTCATTTACTAATTTTGGTATACCTACAATAGAAGCATGTGCACGATGAGAGGCAGAGAAAGCTTCGTTTACATAGACATCAGCAAATTCTGCAAAAAACTTTGCGAAATCAGGATCGTTTTTTTCCTCCCCAGGAAAGAATCTTAGATTTTCAAAAAGTACAATTTGTCCTTCAGTTTTAGCATTTTCAATAGCAGCTTCTAATAGCTCAGGATCAGTATCTTCTACATACAGTACCTCTTTTTCCAATGACTTTTCAAGATAGTCCGCAATCGCATCAAGAGCATCCTCCTTCGTTCTCTTTCCTCCAGGTCGACCAAAATGTGTAATAATGACCGGAGTTCCTCCATGTTCAATAATATAGTTTATGGTTGGCAGACTCAAATCAATACGCGTACTATCAGCTACTTTTCCTTTTGACGTTAAAGACACATTAAAGTCCACACGGATCAGTGCAACTTTATCCTTAAAATTAATTTGAGAGAGAGAGTTCATGAAATTTTTGGCAGAAATAAACAGAAAAAGTATAACATAGCGTCTTTATATAATCCAAGCATCTTTAAGAAAAGCCCTGATCCGCAGTCGCGGACAGGGTTTAACGGTTTATTGTAAATGCTGGTATATAGTAATTGTGTTTTTGTTCTTTTCAAAAATAAAACCTCCTTCGTCTTTAGGCAAGCTGTGATCTAAAAGTTCCCAGTAGTCTCTGATAACTGTAAGTGCGTATGCAATGATAATAATCATAGGTGCATAGACAATTGTTATGCTTTCGTTTCTACAGGTACTCAGATACTCATTTAAAGTATCTTTCACAACTCTACCGACTCGTTTGCATTGTAATACATCTTTTTTAGAAAACTTCTCTGGAAACTCTGTGAATGTTTTCACTTCTGAAAGCAGTTCAATCATTCTACCACTTCCCACATTATCGTCTTCGATAAGTTTGGGAGATAGTTTTCTTTTATGAAAATAAAAGAATAATTGATCATCCACTTTCTCCGCAAATGAACTAGGATATAAAATAATTTGGACATCTTCAGGATGAAGATGTTTACTTTCATGATTTTTCCTATTCCAAAGAGCATCTAAGATCTTTTCAGAATCCTCACTACTTGTCTGTGGGCAAAAAAATACAAGAATCTTCGACATTTTGTCCTCCTTTCTAACAAAAATTGTGTTTTGGTCAGCCGTGCCCACTCATCTAGTATTTTTGTATGACATTGAAAATTCAAACGCACAGAAATATCCTCTGTGATTTTTGTGTAATCCAGCATTGTCAACGAACAAACCTGTAAGGAATTGTAGCTGTACCAGAGTCTACAGTCAAAAGATTCGCAGACTCTGGTACAGGAGCTATATTTATATGATCTTCAGATCTTTTAACACAAGATGTACCTCTTCTTCTGAGACATCACCCATCTGGGCAGCAAGAAGATCTTTCATCTGAATAGTTACAAGTCTCTTATATTGAATACAGTTTTTCATCAACTCTTTATGAGTTCCTTCTCCGGCAATTTTACCTTTATCCAGTACTACAATTTTGTCGGCATGAATAATTGTAGACAATCTGTGAGCAATAATGATTGTAGTTCTCCCCTTTGAGACATCTTTAATCGCTTTTTGGATTAACTTTTCATTCTCAGAATCAAGAGAGCTCGTAGCTTCATCAAAAATAAGTATGGTTGGATCTTTCAGAAGAGCACGAGCAATTCCCACTCTTTGTTTTTCTCCTCCTGAGAGCCTGATACCATTCTCACCTATTTGACTCTCAAGACCATTTGGAAGTCGTTCTAAAAATTTATCAATACATGCCATTTTAATTATCTTCTCTAGTTCTTTTTCACTTACTTCTTTAGAATTAGAAACCCCATACAATAGATTTTCTTTTAGACTGCCATCAAATAGCCTAACATCCTGAGGCACTATACCGATGTGTTTTCTAAGAAATGTTAAGGGTAAATCTCTAATATCAATATTATCAAAGGCGATATGGCCTCCCGTAACGTCATAATATCTTTGAAGAAGTTTCATCAAAGTGCTTTTGCCACTACCAGAATGTCCTACTAGTGCAGTCGTTTTACCTGCAGGAATCTCAAGATCAAAATCTGTAAAAAGCGGAAGTGAGATATCTACCTTAGTCGCTGTAGCATTTTCATCCTTCATCTTTTCTAATGCCTCTTTATAAAAAAAATTCATCTTTGAAAAAACAATATGTCCTTGAATCTTATCAGGTACACTTGTTAAAACATTGTCTGAAACCACAGGCTCCTTTCTCAACATCTCAAGAAGCTTCTCTGCATTTACGAGATTATCAATAAAGTCCCTCTCAAAGTTTGTAAGATCTCTTACAGCACCTACCACCATTCCACCCCAGGAAGTAAAAAGAAGAATATATCCAGGTGTAAATCTGCCTGTAAAAATAAAATATGCACCTAGAAATAAAATACTATAATAAAATACTTGAAATAAAAACTGTCTTATATTCTGCATCTTCATTGAAGGTATCCATATTGAATTGCTCAGATCTCTGAGAAATTTAAATTTATTATGCAGCCAAGTAGCTTCAGCCTCTTCTCTTCCAAATTGCTTTACTGTCTCAATTTCCCTCGTAACCTCTTTCATATGTGACCAGCGCTTATTCATATGATCTATCATATTCTTCATAGGTTTTTTTACATATTTATTTGTGTATCTGATATCTGCCCAAAGTCTCGCGATCACAGCAACAGTGAGTAGCAAACCTAGCTCCCATGATATAAAGAAAAGTACAGTCATCGTGATCACAAGTGTAAAGACTGCTGGGAAGACATCATACAAAAGCTGCTGTATCATATTTGTAAATCCTGATACACCATTTTGATAGATGGCAAATTTTATGCCGCTTCCTTGTTCTATGTGTTGCCCAATAGAGAACTGAAGCATTTTTTCAAAACCATACTGTTCTAGCAAAAGACGTCCCTTCCATCTAAAACGGTGAGCCTGTGACTGTCTTAGATAATTTAATATACTCTGCACAAGTGCCAGCCCTATTAAGATCTCAAATATAATGACTAATGAATCCAAAGACTGCTTCTGAACAATAGCATCTATCATTTGCTTCCAGAAAACCGGCTGGATGATAGAGGCCCCTTGAGCCAAAAATATTAGACCAACAGCATAATACATATCCCCTCTCATTGGCTTTGTAAACTGCCAGAGATCTTTTAGTATAGATAGCGTTGATGATTTCTTTTTCTTTTGTTCAAAAAGCATAGTAGCTAGCTAATAGATAAACATTCTGGAGCATACGTTTAGTGTTGTTTCAAAAAAAGTTTTTTTATATTTTATTGTGAGTATACTATATATGTAAGCAATAAGAGCACAGAAGTAATTAGACTCAATCATTAAGTAATTGAGCTCAATTATTGTAGCCCAATTATTCCATTACTTAATTCCTCCCTTATTTCTAAAAAAAGAACCCCATGCTTTGGTAAGCTCTGGGATTCTATTCATCTCATAGGCAAGAAAAATAGAATCTTTCCTTTGTGATGTGTGTTTTTGTTTGAGTGACAACTGCTCAAAAGTGTAATTCATGCTGTGCTTCGGTCATATACCTCTCCTAATGCCGAGGAGTGACTGATCCCTCGAAGGGATCTGAACCCCGCCTCGTCTCATATACGAAGTGGAAGAAAATCCAGGTGTAATGATCGGAAGCAAAGCTCGTCAGAATTAATGAGAAGAGGGATGTCATCTCCCTTCTCTTTTTCGCAAAGCAGTGAAAAATGAATATTCCTTAAATACTTAAGAACTACTCGTTACTCACTACTTACATCTTATTGTAAAGGATCAAATGTAGGACTCCGGCCGGAAGTCTTTTGCTTTCCTTACTTCTTGTAGGACTTCGCTCTCCGTGGCAGGAAGGAAATCTAAATGGTAAGAATTGCTTTTTTGTTTTTTAAAATTTGTTTTGGTTTAGTCTTCTTTTTGTTTTGTTTGAAGCTGTTGTATTTTTAAGCTTCATAGGATCTTAATCTTTTTAAAAAATAAAGCAAGAAGAAGATGAGTGACAAAGTATGTTTATTGTTTTAAAACATGATTATTTATTATAAAATGTATTTACTGTAAACAGATTACGTGAAAGTAATTATATCATTGGACTCAATAATTTGGCGCACATTATTAGGCTCAATCATTAAGGCTACAATTATTGAGCCCAATTGCTCTCCTACTTAATTACTCTCCTACTAAATTACTTCTTTCCTTTATTACTTTTCTTTTTTCTGATATTCTTGAGTCACTGTATTTTTAGATTTTCATGTCATTCCATGGATTCGCAAGATCAAAAAAATCCCCTTCCAGAAACGCAGCAAGAATTTTTTTCTCAAGCAACATATCAGCAGCCATCTCAGACTCCTGACGGATCAGAGAAAAAGAGAAGATTAGATACGAGGGCTATTCGTTCCAAAATCAGTCAAAGCTTTGCGCAGACAGTGCAAAACTTCTTTTATCAGACCACAATGACCGAAAAGGTAGTCATTGTCTCAAGCATACTGGTCATAGTCTTTACTCTTACAAAATGGGGAGCTATAGAAAAAGAGACAGTTACTGGGATTTCAAATCTTGTCTACTTTATTGGATGGTTATTGATAGCATCTGCTCTCTTAAGTATCGGTTCATTAGTCTGGTTTCTTGCAGGAAAATCATTTCCAAAGTCTTTCCCTTCACTTCCTGTTATTCAGATGATCTTAGGCATCGAGATCGTACAATTAGCAATTATAGGCTACACAGTACTTACAGCTTTCAAAACAACGATTTCATTTAATGCAGAAGATGTAACTCTTAGTCCCGCACTCATTGTGCTCTTTGGAATACTGATATTTGCGTCAGGGTTATTTGAAGAGCGCATCCACCAAAAGAAATCAAATCCTACCAAGCTGCCTAGTAATATGTACGCTCGTCCTGAAGAGCATGATCTTGACCGTATCCTTTCAGAATAATCCTTCCTATGCATACTTTTCTTCTTACTATTCTTTGTTTCATACTCTTCTTGAATGTATTACTAATGCTTGCACTAGTAATAGGTTTCTTTTACAAAGTACCTTATGTTCCTTCCACTAAGGCACAAATCAGAAAAATGATTGAAGCGGCTGACATCAAAGCAGGTGAACATATTGCAGATCTTGGCTGCGGTGACGGAAAGATCTTATTTATGGCAGAAAAATATTCTAAGGGCGTAAGCTTTACTGGATACGAGATCGCACCAATGCCGATACTTTTCTTCTATATGAAAAAAATCTTCAATAGATCTAAAGCGTCTCTCAAGACTATGGATTTCATGAAAGAAGATTATTCTAAATATTCTGTGATATTTCTCTACCTTCTTCCTGAGGCAATGGATAAACTCCTTCCCAAATTTGAAAAAGAGCTCCCTAAAGGCGCCCGTGTGATTTCTAATGTATTTACCTTCAAAAATAAGAAACCATCTATGGTCATTGATGCAGACAAAAAGATGCATTCAGTAAACTTATATACGTTCTAAATTTGAAAGCATAATAAAATAAAACCCCGGAGAATACATTCTTCGGGGTTTTATTTTAAGCATAGGATTAAACCATATTTTCCATAGCAAGTTTTTTTGCCTGATCCTCAACACGGAGAGATTCTATGATATCTCCCATCTTTCCATCCATGATTCCTGGAATATTACTCCAGCTCTTTTTTATACGATGATCAGTAATTCTATCCTGAGGAAAATTGTATGTACGGATTTTTTCTGATCTATCTCCAGATCCAATCTGTGAAGAACGTATATCTCCTCTCTCCTTTGCTCTCTTACTCTCTTCTAGATCATAGAGACGGGCTCGGAGTACCTGAAGTGCCTTTTCCCTATTTTTATGCTGAGAACGCTCATCCTGACACTCTACTACGAGACCTGTCGGGATATGTACCATTCGTACCGCACTATCTGTCTTATTTACTTTCTGACCTCCTGCTCCAGAAGCTCTACATGTAGTAATTTCAAGATCTTCAGAACGTATTTCGATGTCTACTTCTTCTACTTCAGGCAGTACTGCTACTGAAGCTGCAGATGTATGGATTCTTCCCTGGCTTTCTGTGGCCGGAATACGTTGCACACGATGCACTCCGCTCTCATATTTGAGCTTTCCATATACTTCTTCACCAGTGAGGCGCAGTACCATTTCTTTTACACCTGCACCAGTTGTACTCTCACTCATGCTCATTACTTCCGCAGTCCAACCGCGCTCTTCAGCAAACCGTGTATACATACGTCCGAGCTCAGCAGCAAAGAGAGCAGCTTCTTCTCCACCAGTACCCGCTCGAAGCTCGAGAATGACGTTCTTAGAGTCATTTGGATCTCTCGGCAGGAGTGAGATTTTTACTTTTTGAAGCAAATCTTCTTCTTTTGATTTTGCATCATTGAGCTGCTCTTGTGCTAGATCAAGCATCTCGGGATCACTTTCCGCCTCAATAATCTCCTCTGCTTCTTTTTTAGCGGCAAGTACCTGTTTATATGCTCTATAAATCTCAACAATAGGCTTGAGAGCCGCATGCCGCTTCATTACCTTCACATATCCCCCCTGATCATTCATCAAATCAGGATCCATCATCTTCTCTTCCATCTCAAGAAATTCTTTTTCTATATTTTCTAGTTTCTCAAACATAGGGATAATAAGTAGTACAAAACGACGAAATCTTACATGGGGCCATTGCAATTGTCAAACTGTTACCGTATACTTAACCTAAACTAATGTACTGTCTATGAGCGACCTCAATACCCTAAATAATACCCCCTCCTCAACTCCTGCCAAAAGTCAGAAGCAAGCTCCTGATGCTTTAAAAGGAACGATTGGAAAGATTGGTGAGAGTATTGATAATATCGCATCCACAGCAGAAGTAATTGAATACAATCAAGAAAAGCCAAGTAGCCCTGCACAATCAGGAGGACAAACAAAGTCTGGGCAAAAGGCAAAACAAGACGATGGACAAACGCCTATCGTGACTCAAAAAGTAATTCCACAGACTGCTCAAGCCATAAGGAAAGAACTTACGATTGAAATTAAACGTAAAATCAATATTTTAATAAAGGAAGCGCGGGAACTGGAAAAGAAACCTGGTGCTTCATTTGCATACTCCCTGCAAAGAGCATTGAAGGACATAAGAAAATTGAATCTTCAACTCTCAACAATGCTGCACCTTACCTTTGAAAAACTCAGAGAAGTATACATGTCATTTTTTCCAAATGCTGTTGAAAGAAAAGACGAATCTGCTGAGTAAAAATAAGTGTATCTATACCTAGAGCGTTACCCTCTTGGCATAAAAAATAGGTATGAGATTAGTTCTCTTGAAGTAAGAAGAACTTTTTTTGCAGGTATCAGCAGTGAGGTATCCAGATCATTCTGCGTAATACTATGTTCATCGTTAGCAGCAACTACCCATGAACTGTCTGAAGATACGGTATGCTGCACTTCTATATTTTTTCCTCCCGGCTGCTTCTCCAGTACTAGATAATATGGAATAAACTCCTTACTGCCCTCTTTTGCAGAAAGAGTATCTGGAAGCTTATATTTAATAGTTACATGTTTCTCCTCACCAGGTACAACATTCATAACAAAGGCAAAAACTGTTTTTCCCAAATCCTGATATGTTTCAATATCTTCTCTTTTTATTGCATCCACTGCCTGGATCTCTGATCCTTCCGGGACATAGATACGAATATAGTCTGCATTATTTCCTTTACCTAAAATAAACGCGACACTATTATCAACCTTTTTGCCTGTCACTTTCTCTAGAAAAGAAAACAACTTTTCTTCTAGCGCGTCATTCCAAAGATGTCTGCGTGATATCACAACATGGTCCATAATCTCTCCTGCATCTGTTACCTGTGTCTCATGTGAAATTTTTTCCTCTATATATTGATCACTCTTATTCGCTCCTATCGCCGTGTGTGCTACAAGCAAATAATCCTGTATACCATTTATTGGGCTAGTTGCGGCATCATACATCGTCCCATCTACACCGAAGTAAGAGAAAAGCGATTGAATATCATCATGAAATGAGAAAGCAAGAATTTGTCTTTCCTTCATATTTTTCAAAATAAGATTCACGCCTTTATGTTCTAGTACCACAGGTTTTACCTTCTTTAAAAATTCATCTGCAAAAGCAAAGAGGACCGATTTAGGCTGTGCTTTATCTACTTTACTCTCCACTAAGAATGAAATAAGTTGGGAAAAATTATCTTTTGATACCGGCACACCAACATCAGGGAGTGAAATTGGTCCAGTAAGTTCTAGAAGATCTTTTATAAAAGTATCTGTCACAGCGAAGACACCATCTACGCCTGGTCCTTTTTCTTTATCCAGGAACCACGCAATCTGCTTGGCTGATGTTGGAAAATCTGGCCAATAATTTGCATCTCTTAGACGAAACTGCGCTGAGATTTTTTCTATGCCAGGAGGAGGTGGAACATCTTGGAAGAATTGTCCATCAAATTCATATACATCCTTAAACGTAATATTCTTGATCCATCCATCATTAAAAGAAACAAAGGCAAGGCTACCAATAAATCCTCCTGTAGCACGAGCCTCCGAAGAGTTTTGAAGAAGCACTACATAGGTTCGAGGATAATCTTCACCGATAAGGGAAAGGAACTTAGGAAAAAGATACTCAGCCTCATCTATCAAACCTATTACTTGAGCTATAGCTTTTTTAAGCTCTGTAAGCTGTGAAGCAACATCTGATGGAAATAGATCTGCCTGTATCTTTTGCAAATTGACATTTGCCTCTCTAAGTTTATCAAAAGTATTTATTTCCAAGTATCTCCATTGAAATAAAAGAAAAGTACTGAGATTCTTATACCGGTTCTTTAGATCTACATCATTCAGAATTTTCATATCTTGTAAGAAGCTGCTTACATTATCCATTACATCACTTGCACCATCTCCAGCTTCAGCAATCAATTCCGCGCCTTTAAGTGCATTATTTAGAGTACCTACATATGAATTTCCAACTCCAAGTGCTGTATTTTCCGGAGGTATATAACTTTGCAGCTTTTGGAATATCTCTCGTGCACGAAGTAGATTAAGAGAAAGTCTCACAAAATCCTGACGAGTTATAGACTGTAGCGAGTACGAAGCAATAGGTCCTGTAAGCTCATTTTTATAAAGTGAAATCTCCTGCTTTGCTCTCACAAGGTGCATTCCAAATGCGATACCAATAAGACTTACACAAGTGAAGCCCCCTAGCCACAGAAATATTCCTAGAGAAGAAATATTCATATGAAAACTCTCAGGAAGAATCGGGCGTACGGAAAAATGTATTTTTTTAAGATTTTTTACCTTTTCAAAAGCTTGAGATAGCGGGCTAACTACAAGCCCAGGATCTTCTTTTTTTATCGTAGGTTTTTCGTCCTTTTCTCTTAAGTCGATAGTATGCTCTGCTTTACTATTACTGGGCTCAGTAATAGCCTTCTGCTTTTTATCAGAAAGGATAACAACATGAATATTCTCTGGAGTATTCAAATCTATACTTTTAACCGAAGGTATTTTTTTCTTCATGAAATGTAAGTAGTACTATTGCTGCGTTGAAACAAAAAGAATCCTATAGGAAATACCGTCTGTGAATGTTGAGAGAGAAATATGTAAACTTCCATTATTCTTCTCTGCTCTAAGTGCATCTGAGAAATACGGCACAGATTGTGTTGGTAATAAGTACTGAGTTTTCACATACCATTGTGATGGTTCTTTAAAGTATTTCTCGATCGTCGTATACTGAATGGGATCTTTAGATACAGCAGTTTTGCCATCGCTTATTACATAATTTTTCTGGCTACCTGCAATTTTTACAAGAGAGATGTCATTGAATTTTATCTCTTTCAAGAAATTCCCTGAACTGCTTTGATCATTCAAAGACACTTTTTCAGGATGTCTTTCCAGCATTATTGCTTTTGTCTTGTCTGGCAAAGTAGTCGTGATTTCTTCATAAGCCATATTTTTTTCCACTCCATTCTTTAGAATCTCAGAGATTTTAGCTGCTTTCTGTTCATCAATCCCGATAATACTTCCGATCACAGAACCTGATGAAGTAATACCAACTGCAAGCGAACTTTTTTCTATCTGAGTCAAAAATTCACGAGGCTGATCTATGACCTTTAATTTTTCCACAAGAGCCTCAGTAAGATACTGCCATGATAAAGCAATAGCTTCACTTTTCTCTTCTTTAAAGTACTGGACAAATGTATCGATCAGGTTTGGTTCTACTACAAAAGCAAGTATTGTAGAAATATTTGCAGGCATTTCAGAAAGCACTGATAAATCTAATTTCTCTCTTTGAACGAAGTACTTTAATTCTTCTTTCGGCACTTTTATCTTCCCCGTCATAGTCAGATAACCTTCATCTGTGACAAAGAAGTTGCCTGTCGGACTTGTCATCGTAGAAAGAATATCACGTACAAATACCTGATATGTTGGTTCATTTATTTTCGGGGTCAAGATATCTCCCACTATATCTAAAGCAACTTCATTTGCTGCTGCAAATGACATCGCAGCACTCGTATCAAAAGTAGATCTTGAAATAACATCAGCTATTTTACCTCCCTCCATGTCCTTTGTATACACATGAGATTTTATGTTCTCTGCTGATGTATTTCCTGCTATAACAAATCCTTCCTGAGTTACAACGGTAAAATTATTCTTTAAAGCATCAATGAGTTTTTTTTGAGTAAGATTATTTTCTTCAGCAAATATAAAGACACTACTATCTTTGTACTGTATTAGATAAGATCTCTCAGGAAGAGAAGCAATAAGAGTATTCCCTTCAGCTTCAGCTGTTCCAAGTAAAGATTGAGTACCCGTTGGAGATAGATATTTTTCAGCAAACTTTTTCCACTGCAAAGCACTTTCCTCATTATTATGAATTTCCATAACAGCAAGAAAATCACGATTGCTCATATATTTAAGAGGATCCTTTGCCTGGACTTTAGCTGCAATGAACCATGATATAACTCCAAGAAGAATAGCAACAATGATCAGAAGAAAGATAACTGCTATTTTTTTAGAAGATATTGGGAAGGAGAACATTATATAAATTTATTAAGATAACGTAAGATTTGTACCCCTAATTCTTATGAAATTAAGGGGATGAAGTCAAGCAAACCCAGTTGTAGTGATGAACATTTCTTTTCTCTTCACTAAAGCTTATTTGAAGAGTCAGGCAGGGGCTATTCTACTCTTAACCTTTAGGTAAAAATTCTCCAATCCAATGTTTTTTGAAAAACTGCCATTCTTTATCATCTGTAGTCCATTCTGCATAGATAGCTACACCTATCTCTCGCTTAAGTATTCCACTTTTTGACATGTCCTGTAGTGCCTTTCGGATACCAAATAGTGCTGAGTAAATATTCTCAGCATTTGGATGAAAATTATCTCTTTTATCCTCATAGGTAGGAACTCCCATAAATACCACTGTATTTTGCGGCAAAAGATTTATAAGATTCTTCGTCTGTATATATACATAATTTGCGTATAAATAATCCTCAGATAAGGTAGTGTCATAACTCATCATTGCAATCTGATCCACGTTTTCAGCTACTTTTTTATAATATTCTTTACTCCAGAAGCTAATATTTTTTGAAAATATCTTTAAAAACTTTTCCGCTCCCCAGAAAGGTTCAAGGTCGTCTGTGGCCACAGACAATACTTTACCATTCATCCTGGTAATCTTATGAGCTTCCTCAAGAAGAGTAATCCATGTAATGCTTCCATCCTCAATAGGTTCGATGTTATAGTGAATTCCATCAAAACCAAGATTCATAAGATATTGGGATTCTTCCAGAATATTCTTAATGACTGTTGGTTCAGACATATCCAAGGGTCCACCCCACATTTTTTCTACCTGCCCCATCCAAGCCTGTACCCGAAGCTCAGGGTAATATCTGTGCATAGCATCTACAAGGTCTTTAGCGTACACATACTTATCATCAGTAATAGTACCGTCTCCTTCCAGCGGTCCAACATGAAAAAATGCATCCGAAACACGAAACTCCTTTAACTGATTTGCAAGCAGCCTATATGCATCTTCACTCTGCTTGTCCCCAACCCAGCTATGCTTAAGCCAAAGCGCATTTGTAGAGGTATGAGAATTAATAACAGAAGGTAAAGGCTGCTGATACCAATTATGCATATAAATAAGTCCTCCTCCAAAGCAAAGCACTATAAAAGTGAGGAAAATCAATATGCCGCTAATTGAATGTTTTGCGAGACGCACAAGAAAAGTTGGAAATTAGGATAAGAATTCTCCATGAAACACAGCCTCAATATTATGACCATCTGGATCTAAAACAAAAGCTCCATAATAATTTTCATGATACTCTGGACGAGCACCAGGAGCACCATTATCTTTTCCGCCAGCACCTAGTGCCGCTTTATAAAAAGCATCTACTTCATCTTTACTCCCCGCACGGAATGCCACATGAAAATTTTTTGGAATAAGATCAGAAGATCGGCATGCAATCCAAAAATCAGGTTTTCCCGCTACGCCTAATCCACCAAATACATCCCATTCCATAATAAGTTCATATTTGAGAGGAGAAAGGGCAGCAAGATAGAACTGTTTACTTTTATGATAATCACTCACTGCCAGAGTAATATGATCAAGCATCGGAAAATGTAAATAATAGTATTTACATGGTAAAAGTTTAGAGAGTAAAAGCAAGACTTTTACCATTTAGGATAAATTTCTAGACAAGAATAAAACTTTCAGTATACTTCAGACCGTACTTTGATCTTCAAAACAAGTTACATGGAGAGATGGCTGAGTGGTCGATAGCGGCGGTCTTGAAAACCGTTAGGTCCGCGAGGATCTCTAGGGTTCGAATCCCTATCTCTCCGCCACACGCGTTTGACGCGGTAGAATCTAATGTAAAGACTAGTTATTAGGTTCTAGAAGAAAAGTATATTAGGTTCTGCCACTAGTTCCTGATTATATACTAGTCACCGTAGAAAGAATAAAAGAGTACGTATGAGCTACTAGTCTCTAGTAACTTGCACCAGGCTCTAGTCCCTACGAAGTCCGGAGGGGTACTCAAGTGGCTGAAGAGGCGGGTTTGCTAAACCTGTAGGGGGCGAAAGCCTCGCGAGGGTTCGAATCCCTCCCCCTCCGCCATAAATTTTTTTCAAAAATTTGAGTAGTTAGTAATTAGTACTTCGTAATTAGAAGGCTATTTTTTTGTCTTAAGACGTAAAAAAATTTATCCCTCACTACTAAGTACTCCAACTATCACTCTCACTCCGAGCCTTATTCCCCTCATTCAGATTCACTTAATTAAACCAATTGACTATTTTATTTATTTCATATATACTTGATATATCAACAATTAATCAAACACATATCATGAAAGATTTAACCGCACTTACAAAGTTTTTTCTAACCTTAGCAAAGACCCAGACAATTCTCACACGTAAATTTGACGGAAAGTTGGGCGGATTAAGTATGAGTGAGTTTATGATACTTTCTCATCTGCACGAAGCATCGGGTGAAAAGCTACGTCGAGTCGACCTTGCTGACAAAGTAGGTCTCACAGCTTCAGGGATCACCCGCATTCTTTTGCCCATGGAAAAGATAGGTCTTATAAAAAAAGAAACTAATGAGCGTGATGCAAGATCCAGCTATGTATTGCTAGCCTCTGGAGGCAAAGGAATGCTCACGGAAGCCATTGAAAGAGCTGAATTATTTTCACAGGACATCTTGCCAAACATTCCAGAAAAGAAACTTGAAGAAATGTCAGACATTCTCAATAAATTAAGCAGAATCTAAATTAGGTTTGTTTTAGATATTCCTTCAATGGAACAGTAAAAAGCAGTTCTCCTTCACTCTGAAAATCTAGAGTAGATTCTTTTCCAGTAAATATAAATCCATGCTTTTCATAAAATTTTTGGGCATGAATATTATATGACGCAACATCACAATATATTTCCTCTCCTTTATACAGAGTAAATACTTTTTCAATCAGCAGCCCTCCTATTCCTCGTCCAATATACTCAGGATCTATATAGATAGCACCTACTCTTCTTTTTCCTTCCATAACTGCTGGAGCAACAAATCCAACAATAATATTACTATTCTCAGCAACCCAAACTCCGTTTTCGATCCAGTCATATGTCCTAATTCTTTTCCTCCATCTCTCGGCACGCTCATCAAAATTAGAGAAAACTCTCTCTATTTTCTCTAATGTAATCCCACTCTCAGGATTTGGGTATGTAGCAAGCCAACTCTTCTTATGTACAGAAACGACACCAACCGCATCTTGCTCTTGTGCCTTTCTAACAACAACCATAAATGAAGAAGAAGATATTTTTTGAATTATACAAAGTGTGTGATTTAAAATCAATAAGACTCATCTTCACAAGAAGTATATTTTTCATTATACTATCTGCAACTATCTTTACTCTCATTTATGTATTCTAGACTTCGTATTCTCTACCTCATTCTTCTAATTATAATAATACTAACATTTGTAGTATTCTTTTTTCAGAACCTGAACCTTACATCAATGAGTTTTTTTCAGTGGAAAAATTTTATCCCATTGGGACTAGGTCTAGCATTTGCATTTCTTCTTGGTCTATTAACAGCCATTTTTGCAAATCTATTTATCTCGGCAAATAGAGAATCTATGTTCGGAGAGGGTAACGACAGCCGTTTCCGGGACGAAGATTTATAAAAATTTTCTGCTTGCAAAAAAGCCCCCCTTATCTAGTATAAAAGTGCCTTAATTCTGCATACCTATTGTATACACATGCTCAAAGCACTTTTCAGTTCCAAGACACGTATAAAGCTTTTAAAGACTTTCCTTCTCAATCCTGATGAAGAATACTATGTCCGTGAACTAACACGAAATCTCGATGATCAGATCAATGGAATACGCAGAGAACTTGAAAATCTCAAGAAAATAGGATTACTCAAATTTAGAAATAAGGATAGAAAAAAGCATTATTTTGCCAATAAGGATTTTTTACTTTATCCAGAGCTCAGAAGTATATTTTTAAAAACCCTCACCGATAAAAAAGATATTGCAAGCTCTATTGCAGGACTTGGCAAAGTAGACTTTTTACTTCTCTCCGGTATTTTCGTAGGTAATGCAGAAGATGCTCAAGTTGACATGCTTATCGTTGGTGATATTGACCGGGATGCCTTATCAGATCTTGTAGAAGTACTTTCTGAAAACAATGAAGAAATAAGATATTCACTTATGACTACAGAAAATTTCCAATACCGCATCCAGTACAAAGATTCCTTCGTTTTATCACTATTAAATGATAAGAAGAATACAGTTGCTATCAATAAACTGAAAAAGTTTTTGAAAAGCTCTTGATTTTAGTTTGTATTTTGAATAAAGTGTTCTTCGTATGTTCGTAGGTATTCATTACTTACACCAGAGGGACACACAACCATAGCGCACATTAATTATAGTTCTAACTTCGTAAAGCACCTGCCATGACACACACGCTTGTACAAGAGTACCAGAAAAAGTACCAGAAAAAGAGCATCCCTGAGATCCGATCAGGTATGACAGTAAAAATCACTCAGAAATTTTTAGATGGTTCTAAGGAACGTCAGCAGGTGTTCCAGGGAGTTGTTATCAAGACTCATGAGAAGACATCTCTTCAGGCTACATTTACAGTTCGAAAGATTGTAGATGGAATCGGAGTAGAAAAGATCTTCCCTATTCATTCAGATATGATTGAAATAGAAGTTGTGAAGTTTGGTAAGGTAAGAAAAGCTCAGCTTCATTATCTTCGAGAAAGAGCAGGAAAATCAGCTCGACTTAAGGACAAGAACAAAGAGTTTGCAGAATTGGTTGTACTCCCAGAAGACAAGAAAGCAGTATCTATGAAAAAAGAGGAAGCAGTAGTAGAAGCTCCTGCAGAAGAGGCGAAGACTGAGAAGACAGCTGAATAATAGACTTCTGAAAAGTAAAAAGATCATTCATCTAAAAGTGAATGATCTTTTTTTATGAATTAACAATAAAAGTATTTTCCTTATAATAGGTATACATATTTTTGATACACGAAATGTCTGTAAAACATATAACACTTGTAGGAAGTTTTGGAGCAAGCAACATAGGTGATGAAGCAATCTTGGAAAGTACCCTTCAGATGCTTCATACCCATTCAGAATCATTAGGCATACATGTTCTTTCCCCAACACCAGAAGATACACAGGAGTTCTATCACGCTTATAGCGTGACCTCTTCCGTTCCCATACCCTTTGGTGTGCGGAGTATCATCAAAAAAAGCCCGGCATTTATCAAATCACTGAAAATACTGCGCTCAACAGATATAGTATTCTTTCCAGGAGGTGGTCTTTTCACAGACAATGAAAGCATCTACGCTGTACTACTTTGGGCATTGCATTTTTTCTTTTTTAAATTTTTACTAGGAAAAAAAGTAGTTTTTGGAGGTCAGAGTATCGGTCCATTAAAATCATTCCTGGCAAAAAATATTACACGGTGGGTACTTGCATCTAGTGACGGTTTTTTTGTCCGAGATGAAGAATCTCTACTCTGTATCAAGAAAGAATTTCCAAAGTATGTAAGTAAAGTATCTCTATTACTCGATCCGGTATGCTTTATTGATACTAGTGTAGAGCATAAAGGAGTTTTCACCACTACCAAGAAACCTCTTCAGATTGCACTCTCGCTTCGTCCGTGGCACGGATCAGAACATAAGCTCATACATGCATTAGGAAAAATATTTAAGAAGATATCAGAGACGCAGCCTATACATCTACATTTGATACCAATGCAGTATAAAGGCAGTGAAGATATAACTCCCCTGCAGCATATGTCTTATGTCCTGCATGAAATGAACATTCCTTCCACCTTACATGCACCTAGATCTTATACAGAGGTATTACAGATTCTTTCAGACTGTCAGGCATCTATCGGAATGCGGCTCCATTTTCTGATACTTAGTGCCTTAAGTCATACACCACTACTTGCGCTATCATATAGTACAAAAGTGGAAGGATTTTTAAAAAGAATCAATCTGCATTCTTCATTCAATATAGCTTCTTTACATACAGCAGAGCTTGAAGCTACGGTGGAGCATTTTATTAAATCATATTCAGATCAGCAGACTTATCTGGATGTATTTATAGCACAAACAAAAGCTAAAAAAGACATAGAAGCTAACACCTTGCTATCTGCATTAGGATTAGTAAGATAACCGATACAATTCCTATTATAAAAATACCTCTCTTAAAAGAGAAAAGATTATCTTAGTTTTATACAAAAATTACAGCCACTTCTTGGCAACAAGACCATTAAAAGCTGCATCTTCTTCAGCTTTTCTTTTGCTTGTTCCAGTCCCCTCTGACACTTTCTCATGCTGCAGAAATAGTCCCATAATAAATTTCTTATCATGATCAGGTCCTTCGTTAGCAATCATGGAATAGTGCGGCGTAATACCTAAAACATCCTGAGCAATCTCCTGAAATTTTGATTTACTGTCCACATACAGTTTTTGTCCTACTATATCTTCAACATCATGAAGCAAGTATTTATTAATAAATACTTCAGCTGCTTTCATCCCCTGATCAAGATATATAGCACCTATTAGCGCCTCTACAGTGTTTGCAAGAATATAATCCTTTTGACTTCCCCCTGAAAGCGCCTCTCCCCTACTCAGAAGCAGTCTAGAGCCAAGATCAAGTTCCTTAGCAGCAGCAGCAAGATGCTCTCTTCGCACTAGTGCAGACCTCACAGCAGTAAGCTCTCCCTCTGTCATCTGTCTGTATTTTTTATACAAAAATTCTGTAGCAACTAGTTCCAGTACGGCATCTCCTAAAAACTCAAGACGCTCATTGGATTCTGGAGCTTCATTATATTCATTCAGGAAAGAACGGTGAATAAACACCTTTTCTAAAAGGTGTTTATCCTTAAAAACTATTTCTATTGCCTGCTCTACTGTAGAAAAGTCCCTCATAAAAAGAAAAAATAATACACCTACTTAGTCCTGTTTATCAGAGGTTTTAATCTTCTGAAAAATTGTATTAAGAACGCCATTCACAAATTTTGAGCTTGTCTCACTGCCGTAGTTTTTTGCAAGCTCGACTGCCTCATTGATAGCAACAACCTCTGGTACTTCTTTATTGAAAAGTATCTCAAAGATACCGATATATAAAATACATCGGTCTATGAGTGCAATTTTTTCCAATGGCCATTCAGGAGCAAAGTCTCTGATATGCTGTTCAATAGTTTCTAGATTTTTATCTATACCTTCCAATATTAGCTGTGTGAATTCCAGCTTCTTATCTTGATACTCATAAAAATGTCTATTGTTTTCTGTAAGAACATCCAGCAAGGGCTTATTTCTTTCACGAAACTCCCACGTATAAAGAGTTTTGAGCGCAAATTCACGACCCACATGTCTATTAATCTTCATGCCTTCTGGATAAAAGAAATTTCAAAGAATCAATACATTGTACTATACTTAAGCTTATGCTTCAATAGTAGTTACTTTACTAGTCTTATCTTTCATGATGAGTACCTGACGTCCGCGGTAGAATCCGCAAGCCTTACAAGCATTGTGAAGCATTCTCTTCTCTCCACAATTCTTACAATCAACAAGTCTAAGAGCGTTTGTAAGCTTCTTACTTCTCATTCGTACATATGCTCCGTATCGCTGTCTTGATCGTACTTTCGATAACTTTTTCTTTGGTGCTGCCATGGTGTATTATTACGTAGAAAACAAAAAATATACGGACGAATGGTACTTGAAATAGTGGGAGAATGCAAGAGAATGTGAGGGGCTCGAGTAATTAAGTAATTAGTAATTAAAACATATATAATAATTACTTTATTTATCAGTGCCTATTCGGTGAAATTATGAGTATGAGAGTTAAATTTTGTATCACCAAAAGGCATCTTTTTCGCTCTTATTTGTGTACAATATAAGTATATTCAGTCTATTTTTACGCTCAAGCTGAAAATATTTTTATAAAAATTATAGTACACTGTATATACATTAACTCCACCTGCATGAATTTTTTAGAAGCGAGTAAAGATATTGAGCAAATTATTTCCTGTACAGAAGTCCGTCTTACTGATGATCTAAAAAAAGCATATCAAGATGAACCAGGCACATGGGAGATGTTTGAGAAAAATGACGCTCAGGCAAATATTTACAAGATACGTTATAGGTCTCAAATGCATGAAGTCGTCGGATATATAGTGGAACCGAAAAATATACAAAATCCCCTTCCTTGTATTGTTTATAATAGAGGTGGTTCAAGAGAGTTTGGGATGATCAAACGAGGACATTTGTTTGGATCCATAGCAGAAATGGCAAATTGGGGCTATATCGTCATTGCATCACAATATTCAGGAAACGATGGTGGTGAAGGAAAAGATGAATTTGGAGGAAACGATATTAAAGATGTTGAAAATCTTTACTTAATACTTGAGCAATATAGAAATGCCGATACTTTAAGGATAGGCATGTATGGAGGTAGTCGCGGAGGTATGATGACTTATCAGATGCTCACGAGAGTAGACTGGATCAAGGCAGCTGTTACTAGAGCAGGAACCGCAAATATATTTAGAAATCAGAGAGAACGTCCTATAGGGATGAAAAAAACACAGGAGGAAATGTTTGGCCCTTCCCGCGAGGAAAAAATTAAGCGTTCTGCACTCTACTGGCCTGAAAAATTTCCGAAGGATGTACCAATACTAATGATGCATGGAACAGCAGACTGGAGAGTAAACCCTTTAGACAGTATAGATCTATCAAAGAAATTTCTAAAATTAAAGATTCCGCATCGGCTTGCTCTTTTTGAAGGGGCAGATCATGGAATTACAGAGTTTAGAGAAGAAACATTGCGAATGACGAAAGACTGGTTTCATAAGTATGTGAGAGATCTTGCCTCATTGCCAAATATGGAACTACATGGGAATTGAGGAGAAATAGGAAATAGGTTGCACCTAATTCTTATTTCCTATTTCCTCTAATTCTCTTTACACTTCCTATATTTCCAGTACAATTCTCCTGTGTTTGTCACAGACAGTAGGTTTACCTCACCCGAGGTAAGTAAGTCCTACCGAGATAAAACAGTAGTATTAAAGTACAATTTGTATCTTTCATATATCTGTAAAACGTCTCGTATCAAGCACGACGTTATTTTTTTATTTACTAGCAGGATTGCACTATGGCAGTTACACGGTCCAAAAAGGAATCAATCCTCGCTGATTTGAATGACAAATTTGCAAAAGCAGTTTTAACTGTTTTCGTGAAGAATAATGGCCTTTCAATGAAAGAGATCAATGAGCTTAGAGCTCTCCTCCGACAGGAAGATGCTACATTCAAAATTGCAAAGAAGACGCTTATGAAGCTTGCCATCGCGGAGAACAAACTCCCTGAGGTAGCTGATGAGATCTTCGATGGTCCTGTAGGAGTCACTTTCGGCTTCAAAGATCAGGTATCAGCGGCAAAAATCATTGCAAACTATGCAAAGACTCATGACAAACTTGAACTCGTAGGAGGAATCCTCGAAGGAAAAGTTCTCAGTCGTGATGATGTTGCAGCACTTGCAAAACTTCCAGGAAGACAAGAGCTTCTCGGAATGCTCGTGGGAACTATGCAAGCACCTATTCAGGGATTTGCTTCAGTACTCGCTGGCAACATGCGCAACTTTGTATCAGTTCTTGATCAGGTTGCAAAGCAGAAGGCGTAATACGCCAACCATGAACCACTCCCTATCGGTCGGGTACATGGTAAAATTTTATCTCACAATTAATAAGTACCAACATGGCAGACTTATCAGCAAATTCACAGAAAATTTTAGATCTTGTTAAGGACCTTTCAGTTCTTGAGCTTTCTCAGCTTGTAAAAGCTATGGAAGAAGAGTTCGGAGTAACTGCAGCAGCACCTATGATGATGGGAGCTATGCCAGCAGCTGGAGGAGATGCAGGAGCAGCAGCTGAGGAGAAGACAGCATTCGATGTTATCCTTACAGCAGCAGGAGCACAGAAGATCGGAGTAATTAAGGTAGTACGAGAGCTTACTGCTCTTGGACTTAAAGAGGCTAAGGACCTTGTAGACGGAGCACCTAAGGCAGTTAAAGAAGGTGTGAAGAAAGAAGAGGCTGAGTCTATCAAAGCTAAGCTTGAAGAGGCTGGAGCATCTGTAGAGATCAAATAATTGAACTCTTAGAGAAAAAGCACTTCCAGAAATGGAGGTGCTTTTTTAGTATACAATTCTTTTTGTTTGTATTACTACTTTATAATTTTTATCCTATCCCCTACATAAGGAGATTTTGATAAGTTTTTAATCACTTCGTTATTATAGATTGATTTTTCTACAATTAATTCAGCAATTTCTAACCCAACTTTAAATTTTTTTGTCCTTTCATCAAAAATATTCAGAGTGCTTTCAGATTTTTCCAACAATTCAATCTCTTTCTTTTTAAAATACTCATCATACCTTTGAAAGATATTCATTAATCTTTCAGAGATACCTATCAATATCTTAAGATATGAGACGCAGGAGTGATTAGCAATAATTACTAAAACATCCTCAGCTTCACACTCTTTATGCTCCAAAGCTGCTATAAGCACCTTTGTGTCAGCATGATAATTTCTTAAGGCAGACTTTAAACCTTCCTTCGTATGCGTGAGTAGAAGAAGAGTAACAATTTCATCTCCAGTCTGTACCTTAGAGAACACCTCTCTTTCTTTTCTTTCGATTTCCTTCTCTAACTCTGATTTAATATCAGTTTGTCCCATATTGATCTCCTTTTTTCATAATGTAGCAGATATATACCGCTCCTAGACAAAATAATATGTTAATTTACCCAGAAGCAATATATAGAACACTACATCCAAACTATAAAAGATCTGTCTTTTTGTTTTAACAGAGGATATTCAGAAAATAGAACATGTCAATATATATACATAAACACATTATATTTTTTTATATTACATTAAAAAATAACAATAGTACTATATAAATTATATTTCATAATAGTATATTTAAAATCAGCAATAGACAAATATATTTTTATTGTTCTTTATTTAATACAAAGTCCACAATATCTAAAATTTATTATTATATTATTTTACTATTTAAAAGCATTTGAAACTTTTCAACTAATCCCGCATCTCTTCGCTTTCTTTCTTCATTATCAAGCTTAGACCACACTTTATTAAACCCCTCTGGTACAAATACATTTCCTATCGGATAACCCTTATCAAAGTCCTTATTTTCAAAGTATTTCATATGGATAATTCCATGAATTTCTTCTGTAATTACCTGTATATTTCCATTGATTTCAGCAAGTGCAATTGCCCATTTAAAGTATGCGTGGATCTCTTCTTTTTCTAGAGACGTAATTTGAGAATAAAAATACTCCATCCAGTCTTCATCAGATACAGTATCTGGAAGCTCTCCTCCCCACCTTCGTACTGCAACTCCAGGCAAACTATTTAGATCTGGTATATAAAATCCTACGTCATTGCTAAAACTCAAAATGCCTGATCTTTCCATATAAAAGCGGGCTTTATGTTTGGCATTCTCTATAAGAGACATCATCCCTTCTTCTGGTACATCATTAATCCCAAACATATCAGGAGAAAATAATTCAAAGTCACTTAAGTGCTCTTCCCAGTGCTTTTTCTTACCAGGATTATTGGTCCCTATTAGTAACTGTCTTTTCATAAAAATTTATATAAAAAAATACCTCATTTCTGAGGTATTTTTACTTGTATGACTTATGCTACGATATCAACAATCTGAAGTCGAGTCTGATAGCTTCGATGTCCAAATGCTCTTCGCTGTCTTTTCTTTGACTTCATCTTGAATACTCGGATCTTCTCTCCTCTCTGATGATTGAGAACCTTTACCTTTATCTTTACTCCATCAACAAACGGAGCACCTACAGAAACTGCATCTTTTCCGTCCTTATTAAAAAGAACAACATTTCCAAGCTCCATCTCGGATCCTTCATCTGCAGATAGCTGATCTACAATAATCGTCTTCCCTTTCTCAACCATGAATTGTTTTCCGGCAATTTCAAGTACAGCAAACATAAGTAATTCATACAAAATAAGCCCTCACACTATATTGGTTTAAAGGCAGTAGGTCAAGTTTTTCTTGTGAAAATTAAGGAGTTTTCTGGTATAATAAAAAGAAGGTTTATTTCTACCTCAATGTATGCAGTTTAAGATTCCTCAAAATATAGATATTGAAGAGAAAATTCTTCCTTTTCTGACAATCAAACAGCTGTTTATTTTGCTGGGTGGGGGTGCGGTTGCGTATCTCATTTATATTGCGTCAGTAGGGCGTTATGATCCAAGTATTTACCTTATTCCAGTCATACTCATAGTTGTTGTAACGGTGCTTATCGCATTTTTTAAAATGGAGAATATCACCTTTATCAAGCTCGTACTGCTTATGATGGAGTCTCTTATAAATCCTCGTACAAGAGTTTGGTTCCACTATGCTGAGCCACTTTCTCCTTTAGATGAGTATGATATTCTTCTGCAGCTAGAGCAAGAAGGTACTAAGAAATCTCCTCAACCTGTCCAAAATCAGAATGATCTTTTACATAATCTCGAAAATCTTACTCAAGTCGTTGATACATCTCAAAATTTTCTTTCAGAAAAACCTACTTATCAGGATGAACGTCCTTCATCATAATTTTCACTACTATGGCTGATTCAGTCAAAAAAAATACATCCTCTTCAGCAAATTCTACTATACGGTATCTTCCCTTTTCGGAGATTCACGATGATACACTTATTTTAAAAGATGGAAGTCTTCGAGGTGTAGTAGAGGTTGGCAGTGTAAACTTCAGCTTAAAATCAGAGGAGGAGCAAAATGCCATTATTTACTCATATCAGAATTTCCTAAATTCTCTAGAATTTCCTGTACAAATTCTTATTAAATCCAAAAAGCTCGATCTTGATGATTATTTAGATAAGTTGAGAGTAGTAGCCGAACAGCAGACAAATCCTCTCTTAAAAAAACAGACAATCGACTATATTCAGTTTATTGGAAAGCTTATTGAATATGCAGATATCATGGAGAAGAAATTTTATATCGTGATTCCTTACGATACGCTCACAGGTGGTCAGAAGAAAAATATGTTTCAGCTCTTTCTCTCTAGTATCAATCCTGATGATTCAATCTCAAAATATAAATCCCGAAAGAAAGAATTCGTGGATTACAAAAAAGGTCTCTTACAGAGAATGAGTATTATACAATCAGCTTTAGAGAGCTGCGGGCTGACTACAAAGATACTAACAACCAAAGATCTTATTCAGCTCTTCTACGGTATCTATAACCCTCTTACAGCGATGGATCAGAAACTGAAGGAGATAAATATCTTGGAGCCCCAGGCGGCAAAATAGGACTCATGTAATTGGATTCAATAATTGAGCTCAATTACTTAATTATTGAGCCCAATTACTAAATTACTCTTCAAAAAAAGCACCTCTTATTTCTAAGAAGTGCTTTTTATTGAACGCAATATTCTTCCTTTCAGAATTATTTTGCGCTTACCGCATCGCTGATATCTACACCGATTGCAGGTCCCATAGTAGTAGTCAATGAAAGAGTCTTCATATAAACACCCTTGATACCTGTTGGCTTAGCTGCGCTTACTGCCTTGATAAAGGCAATAACGTTCTCGAGAAGCTTCTCTTTTCCAAAAGAAACCTTTCCAAAACTTGCGTGGATAATACCGAATTTATCAGTCTTAAACTCAACTTTACCTGCCTGGAGCTCCTGGATTGTTTTAGCAATCTCGGTAGTAACTGTTCCAGACTTTGGATTTGGCATCATACCCTTTGGTCCAAGTACCTTAGCAACTTTTGCAAGGTCTCTCATCATATCAGGTGTTGCAATAGCAATATCGAATTCAAGAAATCCTTTATTGATCTCTTCGATCAAATCCTGATTTCCTGCTCTAACTGCTCCAGCTTTTGTAGCTTCTTCAATTTTATCATCACCAACGATGGCAACAACTCGAACCTTTTTACCAGTTCCATGAGGAAGTGCTACAGTGCTTCGTACAATCTGATCTGCATATTTAGGATCAGCATTCAAGTTGAAATGAATTTCAGATGAAGCATCAAATTTTACAGTAGAAGTCTCTGTAAGAAGCGCAATTGCTTCTGCAAGAGGATAGAGTTTCCCCTTCTCTACTTTTTTCTGTGCTTCAACATACTTTTTACCTCTTTTTTTCATAAGATTTGTAGTTTCGTGGTACGAGCGGCGGAAGGCCTCCCACGTTAAATAAAAATTACAATTTCTTTCTTAGCACAAAGAAATGGAGGATATATATAGGCAAGAAGACGATAGTGAGTACCAAGGCAAGCAAGTTACTCTTTTCGAAATCAATGGCTTTCTGCTCTTCGATCTGTACTTTACGTGAATTCTTACAATTTTCAGTGACACTTGTCTTTTCTTGAGGTGAAAGGGTTGCACCGCTTGCAGTCGTCATATCCTTTGAGGGACCATTTCCGTAAGCGTATGGATTGTATTCACAATCATTCAGCATATACATATATGAAGAATCAAGGGCCTTAGGAAAAAAATATCTACCGAGTATATTATATGCTCCTGTTGCAAGTCCTATAAGGAAAACTCCAAGACTTAAAAGTGATACTACATAAATGTAGAGCCCTTTCAGTACATGCATTTTATCTTCCTTTATATGAACCATGGCAGCAGATATAAATATAATTATAATAAGAACTATAAGCAAAGCCATTCCGATTGAGAAAAGCCCTCCCATATTATTCAGGCTGACCTGTAACAGTCACTCCCATACTTCTTGCAGTACCTGCAATGATAAGAGCTCGCGCTTCATCATCATGGGCACTAAGATCAGAAGCTTTCTCCTGTCCAATTTCTTTACACTGATCCCAAGTGATAGTACCTACCTTTGTCTTGTTTGGTACACCTGATCCTTTTGGAATATTAATCTTCTGACAGATCAATACTGCCGCAGGAGGAGTCTTGAGGATAAATGAAAAAGTTCGGTCTTCATAGATAGAAATCTCTACCGGAATAACCGTGTCTCCTTTCTCTCGAGTCTTGTCGTTAAACTGACTACAGAACTCTTGAATGTTGATACCTGTTGGTCCTAGGGCAGTACCCACCGGAGGTGCAGGGTTGGCCTTTCCAGCTTTAAGCTGAATCTTGACCATTTTCGTGACCTTTTTAGCAGCCATAGAAAATAGATGTTATGTGGTTCAAGCAATCCGCAATGATACGAATCTCCCACTAATAAAGTATATTATAACGATCGGAAAAACTCATTAAAGTCCTCTTTTAGGCTAGATACTACGTCCACTGCGTAGTTAGCTCCTGTTTTGGACTCTACTACTATACGCAATAATTCTGGTTTATCAATATTATTATAATAAAACCCTCTTCTGCCAAATGCAGCATCGGAGACCGTTATCTTTGGATTTTGAAGTACTCTTTGTGCTAGATCTCTCAAGAATAAGTTTACATTTCTTATAGTAGGGTCGACTTTCTTGATCTCATAGAGAAATCCTACCTGATTACCATTTTTCTGCAGAATATATCTTTCTACTTTTACTGCTGTAGCATATGGGGTCAATGTTTCATAAAGTCTATTCTCTTTATATTCTGTCTTCACTACCAGATAATTTTTTCCTAATGTTGTCTGAGCGTATGCCTGCAAAGAAGCCTGTGAGACTGGATTTGTCGTTGTACCATTATTAGTACTTGTGGGAACTACAGCATTTGCATTTTGATTAGCTACCATGGCAGCATTCTGATTTGCCTGCGGTTTTGTAGTATTTAAATTTTCCTGTACTGGGATGCTAGTTACAACATTTTGATTAACAACAGCAGGAACTATGTTTTCATTTACTGGCACCTGTAGGGCTACATTCTCATTTCTTGTACTTTCTTCACCGCCAAAAGCCAACTGAATTGCAGCTGGCTTTTCTTTATGTAGGCTCAAATATATTCCTCCAGATATGATACAGAGAAAAAATAACACAATTGTGAGTACTTCTCTAGCTAGACTTCCGGAGCGTGAAGACATATGAAACGGCTTAAAATTATTTCTTCTTTATCTGCGTAAAATCAAGTTCTACTGGTGTTTCTCTTCCGAACATACTTACAAGTACCTCAACTTTACCCTTATTATCATCAATTTCACTAATCGTTCCTTCATATGTATTAAATGGTCCTTCTGTAATAATAACCATTTCACCCATCTCAAAGTCAATTTTGAATGAATTATCCTTATCTCCCATTCGTCTCTTGATCATCTTGAATTCTTCAAGAGACACAGGAACTGGAATATTTCCAGAACCTACGAATCCAGTAACATTTGGAGTGTTTCGTACAACATACCAAGATTCATCAGTTACATTCATTTCCACAAGTACGTATCCTGGAAAAATTCTTTTTTTCTCAGATTTTTTTTCTCCTTTTTTAATCACGATCTGTGTCTCCTCAGGGACAACTACATCGAAAATAAAATCCTGCATATTGTAAGTCTCGATTCTTTGTCTGATCGCTCTTTCTACAGCGTATTCGTATCCTGCGTAAGTATGTATCGCATACCAGTTGCGTCCTGTATTTTGTAATTGCTTAGCCACTTTTTTAAATGGGTAGGTATATAAAAGACCTAGTTACTAGGTGTAGTAGTCGGTGTCGTAGTCGGAGTGATCTCTACATTAGATGTCCCTTCTCCTGTTGCCGTAGTCTGTACGTCTGTAGGAAGAATCGGAGTAGTGTTCTGTGTAGTTGGAAGTGAGTTTGAAGCTGGAAGAGCGCTATAGATTGACTTCATTCCATAGTCTACAAGAGTAGCTATTGCTGAGAAGATCAAAACAAAGACAACTACATTCACAGTATGCTTGATAAGCTCATCTGTTTTTGGCCATGAAACTTTGCGTATTTCACTCCAAGAATCTTTAAAGAACTGAATTAGTGTACCCACGGCGTAAGGATAAATTACAAGTTAAATTGAAAAAGCGTAAAAGTGCTTTACATGCAGTGTCTATTATAGAGAAGTGGGATAAGACTGCAAGGGGAAATTAGGAATGGAACTCGGTAATTTGGCACACATAATTGGACTCAATAATTAAGTAATTGAACTCAATTACCGTAGCCCTAATTATAAGAGTCCAATTATGAGCCCTGAATATTGAGCCAAAATTACTAATTACTTCCTCACTTCTCTTGCCTAAACCTTATCTCTCGCTATAATTCATCATGCATCTAAATCTGCATGCCGAAATGGCGGAATTGGTAGACGCGCACGACTCAAAATCGTGTACATTCTATGTGTGAGGGTTCGATTCCCTCTTTCGGCACCATTCTTCGCTGCTAGACGCAGCTACGAATGGCACAGCCAGAATGGAATGATACTTCGTAAACGAAGTATTTTATTGTATAGCGAAGAATGTCCCTCGTAGCCTACACCTGAATGGTAAGCTGCTTGTTCATCATGGCGAAGAGGGGCTCTAAAAATTAAGTAGAACTATGTTCGATACTTAACCTCATACTTTTTTTGATAACTCACCATATCAGCTCACTTGCCACTCACACTCCTGAGCCTTGCATCTATTTGCCATAATACCAAAACTCTAGCTTATCACCGGTTTCTTCTGTATCTCTTATATGTATCTGCTTCGTGAAGTGCTCAGGAATGTCAGGAAAAAATAGGTCACAGTCATAATTTTTTTGAATCCTAGTAAGATAGACTCCATCTATGTCCGGCAACTCCATCACCGTATGATAGAGTTGAGCTCCGCCAATAATAAAGATTTTTTCTACAGTCTGGTATTCTCTGTATAAAACATGTTCAAGAGAATCTACTACAGTTGCACCCAAGAGGTGCAGATTCTTGTTTGATGATAAAACAATATTCTCTCTACCTGGAAGAGGTCTGAACTGATCTGGTATCGTTTCCCAAGTCTTTCTACCCATGATAACAATATTATGCTTAGCCGGATCAAGCGTCTCAGAAGTAATTTGCTTAAAAAACTTCATATCACTTGGATAATGCCATGGAATTCCCCCTTCTTTTGCGAGACCGCCTATTTTATCTACGGCGGCGATTACGTATATCTTTGGTTTCATTTTAAACGGCTATTGGAAATTTGATAAAAGGTTCATGTGTATATCCCTCTAGTGAAAAATCCTCAAATTTTAATTCCCAGAAAGGTTTATTTGCAATTTTGAGAGTAGGCAGACTATGAGGCTTTCTTTCAAGCTGGGTTTTAATACCCTCAACCTGATTAATATAAATGTGTGCATCTCCAAGTGTATGTGTAAATATACCTGGAGTCAAACCACATTCCTGCGCAATCATGCTCATCAAGAGTGCATAGCTCGCAATGTTATATGGAACCCCCAGAGGAATATCTGCACTTCGTTGATAAAGCTGGCAATCCAGTCTTCCCTTCACTACATAAAACTGAAAGAATGCATGGCATGGGGGAAGAGCCATTCTATCAATATCAGCTACATTCCATGCACTTACAATAATCCTTCTGCTATTTGGATTCTTTTTAATAGTATCTATCACTTCCTGAATCTGATTAATATGAGATTTTGTATACTGTCCCGTTTTATCATCCGGAGTAAATTTATCCCATTTAGTCCACTGGTATCCATAGATTGGACCAAGATTTCCCTCTTTATCTGCCCAGTCATCCCAAATCTTTGTGTATTCATGCAGTCCCTCATGAATGTTTGTTGAACCTTTCAGAAACCAAAGCAACTCTCTAAGAATAGCATCAAAGCTTACTTTCTTCGTAGTCACTATAGGAAATCCTTGCCGTAGATCATATTTACTCTGCGTTCCAAAGATAGAAATGGTACCTGTGCCAGTACGATCCCCTTTCTCTTCGCCAAACTTCAATACTTCGCGGACAAGATCGAGATACTGTTTCATAAATATGGGTAGTGAATAATTAATTAATATTAACTACATTTTTTGATCAAAGGCAAAGAATTCTGGTATTTTCTAAAATCTCTGTTTAAAGCCCTAAGAGCCAAGGTCCGATGCCTATATTTACAAAGTGTTTACTAAAGCCAAGTTTTAATAGTACTTTCTCTAGGTTTAGAGATTCGTATCTGTTTCTTACAGCTTATATCCAGTAATATTGACATTTTTATATAGAAGTATATAAGTCTTTAGTTCTTTGAAATCTAGAAATTGCAGTAAGTTTTGAATGGTTCTTTGAAAGGTGTAGAGATACGACTTTAAGAAGGAATGTTCATGCCCTTGCTGCAATGAAAAGCAGTATAGTACTTATTATTATATTAAAATTTGCCAGATCGAACTGGAGAAAGAAGGAAAAGTATGAGTAATTTGAAGAAAGTCATCGTTACAACTATTGGTTTGGGAATTGTTTTTATTGGCGGTTGTACACAGCCACCAATTACTGCTAAGCAAGCTACTAGTGAAATCTCTTCACAGAAAAGCACAGATAAACCAAAGGAAGGAGGCATAATTGTCAGCTTTCCTTTCGAGAAATTTCAAAAGGAATATGATAAAAAAATAGCAGAGGATGAGGTTGAGAGAGAGAAAAAGGCAAAGTCTAATGGAGATAAGATAGTTTTTATGATGAGTCCTGATTCTGCAAAGAATACTACCATTATAAAAATTAAGAATGTTGGCGACGAGAATGTGTATTTAGAGGATGTTACATTCCTTTTTTATGCAGAAAAAACCACATTTTTAAAAAAAATTGAAATTCTTGATAAAGAAAAGATAGTTCTGGCATACGAAAATATTGCATTAGGTGAGAAAGGAACTCTAATAGAAATGCGTCCACACCATCTCATCCCAAAAGATGAGGTAAAGGAACTTACTCTTAGATATACAAGAAACAGCGATAGTGATACTGAAGTGATTGTGCTCTACCAGTCTGACTATTCAGTTATCGGTAATAGCACTGGAATACTTTCACGTAAAAAAGAAAGTGAATACATATATGTAGGTAATTCACTATAAAAATTGACCGCAAGGGTATTACAAACTGGCCATAATTAATTTTATGGTCTTTTTCTCTATTCCTCCCTAAACACATAAAAGTCGCCATTTGGTAATGGCGAACTTTTTATTTTTGTTTCGTTTGGAGTGCGAGTTTTGGCGCCCCAAGAAACGTATAGAAGTCGACGGAACCTCTCTGTTGTAGATCTCAACCTTACTTCGGTAATACAATGTCCCGCATCCCAAGGGTCGCTATAGCGAGATTTGATGAGCCGATTTTAGACTTGCTCCAAAGAGGAAGACCAGCCGCACCGCATCTCAGCAGTGGTGGAGGAGCAATTGGGAGTCACCCAAACGTCCAGTTTCATAAAGTAGAGACAAATGAGAGCAAGATGGAATCCCTACGGGAGAGAGCCTACATCTCTGGCTCAGAAAGTTTAGTGCCTCTCAGTGAACCTTGGTAGATTATGAGTGGTACGCTTCCGTGAGACACGATGAGATGAATAGGCCATCTATCTTTCATTTATCCCTGCTTGTGTTGTTAAAGATCTTTTTTGTTTTGATTTTCATAGTATCTTAATCGATTTAAATAAATTAATCAAATAAGAATCATTTACACATACTGAAATTTATTTTAAAAGAACATCAGCCTGCATTTTCCCAAATACTGCGCATGCGAATACTACGCTTAAAATCTCTTTCAAAAAGCTGTTCCTTCACGGTATTTACAATTTGCATGTCGTTTGTACCTAGATTGAATTCTTTGTTTCGTTTCATGCTTCTATATGTTGCATTTGCAGAACCAAGAGAAACATATTCATTATCAATCAGATATACCTTTAAGTGATTGAGTGTTTTTCCATAAATAAATATATCTATATCAAAATATCTCATCCACTTCACAGTAACAGCATGCTGAAGCCTAGTAATAAGATGATTACTAACCTTTGGGACTATGACTTTCACATCTATCCCTCGTTTTTTAGCATCGATCAGTGCCCTTATCAGCCTTATATCAGTAATATACGGTACTTCGATAAAAATGTTTTTCTTTGCGGACCTAATCCGCTTATTGAGATCTTCTTCAATGTCGTTTTGCTTAAAATCAGTCACGAGCATGTCATAATGATTATTCCCCCATTCGAGTTTATATGAAGAAACCTCGCCATCCACCCACTCGGCGAGAAAAATACGTTCAAATCCAGCAGCAATGAGAGGTTCTCGTATATGAATAAAAATATCATGCCATTCAAATTGGTAATGGTCCCCGATATTCATTCCTCCAGTAAATGCTTCCTTTGAGTCTATTACAATAATCTTTCTATGATCAAGCTGGAAGTGGAAAGGATTTGGTTCTCCCGCATGTACGATCTGCACTCCTTGAGTTTTCAAAAAACGCAGCAGCGCCATTCGTCCAGTGATTGCTCTCCAGTTGAATAAGGAAAAGTAATATGTACCAATTTGATCATACATTACCTTCACATCTAAACCTTCTCTTGCCTTTTTTGCGAGAATCAAAGCCATATCCCATCCAGTCTTGTCATCAGCAAAGATAAACATTTCAATATAAATAGAATGCTCTGCCTGCTCCAGCCGTTCAAAAAGGGTCCTGAATGCAGAAATGCCGTCCACCAAAAGCGTAAAATGTACAGGAAGCATGCATGAATTTAGGAATAGTATGGTGAGTATAGCGAAGATGAATGATATTGGAAAGAAGGAATAAAGGAGGACGTGGACTCGGTAATTGGGCGCACATCATTGAGTAATTGAGCTCAATGATGTGCGCCCAATGATAGGAGCCAAATTATAAGAGCCCGCCAATGAGCTCCAAATTATTGAGCCCAAATTACTAATTACTCAATTACTTTCCTTCCTCCCCTTGACTTCCCATTTTAAATTTATATTGTAAATTCATATAACAACTATTTACAATGAATAAATTGAATCGGTATGTTTATGTAGGAGTAATTCTATGCACTTTTACAAGCTGTAGTCTTCCTTGGCAGGCTCCTGCGGCTCCCACTCCAACTGGGCCCGATAATATTGAACGTGCATTCCCAGATGATCTCGCTTGGGTAGAAAATTATGGCAGACCTGAATATATTGCCGCTACTCCTACTATCAAGACACCCACAGGACCTTCCAATACCCCAGATCCAAATTTTCCTAGGCAATGGAAAATATACAGACATTCTACTCTTCCAATAAGTTTTGCCTATCCGGCGGACGCAGTTGTTACAAAACGAGAAATAGATCTTGATAATGGAGATAACGCCATTGATGTAGAAATAAGGGAGCCAAGATACAATTTAATCACCCTTACATTTCAAAGAGATATCCCGCAACTTAGTCACATAGCCACTTCACAGAAATCTCCGATGACTTTTGGAGGACTTACAGGTATGTACTATAATGCAAGAAATTTTGGAAATGGTAATCCATCTTTAGAAAAATTTATTGCAAATTTACCTAATAGCAGGTATGGAATTCATGTAGCAGGACAAGGACCTTTATTTCAAACACTCCTAAGCAGCATTCAGTTGTATTAAAAAGTATTTTATTCACTCTTCTCACTTACTCATGGTATATCAGCTAAAAGTCATATTTAATTCAAAGAATATTGAGGAATATCAGGAATTTACTAACTTCACAAAAGTGATTAGTGACCTTAATGAAGAGGAAGGTGTAAATACCTATAACGTAGAAAGCTTGGACATAGCAGATATGGACCAGGAAGATATTGAGCATCTTGAGGATGAGTATGATCCAATTAATGGACCAAAGACTATTATTGAAAAAGATGACGACTTCTGGATACATGAATTTATCCCAAGTAGTGAAGATGATCTTATGAATATGATTGAAGAGAATACAACAGAAAGTGATGAATTTGAAGACGATGAAGATGATTACAGATAGAGTATAAAAAAAACTCTTTGCCAGTGGCAGAGAGTTTTTTTTATTGTAGAACTTTTTAAGTACTTATTACGCGGGTTACCTGCTTCAAGATCTTTGTAAGCATTGCTTCATCCCCAGCAAGATCAAGCAATAGATTCGCAAGTCCCATAGGAGTGATATCCTGCTGATTCTTCAATTTACCTGTATCATCTATAACATTTATTACCTCATCCGGGCAAATAAATGCAATCTGCGGAGTACGTGCAAAACGCAGTTTCTGGTGCCACACACCTGAAGAGAGAGCTCCTGAGAGCTCCGGAAGAAGGGATCCTCCTCCACAGAGAAGAATACGTGAAGGAAGAATCTCCACCTCTTCGAACTCTTTGAGTGCAAGCTCTAATCCATCAAGCCAAGAAGCTACATCTTCTTTTACTACCTGCTCCACTTCCTTAAAGATTTTTCCAGTAAGTTTTCTTGCAGAATAATTTAGCTTTAACTCCTCTGCTTCAAGAAAAGGCAGATTAAGGTGACGGGCAATACGTCTTGTGAAGACACGTCCACCTATACCATACATTTTTGTTCCAACAATACCTCCATTTTGCACTAGAGCCACATCAGTCGTACCTCCGCCGACATCTATAAAGATACCGCTAAAATCCGTACCATCTGATGCAGCATATGCTTTTGATACTGCATATGGCTCAACCACTATTGATAGAAGCTCTTTCCCCATTTCTTCAGCAATACTTCGAGCTGATTCATAATGGACAAGAGGAGCAAAGGCATTAAATATGCCAACCTGTACATGTTTCCCTTTAAATCCAAGCGGATTTGATACTCGGTACCCATCAATACGTACGTCAACTAACGCTGTATGAACAAGTTTGACATCTATTTCTGAATATCCAGTTTCCCAAGAAAGCTCTTTTCGAATACGCTCAAAGGCTTTCCATTGAATCTTATGTACGATATGTCTAAGTTCAGGCAGAGTGATCTTTTCTTCTTTTCTCTCTCTCATATATTCTACAGATACAGTAGCTCCTTTTACCAGTTCTCCTGCAATACCCAGCACCACCTGGTCTGTCTGCATATGTGCTTCTGCTTCTGCTTCCTTTGTGGCGAGTTCACAGTTCTTCAGTACATTTTCAATGTCAATAATTCCTCCATTAAACATATCTCCAAGTCTTTGCTTCTGCTTACCAACTCCTTTTACGTGAATCTTTCCATCAATAGGATTTAATTCACAGACAAGTGCTTTTACTACCTCCGTACCAATATCTAACGCTAACACACCTCTCCGTTCATGATGTCTTCCACGATGATTTGGGAACCGAGTATCTTTGGAAACACCTCCGATAATTTTTTTTAGAAAAGAAAACATGAGAAAAAAGAGAGCAAACTACTGCCGTATCTTAGTCCAGCAAAGACCATAAGTCAACGCTCCATTTCTCTTTTGCTGGACTTTACTTTTACACATACGTCTACTATGATAGATCCACTTAAATATTTATCATATCAGAATGAATGTAGTCCGCACCCGGCTCGCTCCTAGTCCCACCGGCTTTCTCCATATTGGTACTGCACGTACTGCTATATATAATTACTTGATTGCAAAGCAGTCAGGAGGTCAGTTTATACTACGTATCGAAGATACAGATCAGGGCAGATATGTAGAGGGTGCTACTGAAGCTATCTTTGAAGGACTCAAGTGGCTCGGTTTAATCTATGATGAAGGTCCTGATGTGGGAGGACCATTTGCTCCCTACATTCAAACAGAGAGACTTAAAAGACATAAGGAAGCTGCAGATGAGCTGATTCAGAATGGACATGCATACCGATGTTTTTGTACTCCAGAAAGACTTACTGAGCTCAGAGAAATACAGAAACTCAAGAAGCTTCCTCCCGCTTATGATCGAAAATGCAGAAGTCTTTCTCAAGAAGAAATTGATGCACATCTTTCAAATGGAGACACTTTTACCATACGGCTTAAAATGCCTCTTGAAGGAGAGATCATATGTGAAGATGCAATCCGCGGTAAAATATCATTCCCAGCAAAGGATATAGATGATCCTATTCTACTTAAAACAGACGGCTATCCTACCTATCATCTTGCAGCAATCATAGATGATCATGATATGGAGATTACACATGTAATCCGTACCGAAGAATGGCTTCCATCTTATCCTAAGCATGCATATCTTTATACTTGTTTTGGTTGGGAGCAGCCTGTCTATCTCCACGGTCCATTAGTACTCAACGATGACAGAAGTAAGATGAGCAAACGTAAAGGAGATGTAGCACTTAGCAGTTATATTAAGAAAGGTTACCTAAAAGAAGCACTTATTAATTTCCTTGTACTTTTAGGATGGAGTGGACCAAATGATAAAGAATTCTGGACTATAGAAGAACTTATTGAAAGCTTTGACTTTACTAAGGTTCATAAGTCAGGGGCTATCTTCAAACCTGAGAAACTTGATTTTTTCAATGCTCACTATATTAGACAAAAAAGCGTTGAAGAACTTACAGAGATACTTATTGAATATCTAGCAACAAATGATCTTCTTGAGGAAAAAGATGATGTTACTCTTTTACTCAAAGGAAGCCTAAATATAGAAGTAAGCAGAGCGGTGTTTGAACTTATGGTGCGGCATGGACAAGGACGCTTGGTAACTTTAAGTGATTTCTTTCCTGCCCTTGGGATGTATTTCAAAAAAGAAATGCAATATGCTCCTGAGTTATTGACAAATGAAAAAATGAAAACAGACATCAATACTGCTAAACAGTCAATTGATCTCCTTGTTACTACTCTTGAAGCTTTTCCAAATGAAGATTGGGAGCTAGATAAGTTAAAAAACCATCTACTTGCAACTATCGCAGAAAATGGAATGAAAAACGGACAAGTACTTTGGCCAATGCGCTCAGCCTTAACTGGAGAGACGCAAAGCCCAGGAGCATTTGAAGTGGCAGAAATTTTAGGAAAAGAAGAAACATTAAAAAGACTAAAAGTTGCAAGAGAAATCTTGAGTTCTTTTTAAGACAAGCATATACTCCAACTGGATACGAACCACATAACACCATACTCATGAAAATATCACATATATACCAGATTTATACGATGCTGAAAGGGACAGTACGATGCCCGCATTGTAAAGAACTTTGCGATGCAGAAGAGATTGAACTCGTAGATCTCTGCGATAATGAATGTACCTTTGCAATTTATTGTGATGAGTGCGACGTAGCCATTGAAGCAGATGTAGTAATGTATGAAAACGGACAGGCGCCATCTATTAATCTTACTTCTCATGAAAAGATTACTCAAGAAGATATAGACTCTATCGGAAAAGTACTCTCCAATCACAAAGGAAGTCTTAAAAAACTCTTTGGAAAAGCTGGGAAAGGGAAAAAATAGTTTATATTTATTTTTACTATATGAAAAGCCGTCTTTTACTTGTACCTCTTTTACTTATAACTCTTGCAGGCTGCAGTTCTCAAGCAGAAAAGATACAGGGAGATCTTATGCAGAAGAAAGATGAACTCAGTAACAGCGCAGCAAGCTCTATTGAAAAGATTCAAACGAAAGCAAAACAAGGAAAAGAGGCTCTTGATAGCGTACAAAATGCAGCAAAGAAAGTAGACGAATTCTCAAAGTAATAAAAAACCCTCCGACCGGAGGGTTTTTTATTACTTATTACTCAGTTCTAAGAAATTTTTTATAGTACATTACGCCACTCGAGATTATAAGAGCTAACAGCACTAGGAATATATCTTCTGGACCGCTCTGAGGAGCCTGTGCTGGAGTAGCAGTAACCACCTGAGTTGCTGGCTTAGCTGTCACCGGCTGCGGGACCGCTGCAACTGGCACAACCGCTTCTGCTGTATAGGCAGAAGAGTGCAGATCACTTTCTTCGCCAGTATAAGATGTCTGTACTAGATCTGCAAAATCATCAGTATTAGATGTTGCAGTATTTATATTCAAATTTGTTTCAGAAGCAGCTGGCGCAGAAGTGTAGATAATATTAGAATCATTCGTATTCATACTGGAGATATCCATAGTGTTCATCTCTGACGTCCCAAGACTATTACTATTTTGTAGTTGAACTGTGCTTGATATGCTTGTTCCTGATCCGCCTGTTGTACTTTCAACAGCATTTAGTAGACCACCAGTCGTCACAAAATCATTTGTATTCAGATTATCATTTATATTCGTGATTGAGGACTGATTAATGATATCAGACTGGAAGACATTACCTCCAGAAGAGAGCCAAAGCACACTTCCGCCAAGTCCTAGCACGAGGAAGAAATAAGTTCCTTTTTTGATAAGTTCTAGTTGATTACGTGTCATGCTGTTTTATGTTTGAATGTAAAATATGCTGCAAGTGCAATACTCATCGCCGCAAGAATGAAGAGAATATGCTCCGGTCCATTTGCAGGCGTATGAGGCACTTTTGCAAGCGACGCTCTAGCCTGATCAGACAGATCATATGCCTTTACAGTTCCAGGACCGCCAGCTGCAGACTTGAGTTCATCAAACCGCAGTGTCTCAGCAGTACCAGTCTGCACTTCGTATTCCTTCGTAGTTGCACTTTGAGTACCATCTGCATAGAGATGGGAAAGTACAAAATAGTATGTAGTATTTGCCTTTAAATTCTTAAAAGTATATCCAGAGATAGGAGCAGATATATTTTTACTTCTTGCGAATTGATCCCGAACTGTTGAATAGTATATAACAGTTGATGCAGCTGCAGGATCACCTTTCCATGTAAGACCGATTGATCTTGGAGCCTTAGTGAACTCAATATCCGTTGGGGCAGTCTTCGTTATACTGACAGTAGGCTCAGGTATGAATTGATTAGTATTCTCATTCATATTCTCTGTTGGAAGAGTATTTAATATAGTAGTAGCATCAGGACTTAAGTCTGCGAAATCGCTGCTTTGTGATCCAGATGTCCCCAAAGATCCTAAAGAGGTAGTTGGAGATGATGTTGTCTGTGGAATATCATTTGTATTATTATTCTGATTACCTACGGTAACTACTGATGTATTGGTATTTGCATTTTGAGAAGATCCTGCATTTGCATTACCATTAGTAGATGCAGATCCCTGACCTACTGGTATCACAAGAGACTTAAATTTTGTATAATCTACAATATTTGTTGCAACATCATCCACTACGACATTCGCACTATTTTTTGTAAGACTTCCGTCGGGGTCTTGGTAAAAGTCAAATTTCAACTCGTCGCCAGTAGTATCACTTAAGACTTCAAATTGAGCTGTCGCAAGAATAAAGCTATCTTTTCCAGAGGTTGGATTTGTAGCTAATCTGCTTACCTTCATCACTTTATTTTCAGGAGAAAAAGGATCATCTTTTACAAGATTAAGATCAAAATCAGGGGCAGTGCCAAAGTCGACACTCTTCCCTTTTACCTTTACAGGATCATAAGTCACCCAAGTCTCAAAGGAAGCAATATTCTGTTTTGATGGGTTTGAAAGCGCTAAGATTACATTTACAGTATCACCCTTCTTAGCAGTAGCTTCTTTACTCGTAAGTATAAAATACGCATCCTGCGGAGCCTCCTGTGCAGATGTAAAATAAGCAAAGCTGAGGCTTAAGCCGAGTAGTCCTGTACATGCTAGTATTTTATAAATTTTCATAAAGTATTATAAGAGAGATTATTGTGCTTGAGCATTTTGATATGCATTGATATAGAGAGTCAGGTCCTTAATATCAACTGTGCCATCGTTATTAAGATCTACTTCTATCTTCTTTTTTGCTGGCGTTACCATTAAAGAAAAAGAACCAGAGACCATATGTGCTTCTTTATCGTATACTTTGTAAGTAAGAATATATGGTGTTGCAGATGTCTTAACTCCATTTGGTAAAGCAAAGTTAGTAGTATATTCAATATAGTTAGCAGTACGTCCCACTTCTAGAAGCTTATTCTCCTTTGCTAGACCAAGCGCACTTAGGTCAATAGTTACCCGGTCCATATCCTTTAGACCATCCTTATCTTTTACACTGATATATACATAGATCGGATCTCCAGTTCCTTCAATGACTGTATTTGGGAAAAGTGATGTTTTATCTTGAGTTACCTCAGGTACATTTTTAAGTACCACTGCTTGACCTGGAGCTGTAAGTGTTCCTCTATTTGGCGGAGTAAGTTCTCCTGTAAATGGTTTCTTTACGGGATTAGGTAAGACAGTCCCGCTAGCTGTACTTTTTGCTGTAATATGAAGTTCTCCTTCAGCCTCAAAATGAGGGAACCCTGCCTCTGATCCTGTAAACGTTGTATGAAGAGCACTAATAATATGTAGGCGCAGTTCATTTGTTTCACTGAGGTTAGCTACAGCAACCTGAAAAGGAAGCATAAGAAGATTATCAATACTCTTATCAAGTAGTAACGGAGATCCCCCTTGCGGTTCAATATCGACGGTGAGTATTCCCTCTTCATAATTTGCTTTTGCTGTTGCAGTATACTGTTCTGTAGTTACTAACTCTTTTCCTACATACTGAATTCCCTTTGTTGGAAATTTAATTTTCAGAGAGAGTTTCTTTTCAATCGAAACAAACTCTTTGCTGCGGAATGCAACTGCGACTTTTCCTGTACTACCATTTTCTAGCTTATATACCCTTGGGAAATAAACCCCTTGCTGCTCATTACCATTGATAAGCAATGCATAGATAAGGTTTCTTTCTTCATCAGATATAAATTCTTTTAAAGTACTTCCGCTATTAAAATCTATAGTAAGCTTCCCTGATCCCGTATCATCAGAGTCTAAAAGTGATGACTGGAAAATCCCTCCCCGTATTCCGAGGACTATAAGCATAAACGTCACAGAGACGGCTAGTGCAGTAAGAGATAAGATTTTTTTTCTTTCCATAATGTTTATATTTGTTTTGAGATGAACGAATCATTCCTAGTATCTTACCATAACTAGATATAAGTCTCTAACCAGAGCTCTTGTTAAATCTCGTGTTTTATTGTGTAGAATTATTACAAAAGAAAATCCTTTTTCTAAAGAGGGTTATGGAGTATAATGAGTAGATTTATATTTCATACATTATGAAAAGACATCTAGAGAAAATACATAGTCATTATAAAACCCACAAGGAAAAGCTCCTTCAAGTATGGGAGGAAAAACCCTTAACACGCACTGTTACAATTGCAGTTTTTGGCATCAGCATTGTCGTACTAGGAGGATTTATACGAAATGCATATGAAGCCAAGCAGGTTCCATCAAATAGCACTTCTACTATCTCAGTATCACAGGAAGCATTTGAAGATCTGCATTTTGCTGGTACAATAAATAAAAATACCAACCATACTATTAGTGCAACAGGCGTTAAACAGCCTGTGATAAGCTCTCCAATAGCTAAAAGCACTCCTGTGTATGGTGTAGAAAATACCTTAAGACTTGAGCAGGATATACAGACGACACTCAAGCAGCAGCAGTCTACAAAAGCAATAGAAAGCATTATCTCATCTTCAAACCGTCTGGATCCTATATATACGGATTCCACTGACCTTGTTACTAAGCATATAGAAATATTGCGAATTATGAGATCATACTTGAGTGTAAATCTTATTACACTCATGAATGGTAGTCCAAACCGTGAACAAGTACTGGATAGCTTTTTTGATAAACTTAAAAATGCACAGACTACAATACAAGCAAGTACAAATGAGCTAAATAGTGAGATCGCAAGACTTAAAGATGAGTACGGGAGACATGAAAGTGCCAAAAAAACAGCAAGTACAAATTTTGCCAACAAACTTGCAAATCTTGATGCAAATGGTACTAACACTGAACTCTCAACTATAATCAAAGAAGAGCAGCAAGCTGCAGAATTCTATACGAGATACAGAAGCTTTGAAAAGATTAGAAATATCTATGCTGCCCTTACAAAACCTATCAATACAAAATTAACTGTTATCAGTGCAAACCGTGAAGCTCTTATCAAAGGAGTACAGGTAGTTGCTGTTCCTGGTATGCAGGAAGATCTCATCCTTACAGAGAAACAGTGGAGAGACCTTATAAATAGATAAGACTAGAAGTCATCTTCAGTAGCAGCAGGCTCACTCGCCGTAACATCTAAAAATACTTTTCTTGGCTTTGATCCCTCTGCAGGTCCTACAATTCCCCGCTCTTCTAAATCATCAAGCATACGTGCAGCTCTAGAGTATCCAATCTTCAATCTTCTCTGCAGAAGACTTGTAGATGCTTTTCCTGTAGCACGCAGTACGTCGATCGCCTCTTTCAGCATACTATCCTCATCCATATCCTGTCCTTCAAAGATACTTCCCTTCAAAGTAGAATCTTCACTTGGTGCAACGACCTCATCAACATAATGAATATCATCCATATCACTAGGAGTCAGCTTGATTGCGTTTACTACCTTTTCTACCTCTTCGGTTGGTGCAAAGACTCCTTGAATTCGCTTTGGATCATTACCATTACCAGGCATAAAGAGCATATCTCCTTTTCCAAGAAGATCTTCAGCTCCAATCATATCTAATATAGTTCTTGAGTCCACAAGGCTTGATACCCGATATGCTATTCTAGCAGGAATATTTGCCTTGATAAGACCTGTAATAACATCTACTGATGGTCTTTGCGTTGCAACTACAAGATGCATTCCCACAGCACGTGCAAGCTGAGCAATACGGCAGATATATCCTTCTATGGTCTTCTTATCTCCAGTCATCATCAATTCCGCAAGCTCATCTATGATACAGACGATATGAGGCATCTTTTTATCTGGGCTAACTTTTGCATTATACTCAGCTCTATTTCGCGCACCCACACTTTCTAGTTCATTGTAACGCCTCATCATTTCTGTCACACACCACTTTAAAGCATTTACCGCCTTATCAACTTCCGTAATTACCGGAGTCAAGAGATGCGGAATATTATTATATACCTTTAACTCCACTCTCTTCGGATCCACAAGGATCAGTCTAAGATCCCTTGGTGAGTTCTGATAAAGAAGACTTACAATAATAGTATTGATACCCATAGATTTTCCTGACCCCGTCTGTCCTGCCACAAGGAGATGAGGCATGCTTGCAAGATCAGCAATAACAGGAGATCCACTTACATCTTTTCCTAAAGGAATACGCAGATTTGCTTTTAGAGAATAAAAGCTGTCTGAAAGTAGAAGCTCTTTTAAGCGAACGTTTGAACGCTTTTCATTCGGCATTTCAATACCAACATATGATTTGCCTGGGATAGGGGCTTCTATTCGGAGCGACTCAGCTGCAAGTGCAAGTTTAAGATCATCTCTAAGACTTGTGATCTTTGAAAGCTTCACATCCTCCGCCGGCTGAAGTGAATACTGCATAACAGTAGGTCCCACTTTTACATCTTTTACTTTCACCGTTACACCAAACTGTTCAAGCTTATCTTCAATCTTCTTCGCATTATCTCTCAAGTATCCATCATCTAAATGCACCTCTTCATCAGGATCATCTAATAAGTCCACACTTGGAAATTCCCATTTAAAGTTTTCATCAATAGTTGCATTAATATCAATCATATCCTTTTCTTTTTTCTTATGGAGCTTTGCAGCAGCATCCATCACGTTCATATTACTATCTTTAAATACAGGAGTGATTTTTGCCGTATGAACAGTAAATTCATCTTTTTTTGCTACAGGATTTCTTTTTTGAAATACCTCAGTAGCAGCTTTGATAACGTCTTTTGTAAGTAGAGTGCCTCTTTCTAAAGACGTATCCATTTCTTTTGTAAATATATCCTCGACTGAACTCTCAAGCTCTCTTTTCCGCGCGCTATCATGCAGCATCGAAATAACCTCTTTAATAGAATATTCAAGCGTCAAGACGGCACCGATAAGTATCACTGCCCACAATATATATCTCGATGCTTCACTAAATGCACTATAAAGAAGAAATCCTACTATGAATCCTAGATATCCTCCATTTTCAGTAATATGTGCAAGTGTCATCTGATTGATACCTGCATCAACTTGCACAAGACCTAAACAACCAAGAAAGAAAAGACAAAGACCCGCAACTCTAGCACTATTGAATGGAACTTCTTTCAAAAAAAAGATTAGTACTGCAAGTATACTAAATACAGATATAAATAAGTATATTCCCCATATTCCTACAAGATTCTTTAAGAATCCGATCCACATATCTCCTACTGGACCAGCAGATCCCTGAAGTCCGAGAAATGTAAGAAACACAAAGACAAGATAGAAAATACCTACAATTTCACGTGTAAGCTTTCCGTCAATTTCTATATGTAAAGGATTTCCTGCTTCAGATTTGAGACGTTTCTTAGCCGGGGTTCTTCTACGGCGTTTGGTCATGCTGATATAGAACAAAAGAAAAAATAGATGTGTGTACTATACTTAAACTAATGAGTAATTGCAATAAAAGTACTCTTATATAAGGACCTTTGAAAGTTTTATAAATCCTTCTTCTGCAATACCGATAGCGAGGAGCTCATCCTTCATATTCTTTAATTGAATATTAGTGTTATTTTCATAAGAAGTAGGTAATTGAGGCTGGACTCCATAGACAAGACCTTGTTCAATTTCATCAGACACAATAACCTTACACATGTTTAATTGTATTTCCCTGAGCGGTATTAGGAGATTGTCTATATCTTGTCTCGTCATGTCTAGAACTGTACATTTGTCGTCTAGACGGTATGTGTCTACTGATACTCTTCTTAGCTCCTTCACATATGCACCAACCCCTAAAGCAATTCCGATATCATAGCCTAAGGAACGAATATATGTGCCTGTACTACATGCAACTTCAAGCTCTAAATAAGGCTCATTATAGGACAAGATTTTTATGTACTCTATATGAATTCTGCGAGTAGGCATTTTTATATCGTGACCTTTTCTTGCTCCTTTATATGCTCTTTTACCATCTATTTTTATTGCAGAAAATTTAGGTGGAATCTGATCAATGTCTCCCACAAAAGTAGGCAGTATTTTTTCAATAGCTGCTACATCTATACATGAGGTATCTGCATATTCAGTAATAGTTCCTTCAGGATCATAAGTAGTACTTACCTTTCCTAGATGAAGGGTAGCTGTATATACCTTCGGGAGTCCTTGCAGATATTCTACCAATCTGACTGCTTTCCCAAGAGCAAGGACAAGCAATCCCGTAGCAAAAGGATCAAGAGTGCCTATATGTCCCACCCTCTTCTCTCCGGTCAACTTACGCATAAATGACACCATATTAAAAGAAGTTTTCCACTTCGGTTTATCCACTAGTATTATACCGTCCAATTGATTTAAATAACGAAAATAAAAAGGAAGCCCCAATGGAACTTCCTTTTCACTATAAAAGATTTAGAGCCTCTCTTCAATATAAGCTTTATTTTTTAGACTGAGGCTTCGCAGAAGTCTTTTTTATAGCAGTCGTTGCTTTGTTTTTTGCAGCATTAACTGTTTTATTAGCTTTAGCAGCAAGAGCCTTTCCTTCTGTCATTGCTTCTGCCTTGACCTCTTCTTTTCCTTCTTCGAAACGAACCCTAAGTTCTTCCCACTGATCTTCAAAGTTTGTTCTCATTTCAAGCATCTTTTTCTGTGCCTGCTTGTAAAGATCTTCAAACTTTTCATTAGCCATCTCCTTGTATTCCTCAACTAACTCTGATGACCGTACTTCTGTGGCAATCTTCTTAGCTTCGTCTCCAAGACCTTTCAGTTCCTGTAAAAGAAGATCTGAAAGATTATCCTTATTCTTAATAGCCTGATAAAAGTCCTTTCGAACCTCGGAACCCTTTCTTTTGGCAGTAAAAAGAGCAAAGATACCTCCCAACACTGTACCAAAGATAAAACTGAAAAATCCTATTCCTTTTTTCATAGTGGTTATTGGGTAATGAAATAAACGTCATTAGGTAGTATATAAAAAAAAGAAGCCTTTGGAAAGGCTTCTTTTTACTACTATCTTTATTAATCTTTTTTCTTATTGATCATTCCAACAGGAAGAATTCTTTTACCAAATTCCGTTGTTGCAAAGATCTGAAGACTAATACGCGTTACCCAAACTGCCGTAAAGAGACTAAGCAAGATACCTATCAAGAGGAATACTGCAAACCCTTTTACCTGATCTGTACCAACAAGGAAAAGCAAGAGGGCCGTAATAATACTTGAGACATGAGAATCTCGAATAGCTGGCCAAGCTCTTTCAAAAGATCTTTTAATATTTGTACTAAGATTACCACCTTCTGTAAGCTCTTCTTTAAGTCTCTCAAACTGGAGGATATTACCATCTACAGCCATACCAATCGATAGGATAATCGCTGCAGCACTTGATAATGTTAGGTTAAATCCAGGAAGAAGCTTAATAAATGCAAGGAATAAAATCGCATATATGAGAAGCGCAATCATTGCAATCACACCTGCAGCTCTATAAAGATAGATAATATATATAGTAAGGATAAGGAACCCAACACATGCAGCAATAATACTCTTCTGAAGAGCATCTGCTCCAAGCTCAGCTCCCACAACTTCCTCACCAGATATAGAAATCGGTGCTGGAATTGCTCCTGTATTGAGATCTCTAGCAAGCGCAATAGCACTCTGAGGCGTAAAGTTACCTTCAATTACTGCATTTCCTCCTGTAATCTTATCGTTTACTGTAGGTGCAGAGATGAGAGTACCACCGACAAAGATAGCCACCTGCTTTCCTTTATACTTTTCAGTTATATTTGCGAAGAGGTCTCCACCTTCCTTATTAAATTTGATAGAAACAACTGGATCAAGTCTATTCTGATAATACTGAACATCAGCACTATCGAAGTATTCTCCGGTAAGCTGTTTGCCGTCTACTACTGCCGGCATCCATGGGTCAGGAATAGTTGAATAAAGTATCTGAGAATATGCATACTTAGTTTCTTCTCTAAGTGCCTTCATCGCTTCTGTTGCTCTCGTCTTTGCTTCATCTTTACTTCTTGTCTCAGAAGCACATGACGCATCTTTTGCACCAGCATAACATACCATGATCTGATTCATTTTTGCCCAAGTAGCAGAAGCAGGTTTTGTATTAGTCTTCATAATTATATGATAACCAAACTCAGTTTCCACTACGCTTGAAACCTCACCATCTTTAATGGAAAAAGCTGCATCCTCGAAAGGTTTTACCATTGCTCCTTTAGCAAAGAATCCCAAAGTACCACCAGCACTTGCAGAACCATCCTCAGAATTTTCTTTAGCAAATTCAGCAAATTTAGAAGGGTCTGCCTTAAGCTTAGCAGCTAAATCCTCTGCCTTTGCTTTTGCGGCAGCATTATTTGTATCCACTTTCTTATTTGCCTCGGCAATCTTAGCATTTTCTTCAGTTATCTTCTTTTTATCATCCTCAGTCGCTGCAGCTGGAATAGTCTTAAGTTCTGCTCTAGGTTCTGTTCTAAGCAAGATATGTGATGCCTCAATCTGCTCGCTGCCCTCAGCAAGCTTCTGAGTCATTGAAAGTACAACCATACCTTCGTCAGCTTCAACTACATCAGATACCTGTCCTTGCTGCATAGCAGTAGATCCAGTAAGAGCATTCTTAAGATATGCTGGAAGTGCTCCATTATCAGATTTTACAAATCCAAGATCACTTTCTTTTGCGTTATTATATTTCTTTGCAACATCTGCAAATAGCTGACCATTCTTAGGATAACTTCGAAGTTCAGTACTTACATTATCAAGCTTTACAATAACATATCCCTGTTCTGCGCTCTGTAGAGCAGAATCATCTATAAGTTCTCCAATAATCTCTCCTGCTTTTGCCTTTGTGATCTTATCCTTTATAGTTGCAGGAAGCTCATCAAGAAACTGTGCTTTTTTAGTAGTTGCTACTTTTCCTTCATTTCCATTAGTCTTTTCCTCAGCTATATTCTGAAATTTATCTGGAGCAGCCTTTACTGCAGCAAGAGTTGCCTCAGCATCCTTCTTTACTACATCCTTTTCTCCGCTATCAAGAGACGGCTTTGGTACCTTGAATTCAAGCTGTATTGTCTTACCAATAGTCTTTTTTGCCGCTTCCACATCACTTACACCCGCGAGCGTAACCTTAATATGATCCTCATTACCAATAGTACTTAATACAATATCCGGCTCAGAAACTCCTAAAGCATCCACTCGGTCGTGGATTACCTTTTTAATACCCTGAAGTACCTGATTTTTTTTGTCAGAAGTAATCTTTGAAGTATCAATCTTATAATCAAGCTCAACTCCTCCTGCAAGATCAAGACCTTTGCTTATTTGCTTATTTGTCGCAAATTTTAGAAACCCTGGAGTAAATTGATCAATTCCTTTTTTCCATGAAGCTGGTAGAGCTATAAATAACGCAAGTAGCGCCAGTAGTAGTACGAGGGTGAATTTTCCTTTGAGCGACATAAGATCAGTTAAGCAATAAGGAGTAAAGATGGTTTTAATACTAGATGAGTCTATCTATCTTTTCAGGATTGTCAAAAAAACTCGCTCCAGGAATGAGAATACGTAGAAAATAGGGTTGACTAAACATTCAGTATATTTTTATTTACCTATCTTTTTATCTTCCGTATTTTTTTGAGAAATTTTGCTATTTTTACCAAAAGAAACCACATAGGTTTTACTCTTATTTCAAAAGTTCCAACGAAACCTCGCTCCTGTCCGCCAAACTTTCTTTTAAACTCTGTTACTCCGGCAAGAGCAGCATCATTTTCTGCACTTCCAATACCAAGAAAGTCATAGATCTTTGATCCCAAAACCTCTTTCGCATAAGTAATAGCTTTCCATTGTACCAGATAAGGTGCCATAAGCTGGCGGTACTGATGAAGAGAAGCTCCATAGTAATAGATACATGCATCAGAAGTATATGTGAATATTCCTCCGCCGATCCATTCATCTCCATGTTTAGATAAAAGTAAAAATGCATGCTCAGAGCCAAGAGTTCTGAGGAAATTTTCAAAATACTCTCTACTATGTACTGAGAAACCGTCCCTCTTTCCAGTTTCATAAATCATATCAGAAAATAGCCCCACTGGATCTATAAGCTCATCAGTATACTCCATACCACTAAGCTTAGTTAGTCTCTGATCTTTATATTCCCATCCAAACACCTCTACACCCTTTTTTTCTGCAAGACGAATATTATATCTTCCTTTTGAATGCATTTGCGCTAAGATCTCATCTTTTGTAGGAGTAAGATCGAGTACAAGTGTCTTCTTGGGATGAAAAGACTTGTGAGCTTTTGCATAAGAAAAAAAAGAGACGGTCTCAGATGATTCAGCAATAGCAGGGTCAAACCTAATCCAGACTGCATCTTTTTCAATCCTTTTTACCTCCTCAAAGAACGTTTTTAGATATTCCCGATCTTTCCATTGGAACAAGGGACCTCTTGAGAAATAAAGCCAATACTTCCTCCTCAAAAGAGGATATCTATATCCCATACTTCCAATAAGTATCTGACCCGTATGCTTCTCTCTCAAAAGATAAAGACCTATACCATCTTTTGGTATAAGTGTTTTGATAAAATCCGCCCACACAAGGTTCTGATATAAAAACCCTTTTGTTTCAGGAATACTCTCTATAAATAACTGCCATTCCTTTTTCTGGGAAGCAGTAAGGGTAGATAACGGTTTATATATAAGTTCCGTCATAATTATCAAGAGCGAAATATAAATGAATCACCAACCTTACTACCTTTCTCAATAGCATAGTTTGCCATCGCATCTGCTGCCGAATTAAGATGTCTTAACACATGAGAAAATTCTACTTCAGCATCTTTTGTTTCTTCAACCACTAAATCATGAAGTCTCTTCATTTCACTATTTTTAATTTTATACTCCCCTTTCATTTGCTTTGTAACAAGTTCACTATCTAAATAGCAGTGGATTTTCTGTGGTTCAAACTCCTTTGCTCTTCTTAAAGCTAATAATAGTCCTGTGTATTCCGCCTGGTTATTTGTCTTTTCACCAAGATATGTTCCCTGCTTTAGAATTTCTTTACCAGTCTTTGTGTCAGACAATACAAATCCGCAAGAAGCTCTTCCTGGATTTCCCTTGGATGCCCCATCACAGTAGAGGGTGATTTCATTTAAAGATTTACTTTTGGGCGCCATGAAGCGTGAATTGAAATGATAGTAATAAATATTCTGGGAAATAGTCCATAAGCTCGCTTTGACCCTTGTTTCTCCAATGTGATAGAATAATACTGATACAGACGTAAAATACTAGTCAAACCTATGAAAAAGCAAGATAAAATAGATGGACAAAATCCTAACCAGATTTTTAACACCAACTTTCATTCCGAAGTACACGGAAAGAAAAGAAAGCGTGCATCTTTGGCTCTTCCAGCATATAACATACCTCTCATATTATGGGGAGGAGTAATTTTTCTTATACTCTCACTACTTTTCTCTACTTTTTTCATACTAAGGGTAAGCCCTAGAGGAGAAAATATCATGGGAAGTCTCTCACTAAGCAGGCTGATAAGTCAGGAAAGACAAAACCGCCAGGTACTTGAGTCTAAAGTAGCAGAAACAAAAACAACTCTTTCAGATACAGGAAAAGATATTGATAAACTCCTTATATCAAGTTCGCTAGATAGTCTTCCCGAACTTGCAGTAGCACGAGAGCTTTTTACAAAAAAAATTAATTGGTTTAGAGCATATGTAGGAATAGATCAGACCATTAAGCAAATTGTAGCTGCTAATGATATCTTAAAAAAGATCACAATTGGATCTATCAGCTTTGATCAGGCAAATAAAAAAGTCCTGCTGGAAAATGTCAGAGCTTATGGCACATACTACGGAGTAAACGAAGATCAAAAGTCAGGATCAAGTATTTCACTTGCTGCAGGTATCGTAGATGCATTTGAGCAGTCCAGCTATTTTAAAGATATCAGTGTTGATGAGTATACTAGAAGGCAGGAGCTTGGCAGCGGCGCGCTACTCACAGAATTTTTCACTCCTATTATACTCCATGCAACTCTTCAGGATCCTGATGAGAGTAATGCTAAAGATAAGAAGACAAATATAGAACAGGAGATCAATAGTCTCAAAAAAAATCCCTCTGACTCTTAAAAGCTATTACTATGCAATTACCAATTTCAAAAATACAATCAATACGTATCATCTCCATCTCTTGTTTTGTCATAGGTGCCCTTTTTATAGTAAATATATTTACAGGATGGTTTATAAAAGCTCCTTACTGTGGGACATTTGTTGATCCCTGTACATTCTGGAGAAGCTATCTCTACCTCTCTTCCCAGGCACATAATACACATGCACTGGATGAAAATGCTCTGGCACAGATTTTTTTAAGAGAAAAAGAACGCTTTCTCAAGGATCAGGAGAATAATGTTTATACAAATAAGCTTGTACAGCAGTTTAAAAATTCTATTATCAGCAAAGAAAAAATAGCTGAAGTAATGAATACTTTTGCAAATCAGGAAAAGATAAAAGAATTCCGGGATCAGCCTTCTATCACTGAGGAACAGATGGGTCTTGTTAGTATGTATGCTTATTCTACAGTTGCAAATACGTTTCAGAAGTACTTAGATAGTGCAAAAAATAGTCTTGTGGAAAAGAATGTAAAAATATTAGGCAAGATTATGCCTACATCAGTCAACCTTAATGATTATGTCCGTTTCTTTGATAGACTACAGGAGAATATCAATACTCCTCAAAAACCATTCATATTTGAAAATATTAGCGTCAAAGAAGGTACCATCTCCACTGAATATTATGACACCGTAGATATCTCATTTCTCTTAAAGACAACTAATGACAATTTAAAAGAATTTTTGAAAGGTATTTATGACAGCGGTAACCTTCCGATACTCTCTCTCGATAATAATCCCCTATTTCCTTTTGTTGAAGTAAACCAGATAAAAGTTACTTTACCAAAGGATGATATTGCAACTTCATCAGGAGCTATACTTACGTCTGAGATGAAGCTTACAGCTTATATCAAAGCAGTATCTGAAAATAGTATTACAACGATACAGACAGAAATTAAAGAACTGGAGGACAAAATCACTACAGCAGATAAGATTGCAGATTTTACAGAAGATAAGCGCATAAAAAAAGAAAGTCTGGTACAATATATAGACAGCTATAAAACAGAATATGCTAATGCAGTCGCAAGCAAAAATCTCAGAAAAGCACTGTCAGCTCTACAAAATATTAAAGAACTCACCTCTGAGCTCTACACCCTCTACCTATGAACAGTCTCATATACACATCAAAATTTGTAAAAGATCTTCAGGAATCAATAGTCTCAGGTCAAGCTCCTGAAGTACTCGCGGACATGATGGAAATCGCAGTGGCAGAAAGAGCCAGCGATATCCATGTAGAACCGCTTGATCAAAAAGTACGTGTACGTCTCCGTATTGACGGTAAGCTCCATACACTTATCGAGTATGGTGATGCTCTTCATAAAGCGCTCGTATCCAGAGTAAAAGTAATGTCCAACCTGAAGATAGATGAGCATAGAAAACCTCAGGACGGACGTATACATACCACTATCTCTGAAGGAAAGATGGTAGATATCCGTGTCTCAGTCTTCCCTACCATCTATGGAGAAAAGGTAGTAATGCGTATTATCGATCACTCTTTCAAAATACCAAATCTCTCAGAGCTCGGACTTGAGGGTCGAAGTCTTGCAATAATGAAGGAAGCTCTTGAGAAACCTAATGGAATTATCCTCAACACAGGACCAACAGGTTCTGGAAAATCAACAACTCTCTATGCATGCTTAAATAATCTAAATAATGACACTGTAAATATTCTGACACTTGAGGATCCAGTGGAGAATCAAATGAGCGGTCTTAATCAAAGCCAGGTACATCCCGACATTGGCTATACATTTGCTACAGGACTTAGAAACGCTCTGCGTCAGGATCCCGACATCATGATGGTGGGTGAGATACGAGATAAAGAGACTCTGGAAACTTCTATCGAAGCTGCACTTACAGGTCACCTTGTTCTTTCCACTCTCCATACGAATTCTGCCATTGAAACAATCACAAGACTATTAAATATGCAGGTGCCAAGATATCTGATCACTTCAACTGTTCAGATCATTATCGCACAGCGTCTTGTGCGTGTTCTCTGCCAGAAATGTAAGATTTGGACAGCTCCTTCTGATATTGTGCGGACAGATATCCTAAACTCTCTCAAGACGCTCTCTGCGGAGGAAGTTAAGACTCGACTTCCAAATCTCCAAATTAAAGATTTTAAGATTCCGCAGGCAGGTACTGGATGTTCGGAATGCAGTAACGTAGGATACAAAGGACGTCTTGCCATTTATGAGATTCTTAAATTTACTGATCCTATTCAACAGGCGATTCTTCAGGAGGAATCTACAATGCAGATATCTGTCATTGCGGCACGTGAAGGCACTACCTTCCTGAGGCAGGATGGTATTATACGAGTATTACAGGGACTTACCTCGCTTGAAGAGGTCTATGCAAATACTTAAAGCAGTCTCTTGCAAAAATCATACCTTTACTGGTATAATAACAAGAAAGAAGGTTTTATTTTCCAATTTTTCTCTCAACATCATGAACAAACGTACTCTCAAAAAAGGTTTCACCCTTACAGAACTTCTTATCGTAATCCTCATCATTGGATTGCTCATGGCATTTATCCTACCTCAGCTTCTCAGAGGACCTGCTCAGGCACGTGATCTTCAGCGAGTAACTGATATTGGTCGTATTGCTGCAGCTCTTGAGAGCTATAGAAGTAGTAATGGTTCACTTCCGGACGGAGGATGTATCAAACCAGAAACTGCTACTGCAAATAGACTTATCGAGCTTGGTATATTTTCAGTACAGAACTTCCCTTCTGACCCTGTAAAAACAAATGATGTAGGTAGTTGTGAAGGTGGATATCTTTACACACTTGTACAAGCTAACGGTATTCCTAAAAATGGATTCGTTATAGCTGCAAAAATGGAGAATGCCGGAAATGCAAACTATAGTTCAAATGGTAACACTATTTCTGATCTTACAACAAACCCTCCAAAGCTTGAGAAAGGAGTTGCTTCAAATAAGTATTACATAAAGGTAAGTGATTAATAAGAACAGGTAACATATTTAAAAGAACTGCTTCAGTAATGAAGTGGTTCTTTTTTTGTGTAAGTAATTGGGGCTCATATAATTGAACTCAATAATTGGGCTCACATCATTCAGTAATTGAGCTCAATTATGAGAGCCTAATTATGTGCCCCTTACCCAAGCCTCCTGACTTCCCCATTTACTTTTCTTCCATTATTCTTAAGATAAGTCGCAGTTATATTGTATATCACATATCATGGCTCTTCAGATAGGTATCGTAGGTCTTCCAAACGTAGGAAAATCAACTCTTTTTAATGCTCTTACAAAGTCCCGTGCTGCTCAGGCAGCAAACTATCCTTTTTGTACTATCGATCCTAATGTAGGAATCGTAGAGGTGCGTGATGATAGGCTCACTGCTCTTGAAAAAACAGTGAATGCGCAGAAAATTGTACCTTCCACTGTAGAATTTGTGGATATAGCCGGAATCGTGAAAGGAGCATCACAAGGTGAAGGACTTGGAAATAAGTTTCTCGCAAATATCCGTGAGTGCGATGCGGTACTACAGGTAGTACGTGTATTCGAGGATTCAAACGTAACCCATGTGGAAAACTCTGTCCATCCTAAAAGAGATATCGAAATTATCAATGCAGAGCTTATCCTTGCAGATCTTGAGACTCTTGGAAAACAGTATGAACAAAATGCAAAGAAAGCGCGCGCAGGAGATAAAGATGCCGTAAAACTTGATGCATTATTCAGTACAGTTAAAAATACCCTCCTCGAAGGAAATCTCGCATGTACACTTTCTTTTACGGATGAAGAAAAAGAATTATTAAGACCTCTTCATCTTCTGACGATGAAGCCATTTATATATGCTGCAAATGTGAGCGAGGCTCAGCTTGGAGAAATAGATATGACAAAAGTTAGAGAACAGCTAGGATTAGACGCTGCGCTACCTGTCATGCCTATTTCAGCAAAACTTGAAGAAGAGTTATTAGATCTCTCAAGTGAAGATAAGAAAGAATTCCTCCAGGAGCTCGGATTAGATGATACCGGTTTAGATGCACTTATACAGCTGGCTTTTGATACACTTGGGCTTATGTACTACTTTACCGCAGGAGAAACTGAAGTTCGTGCATGGACCATACATAAAGGCTGGAAAGCACCTCAAGCCGCAGGAGTAATCCATACAGACTTTGAAAAAGGATTTATTAAGGCAGATGTGGTGAGCTGGAAAGATCTCGTTGATCTTGGAGGATGGACCAAAGCACGTGAGACTGGAAAAGTCCGTATGGAAGGTAAAGAATATACAATGCAGGACGGTGATGTGGTGCTGTTTAAATTCAATGTTTAACAGAGGAATTTGACTTTTATTGTTCAAAGGGTAGAATGCTAGATAGCTTTTATCACTTACCCCCATTTCTTATGGCAACAACTAATCAACCACAGAGTGAGACATCATCAAACGTACTCGCAATCGTGATAGCAGGAATAGTACTTATTGTTCTATTACTTCTCTGGAAGTCATATGCTGCTCCAGCAGATACTTCATTAAATGCGAATACTGATACAACAAGAAGCACCACTTCTCCATCCACTTCAACTGGAATGATGCTCTACTAAAGTCAAAAAAAGCCCTCTAGAAATGGAGGGCTTTTTTATTTATCTCTTGTTGTGTATACATGACACTTAGCAAGAAGCTTTTCCATCTTTGGGAAAAAATTTATCCTTTCAAGAAGAGGATTTAACCATCCAGTAGTAATACAGTAGTAGTGCTCAAATGGAGGAGTATGATGCACTCTATGATGTTTAGGAGCTAAGACAACGTGGCTTTTCTGAAGTATTTTTACCCAAGTCGAGGTATGTATCTGATGACTCCATTTGTGAAAAAGATTTGTAAGCACGCCAAAAAATGAAATCCATACAAGAATAATACTTAATACTGCAATTGGTGTAGAGGCAGGCAAAAGGAACAAAAGAAGAAGATGGCATCCTAAAAGAATAGAAGCAACAAGAGCCGCATGACCAATGGTACCGAAGAAATTACTCTTACACATCCCCAGAGGAGTAAGATGATGCTGTCTAAAATTTTGAATAAAAAGCGGACCAATCAGGAATGTATCCTTTGTCCCGTAAGAATCACAGAACCAGTGAACGAGACCAGAAATAAAATCGCTGATAATGATTGAAATAGGTATGCTAATAAAAAAAACTAGAATGAACCATATAAGTCCCAGTATTTTGAATGCGTTGATATCAATATATATACTCTCCGCGATCCATACAAAAGTTGCTAGAGGCAGTAGAAAGACCTCTAAGAGAGAATTATAGGAAGCATTTTTAGATGATGTATCCATAAAGGAGTAATGTGAAGCTAGAGCTACTATACAAAAAGAATCTAAAACCGTAAAGATAAGTTTAAGTAGTCTTCATCATTCGAACGAGCTCTGCGCCATCAATCAGCCACATATTCTCATCTTTCATATATACCTTAGTATGATCACTAAATTTCGCTGTTGTAACAAATACAGGGCGCTTAAGTCCAAGTCTCTGGCAAGAAGGAATGACAGCTTTTACAATCTCGATCTTTAGATAAGACTCAGGATCATATTTTTTACACTGCACACCGTAACTCTCTCCATTTTTTTCCATAATAATATCTATCCCTCCATCAAGTGAAGATGGAGTAATTTTAACATTTTGGAAACCATGTTTTCGAAACACCGCCGCTACGGCCTCTTCAAAGTCAAAGGGATTGAGAGCATAGAGTTTATCTAGAGAATCACTGCCAATGAGCATTTTTTTGAGAGATTTTTCCTGCATACTCGCACTGATGTATGCAGCACCTAAGACAAGAATAACCACTAGCATAAAGATAAGACTCATACCCCAGTCAAGAATTCCAAATAATGGAAGCAAAAGAAAAACTACAGCAGCAGCTACTATTCCAAACTTGATAAGCTTTCTTTGAAGCACAAAAAACTCCTGACGTTTCTTGGAATATTTCTGCCGGTCAAGAACTTTTTGGAACTGCTGATTCTTCCATTCCTGCTGTGAAAGACGAGGCTTTGGAGTATATTTCGGAGAAGACTGCTGCATAAATACTGTAAAAAATCTTTACATCTATTGTATAGGAAACTACTAAAATACACAATTCCCTACTCCTGATAATCTATCACCTGCTCATCTCTTCTATATTTTTTCATATCACTCATCATAAGTGTCATTCTTTTCTCAAGATACTTTACTACAGCGAATATAAACAGCATGAGAATTGCCCAAGAACCGCTAATAACTGCAAAGAAAAGATACATAGCTTTTGCTGCAGCATTTAGAGTACCTTCTCCGAGATGTACAAACTGCTGAACGAATATAAGCGTGAAAAGAAGCGCAAGTAAAAATAGTACTCCGAGTATTCGGAAAAAAGGATTTTTGAAGGTTTGCATAGAATTTTAATGAAGAATTACGTGATAATTATATTCTATATGGAATAGAATGCTACTTTATTAGATCTAAAAAAGCTTTTATATTTGGAAATAGTTTCTCTCTCAGGGCTTCCTCTTTTGACTAAAGAAATGATTATTGAACGGGATAACAGGCTCAGCTCATTTCAATAATTATACAATCTTCTCAAACAACACTATCTTCTCTCTCTTCTCAAGTGCATCTCTAGCTTTTGCTACTGCTTCAGGAATGATTGGTTCATAGAGATCATTTAATTTATGAATCGCAAAGCTTAAGTTATTGATGACGAGTTCAATTTGAGATTTCTCTTCCATCTTCCACGGAGCCTGGTCCACAATGTATTTATTTGCAAAAAGTGCAAGATCATGAGTAATTCTATACCCGTCATTCAATTCAAATTTTTCAAAATACGCTTCTGCTTTTTCTACAAAATTCATTACTTCTTTCTTAAAGCTTTCCTCTACCTTTGCCTCATTATTTATCTCCACTTCTTTGAGGTTTGCCATGTGTACTACTCGGGAGAGAAGATTTCCATATGCATCCGCAAGATCTGAATTACATACATCTTTGAGTTCCTGTTCTTTATATGAAGAATTACTGTATGTAGGAAGCACAGCTGCCATATAGTATCTCAAATAATTGAGTCCGTACTTTTCTATTTGCTCAAAAGGAGATACACCATTTCCAAGACTCTTTGACATCTTTCGTCCCTCTTCATCAAGCACTGTTCCATGCATCAATGCCTTTGTTGTAAATTTAAGACCCGCAGAGGCGAGCATACCCTGCCAAATAGCACATTGGAATCTAAGGTTATCTGGACCAAATATCTGTACTCCAGGCCACCATTCCTGAAATCTTGCCTCATCATCTGCATATCCCACCGCGCCTATATAGTTTGGAAGCGCATCAAACCATACATAAATGGTCTGAGTAGGATCATTGGGAACCTGTACTCCCCAAGGTACCTTATCGCTGCTTCGGGATACACTGATATCCTCAAGTTCAGCCACAAAATTCTCTAGTTCTTTTATCTTTGATGAAGGAGAAAGAAACTCTGGATTTGATTTAAAATATGCAAGCAGCTCTTCCCGGTATTTTGAGAGTTTGAAAAAATAGTTTTCTTCCTCTACTAAAACAGGTGCTTTCCCATGATCTGGACAGAGTCCATCTACAAGATCCTTCTCAGTCTTAAAACCTTCGCATCCAACACAGTAAAGACCGCTATATTGTTTTTTATAGATATCTCCCTTTTCCATACAAGCATTCCAAATCTTGTGAACAGTCGGTACATGATAAGCCTCAGAAGTTCTATAGAAATTATCATAGCTAATACTAAAGAGTTCACAGAAGTCCTTAAAACGCTGAGCAAAATAATCCACAAATTCCTTGGGAGTCTTCTCTACCTCTGTAGCCTTTTGAAAAATCTTTAATCCATGCTCATCAGTACCTATATTAAAGAAAACCTGTTCTTTACCAAGTTTCTGCCTTTTATATCTCGCCATCGTATCAGCTTGGATAAATTCAAGTGCATGACCTATATGCGGTTCTGCATTAACGTATGGAAGAGTCGTAGTAATATAAAAAGGCTTCATATGTGCAATAATAAAATAACTTGTTCTTATTATATGTACTCAAGCATGAAGAACAAGAGAAACCTTACTATAGAGAAGGAATTACTTTAACGACGAATATGCCTTAGAGTCACGGTTTACTACCTGTTCCTTCAAGCGGTAAATGATCTCAGCAAGCTCACCTCTAGTAATCTTCTGTTCAAAAAGACTAATCGTAGAAGGAATAGCCTTTCTATCTGCGAGTGCTCCTACATAAGGACGGTACCAGACCGCATCTTGGGATGTGGAAAATCCGAAAGCATTTGAAAGAATCTTAGAAGCTTCCACAAAAGATACATTTTGTTCTGGCTTGAATGATCCATCCGGGTATCCTCCAATAAGTGACTTCATTTTTGCTAGACAGACGAATCTCTGATACCAGACTCCATTAGTTATATCAGGAAAACAACTATCATATACCTTTAAAATACTGCTTTTCGGATCAGGTTTACCATTTGCATCAGTTGAGTACCCCATGCATGCACCATAGTTTACAAAAGCAGCAGCTTCACATTTATTAATCCCCTCACACATGCTGATGTCTGTCTTATATTCTTGGTTACAAATATATGCATCATCCACTTCATTTTTATAGAAACTATTTACGACAATCTTTGTAAACTCTGCTCTGTTAATAGAGCTTTCAGGCTTATAGGTACCATCAGCATATCCAGTAACGATCCCTTCACGCTGAACATAGTCTACGGAATTTGAATATGTATAACTGGCAGGCACATCAGAAAAAGCAGCATGCGCTGGCATAGCACCAAGTAGCAGAAGCATCGCAAGCACCATTCGAAAAATATTTTTCATTTAGGAAGGAATAAGATATCAACTACGGGAAAAAGTGTACTCTTATTTTCAAGATCATCAAGAAAAGGAAGATAAAAGAATTGTGGTAATAAGTAATTGTGGCGCGATGATGAGAGGCTCGGTAATTGGGCTCTTATCATTGAGCTCAATTATTAAGGGCTCTTAATTAGGCTACAATCATTGAGCTCAATTACTTAATGATGTGAGCCCAATGATTGAGCCTAATTACCGAGCCCCAATCTCCCCTTAATACCCTACTCTTTGCTGTAATGAATTTCCAAGCGTCACTTCGTCAGCGTAATCAATATCTCCACCCATAGGTATTCCTTTTGCAATCCTCGTTAACTTTATCCCTGATTCTTCTCCTATGTGCTTTTTGATGTACATAGCCGTTGCCTCACCTTCTAGAGTAGGGTTGGTAGCAAATACAAGTTCATCAATTGGTTCCTTTGAAAGGCGTGCTAAAAGCTGCTCAATCGTAAGTTTTCCTGGTCCAACTCCATTGATAGGAGAGAGAGAGCCATGCAGAACATGATATACACCGTGATAGGATTTTGTCTGTTCTATGGCAAATACATCTATAAACTCCTCTACTACACAAAGTATACTATGATCTCTTGAGGAGTCAGCACAGACGGCACAGAGGTCCTCACCCTTTTCTGTAATATGAAAACATCTGCTGCAGAAGTGTATATCTGTTTTAAGACTTTCGAGCGCAGAGGCAAACTGAAGTACTTCACGCTCTTCAGTTTTCAGTAAATGCTGTACCATACGTTGTGCGCTTTTTTTACCAATGCCCGGTAGTTTTGCAAATGATTCTATAGCTTTTTCTAAAGCCTGAGGATATTTCATGACGCAATTATTCAAATAATAAGGTGTGTGACAAGTATATCTAATACTACTCACTTTATGAGAGAAGAAAATAGTAATTTTTTCCGTACTAGGCAGGAAGGATATGGGTCTGATCAAAGATTTTCTTATCCAGACTAAGAAGCACTATTTCTTTTTCCATGGCTCTGTACATCGTCTCAATACTTGGAGTTGCGGATCCAAGAATAAGCAATGTTCCTTCTTGAAGCTGAATATATGCTTCAGCAATTCTTCTTGCGTGGTACCTAGGATTCTGCTCATTTTTATAGGTCCACTCATGCTCCTCATCAACTATAATCACACCAAGATCAATCAAAGGAGCAAAGATTCCTGAACGTGAGCCAATAATTAGTGTACTTTCTTTCCTTTTTACCCGAAGCCACTCCTGTTGTTTTTCTCCCATAGATAAGTGAGAATGGAAAATACTTATTTTCTCTCCGAAGGCTTCAGTAAAATAGTGAATAAGCTGTGGAGTCAGTGCAATCTCAGGAACCAGAAGAAGTGTCTGTTTATCCTCTCTCTGCATCTTTAAAGCAAGCTCCAGATAGATATGAGTTTTACCTGAACCAGTAATACCAAATAAAAGAAATATATTCCTTTTCGTTTCTTTATAAACAGTATCAACAATCTCCTGCTGCTCTGATGTAAGATGCTTCTTTACAGCTGCTGCCTGATCTTTTGCTTCACGAACTGGATCAAGCCTAAGATATGTTCTTTTGATAATCTCTTTTTCTATGGCTTCTTTTAAAAATCTTTCTGGAAATTCCTTCGAAAAATCCTTAGGGTTTTCTCCTGCTTCTATAACTTCCACTAGTTTTTTAAGCTTTTTAGATCTGGCAGAAATCTCATCTGAAGAAACCAGAGTACTATATTTCCATTGTATATTTGGTGTATAGTTATCAATCCATATTTTCTCAGGGATAAAAAGACGCAGCACTCTATGCAGAGGAGACCTATAATACCAGGCAATCCAAAGTACCAGCATTCCCTGTCTTGAAGTAAGCAGCGGCGCCTCAGAGTGAGCATGAATCGAAGAAATGTGCTTCAGTGCATGTATCTCTTCCTCATCCATTAGTTGCAGTACTATCCCGAGCTTATCTTTATTGCCGACAGGAGCATATACTTGGAATCCAACTTGAAGTGTAGACACCAAATCATCTGGCACTGCATAGGAAAATGCTTCGCCTATCATCCCTACATCGTAGAAAGCTACACGTGCAACCATAAAAAAAGAGTCAAGAATGCTTCTTGACTCTAGTGTACTGGAGGCTTAGTTACTTTCCAAGGGCACTTACATTTTTTTCTCTCCCCAGCCCTTATTTGTTCCGTATAGACTTGGAAAAAGATTTTTAAATGTATCCTCTTTTCCAATTTTAAGCATTCCTTTAAAGAAGGCTGCGTCAGCTTTTCCTGTCGCTAATCCTGTATAAAGTCCTTTTCTCTTCATGTATTTCTGCAGTTCTTCAATCATCTGAGATTTTTCAGGAAGACTCTCCGCTCCTGGCATGCTCCAAGTAATCGTCGATGTCTTCATGATTGTATCGAAGCTCCGTGCAGCTTCAGGCGTGATCTTTTCAGTTATTGGAAGATTGTTTTTAATCTGGAACTGTCTCATGGCTGTTCGAGTCTGAGCATTCCATTTTCCGTTAATAGGTCCTGGATTATAACCCATAGTCATAAGTTTTGCTTGTACATCTTGGATGAGATCAGCAGATATCGTTGGAGTTTTGAAATCTATTGGATCATTATACTCAGTAGTTCTAGGCTTCTCGGCCTGAATAAAAGGTACTGTTGAGGTTGTGCTGATTGCGATCAACACTGGTACATTTTTACTTTCAGACTTTGGCGCTGCAACGAGTGATGCAATTTCCATTTGTGATGCAGGCATATTAGGAATAATTGTATCTGCCTTCACTTCATTTTTTGCAGAAGCAATTTCTACCTTTTGCTTAGATATATCTTTTTGAGCAAGGGTAACCTCTGCCGCAAGCTCATCAATCTTCACCTTTTTATTCATCAGAATTTCAATAAGCGTTACTCTCGTTTTCAAACCAAAGTATCCTGCTGCTGGATCATCCTCCGAAGAGACAATCTTTTTACTTACCTGAAATGTAAGAATAGAATTTGCTAATTCATATCCATACACACCATCAATTTTACCTCTATAGTATCCAAGTTTTGAGAAAGCCGCCTGGATAAGACGCACCTGATTTCCAGATGCTCCTACACCAATATTTGCAGGAAATGAGTTTAACAGTTCATCACGTTCAGCAAGCTCCTGTACCTGTGCCTGCAAAAGCATCGCTTCTGCTGGATCGAGAGCTGGTTCTTCCTTTTTGACTGAAGAATTTTTGCCATTAATCTGCTCCTGCAGTCCTCCATAATTAATAGTATCAAGAGCACTACTATTACTAAGGATCTCTCCATCTACGACACGAACTCCCCATTGAAGTGCTCGCTGAAGACCTTCATCTCCATATCCCATCCAGACATCTAAACGGTCATAATTATGCCCATTGTTTCCTGCAGCCACGATGGCACCTCCTCGATCCTCCACGGTTCCAACACCAAGTCCATTTAACTGGATTTTCGTTCCAAATGGATATGTCTTAGGGGCTGCAATCATACCTGGATGTACAGCAACACCTGAAGCTCCAAATTCACCTCGTCCATTGAGCCTAATCTCAGCTTCATAATTACCGCGAAGATAATTTTCCTGACCACGAAGCGGAGAATAGTAAGCGCTTACCTTAAAAGTGTGTTTGCCCACAGAAGCACTTTGTGCGTATGCCTCTGGCGCTATAGAAAAAGAAGAAAAAATTTCACAAATGAATAGTGGGAGAAGAAATAGTACTACATTACGTTTTGTTTTCTTACTCGACGCGACTAACATGTTTTTGTTTGTTATTTGTAAATGACTGTCTAATCATTATATCATGAGGAGGAAGGGCGTGCTATTGACGAGTGTAGAAAAATCATGGTTTAGTGATACTTAAGGGGGAGTAATTGAGTAAGAGAGTAAGAAAGTAATTGGGGCTCGGTAATTGGACTCAATAACTGTGCTCTAATAATTGAGTCCACTTACTTACTTACTTACTTACTTACTTCCCTTCCTCCCCCACTTTTTCACAAAACATTGACTTTTTCTCTCATATCAGTAAGGATATATACCGTTATTCCCAACGTGCTTAATTTCTCAATATATAGCTCTATTATGTTATCAAAATCTAAGGTTAGACGCCGACATCGAAGACATGGTTTTCTCTCCCGTATGCGTACTCCAGGAGGTAAGAAGGTACTTGCACGAAGAAGAAGCCGAGGACGAAAGTCACTCTCTGTGTAAAACCCGCACTACTCATGCTCAAAAAACGTGATCGTCTACGGGCTGAAGAAATAAAAGAAGTACTGACTAGAAAAGCTATACCTGTCAGTACTTCTTTTTTTAACATGCGCGTCCTTAGAAAGAATACTGAAAAACCTTTTGATAGTAAGTTTGCTGTGACAGTCACAAAGAAGATGTATAAGAGCGCGGTAGATAGACATCATATGAAACGTCGTGTCATGGAGGCACTTCGGCTCACGAAACATATTTTTCCACAAAATCTCTACATTTCTATAATGCCAAAGCCTGACACAGCAGCACTTTCTTTTGAAGAACTCCTTGTTGAAGTAGAAAATATATCAAAAAGAATTCGAAAGGGATAAAAGATTTCCAACTCAAGAAAAATCTTATATACTCACACTGTTATTTCTCCCAAAATTATGATTTCTCTACTCTACGAAGCACGCATCGTTGCCCATCGAATATTTCTAACTGTAGGAGCTCTATATCTTCTTTCAGCGGTATTGCTATTAAGTCCTATCAGCGCAGGGTTTAAAAGTCTTCTGAGTTTTATACATGTATTTACGTTCTTCCCTACTCTTCTTTTTCTAGGGATAAACGCGACCTTATTCTTTCTCACAATGAAAGATGTAAAAAGTACTGCTATGACTTCTCTGCCAACAAAAAATATTATTGCTGGAAGTATTGCCGGTGTCATCTCTGCCGTTCTTATTATCTGGCTTCTTCTTTTCTAAAATGATGAAAAAAATATTAGCTGCTTTCATGATATGTGTACTGACAAGCTGTGGCACACCCGATGCAACGAGCTCTACAACGAGTTACACAGGACAGAATTATAATATCAGTATTCCTACATCATGGGTCGAGATGCCTTCCAATGAAGTAGAAACACGACTCCCGGCAAATAACTTTAAAGTGTTCCGTGCTGGATACACTATAGATGGAGTCTACCCAAAGCTTACGATCTTTCAGGAGAATCTACTCACAGCAACTAATAGTGCCACATATGCTAGTGACAATATAACAAAAGCTCCATTGGTAACCCAGGAGTATACTAAACTCGACGTCAGAGATGCAACTATCAGCGGACAAGCAACAAAGATCCATATATTTCAGGCTCGACCGTCAGTGGATTCTCCAATCCTGACATTTGTACAAGGATACGTCATCCAAGATAGATATACTGGATACACAATCAACATCACCACATCCACCTCTGAGAAAAACTACGATAAATATGCAGGTCTACTTACAAGTTTCCAGCTCCTAAAAAAAGAAGCGACAAAATAGTTATCCAACTCTCCTTTCACACGAAGCTGAACCAAGCCATGTATGAGGATTTCCCTCCCAGCACCAGCCGAGATTTGCTTGCTTTGCACCGTTGATCCAGATAGCAAGCACTCTTTTATCATTTGGAATTCTGGAAGCCAGCAATAGAAAACAGTTATTCTTGAGCAGAAATTCAGGATAATACGTAATTAAAGCAATCCCCTCCTCTATTGTCAGTGCAGAACGGTTTTTTTGCGTGATAGATATCATAGCTTCTTTTGGAACAATATTAAGACTTTCTCTCCCTCTATCAATACCCACTATCAAGTAAGCACTTTTATTTGGTATGGTTATACTAGGGATATGTTGAAAATCCTCAGGTTCCTTAGGTCTCATGATATCTATTCCCGGTTTACCGGAATATGTCACAAGATGCATCATCTTTTTTGCTGACATAAGCTCTGAAGATATCACAATAGCAAAAGGTAAGTATCCTTTTTCAAAATCCACATCCTGAAGCTGCAGGGTATGTAACTGATGCCTTAATGGTTCAAGAAGACGCAGGAACTCCTCTATGCTAAGTCCGGTGTGTTCAGGATAATGTTTTCCAATAAGGATTTCAGTCTGATACTCAAATATTGCCATTAACCTATCCTGTGAAAGAAAAGACATAGAAGATGTAGAATTTAAAAATATCTGATTCAACAGATTAAATATATAAAAAGTATAGTGTTCTCTGTGTAAATGCAAGAATAAGGTGCTTCCTTCGCCTTGCAATATACAAATATTTCCCTAGTATAAGGAAGACGTATTTATACATCAGTCAGATTTTGATTTTCTCCTCACTCATTACATAATGTTCAAAAAAGATTTTCTCATTACCTTCGTATTCGCGTTCGGACTAGCGCTTCTTATTAACTATTTTCTCTTCCCTGCAAAACCAGCAGCACCAGTAGTGACCGTATCAAGTGGTCAGCTTCTTATGATAGAGACTTCAAAGAAAGAATATGGTTATGGTGAGAATATAGAATTAAAGCTTAAGACTGGATCTGGAGGACAGGTCGTAACACTCCCGTCTGAATGTCCTGAGGAACCGTTTGATGTATACAAAAATGGACAGAAAGTAACAGCAGCTACAACGTATGCTTGCGAAAAAACTCCATACAGCATTCCTTCTACAGGCATAACAGTAAACTATGCACCATGGTATAAGGAATTATTCAAAGATGCAGGAAATTATTCCATCAAAGTTACCTTAGCCGGAGAGGTCTATGAGGCCCCTTTTACTATTAAAGATGAAGGATTCTTTGGTTCTATCTGGAATACATTATTCAACCGACCTCTTTATAACCTCCTCATTCTTTTTACCACTTGGGCAGGAAATGACCTCGGTTGGGGTATCGTCATACTTACTCTGCTTATCAAGTTTATCCTTCTGATCCCAACTCAGAAAATGCTTGAGTCACAAAAAGAGATGCAGAAGATACAGCCGAAGCTTAAAGCTCTACAGGAAAAGTATAAGGATGACAAACAGCGGATCAGTCAGGAAACGATGGCACTTATGAAGGAACACAAGGTTAACCCTCTTGGCAGCTGTCTTCCACTACTTATTCAGCTTCCTATCCTTATCGCACTCTACTTTGCGGTACAGCACGGATTGAACTTAAGCTCTACGGTATTTCTATATGAGCCTCTCAAGAGTGTGAATATTGAAGCACTCAACCCTATCTTCCTTGGTCTTATCAATCTTGCAAATGCTGGAAATATCGTACTAGCATTAATTGTAGGATTACTACAGTTTATCCAGATGAAAATCTCATTTGCTGCAAATGGGACTCAGAAGACTCCTCCTAAGGTTGTGAAAGAAAATGGTGACCCTGCAATGCCTGATATGTCTCAGATGAATACATATATGACATATGTATTCCCAGTAATGATATTTTTTGTTTGTATCTCTGCTCCATCCGCAATCGGATTATACTTTGTAGTTTCTACAATCTTTGCTATCATACAGCAGTACTTTGTAAATAAAGAAAAGTATAAGGCAGTTTAATTTGCTTCCATTATTATTGTGTATATATGAATCTTGCTGTCGAACTTACTACTATTACAAAAGAGCTTCTTGAGTTTCTTGGAATAGATACATCTAGTCTAGAAGTCTCAGAGACTGAAAAGAATACCTACAAAATCCAGATAGAAAGTGATGACGCTCCTCTACTCATAGGTAAGCATGGAGATACATTGATGGCACTTCAGCATCTCGTCAAAGCTATGGTAAAGAAAAAGAATGATGATGAGATTATACTCATCATGGACGTAGGTAATTACCGCGAGCAGTATGAGAGTAAGATTCTTCTCATGGCAAAGCAGAAAGCAGAGAAAGTAATGCAGGAGGATGTACGAGAGACTCTGTTTCCTATGAATTCATATCACAGAAGAGTCGTACACACATACATCGTCTCTGAGTTCCCAGGGATTGAGACAGACAGCATAGGAGAGGAACCCAACAGAAGAATCACGCTGAAGAAGAAAGGTGTATAGTAGAATCTCTATAGCTCAATATCATGTGGGCTCTAGATAAGAATATGATTAGAGGTATAGCAACAAAAAAGCCATCCAGATCTGGATGGCTTTTTTGTATAAGAGATTACTGTTTGAGCTTTTCAAATGATCCGCCGAGTATATCTCTAAGACCTGGAGGAGGAGTTGCGATCATACGTCCATCGTAGTTTACATCGATGGAAGCACCACCCTCAGAGGCGTTTGGATTGTCAACAAATGGTCTTGAGGTGATTAGTTCATTGATAGATCCAAGGAGAGATCCATTTACTAGAAGTTTGATCGGGCTAAACTGCCCTCTTTCATAACCACTCTTCCAATCAACAGTTCCATCAGTACCATCAGTACCCATAAACTTATCTGCTACATATACTCCATCAATACGTGATACTCTTGGATCAATCTTGATACTTCCATTCTGAAGGATGAAAGCTACAGCTGGTACGATACTGTTTGTATTCTCAGCATAGGTAATATTAGAATTGATGATAAGATCTCCGTTCTTGATAATGATCGTTGATCTATTCCCAAGTGATAATGTCCGCTGTGATGAGCCGTTAATCACGCCATTTCCAGAGATAGTAACGTTACCGCTATCGAGAGTAAAGATTCTCTCTCCATCAAGACGCTGACTGAATGCCGTATTTGATATGTTGCTTTCACTATTTAAAGTTACATTTGAACCTCCAAAGAGACTTCCCTGCTTACTCATACCTTCACTTGTAGTCTTATTAATGTTATCTGTAAGTTCCTTTTTAAATCCAGTGCTATAGCTAATTCCCTGAAAGTTTTTAGAAGAATCAAAGACCTGCTGTGTAGCTCCTGAGTCAAAGAGGAAACCTGATACTTCGTTGTATGACACTCCACTTTGGAAAGTTCCTACGCTCTTCGCTAATGTAGATGCATTGATGATACCTGTGATCAGAGCAGATGTTACCACGTCTCCAGCATTATATGTCTGGAAGTACGGACGAGACATGATCACTGTATCTGCAGCATTATTGATAGTCTTTCTCTCAGGTGCAGGAGATACAGTCTTTACCATAAAGAGATCATCTACAAACTGAGCTGTTTGGAAAGGAGTATAAGGATCTCCTAATTTATCTTGTCCAGAAGCATCTGTTCTTACTCTTGCTTCTATTAATATCTGTATATAGTCACCATTTGACTTTGTATCAATAGTACCAGCTTTAGTTCCTGGATAAAGATTCTTCACTATGATCGGCTGACTCACAGGATTATTCTTGAAAGCTTCAAGACTGTTTGCATCTACTTCAGGAGCAGGTATAGATGCTGAAGCAAGCGTTGAGTTCCGGTATGGACTCTTGCTATTCAATACAACCCGAGCATTTACAAACTGAATATCTCCTTCAGAAGTAAACTCTGCATTACCACCACGGTTATTTCCAACATATCTCAATTTTCTACTACCGTCTGTTAAGCTTCTTACATTTGGAGATGCAAGTACATGTACTTCACTCGCAACAGTGTCATCTGTCTGGTTACTTACTTCCAAGGTATACCATACAGTCTGGTAGTTACCTATCGCTGGAGTTTGTCTAAAAAAACTCTGGTTTGCTTCACGTCCATCAGCCTCTGTAACTCTCAGGAGACTCATGTTAGCGCCATTTCCGCTGACAGGACTATCTTTTGTAGCATAAATCTCGATACATCCGCAGGCTGTACATTTACTATTCGGATTCTGCGGTAAGAGTTTACATGCTCCATATCCATTATATGGCTGATCTCCTGTACAAGTGGAAGTTGGTCTTCCGTCTACAGTGATACACTCATATCCTCTTCTTCTAAATTCAGCCTGATCTGAATAGTATAAACTGCGGCAAATATCGCCAGTAGGCGGTACAACAGGCACATCCGGAAACTGACAAGATGCGGTACATGTAACTGTCTGACCATTTATGACTCTTGTCTGTCCAGGAGTACAAGCATCAGCAGGGAGTGGGAGACGCGGTCCTGCACCTGGCACACCGTTGATACGGTCTACACATGTGTAGGTTTGAGTAGTAGTGGTTTTCTTTTTTACTACGAGGTCGAGAACGAGAGAGTAACTATAAGGAAATGATCCTATCTGATCACCTTTTGTATAAGTGAATGATTTTCGATCAGCTGAAAGAGTATATTCACTTGATCTTAAGTCTCTATAATTCCTACTTTTGATTGTAGTCTTTAGCGTTTTTGGATCAGTAATACTTTCTGCTTCAATGACATAATTACTCATGTCAGATAATGGATGTGATCCAAGTTTAATATTTGCAGGGTAATCAGATGACTGTGCGAAAAATAATTCTTGATCAGCACTTATATTAATTGAGCTTGTATCAACAGAGTAAATAACATTATTTCCAACTTTTGCTGTTATTGTATTTCCCTCAATAGTTACATTAACTTTTGTATCTTTTAGAACATTTGAAGGATTTGTACCTACATTATCATGCACATATATTTTCGTTTGAAAAATATCACCTATATTAGCTTGCAGACTGAATATCAGATCATAATACATTTGTCGAAGACCGTATTTATAATACACTTCCTGCATAATAGGATTAATGCTATTTGTCTTTGAACCATAAAGCTTATTGATACCCACAAATTCTCTTTCATCTGTATAAAGCGGTCCGACACACTCATCAAGAGAACTCAATCTTTCAAGTTCCTCTGGAGACATATCAGTATGCTGAAGCTGCTGTCTAATAAAATAAATTTCATTATTTTTTAACTTCATAAATGCTCGGCACTTCTCTAAAGAATCTAAGTATTTATTAAATACATGTTCTGTATATCCTCTAGGAAAGTAGTTTGCTCTATCTTTATATGCATCTGAGAAATATATTCCATCATTAACATTTACAGCTGCAAATGCAGTACCAAAAGTAGCACAGAAGAAAACTCCTAATAACAACACTGCTGATACTCTTAATAGCTTTAATTTTCTAGTAATATTAATCATGTTCAAGATCTTATAAAATACATATGAGAAGGTATGGAAACATTAAGACATGAATTCACTAAAAGTCAATATTTTTGTTTTGAATTTTTATATTCTGATCCTGAACTCTATTTGCATTATCAGCCTTAGGATCAGCTACTGTTGTTTTAGATAATTCTAGATTCTGTGTATTAAGTGATTCAGCATTGTTTGCAGTACCTGAACATGAGACAAGAAATGTTAAGGCAAGAGCAATAGAAAAATATCTCATATGACTACTATTATAAATTATAAATTATCCTCCCCAGTTATTACCGTCTGAGGCTCCTGAAGATTGATTTAAGTTACTTCCTCCACCACTTGGTGGACTAACTTTAAATTCGGATACATCATTATAGTTATTAACCATTGCGTTATAACTATCAGTTGCTTTATTAGTCCAAAGCGCTATACCAGCTTGATCTTTACGATCTATAGCAATTTGTAATTGTTTTTGAGCAGTGTAGAAATCTTTTTCTTGTGAGCCTAAATATAATTCACGACCATTATTATTTGGTTTTTGTTTATACATTTCCTTTAAATTACTGATTGCTGCAGCGGCTTTATTCACATCACCTTTAATGTCATTTAATGGCGCCATAGTAAGTGCTTGCTGTTCTGTTGCCTTACTCTCAGTTTTTTTCTCACCGCCATCGCCACTTCCCTCTTCATCTTTTTTCTTATCTTCACCTCCCTTATTATCATTCGTCTTACCGCCACCTTCATCTTTCTTCTCTGGAATCTTACATAGCTCAGGATGAGCCGCCGCATATTCAGGATTCTTACAGTCTTGCTTCTCTTCAACTGTTGGATTACAAATTGGATTATCCTTATTCTCTGGTCTATCACAGAATGGGATTTCTTCTATTACTGGTTTACATAATGGATTATTTTTATTTTCTGGTCGGTCACAGAATGGTATCTCTTTACCAGGTATAAGTCCAAGCGCTGAAACACCAGCACCAAGTGGAATTGTAACATTACCCCCTATAACAGCATTTTCATTTACGTACTTTTGATCAGTTTTAACTCTCTTCGAAATATCAATTTCATTCAAAGAATTCTCAAAATCTACAGTACCCTCAGCATTTGTCGTAGGAAGTTTTCTCAAGATAGGTTTCTTTTCAAGAGAAGCAGCTTTACTAATTTCAACATTCATACACTCTTTTCTAACAAAGATCTTCACTATATAATTTTCTCCATTGAATTCTTTTTGAATTGATGTCTGGTAGACATCCTTTAGATTAGGTTTTGCTCCAACTATATTTTTATTCCATTCAATCTGAGTACCAAAATTGGTATAATCTCCTGCTGGAGCTTTTACTAATCCCTTCATGAGACCTAAATATAAGTCTTTTTCACTCACTTGCTGAAGCATTCTAATTTCTTCTTTAGCAGCACTTACATTTTTACCAGCCTTAGAGTAATTCTCTGGTAATCTCAGTGCAGAAAGCATTGCCGTCATGAGTGACTTATCATTCTTGATATCAAGTTTAGAACCATTTGCAAGACTTCTATCTCCGAGGATTGCTTGCAGTGAATTGATCATAGCTGCTGCATCTTCTTGACTTAATGTCGTTTTTCCATCAGAAAGAGTTGCATACTTTCTCAAGAATTCAGGAGTAATATCAGTTTTCTCTGCCATTCGCATAAGAGAGAATGCACCTGGGTTTCCTTCTGGGTTTTTAAGATCTTTATCTTTATTCTTAATACCCATGGATTCTAAAGCATCCACAAGCGTGAGGTCCTTCTGAGCATTTTTATTATTTGCCACATAAGTATCCAATCCCTTTAAGATTGACTCATAGACTTTAGATCTTTCATTAGCAATATCAAATTGCTTTAGTACAGATTCTACATAGTCTTTGCCTTTCAGTTTAGATTGTACGTTCTCCATCTTAGCACCTTGAGGCGTAAAGAGAGCGCTCTCTCCATATGGAAGAAAAGTAGTCACATCAAAGTCAAACTTGTTTGCAGAGAAAGAGTTGAAAAGTTTTTCAATAGAATTTGTTCTATCTACTAAACCTTTCAATTTTTCAGCACTTTGAGCCACCATACTATCTACCATAGTACGATCTAGTATTTGATCAGTTGATAAATAAATATGCTGTTCAAGGATACTCGTAATTGGTGCATCTTTGTATTTCTCTTTGGTCTGACCTTTCATAAGCTCATCGTACTTAGTAGCAATTTGGTTATAAGAAGCTTCAAAACTATCAAGCTGTGTAGTAAGTGTCGCATATGGATCTGTCGCTGATTTCTTTGCAACATCTCCATACCTGTCATTAAAAGTCTTATACATGTCTGTTACATTATATGAAGACATTAGTTTGACCGCATTTGTAAGTAACTCTAAGAACGCTTTTTGATCAGCAGGAGAAATATTTTTATTGTTTGGATCCAATAGACCTTTATATCCATCTACTGTTTTTCCCTTAACATCTATTATCTTTCCTGTACTATCCAGTGTTTTTTCACCGTTTAAAAACTTCACCATAAGATTAAGGCGATTTGTCATTACTTTTGCCTTCTCCAATCTAGGAGTCATCTTAAGTTTCTTTTCCCCTTCACTATAAGTAGTACTTTCTTCCTTTGCAGCTGAAATATAGGTTTTGATAAGTTCTTTTTCTTGCTTTATATCAGCAATGAGGACATCAAATGCCTGTTTTTGAAGAGGTTCTTTAGTCTTCTCCTTCTGAGCGGTAAATTTTGTAATTTGATCATCTAACTTCGTACCATAATTCATAAGATTTTGTTCAAGTTCCTTTCGTCCCTTAGGGGACATAGCAGCAATATTACTAAGAGCCTTATCCTTTTCCTTAGGATCTCTTACAAATTCTAGTGATTTGAAATCAACTCTAAGCTGATCCAATGTCTTCACATCAATTCCATATTGATTCTTAAGTTTATCTGATAGCTCAGTTAACGTTAACTGATTTTTGTCGAGTTTATACTCATTACCATTATCTTCAACTGAAGAACTTCTCTTTAAAATAAGATAGTCTGATAACATTTTTGCAGCACCATCAGTTCTTTTTCCTGATTCCATATCTTTATTTGCAACCTTTGCATATATTTTTCCATCAGGATCAAACTTCTTTCTTTCGTCTGGCGTAAGAATATTATTATAGACATACTTAGTATAAGTTGCCATCAACTCTTTAAAGTTTTCTTGAGCATCTTTGTCTTGAGGACTAGCAGAGATTTTCTTTTCAAGAGCGGCGAGCCCTGAAAGGTATGTGATCTCCATTGGATCAAATGCTCCTTTGAACTCAATTCTACCCAATTTCAAGTTTCCCAGAATACCTCCGACAAGGAATGCACCTCCTGATAGATATTTCTCTTCGCCATTTTTATAATTTACAAGTCTCTCAGTATGTCCATTTGCTCTTAAAGCAAGATCTACAAGTGGAATTGCAACAGTGGCTACATCACCTATATAACCAATTGTATCCATAGTCTGTCTATGTTCAGTCAAACCAGAAAATTTCTGAGCAATAATATCTCTTGATGCTTTAAGAGACTGATTACTATTGGCAACTAGAGTCTGCACCACTTGTGGACCAAATCCAAAGTTATCTCCAAAATACTTTTGAACAAAATCAAGAATATCAGTTTTTTGCTGTTCTGAGAGTTTATCATTTGCATCTTTTAGATTTTCTGCCTGTTTCGCGTACTTATCTACTTCCTGTACATACTTATCAGACCGCTCGGTAATCTCTCTACCAAGTAGATTATCTTTTGAATTCTCTTTTCGAGCATTTAGATCATCTACTTCTTGCTGATTAATATCATACTTCTTTGTTAGATCAACTGTACTCATTTTATTGAGTGAATCATTTTTCAGCTTCTTATTCACAAATTCTTTTTTGCCTTTACCTGCTTTTGCTTCATCTAGCCATGATTGTACTTTGTCTGTAAATCTTTTATGTTCTGAAGAGAAGAAATCTACCAATGCCTTATCAAACTGCGCAGGAGATACCTTTTCTGCTGTAAGTTTATTCATAATCCCGAATAGATCGATCTGACTATTCTTATACATCCCGATAACCTCAGATCTATGCTGTTGAAGTGTGGTTGTATATTTATCCATCTGACTATAATACATATTAAAGTACTTTCCTAAATCAGTAGACTTCTGAGGCAAGGATTCCTCAATAATTGTATTATTCAGATTTGTAGTAGCCGTCAGACCGCCTTCTCCTTTTTTATCTATCGTTTTTTGAAGAGCATCCTTATACTCCTGAGAGTTTTCATCATACTTATTTACAGTATTTTTAAACTCCTTCATTATTTTATCTGAATAAGTATCCATTCCACTCTTATAGTTTGATTCAAAACTATTTGTGATAGTTTTAAACTGATTCTCAATACCTTGAGTTTTTACATTAATACTTTGAATTTGATCTTCTTCATTCGTCTTTTCATTTGCTTTATCTACTGTATCTTTTTTTACTTCTGTATTCTTTGTATTAAAAAGATCTGTTGAAATATTCCATCTTGCCCCTGCTGTTGAAGAGCCTTGACTTAAATCAGATGAAAAGTTACCAAATTCCATATTAGATTTATCCATATTGTTTGTTTAGTTAAATGAAGAAAGTAATCCTTCTGCCGTATCGGCATCTGTAGCCTGATCTTTCTCCTGTATTTTTGTTAAGATATTTTTTGTATCAGTTTTAATGACTTCAAGGTTCTCAAGGTATTTTTGTTGTACTGCTGCAACTTCCTGCTCATACTCGTGTGCTACTACACCACACGAGCTGTAGAATTTTAATAACACATTATAAGCTTTCTCAATCTCTTCATTATTCATTTGAGGCAAGCGCTGTTCATAAGAAAGCGCAATTGTTTCATCATATTTTTTAATATCATTTAGAAGAGTACTGAATTGTGTTTTTATATCTATGGTCATATACCTTGAAAATTAGAATTCTGATAAAGAGTGAAACTTAAGCGAGTGCCTTTCTTCTCCATACAAGCACAGCAGCTCCCATTGCAGCAATGATAAGCACTGCAGCTTCTGGTCCTGTCTGAGGAACTTTAGGCGGCTTTGGCTTTGCTACTGGAGTTACTGGTGTTACAGGAGTAACTGGAGTAACTGGAGTTGTACATACTACTGGAACTGTCTGAGACTTATTTTCAAAAGTCGCAACTAATCCATTTGCAGCAATACTTGCAAAGTCGATACAGATGTTATCATTAAGCTTTACCTTAAATTCAAACTTATCTGTACAATTACAGTCTGCAGTCTGTGTAATTCCTGGGAATACTACAGATACACCCTGACGGATAACTCCTCCGTTTCCTGGATCAATAAGCTGAGAAACCTTAAGAAGATTCTCTGCAGAAACCTGTGCTACATATCCAACGAGGTCTCCAGGTCCGAGATTTCGTACAGAAGCTGTAACGACTATCACGTCTCCTGGTTTATTTCCTCCAGCACTTGCATCCTTAGCCTGTGTTTCATTGTATACAGTGAGCTTAGTTTCAAATTCAGGTGATGCACTATAGAGTGTATCAGCATTAGTATTTGTATCCGCCGTTGTAGAAAGCGGGATAATTTCACCAGCATTTGCATTAGCATTTACTGTAGTGTTCTCAAGAAATCCAGCGCTGTCTTGAGCGTAAGCTGTATTGCTGACCAGCATAAATGCTAGTGTGAGAGCAGTAAGCCCGAGGTTGAGTTTTGTTTTCATGTTTGTTTAAAAAGAAAATGTAATAGGGGAATCTTTATATTGTATCATAAGGAGTGTGATTTTTGCAAATGCGAGAGAAGTGAAAAAGTAATTAAGTAAGAAAGTAAGAAAGTAATTGGGGCTCATGATTGGGCTCTTATCATTGGACTCAATAATTGAGCTCAGTTACTAGCGCCCAATTATTGAGTCTAATTACCGAGCTGCAATTTCATAATTACCAATTACTCCCTTACTCAATTACTTAACAAAAAAAGCACCACCGCATTTCTGCAGTAGTGCTTTCTTTTTACGGAATCATCCGAATCTTGCGAGGTGAGCAAATGTCTTATTTGCTTCAGCCATTCTATGTACATCGTCTTTCTTCTTGATAGCTGGACCTGTATTCTCAGCACTTTCTATAAGTACCTGAGCGAGTCTTTTTGGGAAAGTACTTCCCTTCATAGCTCGTACAGCTCCGAGAATCCATCGGCATGCGAGAGCAACCTGTCTCTTTGGCTTTACTTCAACCGGTACCTGGTATACACCTTCACCGATTCTTTTTGGACGTACCTCCATAGATGGGATAACGTTCTCAAGTGCCTGTTCAAAGACTTTAAGAGGCTCTTTTTTTCCTGTCTTCTGAATCTCTTCCATTGTTTCGTCAAAGAGTCTTCGTGCAAGGCTCTTCTTTCCTTCTTTCATTATATAGTTGATGAACTTCTCCTGAAGGGGGGTTGTATAGGAGAGCATCCGTGTTTTAAATAGATCTACTACTGCCATGTGAATGAATAATTAAGGTAATCAGAAAAAATTATTTCTTCTTTGCTCCATAGAGACTTCGGGACTGTTTTCGGTCCTGAACTCCCTGTGTATCAAGAACTCCTCGTACAATATGATATCGTACACCTGGAAGGTCCTTTACACGTCCTCCTCGGATCATCACTACGGAATGCTCCTGAAGATTGTGTCCTTCACCAGGGATATACGCGATAACTTCAAAACCATTATTAAGTCGAACCTTTGCAATCTTTCGAAGAGCTGAGTTTGGCTTCTTAGGAGTAGTTGTAGTAACCTTCGTACATACACCTCGTTTCTGAGGGCATCCTTTTCGAAGAATTTTGGATTTTACCTTAATGGTATTCATTACAGACTGCAATGCAGGAGACTTTGATTTCTTCTGCTTGGACTTTCGTGGTTTTCTTACCAATTGGTTAATCGTTGGCACGGTACAAGTAAGTAATAAGTAAATATACAATAATATCGTATTAATCTGCTTGCCTTCAGCTTTTCATGGCTTAGGGCAGGTAGGCGGTCCTTTGAAACAACTCTTATGAGACTCACTCTCATGTTACTTCACACAAATTTCCTGCCTACCTACAATATGCACTCCTTAGGTGTTTGTCAATGAGTTTTTTCGGTAGAAATGCTCTCCAGTCGGGATTGGTTTACCGATGATTACATTCTCCTTAAGTCCCTTAAGAAGGTCTACCATTCTCTTCACTGAAGCCTCAACTAGGATACGGATAGTCTCCTGGAATGATGCTGCTGAAAGCCATGACTCAGTATAAGTTGCAACCTTCGTAAGTCCGAAGAGAAGTCTCTCATATTCTGCAGCTCTCTTTCCTTCTAGGATTACTCCTCTATTGAGCTTATCAAGTCTTCCAAGGTTGATGATTTCACCTGGAAGAAGTCCTGTATCTCCTGACTCAACAATCTTTACCTTAGAGAACATCTGCTTCACTACAATCTCAAGATGCTTATCATTGATACTCTGTCCCTGAGATGTATAGATAGTCTGAACGTCATCGATAATGTACTCCTGTGTAGGCTGTACTCCTCGAAGTTCAAGATTCTTTCGAAGATCAAGATGTCCTTCAGAAATCTTCTCTCCAGTCATAATTCTCTGACCATCCTTGATCACAAGAATAAATCGAGATGGGATCTTATACTCCTTCACAGCAAAGTCAGTATGTCGGATACCTACAGTATGGTCCCCAAGTACCTCAACCTTACCTCCAAGTCTTGCTTTGATCACATTCTTATCTACCTGTGATCTTGCAATAACCTGTCCTGCTTTTACTAGTTCATCCTTCTTTACTGCAGGTTTGAACATAGAGAGATGGTACATGTCGAGAGCAAGCTCATCGGCAGTAATGACAACCTCCGTATAGTCTTTCTTCTGTGTAAGTGCAACTATTCCTGAAATCTCAGTAATAAATGCTGGTGTCTTTGGAGAACGTGCCTCAAAGAGCTCTTCAACTCGGTTAAGACCAAGTGTAACGTCAGCACCACCCGCAACTCCTCCCGTATGGAAGGTTCGCATTGTAAGCTGTGTACCTGGCTCTCCGATACTCTGCGCTGCAATAACTCCAACCGCAGTTCCAATCTCTACGACCTTGTTTGATCCAAGATCAAATCCGTAACATTTTCGGCATACTCCGTTTTCTGTATGACAAGTAATTACTGAACGGATAGAAATGTTATCTACATCTCTTTCCTCAAGTACCTTCTGAAGTTTGTAGTCCACAGGAGATCCTGTCTCTGCAAGTACCTCTCCTGTTTTACTTTCAATCAATGGCTCAGCGAGAAGTCTTCCGAAGAGCTTTGTCTCGATAAGATCTGAAAGTCTACCATTAACTGGCTTAGGAATAACTCGGAACTCTTCAGTCCCACAGTCTTCTTCTTTGATAAGAATATCCTGTGTAGAGTCAACGAGACGTCGAGTAAGATATCCGGCATTCGCTGTCTTAAGAGCGGTATCGGCCTTACCTTTTCGTCCTGAATGGGCTGCGATAAAGAACTCCAAGATTGAGAATCCTTCAGTAAAGTTTGACCTTACTGGAAGCTCAATAATCTTACCTGATGGAGATACAACTGATCCCTTCATTCCTGAGATCTGAGAAAGGTTATCAATATTACCTCGGGCTCCAGAGCGGATCATGTATGTTACATGATTGTACTCATCAAGCTTCGCTGCAACCAACGCCGTAATCTGCTTCTTTACATCAAGCCATTTCTGTACTACATGCTGGTATCTTTCTTTCTGAGAAAGGAATCCCTTATAATGAAGATTTACGATCTTTCGTACCTCTTCCTCAGTATCACTAAGCATCTTATACTTCTCTATTGGAGTCACCATGTCTCTATATCCCATGCTGAGACCAGAGTATGTAGCGTATTTGAATCCAAGTTTCTTAAGTCCGTCACAAAGATGAGCAGTTTCTTCCTCACCTACAGTGTTAAGACAAAGCATTACAAGTTTTTCAATCTCCTTCTTATTCATCGGGATATTGATAAATCGTAGCTGCTCTGGAAGAATCTCGTTGAAAAGGATTCGTCCAATAGTAGTCTCAATAATCTTACCATTAATACGTACATCGATCATCTGCTGAAGTTTTACTACTCCAAGCTCGTATGCTCGAAGTGCTTCATGAATATCGTAGAATCTGCTGAGAGATTTCTCAATTCGTGCATCAACCTTTGTAAGATAGTAGTATCCAAGGATCATATCCTTCGTAGGAGTTGTTACCGGGCTACCTCCTGCTGGCTTCAAAAGATTCTTTACAGAAGATATTACATTCTTAGCCTCATTCTGAGCTCTGTCAGAGAGAGGAAGATGTACAGCCATCTGGTCTCCGTCAAAGTCGGCGTTGAAGGCTGTACATACGAGAGGATGAACTCGAATAGCTTTTCCGTCGATAAGTACTGGCTGGAATGCCTGAATACCAAGTCGGTGAAGAGTTGGAGCTCGGTTCAAAAGAACATATCTGTCATGAGTAATATACTCAAGGATATCCCATACCTCTTTCTTGTTAGATGCGATTACTCGCTCTGCATTCTTGAGGTTATATGCGAGACCTGTTCGGATAAGCTCTCCGATAACGAAAGGCTTAAAGAGTTTAAGTGCCATTTCCTTTGGAAGTCCGCACTGATGAAGAAGAAGTTCAGGACCTACTACGATTACAGAACGTCCAGAGTAGTCTACTCGTTTTCCAAGAAGGTTCTGTCGGAATCGTCCCTGCTTACCCTTAAGCATGTCAGAGAGAGATCGAAGTTTTCTTCTTTCATTAACGTTGAATGTAGTCTTTCCCTGTCGTGCATCAGAATTCAAAAGTGCATCTACCGCTTCCTGAAGCATTCGCTTCTCATTTCGGCAGATAACCTCTGGTGCGTTGATTTCAAGAAGTCTTTTAAGACGGTTGTTTCGGTTGATTACTCTTCGATAAAGATCGTTAAGATCAGATGCAGCAAAACGTCCTCCATCGAGCTGTACCATTGGTCGAAGATCTGGTGGGATAACTGGAAGTACAGTTAAGATCATCCACTCAGGGCGAACATTAGCAGTCTTGATACTTGAAGCAAGCTTCAATCTCTTGATAATTTTCTTCTGCTTCTGTCCTGAAGTCTTTGTAAGTTCTACTTTTCGCTCTTCAATAAATTCATCAAGATCAATCTTTTCTACAATATATCTAAGAGCCTCAGCTCCGATACCAGCCTTGAACACATGTCCAAACTGCATAGAAAGTTCTCGGTACTCCATCTCAGATGCGATCTGTCCAACCTTAAGTTTTTTAAGATCGTCCTTAGATTTAGTATAGTTTTCTTTAAGCTCATCTATCTTTGCTGCATATTCAGCATCGACTTCAGCAGTATCAAGCTTTTCAGCCTTTGCCTTTGTAACAGCAAGCTGATGCTCCTGCTTCATCTGAGCTGTTAAGCTCTTGTTTTCCTCGTCTAGCTCAAGAGAAGCTTTCTCTCTCTGCTCTTCATCAAGATCAGTAATGATATAGGCAGCAAAGTATACTACCTGCTCAAGCTGTTTCACTGGAAGATTGAGGAGAAGACCTATTCGGCTTGGAGTAGATCTAAGATACCAGATGTGAGTAACTGGAACTGCGAGTTTGATATGAGCCATTCGCTCTCGTCGCACGATACTTCTTGTAACCTCAACTCCACATTTTTCACAAACTACACCTTCGTACCGTACTCTTTTATATTTTCCACAGTAACACTGCCAGTTCTTTGTAGGACCGAAGATTTTTTCACAGAAGAGTCCACCTCTTTCCGGTTTTTGAGTTCGGTAGTTGATGGTCTCTGGTTTTACAACCTCTCCGTATGACCAGGACATGATATCATCCGGTGACGCCACCGCCACGGAGATTGCTTCAAAGTCCGTTATTTTACTATTCTTTGTAACCTGAGGCATATGTAAATAATTTGTAATTAAAGTATTTTTACACGGGATTACTTTCCCCTTTACACCCCTCGTCGCTCCTGGATGGAGCTATGAGGGGCGAGTAACCGCTTTGCGATTACTCGTCATCATCTGCCATTGCATCTTCAAATGTCATAATCTGACCAAGCTGATCTATCTCCTCCTGAGTGAGAAGGTCTACTCGAAGACCAAGACTCTGTAACTCCTTCACCAATACATTAAATGATGCTGGGATATTTGGATTTCTAATTGGCTCACCCTTCACGATTGACTCATAAGCCTTTGCTCGTCCTAACACGTCATCTGACTTAATAGTAAGCATTTCCTGAAGAGTATATGCTGCTCCGTATGCCTCGAGAGCCCAAACTTCCATCTCTCCGAAACGCTGTCCTCCGTGCTGAGCTTTACCTCCGAGCGGCTGCTGCGTAACAAGAGAGTAAGGTCCGACACTTCGTGCATGGATCTTGTCCTCAACGAGATGATGAAGTTTCATCATATATGTAATACCAACAGTAGTGATTTCTTTGAATGCCTCACCTGTGAGTCCATCATAGAGCTGCGCTTTACCGCTAGCAGGAAGTCCTGCCTGCTCAAGGATTGACTGGATCTGGTCATTTGTAATACCGTTCAAGACTGGAGTTGCAACCTTGATACCGAGTTTCTTTGCTGCCCATCCAAGATGAACCTCAAGAAGCTGTCCAATGTTCATTCGAGAGAATACTCCAAGCGGATTCAAGATGATATCCACTGGCGTTCCGTCTGCAAGATACGGCATGTTTTCTATTGCAACGATGTTTGAGATAACACCTTTATTTCCGTGTCGTCCCGCCATCTTATCTCCTACTTCTATCTTTCTCCATTGAGCAACAAAGACTTTAATCTGCTTGAGTACTCCTGTAGGAAGATCATCTCCTGCCTGTCTTGTAAGGATATGTACAGCTACAACCTTTCCTCCTTCTCCTCCTGGAAGTCTGAGAGATGTATCTTTTACATCCTTTGCCTTTTCTCCGAAGATCGCCTGAAGAAGTCTTTCTTCTGCAGTGATTTCAGTCTCACCCTTTGGAGTAATCTTACCGACAAGGATATCTCCTTCTTTGATAGTTGCTCCGATTCGAACGATACCGTCTTCATCAAGATCCTTAAGCTTCGCATCTCCTACATTTGGAATATCACGAGTGATAATTTCAGCTCCAAGCTTAGTATCATGTACATCTATTGAGAAGTCCTCGATATGAATAGAACTAAAGAGATCATTTTCAAATACTCTCTTTGAAACGATAATCGCATCCTCATAGTTGTATCCGAACCATGGCATATATGCCACAAGCAGGTTTCGTCCAAGAGAAAGTTCTCCATGGTCGATAGCAGATCCGTCTACAAGTACGTCTCCCTTCTTAAGTTTCTGTCCCTTGAATACCACAGGCTTCTGATGAAGAACTGTAGACTGGTTGGAACGTGTAAATGTCTCAAGGAAATAAGTCTTTTTCTTTCCGCTCTTATACATAGCTACAACCTTAGTTGCATCTACATTCATAACTTCTCCATCTTCCTCTGCTTCGATCACATATCCTGACTTTCGTCCGATCACACGCTCCATACCTGTACCTACTACTGGAGCTTCTGCTCTAAGAGGCGGTACAACCTGTCGCTGCATGATAGATCCCATGTTTAGACGTGTCGCGTCATCATGTTCCGCAAATGGAATAAGTGCAGTTGTAACTGATACGATCTGTCTTGGAGAAATATCGATATGCGTAATATCATTTCTATGCATAAGATTCGGATCTGCATTATGTCTTGCAGGAACTCGCTTATCTACAAAGTTTCCATGAACATCAAGGAGAGAACTTGCCTGCGCTATATAGAGTCTCTCTTCTTCTTCCGCATCAAAGTATTTTACATCTTCTGTTATATATGGATGTACAAAGATTTCCTTATCCTTTGATTCTTTCTTTATCTTAGCTGCTGCTGCCTCATCAATAAGAGTATCTTCAGCAACAATGACCTTCCCTTTTGCATCTACGATATCTCGTCGTGCTCTTCGGTTGATAAGTGCTACTCCATCATTTGCAGCTGTCTGATTGACACCTCTATATGGAGTCTCGATGAATCCGTATTTATTTACCCGTGCATATGTCGCAAGATGTACCACAAGTCCGATATTTGGACCTTCTGGCGTAGCAATCGGACAGATACGTCCATAATGTGATGTATGTACGTCTCGTACTTCAAAACTTGCTCTCTCTCTTGAAAGACCTCCTGGTCCCATGGCAGAGATACGTCTCTTATGCTCAAGCTCTGAAAGAGGGTTCGTCTGGTCCATAAACTGTGAAAGCTGTGAACTCGTGAAGAACTCCTTGAGAGAAGCTGTAAGTGGTCGAGAGTTGATAAGCTGTGTTGGAGTAACTGCCTCAAGATCCATCATAGAAAGACGGTCTCGTACAATTCGCTCAGTTCGGAGAAGTCCGATTCGGAACTTGTTCTGGACAAGCTCACCCACAGATCGAACACGTCGATTGGAAAGATGGTCGATATCATCTGGTCGTGCATCTCCTTTGTTTAGGAGAAGAACATGACGGATAACACGCACAAGGTCTTCCTTCATTAGGATTCTATTTTCTTTATCAAAAGGAAGATCCACCTGGAATTTCTTATTGATCTTATATCTAGCTACTACTCCCATGTCATACTTACGGAAGTCAAAGAACATACTCTCGATAAGTGCCCGAGCATTCTCAGCAGTCGCAAGATCACCTGGTCGGATTCTCTTATAGATAAGCTGGCATGCTTCAGCCTGCGTTTTTGCAGGATCTTTCTCAAGAGTTCTAAGGATAGCATCGTCCTCAAGGGAGAGTTCCATGTCCTTAAATAGAGAAATAATCTCCTTATCTTCCTTATATCCAAAAGCTCGGAGAAGTGCAGTAATAGGGATCTTTCTTTTTCGGTCAATTTTTACACTCATGAGACCTTTCTTATCAGTCTCTATTTCAAGCCATGCTCCTCTTTTTGGAATTACCTTCGCATTAAAGAGACCTGGCGCTGCAGGATTTTCAACAAAGAACACACCCTGTGATCGAACGATCTGGTTAACTACAACTCGCTCAATACCGTTGATAATAAAGGTACCTCGCTCAGTCATAAGTGGAATACCTCCAAGGAAGATATCCTGCTCTTTAATTTCTCCTGTCTCCTTGTTCACCATCTGTACGTGAACTTTAAGGGCAGCCTCATAGTTCAAGTTTTTAAGCTTTACTTCCTTCACTGTATAGCGAGGTCGCTCAAGCTCATAGTCCTTGAAATATAATTCTATTTTCTTTCCTGAAACGTCTGAAATAGGAGATACTTCATCAAGAAGCTCTCGAATTCCCTCTTCAAGGAACCATCTATATGAATCAGTCTGTACTTCTAAAAGATCTGGATATGGATAATCCTCTTTATCTTGTGTATAATAGTTTCTTCCATCAAGAACAGAAGTCGGCTTTGCCTCTGGCATCATCTGTACTTCATCTTTTTTCTTCGCTTTCGGTGCTTCTGCTACTTCTGCAGGCACGGCTTTCTTTGCTTTTGCAGGCTTATTTGGCATACGCGTGTAAAGATGGTAAATAAAAAAGTACATGCTTTTTTGCAATACTCCCCTGTTTTGCAAGAGAATATTTACGTCTTGAGCGAACGTTTTACCAATCAGTACACACTCGTTATATGATTGCTCAAGAACTTATTGTAGTTGTTGTTTCAGATGAAACAGCAGTGATTACATCGCTGCCTTTCTCTGAAGTTTTGCAAGAGTACGGATTGCTCGCGTACTAAGAGTTACTCGGATCTTAGTCCCAGTGAAAGGATCCATGATCCACTTCTTCTGAAGATTAGCTCCGAAAGTTCTCCTTGTTTTGCGGTTGGAATGACTGACATTGTTTCCAAAAGTCGTCTTCTTTCCTGTAAGAGCACATTTAGCCATAGAAATTCAAGTTTACAAAACCCTGACTAGGAATATAATAGTAGCGATACTTCTGGCTTTTACCTTAAGAACGCTATTTGTAATAGTAGTGATTTTTAATCTGGTTGCAAGCTCATTTTCATTTTTATCATGGACTTCTCACAACTGTTTTTGTCTTTTGTAAATATTCTAACCCTCCTACTAGCAATCGTACTTGGAATCACGGTCCATGAAGCTGCTCATGCTTGGGTAGCAAACAAACTTGGAGATCCTACAGCAAAACTTGAAGGAAGAATTTCTCTTAATCCCCTCGCACATCTAGATCCTATAGGAACTATCAGTCTGCTTGTCATGCATATGGGATGGGGAAAGTCAGTGCCTTATAACCCAAATAACTTTAAACATCCAGTACGGGATGCCATACTTACTGCCCTAGCAGGTCCTGCCGCAAATCTTCTCTTGGCAATGATTCTAATCATTCCCCTCAAACATCTTGTCTCTCCAGATCATATCATTGCGGTAATACTTGCAGGTATCATTGAGATCAATATCGTTCTTATGGTTTTTAACCTTCTTCCGATACCACCGCTGGATGGCTCAAAGCTGCTTTTGATTATTTTTTCAAAGGATAAATTTAAGGATCTTCAGCAGTATGCATATATTCCCTCTCTCGTATTTATTGGACTGATCGGTGTAGAGGCAATCTTTGGAATACCTCTTCTGTCTCGCGTATTAGGTCCCATAGTCTCATTGATATATATTTCCCTCTTTCAAATAAGCTAATAATCTCAAAAAAACTCTTGCAATTACTGCTCCATTTCTCTATATTGCAACTACTGTAATTTTGAACATCACATATTTATGCCGGCAATTAACCTAGTATGGCACTGTACTGAGTGCAACAGAATCAATCGAGCAAGCCGAATCGGAGCTAAAGCTGAAAAGAAGATTTCTCGAAAAGTTTTCTGCAATCAGTGCAGAAAGCATAACCTTCATAATACAAAGGTACCTAAGGGAAAGAAATAACATCTCTTGATGTTCAAATAAAAAACACCGCGTCAAACGCGGTGTTTTTTATTTGAATTCCCACTCATTATTCAGGAAACACGATCTCGACTTTCTTTGTAGATGAATCTTCAAGTACTGGATATACGATACCCTTCTCTTGAATAACCTTAGTAACCAATACTGCGGCTTCACCTCGGGTAATGGAATCAGTAGGGGCAAACTTTCTCACACCATTCTCTGTTCTACCTTCCACATACCCTTCCGTTGTTACATAAAGCACATACTTTGCGTACCAGCTCTCTACAGCTACGTCCGGCATCACAACATATGTATACGTAGGATGTGCCTTTCTCCATGCTACAAACTGCGCTGTGATAGTATCCTCTGAGGCGCCGCTTGCGAGAGCAATCATCTTCGCGGCTTCGGCTCTCTGTATAGAGTTTCCTGGTTTGAAGAAATTGTTGTCATACCCGCTGGCAATACCTGCCTGGAATATGGAACGTACATATGTATAGAACCACTCCGATGGAGATACGTCATTAAAGGTAAGTGCTGCACCTTTGTTTTCCGTACTGACTCTAAAGGCATTTCTGACGATTTTTGAAAACTCTGCTCTATTTACAGCTGTATTAACCGCAAATGTACCATCGGGATTTCCCTGCATAATTCCTCTCTGCTGAAGATACTCTACTGAAGAACGAGCAAAATGTGCAGGTGAGACATCTTTTATATCAGAAGATGGGAGACACGTCGGCGGACAAGTCTGCGCTGAGGATCTCAGCATATTTGAATTTACCTGAGTATTTCCTGAAACTGCCGTTGAGGTACCTGCATTTGAATAATATGCTCCGCCTCCACTTGAGCTGCCCTTACCTGGAGTCTGAGTTATCAGATTAACAGTATTTGTGTCTGGAGTAACAGTAGAGTTGTTATCTGTCGGTTGAGTAGCAGAATTCAAATTGAGATTCTGCTGTCCAGAAGCATCATTAGGAATCTCTACTACTGGTGGGGTACCCTCTGGGGTTTCACCTCCAGAAGGAAGAGCATTCATGTTAGCATTTGTAGTATTTTCACTAGGAACTTCTGGTACCAGAATATTGTTATTATTATTTGTTGGCACCTCCACTATCTGATCAGGATTATTCGCAAGTAGCATTCCGTCTCTTTCAATTTTCACTGCAACAATTGAATGCTTTGGAAGAGTCACTTGAATGCTTTTTCTCTGAGTATCAATCTTTACCGCACTATCAGCATTTGCGATCTTGACCGGGAATGTTGTAGGAATAGTTTTGCCATACCATTCTGTAAGATTATTTGTACTTATAGAAGAAGTCTCAGAGAAATCATTTAGAATCTCTGCCTTTATAGAACTGATGTCTACGCCCTGCGGAATAATAGCTTCTACCATATGGTCAGCATCAAGATCCAGATTGAGAAGCACCATATAGAGAGCATTTGCATCCTTTGTAACGTACCGCGCAAGGAGATCATATTCTTTACCGTCTATGGTTTTCTTTGGTGTATTATTATCATGCCAAGTCAGATCAAACATCCTGTCTCCCATATACTTCCAGAAAAGCTGGAGTGCAAGAGATGGAGGAGTTGCTACTGATTTTCCATCAGGATCCTGTGGTCTTGCTCCAGCAGCTCTCAGCGCTGCATTATCGTTCGGCCAGAACCAGCCAACATTAAATGTAGACACATCATGATTGATGGCAATATCCACGATACCAGATTTCATGTATTCTCCAAGCATGTGTGCTGTATGGAGTGCATTTCCTAGTGAATAGTAATAGCAGTTTGGCTCTTCGGCAATTGTGGAAATTCTACTAAGGTTTGAAGAAGGACAAGCTCCGGGAACTGCATATCCTCCGAAGTTGGTTGCCCACTCAGTAATTGCGAGACGTACAGTTGAGGCAGCATGCTTTATGTAATCCATTTGTTCTTTAAAGTCCTTAGCTTCCCATACTTTTCTTAAGGTTTTGTAATAAAGAACTTCATCTTTAAACTTTGAAGTTGCTGCCGTTCCCGGTATAGTTCCTGGTTCTGAGGAAGCTCCAGGATAGAGGTGAGGAGCGATATAGTGCAGACTACCAGGAAAATTTTTCTCTACATTGAGTAGTGCATTTGTCCATGCTTCAGGAGTATTATTGAAGCCCATATTTGGACAAAGTGAACGGCTGTTTCCACAATAGTTGATTGTAAATGGCTCACTAAGTCCTGCAGCAATAATCTTAATACTCGGATCTACCTTCCTCATTTCCTCTGAGTACACCTTTACTGCAAGAGCGTATTCTTCAGGGTTCAGCCAGATAAAGGTCTCATTTCCGATTTCCCAGTAGGTAACTTTTTTCCAGGTAGACTTTCTTGGAGTAGGACATTCAGCAGCAGTACCACCGAAGTTCACACACTTTACCCATTGGGCTGCCCATTTTGCACCGTGATGGTATTGGTCAGCACCTGTACGCCATCCTTCTTCTAGAGTAGTATATGTATCACTCGCATTTCTTCTTGTGGGATCCAGGGTTGGAATACTGGCAATACCAAGATTAACAGTCAAGATAGGCTCAATATTTTGTTCATTAACTAAATCCAGAAATCTATCATATGTAAGCACACCATAAGCTTGCGGTATAGTTTTTGTACCTTTTGTCACACCTGTTACGTTACCGGCGGCATCTTTTAAAAGGATACCGTCTGCATCTGCCTTATATATAGGCGGATTGGAGATAGAAGGGGGCACATAAGACCATTGAGGATTATACCAGTCATAGCTGTCTGAAGACATGCCTCCTGGAAATCGAAGCATACTTGTATTCAAAGCGTCCTTTCCAAGCGCTTTAAGAAAATTGCCCTCAATGATTTTTTCTTGGCTTGAAAGACTATTTGCATCTCTTCTTATAAAAGTAAATGCAGTATTTGTAAGGGCAGAGTTAACAAAGGTTTCAACAAAAGTAAATTTTGTAGCCTTACTGATTAATGAATGAAGGATACCTAGATCTTCGAATGAGAATTGTGTACCTTTTAAATATGGACTTACAATCGCTCCAGAAGCGGTATCTTTAGGAACATTATGATATATTTGTACTTCATCTATATCTCCTGTAAACCATGCCCCGCCTTTACCCGGAAAAGCATTTAGTGTACTGCGTCCAAAGTAAATAGGACTTGCTCTATCAACTGCAAGTATCTTAGGTTCTTCCCCTATAACAGATGGCTGGCTAATACAAGTAGTAGTATTCGTATTTGTATTTAATGTAGGGACACAAGAGAGAATATGCTTTTTTTCAAGAGCTACTTTTGAACCATTAATATAGAGAGCAGTTCCGTCTACCTCATCATACATCATCTTAACAGTGGTCCATTTGTTAAGATATGTTTCCTTAAATTGATCCAGTTTCATTGTCTCAATCGGATGCTGATCCATAAGATAATAGTCCTTTCCATCACCAAGTACAACCTGCCACCGTACCATATTTGTACTATTAGAATGTACAAAGGCTATACGAAATCCTTTTTGAGCCCCATTACTAAAAGTAAAATTGCTCACTATTGGAGTGTAGCTTGAATCAGTAGCCTGAGTAAAAACATCCTTAATCTGTATCTTTGTACTTATGGTAAGGGATTTTTCTTGAGTTGAAAGTATTGAATTTGGTACACTGGCATATTGATTGATACCATTCAATGAGAGTGCTTTTCCTGAACCAGTCTCCACAAGCACCGGCAATGGACTACCTGCAATCGTAGCACCTGATCCTCCAGTTTTCTGGTTCTTTACTGTAGTACCTTCCAATTCATCAAAAGTATACTTCCCAACTAATGTATCATTAATATTCGTAGAGACGCTTCCCGTCCCTGTGCCGATAATATCCGAAGTAAACAACCCTCCGCTCGAAAAAAACCAGCCAAGACCTACTACTAAGGTAGCAATAAGAATCACAGTACCTACAAGGACCTTTTGTTTGTGCGCAAGCATAAATTTTTATTTTTGTATTAAAAGCTCTTAACTTCTCTAAATTATACTAGCCATATCCCTAGAATGCAAATAGCTCAAGAGTATAAGATATGTGTATTTTTCAGTGAATCCGCAAAAAAACTTGTAAAATCCCCTACTCTTCAGTAAGATAGGTCGCGTACGTTAAATTATAGGTCTATAGTTCAATGGTAGAACAGAGGTCTCCAAAACCTTTGATGATGGTTCGATTCCGTCTAGGCCTGCCAATGAAATGAAAAATATTCAATCCAGACCAAACATACTATATAATATCCCTATAGCGTATTTTTTGAATCTATGAAAATCCTCATCCTCGAAGGTATCCCAACAAGTGGTAAGACCACAGTATGCAACAAAATTCAAGAACTTCTACAAAAGTACGGAAAAACATTTCTCGCAGTAGATGAAGAAGAAACAATGTGGAAGCTTGGTAACAACACAGACAAGAAAGTAAGCATAAAATTCCTAAAAGAGATTCTCGAAAAGGCTATGAGTAAACCTCATGATGTAGTTATTTTCGACAGACTCCATTTTTCACAGGTCTTTCGAACAAATGGATCAGTAGTTGACTTCAAAGAAATAGAAGATTTGATTTCAGACAAAGCCTTCATCGCTTTTTTCAAAATTTCAGAAGAAAGTATTCCTACTCGAATCACAAACGCCATGGAGCATAGACCCAAAGAATGGACTATTCACGTAAAGAAGAAAGAAAGCATGGAAGAAATTATCCATTACTATACTACGCAACAGAAACTCCTAGAGGGACTCCTTCTCGAAACTACCTTACGCAACGAAACCTATTCTACTGATACAATGAATTTCGAGAACATCGCAGAAAAAATCTTCAAGAAAATGGTGTACGAATAGCCCTTCATGGATAGCTTGAATAATCAATGGTGGTCCTAACATTCTCAATCAGGACCTGCCAAGCTAAATTACAGGATTAAAGCAACTTTCTATACTAAAGAATAAGTTTCGAGGCTATTTTTTACTATGCTGTATTTTATTTACATGATCGATTCTCAAAAAATTGAAATATTTGTCTGTAAAAAATGCTGCATACTTCGCATTTCCCCACCGAAGGTGAGGAATATCAGGGTGATTCATAATGATTGGAATATTATCTTCTTCTCTTTTTCTATCATACTTAAGTTTGGTCTCTAAAAACTTTTGAGCGTAGTGAGTAGCATTCCTATTTTGAAACTCTTTATAATGCAGAAGAATTTCCGTATTGCCTAATATTCGTTTCGCAATATCTTCAGTATTTTCTTGATTAATATTTTCATATAACTTCAGAGCATTTTTTAGATACTCATGAAGGAACTGTTCTTTTGGATCAAAAGCGAAGATAGGACGATTTATATCTATGTAGTCTTCTATTCTTCGACCATTTATAGGAGAGGAAAATCTACTAATAGTAGCTAAGCCACTATTAATACTACAAATAGTATGATCAGAATATTCAACTGGTAAATCTTTAGGGTCCACATTTCTTTTAATCAGCTTCAGGTCATGATCAAAAATTCCAAATCTCACAGCATGTGAGTCATAGAATCCTCCTCCTCCATGCTGCGGATAGTGCTGCATTGTCGTACCTGATGATTTTATTGTTCCTGGATCAAATAGTTTCTGAAGAAGGAATTTATCACGTACAAATTGTGTGTAGTATTTCTTATTAGTTTCATCATCTAATGCGTACCACCCCATTTGATGAATAAGTAATTCAGTAAACTCTCCTTCTGATAAAGCCTGTACTATCTGAAGTCCAAATTTATTCCAGTCTTGATATCTGTATGGAAGCCCTTCATAAGTCTTATTCAGATCTTCTTTTCTAATCATAGTCCGCTCATATCCTATAATTCCAGTCTCATCTCTAACTTTCTCTGAAAACTCAAAGTATTTTTTACCGTGCAGCGGTAATTCTGCAACAAATGTTGGTGAATCAGCTTCCCTGAAAAGTTTCCTTATTGGTAAGTCAATCGTAATTATATTAGGATATTCTTTTACCTCTGAGCTCTTCTCTTCAAGTACTTTCTTAACTTTTTTTCCTGTTTCGGTACAAATACTCTCTTGTTTAGCAATACTCATGCCCCCACAGATATTCTTCTCGATAAGATTCCCATTCTTCCTATCTCCTAATATATCAACCTTCACTTTATTTTCCATATTACGCCAGTAATGTGTATACACTGTTCTGTTTATTTTAACATACAACTATTTAAATAAGTAGAAATTAAAGTATAAAATTCTAACATCCTCCACTAAGGCCTACCACCCCGTCGAACGCGGTAGAATCTAGTTACTTGAATCCAAAATCTCTATTCTAAGTGTTTTTTAAATGTCGTAAAATAGGTACTAAACATTTGAGGAAAAGCCTGAATAAAGAAATGACAATATATCTGGTATCTCTTTCCATCAATCATCTAATCCCTTCCCTTCCAGAATCTTCTGCACATATTTCTCAACCCTAGACTCCCGAGTCTTAGCCTGTTTAGCTGCAGAAAAGTAAAAGATATATGCTCTTTGTCTACCTGGGGTCAACGCCTCAAAGGCAGTTTTTAAGTGAGTATCCGCATCTAGTCTTGCCTGAAATTCTTCCGGCATCGTAAAGTCATTAGTCTTTTTGAAATCCACTTTTAAACCTGCTTTCTCTATTTCTACTGCTTCATCTACATAAGTTTTCAAAATAACTCCTATCTTCTCAACCTCCTGGATATTTGTAAAACGGATCTGTCTAGCAGACTGTACATTTTTTGTCTGCTGAATAAGAATACCATTAGGATCTTTCAACAAGGCTCCTTTCATGAATAGAACTGCACAATACTCTTTAAAAGTATGTATCAATAAGATATTACTCTCATGAAATGTGTAGCAAGGACACCCCCACTTCAACTCTTCAGTGAGTCCAGTCTCAAGAATAATTCTTCTCAATTCTTTGACTTCCTCCTGCCACTTGCCAGGTTTGCTAAAGTAAAAATCAACCTTGGGATTCATCTCATTTTTTAACATACCGTATCTTCAGAATTTAAATCTTCAATATTCCGCGAAATCCTCTGGCAGCATAATATGATTCTGCACCATTATGATAGACAAAGATATTGCCGTAGCGGTAATCCGCAAAAATGGCTCCGCCGAGCTTTCGAATGTCGGTAGGTGTCTCTATCCAGCTTGATGTTTTCATATCGAATTCACCAAGTTTTTGCAGATCCCGGTACTCCTCTTCTGTGAGAAGTTTGATTCCCATCGCATCCGCCATTGCTATAGCACTACTTTCCGGTTTATGTTCTTTTCTAGATAGTAATGCAGCATGATCGTAGCAAAGACTTCTGCGACCCTTAGGACTTTCTACTGAACAATCACAGAAGATATACTCGTCAGTCTCTTTATCAAGACCGGTAACATCTGGCTCTCCAGCAGTATTTTCCATCTCGCTGAGTGACCATAGTTTCTCAGGATTTGCTTCAAGCTTTGCCTGTACCTTAGACCATTCGATTCCCTTATGCCGATTCATATTTTTTTCAAAACGTGCTTTTAAAATATCTAAAAGCTCTTTGCTCTGTGCTTGTGATAATTCTTTTTTCATATTATTTGGAAGTAACTGAAATAAGTCTTCTATCTGCAGGTCTGAAATACCAGGATACTACTGTAAGGACAAGAAGCAGTAATGCCGGAAATATGTCTGCAACAGGATTTCCTGCAGCGATATGAGAAAATATTGCTCCTGACATAGCAAAGAAGAATCCTGCATAAGCCCATTCTTTTAGTAAAGGAAATTTTGGAGCAAGTACCGCAGCCACTCCCAATATTTTCCAGATACCGAGGAGGGTCAGAAAATAAAGCGGATAGCCTAATTTGGTCATAAGAGCAGCCTCCTCCGGTATCTGCATTATCTGGACTACCGCAGTGGATACCATTCCCAGGGCAAGCCAGAGAGTCGCGATCCAGTAGATAATCTTATTTGTCTTTGTCATTGGGATCTGGACAGGAGTCATAGGTATTGAGTGGAAGAGTAATGCTGTAAGTATAGTGTATTTATAATTTCATTGTCAATGAATCCATGCGGAGTGAGATAAGCTGCTTTTTAAAAAAATAATTCTATGGCACATTCGTGAACCTCCCTGCTCAAAGATCCATTATATGTGACTAGAAAACAAAAACAGTGAAATAAGAGTGAAATACAAACCAGCAGTCCCCTATTACTTTACAGGTTATACTTATTGTACTAGGATACCGTTTAACTATATTTGTAGAATAATACAATCGTCATTATGGAAGAACATAATAAAACGGATCCTGACAGAAAAATTAACATCCTGGCTGTTGATGACAATCCTACCAATCTTAATCTACTGGAGAACATTTTTTATAAAAAGTATAATATCATAAAGGCAGATACTGCTAAAAGAGCACTAGAAATACTCAAGGAAGATTCAGATTTTGCGCTGCTGCTGCTGGATGTAGTAATGCCAGATGTAAATGGACTGGAACTTGCAAGAATAATTCAGCAGACTCCCGAAACCAAAGATATTCCTATTATCTTTCTCACCGGAAATAATGATAATAAATCTACTTTGGAAGGATACGCTTCCGGAGCAGTGGACTACATTATGAAACCTTTTAATAAAAACATCCTCTGTTCTAAAGTTGAAATCTTTGCTCAGTTATATAAAAAGACTGAAGCTTTAAAAAGACAGGCTGTAGAGCTCGAAAAGCTCAACCTTCTTCTTCAAATGAAAGAAGAAGAATCCCAGAGAGAAAAAGAACAGATTAAGCTAGTGAATCAGGAGCTAGTCCTCAAAGCAACAAGTCTTCAAGAATCTCAATTCCAAGCGGATCGTCTAAAAGCATTAGGCAACCTTGCCAGCGGCATCGCGCATGATCTAAATAATGCGCTCACGCCCATCATGCTTATCACTCAATTATTAGCAACAAAAGTTTCCGATGAACAGTCTCAAAAAATGATTGATACACTTAGTTCAAATACTCAGTACTGCAGCAATCTAGTAAAGCAGATACTAACCTTTGCACGAGGTGTTGAGGGATCCAAAGAAGTTATAGATATTGGATTATACATCGCAGATGCTTTAAGTACGATCCAAGGCTCAATACCGGTAAATATCAATATCACTACTGATATTCCTGCAGACTTACAGAAAATATTTGCAGATAAAACACAGATATACCAGATTATTATCAATTTGCTCATTAATGCTCGGGATGCCATGCCCCAAGGTGGAAATATACACATATCTGCGCAAAATATTTATGTGGATAACTTTTTTGCATCTATGCATACAGAAGCAAAAGCAGGACATCATATTATGTTTTCAGTCGCAGATAATGGCTCCGGCATTACGCCCGATGTACTCAGCAAAATATTTGATCCCTATTTCACTACAAAATCAGCAGACAAAGGTACTGGACTAGGATTGTCGATGGTCATGAGTATTATCTCAGGTCATGGAGGTTTTATAAATGTTGCAAGTAAAGAAGGTCAAGGAACAACATTTAAATTTTATCTGCCATCTGTACAGAATGAAGTTCCCGCAAAACTCACAAAAGATACAGTAGAAACCTTTAACGGTCAGAATTCACTGATCCTTATAGTCGATGATAATAAACCTATCAGAGAAGCTGCAGAACACACACTCAAGGAATCTAACTTTCAGGTAATCACCGCTAAAGACGGTGTAGAAGCTCTTACATTATACTTGGAGTATAAAAACAAGATAAAAGTAGTGCTGACGGATTATAATATGCCTGTTATGGATGGGTTAGGAACAATACGAGCACTAAGAAGTTTCGATCCTTCAGTGAAAATTATTTTAACCAGTGGTACGGGTAAGGATATAGAATCTGTAAGGCATCTCGGACCAGACATCAAATTTCTTGCCAAGCCATATATGACACGTGATCTACTGAAGTTATTAGATGAGCTGCAACAAGATCCGAGCACAGATGAATGCAAATAATTTTAAAGGTTTCTGGTATAATAAGATCATACATAATCATCATTATATTTATTGTCTCAGCGTTAACTATTCTATGTCAGAACATATTATTACAATCCTCACTCCCACTTATAATCGGGCTGAGAAATTTTTGCCTCAGACTATTGAAAGTATCCAAAATCAAAGTGAGGCAGGTTTCAGACATGAACATATCATCATCGATAATGCATCCACAGATGAGACACAGAGAGTTGTAGCACAATATATGGAGAAGGATCCAAGAATAAAATATATAAAAAACTCCGGCAATATGGGACCTCTGGCTCAAGTTAGCACATAGTAAATTCAGAGCTGGTTTCAATAAAACTTATCTCTCTTTTTATAGAGTACATACTCATCAGCTCACTACTCAACATAGCAAAGATGGCACCTGGGATCGTGATGCAGAGTATCTTAAAAAGCTTTATAACTTATAAGATTGAATGTCTGCTAGTCATTCAAAATCGCTACAATTTTCCTCCGCGCATCCTTTGACTCTGGAAAAAACAAGATCGGCCATACATGGATCATCTCTTCATACGGATAATACTCAAACTCTATACCCTGTTCTTCAGCAAGTTTTTTAAATCTTACTGCATCTGGATAACATATCTCATGAGTCCCCACAAAAAGATGAATCTTTGCTAAGTCAGTGATATTTCCGTAAATCGGACTTATCATATAGTGCGTTGGATCTAGATCCTTTGCATATATTTTTCCGATCTCTGTTGCCGCGGGGAGTGCCAGTATAGGATCAAGCTTTTCTACCTCTGGAAGTTCAGGGTTACTAAGCGACATATCAAGTGCAGGAGAAATAAGAAGAATCTTTGAGGGCTGCGGAAGAGTTTTCTCTCTTAACGTCATAGCTAACACCAGAGCGATAGATCCTCCTGAGGAATCTCCCATTATTGTTATATTCTCTGGAGTATTTTTCTCTATGAGTCTTTGATATAGTGGTAAGAGCATCTCAAATACATCTTTATAATAATGCATTGGAGCCAAAGGATAAATAGGCACATGAATGCTGCATCCAGTCTCTGCAACTAAGTGAGCAAGGAATTTCCACTGTAGAGACTTGATGCGATGGACATAGCCGCCGCCGTACATATAAAGAATATGCTTAGCTGTTATTTGGTCTAAAGGTTCTAAAAGATACACCGCATGACCATTTACTTCTGTCTTTGAAATTTTCACTTTCTTTTTCAAGAGTACAGGAGGTTCATCAGTGGTATTATCTCGTATCTTCTGTATTCCCTTCCAAAGCCTCTCCCCTGTCGCAAAACTATTTTTATTATACTTTGTAAGCTTCATCAGCTTTTTCACAATACGGCTTTCAATACTTGGCATGACTACAATTCATTTTCTAAAACCCTTTTACTATAAAATCTTTCATCTTGAAATTCAAGTGAAGAAACTTTTCTACGAAAGTTACACCTTAGCTTCCTTTAAAGTATAGAAAGAGTATTATAGTACATTCATTTCATAACTTACCCCTTATGAATTCATCCACTACACGCAACCTGCTTCTTGCAATCTTTGCAGGTATTCTTGTTATTGCCACTATTTTCCTTCTCAGCCGCTACGTCTTTTTCAAACCCCAATTTGATAAATGGGAGCAGGATCTAAATAATCTTGCTACTTGGGAACAAGAGTACCGTTTAACTCATCCAAATGCTACAGATGAAGAAGTCGATGCAGCATTTAAAACAGGAATAGCAGGTATGGAACAGTGGAAGAAGGAATACAAAGCCTCACATCCAACGGCTACCGACGCAGAGGTTGATCAGGCTTTAAGAAGTTCTTTTGAAGAATTTGGAAAAAATCTGGAAGAGTATAAAAAGACTCATCCAAATGCAACAGATGAAGATATCCAAAAGGCATTATCAAACATGGGGAAGTAGAATCTACTCTCTCCATTTCCCCATCCAATTCCGGATGGACTCTAGGATAGGCACAAGGTCCTGTCCTTTTTTTGTGAGCATATATTTTACCTGTAACGGTCGCTCAGTAGTTACCTGTCTCTCAATGATTCCATTTGCTTCCAGCTCCTTGAGACGCTCGGTCAGCAGTCTATCACTCATGGATGGGATCATATCTCGCATATCGCAGAATCTGCATTCGTCTTCAGAAAGAGCAGAAATAATGGCACCAGTCCATTTTTTTCCTATCAGTTCTACAGACTTATAAAACTGTTCGCAAACTTGCTTATTGTGTGGAGTACATTCTTTGTCCATACTTGACTTTAGTAAAATAACTACTTACTATTAATATGTAACTTATTCATATCGTATCATCGATGCTATAGCGTGTCTATAGATTCATTTCATTCATATATTACCTGTCATGTCATACCTAAGACAAGAGAAAATACAACCAGCATTATTCATTGGGCACGGAAGTCCTGAGAATGGAATACTTCATAACCAGTTTACTGAGGCATGGAGAGCGGTAGGATCGTCTCTCACAGCTCCTAAAGCTATACTTTCCATATCTGCACATTGGCTGACTGATGGGACTTATGTAAACAGCAGTACACATCCTAGAACTATCCATGACTTCTACGGTTTTCAGGAAGAACTCTATGCTTTAGAATACAATGCTCCCGGAAGTCCCGAGACTGCAAGTGATATACAGAAAAAAGATACATCCATCCTTTCTGATACTTCGTGGGGGCTTGATCACGGTACATGGGTACCGCTCCTTCATATGTTCCCTGAGCATAATATTCCGGTATTTCAGATGAGCCTGGATTATAAAAAAACGTATGAGGAACATTATGCGTTAGGAAAGCGTCTGGCAGATTTAAGAAAAGAAGGAGTGCTTATACTAGGAAGTGGAAATATAGTACACAATCTGAGAATGATCGATCCTAGAGAATCTAAGATATTTGACTGGGCAGAAAATAGCGACAAGGTTGCGGCTGAATATATACTAAAAAGAGAACACGATAAACTCATGCATCCTTTTACATCTCATCCTGATTTTGTAAAAGCTATCCCTACACCCGAACACTACTGGCCGCTTTTGTATGTACTGGCGGCGCAGGATTCTAGTGACTCCCTATCTTTCTTCAATGAAGGAATCGTTCATGGTAGTATCGCAATGAGAAGTGTACGGATAGGATAATTAGTCTTTTACATATCTGTAGAAGATTCTCTTCCCTACTTCAACTGTAAGAAGGTAGACACATACGACTCCAGCAAGTGCAAGGAGTACATACCATGGCAGCGCAACAAATCCAAATACGCTCCCGAGCGGTGTAAATGGAAGAACCCATCCTAAAATAACAATAGCAAAGGTTGAAGCCACAAGCGCCCAGTGAGGTCTGCTTTGTATAAACGGAATCTTCTTGGTACGGATCACATGAATAATCAGGGTCTGTGTAGCGAGAGATTCTATAAACCATCCTGTCTGAAACATAGCTGCATTTGCCTGAAACACATAATAGAGTAAACCGAACGTCACAAAGTCAAAGAAGGAACTGATAAGTCCAAAAGTAAGCATAAATTTTTTTACAAATCCCATATTCCATCTCTTTGGACGAAGAGTATATTCAGGATCAATATGATCTTCAGGCAGAGTCATCTGTGAAACATCATAGAGCAGATTATTTAAAAGAATCTGGATCGGGAGCATTGGCAGAAATGGAAGCAGTATCACAGCACCAAGCACGCTAAACATATTTCCGAAATTGGAGGAAATACCCATCATGATGTATTTCATGGAATTACCAAAGGTCTTTCTTCCCTCTTCAATACCGTCCAGAAGTACCTTGAGACTCTTCTGCGTAAGAATGATGTCAGCGGATTCCTTTGCTACATCCACGGCATTATTTACAGAGATACCAATATCTGCAGTCTGTAATGAAGGAGCATCATTGATACCATCTCCCATATATCCTACGACATATCCGGAAGCTTTCAGTGCCATAATAATTCTATTCTTCTCATCAGGAGAAAAACGTGCAAAAATAGTATTTTTCATCGCTACCACACGTATCGCATCATCCGTGAGGCTCGCAAGATGTCCTCCCAGAATAATTCCTTCCACAGGTATACCTAGATCCTTACAGATCTTTTCTGTCACCAGTTCATTATCTCCTGTAATGATTTTTATAGCGACACCTCTTTCTTTCAGAGCTTCTACTACTTCTTTTACATCCTGTTTTGCAGGATCAAGAAATGCTATAAATCCTAAGAGAGTCATCTCTGATTCTTCTTCAGTATGGTATACAGGTTTTTCAGCTACTTTTTTATAAGCAATAGCTACTACGCGGTACCCTTCTCTACTCAGATCCGCATATCTCTTTAATATGTCTTCTCTCACTTTTCCCTCAAGAGAGATCTCTGTATCTCCAGACTGAACAAAGACCGAATCCTTGAGTATCTCTTCAGGCGCTCCTTTTGTAACAAGATACCGCACCTTGTCTTTTGATACGACGACACTCATCTTCTTTCGGACAAAATCAAAGGGGATCTCATCCACCTTTTCATACTCTGAGACATCCTCTCTCTTATATCTCAGTACTGCTTCATCCATAGGATTTTCAATACTGGTCTGATAAGCACTATTTAAATATGCAAATCTTAATACTTCCTCAGAATTATTACCAAAAGCATCTTCATACTTTACGAGATCAATACGTCCTTGAGTAAGCGTACCTGTCTTATCAGTACACAAGATATTCATGCTGCCAAGATTCGGAATGGAGAGAAGCTTCTTTACCACTACTCCTTTGTCCGCCATCTTCAGAGCTCCCCGACCCATGGTAATGGACATGATCATAGGTAGGAGCTCAGGCGTGAGACCAACCGCGATGGCAATGGCAAACATGAAAGATCCCATAATGTCATGTTTGACCAGACTATTGAAGAGAAATACGAATAGTACGATAGCAATGGTAAGCTTTAGGATCAGAAAGCTGAACTGATGAATACCTTGGCTAAATTCACTTGGAATAGGACGTTCATCAAGAGTTTTCGCAATCTTACCAAACTCAGTATCGCCTCCTGTTGCCAATACAACAGCATGAGCAGAACCAGTCACGACATTTGTACCTGAGAACACAATATTATGGAGGTCACTCAAAGATCCTTGCCCATTTCGAATTGTATCTGAGGACTTCTCGCTAGGGAGACTCTCGCCTGTCAGTGAGGATTCATTTACAAAAAAATCCTTTGATTCAAGAATTCGTGCATCAGCCGGGATCAGATCTCCGGCGTTCAAGACAAGAATATCGCCTGGAACTACATCTTTAAAGGAAATTTCAATAGGCTTTTGATCTCGAATAACTGTAGCAGTATTCGCTAGCTGAGCTTTGAGTTTCTCTGCGGCATGACTTGCCTGACGTTCCTGAAAAAAATTCAAACATGTACTCACTAGAATAATAAGCATTACGATACTACCATCTATCACTTCTCCTCTTATGTAGGATATTACTGAGGCAAAAAGAAGAATAAGAATAAGCGGATCCTTAAATTGTTTAATAAACTCAAACACTGCCCAAGTTTTCTTTTCTTCCACTAGGATATTTCTACCAAATTCAAGAAGCCTCGCAGACGCATCGATAGATGTAAGTCCTTTTTCATTTGTAGCAAGAAGAGTTACTACCTTTGCCTTCTCTTCGGCACTTGCCTCCTGTATACTTGGTCGTGAGATTGCCATACTAAAAATGAAAGAAATATATCATCCCAATATTGTATCACACAGGCATTCTGATGTACAATAAAGTGAACGTGCATCTTTTTTCCCTATATTATAAGTAGTTTATGGTTACAAATGCCCAGCCACGCATACCAGTGTTTCATATTATTGCCAGAGAAATCGGTCCTATTCTCTTTAGAAATCTTTTCTCGCTGATTACATTAATAGTCGCGGTAGTTGTAACTATCCTTCTTCTCTTCGGTGAACTCCGGGAGGGATTATTTCTAGGAAGTGCTCTCACTATCAATATATTAGTAGGAATCGTGCAGGAGATCAGAGCAAAGATTGCTCTTGAAAAGCTTCAAGCTCTTACAGCTCAAAAAGTACATAGGGTAAATGCCGATGGAAGTATCGAGACCATTGCTCTCAATGATGTAAAAGTCGGAGATATTCTCAAGCTTATCACAGGAGATCAGGTGCCGGCCGATGGAAAGATTACTGAATCAAAAGCCATAGAGGTTAATGAAGCTCTGCTCACCGGTGAATCAGATAATATTCCCAAGTATGAGGGCGAAGGAGTATTTGCAGGAAGTATAGTAGTAGCCGGTCATGCACTTATGATGGCTGAGACCACTCCAAAGGAGAGCTTTGTAGTAAAGATGACTGACAAGGTAAAAAAATACAGCATCAACTTAAGTCCTATTCAGAGATCTATAGTAAAGTTTATACGTATCATGAGTGTAATATTGCTCATCGTGGTAGCTATCATTCTTGTACGCGGACGTATAGCACAGGAGGAGCTCATCTCTATGGTAAAGGAGATCGCTGCTCTTACCGGTGCTCTAGTGCCGGAAGGACTTATTCTTGCTATTACACTTCTCTTTACCTACGGAGCAGTACGTCTTTTCAGAGGACAGCTGCTGCTGCAGGAGATCAACTCTACAGAAGGACTCGGACGTATCTACAATCTTTGTATTGATAAAACTGGTACACTTACTGAGAATGAACCAACAGTAGATCAGCTTATACCCTATAATGAAAAGGAGCGGGAGGAGCTTGTATCTCTTACGTGTCATCATTTAAGAAGCAGCGAGGACACATCTTCCACAGGTACTGCACTTAAGAATTTCCTCTCCTATGATCAGAAACAAAAGACCAAGGTACTAGAGACACTTCCCTTTTCTTCCGAGAGAAAATATGCAGCAAGTAAGATCCAGACTACTGACGATGCAGTTGTTGTGACCGTCGGAGCTCCTGATATTTTGATAACCTTTATCAAAAACGAAGTTCAGAAAAAATGGATAGAGGACATGATTGATCTCTATGCCTCACAGGCAAAGCGGCTTGTTCTTATCTGTAAAAGTAAAAATATCATCCGCACACGTGAAAAACCTGAGGATGAACTACAGGTACTTGGATTATTTGTGCTTTCAAATCCGCTTCGTCCAGGTACAAAGGATATCATAGATTTCTTCCAGAAGCGCGGAGTACAGATCCGCGTAATATCTGGCGACAATGCAAAGACGGTACAGGCTATTGCACAGCAGTGTGGGATAGAACAAAGCGATAAGGTAGCTACAGGAAGTGAAATAGAGAAATGGAAAAGAAAGGATTTTTCAGTCATGGCACATAAATATCATCTCTTTGCCCGAGTACGTCCAGAGCAGAAAGAAAAACTTGTAAAGGCTTTTAAGAAAAGCGGATTCACAGCCATGGTAGGTGACGGGGCTAATGATGCGCTTGCTATTAAAAAAGCAGATCTGGGTATTGCAATGTTTGATGGTGCAAGCGCCACAAGACAGATAGCCAAGATAGTGCTTATGAATAATAGTTTTGCTCTCCTTCCCACAGGAGTAAAACTTGCAGACAGCATCATCTCCACTATAGAAATGGTAGGAAGTATTTTCTTCAATAAAGTAACGGCAAGTCTTGCTCTCTTTGTTATTATTGGGCTTCTTGGAGTAGGATTCCCCATCGGTCCACGAAATATGACTATTATCAACTACTGTATTATTGGGTTTCCCGTATTCTACTGGGCAGCATTTCCTGCAGATCAGGAGAGAAGCATCGAGGATAGACACTTCCTCAAAAAGGTTATGCCAATGGCGGCAATTAATGGACTTCTGACGGCTCTTGCCTGTGTCGCAGTGTTTATAGCCACAAAAGGCTATATGCATCCAGGGGACCATAATACATCAGTGGTATTTACCTTTGCAATGCTCGGGTACTGGTTCTTCTTGAACGTACCTAATTCACTCAATATTAAAACCACCTTGAAGCAGCGTAGAATAGCTTACGGACTTGGAGTGGTGGAAGTGCTCCTTTTCATGATTATTCTACAAGTACCGGTACTCTCAGAATTCTTTGATCTGCAGATGCCAAATATATATAGTATCCTTATGACCCTTAGTATTATCGGTCTCACTGGATCTCTCCAATATATTATACTGACAGTATTATTTAAGGAAAAATATCTCAATAAGCTTAGGAGGATATTTTCCTTGGAATAAAAAAAAGACCATACGGTTGTACGGTCTTGTGTGCAGTTTTTATTTATAAACTAATATCCAGCTGCGAGAGACCAGTGGGTCTCATGAGTACGATCATGTAATGAGCCAGCCATTACATCTCCGTTTTCTCTATCCATAGGTATTGAGCATAGCGCTACTACCACAACCAGAGTCATGGTTAGTCCAAGGATTACTTTGTCTTTAAAGGACAAAGGTTTTTCAACTGGTTCCATTATAGCAGTTATTTGTTCTCTATTCATCATTTCCTCCTTAAGGAATGATCGAAATATTTTTGTTTTTCCCTCTTTAAGGATATCAAAATTGATATCCTCAAAAGGAGGCAAATTATTGCAAAATATTGACTACTTGTAAAGATAAGTCTTAATTTTCCTCTGAGACAAGTTTTTCATCAATAGAATACTCACCTAGAGCCTTGAGCACAGCTGGATCAAGAGGCTTTGTCTGTGATATCTTTTTTTGGGATTCCACAGACTGTGGCTGTGATACTGCGTTATTTTCTTCTATATCCCCATATATCTTAGTTGGAGCACTATCAACATTTACACGCTCTAGAAGGATATCCCGTATCTGCTCATTTGTGATACTTATCCAGTACATCATAAAAGATTCTATAGCTTCTCTCCTGATTACTTTCACTCTCTCTTCGTCTCTATCATGGATTACGATATCTAAGGTACGCCGTTCACTCTGCATTCCATCTATAGGATTAGGATAGCGGTATGACTTCACATTTACCCTAACCGCCACATCTCCATGGACCACTATACTCTTTATTATGTCATGGATATTATGTATATGAACTGCCATTTCTATCTGTAATTCTTTTGGCACAACCACTAAAAGGTCATCTAGAGTTCCCTCTATCATACCTGTACTACACTGCTCTTTTACTTTTGTAGTCTCCATAATAATAGTTAAAAAAGAGTTAGGCTATCTAGAACTATATGCTCAATAATATTAGTGGCAAGAAGTATTAATAATTTAATAACTATGCATATATAAAAGATATGAGACTGAAAATTGTACAATAATTTTTCTTACTTCCTTTTGCTTTCAAACGCAACTTTGTTACACTACTGAGGATTATTACTTGCACAAATATGTCAGACGCAGTTACTGTATTCTTAGGTATTATCTTTGAAGCTACTCCTTTTATACTTCTAGGAGTAATCATTTCATCAATTCTACATCTATTTATTAAAGATGAGACTATTCTGAGACTTATACCAAAGAATCCTTTTCTTGGTGTACTTGCCAGTGCATGTTTTGGTTTTCTTTTCCCTGTCTGCGAATGCGGAAATATTCCTGTAGCAAAAAGGCTGTTGCAGAAAAATGTACCTCCTTTTATGGTCACTACATTTTTGCTGGCAGCACCAGTCTTTAACCCTATTGTGATTTTTTCCACAATGGTTGCCTTTAAGGATCAGCCTGAGATGGTATGGATGAGAGTAGGATTTTCGCTTTTGATAGCATGCAGTATTGGTCTTCTCATGAGTAGAATAAAAAATCCTTCAGAGCTTATCGTAGCTTCAGCACAACATCATAATAGCGCAAGCTGCTGTTCTACGAAAAAACACAGACATTCTCTGAAGGAAATTTTTCCAAATATTGCAAAGGAATTTCTGGAAATGATGAGTATTCTTATTCTCGGAGCATTTATAGCAGCTGTAGTTCAAGGCATACTTCCTCGAAACTTTATCACCGCTGTCGGTAATGGACCTATACTTTCCATTATATGTATGATGTTACTTGCTGCAGTAATCTCTATCTGCTCTACAGTAGATGCTTTCTTTGCTCTCTCTTATACAGCAGCCTTTACCTCCCCTTCCATACTTGCCTTTCTCATTTTCGGACCAATGATTGATATCAAAACTATTATTATGCTTCGCGGAATCTATAAAGGGAAAACGATTTTCTGGATTACTATTCTTACAGGACTTATGACTCTCGCTATCACACTTTTTATGAACTTACATATTTCATAAATGATACACTTATATATTCGTTACATAGCCGGTCTTCTTCTTATATTATTCGGAGGTATCATACTCTATCTTCAGAATGCTGATAAGTTGGGATTTTATGTCTACCCTACACATATTATTTATATTTCTCTTTCAGCATTTGTACTGATACTTACAGGGGTTTTTATTATATTTGTAAAAAGAGGTATTCACTTCCACTTGGAAAATACATACCTGCTGCCAGTATTATTTATTCCTATTCTGCTTGTGCTTTTCTTTCCCTCAAAGCCTCTTTCAAGTGATGCAGCTCTTGCTCGCGGCGTAGTAGAAGACCTTCCTGTCTTTGCTGCAGATACATCATTCAGCTTTAATGTAGATCCGAAAAATAGACAAATTCTTGACTGGATAAAAGCATTTAATGCAGACCCCGAGCCAAACAGTTATGTTGGACAAGAAGTGGATATTCAAGGATTTGTAGTACCTTCTGAGATCCCGAATACTTTTTTTATTACACGATTTTATATTGCATGCTGCGCTGCTGATGCACGTCCAATAGCAATTCCCGTAGAATACTCAGGAGATTTCACACCTGCGAAAGATGATTGGCTGGAGATTGAAAGAATAATGAAATCAGGAATCATAAATGGCGAGAGAAAAGTAGTTATTGAGATGAAAAAATCCACTCCTATACCCGTACCTAGTAATCCTTACGCCTTTTAGTATGACAAAGATTGATAAACTATTTGGTATAGTTGCATCCGTATTACTTTTTATCGTTCTTGGATTGATACTTGGGGGAGATCATACAGTCCCGAAAGTCATGTTTTCACATGCAGAAAAAACTATCACTCCCAAAACAAGCCAACTCTCTTTTACGTTCAACCGAGAAATGGACAAGAACAGTGTAGAGTCAGGATTTACACTTACACCATCAGTGGAAGGCACTTTTAGTTGGTCAGGGAAAAAAGCTGCATTTACTCTCTCGAAACCTCTTGAATATACTACTAACTATACTCTTTCTCTCAAGAATGTAATTGATAAAAACGGTGTTCCCTTACCCGCTTATGAATCTGCATTTAATACAAGGAGTCCGCTTTTGAGTTATATAGGGACCGAAAATGAAGAGAAAAGAAAGATTATTCTTTATGATCTCAATACAAAAATAAAACAGATTCTTCCCACGAATAATCTAGATATTTTAAGCATTTATCCTCATCCGAGCGGTCGTTATCTCCTGTTCTTTGCTGTAGATCCTTCCGCTGCTACAAGTACTTCTTTAGAAGAATATCAAGAGCTCTATAGCATCAATCTAGAGACAAAGATCATCTCAAAACTCGCCGACAACAAAGGATTCAGAAATAGTGCTCTCTCCATATCTCCTGACGGAAGCCTTCTTATCATAAGACGGATCGAGCTCGACGAGCATAGATTAGTCTCCCGGTCAGATCATCTCTGGATGGCTTCCTTCCTTTCTCCTGAATGGAAAAAATTCTGGTATACAGCCGGCAATCCTCCAGTACATTTTACTCCTGATGGCAGATCAGTGCTCGTATGGAACATCAGGGAAGGATTTATGCTTCTTCCGATAAGTCAGGGAGATAGTGCCCCTGAACAGATTGGGAACTTTGAACGAAGTTTTGGATTTAGTCCTGACGGTTCTAAGGCACTATTCACAGAGTTTGAAATGGAAGGCACTACAAGAAATTTTAATCATGTGGTAGCTTTTTATAATAAGGGAGAAAAAATGCCTCTTCTCAAAAATACCGGATCCATCATGAATCCTTCTTTTTCAAAGAACGGACGATTTTTTTATTATGTGATGATGAGAAAAGAAGATAATACTCTCGGTGCTCCCCTTTTCCATCTTTATGCTTATGATTTTGACAAGAATGCTGTACGAGCTATCACACAAGATCCGAATTTTTCAGAGGAACATTTTGCTATATCTCCAGATGAAACTCAGGTTGTATTCGAAAGATTTCCTTATCTAAGTACAGAAAATAAAGGGATCGATCATCGTCCACTCCTTGAAGCTGCAGAAAAAAGTTATGCCGGAGCCGAACTTTGGAGTTATGAGACAAATACCATGGGAGGTTTAAAGAACCTTGGAATTAAAGGCAGAAGCCCGAAGTGGGTTGAGTAAAAACCCTAATTCTTAATTCTTAATCCTCATCCTTAATGCTCGAGCAAAATGCTAAAGATAAAGATGAGAACAAAGAGAAGAATTAGGGGTAGTTCTTAGCAGTCAAGCTGAGGAATATTCCCTGTCTGAAAACCTATTTGTTCTAATACAGAGAGTTTTAATTTGTCCTTACTATTCGCAACCACACCGTTGCAACAATTGTAAAAGGCAAACTTCACACCAAACTGCTCTTCTAAGATCATTCTGCAGATATCAGTACCTAACAGTCTTGCAATCTGCCTTCCAAGTAAACTATTGGGATCTTCAGTAAAAAGAAACCGTTCTTCATTACTTACTTTGAATGCAGCCACAAAGTCTCTGATATATGCTACTCCTTCTTGAAGATCTATTTGAATCCCCTCCCAGAGTATAGCGATCTGTTCTTTTTCTGTTTTTGTACTTAGATCTTCAAATGTAAGACCTTTATTTTGTAATACTTTTTTTACTGACTGAAATGACATATAGATTCCCCCTATGTCTTGATAAATAATGTTTCAATAGTGATGTACATTCACTACTGAATTCTATCTACCAATCTTTGTAAGAGAATCCGGGATCAATTTGCAGCGACAAATCTTTTCCAACAGAAGCATTTCCCCAACTAAGTGCATTTTTTTTGTGAAAAAAGTATGTCTGCTGCTGATAGTGGTCCCAGTCTCTTTTCTGCTCCTTTAATGCATGTATTATAGAGCTCAGAGTCTGCTGATTCTTCACGTCTAATTCCATCACTTCATATAACTCTCCCCTTTCATTTTCTCTTACCTTTTGCTCCATATAAAATACAGCAAGGAGATCAGGACCTAATTGAGACTTTAAAAATAGAATATCATCCTCATTTAAAATTTTATTGCCTACCGCATAGAGACACACATTAAATTCTGTACAGTATTTTTTATACTGATGAAATACTGATAGAGATTTAAAAGTAGGCTCAACTATGACACAAGTCATATCAAACTTTGTAAATAATCCCGAAGAAAAGGCGTCTGCTCCAGCAGTCATGTCAATAATAATACATTCATCTCTTTCATCTTTGAGATGATTCAAAAGCAGCTCAATACTGCCAGTCTTTGCATGATAACATTTGGTGCCTATATCATCTTCAGTAATCTCTCCGGCATTAATCAGTTTAATACCCCGAGAGAAAGATACATACTTATCCCAGAAAGAATGCTGCCCCTTTAAGAGAAGCTTTTGAGATCCTTTCCCTGGGGGAGTTGTCTTCAACATTTCTGATATGTCTGTAATCAATGAATTATTTCCTTTTATATATTCCTTCAAATACATGATCGCTTCTGAAAGTGAAGGCTTCTGTCTCTCGATTCCAAAGAGAGTACTTTCTAGATGCTGATTGATGTCAGCATCTAGAGCTAAAACTTCATTAAAAAATTCTTTTGAATACAAGGCAAATGCACTTGATAAGGTAGTTTTTCCACTGCCGCCTTTCCCGACAAAAGCAATTCTCATAAAATATTATGCAACTATGTTGCGCTATTTATACACAACTGAGTTGCGTATGTCAAGAAAATAAACTTAATAACGAGTAATAAAGTAATACGAGATATTTATTAAGCTCTTTTCGGATCAAATCATCATGCTCTTGCCTCACATCTCTTACGCCACTATACTACCTACAACATTACACTACTTCTATGCACGAACATCTTTCCGGTACACATTCAAAATTAAAGGACGACCTTAAATCTCAGGGGTTCCGTATGACAAAAACCCGAGAGAGTATCCTGAAGATTCTTTCACACCACAAGGAGCCAATAAGTGTTCCTGAGATTTTAGAATGTCTCTCTCACGAGGATATTAATGTAAATAAAACCACAGCCTATAGAGAACTTGATTTTCTACTTGAACAAGGATTCATACAGGAGCTTGATTTCGGAGATAGAAAAAAAAGGTATGAGCTCTCAGAGAGAGATCATCATCATCACCTTATTTGTGAAAATTGTACTAGTGTACAAGATATAGCACTAGATGAAGATCTAAAAAAAGAAGAAGAAATAATCAAAAAATCAACCGGCTTTCAGGTAAAAAGACATGCGTTAGAATTTTTTGGATTATGTGAGAAGTGTAGAAAAGAGTAATGAAGACTTCTTCCTACATTACTCTTTTAACAGTGCTTTAAATTCTGCTACTTCCTTCTGCTGAGTCAGTACAATGTCCCTAGCCATCTTCTGAAGCTCAGGTCTCTTTGTGTATTTCATGAGATCATAGGCCATCTCAATAGCTCCTTCATGATGGATAATCATGCCTGTCATATATGCTTTATCAAGAGCAGCAGGAGATAGGTCTGTGAGCTTAGGCATCATCTGCATGTATTGATTATGATCAGTAACATCCTTTCCAAACCACGTATTACTCCACTCCTTCATCTCAGCAATCTCTTTCTCCTGCGCATCCACGATTCTCTGAGCAATAACACGAAGCTTCTCATTCTTTGACGTCTCCAGTAAATTCTTGGAACTTATCACTGCCTCTTCATGATGTGGAATCATCTTAGCTATAAACTCCTCATCAGAAGCTGCCTGCATCATCGAAGTCATATCATGCATAGCTGCCCCAGAAGACATAGAACTACCAGAAGAATGACTCACATTTTCCGAAATAGACTGAGTACCACAGCCAGAGAGCAATAGCAAAAAACTCAAAGTAGAAAGAGAAATGAGCTTTTTCATAGGAAGAGGAAAAATAGAATATATGACTGAAGTATAGCACCGCAGGAGGCGGAGTGGAAGAGTAACTAGTGACTAGTTACTTATAGTAACTCCAGAATCTATAAGTAGACTCAATGATAACGTGCACAAAACTTATGTATTTGGATACTGCAGTTCTGACTTTAGAGATATCTGATTACTCTTAGAAAGCACCCCCTCTGCCAGACGCTTTTCTCCTCCCCCAAGACTTTTGGTTACCTTTTGGTCACAAAAGTAACGCCCCACCGGCAGGTGAAGAAGAAACAACCTATGAAACACTCCTCTAATAAACCACTACCCCACAATGGGTTCCCGCATACGCGGGAATGACATATATTACACAGCTATTTTGATTCTTTATTAAAGAATATCCCTTCCTCTCCCCTCTCTTTTTCATTATAGTGATCCCAACTTTACCTCTCATCTTACCCTCTATGATTCTCTCAGACCGCGATATCAAAGCAGCTCTCGACCAGGGAAATATTACCGTAAGCCCCTATGATCCCAAGTATCTTCAGCCGGCATCAATAGATCTGCACCTTGATAAGCACTTTCTTGTGTTTGATAGCCTCTGCAACTATGTCATAGATCCAAAAAAGCCTATGGATGATATGATGAAAGAGGTGGTCATAGATGAAGAACATCCCTTTGTGCTGCATCCAGGAGAGTTTGCACTAGGACTTATCTATGAGACTACTGGAGTATCAGATGGGTATGTGGGAAGACTTGAAGGAAAAAGCTCTGTAGGAAGAATGGGAGTACTTATCCATGTAACAGCGGGATTTCTTGACCCAGGAAATTCTCTTAAAATGACATTGGAGCTTCATAATGTATCAAATCTGCCAATCTTGCTCTACTACAAAATGCCTATCGCTCAGATGGCCTTTGAGCAAATGTCTTCTCCCTGTGAAAAACCTTACTCCAAAGAACTAGGAAGTAAGTATGCAGGTGATATGAAACCGCGAGCGAGCCAAATGTGGAAAAATTTTCTGTAAGAAAATAATTTTTCTACTTTTTCTCCATAACAATAGCCTCACCCATAAAAGGAAGTTCATGTATCAGATCATGAGCTTCCTTTTCAAAATGAGAAAGAAGCTGAGACATAATTTTTTGAGCAGAATCAAAGTCTTCAAAGATCATATATTTCTCCCAACCCGGAGAGACGAATACTTCTTTTTTATTCTTAGCATCAAAGGAATTTACAAAAGTATGAAACTTTGTACTTGGCATCCGAAGAATAGTCTTAGTAATATCTAATTCAGGCTTTTCAATAAAAAGGTTTGTATAAATAGAAAATCTTAACCCCTCCATATCTACGATAAATCTTGATTTTTCCTCATTATTTCGGATCTGATTCCATAATTGTTCGGCGAGCCACTGAGCTTCAAGTCTAAAAGTCTGACCTATAATAGAGTGCTTATCTATGGAAAAATATTCAATCAAAGTATCTTCGATACGTTTTATCTGTACCTGTTCTTCTATTTTTTCTTTCTCCTTAGTTCTTTCAATATGTTTTAGTAGATTCATACACAATATAGTAATAGCGGCACGTACTATCGTGTATCTATGCTCAGAAGTCAAGAAAAGTTTTGCGACTTCGTATTTGCAAAAAGTATAAAAAAAAGTAGGATAAGGCTACCTACTAATTATGAATTATGAATCCTCAAGATATTCCTGAAATACTACCAGCTGGTATGGACGAAGAAAGATTTTTAGAAATGGAAGGCCATGTCCTGAGAGTTATGGACATGAATGAGCACGATAAAATGGCAGAACCTATCGAAGCCGAGAGAGGCGAGCTCAGATATTTCTGCAAAAACAAAGACTGCACGCAAAATACAGGACCATATACGTTAGATTATGATCCTGAGACTACCTATAAAGCACCTATATGTCCTGCATGCGGAGGCTCCCAAGTAAGCTTAGGTACAAGAGAGAGTATCGTTTCACACTTCCGGATCAAATAGTTCTACTCCTCGTTTAGACTTAAATTCGCACGCTTTACACGGAGAAGATATTCTTCACCGATAGTGTCGTTTACCTTTCCTTCAAGCATAAGATTCTCGATGGCTTTTTCCATGGTAATCATTCCATCAGACTTTGAAGTCTCAAGGATAGAGCGGATCTGATATGTCTGTCCTTTTCGGATAAGATGAGCGATTGCATGGTTATTGAACATGATCTCCACTGCAGGGATAACTCCAGTCCCCTCCTTATTTGGAATAAGCGACTGCCATACTACAGCACGAAGGACCTGTGAAAGCTGTACCCGGGTCTGCTGCTGTCTGTCAGCTGGAAATGCATCAATAATACGGTCAATAGCGTGGATAGCTCCTGCTGTATGTAGTGTAGAAAATACAAGTGCTCCTGTCTCAGCTGCGGTCATAGCAAGAGACATTGTCTCAAGGTCTCGCATTTCTCCAAGTAAAAGAACATCTACTGCTTCACGGAAAGAACCTCTAAGAGCCTTAAAGAAGTTATGTGAATGTTCAGGGATTTCACGCTGATCCACAAGAGACTGTTTATTTTCAAACTGGTACTCAATCGGATCTTCAATGGTCACAATATGTTTCTGGAAATTCTCGTTGATATAGTCGATAATACTCGCCATAGACGTACTCTTACCTGATCCCATAGTACCCGTAAAGAGAATCAGACCGTTTGAATATTCTGTAAACTTCAAAAATTCATGTACAGGTACAGAAAGTGTATCAAGTGCAGGTATCTTGCTTTTAATAGGACGGAATACAAGTGCTCCGCCTCGTCCTGTCATAGATGCATTTACTCGAAATCTAGAAAGTCCTGCAATACTTACACCAAAGTCCAAATCCTTCTCCTTCTTGAAAAAATCCTTTGCGTGAGCATGAGTGAGCTCAACAAGATAATTTTCAATATCCTCTGATGTAAGAATAGGAAGATCCTCTTGGAAGAGTACTTTACCCATGACTTTAAAGGCAGGATGAGAGCCGGTACTTAAGAATATATCTGAAGCATTGAGATCAAGTGCCTGACGAAGGTATGTTTGAAGCATAGAGAAAAATTAGGATATTCATAGAAGTATAACATAAAGTGTATACTTCTTACAATATCGCATTCATACAGAATATAAATTTATACCATTCTCAATCATAGCACTACTTTTTTACCCTTGGAGTACTTGTTCCATCTGCTTGTTGCTTCAATATTGATAACAAACGTATATATTTATCCACCGATTGTAATTCTTCTTTTGTAAGATTCGGTTTTTTGAAATCAATTTTTGTAACTTGATCAGCGTAGTTCTTGAGCGTAGTACTTTGCATTTTTGATATTTTTTGAGAAGAGATATATGTTCGTAACTCTGTATCATTTTGAAAAAGTAACTTAATATCTCTTAATTTATCAGACCATTTGTCGCTGCCGTATTCTTCTTGGGCAGCCATAGTGCCAGCTTCTTCTAGAGTTTGTGTAAATGAACTATGTTCCTCTTCACTTTCTTCTATTTTTTGAGATATTTTTGATGAAGTATCTACTAATAGCTTCCAATATGCATTATATTTTTCTACGTAATCTTGCGCATCAGTTTTGAGGGCAGTTCTTAGTTCCATTGCAGATTGCGTAATATTCGACAATTTATGCTGTTTAATATACTCATTAATTTTCTGTCCCTGAGGATTATATGTAAGAAAATGATCAATAGTATTCATTCTATTTAATAATACATCTTGATCAATAAGTCCTGTACCATGCTCATTAGGACGAGTCTTGAAAAGGTCTTCCAAAGTTACTTTCATGAAGTTTCTTGATTTATCTACATCATTTTGCAATGAATTATTATTTAAGATATTTCCTTTATCATCAAACACAAGCCTTCCTAAAGAAGAGGATCTATCAAGTAACTGACGTGACAGATCTTGTGAGACATATACTTCTTTTTGATTTAAGAAAGCTTTATATAAAGGAAGAAAATTAGTATGGTCTTTATTTACAGGAGAAAAATATGAGTATTCCTTCTTACCATTAATGGTCATTTCTTTTTGATAAATATTTCCTTTGAAAGGTGTGACTTCTTTAGAATCCATCTGCGCAAGTTTGATAGCTGATTCTGGATCTCGAATTAACTTCGAAAGATTAGTAAATTTTTCCTGTTCACCTGCATCATTCAATTTACTTACAGCATTATTAATTGTTTTAGCATTTTCTAAAAAAATGTTATTTTTATCAGCGCTTAAAGAAAAAGAATTAAGATCAAAATGTTTATTATTTAATTCTGTAGCAGTATTTAATAAATTGCTGGCTTCATTTTTTTTATCTTCTATTCCAGAATTAAATGTTGTTACCAATCCTCCTACATTTAAATCTATAGGCTTAATATTAAAACTCTTTACATCAATTTTCTTTTGATCAAATCCGTTAACAACTTTTAATGCATTGTCTAGAACAACATCATTCTTTGTCTTAAAGTCTTTTAGTTTATCCGAAATATTATCAAAAGCATTAAATTTCTTTTCACTAAACGTGCCTTCAAATTTCGAATTATTAAGAGAAAAATTTTCAGAAGACATAAATTAGTTGTTATTGAAGTTATTTAGAAGGTCGCTTGTTTCATTTTCTACCTCTTTAGACTCAAGCAACTCTATAGTATGAAGTAGTACTTTCTTTTCACTATTGATTTTTTCAGCAAGTGTATTGATTTTCTTAGCAGTTTCTTCAATGTCCTGCTGAATAAGTTCTTCATTTTGTAACACTAATTCCCTGCACTGTTCAAGAATTGGTTCAGCTTCCGCCATAGTCAGTTCAGATGCTTCTTCTTTAAGACGTATAGTTTTTATAAGTTCTGGTTTAATGTAACCATATGATGCTAATTCATCGCTAATTGGAGTACTCATAAAGCAAAAATAATTTAATATCTACATAATATACAATAAAATTAATAATATGTAAAGTATTCAGAATGTACTATAGAAAAAACCTGTTCCATTTAAACAGGTTTTTCCACGAGCTTTAAAATTCATCAATACGCCTTTGCAAAGAATATCCGTCTCTTACTCTCTTTTCCGCAATACACACAGTTTCCCTTTTCATCCTTCTCATCAAACAGTCTGCATCTCGTAGTCGCCTTTGTCTCTTCTTTGATCTTCGCTTCACAATCAGCACTCTCGCACCAGTGAGCATGTACGAATCCGTCCTCTGCTTCTATATGCTTCTTAAAGTCATCATAATTTTCTACTTTGTGAGTATGGCTATCTCTGAATCCTCTAGCAGTAGAGTACATAGACTCTTGAATACTAGTAAGTAATTCAGGAAGTTTTTGCACTATATCACTCATAGCAATAATTTCTTTTTCTCCAGTATCTCTTCGAGCTGCCACTACCTGTGAAGCCGCAAAATCCCGTGGTCCTATTTCTACTCTCACTGGTACTCCCTTCAACTCCCATTCAAAGAATTTTGCTCCAGGAGACATATAATCCCGAGTATCAACCTCAATACGAACATTTGGAAGTGCTTTCTTGATTTCTTCAGCAACACCAAGTACCTGAGCTTTTTCTTCATCAGTCTTTCCAATAGGTACAATAACTACCTGTGTTGGAGCTATGACTGGAGGCAATTGTAGTCCTTTGTCATCTCCGTGTACTACTACCAATGCTCCTATTACTCTTGTGGTAAGTCCCCAAGATGTTTGCCATACATATTCGAGTTCATTTTTTTCATTTTGAAACTCAATACCGATGGATTTTGAGAAGCTCTGCCCTAAGAAGTGAGAAGTACATCCTTGAATTGCTTTTCCGTCCTTTGCGAGAGCTTCAACAGTTGTCGTATATACTGCTCCTGGAAATTTTTCCCCTTCACTTTTCTTCCCTACATATCCAGGTATCGCGAGAAATTTAGAATAGAATTCATCATACATCTCAATAGCACGCATCGTTTCTTTTTCTGCCTCATCAGCTGTAGCATGACAAGTATGTCCTTCCTGCCAAAGAAACTCTGTAGTTCGTAAGAAAAGACGTGTTCTCTTTTCCATTCGAACTACATTTGCCCATTGATTAATAAGAAGCGGTAGATCTCTATGACTATGTATCCAGTCTTTAAATGTAGCATACATAATAGTCTCAGAAGTAGGTCGAATAACAAGAGGCTCCTCAAGTTTTTCATTACCTACATGAGTAACAGTTGCAAGTTCAGGAGCAAATCCTTCCACATGTTCTGCTTCACGGTCAATAAAACTCTTTGGAATGAAAAGAGGAAAATAAGCATTTTTTACCCCTGCTGCTTTAATCTTACTATTCAGCTCAGTCTGAATATTTTCCCAAAGTGCGTAGCCGTAAGGTTTAATCACCATACATCCTTTTACAGGAGAGTAATCCGCAAGACCAGCCTGCAGAATTACGTCTGTATACCATTTTGAGAAATCTTCTTTTTGAGAAGTGAGTTTTTGTTGTGCCATGGGTGTGTATTCTAAATAACGATAGTACAGGTACTATAGGGAAAAATCACCAAATGTACAAGGAATGATTTCACTACTACAACCTAGCACACTGGAGTTCCGTCCAATAATTCGATGAATCTATAAGCCTTTCAATTTCTCAAGCCCCCCTTTCCTTTTCACAATATTTTTATAATCCCACTGAATATTTTCAGATTTTTGAAGCCAGATACGAAGATCTTCAGTATTTACTTCTTGTACATTTTTATACCTTTTTTGGGCAGCCTTAAAAGTACCCTCTATTTCTAAGCCAGTCTCATCAAAGGATTGTCCGCTCCAAAAGAGTAGTTGAATATCATTTTTACGTTTAGCATACCCTACAATCGGATTTCCTTCCAGGAACCATACAGGATGACTATGCCAGACTTTGCTTTCGGCTTTAGGCAAAGAAGCATCGATTTCTGATGCTAAAAGATCACATATCGCTTTATCATCAGGAAGCTGTAATTCGTTGTATTGTATGATATCTTGATGCATTGTGGGAATAGTTATGAAATTAGCGAGTGAATTATAGTAAGTATACCGGAACTTTGTCATAAAAATAGCCTTTTCAATTACTAATTACTACTTACTCAATTACTGAGCCCTCACTTCCCCTTGCTTTTCCCCGGCTTTTTCGTATTGTAGAATAGTTCTTTCACAGAATAGAAATTGTGCCCGCGTAGCTCAGCTGGATAGAGTACTTGGCTTCGAACCAAGGGGTCGTAGGTTCGAACCCTGCCGCGGGTACCAGAATTTTCTTCGAAAATTCGAGTACTTAGTAGTGAGTACTTTGTAATTAGTACGCCCTTTTTATAATGAGCCACTAATTACTAACTACAAACTACTATCACTCACGCGAAGCGTATATGCACTCGTAGCTCAGCTGGATAGAGCGTTGGTTTGCGGAACCAAAGGTCGTAGGTTCGAACCCTGTCGAGTGCACCATATAGAAATTTTAAGGTACTCAACATAGTGTTAAGCTTGTTTGATGCAGGCTTTTTTGGTTCGACCACGCTAATACTCTTCTCTCCTTTAGGTTTGGCGAACCGAAACAGGATCTTTATTTTTAATTTTCCTTCTTCACTGTAGTAAGCCTCTATTCGTTCAACAAGGACAGAAATAATTGTACGTCTTTGCTCAAAGCTTAGATCATCTACTTTATCCTTAAAGTATAGAGCAAAGCCTTCAATCGCTTTGAAGGTCATTTCATGGTTAATGAGTCGCTCAAGTTCATCTAATAGGGCTTGTTCACTTTTCATACAATCATTAATTGTTTTCTGATACTCAGCTTGCTTTCTATCCCTAAATTCTTCAGAAATACTTCCCTTATAGTAATCTTCCATAAGCCTCTCAAAAGATTTTTCAGCAATCTCCTTTTGTCTGACAACGTTCTCTATTTCACGCTGTTTACCTCGAACGTGGACTTTGGTGACAATTTGTTTTTTATAAATCGCAAAAAACTTTTTAGGGTTATTTATAGCCATCAGTACATGGTTCCACACAAAATTATCAATTACCTCTCCTGGTATCTCTAAATTGCTATACCTTAAACCATCCTCACGAATAAAAGCCTTATGACGATACGAATGCCCTCCTTTGGGTCTCATATATCCAATAAATTTCCTCTTTGATATTGGATTATATATTTTTCTTGAAAGTAGGTACTCACGTTGTCCTCCTCCTTTATTACCACTAGTTTCTGTAATCTCATGAATAATCTCCTTAGCTTGGTCAAAAACTACCTTCGTAATGATCTGTGGTGCCTTCTCTCTTACAACTCCATGATCCTTGAATGTGATCTCTCTATACCCCAAATAAATGCTATTTTTTAATATATCTTTAATAGATGTATCATACCATTGGGTATCCTTCACCTTAGAGCCTCGTTGATTAGACTTAGGGACATGTAGCTTATTCATTTCTATAGCAATTTCACCGTAGTTCTTGCGTTCAAGTATAAACCAAAAAAAGATCTGCTTTACCCATTTAGCTTCTTCAGGGATTACTTCAAGCTGTGAGCCTTTCTTATCTATATTTTTCACTTTTTTGTACCCATATGGTACAGCTGAACCCGTATAGTTACCAAGCCGAGCAGAGGCAATCTTCCCTTCCATCGTGCGAGTTTTTATTGTTTCTCTTTCAAACTCAGCCAAAGCACCAAAGATCTGGAATGTAAGCTTACCAATAGGACCAGTAAAATCTACATTCTCTTTGAGAGAATAGAAACTTACTCCATACTTCTGCATCTCTTCAAAAGCAAACAATAGATGTGAAAGATTACGGGACAAGCGGTCAATCTTCCATACAGCAACTAGGTCCACTTCTTTACGCTTCACACACTCCATTAGTTCCTTGAATTTTGGACGGTTTAAATCTGCACCACTTAGCCCCTCATCAATAAATTCCCATTTCTTCTCATGGACCCAGTTATGTAATTTACTGCGGTATTTTACTAGCTCATTTAGTCCATCAAGTTGCATAGCTAAGCCAAAGCCTTCTACTTGCTCTTCCGTAGAAACTCGGAGGTAAAAAGCTACTCGTACAGGTTTTTTGTCTTCTTCCATGCAGTAAAAAAAAAGAATGATACAGGTATTGTATACATCTTTTTTCTTCCTCTCAACGTTTCTCTTTAATCTTTCATACTTAACCTTGTGGAGCTCTTGTATCTTTTAAGATTACACGCAGTATAAATTCATCATCTTCTTCTCTCTTATCTTCAGGAATTTCATCATCAAAAACAGCCTCTATTTCAATTATATGGGTCCTTCTCCCCATTGGAGGTATTACTAGAATAGAAGGATTATCCTGCTTATTCTGCGCTGTTTTAAGAGGTTTTTTCTTCACAAAAAATCAAGATAGGATTTGTTGTAGTGATCCTACTGATTTAAATTATGACCTCGTGACATCAGAAACCAGAAGTAATGTCACAACCAACCAATCCTTTGTTTTATCTCTTCTAATTTTCTATGAGAGATCTGACGTACATTTGCCGCCCTACGAGTGTCTGTTTGTTCATCCCCTTCAGGATAAACTTCTGCAACAATATCCTTCGATGAATACTTATATTCTTCATCAAATGTTTTCACTTTCTTCCCTCTTTGCTGAGATTTTTCTAATATCATCTTATCTCTATTAGCATTCTTTTTTGGTCTATGTACTATAGCTTTATTAGGCTCTGAGAAATTTCTAATAATCTCCATGAGTTCATTAGAAACTAACAATTCTTTCTGAGACGGTTTACGGTATGTAGCAATTGAAAGTGTACTCGGTTGATTATTCTCATAATGACGAACAACCTCGGCATTAGCTACTGGAGCCGTAATTTCATTAAAAATCACATAAGTTTCTATAGCTCTTCTGTAGCGCTTATCCACTTTAAGCTCATGACACCTTTGATGTAGTTTATTGATGTCTTCGCACCAATCTTCAATCTTCTCATCTAAGTTTATATACCATTCAGTTTTTTGCTCACCACCTTTTACAGTGAAAGGAAAACCTTCTAAAGGTATATTATAGCATTTACGAAGCTCTGTGACATTTTCTTTAAATGCTGGAATCTGAACAAGCAATTCCATTAGGTTGAGATTTGCTTGGTAAACATTCTTATCAAAGTCTTCATTCTCAATCTGTTTCATGACTTCTAGTTAGATCTTGAATATCATTCCAATGGACAATTTGCATGTGCAATTTTTCAATCATGGAAATTAAGACTTGGTTATCTTTGAGGTCTTGTATAACCATGTTTTTGGTAACTTTTAATGCAAACCTTTTCTTGGCCTTAGTATAACGATCTTGATATTTTTCATCTAGAGATTTCTCAAATGGTTGACCTCTTTTATTCATTTCATAGGTATCAGGTACAATGTCATCTTTATATGCCCTGACCAAGCAATCTCTAGTTAAGTAATTCTCTATTTCAGTTCCATCTGTTATCCATCCAAATCCATGTCCCTTATTAGCTTCTGCCTCAATCTTAATTTTAGTTGACCACATATTATCTGTTTCACTATCTCTATCCATCAATACAACCGCATTTCTATTTATATGTAACATACTTATAAAGTCTTGATTAGCTTCTTCTACTTCGTCTATCCAATCTTGATCCAAATCAAAATTTGAAAGTACTTTTCCACCGTAAAATAGTATTGAAAAATCTCTACCCTCAACAACTTTTGTAATATTTTCATTTAATGCTTGAAAAAGGTTTAGCCACTTTAGAAGATATATTCTATCTGAAGGACCTTCCACCCATATAATTCCATTTGACTGCAATAGATCAGAAGCAAATATACCCAGCTCCCTACAAAGGTCTGACATAGAATTACAGTCTCCATTATCATTAAAAATATTTTCTACTCTGCTGAATGTTTCCTTTGCATCCATCGAAACCTTTATAATTTTCGTTGAAGTTCTTATTTTCAGTAATGGATCAATAAACGTATTTGAGTGAGTCGTAATGAAAAATTGGTATCCATACTTTTTACTTTGATCCATTAAAAACCTTATGAATGCTCTTTGTAGCTTTGGATGGAAGTGTGATTCAGGTTCTTCAATTAAAATTAATGAATTCTCTGTCGATAGAATAATCTCGAGAGACATATAAATTAATTGTTCAAGACCAGCTCCAAGTTGCGAAAGCGGAAGTATCTTATCATCAAGACTTAGCTCAATAGCATACTGTGTACTCTCATTTATATCTGGAAATATGAGCTCTAGCCTATCTATTTGATTTTCAGGTATGGAAGGAAAAAGTAGTTCTCTAAGCATTTGCTTAACTTGTAGGAATTTCTTTCGTTCGGCGATTCTACCGTCTCTAAGATTCATTAATCTCTGGACAATTCTACCTTCTAAATCATCTTTTAATTCATTATGTCTCTTCTCAAATAAAAGAGGATATATTCCTCTTAATGGTTGAATGGTTGTCAAACGATTACTAGAGATGCTACGCAAGACCCTTTTCAACACTATGCCTACATCACCAAACATAGACCTCGCCTTAACAGCTATACCTTCAGGTACGTGGCGACTAACAGGATCCATTGCACTAATAATTCCTCTCGATTCATGTACGCTAATTACCAAATTTTCTTCTATATCAAACAACGTATACTCTCTACCATTCTCAGAATCAGGGATAGATAATCCAATAAGTTCTGCCTGCAATTCCATTTGATGAATTTCCTTTATCTTAAATTTAAATTTTAAAGATTTTTCTTCTCTTTCTGATTCTTCCCATAATGTGGGTATAATTTTTATTTGACGTTGCCCTGCATTAAAAAATGGTAGAATAGTTTTTATTTCATCAGCTTCTTCTTTTGTAAAAACCAAAGCAAAAGAAATATATAATTCTTTTGGAATTTTCTGCATATAAAAAAGATCCTCAATTTTTCTTATAAAACTAAGCTTAGTCTTAATATCATCAATACCTATTACATGAGTAAAGTGTTCCCTATTATTCCATTCAGCAGAAAACAAGATATAATGAATGAATAGTAACGATTTTAAAACATTAGATTTACCTTCATTGTTTGGTCCTATAATCAAATTATATTTATCAAAAGTGACATCTAAAGGGTGTTCTTCTGAAAAACTAAGCATATTACTAATATGTAGACTTTGTATTTTCATGAATTATCTGTAGTTAATTTAAGAATACTATAAGCCATACTAGTGAAAATAAGGCTAAAAAAAAGACCTTGTTAGAACAAGGTCTTTTAGACTTTATAAATTCACATAAAACTGTCCAAGCTTCCCATAGTCTATTTCATACTTCAGATCTTTCAATGTCGCATCTATAGGAACCTCAAAAGCAACATATCCACGTGTCTCTCTTGTATTCTCAAGCTCTCCACTGCTTAGAAGAGGAGTTTTGTCTGTCACTGCCATCTGGTATGCGTAACTATCCTTGTCATAAAGGGTAAAGTTATAAGCATTATAGGAAATTGTTTTTCCACTATTATTACTGATCCGAACATCTGCAATAACATACTTCTTTCCTGCATCTGCTTTAAACAAAGATGATGAATAATCTGCCACACTACTTACTGTAAGAGTGACGCCATTTAAAGTACCCGCAGAGTTGAGGCTGATTGTTTTAGATGTCTCAGTCGTATTTACATTTGTGTTTCCGTTAGAGGTAGTCGTAGTAGGATTTTTTAACATCGTATCTATCTGTGCCTTCGTATAGTAGTTTTTTGCTACGTACGCATTGTATCTATTCCACATTGCAGAAAGCTCCGCACGGTTTACGTTGTTTCCTGGTTTGAAGGTCCCATCGGGATTACCTCGTATAACGTCCCAATCTACCATTTTCTGGACATCGTTATAGAACCAGTCACTTGGACTGACATCGCTAAAACTCATTTGAGCTGCGAACGTTGCACCCACTCCGAAGAGAGAACCAACGAGAAATATTGCTGTGCCTACTGCCATTGTTTTTTTCATAGTTTTTGAAAAAAAGGGATAAAAACAAAAAGGACGTACATGGCTGATCCAATACGCTTGCCCATAAGGTAGCCTTACTGGCATGTACGCCCACCTCTGGCAGTAAAGCCTTAGGAAAGAACGTTCCTTATGGAATTGGTAAACTATATTGGATCAGCACGAAGATAGTAGCAGAAACAGAATCTTTTGCAATTATAGTTTTCAACGTTGGAAACCCTCATTTCAGGGAGTTTCCAACGTTGAAAACCCCTAAGTATTTTAGAAAATACAGACCTAAAATTGACATATTTGTAAATTAACAGCTAATCTCACCAAAGTACTGATTTAGCTCAAGCAAATCCAACCACAGATGCTAAATTATTACACATTTACAATACATGTATTTTATTTTTTTATTCTATCTATCATTTGCGGTATGTCTGCTTAAAAAAGAGATATTTATATTTCATAGCATAAACATATCTTCTCTTTTGTGAGAGCTAACTTTACCTATTTTTACATTCATATTTATAAATAAGAATAACCTTTATCTTTAAGTAAATCCAACCAAGTATTTATACTTTACAGTATACTTTTTCTCCTTTCTTATTACAATTTCTATATAAATCCCATTTTAGAGATAATCTCAATTATAAAAAAGCTTTAGAAACTGTATTATTTTGACTTATTCATGACCTGAATCTTATAAAATAGCTTAAATCTCTACCACCTCACTTATAAATGCCAAATACACCTAAAACACGAATTAATATATATTTCTCTGACTTTTTTAATATTGCTCCTAAAGTTATAGAGGACTTTGGAGCATTAAATATTTCGTTAGTCTCAGATTTACCTTTATTTATAGACCCCTTTCTTCTCTTCCACAGTACAAAAGAACCCTATAAAGAAATTCATATTCAAATAATAAAGTATCTACATTTCTTACGAAAGACATCTACATCCGTTAGTATTGGAGACAAAGGAAGATTAAAAACTTTGTATAGTTTTTCAGAAGTAAAACAAACTTGGTTAGGATTTACCGAAAACAGCAATAAGGGTAAAGGTCTAGGACCAATCTTTGCATCCAAGTTAGACAATAATTTACGCAAAATTTTTAAACAGTTTGGGGAAGAAGAAGTAACTCAATCAAGTCATCTAGAAAAACTTTGCTTATTAGAGAAAGGTGTTGGAGCAGATTCAATAAGTGATTATACGACAAATCTAATATGGGGCTTTCTTGCTGAATATACAGAAGAGTTTGCAAAAGCACATTTATCCGCTGCACAATGTAAATTAGTCACTATCCCAAGAGCTTTCTTTAATGAAGAAACTGAAATGTGGGTATCAAAGAACTACACATTGCCATATATAAATGGTGATTACGTCCTTTTGACTCCTATAGACATAGTAGCCAGAGAAAAAAATTGGATAAATAGAGACGATCTTATTAAAGATTTTGAAGCTATTCCTGAAATAATTACTAATGAAGAACTCAGATCTGGTATTAGTAATTATTTTTGTAAAAAACTAGCAGAAAAGTCACCTAACTCTTCGCCTACGGCTGAAGATAAAGTATATGCTATTAACAGCACCTTCCATCAATTTCCAGAATTGATCGATTACTATATTCTCTTAAAAGAAATAACTGGCGACAAAGCTAGTAAGATTAATAAGGAGGAAATAAGCCATATGAGAGAAGCTGTTATTAAAAGAGCCAATGCATTAGTAGATCTTCTAAGCCATTGTACTAAATTCTATGACATAGAGGGAAATACGTATGAAGAGGCATTAAAACGTATCCAGTATTTAAAACATGTAATAGAGGATGAGGATGGCTATAGAATTTTTCATCAAAATGGCACTGTAAAGAAACGAGAATCTGATATTCATGCACTTTTCAAACTAACTTGGTGTGGAACTAAGTATGATGTAAATTCTGAGGTAAATAATGGACGTGGTCCTGTAGATTTTAAAGTCTCATTAGGAAGTACTGATAAGACTCTTGTAGAATTTAAGTTAGCTTCTAACCCTCAGCTAGAAAGGAATTTACGCAATCAGGTAGAAATATATAAAAAGGCTAATAAGACCAAAAAAGCCTTAAAAGTAATATTATACTTCACGAAAGGAGAGTTAATCAAAGTAGAAGGCATCTTAAAAAAATTAGGTAGAGAAAATGATCCAACCATTATACTTATTGATGCACGTAATGATAATAAGCCTTCTGCTTCAAAAGCAACCACACATTAACATATTTTCAGATAACAATGAAGAAAGAAAAAAGTACAGGTAAATATCAAAAACCGATAACAGGACTTATGATTTTGGCATATATATTCTTTGCAAAAGAACTATTACCAACAATCAATGAGGGGTTTGATTTTGTTGCTAATATGACAAAGACATTCGGAGTTGATAACTCAAAACAAGTTGTATTTGAACCAGATACATATATCCAAGAAGAACTTTTTGCCAATTTTAAGCCTGGTATGAATAGTCAACTGCTTACTGAGAAATTTGGTTATCCAAAGTTAATAAATAATATTAATGACTCAAAGCGCTATTTACAGTGGGAAACTAAGAAATATAGTATGGGAACTATAATTGAAAAGGATACAGGAAAAATAGAAATGCTAGCTATATATAGTCCTGAATGTAGAGGTACAGTAAAACTACCAAATACTGACATTCAAGGAGTACTTTGCCAAACAACATACCCTATAAAGGAACTTTCAGACGTCACCATGCTTATACTTGGAGGTATGAAATATGGTGGTTATTTTGAAGCATATGCATCTGGAGCATGGAATAGTTTTCAAAGAGAGTATGTCGGCACAAGCTCAACGGGCACAGCTCCATATGTAGAAACAAGTAAATCAGCTAATCCAATTCTAAATTTTATTTATGATAATGATCTAGTTCACTTAAATCCAGAATCATTACATTTTAGTGAGTATATAAAAAATCCATCTTTTGTAAAAGCACGGACTGAGTCTAAATATAATTTTTACGCTACTAGTAATTATAGCACTGAATTATCTGATCTTGAGACGGTATATACTACAATGGAACGTCCATATACATACTAATCAGGATTATATTAAAAACTATGGTTATCTTCTTTGAGCAGTTCGTAATGTCTTAACGTAGATAGATACTTGGGAGATAAAGCAGATAAATAAGTCCTATTAAGTAATTCTTGAGGTATAGATAAATATCCTCTCAATTCTTTATATAGCGAGTCAATTTCATACAATTCATAAGAAGATTTTGTAGTTGAAGCATCAGCATTGTCATGATACCGGCTTTGGTAATGTGGGAAAAGCCTATCTAATAGATCATTGTGGACAGTAGAAATTTTGTATCTATTTTGTACACTCTCTAATTCATTTCGAAGCTTTGCAGGATTATGTTTGTCATTCCCTTTTAATGTAGTTTTTTGTTTGGTTTCTAAATAAAGCAGTGCCTTAATAATCTTTTCAATTGCCTGGCATGCTATTTCTAATCCTGGCTCAATTAAACTATTGAGGATTAAGCATCTTGCAGCAAGATAGTCCATATCTGCATGAAATAGAAAAAGCATTGATTCAGCATATTCATTATGAAAATCTTTCGCCGTTTTAGAAAGCTCTGGAAGTTGAGGCATTATATTCGAAGAATAAGTAATATCTAAACCTTAGCGACGAAAATTTTTGTTGTCCACCTATTCTTTGCCAATATCTTCTCTACCTGAGCTAAGATAGGAATATACACATATTCCTCAGGCTTATTTTGAATGTAACCATAGCAGGCTTGTTCACCATACATTTTCTGGGAAAATTTGAGTAAGTAGTCTTAGATGCTTTGCAGAAGGCTTTTTTTGTATCAAGTACTGTTTATTATTTACAAAGTAATGAGCTCATAGGTTAACAAAAATCAGACCTAGCCGCAGTGATTTTTCACGTTTTGACAGAAAAAACAGATACTCTACTTAGTCAAAGATATTATTATGAGTAAACCATCACTAGAAGTTCTTGTGATGGTTTTATACGAAATTTTTCTCGTTTTGTGTATTTTCGTGGATATAATTTCATACACTCTCGTTCAGATATTCTACTCCTATAATTGATTTGCACACATTTGGAGCAAAAAAAGTATAAAAGTATTCTAGGACTAGACAAATCTATAGGTCATTGTAAAAAAACACCTGTTCATGCTATAATTTATAGAAGTTATACCTCCTATCCCTCCAAAAATGTTTTATACAAAAACAAAAAAGGTATCAACGCTGTTCCTGCTCTCTGCATTTATCTTTGGATTCATACTCAATTCAGAATTAGTCTTTGCAGCCAATGTAGCGCCCGTTGCATCCGATGTTTCTATTACTGGCGGCACCAATGTCGGCGACCTTCTTACAGGTAACTACACTTTTAGTGATGCTGATAACGATTGGACTGCACTAGGCGGTGCGGGAAATGCATATAATGGTGAAACATGGAGACCAAAAATGAAGGTTGACCAATCAGGAAACGTATATTTTGCATTCGGTTCAGATATACCTAATGGTAATAAAGGTACAGTGACAAAATACGATCCTAATACACAAAGCTGGTCATTTGTAGGTACGCCGTATTTCACACCTGGAGCTGCTCGTGATGTAGGGCTAGATATTGATTCAAATGGCACTCCTTATTTTGCATTTCAAGATGAAGCAAATTTTTATAGACCCTCAGTGATGAAATTTAATGGTACGTCATGGGTATACGTAGGATTACCTGAAGTCTCTAATGTGCCTATAAATAGCCAGTTAAATCTTGTTTTGGATAGTAATGACTTACCATATATCTCGTATGTAAATGATACTAATTTTAAACTTAAAGTATTGAGATTCAATGGCACCTCTTGGGTTGATGTTGGTCCTGCTGGTGAACCATCCACTGATGCTGCCCGTGGTGGATCTCTTGCTCTTGATGGAAATAATGTACCTTATATTACTTACGCAATCGCGCCCTCTGCTGCGAATGGATATAATTATGGTAAAGTAATAGTAAAGAAGTTTAATGGTACCTCATGGATTGATGTTGGTCCTGCTGGTGGTGTTAGTGAAGAAACAGCAACTGATGTCACTATGGCTATTGACTCTAATAACGTACCTTATTTTGTTTATTCCAATACTACTGGAGGTAATAAGGCACTGAAATTCAATGGCAGCGTTTGGGAATATATTGGTTCAAATAGCGGTTCAGTCACACCAGTATTTGGAGCTAGTAGTCCATATCTAGCCCTCGATGATAATGATGTCCCATACGTAGCTCTTGAGGTTGTTGACTTTAATGATGGAACCTACTCTAATTCAGTAAGAAAATTTAATGGTACTTCTTGGGAAACTGTAGGCAGCGATAGTTTTACCCCTGCCCGCGGATATATCCCGGTATTGGACTTTGATGCAGACCAAAATGTCTATATAGGATTTGAAGACTTTTATTTTTCAGATCCAGATAATGATGTTGTATCTTATGGTACCGTAACGAAATATGCTATAGTAGATGAGGAAGGAGCATCTACCTATCGATGGCTAAGAGATGGTACTCCTATATCTGGAGCGACCGCTTCGACATACACTATTGTTACTGCCGACCGAGGTACCACACTTACCTTTGAGGTCACTCCAGTAGCTGCTACAGGCACTTCTCCAGGTACCGCTGCAACGAGTCCAGCGTACTTCATCCCCGATGAACCACCAGAAGCAAGTAATGTCTCTATCACAGGTAATCCGAGAACTGGAGAACTCCTCACCGGAGAATATACCTACAGCGACCCTGATGGGAATCCTGAAGGAAATACTACATTTCAATGGTTTAAGGATGATACACCCATATCAGATGCAACTACTACTACTTATACAGTTAAACCTAGTGATGTAGGGCATAATATTGCTTTTGAGGTAAGACCAGTAGCTTCAGCAGGTATCACAAATGGAACCCCTGTACGAAGTGTAAATGTTATGATCCTCAATGCTCCACCAATGGCAAGCAATGTTTCAATCTCTGGAAATCCTTATGCAGGAGAAGTGCTTACAGGTCAGTATACCTTTAGCGATGCAGATAGTAATATTTGGAAATCTGTAAATAATAATGGTGATGCTTCACTTGGAACTAATGCTCAATCTGCTTTCTTGAGAAATGATGCAGCAGGCAAACTCTATATGGGATATGTAGACCAGAATTTCTTAGGTACAGTGACAACATATAACACGGTTACAGAGACTTGGGAGTATGTAGGTTCACCTGCCTTCACAAATAGCAATGTATATATGAGCGCATTTGATGTAAGCGAGACTGGAACTCCATACTATGCCTTCATGGATGAATCAGTAAATTACCAGGCTACCGTAATGAAATATAACGGATCATCATGGGTACATGTGGGAGCATTAGGCTTTACGCCAGACCCAGTCAACAACATATATATTGATATAGATAGTAATAACACTCCTTATATTGCCTATTCTTCTCAACTAGACGCTAGTATCTATGTGATGAAATATAACGGCACAAGCTGGGTACAGGTAGGTACAAGTCCTGCAAGCGCATCTAATGCTTCTTTTGCATTAGATCATGACGGAACACCCTACATCGCATACTTAGATAACAACCATCTTGATTCTAACTTTAACCCAAAAACAACAGTAAAAAAATTTAATGGTACAGCTTGGGTAACTGTGGGCACAGAGGGATTTAGCCAAAATGGAGCAACATACACAAGCATTACATTTGATAGCCAGAACCAGCCATATTTAACCTATGATGATGTAGATCTCTATAAGACAATCACTCAAAAATTTAATGGTACAGCTTGGGAAACGGTAGGTCAGCCAACAGGAGTAGCATATTCAAATGCTCTTATATCTATTGATGCAAATGATGTGCCATACGTAGTGTATTCAAATTATGCAAATCAATCATCCTTAAATATCATATCATTTAATGGTACCTCATGGGTACCTGTAGGTGATACAGTTATATCAGATCAAACCGCAGCAAATCCTACTATAGCATTTGGTCCAAATAATAAGCTTTATACGGGTTACGTGGATTATTCGACTATGGACAGTGCGGCTACTGTAAAGACTCTTGATGCTGGCGATATAGAAGGTGCAAGTGAATATGCATGGTTAAAAGACAGTTCTCCTATTTCAGGTGAAACTGGAGTCACATATACAGTCAAAGCTGAAGATATCGGACATACTATTATATTTCAGGTATCTCCACGTTCAGCTACAGGTACAAATCCTGGAACAACGCAGTCTAGTAGTGGTCTTGTCATTCTGAATTCTACTCCAACTGCACCGTCTGATCTTTATGCCAATACTGCCGCAAACGGTGCACAGACAGGTCTTACAAACCCTACAATAACTAGTGCTGACATCGTCCTCTCAGCTATCTACAATGACCCTGACATGGGTGATACTGCAAATAAATATGATATTCAGATCGGTACTGACACAACATTTACCGCTCTTTATTATGCTAGCGGGATGGCAGACATAAGTGATATTGCTCAAGGTGAACGCAGCCCTGATATAGTTCTCAATGGGTTTAATGCTGCAGACAATTTAACGTATTATTGGAGAATCAAATTCTGGGACGTGAATGGCGAAGAAGGTGCATACTCTCAAGCTGCTGAATTTACCACGGTATTAAATGATATTCCCACCTCACCTACTGATCTTTATGCAAATACTGCGGCTAATGGTGCACAGACAGGACTTACAAACCCTACTTTAAATGATGAGAATATTGTCTTCTCTGCTGTATACAATGATAATGATCCAACAGATACAGCAAAGAAATACCAGCTGCAGGTTTCAACAGACATTACCTTCAGCACTACGGATTATGACAGTGGTTCAGGGGTAGTTATTACAGACATCTCTACGGGAGAACGCAGCATTGATATTGCTCCAGGATCATTTACTGCTGACGATAATACACCTTACTACTGGAGAATAAAGTTCTGGGATGCAAATGATGCGGAAGGACCATATTCTGGAACAGCTAGTTTCCTTACAAAAATCAATGATACGCCATCCGCACCAATAGATCTTTTCTCAAATACTGCTAGTGAAGGAGCACAAAGTGGTCTCAGCAATCCAACTCTTGCAGAAAACGAAATAGTCTTTTCAGCCATTTATACTGATGAAGATGCTACAGATACAGCCAACAAATACCAGCTTGAAATAAGCTCTGATAGCTCCTTTAATACTATAGTGTATGACAGTGGTTCAACAGGTACAAGTATTGCAGATATCAGCGAAGGAGATAGAAGTACAGATATTATTCCTGGATTATTTACAGCTGAAGATGATTCTACTTATTACTGGAGGATAAAGTTCTGGGATGATGAAAATACAGAAGGTGCGTTCTCATCTGCTGCAAGTTTCACTACAAATATTAATGATGCACCAACAGCACCTACAGATCTCTTTGCAAATGACTCCACAACTGGTGCACAAAGCGGACTTACTGATCCAACTACTCTACAGACTAGATCACTTGCCTTCTCTGCTGTCTTTAATGATCCAGATACTAACGATACTTCTACACAGTATCAGCTGCAAATATCTGCAACTAATACTTTTAGTTCCACTGTCTATGACTCTGGAGCAGAAAGTATTGCAAGTATTGATGCAGGAGAGCGTTCTTCTGATATTACTACTACCTTTACTCCTGAATACGAAACAACATATTACTGGAGAATACGTTTCTGGGATGCTGAGACTACGGCAGGAGCATATTCCTCCGCAGCTACATTCTCTGTACCTGATCAGGATGCTCCTGTAGTTACTAGTACGACGCCAGCAGATGGTGCAACAAACGTATCTACTTCCACAGAAGTAAAACTAAGCATTACTGACCTACTCTCTGAAGTGGATCTTGATTCTCTTGATATTTCAATAGGCGGCTCCAATGCTATTACCGATGGAGTTTGTGAACAAAATAATTTCAACTGCAGCACCAATCCAATCACAAACGGATATGAGATCGTAATTACAAATACGAGTGGTGGATATGCTGCAAATACTCAGCACACAGTGGCATACTCTGTGCAGGATACTGCAGCTACACCAAATGTCCTTTCTGATGACTTCAGCTTTACTACTCTTGCAGCTCCTGATGCTCCTAGTGATCTCTATGCAAATATTTCCAGTACAGGTGTACAGAGCGGACTTGCAAATCCTATGGATCTTAATGGACAGTCAGTTGCCGTATCAGCTGTACACAATGATCCACAGACAGAGGCGGCAGAAAGCTATAGACTTGAAGTTTCTACAGATAATGGATTCAGTACGATCATCTTTGATAGCGGAAAGACACAGCTTACTTCTTCCGTCGCGGATGGAGCAAGAAGTCCTAGTATTACAATACCTGAGACTCTCGTAGATAATACGACATATTACTGGAGAATACGTTTCTGGAGTAATGCCGGTGAAGGTACACCTGCAACTGCAAGCTTTGGAATTCACCTCAATAGTGCGCCAACAGCACCAACAAATCTCTTTGCAAATGATGCATCCTCCGGAGCACAGACAGGTCTGACAAATCCTACAGATCTTAATAGTACTTCCCTCACCTTCTCTGGAATATACAACGATCCAGATACTGGCGATATAGCAAATAAGTATCAGCTTCAGATAAGTACTGATAATAACTTTTCGGCCATTGCATATGACAGCGGATCAACTGGTACAAGTATCACAAATATCATAGCTGGAAACCGCTCAGAGGATATCATTCTTGGAACAAGCTTTACTCCTGTAAGAGGAACAACCTACTACTACCGTATTAAGTTCTGGGATGATAGTAATACAGAAGGAGCATTCTCCGCATCTGGTACGAGCAGTGCAACTTTCAAAGTAAAACTTGCTAACACTCCAACACCTACTCCTCCAGTATCCGGCGGAGGTGGAGGCGGCGGATATACACCTCCGGCACCAGTAGGGACAAACACTAATACGAATGTACCTAGTACAAATGCCAATAACAATTCTACGAATACAAATAGTAATACTACTCCGAACAATAATACAAACACTACATCCCCAAACCAGAATAGTACAAATCCAAATACTTCAGGCTCAGGAGGAACTACTCAAACACCAGAGACTTCACACTCTCTCTGCAAGATTATGAGACCCTTTGATACTACAATCAGCGACGCTATTACTGAATCAGAACTCAAAGGTACAATGGAGAGACTTCTCAAGAAAGGTGTCGTACTTAATGATCAGGAGAGTGTATTTGATATCTATTCAGAAGTGGATCGTGGAACTCTTGTAAGATATATTCTCCAATCAAATTGTGAAACTTATCCAGTTTTACCATTATTTAAAGCACCATTCATCGATGTACCTGTTACCAATACCAATGCTCTCTTCATCTCTATTGCAAAAGCATATGGAAAGATAAAAGGATATGAAGTAGATGGAACCTTCAGACCAGGTAATAAGATCACTCGAGCTGAAGCATTAAAGATCATCCTTGAGATTACACTTGGTGATGGAGAAAGAAAGCTCACTGGAACTGCTAGTCCATACAATGATGTGCCAGCTGATGCTTGGTTCAAGGATTATGTAAGTTATGCCTTTGAACACGGAATCATTAAGCCTCTTGAAGATAAGAAGTTTAGACCAAATGATGCTGCAAAGAAAAGCGAGATCTTCTATATGCTTGGAAGAGTATTTGCTTTTAAGAATAGCTAAATTAAAAAAGCCACTGGGATAATCCCAGTGGCTTTTTTAATTTAGTAAGCATTTGAAAATGTTAGAAGAATTTCCGCATCCCCCTTCTTCTGATGAACCTCTTTCTTCAGTCTCATATTAAAATCTCCTGCAGTTAAGTGTATACCATGGGAGAGTATATCTCCTTCTCCGATCTGTTTTGTCACTACTACTGTATCCTCGATCTTTTCAACTTCCATGAATGATATGTCATGTAAAGAAATATCTCCTTTAGTCTGAATGGAAACATCCATGCCATGTGCATCCGCCTGTTCCATGATACTTAAAGGAATAGATTCAGTACCAGGCAGTATATACCCTGCATTAAGAGGAGTCTGACTCACCGTAACCACATCTGCGCTCAATACAAGATTTGTACTATCAGCCAAAGCCATATTGATATTATTCTTTGTATTAGATACCGTCGTGAGAATCGTAGCAGCAGTAAGTACAGGCAACACCACTTTTTTATTTATAAATGTGCGGGTTTTTTCTAAATCCATAGAGTCAGAAGGGAGGGTAAATACTTATATTATAAGAAAATCATTAGTTCTGTAAACAGGTCTATAGATGCTACTTCTTCCCTACCATCTTCATATACTCATTCTTACTTGTCAGAGTTGTAGTATCAGAGATTCTATCTAGAAACACCTTTCCATCGAGATGATCTATTTCATGCTGGATAATGCGGGCAAGCAGACCTCCTGTTTCAAGGATAAATTTTTCTCCATGCACATCCACTGCTTCTACTATCACAGTTTCCGGACGCCTCACAGAGGAAAAAAGATCTGCATGTGCTACACTGCCGCATCCCTCATAGATCTCTACCTGTTTTTTTGAAAGAGAAAGAATTTTCGGATTAATAAAAACGCGTACAGGATCAGGGATCTGCGCGCTTCTTGTATCAGTCACTCTGATTTCCGTTACAAATACACGCAGATTGATACCTATCTGCGGAGCTGCCATACCTACAAGACGTGCATCTCTCATACTATCTGTCAGATCTTCCACAAGCTGCTTTATCTCCTCTGAACGGATATCTTTAACGATCTTAGATTTTTTTCTGATAATCGGATTACCGACCTGCGTCACATCTTTTATAATCATGGAGGAGAAGATAATTGAGTAATTAAATTCTAGTATAGCTACTCTTTTACAAAATGAAAGAGCCCCTTTCAGGGCTCTTTCAGAAGTCAGGAAAAATACAGGTTACTCAAAAATAACTGAGTCTACAATTACTTGATCTCTTATACGGTCAGTACCCTCATCCCCACTGGATTCCTGATAGTCATGAGCATAGAGACCATCTCCGAATTTTTCCTTTAAGCTTTCACGAAACATTTTGATCCGCGGACAAAGCGGGTCGTAACTCATATATACAAACTGTATCCCATAATTATCCTGAGATACTTTTCTGACAATAATTTGTTTAAACTCTTTATGCTGTGCCCACTCTTGGGCAACTTTACGAATCTCAGCATACCCCGCCGTGCGGTAATCTATTTTTAAGACACCTACAGCAAAATAGTAAAAAGGTTTTGTTGAATCTGAGTGGAATGCTCCACTTTGAATTGATTGTGACATAAGGACAAAAATAAATGACAAAAAATGACTTCCTGACTTCAATAGGATTGTACTACTATTTATTATTCCTGCAACATTTCGACAAAAATTAATACTCTAGATCTAAAAAGAGAAGATCCGCAGACCTCCTCTTTTTATTCCTAACTTTGATAAACGTTTATTTCAGCATACTGATGATTTCCTCTTCAGTGACGATACCTTCCTTTCTTGCAATCTCTTCATTTCCCTTCATTACGACAAGAGTTCCTACTTTAAGATTATGCGCTTTTTCAAAGTCCCTGTCCTGCTCTGGTGTATATTTAAATCCAAGAATATCAGTTCTCTTCATAAAAGAAAAAGCCTTTATAATAGAAAGTGTCGTCTTTCTACAATCAGTGCATGTAGGACTATATGTATAGACCAAAAACTTTTTATCCCCGCTCTCGATAAGTGAATCTACATTACTCTTATTATAATCCTGATATCTGCCCCAAAGAATATTTGTAGCCTTTGCAGCGATACCTTGAGATCCCTGAGCATTGAGGTTGGCACCGGAAGAAGTCTCCTCTCCCCTGCTGCATGAAGTAAATCCTAAGACAAGAGTAAGTACAAGAAATGATGAAATGAGTGAGCGCATGAAAATAGTATTAACAATATTACAGAGTAAAGATATAGCATAATCAGCCTCTTTTGGAAAGAAAATTACAATATCTCGGAAGGTGAGTAAAATATTATAGAAATTTCATCGATGAGAAGAAAATTTCTGCTATACTTAGAAGAACTATCTTCTTATCTTCTTCTATGTCTTATAACCGAATACTGCTCAAGATATCCGGTGAAGCTCTTAAAGGCAAAAGAGATCACGGCATTGATCCAGCTTTTACACATGAGCTTGCCTTAGAAATACAAAAGATTCACAAAAAAAACATCCAGATCGCAATCGTCATTGGAGGTGGAAATATATTCCGCGGAGCTAAGGCTGAGGCGAACGGAATGGATAGAACACTCGCAGATTACACCGGAATGCTCGCAACTATAATGAATGGACTCGCTCTTCAAGATGCCTTCAAAAAAACAGGCATTTCTTCACATGTTCTTTCTGCCCTCGATATACCGCAAGTCTGTGAAAACTATAATAAAAGAGAAGGAGTTGAGTACTTGGAAAAAGGAGAAATCGTGATCTGCGTCGGTGGTACAGGAAATCCGTATTTTAGTACAGATTCCGCTGCGGCTCTGCGTGCAATAGAACTAGAATGCGATATCATTATGAAAGGAACAAAGGTAGATGGAGTCTACGACAAGGACCCCATGCAATTCCCAGAAGCACACCTCTACACCACCCTGTCCTTTGATCAAGTCATAGAACAAAATATAAAAATTATGGATCAAACAGCCTTTACACTATGCAAGGAAAACAACATGCCCATAAAAGTATTTAACGTCACCCACCTAGAGAATATAGAACGAGCAATACTAGAGGACGGATTTGGAACTAAGATAAGTGGGAGTTAGGGCGCAGTAATTTGGCGCACATAATTGGACTCAATAATTAAGTAATTGAGATCAATTATTGCAGTCCAATAATGTGTCCCTAATGATTGAGCCAAATTCCCCTTTTCTTTCCTCCCCTTGAATATCCTCAATAGTCCTGTATAGTAGACCCACTATTATACATTTTTTCACATATCTGCATGGATACATATATCAGCGCATTTCAGCAGAAATACCTAAAGACAGTAGAACATTTTAAAACTGAATTAGGTAAAGTACAGACTGGACGTGCGAGCGCATCTCTCGTAGAGCATATTAGCGTAGAGCTTTATGGACAGATGCAGCCGCTTAAAAACGTAGCTTCTATCTCCATCCCTGACTCAAAGACAATTTCTCTCCAGCCATGGGATAAATCTGCTATTCAACCTATAGAAAAGGCTCTGCAGAAATCCGATATCAACCCTATGAACAATGGTGTGAGCATACTCATTACACTTCCTCCTCTTACTGAAGAGAGAAGAAAAGAGATGGTAAAAATCGTGAAGAAAATCGCTGAAGAAACAAAAGTAACTATCAGACAGCAGCGTCAGACAGCCATGGATGAAATCAAAAAAGATAAGGATGCTTCCGAAGATATGAAAAAAGGAGCAGAGAAAAAACTTCAGGAAAAAGTAGATGCTGCAAATAAAGAGATTGATGAGATCTCCAAGAAAAAGGAGCAGGATATTATGACTATTTAATCAACCAATCGTTTCATGGAAAGTTTTTTCTCAAGTATACCATCATTTTTATTAAGTGCTCTTGCGGTTATAGTTGTCTTCTCACTGGTCATTCTTATACACGAGCTTGGTCATTTTACCGCAGCAAAATGGTTTAAGGTAAAGGTTGAGGAATTTGGTATGGGATTACCTCCAAAGGCAAAAGTACTCTATAAGAAAGGTGACACTGAATATACATTGAACTGGATTCCTTTCGGAGGATTTGTGCGTATGTTCGGAGAATCTGATGTGGACGGTGAGCTTACAGATAATAAAGATAGCTTCTCTGCAAAGCCCGTATGGCAGCGTATAATTATTGCCTCTGCAGGCGTATTTATGAATTTTCTGCTAGCATATATACTTATAGTAATATTATTCCTTTCTGGATTTAAGCCACTTGCTATCATTCCAGATAATATGTATCCAATGAAAGAGAGTTCTTATCTCTTGAGTTCACAGTCCTTCGCAAAAGAGAAAGGTATCATTAAAGACAATCCAGGAAGTACGTCTCCCCTTGTTATTACGTCTATCACTCCTGATTCTCAGGCTAGCCGTCTAGGTATTTCAGACAACTCACGTATTATAACTATCAATGATATTCCAGCATCCACAATGGAGATCTTCACAAAAACTTTGAAAGATGCTCCTGCAGGATCAAATATTACCATTGCCCTTCAGACTTCTAACGGAGTATCACAGATGATTGCTTTTCCAAAGGAGAAGGACACTATTGGAGTGACCATTGAACAAGAAAGAGCCTATACAGCTACAGGTAAGGATTATAAACTCTCGCTTTCAGAGGCTCCAGTAGCTGCAGCTGTAGAGCTTAAGAGTCAGATTACATATATGTTTAGCGCAGTAGGTCAGGTCTTTGGAGAAATATTTACTTCCTTCAGTCTACCGAAGGATATCGGTGGTCCAGTACAGATCGCGAGCACGATAGGTACAGTAAGCAAAGAAGGTATCAGTGCACTTATTATTCTTTCGGTTCTACTTTCAGTGAATCTTGGAGTTTTCAATATACTCCCTATCCCTGCTCTAGACGGAGGTAGAATTCTATTCATGATATATGAAGTGATCACGCGTAAGCGTCCAAATCAAAAAGTAGAGACTTATATTCATGTGATCGGATATGTATTTATACTTGGTCTTATACTACTGGTAACATATCAGGATATTGTCAGGTTATTTGTGAAATAGTAATTGGGCACGATACTTAGACTCAATAATTAGGGCTCATAATTTGCGTAATTGGGCTCAATAATTGAGTCTAATTAGTGATGCCCAATTATCGTGCGCCCAATTATGAGCCCTCTTTCAGAATTCCTTTCTTACCCCATTGCTTTTTACGAACTTTTATGTCATAATAATACGAATAACATAAATTCATAAAAACAAAATCCATATGTTTGGAATGGATCCATCGAGCATCATAACTACAATAATGAATTATACAATTGGAGGTCTCCTCTCTCTTGTATCACTTCTTATTTGGGGATTTTTGTTCTATAGAAAAGATCCTGAAAGAAAAGATCTTACTATTCTATCTTTCTGTGCAGGTGTACTTTCTGTAATTCCTATATTTACAGTACTTGGTAGTTTCGGATCAAGCCCTATTACCTTCGGACAGCTCAATATCGCAGGTCTGAACGTCTACACTCATATAGAAGCAATCGCAAATCATGGTGGTATGGAGCGTCTGCTCATCTATATCATTGTATGTATTCTCGCCTTCTTCCTGATGTATGTCATCGTAGGAGTTATCATATTCATCCTTGATATTTTTTCAGGTGAACAAAGTGTACGGTCTTATGAGAAGATACTTTCAAGAAGTTTTGAAGCTCCATTCATATTCATCACTTTAGGTATCATCATTGGTTTACTGGCATATTTCCTAGACTGGTCGCTCAATCATGTACTCTGGAAATCTTTGATGATTGGTGCGGTAGAAGAGTTTGCCAAACATCTCGTAGTACGTTTTTCAAATGAAAATAAATTTAGAAATATTAACGATGCGATAGAGTTTAGTATTATCGTTGCGCTCGGTTTCGCCTTTCTAGAAAATATTCTCTACTTTGTAGATAGAATCTGGCTTGCTCCATGTAATGCAGAAGAAATACGGCTTGGAGAATGTCTTTTTAATCCAAAGACAGGTACGTATATCCATCAAGTGGGCTATCTTCTTGTACCTTTCATATTTAGATCCTTTTTCTCTACGCTTGCCCATGTGATTTCATCAGGTCTATTTGGATATTTTTATGGTCTGGCAACCTTTTCAAGTGAGGAAGTAAAAGATTATGCAAAAAGACCACAAAGCTTTCAGTTTAAAATACTTTCATGGTTTCATAGGATCCTTCATCTAAAAGCTGATATCATTTATAGAGAGGAAAAAATACTTGAAGGTGCCATCATAGCAATGGTCTATCATGGAATCTTTGACTTCGTACTGGATGCGGAAGTGGCAAAGTACTCCACAGAGCATTTTGGTATAAGCAGTATGGCACTCATCGCTCCGATGACCTTCGTCGGACTCTTTTACCTCTTCCACCTTTTCAATCAGCCCCGCAATAAGATTATATGGAATCAGAACCAGGTGCTTGGTGAACGTACAGAACTGCGTCTCATGAGAGAAGAATTGAAAAAGAAATTGAACATACAGTAATCAAATATGTTTTAGACATAAAAAAGCCGCTGCGTTAAACGCAGCGGCTTTTTTATGAATAGATGATTATGCATCCATCATATCACCTCCATCATTGAATGATGGTCGGCTGTTGTATCCTCCTCGGTCTCCTCCGAAATCTCGGCGTCCACCTCCGAATCCACCTCGATCTCCTCCTCCGAATGAACGGCGAGGTCGATCTTCCATTGGTCGAGCCTGACTAACTCGTACAGTTCGTCCGAATGGTTCGCTCTTGTTGTCGAAGAATGCAATAGCATCTTCTACCTGAGCTGGGTTTGCAAGAAGTACAAATCCGAATCCTTTGGACTCGCCTGTCATCTTGTTCATAATTACGCTAGCACCGTTCTCCGCAACTTCAAATCCTGCGTTAACAAATGCGTCGTGAAGTTCTTCTTTAGTAGTGGAATAAGGTAGTCCTCCTACGAAAAGCTTTGGTTCCATGTGACTTGGGATAAAGCTAAAAATATAGAATAGGCAGTCTTTCACCTCTTCCACCCAAATCTTTATGTATAAACGTAAAGAGCTTTGTAGTTTCGTGATTCTTATGGTTTCACGGGGGAATCAAGATTCTGATACTTACCTATACTTATTGTACTCTATGTTAGCCCATTTGCAAGAGAAAGTCGGGGCTCAAGTAAGGAAGTAAGTAGTGATTCAGTAATTAAGAATACCACTTAATGCTAGAAAAAACCTCCCTAATTCTTATGTCCTATTTCCCAATTCCTAATTCCTCTGAGCCTTTCTAATCCAGTACTTAGCCTCATTTTCAGCTTTCTTCTCAATCCTTCTTATCCATTTTTGAAGTTTTTCTTCAGGTACTCTTCCAAATTTAGGTCCTATATACTCAAACATTCTCGGCCATACACCGCAATAAAAGAGAATAAATAGATTCCACACAACCGCAAACGGCATACCTATGCAAAGATATTTCCATGGTGAGCCTCCACCCGTCACAATAACTCTTCCTGTTTTACCTTTTAATAATCCCTGCGCACCCCATTTTGTATATTTAAAAGCAAAACCTGAAGCAAAATTTCTATCCACGAAGTTCTTGAGCGGAGCCGGCATTCCTCCCCACCAGAGCGGATGAAAAAAAGCAAGATGCTGTGCGTTATTAATTTTTTCCTGCATTGGAGTAAGATGTTCTGGATCGGCCTTTGTTTCACTTGGAATCTCAAAGCTCAGATATGGTTCCTGAGATTCTTTTTTATATAGATCCAGTAGCTCAACCGTATGCCCCGCTTCCTCAAGTTTTAATTTATATGCATCTGCGAGTACTCTCACAAATCCTTTTGAGCTTGGATGGGCAATAACAAGAAGTGCGTGCATATTTATCAAGAAATTATAGAAGTACCCGAGTTTGTATCAGAAATAATATAAGCTTATCATAAGTAAGTTAAAAGACATGTCAAAAGAATAATCATTCATGAGCATGTAAGCGCGATTCTACAAAATAAGAAGATTTGATTCGACCTGTAGACAAATAAAGAGTATAGTAAACTATTACTTAATATATATATTATATGGCTATAAGAATCGGCGATCATATTCCCGCCTTCTCTCTCCCACTTCCAGACGGAAAGTCTTTTGATATATCAAAATCCACAGACAAACATCACGTTATATTTTTCTATCCAAGAGATGAGACTTCAGGATGTATTAAAGAAGCATGTTCTTTTAGAGATAACTACGAAACATTCCAAAAGGCCGGTGCAGAGGTAATAGGCATCAGTTCTGATTCTAAAAAATCTCATCAACTATTTCAGAGAAAACACCGTCTTCCCTTCAAGCTTCTAAGCGATGAAGCAGGAAAAGTAAGAAAACTTTTTGGGGTTCCGAAAACTCTTGGATTATTTCCTGGCAGAGTGACGTACATAGTTGATAAAGAAGGTGTTGTAAGACATATATTCAATTCACAATTTAATGCAGAGCAGCACGTAAAAGAAGCACTGGAAATACTTAGTAAGATGTAGACAAAACAATAATGTATTTATTCTAAATATACTCTTGCGAAATTTAGTTAAGTACCTAATATAATTAGGTACTGAAATATATTCACCAAATTTCTATGCAGAGAACAGAAATTATACAGGATTTTTTCAGCAATTTGAATACAATGAAACGTCTCCTAATGAAACAACACGGAGATAGTCATATCGCTAATCTCCCGACTCACGCACAAATGGGTATTCTCATGACCGTAAGTAAGAGAAAAAATACCAGCATTAAAGATCTTGCACAGGAATTCGGTATCTCCTCAAGCGCGATCACGCAAATCGTAGATCTGCTTGTGAGAGATGGTCATCTTAGACGTAAAGAAGATCCTCTAGACCGTAGAAAACTCTCAGTATCACTTACCGCTAAAGGTAAAAAGATCATGGAAGAGGCAAAGAAAATGCGTATGGCTTTCCTTTCAAATATGCTTGAAATCCTCAGCGAAGAAGAACTCTTACAGTTAAAAAATATCCAGCAAAAAATTATTGAACATTTACCATCTCATGAAAACAACACCCCCAAAGAAACAAGGTCCTAGCCTAGGCACACTTCTCAAGCCATATATGAAGTTTATAATACTTCTCATCGTACTTGCCATAGGCAGCAATGGACTGAGTCTTGTACTTCCTCAGCTGATTGCTCATGCAATCGATACCTATACAGCAACGTCAACGATTCCAGATGCGAGTATTTGGTACTTTTCGCTAGCAGTGCTTGGCATACTTCTACTCACTTTTGGACAAAGTATCATCCAGACCTATGCTTCTGAAAAAGTAGCACGGGATCTTCGTGAAGATCTCGCAGCAAAGATATCAAGACAAAGTTATCTTTATATCCAAAATACTAATCCATCCAAACTTCTTACAAACTTAACCTCTGATATAGACAGTATTAAGCTCTTTGTCTCACAGATTATCGTATCAATGGTTTCCTCTTTCCTGCTTATTATCGGATCTGCTATTTTTCTGCTGATGATTGACTGGCAGCTTGCACTCCTGGTACTGATGATTATTCCTCTTATCGGAGGTGCATTCTTTTTTATCTTCAAAAGAATAGGCGCACTTTTTCTCAAAGCACGAGAGGTTATCGACTGGCTCAATAAAGTAATCAATGAGAGTATCTTAGGTGCTGCACTTATCCGTGTACTTCATGCAGAGAAAATGGAAACTGCCAAATTCAATGAAGCAAATACTCAGGCAACTTCTGTCGGACTCCAGATACTTACAATGTTTGCAACACTCATACCTATTATCGTATTCGTCTCAAGCATGGCAAGCGTTGTCATACTTGTACTTGGTGGATACTTCGTAATCGGAGGTGTCATGACACTTGGTGATTTCACCGCCTTCAATAGTTATCTTGGAATACTTGTCTTCCCTATCATCATGATCGGATTTATGAGTAACATGATCGCTCAAGCATCCACTTCATATCATAGAATTTCTGAAGTCCTTGAGGCAGAAGAAAAAGAACCTGAGGGAGTCATTACAAAAACACTCCAAGGAAAGATCAGTGTTGAAAATATTTCTTTGAATTATGGCGAAAAGAAGACATTAAAGAATATATCTTTTGAAGTTGCACCAGGAAGCCGCACAGCCATCCTCGGACCAACCGCAGCAGGAAAATCCCAGCTGCTCTATCTCATGACAGGACTAAACCAGCCTTCAGAAGGTCGCATATTATATGATGATCAGCCGATTTCTGATTATGACCCCATAAGCTTTCACAAGCAGGTAGGATTTGTATTCCAGGACAGTGTGATATTCAATATGTCCATTAGAGAAAATATAGCTTTTAGTTCGGATTCCACAGAAGAAGATCTCCAAAAAGCCATCAAGACTGCTGAACTTGAAGATTTCATTACTTCCCTTCCTGAAGGTCTAGAAACAATTGTATCAGAAAGAGGGGCATCACTCTCCGGAGGACAAAAGCAGCGTATTATGCTCGCACGTGCACTTACACTCAATCCTCGCATACTTCTCTTAGATGACTTTACAGCCCGGGTAGATACTCAGACAGAACAAAAGATTCTTGAAAATATGAAAAAATATTATCCAGATCTCACTCTTGTATCTATTACCCAAAAAGTAGCAGCCATAGAATCATACGAACAAATCCTTCTCCTAATGGAAGGAGAACTGCTCACTTCAGGTACACACAAGGAGCTTCTCCACACCTCACCTGAATACGTACAAATTTATAATTCCCAAAAGAGTACAAACCATTATGAACTATAAACTTAACCAAGATACAGCCCAGAAAAAAGTCGGTACACTGGAAGCCAGCAAAAAGCTTCTTCCGTTACTTAAAGGAGAAGAAAAGCAGATTGCCATATCTGCAGTTGCTCTTCTATTCAATTCAGCGACAAATCTTATTGCCCCGCTTATTATCGGACTAACAGTAGACAAGTATATACAGACCGGAGATTTCGGAGGAGTGCTTTATTGGGCAGCTATACTTTCTGTATTATTCTTGATTGGACTTGCCACAAACTACATACAGACCAAAGTCATGGGAGGAGTAGGACAGCGTATTCTTTTTAAATTAAGAAACAAAATCTTTCTTAAACTGCAGGAGCTACCTATCGCTTTTTTTAATCAAAACAAAGCAGGAGATCTTATCTCTCGTATCAATAACGATACAGATAAACTTAACCAGTTTTTCTCACAAGCGCTTACGCAGTTTATTGGAAATCTCTGTATCATGATAGGTACTGGTCTTTTCATTCTGTTCATTCACATAAAACTTGGCGCTGCTGCTCTCTTCCCTGCACTACTCTTACTTATCTTTACTCAGCTGATTTCACCATGGGTAAAGAAAAAGAATAGTGAAAACCTGAAAAGTACTGGTGGATTAAGTTCAGAGATTCAGGAAAGTTTAAATAATTTTAAAGCAATCATTGCCTTTAATAGAAGAGATTATTTTAGAAAACGATTCAATGAAGCGAATACAAAAAGCTTTCAGACAGGAATCTGGGCAGGAATAGCAAATACTATATTCACTCCTATTTATGCGCTCTCATATAACATCGCACAAATCATCGTACTTGGTTATGGAATCTATCTGATTTCCCAGGGAGACTTTACAATAGGACTTCTAATTAGTTTCTTTACTTATCTCAGCAGATTCTATGATCCGCTTAGACACCTGGCTGCCCTATGGGCATCATTTCAGGTAGCTCTTGCAGGATGGGATCGTATCAGTAGCATTCTTTCTCTAGAGACTGATCTCACACAAATAGAAGATACTTCGAAGAAATCATCAGATGCTGTTCTTGAGTTCAAAAACGTAAGCTTTACCTATCCAGAAGGCAAGCATGTACTCTCAAATATCAACTTTACATTAGATCATGGCAAGACTTATGCACTTGTGGGACCTACAGGAGGCGGAAAGACAACTACAGCATCCCTCATGGCGCGTCTCTTTGACCCTACAGAAGGAACTGTGCTCCTCAACGGCAAAGACATCAGATCATATACTTCAGAGGAACGTACGGCGAAAATCGGATTTATTCTTCAGGAACCATTTCTTTTTAGCGGAACGTTAAAGGATAATATTCTCTATGGAAATGATGAGTACAACAATACAGATACTGAGAGTTTGAAGAAGACACTCACAGATGCGGGACTAGATACTTTACTCTCTCAGTTCTCAGAGGGACTTGAGACAAAGATTACCGGAAACGATGCTATTAGTCTTGGACAGAAACAGCTCATTGCATTTATCAGAGCTGTCCTTAGAAAACCTGAGATTTTGATTTTAGATGAAGCTACAGCAAATATTGATACTGTTACGGAACAGCTCCTTGAAACAGTTCTTACGCAGCTTCCAAAGAGTACAACACGGGTCATCATTGCTCATAGACTTAATACTATTGAAGCTGCTGATGAGATTTTCTTTGTAAATGGAGGAAGTCTGACGCTTGCTCATTCTATGGAGGAAGCAGTGCATATGCTGTTGGATGAGAAGAAGGAGAGTTAAGAGAAAGTGTATAATTTAAAAAGCATCCGCTGGATTCAGTGGGTGCTTTTTAAATGGTAGATTATTTTTCTACTACTTCATATAGATACCCCGTAGGGCTCAGAGTATGAGTGATAGCGTGCGTACTTAGTAGTGAGGGATAAATTTTTTTACGTCTCAATACAAAAAAAGAGCCTTCTACCTACGAAGTACTAATTACACACTACTCTAATTTTTTCAAAAAATTTATGGCTTCGGGGGAGGGATTCGAACCCTCGACCTGCCGGTTAACAGCCGGATGCTCTACCGCTGAGCTACCCCGAAATAATTTCTTACATAAGACACTTCCTGAGTATAGTAATGGCTTGAAAAAATGCAAGAAAAAGTGAAAATTAATAATCTCGGTCGTATACCCGGGTCTTTTTACGCTTTCTAAGTTTTCTAATTCTGAATACTCCTACCGTACTTATAATCATTGCTAGCGCAGAAGCATATCCTCCTGCATACATATGAGATTTCAGATATCCCCATTTGTCGTAGACAACTTCAAATGGTATGACTAGCGGATCATAAAATGTATCATTTACTGGCTCTTTAAGGGTAAGGATAAATTCATGATTACCTTCTTCCAGAGGTACTGTTGGTGACGCAACTATAGTACGCATAGCTGTATCAGAGAGTATTTGTGCTGAAGTAACAATACTGCTGAAGTATCCCTTCGCTTCAAGCTCCTGTGTAAGCTGCCCCTTAAATCCATGTTCTAGATGATTAAGTACCAATAACGGCTGCATATCAAATCCTGGTGACACAGACTGATTATTGAATTCTATACTTGAAAGTAGGTTTCTATACGATTCGGGCATACATTGAAGCTCAATAGTACTTAAAGTGATACTTTTAAATAGAATATTAAATTTCATATTCTGCTCATGCATACAAAATCCATCAAGAGAAACCACTTCATGAAATACTCCTCTTTTATCTGAATGAAGCGGTACATTAAACGCCAGACCGCTTTCGCTTTCAAAGGCAAGAACAACCTGCGATTCAGGAATGCCGTAGAGACCTTTTACATATACACTTGTCCCCTTCACAGATGCTTCCTCGGGCAAGCTTACTAAACGAATATTTAAAGGATCTTTGATATCTTTATTAGAAAAAAGAGCACTATCATACTTTGTGGGATCAGTTCCAAATTCGTAGAACTCTTCTCCATCAGAGTATCCGTCTTGATCAGTATCCTTTTCCTCTGAGGAAGTACCCAGATCTGCTTCCTGCAGATTAGTCAGTCCATCATGATCGGCATCATCTATACTCTTTGTCAGATGTGTATAATATTCATCTAGCGAAAGAGAGCTCGCATATACAGTAGGAGAAGCATTTATTATAATTAAAACAAAAGCCAGCACGATGCTGACAGCTCTAATAGCCGATTTTTTATATGTATATTTTGTCAACACTTAGGAGGGGATAAATGTTTGCTACAGTCATTAAATATTATATTCTACACTAAATTATGTTAAAATACAATTTTTTGTAAGTTTGTTAATTTACTTTTATACTACTAGTTAAAAATAATATTTTTATATTATGTATACCTTATACTACTATCTGGAATAAAAACTATTAGATAGTGCACACAAAATCACTACTCTTTTCAGCTTCAAAAAAAGAGAGATTACTGATCTTAGTACCTAAGTTCAATACTCTCTCTCCTCTTCAAAACAAAATTTAACTACTTTCTCTTAAACTTGATGATCTCTCTACCTACAAACTGCTCTCCTCGTACATACATTATCGTACCTTCCTGAGTATACGATCCGCGTAATGTTTTATCAATCCCGGCAGTATTTGAGACAAGCGGCATGACATAGAAACTATTTTTTTGAGCAAGGGAGAAAATCTCTCTGCATCTCAAAAATTTTCCATCTGAGAGTATATGTATCGGAAAAGCTGCTACAATCTCTATCTCTGCTTTCTGTAAGTTAAGAAACTCAAAAAAAGCCTTCCAGATTTCCATGATCTTTTTTTGTTCCTCATTAGTTTCCTCTCTAGTAGGATGCAGTCCTCTAAAATTCTTCCCCAGATATCCTTCAGTGACTATTACTTTAGGCAATTGACCATTGAGCACAGGGATATGACGAATACTTGTCACATCCTCCATCTGAACGGTATAAGGCACATCAGATGCGCGCTCATACTGACTCTGTGTGATCATCCATCCCACATTTGCTTCTGAATGCCCTACCATTACATCACTATAATCACTTCCTATAATAGAGCGTCTCTGCAGCAGTGACTCCATAAGAACTGTTCCGCTTCCGCAAAAAGGATCCCAAACGGGTTCATAGTACTTTTCTTCTCTTGCAAGATTCAGCATAGACTGCGCAAGCTTTGGAGGAAGCATACCATTTCTAGAATCCCTATGAGGACGTCTCATATCCCTATACGCATAGCTATCTATATTCTGAGACCAAAGACCAACTCCAAGGTAGAATATTCCATTCTTCTCACAGCAGATAAGATCTACCCCTTTATCATAGATACCCTCAGAGTTTAGAAATGCTTCCGCAGGATTCTTATCTATCCGTTTATTCAAAAATCTTCTTTTACCTGAAATAAAAAAAGCACTTTCCTTCTTTATTTCTAAAAGAAGCTCTTTCTGCACTTTTTTTTCTTTCCCATATACTGACACAGCATAGATCAATTTATCTTCTATTACTTGCTCCTTACAAAAATTCTTCACCACATCCACTGCCCGAGGAAGCAAATCTTCTCTCGAAGATGAATCATAAATCTCTGCAAATTTAATGATTCCTCCAAAATCATCAGGGAAAAAAGATGGAAATTCATCTGCCTCAATAATCAGAAAATCTCTGTCACACGCGACAATATTTGGCTTGTAGTCAAAGATAGACAACACCTCCGCAATTGACAGTATGGGGTTGTGACCTAAGATAAAAGCATATTTTTTTTTCATGAATATATGTTGACTGACAATGTATATAATACGTTTTCTTCCCATCTGCCTCGCATACTAGTGATTACATCTATCTGCGCCACACTGGTATTTGGTTTCTTTTGCGGTTCATTCTACGCAAATATGAAAGAAGTTCCCTCTTATCCTATACAATTTATCGACGATATCAACCCGTATGTACCTTATCTAAAAATTTTAGGTCTTGAGAATAACCAGCTGCAGATAGAAACAAAAGATCATTCAATACGAATAGAGAATGGTGAGGACATTCTCAATGCACCAGCCAATACTCCTTTTACAGTACCAATAGCAAATATTTTAGCTTCTTCTGACTCGCCTGCCGCTCTCCCGGCATCATCCTGCGCCTATGCTGCCGCAAAGACAGGTAAGTATTTATACTCGGCAGAAAGTACCCAAGCTCAGAGACTCTCTGCAAGTAAAAGATGTTTTGCAAGTATTGCTGAAGGAGAAAAAGCAGGACTAGTACTTTGGGAGAAGAAATAATTGTTATTTGCAGCTCAGTTCTTTTCCAGTAGAATAGAGCAAATATTAGCCTTATTGTATGTCAATTTCGAAAAGAACAGCTACACGTATTCTTGAATCAGTACCAGGTATATTATCCTGGAGTGTACTGCTTTTTCCTCTCATTTTTTCTTTTATAGTTCCTGAGATTGTAGCTGCTTTTTACATTCTCTTTTCTCTTTTTTGGCTCCTGCGGGCACTGTCTTTCTCTTTTTATCTGATTTGGAACTATTATATTTTCCGAAGACAAGAATCCGTTGATTGGACATATATCTACTCTTCGCTTGCTGATTCCCGAACTATAGCTTTTGATAAACATATTCCAGGAACACTCCGGCAGCTTATACGTATGAGAGAAAATACTCATATCCATCCAGTAGGTATCAGAGATATCAAAAATATCATCATTATCCCTACCTATAAGGAACCTTATGAAATATTAGCTGATACTATTCAGTCTATCCGGAAATCTAATTTCAATCTCAAACAAGTTACCCTTGTCATAGCCACAGAAGAAAGAGATCATGAGAATGCAACCGCAACAGCAGCAAAGCTTGAAAAGAAATTCTCACATTTCTTTGAACATTTTCTTCATGTGGAGCATCCCAAGAATATTCCAGGGGAAGTACCAGGAAAAGGCGGAAATATAAGCTTTGCCTGTAAAAAAACTGTAGCCTACCTGCAGGGAAAAGGCGAGCTTACGCCGGAGACCACCGGGAACTATATTGTTACTACAATCGATGCAGATAACAGACTGCATACTGAATACTTAAGAATACTCACAATTTATTTTTTCCTGACCCCTGACAGGCAACACTTTAGTTATCAACCACTTCCTTTTCTCTGCAACAACTTATGGGACGTACCTATTTTCAATAGATTAGTGGCAATTTCAAGTACCTTTTGGCACCTGATTGAATCAGGAAGGAGAGATAAACTCAGGAATTTCTCATCTCACGCACAGCCTCTGGAAGCGTTGATTGATATGAATTATTGGTCTACTAATACTATTGTAGAGGATGGTCACCAGTTCTGGAGATCATATATTCATTTCAGAGGTAAATATGCAGTCATCCCTATCTTTATTCCTATATTTCAGGATGCTGTTGGTCATGAAAAATACATATCTTCCCTGCTTGCCCAGTATAAGCAACTTCGAAGATGGGCATATGGAGCTGAGGACTTTGCATATGTTATAAAACGCACTTGGCAGTTGAGACGGGAGCTTCCTATATGGAAAACATTTTTCCATATTCTTCAGCTCCTTGAAGGACATATCATGTGGGCAACCGCACCACTCATTCTGACATTTTCATCGTATACACCAAAGATCCTAAGCCCACACTTCATTGAAACTACGATCTACTATAATCTTTCAATTATTATGGGGTATCTCTTTTCTCTGTCCTTTGTTGGTATAGTGGTCTCTATCTGGATATCACTTGTTACCCTTCCTCCCTTTCCAAAAAACATTTCTATAAAAAGAACTTGGTATTTACGAATAAGCCTCGTACTTCAATGGTTTCTCCTGCCGTTTACCACCACAGTATTCGCAGCCCTGCCAGCTCTTGAAACGCAGACGCGCCTTATCTTCGGCAATAAACTCGGCTTTAATGTAACAGAGAAGGTAAGGAAGAATCCTTAGCAGATGAGCTTAAGTTTCTAAATTATCTTGAGAAAATAAGAGTTCTACACTAGAATCTAGTAACTAGATTCTAAAAACTTGATTCTAGTAGGCACAGCCATCCTGCCCGGGTGGTGAAATCGGTAGACACGCGGGACTTAAAATCCCGTTCCCTATGGGAGTGCGGGTTCGATTCCCGCCCCGGGCACCATTCTTCGCTTCTCACGAAGCTACGAATGGCACAGCCAGAATGGAATTAATCTTCGCAGGCGAAGATTTTTATATATAGAGCGAAGAATGTCCCTCGTAGCCTACACCTGAACTGTAAGTTGCTTGTTCATAATGGCGAAGAGGGATGCCCAAGCATAAAGCATTGATGTATTTTGGTACGCCTCTGAGTTTGTAGTAACTCTTTTTTATACTAAGACGTAAAAAAATTTATCCCTAAGTACTAACTACTCCCACCCACACTCGCGCCGAGCCCTACCTCTCACTACTCACTGCTCACTACTCCCACTATCACTCACACTCCCGAGCCCTCGAGCCTCTACACTTAATTCCTCTACCTCTTCCCTTTTCTCTACTTTCCACTTATACTAGATACATATTTGTAAATATCAGCAGTTTCATGGCATCTTTTTGCGACGAAGTATCACTTACAGTTAGTTCAGGTAAAGGAGGAGACGGTTCCATTTCTTTTCGTAGAGAAAAATTTATACCAAAAGGAGGACCAGATGGCGGCGATGGAGGACGAGGAGGAGACATCATATTTAGAGCAAATCCTAATCTCAATACTCTTTCACATATACGCGGACGAAAATTCTACACAGCTGAGAATGGTGAAAGAGGTCATGGGAAGAAAATGCATGGTAAAGATGGAGAACATTATATTATTGATGTGCCTGTAGGAACGCTTATTCAGACACAGGAAGATATGGAGCTTATTAAAGACCTCTCTACACCTTGGGAAGAGTACGTAGCCGCAAGAGGAGGACGTGGAGGATATGGTAATGCACATTTTGCGACAGCCACAAGACGTGCGCCGGACTTTGCAGAAATAGGAGATATCCCTGAGACACATGAGTTTCATCTTGAGCTCAAGCTTATAGCAGACGTAGGTATCATTGGTATTCCTTCTGCAGGAAAATCCACCCTGATTTCAGTTATTTCAAATGCACGTCCTAAGATAGCTGATTATCCTTTTACGACTCTTATACCGAACCTCGGTGTATGCGACCATAAAGGATACTCATTTCTTGTATCAGATATCCCTGGACTGATTGAAGGTGCCTCTGAAGGAAAAGGACTAGGTCATGAGTTCTTAAAACATATCGAGCGATGCGCACTTCTTCTTCATGTGCTTGATGGAAGTCACCTCGATAAGATAGTAGAAGAATACAAGATTATACAGAATGAACTTCATACCTATTCAGAGAACTTAAGTGAAAAGAAGCAGTTTATCGTAGTAAACAAGATTGATGTACTTGATAAGGACCTTGAGAGTCTTCTCTTAGAAAAACTCCTTGCCGAGACAAAGCTGAAGAAAAAGGAAATCTTCTTCATCTCAGCAGCATCGCATCAGGGACTTGAGAGTCTTTTAAATGCACTTGTTCCATTGATCAAAGAACATAAATCCCAGCAGGAAGAGCTTGTAGCTCCAGAAGAGGTACTTACGATAAAACCTTTAGAAGAGGATGATCAGAGATGGTGGCTTGATAAGGATGCTGAGGGTAAATTACATATCTATGGCAAACGTGTCGAGCAGATCGCCCGTATGAGTGATCTCAGCAATATAGGAGCTCAAGAGCGTATGTATGACGTTTTAGAAAAGAAAAATATTATGAATGCATTAGGTAAGACCGGTCTCTTTGAAGGAGATCCATTCTACATTGCAGGTAAAAGGATGGAGTACAGAGAGACATTATAAATGTACATTATGAAACTCATTGTAGGACTCGGCAATCCAGGGAAAGAGTATGAAACTACACGCCATAATGCAGGATTTATGGCTGTAGATTTTCTGCAGAAAAAGTTTAGTCTTGCTGACTGGAAGATAGAAAAATCCATGAAAGCAGAACTTACAAAAGGAAGTATCAACGGTACCACTGTGATACTAGCAAAACCAACTACATATATGAATCTCTCAGGTGAGAGCGTAGTGGCTATTAAGAATTTTTATAAGATAGAAGAAAAAGATATTCTCATTGTCTTTGATGATGTGGATCTCCCCATCGAAACTTTGCGCTTTCGAGAAAAAGGATCAGCAGGTACTCATAATGGGATGAGAAGTATAGTCCAGCTGCTGGGATCAGAGGATTTTCCAAGATTGAAAATAGGCATTCAGCCTTCTCATAAGATAAAGGATCTTAGCTCTTATGTACTTGGTAGAATGACTGAAGATGAATTAGCAGCTCTAGGAATACTTGAAAGCTCTATTGAGAGCCAGGTAGAAAAGTTTTTGGAAAACTAATAAAGAAAACCTCCAAATATTATTAGAGGTACGATCATTTCAGATCCATGATCCTATTATTCAAACACTATCTTCACTGTTGCTACAGGAACATCAAGAGATATCTCTGATTCAGCAGCAGCATCTTTCTTTGCCTTACCTATGGCAGCCGCAAGAAACCTCTTAAATTGAGCCTCTGCAAGATCTGCGGGGTGATCGGTATCTCCACTTATTAATGGTGATGCATCTACCACTAAGGCAGCATTTTTGTCATCCTTATAGTTTAGCTTTTTGATAGGAATATCTTTAAATTCTCCCATAAGCATTTTTCCTTTTAAGGCAAATCTTGCGGTCTCATTTCCGATGGTAAATGTATTATTCTCGAACACACATTCCTGCCCCTCAAGCTTAAAGGAGAGTTTTCCACCTGTAGTAAAATCTACACTCTGTGCACTCTTAAGTGCCTCTAAAGCACTTTTCATAGCATTCTCTACTATCTTATCCTTATTTGTTGGATTCCATTCTAGAGGTGAGATCGTACTTTCAGACGTTTTAGCTGGATTTTCATTGCTAGTATCAGCTGTCTTTGGGTCAGTGACCGTATTAGTTTGAGGATTAACTTCCATTTTCTCAACAGCAGGTATTAAATTAATATCTGGTGACTTCTGTATATCAGCACTAGTAAGCATCGTCCACTGTGTGGTTGGCAGTATACGTTCTCCTTTTGGTCCTTTATCTTTATTCATACGTGTTCTCCACACGTTTTCAGCTGCAGCCATCTTTTCATCAGTAAAGCCTGGACGTTCTTTCTCAGGAATGCTGTGAATAATTTTCAGGAAATTTAATCTAAGCCCAACATTTTGTGAATCCTTTTTCAAGGCATTATACGTGCTATCAAGTTGAGATTTCTTTGTCTGGTCCTGTACCTTTATGTGTTTATATAATGTGCTAAGTACAGTATTTTCATAAGGTGCTTTCTCTAATTCTGTGGATGATATTTCTTTTAAAGATGCACTTAATGCCGTATCAGTTTTTGCAAGTTCAGTAATGAATGATTTTTTTCGGTCAAAATCACTCTTTGGCTTTTCCTTGGGTTTTGCTGGTTCAGAACTTGATTGAGCTGTAGTTACAGGTTTAAGAGAGGCGCGGTCAATTCTCTCAAACTCTTTCGTAAGATTATCTATCAGTTCTACCGCTTTTTTCTTTTTCTCTGCATCTAATGATTGTTCCAGCAAAGTTATGTTTGTCTGATATTTTTGAAAGTTGAATTTTTTATTCACTTCATCCTCAATAGGTTTGACCATTTCAGGGTTCTTCACCGCTTCAGTAATCATAGTATTGAGTTTTGTGACCTTCTCCGCACTCTTTGCTTTCAGCTGCTTCACCTGGGTTGTAATATCCTTATCAGGGTTATCTTGAAGCTTCGCTACTGCATCAGCAGCTTCGTGTACTTCTGTTTTATAATTATTTTTTGGTATGTCTGACATATTTTTATCTCTATTAAAGTTGGTTTAGGAGAGCCGTTTCTTCTTTTTCATTCTCTTGTATCATACTGGACTCTATCAATCTTTTTGCCATTAGAAAATCATGGTCTACTTCTTCATTGATCTTCTGGAGCTCCTTTGTATACTTTTCCTCTAATATTTTCTCTTCCTCATGATAGCGGACAAGGGCATCCTGAAGGAATTTTTCTATTTCCTGCTTCCCTTCTTCAGTGAGAGTAGGCAGTTTCATAATAAAATACTGTTTCTGAGTATCGCTTAGGAAATCACATGCAAGGATTTTATTTTGAATGAGAGCATCCATAAATACATTAAGAGGAAATAGAAGAGATACTTGATCTTGTATTTGAATGAAGTTCTTGCCGTATAGATTTCATCTTGAAAGACTGCTGATGACTTTCTCTTTTTTTCAATAAATTATGCTCATGAAGCTCGGACATGAGAAACTCCTCCATCTCATGCAACTGTACTTCTTCTAACGATGGAAGAAGGCGTGAATAGTTATTCTTTTCCGTATCAGAAAGAAATTCACATGTATCAATCAGTTTTCTTATGCTCTCTATAAGAGAAATATTCATAATCATATTATTTTAAATACTATCATAACATTGTAACACACTTTAAGTAAAAATGCCTTATTACTGGAATATAAAAACAGCCCTGTCGGGGCTGTTTTTATATTCTTTACTATTATCTCGCGAACTCCATTACTCTCTGCTCTCGAATTACATTGATACGTATCTCACCTGGATACTGAAGTTCTTCTTCTACTTTTCGTGCTATATCCTGTGCAAGCTTCATAGCATCAAGATCTGTAATCTCCTCAGGATTTACAAATACTCGCACCTCACGTCCCGCTTGGATAGCATACACATTCTTTACACCTTCAAAGGAAGATGCAACGTTCTCAAGATCCTGAAGTCTTCTAATATAATTCTCTATACTATCTGAACGTGCTCCAGGACGAGCTCCTGAAATCGCATCCGCGGCAGTAGTAAGGATTGCCTCAATGCTCTTTGCTTCTACATCGTTATGGTGGGATTCCACACAATTGATAAGCCTCTCATCCATATCAAATTTTCTCAAGATACTCGCTCCTATTACCGCATGTGATCCTTCTATCTCATGAGTGACAGCTTTTCCAATATCATGGAAGAAGCCGGCCATTTTCGCAAGCTTTACATCAGCACCGATCTCCTGTGCAAGCTGTCCACAGATATACCCTACTTCCATTGAGTGTTTAAGAATATTCTGGCCATAACTTGTACGGAATCTCAAACGTCCTATGAGTTTAATAAGGTTCGGATGAAGTCCTGTGAATCCCATTTCCATCACAGCCTTTTCTCCGAATTCTTTCACAAGGTCATTTGTATCATTCTTTACTTTTTCAACCACCTCTTCGATGCGAGCTGGATGAATACGTCCGTCCTCAATAAGCATCTCAAGAGAGCGCTTTGCAATATAACGTCTCATAAGATCAAATCCGGATATAAGGATAGATCCTGGCGTGTCATCCACAATCACATCAATACCAGTGAGCATTTCAAATGTATTAATGTTTCTTCCTTCACGTCCGATAATTCGTCCCTTCATGTCGTCATCAGGAAGATGAACTATAGTAGACATGGTCTCAGATGCCACTTCAGAAGCATACTTCTGAATAGCAAGACTGATGACATTTTTTGCCTTTTTATCAGCCTCATCCAGATATCTTTCTTCCATTTTACGTACATGGACGATAATATCCTTTTCAAATTCCTTCTCATACTTGTTCATCAAAAGTTCTCTTGCCTGCTCCTTTGAAAGTCCAGAAACACGTTCTAGTTCATGTTTTCCTTTCTCTTCCAATTCATTGAGATCCTCTTCCCTTTTCTTAAGCTGTTCAGTTTTCTCTTCGAGCTTCGTACGGGATTCTTCAAGCTTTTCAAGTTTCGTATCAAGCTGCTCTTCTCTCTGAATAATACGTTCTTCAATCCGCGTTATCTGCTGCTTACGGTCATCCTCTTCCCGTCTAGCATTGTCCAGAATAGAACGAGCCTCATCTCTTGCATCTGAGAGCATACGCTCTCTTTTCTCTTCTGCTTCAGTGAGGATTTGTCTTTTGAGACTTTCAAGGTCAGCTTTTTTCTTTTTCTGTGTAAAAACTACAAGCACAGCACCAAGTATGCCTCCTGCGAGTACACCTATAATGGCAATCAGCACTTCCATGATAAAAATTATTAGTGTCGCTGTAGAGGATCAGTATTTTAAAAAATCTTTTCATTAACTGAAAAAGCTATTTTAAAAAACACTCAAAATGAGAGTATGTGTATATGCAAAATTTGATTCTTCTCTTTTAAAGCTCATATTCAGTTACGAAGGGTAATCAATACAGTTCTTATATCTACTCTATTTTATTATCGTACAGAAACGTATATGTAAAATTTCTCATGAATTGTATATTAGTTATCACTGGGAGTCAAAGTAAGAAAAGTAACAAAAACTATTGACTTATGTGATATATATTTTATAATTACACGATGTATCAAATTTTAGCCAGTCCTATCTACTCCCTTATTATCGATCCATGAATGGACAAATAATCCAGACAGTCATTGACAAAATACGTGCTAGCCACAATATATTGTTAGTAGCTCACCAGAAACTCGACCCAGATCTTTGTGGTTCCGTATTAGGTCTTTATCATATACTTTTAAAACTTGGTAAAAAGCCTACAGTTCTTTGCTATGAGAAAGTTCCTGCAATACTGAACTTTCTTCCGAATCTTCATATTTTTGATTCCCATCCAAAGCTTCTTAAGGATTTTATCATTACTTTATTCAATCCAGCAGCAGAAGTAGATGAAGTAAAATATAGTGTTGCTGAAGATGGACGGATTAACATTATCGTTACACCAAAAAAAGGAAGTTTCTCTGAGAAAGATATTTCTTTCAAGGGCTCCAATTCATCCTACGATCTTATCATTACTCTAGACTGCGGAGATAGAAAAAACCTTGGAAAGGTTTATGAGGATAATAAAAAAATGTTTGAAGAGACGACAGTGATCAATATTGATCATCATGCTTCAAACGATATGTTCGGTACAATTAATCTAGTGGACACAAATGCAAGCTCCACGGCAGAACTAATATTCTATATTATCAAAGGAATAGATCTTGGTCTTATTGATGAAGATATTGCAACCTACCTTCTTCTTGGTATCATCGCAGATACAGGCAGTTTTCAGAATACAAATACCTCATCAGAGGCCTTTAATGTTTCTGCTGAGCTAGTACGCTTAGGTGGAAGACAACAGGATATCATCAAGCATCTCTATAAAACTAAGAAGCTCACGACCTTAAAGCTTTGGGGAAAGATACTATCTAAGCTTCAAATCGATAAGGAGCACCGGATTTTGTGGTCAAACATCCCATATAGTGATTTTACATCTACAGACACAATAGAAGGTGAAGATACAAAAGGAATCATTGATGAACTAATGACCAACGCACCAAATGTAGATATCATATGTCTCATTCGGGAAGTTTCTCCAGGTAAGATTATTACTAGTCTTCGCACAAAGACAAAGGATGTAGACAGCAATATAATTGCACATCAGTTTGGAGGAGGAGGTCACGTTATGGCATCAGGGTTTACCCTAGAGAACACTACTTTAGAGGAAGTAGAAAAAAATCTTATCGCTAGCATTAGACACTATCAGGCACAAAGATTAGGGCTTTCGACAACTCAGTCAGAACCAGCAGATACAAAGCCACAGTTCAACGAACCAGCACCAGAAGAAAAGATTGCTGCTAGAATCAAAGAGGAGCTCTTTTAGGTCAGACTTTTCTCCAATACAAAATTTGTATTGAAACTAAAACACCTCATAAGACTATGAGGTGTTTTAGATATCTTTATAAGAAATGTTTACTGTACAGTACTTCCACTTCCAGTAGCCGCTTTATTAGTATTGAGATTCTTATTTGCATTTGAAGAAGCTGTATCTGCCTTGCCGGTATAAGTCACTACTGCATTCAATGCTTTACTTGCATTGCCTGCCTTATCGTAAGCAACTACACGGTATGTATTGTCACCTGGTCTCAAGTTCTGTATGTCAGTAGAGAGTATATACTGCCACGATCCTGATCCTGGTACAAATTTCTTTAATGTATAGCCATTTACATCTACACGCACTACTTCCTTACTTACTGTTCCCTGTAAATTAGACGTACTCTCAGAGACTGTGGATCGCGATGTCAAGACTGGAGTATTAGGCGCAGTAGAATCCTTTACAACTGAGATACTTGCGATGGTTTTCTGTTCACCATTTGCCGTAGCCTTTACACTAATAGTATTCTTTCCTTCAGTCGTCAGAGGAACTTTATACGCAACCCATGTGCCTGCGGAGATATTAATATCTGCAGCAATACTATTTACTGTTACAGCTGTGACAGATACATCGTTAATCTCTCCTTTTACTGTTATATTTGGAATATTAAATACATCTCCAGCTTCAATATTTGTAACTTCTACACTATCTCCCTGTGTTCTAGTTTGATTAGTATTTGCATTTACAGGAAGATCACGACTCTCAGCTACTATGTTTTCACCCGCATTTGCATTTCCCTGCTCTGCACTTTCATAATTTTCCATTTTACTATCTTCGACAATATTCCAGTCGTACCACTCACTCTTCTTTAGCTCATCTCCAATGTCACGTATAAGCGATACTTCATCCACCCCATTTCCATTTTCAATGACACTTGGAGTTATGGAGATTTCCTTACCTTCATTGACTAGGAGCTCCTTAAGTTCTTTTCCTGAGTTATCAAAGATCTTTACCTGAATCTTTCCCTGTAATACTGATAATGTCTGACTGCCGTTTATGCTCATAATGTTTACAATTGTACCCGGCTGAATAATACTCTGAGTATTTTTTGTTTTCAGAAGGATCTCTTTTGTATCATTAGATGCTTTTTCAAAACGAAGCCAAAGCTGTCCTTTTGCTAAATTAATAAGCTGAGTAGCAGAATTTTGCTGCTTGATAAAGAATGTTGAATATTCTTCAAGACGTCCGTATCCTTTTCCTAACAATTCTATATATTGTCTTGATCCTGCTCCAGTAGCTAAGCCTTCCCCATGATATAAACTAGAGGTATAGTCATTTGAAAGTCTTCTTTCTTTCTCATCTAGAATGATGAATACATTTTGTGACGCAACTGTAAAACTCGCCAGTGCCTTATCTTTTCCACCGCTTTCCGTACCATTTTCCTGATATTTTACCCAGGCGTTCACTGCTAGTATCACAAGTATTATACATAGAATACTTGTAAGAAGAGGCAATATATATGCTATAAAAGGTTTTTTCTGAATTGTTCTTCGTCTCTGTCGCATGTCCAAAACTCCTAATAATGTAAAACAAATGTACTCTAATTATAAACCTTCGTAGATATTCTCAAGAGAAAAAGTAAGAGTTGACTAGGAGAAAATTGATTTGTATGGGATAACCACTCCTACATGAACACATTTTTAGGACAGCAAACCTAGCTCTAGACGAAGTCCATTGATATCTCTTTTCATATTTTCGTCCTTTTTCATAGCCTTCTCTACTTTGTTACATGCATGCATTACAGTGGAATGAAGCCTTCCTCCAAGCAGCTCTCCGATACGTTCAAAAGTCATGCCTAAATCCTGCTTTGCAATATACATAACTACACTTCTTGCTGTGACAATTTCCTTTTTTCTCGTCTCTCCTAGAATATCCTCTCCGGTAACATGATAGAATGGTCCTACCACATTCATAACATCTTCCACAGTTGTCGCCTTTGTTCGAGGTCCCTGGAAAGAATTATATCCGATAATTCTCTGATTTTTATTAAGCTTCATGAGTGTAGGACCAATTGTCTTAATAGTAGGAGTTACATGAGTAAGCTCATACTGTGCAACTGCCTGCTGAAGTACCCCCTCAAGCTCTCTAATACTTGACTGCACATTGTGTGCAATAAATTCTATTACTTCATTAGAAAGTATGATTCCTCGATCCTGACATTTTGAATGAAGGATAGCACATCTCGTCTCGAAATCAGGCATAGAGACATCTACGATCATTCCCCATTCAAAACGGGACTGAAGTCTTGCTTCAAGCTGTGAGAGTTCCTTTGGAGGTCTGTCAGAACTTAGGATAATCTGCTTTTTTGCCTGATATAGTTCATTAAAAGTATGGAAGAACTCTATCTGTGTCTGCTGCTTTTGTGCAAGAAACTGCACATCATCCACAATCAACACATCTATGTTTCTATACTTGCGTCGGAGTTGATCAGTCTTATGATTACCAATAGCTTCGATAAGCTCATTCATAAATTTCTCTGATGTGACATAGACAATCCGCTTTTTAGGATAGCGTTTGAGAATCTCATTCCCTGTTCCCTGGAGCAAGTGAGTCTTACCAAGTCCTACTCCACCATAAATAAATAAAGGATTATATGCTTCTCCCGGTGCCCTAGCTACAGCACTACATGCTGCATATGCCAGCTGTGTTTCTGGACCTACGACAAAGTTATCAAGTCTATATTTAGGGTTTAGTACTTTACTTGTAATTCCGTCTATAAGTAGGACTTCCGTCGGCATCACGACTTCCTCATGCTGCGCATTATGTGTATTATTATCCTTTGCCACTCCTTCAGCAATTTCCTCAGTATGCATTTGAGATATACCTACAATATCTACAGATCTTTTCTTCTGAAGATAGAGAGAACCATCTACCACAAGCCTAACGTGCTCCACTAACGGCAACTCTTCCTGTACAGATTCTTTAAGAGCCGAGAGAAATTTTTCAGCAATATTATTAAATGCCATCTCTGTCGGTACTGCTACCACAAGTGTATTATCATTAATCTCAGCAACTTCTGTATTGCGGAACCATGTGAGGAACTGACTTTTTGGAATCTTTTTCGTCAGATGCCCTAGTATGTTTTTCCACAAAGACTTTAGCTCTTTCTCATCCATGTGCATACTCAAATAGGTAGATAATATTGGAAGAAATATGTAGTATTGTTGTAATCTTTTTGGACTTCATAGGCAAGACAAAAAATTGATTAAGCGTATACAAAAAATGTTCTATAGTTTTTTAAAAGTATACAAATAGAGATCTCCAGAAGAGATCTCTATTTTCAACAACTATATAAGAAACAATAACTATTATGCAGCCTTACTTCCTGTATTATTTTCATTTGTAAACGGTATGATTTTTTCTACCTGAGCATCATTTGATGAATCTGCCAACTGCGTAGGCATGTTTGTGGTTGCCTTCTCTGTCGTACCATTATTAAGGACAGCAAGCTTTGATTCATCTACAGAATGGAACATCTTAATAAAGTTATCAAGCCCCACAGTCCGCAAAATATCACTAATATTTTCTCTAGGTGCAGCAATGAGTAGCTCTGCTCCCTTTTCAGAAATCTTTGAAAACCAGTCGCTTAAGTACCCAATAGATTTAGAGTTCATATAATTGAGCTGGGAGAAGTCAAAAATAAATGGAGTATTTACTGGTGCATCTGCGATAATCTTATAAATTTGAACTGCAGTGTCATCAATATTGCTCTCATCAAGTTCTCCGCGAAACTCTACTACCATAACCTTGTGATCCGGCATGTCGAGAATATCGCTTCTGAAATGTACTTCGATAGGAGTAACCATATAGTTGTTTTTTAAATGTAAAATTATGCAGATTGGATATATTTTCTTGCTCTTACCAGCATACCACCTTCAGGACGGTTTTTGAATTCAAGTTCATCAGTCCATCTGGCGACAATCCTTGCAAGACCTCTTCCTCTCAGACCATGTACTTCCGAGTCTGGAAGATCCTTGCGAGCATTGATAAGAACAGTAAGTTCCTTTGCGTCGATTATCTTGCCTCCATTTCCCTTGTCCTCTACGATTATCTCCAGCCATTGTGAAGGTTTTGTATAAAAGCTCAAGACAATCTCCTCGCCTGGATAAGAACCATGTTCTATAGCATTATTACAGAGTTCATCTACGATAGTCTGGAAGCGGAATGCCCATTGATCAGCAAGACCAGTAAGATTTCGTACCATTTCGAGGGTAAAGTCCCGGACGCCTGACTGGAAATACAATGCGCTTGGCATAATAATCGCTATGCGCTGTATATCAGGGTCGGATTGATAAAGCTGTGAGGTGGCTGTAATCATAAAAGAAAATTAGACATGAATGGAAGACATTGCTCGTCTTCTGACCGTGTTCCAGTCGTAGGAGAATTTGAATACTCCATAAACTTCTACTACTTCAGAGAAGGCACTCCAGGGATTATACTGGTCATACAAGAAAGAGCTGCCTCTTTCAGTAAAAGGATTATACTGTTCAACAAAAGGCGGAAGCTCTTTTTGCTTATAAGCAATCACCACTCCGCCAAATCCAAGTACTCTTTGCATATACATCGCACTATTTCTCACTTTTTTCTCTACAAAAAGAAATGCATCCGCTCCACTAAGCAGTTCTACATTTGTAATACCATCATCTGAAGAGAGATAGTATGGATACTTGCCTGCAAACTCCTTGGACTCCAGAGCATCATCCGCAAAAACAAACACTGGCGATACAGAGGACACTGATACGAGTGCCTCTTTAGACCTTACAAGCATATCCTTCTCTTCCTGAGAAAGATCTTTCCAAGACTTTGTAACCACAATAGCTACAAGCAAAGTTTTTTTACTTGTAGAAAGACCAAGACTAGTAAGTAAATACTCTTTATTAGTATTTTTCTTAGTAATGTTGAGTTCTGTATAAGGTTCTTTAAGTCCTTTCACAGTGGATGGATGAAGAAAGAATGATGCTTGTTTGTGTGGAGCCATATGTGTTTGCTTTTTATTTGTAAGTTGTAGAGATTCGTATCTATCTGTTAATTATACCAGCATGCAATTGCTGTGTCTTACGACTCTACTATACATTTTTTGAAATAACGTTATAGTTATCTATTTTCTCTACTCTGTATTTTATCACAAGAATACAGTTTTTGCAAATACTGTAGCGGGATTACCTAGGTCCATACGCTTTTTAAAAATAAAGGTCGCTTTTTTTAATTTACCTTGACTTATAGCTCTCTGATTCATAAGATTAGACGGTCTCACACTTTAACTACCGAGCTTATTAAAACTGCGCGAACCAATAACGAAATCCGCTCTCCAAGAATCAACTTAATCATAGGAGAAGCTGCACCAGTAGTCATGTCTATAGAAGAAGCACGACGTGTTGCCGAGGAGCAGGAGATGGATCTCGTAGAAGTAAATCCAAATTCTACCCCGCCTCTCTGTAAACTGATGGATTACGGAAAGTTCATGTATAAAAAGAAGAAGCAGGAGCAGAATGCGAAGAAGAGTCAAAAACAGGTAGAGGTAAAAACACTGCGTTTCGGATTTCGTATTTCTGAACATGATCTCGATATCAAGAATCAGCAGGCAAGAAAGTTTCTTGAGAAAGGTAATCTCATTAAGATTCAATCCTCTGGAAAAGGACGTGAACTAGCTTATGTTGAACAAGCAAAGAAAAAAGTTGAAAAATTCATTGCAAATCTTGCAGATATAGCTACAGTGGAACAACAACCGAAGGTAACAGGAGGAAATATTCACTGTATTATCAAGCCTACGAAAAAATAATTATTTATTCTACTCTACAAATTAACTATGAAGCTCAAAACACATAGTGGTACTAAGAAAAGAGTGAAGGTCACTGGAACCGGAAAACTTATCTTCAACAAGCCATGTTCTAATCACTTGATGACTAACAAGTCTAAGCAGTCAAAGAAAAGAAATCCAAACGGAATTCTTGTATCTAAAGCAATGGCAAAACGAATGAAGAGACTTATGCCATACGGAGCGTAATTTATATTTATACTTTGATTTTCTTACATAATCAGCCATGAGTCGAGTAAAAAGAGGTGTCGTAACTAAGAGAAGACACAAAAAAATCATGAAGCTTGCGAAGGGATATAGAAATATACGACATTCAAGTTTCCGAAGAGCAAAAGAAACTATCATGAAGGCAGGTATGCATGCATTTGCAGACCGAAGAAAGAAGAAGAGAGTATTTAGATCTCTTTGGATTCTCCGAATCAATGCCGCAGTACGAGAGCATGGACTTAGCTATAGTGTATTCATGAACAAACTCATGGAAAAAGGTATCACACTCAACAGAAAGACTCTTTCTGAAATGGCAGTAACTCAGCCTGAGACATTTGCAAAGATTGTAGAGAGCGTAAAGTAAATTTCTCTCCGCTAAAGAATAAAATTAAAAAGACCAGAGATTACAATCTCTGGTCTTTTTATATTACACTTTTTAAAGCAATCATTGACTTTATCCTAAAAATATTCTATACACATACATCTATATTTTTACTAATTAGTAAAAATATAGATAAGATCATTAAAATCTATAAAGGAGGGTCATATGACCAATTCAATTACCTTTACTGCGGCTACGACATTAGCTTTCATTGCAGTACTCTTCTACGGATGCCAGAACTGGATTCTGGAAATGAAATTATCGCAGTATAATCCTGCAATAATTCTTTTAATAGCATATGCGGTTATGGTACCGCTAACGCTGGCAATCTACTTTTTAGTACCTCCACCTGCTGGAACAATCCCAGGATTACCTAAAGACAAGGATTTATACTGGACCATTGGCGCAGGTCTTCTATTCTTTCTTGCTGATATTCTCTTTGTTACAGCATATGGCATGAAAGGTCAGAGTTTCAATATTGGTATCTTACTTATGTTTATACCAATCATAGTTCTTTTGATCAAAATGATTACAGGAGGCATAATGCCTAACGTACAACAATGGGCTGGATATGTATTCGCTGCCCTCGCAGTTGTATTGATCTTAAAAAAATAAAAACATTTAACCGTGAACGCTATAAGCGCTTCACGGTTCTTTTTAGTAGAAAAATTCGAATGTAATTACACGATCTCCACCCTCCCCTCCGTCGTTTTTTCAACAATTTTTGAAGACTTCAATGTTTTACGAATCTTATTATTAATATCAAAATGCAGTGCTTCAATATCCATCTCCAACACATATAATGAGACTATTCTAATCCTGCCGTGCTTGTCTACAATAAAATTTCTTAATATCTCCTCTAAGCTTTTTTCTTTTCCTACTAACGCGAACTTCAATGAAGTAAGGAGATTTTGGATAGTACATGCATAGGTGATAGACTGCGAAGCCTCCTGGGTCTGCAATACTTTAAATGCTCCCATAAGCATCCTTTTAAACTGCAGCTGTAAGTCCTCACTATCTGTTAGGTCACTCAGAGACAAATGTCTGCCTGGGATATATTCCTGTTTTATATAAAACAGTTCCGGATCTTTTTGGAAAAGCACAACTTCAGTAGTTGGAAAGAGTATGGGATTTCGATGCTGTTCTTTATTATACTTCTGGATAGCTTCGAGCTCACTTATCACCTCTGAATAAGACATCTGTGTCTTAGGGATTTTGACTAGATAGTCTTTCTCTTTTCGAAGCAAGACGCGATAGGTGTGTGAGTGTTTTAATTCCTCTGCGCCTGACATAGCCTTTGACCTAGAAAACTCTTTGAAGAAAGTTTTAATAGGCTCAAAATCTCCATTTGCATACTTATTATAAAAACGCCCCTTTTCTGTTAAGTACCTTTCTAAGCTATTCTCCAAGATGACTATTAAAATCTATTGTGACTATTTGTAAAGGATTCTAGGAAAAAGTAAAGGAGAACTTAATAAAAATGTTTATACTCTCATGAGATGAAAAAGACTCTCCATACTAGAAGTTCAGATATTGACTTATGTATATATTTTATGTACAACACACATGTTGAGCAATTATGGCTTTCATGAATTGCGTATGCGTTTTTTGAAAAACAGTAATTGCTTTGAATATAGAAGTATAAAAGGAGAATAGATAATGTTTGCAACACCAGAAGTGTTTTCATGTATAAGATGTGGAAAAGACTTTAAGCCAGATGCCTTAAAAAGTGGGGATTATGGAATAAAGGCAAAAAAATTAGGACTTGTATGTCAGTATGGTCATGTCGATCCTATCTATAGTGAATTGGCTTCGGTTTTTGTCATATGCACAGAAGGAGATCCAAAGAGAGTACTGTTCACAGAATCAAAAACGGGACTTAGACTTCCATACTCTTCTACTGTTAAAGATGAAGACATTGGACATGACGTTGAGATAATAACAGCTCAAAAGGTGATTTCAAAAACTCATATCAATGAAATACTTGGAGGAATTATTGCAAGAGGTTTGGTATGCTACAGTGCCAATAAATTATACCAAGTGACAGTAGAAGAACGTCCTTTAAAATCCTCTAACTTTGCATGGTATAACGTTAATGATCTACTGAGAGAAGATCCAAGCTTAACTATAGTGACTCCTTCTGAGAGGGTAGTTATAAAGACACTATTTTCAAAGTAAATGCTGTTATCTTACAACACTCAAATCATAAGATTTGAGTGTTGTTTTTATTGTTCACAAGATTATAGTATTCAATTTGTAGTAAAAAAATTTACCCCTATTATCACTGTGATAAGTCCTATTGTCCTATGCAGAATATGTCTATGTAATTTAAACTTACTTTCTCCTTACCTTCGTACCGTCCTTCCCATCTTCCAGCATGAACCCTTCCTCTTCAATCTGCTTACGGATCTCGTCTGCTTTTCCAAAATCCTTTGCCTGCTTTGCTTTTACACGCTCCTCCGAGAGAGCAAGAATATGAGACGGCACTTCTACTTCATCCTCTTCCCAAGGGAGCAGAACCTCTACGACACTATCTATTGTTTCAATAAAAGCAAGCGTTGCATCTGCTTCGGGACCGCTTACATTATCGTGATCCATCATACTATTTACCACACGCATAAATTCGAAATACTCACTGAAGAAAAGCGGTGTATTAAAATCTGCCTCGAGAGCTTCTACCATTTTTCCAAGTGTCTCATTGAGAAGTGTAGAAAAAGTCTTCGTGACTTCTCCCCCATCTGGGATATCTTCAACTCTTTCAAGAAAACGGTCAAAACTTGCAATCATAGTCTTTGACTGTTCCATAGATTTCCATGAAAAATCCATAGAGCTTCTATAATGCGCCATAAGACACATCAGTCTATACGTACGAAGAGTGTACCCTTTTGCTTGAATGTCCTTTGGTACAATAATATTTCCCTTACTTTTAGACATCTTTTCTCCATCCACAGTCATATGTCCTGCATGAGTCCAATATTTTACAAAAGGTTTCTTCTTATTTGCTCCTTCGCTCTGCGCGATCTCACATTCATGATGAGGAAATTTATTATCTACTGCACCACCATGGATATCAAGCTGATCACCTAAATATTTCTTAGCCATGGCTGAACATTCAATATGCCATCCTGGATATCCTCTTCCCCACGGACTGTCCCACATCATAGTCTGCTCTTTACCTACCACCCATAGTACAAAGTCATGCTGAGAATGTTTCTCCTCTCTTTCTTCTACACGTCCGCTTGCATGTGCCTGAAGTTCCTTCAATGTATTTCCTGAAAGATCTCCATACTTAGGAAAGCTCTTTATATCATAATATACTCCAGTCTCAGTGACATATGCATGTCCCTTTTCGATAAGAATCTGGATCATTTCAATCATTTCCTGAATATGATCTGTTGCCCGCGTAATATGATCTGCATGATCAATATGCAGCGTATCTAAAGTAGAAAGAAAATCTTCTTCGTAGAATTTCGCAATATCCCAAACTGTTTTATTCTCGCGCTTAGCTGCTTTCTCCATCTTATCCTCCCCAAGATCACTTGCAAGGATATCATCGTCCGTAAGATGCCCTACATCAGTGATATTCATCACATGAGTCACTCTATAATCCAAAAAAATCAAAGTCCTACGCACAAGGTCCCAGGATAGATATGTTCTATAGTTTCCAATATGAGGAAAACCATACACCGTAGGTCCGCAAGTATAAATCTTTACTTCCCTATCACGTAAAGGTTTAAAACGTTCAATTGTTTTGCTAAGTGAAGAGTAAAGCTCTAGAGCCATAGTGCCTGCGTAAGAAATAATACGTGGTCTATTGTATAGGAAGGAGAGGAAGGAGTAAATGAAAGAAGTAATTGAGTAATTAAGTAATTAAGTAATTGGACTCAATAACTGGGCACTATAATTGGGCTGCAATAATTGAGCTCAATTATTGAGTCCAATGATAAGAGCCCAATAATGTGCCCCAATTACTTCATTACTTTCTTTCTCTTACAAAAAAACCGCCTCAGCATTTCTGCTAAGACGGTTTCTTCTAAACACTATTATCCTTGTGCTTCCGCTGTATCCTTAAGATACATGATTGGAGGATTCTCCGGCATAATAAATGCATCATCTTTGATTGTAGGAACTACAACCTTTACTTCCTGGGCTGGTGCAGTACTTCCCGCTGGTGTTGGGAATGTACCTGTAAATACAACTGCAGGAACGAAGAATTCATTTGGTGCTGTATAATAATCATTTCTACTATACTGTCGTACAAGTACCTCTGCCTGCTCTGCTCTTGTAAGTGTTACTGTGATGTCAGCAGGTAGAGATGGAGGTGTTACTGTTCCGCCGTCAGCTGCAGGCATTGTAGTAGCATCCGGGGTACCATAGTAATAGTATGGTACATACGGCATATGGAGACCACCCTTAAGCGCTCCTGCTACGATTTCATTCCAAGATTTTGTATCATAGTTGGATGCAATTACTTCCTTATTTATCATTCCATTTACTGAATTAACTTTCATAGTAGCTGCGTTGATACCTACTGTGATCGCACTATCATAATATCCCCACTCAGACATTACTTTCTTTCCGTCAATCATACGAGGAAAGTTTACAGTGTAATACTGTGGGAATGGATACTCTTCATTGGAGTTGTAAGGAATATAGTTCTTCCAGCTCATATCGACTTCTCCTGGAGCATATCCCTCGAGACTTACACCTTTCTGTGCAAGGAAATTCTGAGCTAACTGCGCAAGAGCAGCCGCGTTTGGTTCAGTCTTTAGACCATATACCTCTGGCGTATTCTGGATTGTCATCTTAGTCCAGTCTTCATACATGGAATAGTTTGCATTTGAAAGGTCAAGGTAGTACTGATATCCACCTGTTACACCATCAGAGAAACTAATATTATTTACTTCAAGAGAAGAGTTTCCTCCAAAGAATTTAACAAACTCCTTAGGGACAATATCCTGGAGTTTGGAAGTCATGATCATCTGAACAGACTTTGGTATTGACTTATAAACCGGCATAGAAGCTGGGATATCCGTAAGTGCAGCACCGCTGAATGTAAATGTAATATTTGTCTGAGGTTCTGGCGCTCGTATCTTATCAATCATGTTTGCACCACTCTCAGTAAGTGGAGCGGAACCATCGACAGAAAGTCCTCCCCCTGCCCCCATACCACCTCCAGATTGAGATCTCTCAGGATTTTCTCCAAGAGCGATTTTTCCAAAAGCCTGGTTAGGCATAGTATTCAATGCATTTACATATGAATAGACAATCTCTGCAGTCTCAGCTCGAGTGAGTTCCTTGTTTGGATTGAAAGAAATACCTGCAGGAATCAAGAATGTAGTAGATGCCCATTTTACTGCTGGATAAGACCAGTCGCTTGGCTGAACATCATTAAAGGAAATACTCTCTCTACTAGCTGTAAGTTCTGTACCAAGTAATGCGTAATGCATTCTGAAAAGCATAGTAAGAAACTCTGCCTTTGTTACATTATTACCAAGCTTGATCGTGTTATCACCGTATCCTTTGATAATACCAAAAGATGCTCCAGCTTTTAGATATGGAGTATACCAATCCTCACCAGAGATATCAGCAAAGTTAAGCTCAATATCTTTTACCTGAGTCTCTTTAAATACTTGAGATGCTTTTAGAATAAGCTTCAAAGCTTCAGCACGGTTTAGGTTACTGTCCGGACGGAATAAGTTTGCGTTATTTTGAGAGACAATCTGTTTCTGCATCAAAACTTCTAATTTTGCAGAGAGACTTGTGTCTACATCTGTAAAAGCTGCAGATGCAAACGGCAGCATACTTGCCTGAATGGCAAAGATGGCAACCCCTGCGATACTTTTTCTATACTTCATATCGATATAAGTTAAGTGGATAGATTACACTTAAAAATACACCATTTCCAATAAATTTGCAACGTTATGGACGTGCACATCTTAGACATATATGCCTAATCCTATAATCCATAAATACCACTGCTCCTAAAAGACAAAGAAGACTAAGTCCCTGCAGCACTCCAATATATGGAGATAAAAATTGGAGATTCACTGCAAGACCAAAAAATACTAATATGCCAAGATTGCACACTGGACATAAAAGTACGAGAATACTGAGTACAAGCCCGACGCCTGAGAGAGATGCTTCCCTTTTAAGTACTGTTTCCTTTGCCTCACCTATAAGATATGCAAACCCAGTGAGTATTAATGCAAATAAACATCCTGCACTACCGGCAAAAATAATATCTGTCGTACTGGGAGAGAGTGCCTGCATACTTTTAATATGTAAAAACGGCAGCTCAAATGCTCCTATTTGCCATAAAAGCACTACTTCCATACAGCACAGAAGCAGAAAGAACAACATCAGAAACCTTGGATTTTTTAAAATTGAAAACATATACTACTGAATGATAAAGCTATTCTCCGGCATAATACATGCACTCGGAGCAGAAAATCCGAACTGTAACACATAAAGTACAGCAAAAAGCAGTATAGGAAAAAGAAGTACTAGAAATATATGCTTATTTTTCATGTGTGTCATCTGTAGGACTAGTATTGAGCTTATATACCCAATGAAGTAGAGAGCATCCTACGAATGCTTCAAGCACCATAGAATAACTTGCCACAAGTATACTCCAAAATATAAATGGAGGTATATAGTCGATCAAGAAAAGAACAATAGTATTAATTGCAATACCAGTTCCAGCTCTAATAGCTCTACTTTTCCAGCCTATTCGACAGGCAATGAATCTATTAAAATATCGTATCATTGTAATTGTTAGCTCTAACTTTAGAATTATACCATATTTTCCTAGCTATTTGGATAATTTTCATAATTCTCTTTACCCTCACGTTAGGTAAGACTATATAGTCCTTACGTAGCTACATTTTACACACTTTATTATGGAAAGCTGGAATATTGGTACCCTCGCAAAAATACTTGGGATCTCGGTACGTACTCTTCATCACTATGAACAGATCGGTCTTCTCTCCTCTACCAAACGCGGACAGAATAATTACCGAATTTATAACAAAGAGAATCTTGCCGAGCTCCAGAAGATTATATGTCTTAAATACCTTGGCTATAGTCTTAAAGATATAAAAAGTATGCTGCAGGATACCCGTCATACTCCTCTTGCCATAATAGATACTTCCTTGGAGAAAGTAGAGAAAGAGATCAGCGTACGGAAAGAGCTGTCTTTAAAGCTCTCACATCTCAAACGGTTTATGCAGCAGCATCAAGATATTTCTCCGGAAGAGTTTATCTCATTTATTTATTTTATGAATACTATGCAGGATCATTACACAGAAGAAGAAATGGACTTCTTTGAAAAGCGCAGAAAGGAAGTAGGAGAAGAACGCATCAAAGAGGTTGAAAATGCGTGGCCAATACTCATACAAAAAGTCAAAGATGCTATGAAGAAAGGTCTAGATCCGAAGGATCCTTATGTGCAGACACTAGCTACGCAGTGGAAAGGACTTGTTGCGGAATTTACAGGCGGCAATATACAGATAGAGAACAAAGTTAAAAATCTCTATGAAAAAAGCTATGAGCAGAATACTCAAGTGTATGAAGGTGCCCCTACGAAGGAGATGATGGAATTTATCGGGAAAGCGATGCAGTAAGAAGTTTATGAAAGACTCTTTAGAATTCTAAAGAGTCTTTCATAAACTTCACTATAACAAATTGAAGTGGTGAATATTACATTTATTTATTACTTTTTCTTGAATGATACAAAATATAAAGAAATACTATTATTAAAATATCACATAATATGACTATTAATAATGAGCATATTTGACCTAGAACAAGATAATAACTTAAGACCCAAACTATAGTAAAAATTCCAAAGTTATAGAAATATGCTTCTCTTCCTTCTAGAATGTGCTTTTCTCGTTTAGGTAATTTTTCATTACCAAGTATTGCTTTTAGAAATATATTAAGACCAGCACTTAACATTACTAAATAGTGCCAGAGTACAATTGGTAATAAATTCAAGATAGCAATCAATATTAATCTCAATTTTTCTGCTGGAATAGGAAGTAATGCATTATTAAGCGATGCAAGTCCAGTAAGACCAGCAAGCAAGCTTATTGAAATAATAATAGTCCTATTTCTTTCTGACATTAGCTCAAATATCTTATCTAAAAAAATTTCACTTCTTTTATTATCAGCCATAGAGATTATTAAGTATAAAAAAAGTTGTTTCTAATTACTCTTATACATGTACTAATTCTTTAAAAGCAACAATAAGAGACACAAGCAGAATATTCAGCGCCCCCACCTTCAATGCGCCAAGTCTTGTTCGACCACTCCTTCTTCCATAGAGATATCCATATTCGAACAAGAGTATAAAAGAAGCAACCTTTGCGATCATAAATGCTGTCGAAAGTGTCCAAAGACCTAACCCTGCAGCAACAAAAGCAAACAACGGTATAGATGACCCACCGAATACATATAAACTTTCCTTAAATATTTTATGACGTTCATGATCTTGAATAGGCGTTTTTTTATCAATATGTACACCTATTGATTCGGTATATGCTTCAGCAATGCTTATAGAAAATAAGGTCGCAACAATCGAAAGAGCGACCGCCCAAGCACTCGCACTACTATTTTCAAGTGCTGCGAGAAGAGCCATCGTGATAATAATACCGTACATAGAACGGGAGATGACACGACCGATGAGAGTAGGTTGCATAAGTGGTATTGAAATTGTAGTTAAAACCATTTTATACTGTTCAGATGATCAGCCAAGATAATCATTTCTACTTTCTTAAAAGTAGTTCTTTAATGAGTACTGAAAGCAATCTGGAAACTTGCTCTAAACTATTTTTTAAATATGATATCTGCTCAATCGAAACAATACTTGTATCTTGAATAAGATCTAGAAGACTTGCACATTCGTAAGTAGAGCCGCGAGCAATAACATAAAAGTTTTTTCTATCATTCGGAGATAATTTTCCAGTACCTTCAGCAATATTAATCACCATGCTTACTAATGCTCTTTGAAGTTGATCACGTATAATTGGCGTAAGCTTATAAAAAGGGATCTTATTTTGAATAACTTGATAGGTTTCTCTCGCCTTCTTATATGCAATAAGTTTCTCAAAATCAAACATAGCATCAAATATAATTTATATTAAAACTATGCTCCCACTTTTTTATGAGACAAATATATTATTCAACTACTGTTCGTAAAAAATAACTACAAGTGTAAAACTTGATTCTACTAGTGACTAGATTCTAGTGACAGTCACTAGTTACTAGTCCAGCTTCGCTGGATGGTCGGGAAGACAGGACTCGAACCTGCAGCCCCGTGGTCCCAAACCACGTGCGCTACCAATTGCGCTACTTCCCGAGAAATCTGTAACGTACAGACGTTGCGTATAGTAGCGAGCTTTAAGAAAGAAATCAAGGTGATTTCAGTGTTTTTTCAAAAAGCCGTACTTCCCCGCTCTATTATTATTTTCAAAAATAGAAATTTGACTGTTTATTTTTTTAAGGTTAAGATAGTTAATCTACTTTTTAAAACAATCTCTATGGATGCAATTACACTTCTCAAAGCAGATCACGATAAGGTAGCTGATCTTCTCGATAAGGCAGATAAGACTACAGAAAATGGTGTAAAAACCCGAGAGGAACTTTTTTTGAAGATTATCCAGGAACTTACACTTCATGCAAAAGTAGAAGAGGATATACTCTATCCAAAACTACTCAAGATAAAAGAAATGGAGGATCTTTCGAGAGAAGCAACAGAAGAACATCATGAAGTAAAATTCATGCTGAAAGAACTCGATGAACTTCCAAAAGATCATCCTCAATGGGGAGCAAAACTTACTGTGCTGAAAGAAAATATCACTCATCATGTAAAGGAAGAGGAGAAAGAAATGTTTCCGCAGATGAAATCTTACTTCTCAAAGGAGCAGCTTGAAGAAATGGGAGCTGCCATGGAAGAGGAAAAGAAAATGCTAAAACCGCGGGTGGAGGAAGAAATCGAAGTAATGAAGCAGCAGGCAATGACAAAAGCAGAATAATGCGATTTTAAAAAAGAGATACACCTGATGGTGTATCTCTTTTTTATACAGCTTATTTTATTAACGGTCCGCTTTCCACAGCCTCAAAAGCACTTCCTGGAACCTCCTTTAACTGCTCGAGATCCTCATCGTTCCATCTAGAATCCGTAGCTCCCGAGATAAACCAGTCAGATCCGTTATCTGCGACGATCATGCCATAGGTCTTTAATGCTTCAAGAATTACTTTTGTATCCCCAGTATAGCTAGAGATATCGAAGTCAGCTTTTAATCTTAGACGAAGTCCCATCGGAGGTAGATTTGCATCCGTAGAACTGCTCGCAAAATGAGTAGCTGGGTGTATAAAAGCTTTCTGAGTTTTACTTACTGTGAATCTCAGTGCATGAGTTATCTTTCCTGATTTCACTTCATCATATTTTACAAGTCCTGGAAAAATAGGAAGTCCTGCAGCATCTGCGGAAGTCCAATAGTCAGGTCTTAATATATTGGAAGCTAAATCAAAGATCGCAGCAGAATCAGCATTCCAGCCGGTAGATGTCTTCTCAGCTCCATAGAGCTCGTAGAGTTTGCAGTTATCTTTATCTGCCACGAGTACATGATGATCACTTCCCGCTTCTACTTTCTGATTATCTGGAATAGGATAAGAACCAAGATCACTTTCATCAGCATAAGAGACGACATTGATAGGTACTTTTTTCTGACTACTGTCTACAATGCTGTATGGAATACCGTAGTCAGGATTAGATCCAAAGTCAGGATGAAGCTTGGTTTTACCTTTTAAGATACTTGCAATATAGTTTGCAGAATTTACATGAATGGGATCCTTTGAGATATCCCGGTTCCAAGGATTATCTGATGGAAAGACACTACATGTAGAAGAAAGTTTTGTAGAACTTAATCCTCCACCTGGATTAGTAGTATTTTGATTCGTATTTGCTGGAGGTAATACGGGAGCATTCCATCCAAATACGGTAGCAATAATCTTAGCAGCCTCTGCACGTGTAATAGAATCTCCAGGTAGAAACTTTCCACTCTGTTTTCCTGATACAAATCCCTTCACATAAGCAAAGGCGATATATTTCTGATACCAGCTTGAGATATCTACATCATTAAAGAATTTAGTCTGATCATTTCCAATAAGCTCTTCAGAGAATCTTGCACGTAGAATCATCTTTAATCCTTCTGCTCTATTCATATTTATAAAAGGTCTGAACGTCCCGTCAGCGTACCCCTGAACCCACCCTGCTTTGAGAGCAATAGATAGTGCCTCCTCATACCAGCTTCCCTGCTCTACATCAGAAAATTGTACATCCTGATTCTCAGGTGACAGTTCAGAACAATCTGAGAGCATCTTTAAAAGTTCCGCACGTTTTATCGGTTCATCAGGTTTGAATATTCCGAGCAATCTTCCCATACTGTCTTTATAGCCTAATACACCGCAGTGTGTAGCGAGTGACGTTATATATGACTTTGCCCAATGAGTCTCAGTATCTTTAAAAGTAAATTCAGCAGCATTTAAGGATGGTGTTACTGCAGTGACTCCGCGTACTACTTTCTCAGTTGGACTACAGTAGGTATGTGCTCCTGCATAAGTACAGATTCGGTAATATAGTGTGCTGTCTGGTATATCGTCATCTTCATAAGTAAGATCACTTTTATTTGTCGTAAAATAAATGTAGTCATCCTCTGGATACATCGGTTCTGCATTTTTTTCGGAACGGACGATTTGATAATATTCGAACTCATCAGGAGATATACGGATCCATTTGAGATCAACGTTGCCGTCGGCATTAAAGTTAGCTGTAAGATTAAAGTCTTGGATAATCTCTGGAGTAGGAAGCTCATCTGAAGCTGTCACAGGTACCATTGTCTGAAGTGCACATATTCCAATACATGTTGTGGCTATCAGTTTTTTCAAAAGTAAACGGGTGTCTTCGGAGATCTGACACGTATCCATAAAGTGTGGGAAAAAGGATCATAATTACTCTGTAGTATACTTCAAGACCATGACTAGTAAATACTTTCAAGGGTGAGAGCCAATTTTTTACTTGTCGAAAATGAAAAATACGGGTACTGTGAAGTTTGGTTTTAACCTATTACCCCATTGTATATGGATATTATCGTATCACTTCTCATCACAGCGGTAGCAGTAATGGTCACAGCCTACATTCTTCCAGGTGTAGCAGTCAGTAATTTTTGGTCAGCATTAGGAGTAGCTGTTGTTCTTGCACTTTTAAATGCATTTGTAAGACCAATCCTAACAGCTCTTACTCTTCCTATTAATGTTCTCACTCTTGGTCTCTTCACGTTAGTGATCAACGCAGTCATCATCTTGATTGCAGATAGAATCATTGATGGATTTAAAGTTGATAATTTCTTGATAGCAGTTGTGTTCGCTATCATCCTTTCTGTTATCAATTCTATACTGTTCTCTATTGCATTCTAATCAATGCATTGAAAAACCTCTCCCAGAGTAATCTGCGGGGAGGTTTTTTATACTTCTGTTGTTTTTTTAAAGCAAACTTCTACACTGTACTATACCCTTAGCTTTTTTATTATTTATGGAATTCCTTCTCTACATTCTGCCAATGGCAGTCACTGTTTTTGGACTTTGTCTCTTTGAGACGATCAGCAGTATTGATAATGCTGTTATAAATGCAGAAGTACTGACAACAATGTCAGAAAAAGCACGAAGATGGTTCCTTGTTTGGGGACTTTTCTTCGCAGTATTTGTAGTCCGAGGTCTTCTCCCTTGGGCAATTGTATGGGCGGCTCTCCCTCAGCTAGGACCTATTGGTGCTTTGACTGCAACCTTTAGTGATGATCCAAATGTTATTACAGCCATAGAAACTGCAGCTCCTATCCTTCTTGCTGGAGGTGGAGTATTTCTAGTGTTTCTTTTCTTTCACTGGTTATTTCTCGAAGACAAACACTTCGGATTACCTGGAGAAAAATTCTTTGCTCGTCAGGGAGTCTGGTTCTTCGCAGTAGTATCACTTATCCTAGCCACAGTGGTATGGTACGCTCAAGCTATCAATCCTCTTATGGCCTTCGGTGCTGTAGTGGGATCCACAGCCTTCTTTATTACACACGGATTTAAAGAGAATGCGGAAGCAAGTGAAAAGGTACTAATGAATAAGAACAATGGCATGTCGGATTTGAGCAAAATACTCTATCTTGAAGTCATCGATGCTACATTTTCCATCGACGGTGTACTTGGAGCATTCGCGTTTACACTCTCCGTTCCGCTCATTCTTTTAGGTAATAGTCTTGGTGCCTTTGTGGTGCGAGAGCTTACTATTAGAAATGTTGAAACTATCAAGAAATATAAGTATCTCAAGAACGGAGCAATGTATTCTATCCTTGTACTTGGATCTGTAATGCTCGCCCATGCATTTGGAGTACATATACCTGAGTGGTTTTCACCATTAGTAACTACAGTCATTGTAGGATATTTCTTCTGGTACTCAAAAAAGCAGATTGCGATGGAAGCAATCCCAGCGCTTAAGTAGTTCACACATTACCCTTTGAAATACTAACTATGGATATCAGTATAAAGTACATCTTTGCCCCTGATATCCATTTTCTTATCCCACTATGATCCAAGAAAGAATCCGAAAGCTCAATCAGTATGAATACAAAGAAGGTCCTGTTCTGTATTGGATGAACCGGGATATGCGTGTCCATGATAATTGGGCGTTGCTCTTTGCAGAACATATTTCACAAAGATCAGAGGCTCCGCTCCTTGTACTCTACAATCTTGATCCAGAGTTTTTAGGAGGAGGAAGACGTCAGACAGACTTTAAAATACAAGGCTTAAAGGAAATAGAAACAGAGCTTCAAAAACTTACTATCCCCTTCTTTCTCGTATGTGGAAATAATACTGAGGATGATATTATTACTTTTTGTGACAAGCACAATATTGGTGCATTAGTGACAGATCTGTTTCCTTTAAAAGTCCCAAAAAGCTGGCTGGAAAAAATAAAGAAAAAAGTAAAGATACCTCTCTATCAGGTCGATGCTCATAATATAATTCCAGTATGGACAGCCTCACCAAAACAGGAATTTGGTGCATACACCATTAGACCAAAAATTCATAAACTTCTCCCTCGGTTTCTTGATGAATTTCCAAAGCTCCAGAAGCAGAAAATAGAATATACATATGAGAAGATAAACTGGGATAAAGTAGAAAAATCCATTAAAACAGATGAGAACATACAACCTGTAGATTGGATTACTTCAGGACAGAAAGCTGCAATGAGGAGGTTAAAAACATTTATAAAAGATATACTTCCAAACTATTCAGAGCAAAGAAATGATCCTAATAAAGATGTGCTCTCAAACCTTTCGCCTTACCTGCATTACGGTCAGATATCCGCTCAAAGAATAGCTCTCGAGGTTTCAAACTCTTTAGCTCCAGAGAATGCAAAGGAGACCTTTTTAGAAGAACTTATCGTTCGCAGAGAGCTTTCGGATAATTATTGTTATTATAATGAGCATTATGACAGCTTCGAAGGATTTCCAAACTGGGCAAAGATCACTCACGAGAAACATAGAGAGGACCGAAGAGAATTTCTCTATACAAAAAAAGAATTTGAGGAAGGTAAAACCCATGAAGCCTTATGGAATGCATGTCAGCTTCAGATGGTAAAGACTGGAAAAATGCACGGCTATATGAGAATGTACTGGGCAAAGAAAATACTAGAATGGACAAAGGATATTGAAACTGCACAAAAAATAGCCATCTATCTCAATGATAAGTATGAGCTTGATGGACGTGACCCTAACGGCTATGTAGGTATAGCCTGGGCACTAGGAGGGCTTCATGATAGAGCCTGGGTAGAGCGGGATATCTTTGGACAGATCCGGTATATGAATGAGAACGGATCAAGAAGGAAATTTGACGTAGATAAATACATTGATACCTGGCTCTAAATGTAAAATCGCCTTTCCTAGATTATGGGCGGATCTTATACTCTAAACTCTCTTTTTGAGGTGTTAGCGACTCATATGATAGGACCATATCTCCTGTCGCAGTTTTCTTATCAACTTCAAAATATAAAGCACCCTGCACAGTTTTCCCATTTGCTAATTGGACTTGCTGCACAATGTGATCCTGAACTTCATTTGCACTACCTAATTCTGATTCAAGGATAGTTTTTGCAATAGGTGTATCTAAAGAGAAATTCAGACTATCAAATGGAAATGCTTGTTCTGAAATACCTGTAATCCTTACTCCAACTCTTACAAGCTGGTATTCCTGTGCTACATTCCTTTTAAAAAGAGGATTTTTATCCTGATAATTCCCTTCTAAAGATACTATTTCAAAACGTGCACTGCTCATTCTATTCAGAACCACTGTGCCCGTTTCTTCTATAGTAGAATTGGAGTTTTTATTTACATTGATATTCTCCGGCTCTAATGCGGAAAGATCGGTCATCTTTATCTCAGATGTATTTTCATTTTCCAATACACTATTCTCGTTCTTCTGCGGAGTAATCTCAGGATCGCTGCAGGCAGCTATAATCCCTACAAAGAGAAATACAATAAAAACAAGTCGTCTCATAAGTATGTAAATTATGCTTTAGGCTCTTCAAGCATAGCATCTATAATCATAGCCTGAAGTTTAGGTGCTTTTGAAGAGTATGGATATACGCGGCATCCAGGTGCCTGCATCTGAATATTGCGGAGTATTTTTGACTCTTCACTCTTTTTCACTTTATCGATTTTATTAGCAATAACGATTATCTGATACCTATCCTGATGATGAGAGAGAGTATCTAACATATCAAGGTCCAGCTCAGTGGGTCCTATATTTGCATCTACGAGAAGTACCACAGTACGAAGTGGGATCGTATCATCAGTAAGGTACCAGAATATTCTATCTTCAATCTGTTCACGGAGCTTTCTAGGCTGTTTTGCATACCCATATCCAGGAAGGTCAACGAAATAGAACTTTCTATTCACAAAGAAAAAATTTACCTCCAGAGTACGTCCAGGCATAGAACTGCTCTTTGCAAGTTTCTTGTTATTTACAAGAGAATTGATAAAGCTCGATTTACCTACGTTTGAACGTCCGATAAAAGCAATCTGAGGACGCACGTCTCTAGGAAGCCCCTCTCTGTCCACCGCTCCTTTTATAAACTCTGCTGTCGTGATTTTCATAATAATGATGCAATTGAAATACGCGATGAATAGTATAGGAAAAAGAAGAAAGGCTCAAGGGGGAAAAAATAGGGCTCGAGTAATTGAGTAATTGGGGCTCATAATTTGGCGCACATTATTGGGCTGCAATAATTGAGCTCAATTATTTAATGATGTGAGCCAAATTACTGAGCCTAATTATTGAGCCCAGTTACCGAGCCCCAATTACTTTTTCAAAGTCCTTGACCTTAAAGGTAAAACCAGGACAATGGGCTTATATTTACGGTTTATCATTACTTATGCAAAAGCTCCGTATAGCACTACTTTTTGGAGGAAAATCCGCTGAACATGAAATCTCCATTAAATCCGCAAAGGCGATTTATGAAAACTTGGATAAGGAAAGATATGATGTCTACCCTATCCCCTTCACCAAGGAGAATTTCTGTGTACTATCTCTTGATGAAGAGACTCAGGAAATGTCCTTTGAAAAAGGCTACGAGGTACTGGAGAATGGCTTTATCGATGGTAGCGAGCGAGGCCTGCCCCCTGCGGTACTCTCTTATGCAGATATTGAGCTTATTATTCCTATCATCCATGGTTCCTTTGGCGAGGATGGAAAACTCCAGGGAATGCTTGATATGCTTGAGATCCCGTATCTGGGAGCAGGAGTACTTGGAAGCGCTATAGGGATGGATAAGGAAATTCAGAAGATTTTGGTAAAGTCTCAGGGTATTGAGATCGCTCCGTTTAAGGTATTTCATCATGCGGACTGGAGCAAAGATCAGACAGCTATACTGTCAGAGATTCAGGATAAACTTTCACTTCCATATTTTGTAAAACCGGCAAATGCAGGTTCTAGCGTAGGTATTTCAAAAGTAAAAAGCGCAGACATGCTAGAAGCAGCAATGAACGAAGCATTTCTTTATGATACAAAAGTGATCATCGAAGAAGGACTCTCATCTGTACGGGAAATTGAATCCGCGGTTATCGGAAACTCTGAGATAGAAGTTGCAGAAGCATTTTCAGAGGTTATACCCGACCGTGAGTTTTATGATTATGAAGCTAAATATGCTTCTGATTCCAAATCACAGGTCATCATCCCAGCAGCCTTTACAGAAAAAGAGCACCATACATTAAAAGAGACAGCAAAAAAGATTTACCGCATTCTTCAATGTTCTGGATTTGCAAGGGTAGACCTATTTGTGGATAAGGAAGGAGTAATATATTTTAATGAGATCAATACTCTTCCGGGATTTACTCCTATTAGTGCTTTTTCAAAGATGTGGAAGGCTTCAGGAGTCAGCTATCCGCAGTTACTTGATAAACTTATACAGCTTGCCCTCGATAGTGCAGAAGAGAAACAGAGATTAAGATACAGCAAGGCATAAGAAAAAAGTAAGAGCAGCAAAATAATTGAGCTCAATTACTGAATGATGTGAGCCCAATTATTGAGCCCTAATTACCGAGCCCCACACTTACCTATACTTCTTCATCTCCGCTCTCAGCTCCTTCCAATGAGGCATTGCACTCTCTACAATACTCCAGAATTTATCGGAGTGATTCATCTGCTGGAGATGAGCTACTTCATGCACGCAAACATATTCAAAGAGTTCTTCAGGCAGCAGAAGGGTCTTTAGAGATATACTTATATTCCCTCCTCCAGAGCAGCTCCCCCATCTTGATTCATTGTGGCGGATCTGTACATTTTCAAGTTTTTTATAGCCAAAATAATCAGTCCACTCTGCAATCACTTCTTCCACATAGGTTTGCAGGTACTTCCTTGCATAGGAAAGAAGAGCTTTTATGATCATCTCCAAAGTAATATGATCAGAGTATTCTGAGACTGGCACTAGGTGGATTGCACGGTCCAGCTTCGAGATTTTGAATACAATTTTTGTTTCCTCCACAATAATCATGTTCCTGGCTCCCCAGCTTACAAAAATATCTACCGATTTATTGTGTACAAAATCAGCACGGGAGTTTTTTAATATCTGCCTCAAGATAAAAGTTCCCTGTTCCATCTTACTGAGCTTTGGAAGTATCCTGGAGAGCAGCTTATCAATATGTATTTTTCTCTCACTCTCTGACAGAAACGAAGAAATACGAAGAATAACCTCGCCATTTCGTACATATGCTGAGGAATGTCTCTTGCGGACATATTCGATGTGAATCGGAGGGGACATGAGATGAAAACAATTAATTTATTGGACTCAATAATTGAGCTCAATTATTGAGTCCAATTATACTACCCAATGTACTAAATTCAATTACCAATTACTCAATTACTATTTACTTAATTACTTCCCCCCTACTTCACCTCAAACGGCGCACTCACATGCGGTGTTCCCTTGATCTGTATCAGGAGCGCATCTCCTTTTTCTAGCATCTGCTGATCTTGTACTGCTGTACAAGCACATCCAGCAGGAGAAGTACATGGAGGTATTACTATATCTGAACGAGTAAGCTGTGTATTTGAAGTATTGAGAGCTTCTGAGTACTGAAAACATCCCTGAATCATTCCGTACTGTCCGGGGCATTTATCATCTGAGGCATCATCAAAGCCGTCTCTGTCTGCGTCTATAGCAACTGTAGTCTGCGCATAGGTACTATCAATATATATTACTGCACATGAGAAGAGCAGAAACGAGAAACTGCACAGTATAATAAGTTTATTTCTTAAGTTCGCCACAGTCATCATTGATACGATGTAAATGAGTCAGACATACAAAGGTAAAATCGTCTGCAGAGGAAGCGCTGGTATTATTTATACGGGAAAGAGTATCTGTCATCTGATCCATTTTACCAAGAAAATATTGAGTTGTCTCATATTTTCCTAAAGTATCGTAGTTCTTTGCCATATACTGTTCAAGAGCCTCTTCTTTCTGTCTATCAACAGTATACACCTGTTGGCTGTAAGTTACAGGGATATCTGTAAGAGATTTTCTTGTGATCTTTCCTGTAGTTGCATCTATCTGGACGATTTGATCCTGCAGCTGCGTAAAGGTAAAATTATTTACTGGTGCACCATTGAGACGGAGAGTATCGTTGAACCCCGCAAGTTTTCTAGCAGCCTCGGTAAACTCAGTAAGCGGAATTCCAATAACTCCTTCAAGGACATTTCTTGCAAAAGTTCTCTCTTCTCCTTTCTGTATACCTTGCCCAGTAATAATCGTACTGCCGTCTGGTCCTCTGACTTTTATCTGACCAAGTAATTCATTGAGATCAAATTTAATTGTAGAGAGACTCATAACTGCATCTCCAAACTCTTCAGCCGTCTCACTGATGGAGGAGACAGCCTGGGTAAGGTTATCGAGAGAATAGTTAATATCATCTAAACCATATTCCTGCGACTGACAAGATGTCAAAGATGCATCCTTGTAGTCCTTTATATATGAGAAAGGATTCTGATTCTTAGTCGCAGTTGTGTAGCGGGCTAAAACCGCATTTGTTACCGCGCTAAGCGTACCATCAAGACCATTTGGATAGTAGGCGGTGGTCTGGTCAGACTGCATCATCCAGAGATAGAGCTGTCTGTAGGCAAGGTATCTGGCTTGGATGTCCTGATAGAGTGGAAGTGTCTGTATCTTTTCTCCCTGCATCACGTCTGTCACATTAATAGACATACATGCATCCATAGACTTATTCATAAGACCTCTCATTTCTTCCAGCTGTTTTTCAGCTAATTCCACATCCTGTAGAAGTAATGCTGAGGTTTTTGTATTTGATCCATTGAGAGCAGTTCTTATCGTATTAATAGTAGGATCACCATATTTCTCTAGAAAAGCTTTTGAAAGCTGATCTTCCTTGGCACTTATAGAAGTCAGATCCAGTCCGAATACAGTTATCTTAGGGATAATACATCCCTTTTGCTGAAGGAGATCCCGAACTGCTGCATTGTAAGCTTCCATTTCTATGAGATAAGTCCTTGTTACTTTTGGAGTTACACAAAGGGCTTCCTTTGCATAGCTCACTCCTGGTACAAGCAGGAAGCACCAGAGGAGAAAAAATATTCTAATTATATGAGTTGTATATTTCATAGTTAGTTGTGTTGAACTTTAGTACTAGCAAAGTTTTTGCTTATTTTCTTCAGAGCTTCCATCTGAGTAAGTAAAGCCTGCAGTTCTTCAGTCAAATGTGTAAGCTGTCCACCGATCACTTCTTCATAATCAGTGAGATTCTTGGCATTGATTTGCTGCGTTTGAAGTTTTATAGCTAACTCTTTGGTTTCCTTCTGTTTAGCTAGCATATTGGCATATTGAGCTGCATAATCACCAGAAGCAATATTTGCAGGTGCGACCGCATCAGAAGCATTATTACTACCTGCTACAGCATTCCACATCTTTCCAAGCAGTCCAATAAGATCAGGATCAGTAAAGTCTGCCTTATCCACCCTAGGAACGATAGGAACCCATGAAATCTGCAGAAAGTTATCCGGCACTTCAAACTTTAAGTCCTGCCACCCAAAGCTAAAGATAGCCCGAGGTTCATTTTTCAGCTGCAGATTCTGTGCAGAGAGCTCTGATGTAGCATCAGAAAGCTTTGTAAGACTTGTTCTCAATGCAGGACTATCTAGGCCTACTCGTCTTGTGGTAAACATAGTGCCTGCTTCATCAGCAAATCCTGTTTGAAAATAGACTTTAATACAGAAAGATTCCCAAAGACAATTCCACTTATCTAAGTTTTCAACAGTCCCATTTATACTTTGCTGAGCATCATTCAGGATTTTTTGAGCAGCACTCAGAATATTTGATGTATCTTTTTTTAGAACAGCTTCGTTGTCAAAAGATGGATCTGGTGTAGTCTTTGCTCTTTCAAAACGTGCAAAACTCTTTGAAATAGCTTCCTTCTCCGGCTCAGAGAAGGTCTGCGTACTAGCTGTCACAGGAGCTGCACCGGGCAATGGACAAAATCCAAGAGTATTCGGATCAGTATTTGAGAAAGAAAAACTCTTCATAGTATCCGCAAGGCTTGAAGCGGGTACTTGTACATACTCAGGTTTATACCAGTTTCCTGTGAGATATTTTGCATCTGGAGATATATCCCTTGTCCATCCTGGAAGTTCTCGGTCCTTTGCACCATTAATTTTTTCCTTCAATAGTGCGATATCGTTCAAAAGATCAAATCCTGAATTTTTGGTATCGCCGTCAGAAAATACATTTTGATACCGTATGCTTGAAATTTTCTGTCCAAAGCGCTCATTTAAGGCAGTAATTTCCTCACATTTTTTCTGATAATGTGTACTGTCATTAATTCCCTGAGTAGTTCCCTGCACACTTGATACCCCACCTGCAGTTTTCGGCAGACAGTTTTGAGGTAGAAGGCGTGAGAGAGCACTATCTGTAAATTTTGTCAGTCCTTCTTTTCTATCATGTTCAAGCAGACGCTGCATTTCGATCATAGTCTGTTTTGGAACAAATTCACGCACCTCCTTATCTATTCTGAAATACTGAGATTTCAGAGGAGAGTCCAGTAATGAAACCCCTGGGGTATTCTTTAGAAGAGCAAATAGTTTATCATCTTGTTCATCTGCAAAAGCAGTATGAGAAAACAATACTCCGATTCCAAGGACGATACCTAGTTGTAGAAGTAGTTTATATGACATATTATTTACCTTTATTTTTATCTCCGTCCACGGAGGAATTTGGAAGTTTATAGCGCAGCTGATCCATGACTCGAGCCATTCTATCAAATTGAGTAGTGGTTTCTTTTAGCTGCTTCTTCATGTAGGTGTATTGAAGATGCTGAGGGTAGCTTAGAAAAAATTCCTGATACCACTCCAGCATGTTGTCATCTACCATATCAGCAAGCTTACTTTCCTGAGCTTTAAACGTAGTCAGGTTTACTCCTGATAGTGCTGCTCCAAGGTTTGTACCACCAGAGGTATTCTTTTGTTCTTTAGGCGCGTTATTTGAAAGGATAGTCAGAGCATCCTTGTAGTTTCTTGTTTCATAAAACAGACGGAAACGCAGTATAGTAAGAGGATTTTCTTCATCAGGAATCGCTACTTCTGCCGGAGAGCTACCTGCCGCTTTCTTCTTGTCCTCTGCCTGCTTGACCCGGAATTCACTCACACTTTTCTTTATACCTGCACGCTCAGCATCAGTATACTGAAAAGAATATTCAGGAAGATCCTTATCTGATGCCTGCTTTTTACCAAGATTCTCACAAATACCTGCAGAAGCATCTCCCCCATCAAGCACTGCTAGAGCAGAACATATCTGGTATTGAGTAAAATAAATATCCTTCGCTATTGTTGCAGAAAGATTCAAACACTCAGCAGACATGGAATATGGTTTTGGATCAAACTCATCAGGAGTAAGTACTTTACTCATCTTATTGTCGTAATAGTATTGTACCGCAAGAACCGAAGCATCCACATAACAGCTTTGCGCCTGTGCATGATAATTTCTTAGGTATTGAAATTTGGTAGAAGTATCAAAACCTGCGTCCAAAATTCTACTATATCCATCTCCTCTTGGTGGTTCTACGGCTTTCGAAGTAGAAAAAGCATTATATGAGAGTAATGTACATTGCAGAATACCTATAATAAAAATTGTTTTTGTTGTGAGTTTCATAGTTGTAGATTATTGACCTGCGTTTTGACCGGTAATCAGATAATTAACTCCTTGGATTATCTTATCTAGCCGCCCCCTTACTATTTCAAAATCCTCATTGAAGCTTCTCAGAGCAAGATTGAGATCCTCAATAGCCTTTGCATAAGCATAGGTCTTTTTAGTATTCATATCCCAGCTCGCAAAACTTAGAATGATATTCTCATACTTCTCCCGTATATTTTCAACCTTTAATATACACTGATCCCGCAGTGTCTTTCTTTGGAGCTCATTTGTATTATTCAAAGGGCTTTTATCAGTTGGGGCTACCTTTTCAGGACGGCATGCAGTAACTCTCTGGCTTGCAGGGATAGGAGCGTCTGGACTGAGATTTCTCTGGCATATTTCTTCAGCATCCGTAGTGAGATTGATGAGACCAGTTTTAGCACGTATGAGAAGCTCCATAGTGGGAACATCTGCAAACTGACCATACTCTGTCAGGGTGCCCTCAAAAGCAGTGGTCCTTTGAGCAAAGATAGTATCTATGCCAGCACTGCATTTCTGAGCCTCAGGACTGAATGCCTGAGCATTTTGAGTTACAGGCGTATCCTGTGCTTTGACCGACTGCACCAAAAAAAACAATACCACAAGTACCTGTAGAAAAATAATCGCGGCTAGAGAAAGTTGTTGGAAAAATTTACCCATAGAATATGTAGAAATACATTCATACTATTTTATCAAAGGCAAAGCTAAAAAGCCATTACTCCCCCTTTACAAATTGTTGTATTTCTCGAAGAAGATATGTTCTTTCATAATTCCCTGGGATAAAAGAAGATTTTTCACATCGTCGATCATACTTCCGCTTCCACAAATATAGAAATCCGTATCTTCCGCATGTTCATTATTTTTCTCAAGATAATGAGTCACTCGTCCTACAAAGTTACTGCACTCTCCTTCAGGTCTTGAGACGCAAGGAGCAAAAGTAAAATGCTCTCCTTCCTTTGAAGAAAAGTACTCTATGTAGCAGAGATCCTTCAAAAAACTCACTCCAAAAAGCAAAGTTGAATGTCTCGTATCTCCTTTACTCCACATATCCTCGAGCATGGCTTTGAAAGGTGCAACTCCAGTGCCTGTAGCAATAAATACAATAGGATGGTCATTCTGCTGAAGAGTAAACCTTCCCGCCGGTCCCACAAACTGAATACTCTCTCCTATTTGAATATGCGGGAAATACCCATCTGTCGCTCTTCCCTCGGGAATACGCTTGTAGCATAGCTCAAATCTTCTACTGCTGTCAGGACCAGAGGAAATAGAATACTGACGCATCACCATCTTCTCATCCTCATGTCGTGCCGGAACCTCTATAGATACAAACTGCCCTGCCTGGTATGAAAAATCAAACTGTGGTGGTACCTCAAATACAAGCTCAAAAACATCATCTGTTAATACTCTCCTTTCAACCAATACTGCTTCTTTCTTAAAAGACATAGTCCATGTACATAAAATAAGTACGGACATAGTAGCAAAAGAGGGAGAAGGGATCAAGGGGGGAATTGGGGAAAGGCTCGATGATTAGGGCTCATTATTGGGCTCAATCATTAGGGGCTCTTATAATTGGGCTGCAATAATTGAGCTCAATTATTTAATTATTGAGTCCAATTATGTGCGCCCAATTACCGAGCCCTTTCTACATCGTGAAAAACAATCCATTCACCGTTGTCAGAAAGAGCTTAATAAGGAATAGGAGTGCGAGTCCCATAAGCACCTGCTGAAGCTGCTTATAGACTTTTTTAACTGCCTCTTCCCCGCTACCTCCTCCTTTATACATAATCTCTACTCCGCAATAAATGATCATTCCTACACCAGCGGCAATAAGAAACGGCTGGATCAGAAAGAAGAAATACCCCACAAGGCTGAAAATAATATCAAATCCTCCCGTAGTCTTAAGAGCGATAGCATTACAGTATTTCACGTTACCTGCTTCCGATGCCTTCTTTACATCAATAAACGGCTTTGGAGTTTTACCATCAAGTGTCACTCCGGTAGAGTATCCGCCATCGGGTATGATACTGATACAGAGTGCATTTGTAGTAGCCTTGATAGTCTCAAGAGACACTGGATCAATAAACTCCTGACATGCATATGAGCTTGCCTCAGTATTTATAGTATTACTTGTTCCTGTAGCTGCAGTATTTCGCTCTCCGGCTCTTACTGCTAATTCAAACAATTCGCAGGGTCCCATGAGCAGTTTTTTGGTACAAGAGATTACTCCTGATTTATTACTTCCAGTGATTCCAGGAGAGCTGCAAATTCCCTCATTACCAAAAATCTGCTGAGGTTTTTGACAAGAGTTCGCTTGACCTGGGTTTGGATCACAACCAATTTTAGTCTGCATTAGTGGTGTATTTTCAATATCATTCAGCTCTTGTCTTGCTTGATCAAACATAGCATCGGCTTCTCTCGCAGCTCGATCGAGTGAAGTACCTTCAAAAGATGTATCCATTCCAGATATGCCAGATCCAAGGCTATTAATATTGCTAGAGGACTGGTCAAAACCATTTTGAAAAAACGCGGCTTTTGTCGTAAAGTTATTTAAAGAAAGTGTACTAACTATTGTAAATACTATTAAAAGAAAAATTCTCGAACATAATGTGATACTCTTTGTTTTCATCATGTAGTCTGCAAAAAGCTAAATACAACTCTCGCAATCGTAAAAGAAGAGAAGGAGACTATTATACCAATCACAGCATTCTTGATCGCAGTCTGCCCTTTCTTGTTGTCTTTTCCTTGGTTGAGAATGTACTGATATCCTGCATAAATGATCCCCAGAAGCCCTAAGGTTCCTAAGATATTAAAGAAAAAACCAAGCATGTACTGAAGATAAAAAATGACATCTTCAAGTCCCATACGTCCGCACTTGATCTTCAATGCAAGCCATTTACTTGGATGCGGATCTACTTTTAAACGGTTAATCAGCTCAATACAGTTCGCAGGTACATCTCCTCCCAAGTCCTGAGTCGGAAGAATAGACGTAGCAATAGCCGATGCAGATGGCATCGAAGCAGTATTCAGCAGACAGAGCGAGACAAGGAATGAAAAGAGAAAACGCTTGAACATGAATGGAATGAGAAACTGAGATTCTCTTTAGTATACCAGAAAGGAAGAGAAAGTGGAAGGGGGCAATAATTGGGCTCAATAATTAAGGCTCGTTATTGTGCTCTTGTTATTGGACTCAATAATTAGGGGCTCATTATTGGGCTGCACGAATTGAGCTCAATTACTTAATTATTGAGTCCAATTATGTGCACCCAATTACTTGAGCCCTCTTACTCCCGTATCCCTATCACAACCTTTATAGGTCCTGCGCTATCCTGTGCTATACCAATTCCAATATCTGCTCCCGGCATTGTTTTTGAGAGGATATCTACTACCTTTTTTTCTACTCCGGCGAGGGAGTCGGAAGCTACTACGTTTGCTACATAGGATCCGTTGCCTCCTTTATTGAGTAATTCTTCCAAAAGGGATTTTCCATTTAATTTAAAGCTAAGGACATGTGCCTCAGCAAGATCTTCCGCCCAATCCTGTGTCACGGTTGTGAGGACATCAGATATTTGAAGATTCTTACCGCTAGTATTTACTTGTGCAATCCACTTCGTGCGGAGGTCATTCACTGGGAACGCAGATAAAGGCTTCGCAGAAAATCCTTGAGCGATATAGACGATATTATCCTTCTGCGCAAAGCCAAATCCGGCAATCTCCACATCTGCATTCAAAATATTTTCCAAATGCGAAGGACTATGACGAAGCTCAAGATAAGCAGAGAGTATCCCTTCTGAACTATAGGCGATGTTCTCAGCCACACTTGGGTAAAAACCATACTTATATTTTAGATCATTTACACTTTTACCCTCAGGATCATAATGTGAAAAGTAATCCCGCGCCACTAAGTCATCTGCACGGGCAGTCATGATAGTATCCAGAGTTTGCGCAGGCTCAAGCATCTTTAGTCCTGATCGTGCTCTATCTTCGTTGATCCATTGGAGCATCTTACTTCTTGCTAGAGTTAGGTCGTTAGGATCAGTCTTATTATTTGCCACAAAGTCACTAGAGAGAGTGAATACATCCTGTGTTCTATACATATCTAGGTAGACAATCTTTCCATCAGGTCGGATGATTTCAAAAATATAACTTCCAGACTTAGGAATTGTATAACTCTTATTGAAGAATGTTCCAGCTTTTACCGTCTCATCATCTGCATCTACAAGTTTTTCTTTCTTGAATACTCCATCAGAAGTGAGTGTAAAAAATTCATTTTTTAGATCAACCAATGCCTTTCCTTTAAATTGAAGAGTCTCTCCAGTAGTTACAATCTCACTTTCCTTATTGTCGATCTGCAGATTATTTGAGAGAAATACAGGATTGAATCCTGTCATAAAGGTTGCAGTCCTAGTGGATATTTTCTCCCAAGTGGTCATCCGGTCATGAGAGTATCCTGTGGATGTATACGCACCATAGACCTCGATAGTCCAACTTCCTTCAGAGAGACCGTTGAGGCTTTGCGGATCAATGACGACATGAGTGGAGTTATTTACTAAAATCGTGCGCACAATACGATCCTGAATAAATTTCAAAAGATACATATTTACATTCTGGGAAGCATCCCAGTCAAGCTTCAGACCTGTGGTAGTGTATGAAATGTCCAGATTTCCAGAGAGTCCATTGATGCTTCTGACTGGCTTTGAGAAAAGATTATTTGTCACATATATGGTTTGCGCTGCACCACCGTAAGTGAGGGTATAGACACCTTCTGCAGGAAAATAAATAGTCGATTCAAATGTGCTACCCTGTATATTCAGATCATACTCCTGCTCCATTCCCTTATTATCTGAAAGTACAAAACCTCCAGCAGTACTAGCGAGATTGGCTATGGTTCCACTCACTGTATAAAACTCGCCTTCTAGCATCATATTAGGCATTGGAGATGCAAGCTTAATCCCAGAGAAAGCACTCTCGGAAATATATTTTTTGTTCATGCTTCCTTTTCCTACACGGTATACTTCTCCATCAAATCTGCCTGATGACATAGCAGCCATAGTAGAAAATGCCTTTGAAGAGATATCAATAATATGAGAGGCCGTATACGGTCCCCTATCATTAATACGGACAATGGCGCTTTTTTCATGATTTTTATCTACTACTTGTGCATAGGTCCCAAAAGCAAGAGTACGGTGAGCTGCAGTAAATGAGTCTTTATCATATGGTTCTCCTGAGGAAGTGGGTTCTCCCTGAAGATCATCTGCATAATAAGAGACACTTCCCTGTTCAAAATTCTGGAAAGCTGTCAGATTTTTTTCTTTCATATACATATAGCGGTACAGCATATCTGCAATATCACCACGAGTTACCGCCTCACCTGCCCGTATCTGGTTTTCATTATAAATATCTAACAGATTTTTATCTAAGGCAAAAAGAACATATTTTGAATACCAAAGCCCGGAATCAATCTCAAGATAAGTCTTTTGAGTAATAGTCATGCTTTTCATTACCTGTGATATTTCAAGAAGCATTTTAAGCGCTTCCACCCTATTTACATTTTGTTCAGGACGGAAAAAACCATCGGGATATCCTTTCACATAGCCATTTTTTAAGGCTTGTGAAACAAAAGGTGCATACCAAGTACTTGATGCAACATCAGGAAAAGAACTTTTCTGCGGATAAATCTGTATACCAAGACCCGTGAGAAGCATCTTTAGGGCTTCTGCTCTATTTACTTTCTTATCTGGCTGGAAGGTACCATCATCATAGCCTGTCACTACCCCTTTTTCCTTGAGGTACACTAGCGCAGACATATAAGGAGAATCCGCCTTTACATCTGAAAACGGAGAGCTAGCGGCAGACACACGACCAATAGAAAAGCATACGAAGAGACTGATAATCACGAAGTAGATAATACTTCGATTGATGGCTTGCTGCTTCATAGAAGATAAGAGTGAGTAGAACAACTTTTCTTTAGTATAGCTCTTTTTAGTATCCTTCTCAAGTATATGACTTTTATACTTGAGTCTGAAAGCTCAAAAAAGGTAGCTACGGCGCACGACCAGCAAAGAATATACTCAGTTACTGAATACTCACTATATTTTACATTTAGTGGTATAATATACATATACACACTTCTATCGCGCCTCATGAAACATCATCACGTACTCATGACAACTACAGGATTAGTGCTGGCTATATCTCTTGCTCTCTTTGATATCTGGTATCTTACTAATCAAAGACCCCAGACTTCACAGTCAGACATCCTTAGCAACTCCTCCATACAGCAGGTCAATACTAATCTCAATGCAGCACCCGAGTAAATCTACCCGACAATATACTCTTGTCCATTAAAGATTTCTTTGCCGTCTACGACAATAGAAGCAACATCAAAAAATACGTCGATATGATAACGTGTCTTTTTCTTATGCAGTCCAGGTTTTGAATAGATAGAGTGTTTTGCTCCTAAAGAGACATGCAGTCCTCTCATTCTTTCAAAGGCTGTAATATCATTTACCAGTCTTGATGGTCCCATAGCAGCATTTAGTCCAAGTCCGAATTCTCGTACTAGTACTTCCTCATCTACGCGTATGAGATCAAGGATATCATAGAAATCCTTTGGTGCATCTTCTCCAGCACTCAAAATGCCGTTTTCTATTAGTACTTTAAAAGGCTTGTATGTCCGTACAATATGATCAATACCTGCAAAAGCGCAGATCATAGCTTCTCCATTTACCTTTGAAAGATCAGATGGTTCTGTAAAAACTTCACCAATCGGAAAGGTTCCACCTACATTTTTCATACTTGTGTAATCGCCGATATTCAGCTTTGAAGGCTCCATTGGGGAATCATACATAAGCACAGTCCCTCCCCGGCAATGCACTTCAGTACGTGTAGAAGTATCCATTGTCTTCTTTAAAAACTGTCCGTGTCCATGATAGTATTCTGGATCATAGGAAAGTGCATTAATATATGTTTCAAACTGTTCAGGAGCAATACGTCCGAGATGTACATGCTCTATGGTCTTCATATCCTGCTTAAATATTTCAATACGAAGTCTGAATTCATTTAATCTAAAGCTCCCAGTCTGCACAAGGATGACACTATCTTTTGCCTTGAGAGAAAAAATAGTTTTAATAACATCCTCAGGAAGTGTTGTCCCGAACTCTATAAATTGAGCATCAGGTAAAGCCTTTATATATCCATCAGCAATAATAGATGAGAGTTCTGAGTCACGGTCATATATGACTAAGACGTTTTCTCCCTCTTCTATCTTAAGAGAATATTTCAAAATATCTGATAAATTCTTTGCGGCTTTTGCTACAAGTGCCTCCATAATCTTTTTCAAAAAATAAGCAGATCTACTCTACAAAAAGAAACGAGTAATCGCAACAGAAAGTAGCCAGCTTAAATTTGTCTCAAAAACTGTGAATCATACTTTCAATAGTGAAAGCATTTTTTACTGCTGCACCATTCATAGTATTATTAAAAAATATCCATACCCGTTTTCCTGATTGAAGCCACATAGATATTTTTTCTGCATACAAAGATAATTTTTCATCTGAGTAAGAAGAGCTGTAGAGTTTTTCAACTCCATGAAATCTCAAATATATCTCATTTGAAGTACTCATTTCTTTCTGTGGGAAACGATCTCCCGCGTCTGCAATAACCCAGGATAGAGAGTATTTTTCTAACATTTCCTGTACAGAGCAATCAAACCAAGTGGTATTTCTCGCTTCTAAAGCAAAAATCACTGCGGGATATTTTTTCCTTAAAAAAGAGAAAAAATCTTCATACTCAGGATTATATTTTAAACTCGCAGGAAGCTGGATAAGCACTGGTCCAAGCTTCTCTTTTAAAAGAAGAAAACTATTCATCTGGGTCGCTACTTCATTTTCTATGTTTTCAAGCCTTTTAAGATGGGTAATGCTTTTATGCATTTTCAGAGCAAATCTAAAGTTATGAGGAGTCTCCTGGTACCACTTCAGTACGGTCGAAGGTCTCGTCATATGGTAGAAGGAACTATTCACTTCTACAGTTAAAAATCGAGTGCTGTAGTACGAAAGATAGTCCTTGCTTTTCAACTCTTCAGGATAAAATATTCCTTTCCAAGGATAGCTCCAGCCTGAGGTACCAATAAAATGATGTCCCATAAAAGATAATAATTTTATATCTTACAGTACTCCTATTTACCTCTCTTAAAAAATTTTTTTCAACGATTGCATTTGATACACATGTGCTTTAGGCTTACTATATACACCATCTCACCCTACTCTCCTATGATCTCAGATATCAAAAAGGACCTCTCGTTTATGATGAATCCGGAAAAAGCAGCATTTTTTCCATATTTTTTTAAAACAGGAAAAGGAGAATACGGAGAAGGAGATCAATTCCTAGGTGTCACAGTTCCTCAGCAGCGTATCATTGCTAAAAAGTATGTAAATCTCGCAAATCTCAAAGATATCGCGGCACTTCTTGAAAGTCCTATCCATGAGCATCGTCTCACTGCCCTTCTCATCCTAGTCTATAAAAATGAAAAAGCTTCCCCAGAAGAGAAAAAAGCAATCTTTGATTTCTATCTCGCTCACACAAAAGGTATCAACAACTGGGATCTTGTAGATGCATCTGCCAGATCCATCGTAGGTGATTACCTTTTATCTGCAGAGAAAAAAGATAAAACTCCAAAATTATTGATAGATCTTTCTCATTCAAAGGATCTATGGGAGCGAAGAATTGCAATAGTTGCTACCTACGCATACATTAAAAAAGGTATAATATCTCCTACCTTTGAGATTACTGAACTACTTATGAAAGATGCTCATGATCTGATTCATAAGGCCTGCGGCTGGATGCTGAGAGAGACAGGTAAAAAAGATATTGAAGCGTTGATTGAATTTGTAGAGAAGCATAAAGCAGTGATGCCTAGGACTATGCTCCGGTATGCCATAGAGAGGATGGATAAGGAGACGAAGGTGGAGCTGATGAAAAGATAAAAGGACTTCCTCCCCGGAGTACGCTACGCTAGCTCCGGGGTTTCCCTCCGGGCATCATGAGCACTCAAAAACTCGTTTCCTCTGGGTACTCGTGAGCGCCCTGTTGTTCGATGTACTTTCTAACTATCTCCTCATTCAGCCCTACGGTGGATGAGAAATATCCTACACTCCAGACGCTGTTCTCTACATACATCCGCCGAATAAACGGAAACTTCTTGATCAGCATCCTACTCGAACCACTCTTCAAGATTTGTACTACTCGACTTACCAACACATTCGGTGGAATCTCTACTTGAAGATGAATATGATCTTCATCAACATTCGCTACATCCAAACGGAGTGTAGGGTACTTCTTAAATTCTTTGTTCAACCATGCTAAAAGTTCCTCTTTCACGTAGGGCTTCAAATACTTTCTACGGTATTTCGTACCCCACACGAGGTGGTATAAATGTTGGTACGTGCTATGGGATAGTTTTTGAATTCTCATGGGGGAATTGTACCATACACTAGCTAGACTCCTCTAGTGTATTGCACAATCCAGGGAACATTCATCCCCGGAGTACGCTACGTCTGCTTCGCAACTCCTCCGCTAGCTCCGGGGTTTCCTGTACGTAAAAAAAAGTGCTCTGAAATATTTCAGAGCACTTAATACATAGAAAAGACAAAGGCTATATGTCGTAAGAGTGACTAATACTTTTTAAAATTTTTTGGAATTTTACCTTTATAGTGCGCACTGAGCATTTATATTCTTTAGCTAGTAACTCATCGCAGGCTTTACTGAGACCTAATCTTACACGACGTATAAAGAACTTTATATCAGTATCTCTCAATTGAGTAAAATGCAATTTAAAAAGTATTTTATTCGTCATATGTAAGAAAGCTTCAGCTTCTTTGTCAGAGAATTTTTTTAATAAACTATCTGCAAAGTGGGTTGGATTTTTCACACTAGCAATTTTATTATCTACATACTTTTTGAAACTAGCTAAGTATATATTTGGAGTAGGCAGCAAATTATCTCTTTCAGTTTCAGCATAATATCTAATGTACTCATCCATCTCCTTTATTTGAGTTTCAATCTGATAATCACTTAATCCGATAGAAGCATCTAAACTTTTTGCACAGTCTAGTGCTTGACCTTGAGATCTGGAATGGATACGAAATAAAGAATGTGCAAGTCTATCCATTGAAGTTTGCTGCGTAAGCTTTTTAAAATGAGACTTTTCCATAATTACTGATGGTCTTACACCAAATTGTTCAGCAATTATCAATTGCTCAAAAGATTCTAAGGTTGAAAACACAATAGCTTTCATATAACTATAATCTTTTTCCAAAGGCACAGGATGTGCTATAAAAGCCCCTCCTGATTCGAATGAAAATTTGTATTTATATCCTTGAGCAGGAATACAAACGAAAGCCACCTCTCCAAATATAATGAATGCTCTTTGTCCAACATACTCCACAATTCCTTCATATTGAAAAGCAAATGTTTCAACGGACGTATCTTTTATATCCATAGTTCTGTCCTCCTTACAACAATAGCACGAGTTTATTCTCGCATACTATCTTTCACATATTGAAAAACACTATGCGAGAATAACATTGCGTCCTTTCTACTTTTCAATGATCTGTTGAATAGACAGACATCACTTAAAGATTCTGGAACCAGAGTTCAACTGCTTGGTTCGTAGGTACTTTATCCACTATTTTACAAATGTAAATTATATACCAAAATATTTGAAATTATTTTAAAACAACAATCAGCAAAAGAGCATTATTTTGTTTTACTATAAATAGATTAAAAAAATTAAATTCGTCATTTATTTTTTACAACAAAATAATATATCTCTCATTAGAACTAGACATTTTCAAAAAACCAAGAAAAGTTATAGGCGGAATAAAAGTAGTAAATGATTGAAAAGGTTTTCTTATTAACACACTAGATTTAAAATTCTACCACTTGAAATATCCTCACAAACTCCGGAGTTTCCTATAATATAAAAATACGGAAGCGGTGAAATCAATGAATATACTGAGATATTCGATAAAGAATATTTTCGTTTATAAAAAACCTCGTAGCTATAAACTACGAGGCAACAACAGAAAAAACTACTTTGCATTCTTTATAGCTTTTGAAATAAGGGAATTAGCATATTTCAAACATCTTTATTATCATAAGTCTGTACTCCTCTCATCATCATATTCAAAATTTATTAATTTACTTTGAGTAGAATATTTTTTATACATTTCTTTACCTTCATTGAAAGCATTAGCACTGCTATAGAAAGTTTGAAAGTGCATAGAACAATTGATGGTACCAATCCCATTTTTTTCTGCAATCGCACCTATATATTCCAGCAAACTGGCAGTAAGTGCACTTTCATGGGAAGAACTGTCTTCATCTAATTTATAAAATGTATACTCTTTGTAAATCTCTTGGAATAGTTCAGTTCCATTAAGTGTGGTTAGGTCCCTTATGAGGTATTTAGAATCACTTAAATCTACCTTTTGAAATTCAATACGCTCAACATGTTTAGCACGCATGTTTGCATCCAAATCTGGATTATAGTTCGAAAGTAACTTTTTTTGTTCATCTGATAATGCAAAATATCCTTTTTGTTCATCATCTTTTTCTTTGCTCTCTACCCTCACCGTGAGATCCCCAAAAGATGCACTCCTACTATTATTAAGATATATCTGATCCTTTTCAGATAAGAGCATATACGGTGTTTCAAATAAAAGAATGGCTGTTTTCTTCTTCTTATTTTTACATAGAACAAGATTACTACGTAAGAAGGGTACTTTGATCAAGTCATACTTTGATTGTAAATCAACAAGTTTTTTCCCTTGAAAGATCTTTTTTATCTCAAAAATAGAATAGTTCTTTTTTGAGAAGTCTTCTCCAACCTCAGTAGATTTTTCATTTATTTCAGATTTCTTATGCAAATCTTTTTGAAGTGCTTCTAGGAAAGCAAAATATGAGTTTTCTCTAATTTCCTCAGTAAATCTCAATCTTGAAAGATTAGTTTCTTCTTTAATTCTACTTTCTATCTTACCAAAAAGCTTGGATACATCTGTACGTACTTCGTATAATGATTTATTTATCTGCTCTGAGTCATCTAAATAGATAGGATTGCGAACTTTCAGTAGTTGCGTAATCTCACTTATTTTCTTACTCATCTCCTCTAGCAGTCCGTTCACAATTTGATCAGCAGCACTACTTTCTATTTCTTTAATGTCCTCTACTGAGTTTACTTTTGGCGTGAGATCATGATTTGATTCCATAAAATATGGGCAATTTGATAAAATACTAGCTGTTGCTTATTTCTGAGACTACAACGATTCTAATGAATCACTCGCAACTCCATGATTCGTAAGTACTTTAACCACTAATTTACAAAGGTAAAAAATATTGATTTAACCAATTTATAAAAATAACTTTATTTGTTAATAAAGTATTTATTTTGTTTACTATAAACGTTTTTTAGAAAATATATTTGTCATTTATTTCTGACAAAGATAAACATATGTACTAAAGAACATCTAAATAAGCATCAATTCCTCTAGCTACAATTTTATCCTTCTAAATCCTCCTTCGTCTTACTCCCCTCCCAAAGCAAGTCAAACATATCCTTCATTGTCTGCGAGAAATCTCTAGAAGTCAGTACAAGTGCATAGTTCTCACCTTTTGTAGAAACAATAGCTACATGCTCATCCCAGATATAAATGATGGATTGAGGCTTTAATGTCTTCGGAAGGTAGCGAATCTCTCTCATCCAATCTTGTTCACCTTTCAAATAGAGAGGAATATCATCAAGAGCTTCATACGCAGCATAAGGCCGCAGGCTATACTGCATGATATCATTTTTAATACGAGTAGTGGTAATAAGCGAAAGGAACTCATCATCATCCACAGTGCTTCGCAGAATAGATGGACTCTGAAGTACTCGAAACTTCTTCTCCACATTATTCGTCACGATCTCCATATGTACTTCCTTTATCCCTTCTATTCCTTCATAGAATCTTGTAACTGGTCGGAAAGTATCATTAGACTGAAAAAGAGCATTAAGAAGAGGAACTGTTTTTGCTACCTCATCCATTCTCTGACGCATAATAAAGTTTAGTCTCTCTGGACTCACAGCGCTGTAAATATAACTTTTTCCAGAACGCTTTTTCATGAGAAGTCCCATCTTTGTCAGCTTCTCAAGATTGGCATATACTGCGGTTCTCTGAAGCCGAGCCTTCTTTGCAATTGCCGTTGCTCCTCCAGTACCAATTGTTAAAGCTCCTACATATGTTTGAGACATACTTTCGTCCAAATTCAGATAATGAAGGGCATGTGATATATCCATATTGTAACTTTATAATGACAAGTAAGTATGCTCCTATGCTTTTGATTATAGATAAATTGTAGCACACATTATATACTTATGTCATTAAAAATCATCTATACTCGTCATCTATTTCCAAAACTATATTAGCCTAAAAATTGGCAATGCTAGACAACTATGTTATAGTACTTTATTAGTCATTATCCCTTTCCCATTTTATGGCAACATCTCTTTTTATCGCAAAGGTCCTTGGTATTATGTACGTAGTCGTAGCTCTTGGGCTATTACTCAACAGAGAGTACTATCAGAAAGCACTTGGCAACATGATCAAGGATGCTGGAGCGATGTACATCAGCGGCTATATCGGAGTGATTGTTGGTACAGTTCTTATACTCCTGCATAATACTTGGAATGCAGATTGGACTACTATTATCACAGTCTTTGCATGGATCGTATTCTTCAAGGGAGTATGGATACTTTTAGCTCCTACAAGCATGGGAACATCTAGTCAAAAGATCCTGAATAACAACAATTTATTTATGGGATCAGCAGTCATTGCTCTTATCCTTGGCGGTATTCTTACATACTGCGGATTTATGATGTAATTCCAAGAAAGATTGCATTTAAAAGACATATGTATTTCAATACCGCATATGTCTTTTTTTATAATACCTTCCATGTTCAAGAATATTCTCACTGTCCTCTTAGGGCTTGCCGTAGCATTTATCACTATGATGATTTTTGAATTTGTGAATTCTCTCTTTTTTCCATTCCCAGCCGGAATGAATATAAATGATATATCTCAAGTAAGAGCGTTTACACAGGTACTTCCATGGACTGCATATATACTTGTACTCACGGGCTGGGCAACGGGATCTCTTTTTGGCGGATATATGATGCAGAAATATAATCCTGGGAAAATAATACTTCCTGTTATTACAGGAATACTTTTAAGTATTTTAGGCGTTATCAACTTTATCATGCTGACGCATCCTATTTGGGTAATAGTCATAGGGATACTACTCTTATTTGGAGGAGTAATAATTGGATACAGATGCTTTCACAAGAAGAAAGTTTAAGACCTTAAAATAATATAAAAGGAGCAAAAACGCCTCATCGGCGCTCTGCTCCTTTTTCTTTTTAAGGTTTTCTAGTTTCTGTCAAGCAGTTCCAGAGTCAAGGTATTTTCAATTTTAAGTTCTATGCTATACTTGAGACATTAGATACTATTCTTCACATAGCATTATGTTTGAAACAAAGAATTTAGAGTCAGGAAGTAAAGAGCTCCCTCTCTCACCTTCAATAGAGACATCGAAGGACATTCTTGGTGCTGCAAAGCAGCTCATGCTTAAATTTGGGAAGAAGATTAAGGATATCGCACTCATGGAAGTGAAGCTTCCTAAGTTTGGTAGAGCAGAAAAGGCTGCTGCCGTTGAGGACCTTTCAAAAAATACTGCTGAAGAAAATGGCGTATTAGCGATGAATGTGCTAGAAGATACTCTCGAGGAGAATGCTGAGACTATTGAAACAGAGCAAAATCCTGAAACAGCTACTGATATTAAAGCCTATACGTCCAGTGGCATCACACTCGTACTTGATCGAGATGACAAAAATGTGCGAAGCAATAAGGCAGATGGCTTTGGACCAGATGAGAGATCTACTAAATGGAATGATGAAACATGGTCAGCTTATCAAAAGCTAACCAACCGAAACACTACGATGCCGGATATTAATGTACCTACAAACACACCAGATGAGATCTTACATTTCATGGTTTTGGCGGAACAGTCATTTAATACTCCTGTAGAGAACTTTAGCAAAGATATGCTCATCGGTAGAGCAGAAGCCAGCAAAGAATATATGGAAAGAATTGGTGTCATAAAAGCATTATTAATAACAAACGCTGCACAGGCATCTGCTGAAGCAACTGAATTAAAGAATGAAATGCTTGAGACAGGAGTATACGGAAAAGCACCTTCCCTTTCTTCTAATAAAGAGTATTCAGACGGAGAGATGATAGCAGCTATGGATAAAGTAAATACACAGCTAAAGAACCAGGAAGAATTAGATATGTAATAAAAAAAGCAGAATATATTTCTATATTCTGCCGGGTTGGTAAGTTTTAAGAGTTCAAAGACCTATGCTGACATGTTAAACTGAGATAGTTTCCCTTGCCTTCATAATCAAAAACTCCTGCGACATAACTTCTGTTTCTATTTTACTGCCATTTACGGCAACAAAGTAGTCATGAGGTTTTTCTTCGATTTTTGCTACTGAAATGAACGGTATTTTGCCGGTGACAAATCGACCTAATTTGTTTATACCTTCCTCTCCTGAATCAAAAACCTTTTGCAAGGTTGAGGTTTTGTCTCTAAAGACAATCACACTCTTCTTTGATTCTAATAAGTAGGTTTCAACGCCTTTGATCTTAACTATCGTGGGCATGTTGTCAATGAGTCCATTATTCAATATATATCTACATAGTTCCCATAGTTGAGAACTATACTTAGATGCTAATGTCTCATTGTTTTTCTCAGGAGGCGGCTCGGCCTTCTGAGGAGGTATGGGAGAATGTTTTTCCATCTCTTCCCTCCTTTCGTACTACTGTACAACAATGATAATATGTATGTTTTTGCGATTACTTACCAATATCGCAGAGACAGTATAAGGAGAGAAAGGAAGAATGCAATATTACTAATAATTTAGGCTATATTGCGTTCTTCTGCTTGTAATATTCTCTTAGTGCTATAGAAGGGATTCTAGTACTAATGCTATTACCGCTACGTGCTCCATTCATGAAATTATCTACAATTTTAAACTGTGCCTCTTTACCTAGCATATCAAACTCAAGCTTTACTGCTTCAAACATAGTGACCTGCATTTCTGTATTGAATTGTTCCTGAATGCTTTGCCTTATCTGCTCCTGTTCTTCCACGCTGAAGTTAGCAAACTTTTTACCTTTCTCTAAAGCTTCAGCATAGTCTTGATAAGTACTCGGTGCATTTACTTTTACAGATTCTTGTAAATACTTAGTGATTTCATCAAAGGGTATTAAATTCCCAATTGCAGTTTGTCCTGTCATCTGAGCATCTAAAAACATTTTAAGTATCTGCTTCTTCAAATCTTCAGAGAGTACATAAAAAGGTAACTTCCCCTGACGGAACATCTCATTCTGCTGTTCAAGAGAATGAAGTTTTTCAACAGTCTTTTTTATAGTATCTTGTTCTTTTTCATTAAACTCCTCATATTTCTTCACTCCTCCGATAAGTTCCTGATATTCCTTTGATGAGTTAGGATTACTTAGCTGAACTATACTTGCTTTGTAGTTAGCTGCTGCCTGATGGACATCAAACTCATTTACCAACTGATGCATTTTTGTAACTTTATCTATCAGGTTAACATTAATAAGACCATCTTTAAGACCTGGCGTAAGGACACTGATAATATAATCAATGGCCTCTGGAGATGGGTCAGTGAGTCCATTTGCATCTAGTTTAGTGTTAACTATATACCCTACCTGAAGCTTCAAATATTCTGGATTTGTAGATTTATATGCTCTAGAGTTTTCTTTTTCCGTAATTCTATTTGATATTCCAAGGAGCTTAGATTCAATGCTTTCAAAGCTTTTAAGCTTTTTCTCACTAGCGTCCACATCCTCTTTTTTACTTTTTCGATATTTATCTAACTGTTCATAGCTGTATTTTCCACCAAAATCATCTACAATTCCTGCTTTCAAAGGCAGCACAGGAATACTTTTTATATTTCCAAAGCCTTCTTTACATTTCTTGACGAAGTCAGAGAGTAATGAGAGCTGAGTAACTGTTCTTACATCATCCTTAGGCTGCGAAACTTCAATATCATGTTTTACAGAGAGAAAGAACTTCTCAAAGAAATTATAGAGATGTACTGATTCTTTTCCTGGCTCCTCTGTCTTAGTAAATTCTGACACTTTAGAGAGTGCACTATTAATAAATCTTACATACATACAGAATGTATAAAGACCAATATGTAATGGTGCTTCTTCATTTGCTATAGTTCTTAGAAGTGTCCTTTGCTGAGATTCACGCGGAATATAGTCACATCCAAATCCTGAGACACCAAACCATTTTTGAGATCTGCTGTCTGCAGTGGAAAAGGATTTTTGCCCTTTATATAAGAGCTTCATTACAGACTGAATATTCTTCACTGGCACGCCGTAAATAGTTCCAGATGAATTTTCATCCTTTCCATAAAGAAAATCCATCAGATCTACCGTCTCTTCAGTAGGCTGGTACAGAGAAAGAAGAGTTTTCTTAAAGTCATTGAGGGAGAGCTTATAGTATTCGTCGATAATATCCTGCTGCAGCTGTGCAACCTTGCCGTGCTGATCATACTTAAGAGGATCAAAACTTATAGTAATCTCTTTTACAGCTTTATGCATTTTCTTTGCCTCAAGACTGTTTCTCTCTACATTCTTTATCTGATCAAAGTATTCTTTCATCGGCTTAATGAAGCTCAATATTGCCTCGTAATACTGCAGTTCTCTTTGGTCATTACGGCTGAGATCATAATGAGTTTTAAAAAACACTGCCATGTTATCGATCTCATCTTTTAGTTTATTGAAGAACCCATTATCTTTTAGTCTTTTGCTTGAAAGATTGTTCTCAAAACTAATAAGCGTTTCGTAGGCATTCTTCAGCGTCATCATGTACTTCACAGTATTATAAACGTATTTTTCGTCTTTAAATGTATAGATAACTGTAGTGGAATTAATAGCACTCCTTGGAGTAATCAGGTTGAGCTTTTCAAGATGACAGACTTTTTCTGCCCACTCAGGAGATTTAATAGAGTACTTTCCATCGGTTTTATCTGCTAACTTAAAGATCTTTTTATCCTCAAAAAGTGCGCGCACATATTTCACAGTCTCTTGCTCGCTTGGTACCCTCTTTAGAGGTAAAGAGAAGAAGCTATCCTTCATTTGAGTAATATTTATATCAAGCACTCCATTTGGATCAGTGAGAATACCTGTAATTGCTCTCTCATTTTTATCGAGATTATTTTTCGTTTGAGTATACGGTTTAATTATTTCCTCCAGCTCTTTGATTTTATCAGTAAAGAGTTTTTCCTTTGCTCTCTGAGATGCAACCGCATTCTCAAGTACTTGCTTATCATCAGCTAATCCATTAACAGCCTCCAGACATACTTTCTGAAGACCCTGCTCGTAATTTCTAAGAGACATATTAGCAGGCTGGTTGTCCACAATATACTCAGCTCTAGGATCCCACCCAGAGTACTTTCTTCTCTGATTATTTGTAGTCCTGATATTGAGAGCGTTTGAGTGATTGCCGTTCCCGTTTCCATTGTTATTATTAACTTCCATACTATGCTGATTTATATAGTAACTTTTATGATATTATACCATAAAGATCAATCCTTATGATACATTTTTGCAAGTATAATAATCTTTTCTATAAACACAAGGATTCTTTTTGCAGAAGGAATATTTCATCTTTAGTCTACCTAAAAAATCTAATATATAAAGTGTTTATTATTTCAACATAAATAGATTAAAATTCTGTAAAAAAATTTATAAATCTTAGATTAGTAAATCTAGGTATTTCAACAATGTCACTATTTGACAATAATCTTGAGAGTTCTATACTAAAAAATCATTTACCTTTCTCTCTATGCCCTTCAATTATCAGGAAAGAAAAGAGATCAAGACCACACGCAGAGAGCTCCTGGATCAAAAGATACGGGAATCAAAGCTGTTTTCTGAAGCTGCAGAAGGAATATCAAATGCAGATGCAGCTGCCACGATCCTCTATGATGCTCTGTATTATACAGAACGTCTGAAAGCATTGTATGGAAGAAAATTACAGGCATTCGCAGATGTAGGACGTGAGAGAATTCTCTATGATGCTACCTTTGAAAAAGAGATAGTACCGGAGAAAGAAGTCTTTATTGATGAAGTGCGGTCTGCTATGACTCAGCCTATGAAAATCTCAAAGGCAATGTATAAAGGGGCACGTCCTTTTTTGAGGAAACTTACAAAATACGGAAAAGTAAGAATCTGGACGCAGGGTGATCATGCAGGAAGAAAAGCAGTCATGGATAAGGATGGACAGGTTGTAGAAAAGTATTGGAGAGGAAGTGAAGAGCAGGTAAAGAAAATAAACGCATCCGGTATCTCAAGAATTCGTGAAAAAGTAGGGGCAGAAATATTTGATATGATCGTCGGAGAAGATAAATTTTCTCTACTAATAGACAAACTTGAACAGGCAAAAAGAGAAGGAATAGAATACTGCTTTATCGTTGAAGATAGGATGCGAAATCTCAAAAAAGCTCAAGACACCATTGCGAAAGAAGCTGAGAGTGGAAAAGACTTACCCGTCATTATTCCGCTTTGGATACGTCAGGGACACTTCAAGGATATGTATGAGGATATTTCAGAGGAGGATATCATGGAGCATTATCATCCCTCCTTTAACTTTGATGAAATTATTCATACTATCAGAAGCATGAAAAGTATTACCCAGGGGAAAAAAGTGCTTTTTCTTGTGGATCTTGACGGTGTTTCTATCAAAGATAAAGAATACTTTGATCTCTCAGTAGCAACTGTGGAAAAAACTATCTTGAAACATAAATGGATACATTTATAGCAGCTTCCTTAAGAACTTTTAAAGAACGTATCTGAAGATCCTTATACAAAGACTACTTTAAACTTTTTGAGAGAATCTTTGCTGCCTCTCCCCTGGTAATAGGTTTCATTGGTTCAAACTTTTCTCTTTTTTCAATAATACCAAGTCTTGCTGCATCACTTACATAAGCCGCAAACCATGAATTGCTTGGAACATCCGTAAAGACACCTTTTGTAATAATGAGGTCCTCTGATGTTTTTTTGCCGGCTGAGAGCACTATCTTTAAAAATTCTGCCCTAGTCACTGATCTCGTAGGCTCAAAGTTTCCTTCACTAGTACCTGATATAATCCCCTGCTCCTTTGCGATACCAATATATCCTGCGTACCAGGAATTTATAACCACATCTTTGAAATATAAGTAGCCATACGTTGGATGCAGAGACTGAAATTGCTCAATAAAATCTGTCGATTCTTTATTTGAATAAAATGCTTTTACAGCGAGCTTCACAGCCTCTGCCCTATTAAGAGTCTCATTAGGTTCAAATCTGCCGGAACTTCTTCCTTCAATGATTCCTTTAGCAGCAAGGATTGCGATGTCTACTTTAGCAAAATGTGCATTTATATCTGTAAATGTAACAGAAGGTGTAGCTTTCGGAGGAGTAAGATATGCATTTTCACACTGTCCCTTAGCCATAATCTCTGACCTGCTCTCTCCGCAGTGCCACCATACCACTTGAGGTTTGCAGGTACGTGTAGTGGTATCAAACACATAGGAAGTGTCTGTTGCAATACAGAGATCTGAATTTTTATTCAAGTTTCCTATAGGCGCACTATTGAGATTCGTGTTACTAAGAACAGTACTATTCACATTTGTATTTGAGATAAGAACACTATTGAGGTTGAGGTTGAGGTTGAGATTTATATTTGAAATATTCGTATTAGTATTCGTTTTATACTGAACACTGTTTGCATTGAATGGTATGACTTGTGGCATAGTGGCAGCAGGGATTTTACCAGTAGATACTGCCTCTTTGATAAGTGGAAGTGAGTCAAGGAGTCCTTGCTCTAGCGTATTAGTAAATTCCTCTTCACTCAAGAATACAATGGTTCCAGGAGCAAGAGAAAGGGTAACTTCTCCACTGTTGCTTGGATACAAATAGTATTCTTTAATCTGAGGAAAATGATCCAGACGAAGGTCTGCTTTGTATGCAGGCACATCCTGATCCGTGATTTCCAAAGATTCAAAGAGAGTCTTTACAGCTTTATAATCCTCAGTAGCTGCAACGGCTACATCTTTAGCCATCACTCCAAGTATACCGTTTCTAAGTGATGCCAATGCAGGACGTATCTCTGCTGGAGTAACCGCAGTTTTAAAAGCATTTACATCTCTCAGAATACGATTTTTGGCATGATTGTTATATGTAGTATTCATACCTGGGATCTTAAGTCCATCTGTCGGATTCAATATCGGCATCAATTTTTCTAACGCAACTCTAATATTTGCTATAGCTGCTGCTTGATTTTCAAAATTATAAAGACTTCCAGACCGGAGCGGTGCATCTAGAGTAAGTATTTTCACAAAAGGTACCTGAAGATTTTTCAGCTGCATCTGTTTTGTCTCCTTTCCTTGATTAATGAGAAATCCATGGATCTTCCCTGTCTCACCCTTGCCAAGTACCTCAAATACACTTCCGCTTCCTGAACGCAGTACTTTGAGATCCAGCTGATTGCTTTTTGTAAATAAGACGTCTTTCACAGCCTTTGAAGCATATCCTTGGGAAAGCATTCTCCAAAACTGATTGGTGTGTCCATCGATCATCGGATCGGCAGGAAGCAGTACACAGATATTCCATGCAGCACTACAATCTGAAGTACTCCATTTTCCATTTGTATTATTTTCACCCAGGATTGCACCAGGGAGATTATGGTAATCAGCAAAGCGTACATCTGGACGTCCTCCTAACTGCCATGCAGATATAAGATAAGTGGCAGTAAACGGAAATTTCCAATGAGAAAGTGCGTTAAGCGCGACGGGATTATATTCAGAAATCCAGTACTGAATTTCTCCCAATCCTGCTTCGATAAGCTCACGCCGGTACCCATCCATTCCTACTTCCCACGTAGGATAGCCATACGCATATAAGTGGTGTGATAATCCCACAAGGTTACCTTTATACTGTACCAATTCCTTCAGCATATCCTGATAACTCATGGAGATCGTATCATCTGCATTATAAAAATAATACTTTTCCTGAATAAGCTGGTCAGGAGGATAGTTTTCACGGGTAAAAGGCTTTGGCAGTTTATTCCGAGCTTTCGCAAGGAGGGTCGCAGTTGTTGGATTATAGAGCACGATAGAGACTTTTACCTGCGGATCTTCCACTTTCATCGCTGTGATAGATGCTTTTACCACATCCAGATACATCCGCAGGGAAAGATCACCGTAGATGTCGGCACCTGATTCATTTCCAAGTTCGAAATATACATGACGGTTTGTAGTATTCTGATATCTTTCGTTAATGAATTTTACAATCTCGGCGCTCCGTTTTGCAACAATAGGAATACACACTGATGGATTTTCAGTAACCTTACATACTTCCTTTGTAGCAGAATCATATCCGTATCCTACATTAATAGCATAGACAGTTCTCCAGTCAGGAGTCTGTGTTTTATCTGGAAATGTCAGATCGATAAGACTTTGAAAAAGATTGTGAATAGGCATACCCTTGATAGCTCCAGTAGCATCAGTCTGAAAGATTACTTTTTTGTTATAGTCACTCTGCGTCTTTCGCGCCGCATATGCCGCATCAGTAAGATCCCCCGCAGCTTTCATACGTTCAGTAGTATCATCAAAATAACGCAAATACACTTTGCGGGCAGCGTATTCATCAATAGGATCATACCTTTCAAAAGCTCCATCACGTACTCCTGAGAGACCAAGAACTTTCATAAAAGCAGTATAGAGAGTGGTATCTCTGCCTGCTCCAAAGGTACGAACATCTCCTGTATCCGCCACATGGGCACCAAAAGTATTCCGATCAAGCATTTTTATTGAAGGAGCATTGCTCACTTCTTTCATATCTATTACCTCAGGAGTCGGCAGATCTTTATATGAAGCTGAGTAAAGGTTGTTATAAAAAGGAACAGTCTGACCGCTGCCAATAATATCTCCGCGAAGCAGGTTTAGAGGAGCGTATCCAATAAATATTCCAATAAGTCCCAGAAAGATGGGGAGTACGAAAAGCATGATATTTTTTTGTTTTCTGCTGATCATCGGAGAATGATAAAAAAGGTATTCAGATTAGTATACCATTTATATGCTCAGATCTCAAGATTGGCTAAGAGCTTAGATTCTGATTCTGAGCAGTTCACTAAAACTTGTTGTATACCGTGAAGAGAGAAAATTCGCCCGAAGTGCCCACTTCTTCTCCGTGCCCATGGCTCCAAAGAATATGCTATCTTTTCCATACAGCTGGTTACACTCATCAATAGTCTTGAGCGCCTTACTCTGTTTTTCTGTATCTCCGGCATTCCAGAAACTACACTGTAGAGCCGTCTCTGGTATAATTTCACCCAAGCGTATTCCCGCCTTCTGATATGGAATATTCGGATAAAAAATCTCATCCAGGACTTCAAGAGCAGTACGGATCATCTTTGCTGTATCAGCGGTCGCCACTGGAAATGACTTGTATCCTGATGTACGTGAGTACTTAGTAGTTGTACTGAATCTATCTGTATTCAAACATACTGCAACAGCTCCCGCAAGACTTCCCTGCTTTCTTAGCTTTTCCGCCGCCCTCGCCACATGGCTTGCGATAGCCTCCGAGATGATCTGCTTATCGGTAAGTTTGTATCCAAAGGATCGGGATTCCATGATCATTTTCTTAGGCATGATCTCCGTTTCAAAAGGAAAACATGGAATTCCCCTAAGTTCCATTGCCGTCCAAAGTCCAGGAGTCTTTAGCTGTTTTTTTATCCAGCTATCATGCATATCTGCCAACTGAAGTGCAGTCCGGATACCGTTTGCATGGAGAAATTTTGTATGTTTTCTACCAATCCCCCACACTTCTCCCACAGGAAAATCTCTCAAGAGATCTCTATACTCGTGAGCAGATACCTGATATGCCTTCTTTTTTAATTTTTTCCCAAGCCTATTTGCAACTTTCGCCAGAGTCTTTGACGGTGCAATACCAATACTGACAGGAATACCGGTGAACTGATAGACAGTTTTTGAAAGCTCTTCGCAGAACAGATACGGATTCTCCACATCCCGAAGATCAAGAAAAGCCTCATCAATGGAATACACCTCTACCCTGCTCACTGCAGATCTCAGTACTTTCATCACTCGCGCACTCATGTCTCCATAGAGTGCATAATTACTGCTAAAAACCTCGATACTCTTTTCCTTAAACTTATCTTTCCACATATGGTAGGCAGCACCCATGGGGATATCCAGTGCTTTTGCCTCATCACTCCTCGCAATCACACAGCCGTCATTATTACTCAAAATACAGATGGGCTTCCCTCTCATCGCAGGATCAAAAGCTCTTTCACAGGAAGCATAGAAATTATTGCAGTCAACAATAGCAATCATGATTTCAAAAGATTATGAATTGCACTCGTCACGACTCCCCATACTTCAAATTCATCGTAAGGAAAAATCAAAATCTCACTATATGCAGAGTTCGCAGGAACAAGCACTACTCTAGTGTGTCTTTTATGAAAATATTTTACCGTAAATTCCCCATTGAAGATCGCGACTACGACCATTCCATGCTTCGGTTCCAATGATTTATCCACTACTAATAAATCTCCATCTAAAATACCTGCATCTTTCATAGAATCTCCATGTACGTAGATGAAGAACGTAGACACAGGATGATGGACTAGTTCATCATGAAGATTGATGGTTTTTTCGATGTAGTCATCTGCTGGAGATGGAAAACTCGCCTTTGTAGTTGCGAATAGCAAAGGTGTAAAGATTTTTTCTATTTGTAAAATAGGTTTACGTATTTCCATACAAGTGATAAAGGATCATTTGTAGTATAGGAATAGTTGTGTTTTTTATACAAAGGGAAAAGTGGAGATAACGCAAGTTTCTAATGGGAAAGTATTCAGAAATTTTTTGTGAAGCTTTTTAGTACCTCTCATTTTAATCTTTAATTAAAGCACTCAAAGTTAAACAATAGTAAAAAGAGAGTGATGGAGTTTCCACCACTCTCTTTTTTATCTCGCACAGACTCTTACATACTTGCTCCAGAGAAACTTGTACCGCTTCCAGTCATAGTATTTCCAGATCCCGTCATAGAAGTACCTGAGCCAGTATTAGTATTCAAATTACTAGATGAATCCGGCACATAACAACACGAATATCGAGACATTAAAGACTGAGAGCTTACCGCCATTTTTGCAAGCTGTCCTCGGGTCACATAGTCATGAGAACCAAAATATCCTGATGCATTTGTATCAGTTTCGCTAATAGAGTATCCATCAAGAATTTTCCAGTTGTACGCAGTATTCACATAAGTATAAAACCAGTCAGTAGGATTAACATCTACAAAGGGTGCAACTGGTTTAGTCATATCTGGAGCACCACTTGCAAGAGTAATAATCTTTGCAGCCTCAGCTCTACTTACAAAACCTCCAGGACGAAACATACCTGTGAGCTTACCATTACTATCACGATATCCTTCAAAAATCTTAGCCTTTGATGCTACTGCAACATAATTGCTGTACCATGCCTCATTGGAGACATCTAAGAATTCCATACGACTTCCCGTAGCAGTCTCACTCTCTAAAACACCGCTGACTATTGCAAGCTTTACCGCAATCTTTGCCATTTCAGCCCTGTTGATATATGCATCCGGGTGGAATGTGCCATCAGGATATCCTTCTACAACTCCCATATCTACAAGATCGTAGATAAAGTCATGGGCAAAGCTATTCTCTGACACATCAGAAAAAGAGTTCTGCACCGCTGAAGTAGTTAGTACGGTTCCTGCCATCAGAACTACAAACAAGACGCCAGTAAGCATCATCGTTTTTAAAGGATTGCTCAAAGTATTTTTCATAAACAATATAAAGAATATAACCACAAAGACGCTTTCAATATGATCTTGTTACAAAAACGCAATATCCGTATATCTCCCTCTCTTATCCACCTTAAGTACTGCTAATAAATATATGAATAACTGCATCTTGATCATAACTCTTTTGCTAGAAGACCTTATTTGAGCAGTGTTTTGAGACTGCAAAGATAGTAACAAATATACCTGCTACTACTCTTTAAAATACTCCTGATAGTCTAATATATGGCTCGCATAACAAAGTGATTCCATGTGATCAGACAGTTCTGGAGGTAATGCAATTTCCTGAGCAACAGTTACTTTATGAGTCATAATATCTAAAACATCAGCTCTTTTAGTTTTCAGCTGAACTTCATAAGGAAGATTTTTATCAAATCCTAAAGTAATGTTACTTGCAACATAAGGCTTAGGATACGGTTTATGTGGATTTCTCCAGTCATAATAAAGATTATAGTATGCATTAAAAGTTGATACTATATTCCCATGATTTACTAACAAACTGTCCATTACTCTTTCATTATCTTTTAGCGTATCTCCTAAGATTTTTCCTCTCACAATATCTCGCACCTGCAGAATAGTAGGGTGAATCCATGCAGTACCTGCCTCCTCCATTTCATAAATTCTCTTCTGAATGCGGTCAGGAGCTTTTACACCACCACTAACAAAAGTATACTTTGCATCCTCTATATGGCTCACCAAATATTCTTCATATTGTTTTGCAATATGAAGCGCTTCCTTTCTTCCTTCTTCATTGAAAGCATAACTCTCTACATTCTGAAATTTTCTATTCTCAAAGTAAGAGTGTTTTATTCTTCTCTTTTCTCTTTCAACTGGCAAAACATATTTCAAAACAGAGCTGCTAGGGATTTGCCCGTGCAGTTCAAAGAACTCTTCTCTTAAATATTCAATATCTGGTAAGAGTCCTCGATATTTTGATTTAATATCTTCTAAAATAACATTAAGTTTTTGATTAAATTCTATGTCGTTATTTAATCCAAGCTTATGTATGAGGAGGTTAGTTTTCTGCTCAAGCATAATAAAAAGGATATGCTATTAAATTTTGCATACTTTATTACTATTTTTTAAATTGTCAATATTTGGTGGAGATGCCGAGAGTCGAACTCGGGTATGACAGTGAAAACCATGAGCTTCTACGTTCGTAGTCTGCTTTTTTATTAAAGAGAGAAAGCTATAAAAGCTGACAAAACACTCTCGCCTCTTACATGAGTGTAGTTTCGGTAATGAAAAGCCCACATCTCTTTTCAGCCTATCCTCTTTTTTTACGCCCTTACTCCGTAGAGGAGTCAAAAGTAATGAACGTCACCTTATATAGAAGGTGAATAGGTCCTTACGCAAATGCGAGCTCCTTATCGTTAACGAAAAGGTTCTTTACCTGTGCAAGAATTCCAGTGTTTTTAGCACTTAAATTTGCCTTGATTAGTTAAGGAGCAACAAGGCAAGCTCCTGAACGCCACTCGATGACTTTAAAGACACCATCAGCGAAGCCAAAATACATCCCCATTTGTGAAAGAACATAGAGAGTATACTTGAAATGATAAAAAAATCAAATAGAAACCTGTCTAGCACTGGATTATAAAAAAGCACATCGCGTTTGACGCGATGCGCTTTTCGTAACTATTGTAATTCTTACATTGAAGATCCAGTTCCGCTCATAGTACTACCTGTACCAGACATATTTGAACCTGATCCAGTCATTGTATTTCCAGAACCTGTCATAGTAGATCCGGTACCAGTCATAGATGATCCAGAACCCGTCATACTAGAACCAGAACCAGTCATTGTACTTCCAGATCCAGTATTAGCGTTATTATTCATATTGATATTTGTCACTACTCTATGGAGAGTAAGTGCAGTAATCTTTGCTACCTGCCCTCGTGTTACCATATCATTTGGTCCTACAGTACCTGTGAGGACTCCGCTTGCATTCATATATCCATTGATAATAGAGTATCCGTATGCAGCATTGATAAATCGATAGAACCAATCACTTGAAGTGCTGTCTGTGAAAGGTGCTGACGGAGCATTTGCTACCGGCAGACCTCCTGCGAGAAGCAATACTTTTACAGACTGAGCTCGAGTCACTGCATCACTAGGACCATACTTCCCAGTAAGAGCACCTGATGCATCTCTATATCCTTCAAAGATACCTGCTTGAGTAGCTAGTGCTACATCATTATAGTACCAAGCCGTAGGAGATACGTCTGCAAATACGATACCGCTTGCAGTAGCCTTATCTGGATCAATAGTTCCACTTAATTTTGCTACCTTCACTGCTATTTTCGCAAGTTCAGCTCTATTGATCACATTATCAGGCTTGAAAGTACCATCTGCATATCCGCCAATAATGCCGAGATCTCTTAGCTCGTTTACTGAATCATAGGCAAAGTTTGTATTTGTGACGTCAGAGAAGTCATTCATCGCGTGAGCAGATAGCTGAGTGCCGATTGAGAGCACTACTAATACCGCTACCGCTGCTTTCCATGTGTGCTGTTTAGCAGAGAGAATATTCATATATAGTGAATAAAAGAGTAAATATACATATATAACGTAGCAACACTAAGATTGTTACAAAAGTAGCCAATCCTAGCCCATAGTTCCTATTTTAAGTCTTGAGTAAAATTCTTTTGGAATTCTTCTTATTACTTAAGTTCCATACCTGTATCCTTGTACAATGTAATGCTCTCTCTACATTGATCAAACCAAAGATTCAAATTGGATTTCATCGAGAATGAGTCTCTCTCGATAATAGTACTATGCAGCGCTGATTATATTCTGTCTTTTCCTACCATCAGTTAGTAGATACAGATGCTTCTTTCAAAGTACTGTGCTCTCCAAGAGATGATAAAAGGACAAATGAACAGAAATGATCGATTCGGATTGGCTACATAGATATAATACCACATTGTATAATATATTGCAATAATTATATATTTTGTAAATTAATGTATTCTTCTATAACTGCTCTTTACCTGTTCTGTACGCTCTGATCCGTCCTTCATTTTAAAAAGTCTTTCCCGTATATAATATCCCCCTTCTCTTTTCAAGTCTGCAAAACTCAGTTCTTCAAACGGCTTTGTACCAAGCATAGTAATCTTTGCAGTGCCATACCCTGGCTCTTCTTTATAATCCACATACAGCATTACAGGAGCATCAGTATTATTTCTAAACTTCAGATTTGGACTTGTGAGAAAAATACTCGCATCAAGACCAATATCTTTCATGTCGTAAAATCCTGTTGTATATACAGAATGAGGTCTTCGCTCAGTAATCTCAAGACCAGAGAACCAAGCTGATCGAAACAGAGCTGTAGCACTTCCACAGAGACCACCTCCCCATGCCCACACCTCACGACTTCCCTGAAGCGTCCATCCTCCACCTATACCATCCATTCCTTTCTCCTTTAGAATATCCCAGTAGTTAAATTCCTCTCCAGGCTGCAGGACAAGACCATTCATTTTGTTCAACGCTGCCATGATATTTTTCTTACGGTAAGCGGCATTTGTTTTAAATTTGTATTCACCAAAACCAAGGACTTCCTTTACATTTGCTTCGCGAAATTTAGTTTTCCATTCTGCAGAATATGCACTGTCAGCCTGAAGCGGACTTTCCTTCAGTTTTTTGAGCAAAGCGGTAAAAAGATCCTGACGTTCGTTCAAAGCCGTCCTTACACTTGCAGAGAGCTTTTGATTGCCTAAAGCCATATAATAATTGGAAAGAATAGTATTCACTCTCTCCTCATTACTGTAGGTGTTCTCATGTATGCTACCTTTATCTATGACAAGTCCGTCAAAATAAGGAGTTTCCTTTTGGAAAAAGCTAAAGGTCTTCTCTCTCATCAAAAAGATGTCCAGATCTCTCTCAGTCAGTACTCCAAGTGCAGTGTCCTTTGTATAAAAACCTTCTTGTATAGATTCGTACACATAAGGTGCATACCATACTACCGCAGGGGTATAATTATATTTCTTTGGTATAAACGCGCTTCCCTGATCTATATAACGCATCTCATAATACATCTTGAGCATGGCTTCCTTTGTGGCAAGCATATCAGGCTGAAACTTCTTACCATCACAAGTGAACACATCTTTCTCGCAAAGAGTCGCTGTCACGTCATAAAGAGGAGAAGCCGGCCAAATATCTGGAAAATAGAGTTTATCCTGGCTTTTAGAAACCTGTATTTCTGGCGAGATCTGCAGTGAAAGTTGAGTATAGAGCTTTTCTACTAATGCTGACTTTGAGACAACATCCTCAGGAGCCGCATGAGCAGGTACTATGCATGCAATAGCAAGCACAGCAAACAGCAACTTCGGCACAATTTTTAGGGTGGAAGGAGAGAACATAGAGGAGGAGTAATATGTTATTTGTATTATTATACCACAATTTTGCATTTTAAGTAATTCAGATGACATTCATGGAATAGTTGATCATCGGGCAATGAGAGCCGTCATCCTGCAGAGAGTTATTGGAATAGTCGTTGTGTGTAGAACTGCAGGATCCAAACACGTAAAAGTGTTGTCTTCATAATAAAAAGAACTATCTAGATTTAAGTAGATAGCTCTTTTTTAGGCTTTAAATGTTCAGGTTTAATGGTTTCTGCAGTTCAATTTATTTAGAGCATTTTTTTAATACGCTGCAGAATGACGCGCCTTACTTACTTACTTACTTACTTACTTACTTACTTACTTACTTACTTATCTCCCCAACAACCTAAAATTCCCCCTCTGCACCACAGCAGTAAGCATCCCCTTCTCTACTTTTACTACTCCGGAAGCATGCACTTTCATCGGATACTGTCTTCTTGAATCAATAAATAATACAGCTTCTGTTATAGGTTTGAGAGGAATAATAACTACTCGGCCTTTTTTATCCTGTTCTATTTCATATGGGATATCAATCAGCTGCCCCTCAGATACAGCCTTTGCTTTCCCTTCTCCTCCGCTTCTCTCTACCACATCTATACTCACATTGAGATGTCTCTCTAGCTCCTGAATATTTGCTCCTCCCTTTCCTATAAATTTTGGTATATCCATCTGATTCATATAAATCTTTACTCTTCCTGGGTTGACTACTTCAAGTTCAAAGTTTCTTGAGATTTTATTTCTAAGTTGTCTCTTCATCTCTGCAAGTCCGAGCTCCACAAGTCCTGGAATGCTCTTTGCAGGTCCTTCGGCAGTCTCAGAAAGAGGCATGACTACGATCTCTTCTCCATATGTATAGATCTCATATTCCTCCTTACCAGTCTCAAAGTCTCTGATAATAATCACCGGTCTCGCAAGATCTGCATCCTGCATTCCTGAAGGTACACGGACTCCATATTCAAGATCATAGACACTTGCAATCTCACCAGCCTGGATGAATATCACCGTATCCACCACCTGTGTAATCATTCCAAGCTCAATCTTTCCAATCATACGCTGAATAGCGTCGATGGCTCTATGCGCATGTATCACACCTACCATACCGATACCTGTGAGACGCAGATCTTTGAAAAGAAAGAAATCCTCTGGATTACGGATCTCATCAAAGAAAGTAAAGTCTGGACGAGTAAGCAAAAGCAGATCGCGAATCTCATCTAAGGATGAATGACTCAGAGCATACTGCGTTACTCCTTCCGGAACATGGAGATCTCTCGGTACCTCTATGGTCTTAATGATTTTTTTCTGAGCATAATAAAGCTCCACAAGCGCTTGTGCGAAGGTAGTCTTACCATTTCCAGGAGCACCAGCTACCAGAATACCCTCAGCTCTCTCCTCAAGACGTTTCTTGAGCGCTTCACTCATATTGTATTCTTCCAGATGCAGACGCGCTACAGGACGGATCACAGTAATCTCCAGCACATTACTAAGAGGAGTACGTATGACAACAGTACGGAAATCCCCAATCTGCATAACCGTAGAATACTTTCTCTCCTTCTCTATAAAAGCATCATCTCTATGCTCTACTTCCTGATAAAGTATTTGTACGATGTACTCAAGGGTCGCTTTATCAAGCGGCTGTTCATTTTCAAGTAATTCAAGAGTCCAAGCACCTGGCTTACCACGCTTTACTTGAGGACGCATCTTCTCTCGCAAATGCACACTCATGATGTCAGGTGCAAAATATTGTTCTAGTATTGATGGATTCATAAGGTCAAAATTAAGTGGTGTAGGTAAAAGCATTTTTTTATAGATGTTCTACTGGGATCATTATAAGTGAATACAGTAATTGAGTAAATAAGTCATTACGTAATTGAAGAATAGGTCTTTTTTAAACACGTAAAATTTTAATTTTCATCATTTTACTTTATTACTCAATTACTCTCTTACTCAATTACTTGAGCTCCCATAGAACAAAAAAAATATTCATATTCTACACTATTTTCATACCACTAAGAACATATATAGTATTCTTCATATATAAATAATAATTGTTTTAAATACAAGATATAAATGAATACAATTTATATTCATACAAAAACATCTTGAGATTCAAAAGATAAAAAGATTTGTCAAAGAAAGTGCACCGTTCTATACTAGATCCAACAATCCAAACAAAAACCAATAGTAACGTTCAACTACCTAATATTAAAGTACCCAATGGCAAAAGAACGTATTATTGCTAGTCTGGACATTGGAAACTCCAAGGTAAGGACTGTCATCGGGATCGTAGAAGAGGGCAAAAAGGTTCCGAGTATTATCGGAATTGGAGTAGCACCTTCTCTAGGACTCAGAAAAGGACAGGTCATAGATGTGGAAGAGACTATCAATTCCATTTCCCTTTCTCTTGAAGAAGCCGAAAGAATGTCCGGAGAACCCATCCATCATGTATTTCTTGGAATTGGAGGTTCACATCTAGAAGCTACCGAAGCTAAGGGTGTAATCGCAACTCAAGGAGAAGAAATCATAGATACAGATGTAGAGCGCGTACTTGAGACTGCTCAGGCAATCTCAATACCTGCCAACAAACAGGTTCTCAAAATTATCCCAAAACATTTCACTATTGATGCTCAAAAAGGCATCCGCTATCCAGTAGGAATGGTTGGCAAAAAATTGGAAGTAGAAGCCCACATTATCTCTGGTCTCCAGCCCGCTATCAAGAACCTTGAAAAATGTGTTCACGAAGCAGGAGTAGATATCAATGATCTTATCCCAAATTCTTTAGCAGCACCGGAAGCGGTACTTAGCAAAAGACAAAAGGAACTTGGAGTTGTAGTAATAGATATTGGTCATGGAGGAACCAGCATTTCAGTCTTCGAAGAAGGATCCATGCTCCATACTGCAGTACTCCCTCTCGGTGGCGAAAGTGTGACAAACGATATTGCAATAGGTATGAGAACAAGTCTCGATATTGCAGAGAAACTCAAAGTAGAATATGGAACATGTAATGTAGATGAGGTACGACCTGAAGAGGAGATAGATCTAAGTGAACTCAACCCTATCGAACAGGAAAAGATATCCCGTCCTTATCTCGCAAAGATCATTGAAGCAAGATATTATGAAATGCTCATGATGGTACGCGACGAATTGAGAAAGATACGAAGAGACGGTATGCTTCCAGCTGGAGCAATCCTTACAGGTGGAGGAGCAAAGATCCCAGGTATCATTGAACTATCACGACAGGTACTAAGCCTGCCGGTCCAAGTAGGATTCCCTATGGAGACAGCAGGTATCATAGAAAGAGCAGATGATCCTTCCTTTGCTACAGCGATAGGACTTCTGGTATGGGGAGCACGTATGGATACTCCAAACTATGGTTTTACCTTCAATATGAAAGGAATGACCGGCATTAAATCAGGATTAGGAAAAGCAAAGTCCTTCTTCCAGAAACTACTGCCTTAAACATTACTTTAACTACCACTTATTATCATAAACTTATGTCATCAACACTATTTAATAAAAAGGAGAAATCTAGCTCCAACGATGATACACTCAAAAACGTATTCATCTCATCAAACATTAAGAAGAAGTCTATGGAGGTGACTCCAGATCTTCATCCTATCGCAAACATCAAGGTTGTAGGTGTAGGAGGAGGCGGATGTAATGCCATTAACCGAATGGTGGAAGCTGGAGTAGAAGGAGTAGAGTTTATCGCAGTCAATACTGATGCGCAGGTTCTCTTCAACTCTCAGGCTGACCTTAAGATCAATATCGGTAAGGCAACTACACGAGGACTCGGAGCAGGAGCAAACCCTGAAGTTGGAGAAAAAGCAGCTCAGGAGAGTTCAGAGGAGATCAAGGCAGCTCTTGATGGAGCTGATATGGTCTTCATTACTTGTGGACTTGGTGGTGGTACTGGTACAGGTGCCGCTCCAGTTATTGCTCAGATTGCAAAGGAGCTCGGAGCTCTTACTGTTGGTGTAGTTACTAAGCCTTTCGGATTTGAAGGAAAACTTCGAGGATCAAAAGCTTCCAATGGTTTTGATAGCCTCAAGAGTAAAGTAGATACACTTATCACGATCCCAAATGATAAGATCCTCTCTATCATCGATAAAAAGACTCCGCTTACTGATGCCTTCGCAGTAGTAGACGAAGTACTTAGACAGGGTGTCCAGGGTATCTCTGATCTCATCACTATCAGTGGTCTCATAAATGTCGACTTCGCCGACGTGAAGTCAGTCATGAGTAATGCAGGATCTGCACTCATGGGTATCGGATACGGAACAGGAGAGAATAGAGCACTCGAGGCAGCACGAAATGCCATCGATTCCCCGCTTCTTGAACTGTCTATCGGAGGTGCTAAGGGAGTACTCTTCAACATTACAGGCGGTACTGACCTTTCAATGTTCGAGGTAGATGAAGCAGCAAAGATCATCACAGAGGCTGCTGATCCAGATGCAAATATTATCTTCGGAGCAGTGATCAATGAATCATACACTGGAGAAATGAAAATAACAGTTATCGCTACAGGATTTGACGAGGAGTCCAATAAAGCTCACTCTCAGAGAAGTATTCCAAAAGTAGCTCCACGAGCTGGAACTAGCACACAGTCTGCTCCTCAGCAGAGCAACAATCCATTCTCTATCACTCCAAAAGCAGCACCGACGTCATCTCCACAGCAGAAATCAGGAGAAGATGATCTCGATGTACCAGCTTTCCTTAGAAATAAAATTAAGGAATAAATCAGTAAATAAATTTATAAAAGAGCTTTCTCGGTTGAGGAAGCTCTTTTATTTTATACCTTAGAAAATATTGACCATTAAGATATTTAATAGTATAACATGCCGGTAATCAAAATAAAAAAGGAGAATAAGAATGAATGATGTCGTAAGTATCTCTAATCTTACCCAGTCAATAAATTTTCAGGAGCTCACTGCCCAGGATGCAGAAGTACTAGTCTCTTTATATTCAAAAGATATTGTGCAGAACTTTGAATTTCTTCAAAAATGCCCTACTCTTGAGGAAGAAAGAATATACATTGAAAGAATGCGAAATAGTAGTACCGATGTACTGAGAGGAATATATTTTGAAGAAAAACTTATCGGCACTATTGGTCTTCATGAGATCAATGATGAAGATAAAAGTGCTAGACTAGGAGTCATCATTTGGGACAAAAACTTCCATAAAAAAGGAATAGCCAGCTACTCCATAAAAAGTATAGCGGACTTTGCCTTTAGTGAAGCTAGCCTAGAAAAACTTTATGCAAATATACTCTTCAATAACACAAGAGCAGATAAGTTTTATCGAAAACTCGGGTTTAGAGCAGAACACATCCTCGAAAGATATTACTCTTTGCGGGGCAAAGAAGAGGACATGATTCACATGGTCCTCAAAAGACATTAATCTACTAAAAGGGCTTTCACTTAAGAAAGCTCTTTTTACTCTATAAACTCTACTTCTTCATGAAGCTCTACTCCAAACTTTTCTTTCACTTTTCTCTTCATCTCTGAAGCCAGATTTTTTATATCATCTGAAGTAGCACCTCCCGCATTGATCATAAAATTAGCATGTTTTTCAGAGATCTGAGCTCCTCCAACTCTACTTCCCTTGCCTCCCACCTGATCTACCACAAACCCTGCAGAGTATTCCTTTGTGGGGTTTTTAAAATAAGATCCTCCTGAACTTCCCCATGGCTGCTTTGCCTTTCTGCTTTTGAGCATCTCCTGCATTTCTGCGAATATTTCCTGAGGATTACCTCCAGGTGTCAGCTCAATAGTTGCCTCAATAATAATTTCTCTATTCTCTTTTAGTCTGCTGTAGCGGTATGCATACTGAAAATACTCCTGATCAACTGTCTTAAATTCAAGGTTCTCATCCAGCAGTATCGCAGATACTACGAAGCTCCCCATCTCGCAGTTTGGTACTCCGGCATTTCCCCGCACCGCTCCTCCAAAAGTACCTGGCACTCCATGAAGCGCTGCAATCCCAATAAGTCCATTGTCCTTTGCTGCCTTGACTACCAGGGCAAGTACAGTTCCAGATTCTGCTGTTATTTTGGAGTCTTCAACTCTCAGCATATTCATTTCATTCTTTATCACTAATCCTGGGAATCCCTTTGAGGATACAAGCACATTACTCCCTCCTCCAAGTATAAAAACAGGAAGAGATTCTTCTTTTGCTATCTCAAGAGCTTTTTTTAGATCCTCTCGATTTTTTATTATGAGAAAGTATCTTGCGGTTCCTCCAACCCGAAAGGTGGTGTACGGTGCAAGAATTTCATTTTCACGAATGGAAGGAAATATGCTCAGCAGTTCTGACATAACTAAAAAGATGAGTGTCTATTGATAAAGTAAAGCTCCACAAGAAGAAAGGCTACAAAAAGCAGCACAATATTCCACCATGTCACCACTTTTACTATACTAAAGCCTAGAAAGGCCAAACAAAATAGTGCAAGCAGCATCCCTTGTCTCAACGAGATCATGAAATGTATAAAATAAGTCTCATGACGATGAACCGCAAGTCTAATAAGAGATCCTATCAAAGCAAAAACGCTTGAGAGACAGATAAAACTGCTCAGAAAAAAGAGTCCAAGGGAGAGCCACCAAGTCTCGTCAAAGGGACTAAGCCTGTGTAACACAATCCATACTGCTGCTCCGCTTATTAAAGCCGATCCTAATAATAGTGAAAGATATGATTTTTTCATGAAAGTTCAGAAAACTTAAGATATGAGAGCAAGTATTTTTGGGATTCGCGCAAAATCCTCCTTAAGAGTTTCACGCATCCCGCCATTATAGAGGGCAACTGCAGGATGATAACATGGGAAGATAATCCGTCCGTCACTTTGGCGTTTTTTTGGTTTACCGTGAACTTCAGATATCTTTACACCGGGTAAAAACTTTGCCATTGAATACCTACCAAGCGTAATAATAATCTTTGGATTAATCACCATAATCTGAGCTTCAAGATAGTTGTCACATGCTTCAATTTCATTCGGCTTTGGATCACGGTTCTCAGGAGGACGGCATTTCACTACATTTGTAATATAAATTTTTTCGCGAGAAAGTCCAATGCTTCCCAGAAGTTCGTCTAAAAATCTACCTGACGCACCTACAAAAGGTAGTCCCTGAAGATCCTCGTTTTTTCCAGGACCTTCCCCTACGAGCAAAATATCTGTCTGCTGCGTACCCATACCGGGCACATAGAAGTTATTATTTTCAAACAATTCACATCTTATACAGCCATCAACCTGCTGATGAATCTGTAAAAGTAATTCTGATCCGCTTTCCGGTAATGCTTTTGGATTAATTGCCATGAAACGAAATAGAGTAATCTGTTACTTAACAGATTACTCTATTTTTCCATCAAGACAATGTCACTTTATTTCCTCGACAAGCTTCGATCCACTTGTCTCACTAAAATCATGGGCATCTTCCACATGCAGAATCACGATCACACTTTTATCAATCAGCATTGAAAAACGTCTTGAGCGCTGCCCCATGTGATCTGAAGATAAATCCTGTTCTAGTCCAAGGTACTTTATATAGGTACCTGAGCCGTCTGAGAGCATGGTGATTTTGTCACTAGAGCCCAGTGACTTCCACCAATTCTCCATTGTATTGGGATCATTGACCGACAAACAATAGATAGCTTCAATCCCTTTGTCCTTGAGGGCATCATAATTATCTAAAAAACTCTGGTACTGCTGCTCACACATGGGATTGAATGCGCCAGCGATACCAAATAGGACTACTCTTTTGTCATAGAATAAATCATTGGTATACACATCCCTTTCACTTCCGTATGTTTTTGTTTGAAGTGTTCCCGAAGGAATAGTGTCATTTATAGCAACCATAATGAGGGGGATTACGGATAAGCTCTCGCTTTATTCTACACCCATATTAACTTTTATTAAAAGGAATATTCTATTTTCTTTGAAATGATTATCTCGTATGCTACAACTATAATGTTTATCCGAGGGTATCAATAATAGTTAAAATATGGCAACGATCCCGCTTCACCGCAACTACTACGTCATCGACGGCAACTCATATCTCTACCGTGCATTTTTTGCCATTCCAAAGTTTTCTACAAAAGACGGCTTTGTCACCAATGCCATTTACGGCTTTGTAAAAATGCTTCTCAAACTTATGGCAGACAAACACTGTCATGAGATTATTGTAGTATTTGATCACAAAGGCGGTTCTTTCCGGCAGGAGCAGTTTGTAGAATATAAGGCACATCGTGAGAAAATGCCTGATGAACTGATACCGCAGATACCTTATATTCAAAAATTTGTAGGGTTACTTGGACTTCCAATACTTGTCATACCTGGAGTAGAGGCTGATGATACGATAGCAACCATTGCCTGTAAGCTAAGAGTAGATGATGAAAAGCACACATATATTATCACAGGAGATAAAGATATGATGCAGCTCGTACAGCATAATGTGTTCATTTACGACACGATGAAAAATGTCATATATAACCGTGAGGGAGTAAAACAGAAAATGGGAGTATATCCGGAACAGATACCTGATCTCCTCGGACTTATGGGAGATAGCGCTGATAATATTCCTGGAGTACCGGGAGTAGGACCAAAGACCGCCTCAGATCTTCTTTCCAAATATAAAAACATGGAAGAGATCCTGGAGCATGCAGAGGAACAAAAAGGATCTCTGAAAACGAAGCTGGAGGAAAACCGGGAAATAGCAACGCTAAGCAAACAGCTTGCCATCGTAAAATGCGACGTAGAGATAGAGCATATAGATCTTGCTATGACGGAGCCGCAGATGGATGAAATAATAAAGCTTGCAAAAGAACTGGAATTTCATTCCCTTATACGGGAGCTTGAGACTCTAGCAAAGGAACATGGAGGTACAGCCGCTGAACCTGTCCACGAGCTTCCTAGCTATGTAAAAGAAGAGATGAGTACAGAGTCAGAGTGGAAGAAAAATTTGAAGATCTTTGAAGCAGCTTCTACTTTGTATATAGATTGCGATGCTTCAACTATGCATATGTATATGACAGTTGAAGGTAAAGTATATCCCATCGATCTCACTGATGAGAGTCTTCGTGCTCAAGTAAAACATTTTCTCTCCCAAAGATTTGAGAATAAAAAAGAGTCTCTTGTCTGCTACTCCACAAAACAATTTCTGCACTTTATTGGTACAGAAGTAAAGATCCTATCAAAGGATCAAATGTCCATTTTCTAATATAAGATCATCTCTATGTTCGATATACAAATAGCTGGTTTTCTATTAGATCCAGCAAGAAGAGAGCCTACACTCTCACATTTAGTAGAAAAGCATCTGGATATAATCATCCCTGATGACCATGAAGAGCAGAAAGTTGTGGAAGCTCATTTTATGCCGCAGCTTCAGGAGATCCTGACAAAGAAATTAAAAGAAGAAGGACTCTATGATGTGTACTCTACGATGGAAGTGCCTCTTTCAGAAGTCCTCTCAGAGATTGAGATCACAGGTATAAAAATAGATACTGCCTATCTCAAGGAACTCTCCGTAGAAATGACACGGGATATGCATGTGCTGGAGAAAGAAATTTATAAGATTGCCGATGAAGAGTTCAATATCAATTCACCAAAGCAGCTCCAGGTAATTCTCTTTGAAAAATTGAAGCTGAGTTCCTTTAAAAAAACGAAAACTGGATTTTCTACAAACGTACAAGTACTTACGGAACTTGCAGAAGTACATCCTCTGCCAGCGAAGATTCTTGAGTACCGGCAGTTTCAGAAACTCCTCTCCACCTATGTGGATGTGCTCCCTACCCTAGTGGATAGTGAGAACCGCCTCCATACTACATTTAGACAAACCATTGCGGCTACAGGGCGCCTCTCTTCCTCAGATCCGAATCTTCAGAATATCCCTATCAGAACAGATCTAGGTAGAAAGATACGAAAAGCATTTATCGCAAAAGAAGGATATAAACTTCTCTCCGCAGATTATTCTCAAATCGAGCTTCGTATGCTTGCTCACTTTTCTGGAGATCCTACACTTATTGAAGCTTTCACTGAGAGTGATACAGATATTCATTCCAAAACCGCAGCTCTTATCTTCAGCAAAACTCCAGAAGAAGTCACTTCTCAGGAAAGGCGTATAGCCAAGACTGTAAACTTTGGTGTGATTTACGGCATGGGACCTTTCAAGCTTTCACAAGATCTCAAGATCAGCCGAAAGGAAGCATCAGGATTTATAGAAAGATACTTTGAGACTTACAGCAAAGTAGATAGCTTTATGAAAGGACTAGAAGCTAATGCAAAAGATATAGGATGTCTACAGACTCTCTCCGGCAGAAAACGCTACTTCCCAGAACTAAAAAGCAGCAACCGCGTACTCTACGAAGCAGCAAAACGAGAAGCCATCAACTTCCCTATCCAAGGATCCGCAGCGGATCTTATCAAGATTGCAATGCTGAATGTAGCAGCAGAGTTAAAGAAAAGAAAACTCTCTTCCCGTATGGTGCTCCAAATCCATGACGAACTGCTCGTCGAAGTAAAAGAGGAAGAGGCAAAGGAAGTGACACATCTTCTCGTTGAGGAAATGCAGAATGTCTTAAAGCTTAAAGTACCGCTGAAAGTAGAGGCTGGGATTGGAGACAACTGGCTTGATGCACACTAGAAGTTTCACCCCCTATCCTCATACCTTATCATTATCCTCATCCTTTTTTTAGGCTCTTAGGATAAGGATAGGGATGAGGATAAGAATTATGGTTGGGCTCTTACTCCTGACTAGCTCCTGGTGTTTTTCTTTCTTTCCACCAAAGATACCCTACAAGACCTACTCCACCAATCGTCACAAAACTATCCGCCACATTAAATACAGGGAAAGATCCTATACTGATAAAATCCACCACGAATCCTCTGAATATTCTATCTATAGCATTGCCTAGTGCTCCTCCTAGGATCATCATTACACATACGTAGAGATAAATATCCTGATATACCTTATACTTTTTGATAGCATAGATAATAAGTCCCAATAGGATTATAGTCACGATCTGCAGTGGAAGACCAGTGAGCGGTAGAGAGAAAGCAATACCTCTATTCTCCACGTAGAAGAGCTTCAGAAAATCGGGAATAACTATAATCTCAGGTTTATAAGTAGCAAAACACCATTTCGTAATCTGGTCTGCAATGATAATATCAGTACAAAAACCACTTGCGAGCATGATCTGGGTACGGGATGGAATTGCCATGAGAAGAAAAGTGAATAAAAGTGCAGCAACTATAACAGATTTCTAAATAAAAAAAAGCTGCTGCGTTTGACGCAGCAGCTTTTTTAGTACTTTTCCGGAGATTAATACAAAGAGATATTCATATTTGTATTCATTGCATCCATCATCATTCGCTCGTTCATCATGGCTCCAGACATAGTCATAGAGTTCATGTTCATCATCATAGCATTTGTATTCATCATGTCATCCATAGCCATACCATTAGCGTTTACTTCAATAGTCGCTGGTACAGTGGCAGTGTTTACATTCATATTCGTGTCAGTATTAGCACCACAGCTAGTAACGAACACAAGTCCAAACATAGCTACTGTAGCAAGTTTTGCATTGAGGTTCATAGTTTCCAAGTAACAATTATAAAAAGCAAAGGGATCATACTATGAGGCTCTGAGTATGTCAATTTTGCCCCAACAAAGATATTTCCATATAGTGAAAATACGTGTCTAGTAGTAAAAGCCCCGCCATACAAGTACGGCGGGGCTTTTAGATTATTTTCTCTTAATATCCTTTCACTAATACTATTATCTTCGCCGCCTCTGCTCTTGTGAGCTTGTTTCCTGGGAAGAATACTCCAAGAGAATTTCCATCTGAATCCTTGTATCCATTTACGATTCCCATTTCATATGCAAAGTGGATGTATCTTGCAAACCATTCATCTGACGGAACATCAGTGAATACATCTGAAAGCCCGCTATGAATTTCCAAATCACTGAAAACTGTTCTTAAGATAAGCTTGAGAGCTTCTGCTCTGTTCACAAGATCATAAGGTCTGAATGTATTATCAGAGTATCCTTCAATCCATCCTTTTGCCTTTGCTACTCTCACAGCAAGGTCGAACCACTCAGGATTCACATCTGAGAAAGGTTTTCCAGTCATGTTTGTATTCATTGGTACTTTCTTTCCGTCACATCCGAAGAGCATCTGTACGAGCTCTGAACGTGCTACATAGGTATTTGGTCTGAATTCACCTAAAAGATTACCTGCTGCATCTTTATATCCTGTGAGACCGCATTTTGCAGCAAGTTTGAGAATATACATTTCTCCCCAATGTCCGCTAATATCATTGAATTTCATATCAGAATTACTGGAGGATCCGCCAGTACCTGTATTTCCATTCGTATTTGTACTAGTGCTTCCGCTTCCAGTAGCTGTAGAACCAGTGTTTGTATTAGTATTTCCCCCAGTACTCTGAGTTCCCTGAGCTGTTCCCACAGTTGAAGAAGTTCCTCCACCTCCACCACCTCCTCCTCCGCTTCCAGCAGTTGGAGTAGAAGAATTTTCAGCTACATTAAATGTTACGCTGTAGAGACTTGTTGCATCATTCTCAGCTGTCACTTCAATAGTTGCGGTATCACTTAAAGTCGCAGCTTGATTAGCAACCATAGTTGCTCCGGAGTTTGACACCACTCCAGAGATTGTTGGCACTGTCGTAGTCCCTGCAGGGAGATAAACTACATAGGTATATGTAGATGGTGAGAAAGCTGGAACAAGGCTTCCTGACGATGTTGTAAGAGAGCTAAGAGTTGCATCTCCATTAGCTTGTGAAAAAGTAATCAAACCAAGTGCTGCATTATCAGGCTGATGAACCATTTTAAGTTCTATAAGATTCGCAGCAAGCAGACCTGCAAAATTATTTACTGTAGCCGTAACGTTACCTGCATAAGGTGCTCCTGTTGTCATAGAAGCTCCATTGGAAGCAGCATATTCAGGATAAGCAGTAGTCTGCGTCTGAGAATTCGCAAAGGTCTGATCATCGAGTTTAATAAAATTTCCAAGTGAAGCAGCAAATGTATTCTTTGTATTAGCTGTACCGCCGAAGACTACAGTACCGTACGTTGCTCCAGTGGAATTGTGGTTAAGGAATGTTACACCATTACCATTCGTACCATTAAAAGTATTCTTATTAAAAGTAATGTCCATTGCTCTAGGCGCAATCATACCGCTTGTGATTACCTTATTTGTGATCACAATATTATCAAAGGTACTGAGAGATGCCTCAGGAGTAAATGTATTTCCTTCAATAGTTACATTTGTGGAATTTGCATTATTGATAGCCACTCTATGCTTTGTAAATGTATTATTTTTTACAAGTACTGGAGCTGAAGAAACGTTCTTTATGAGAAGACTCTGAAGTCCAGGTGTCTTTGGAGCAAAGGTATTTGCCTCAATAGTGATATTCCCACCTGAATTTGGCTCTGTAATATCAATACCCGCCCCCTGTATTTCATTGTATGAAATCTCCAATGGACCATTAGAAAATTGACTTAAGATATCATTATAGGAAAAAATAGTATTTTTCTTATCATCTGCTCCTCCGATAACTCCACGTACCTGTGCAACATAGATCCCTCGTCCAACAAAGGGAGTCTGCGCATCAACACCATAAACTGTATTTCCATAAATATTTACCTCTGTAGTTGTTCCTGTTACTTCTATACCATGTGATCTCCATGGAGCATTTACATCCATGATGAGATTATCATGAATAGTAACAAGTCCAGGAATATTGGTTGCCTTTATACCATTTTGCGCACTAGCATTTGTGAGCTGAATGGTAAGATGATGTATATTCACATCTGCAGCCGTAATACTTACTATACTAGTACCATTACCAGTAAGGACAGTACCTCCTCCACTCTCACTACCTGCTATTTCAAGTGATTTATTGATCGTGATATTCTCTGGAAAAGTTCCCTCAGCAATGCTAATCACATTTCCGTTCTGAGTTACCATATCGTCAATGGCACTCTGAATAGTACAGAATGAAACACCCTTTGTAGTGTTCTCTGCCACGATAGTTCCTGCTACACCTACTGTTCGTGGAGTAACGCCTCCATTATCATAGATGTTAGCACATACCACTGGAGAATTTCCTCGTCCAAAGTATTGATCAGAAATATTACTCTGATCTCCGTCTGATCCTGGAGCGGTTGAACTTACTCCCATAACATAAGGTGTATGACCTGCTTGCTGCTGAAGATCTACATCATTGCCGCTAAGTTCATTTCCGTAGACGGTCATCGCAACTCCCTCCACCACAATACCAAATCCTTCACTAGTGCTCGGTTGTACATAACCTGATACTTCATTATTTTTTAGTACAACACCTCTTGGGATATCAGCATTATTATTTGCTGCTATCCATCCTCTTCTCATAACTGCTATGCCTGCCATGTCTCTGACATCTCCACTTGCAATGGGACCTGTCATACTCACTTTATTCCCAGAAACAACAATACTACCATCACCAGATTCTGCTCCAGTACCATTTGGGACCTTGATTTCAATTCCGAATCGTCCGTTATTTGTCAGGATATTATCTGCAATAATGTTTGCACCTGCTCCAGAAGTCAGTCCTGTTGCAGCAATTCCATTATCAGTATTACCAGTAACTGTATTTCGTGAAATATTTACTCCTGAAGCTGAACCATCCTGAAGCTCGATACCGCAACAGTTATTTCCAGTTACCGTATTATCTGTAATTGTAATGTTTTTCTTAAATCCGTTCCAGATAACAATACCTCGTGTCTTGTTATTAGAAGAAATTACATGAGTAATAGTGACTCCATCAACTGGTCCATTAGCATAGATACCCGCAGGGTTTGATCCACCTGAGATACCATTACCACTAACCGTAGTGTTATTAATATTTAATCCGTTGTTTCCTCCATTCGCGTGAATACCACTTCCCATAGTAAAGTTCTGAACAACGAGATTTGCTATCTCAACATTTATCGTACCAGTAGTGATAAAAATTCCATTACCAGCCTTTGAAGTACCATCGATAATAGTACCTGTCCCAGTTCCCACTAGCTGAAGCGTCTTACTTACAGTTACATTTTCATTATATGTACCTGCATCAATTTGAATAATATCACCTGCCGTGGCAGCATCTATTGCAGCTTGAATTGTTGTATATGTTTGTGTTGGTCCAACATTGTGGGTAGTAGGTCCTACCGCTTGTGCTACAAAAAAACTGACGGACATGATAGCTGCAGCTGCGACAAAAAACGTACGAAGAGACGTGCGATTCATTCGCATCCACATGCTTTGAGTAGTCAAATTCATGAGGTGTAATGTTTTAAATATAAAATTAGCCTAATATATACTTATCACGTATCTACATCTTTGTCAAAATATCAAAACTTTGCTCTAGCAAAGGCTCTACTAATATGAAGGTAACTGAATTTTATCTAATCCTGGTATAGACTGCAGATTTACTGATGGAAGAGTTGGGACACTTTTCTCTACTCTTGTAAGGGTATCGTTGAGAAGATTAGTCGCAAATAAAAATAAACTATATGCAATAAAAGCCATGATAGCGTATTTTACTATACTAAATACAATCTCAAGAGTACTCCAGATCCTTCTATTTCTTCTATCTTCTTGTAGATGGGTAAGAATTTGTCTTAAAAGTACTGTCTGTTCCCGAAGCTGATCCTCTGAAGAGGCAGGTACACTAGACGTTTCAGTAGTTGTGGTAGGCAATGTATCCATAATTTATTCTCAAAAAATACTATCTCTAGTATAAAATGAAAATGATCAAACGCCAGGCGCTCTTTTGCTTTCTAGGTAGAAAGAAATACGCTACAATAGTCTTACACTCATCAAACTACTATGATAACAAAAGCCCAAATACATTTTGTAAAAGATCTTCATGCCAGAAAGCAGCGGCTCACTGAAAAGCTTTTTTTCTGTGAAGGCACGAAAGGTGTCAAAGAGCTGCTAGCAACCTTTGAACTTCACAGCCTGTTTACTACTGCATCGTGGGTAGAGAAAGAAGAGAGTACTCTCGTAAATATACCATCTGAAAAGATCTTTCTCTCTGAGGGAAAAGAGCTTGAGAGAATGTCCGCTCTCAAGACTGCGCAGGATGTAATAGCGGTGTTTCATATTCCAGATGTAAAATCTCAAATAAGTACAACGGAGAGTACTCTTATCCTCGCTCTAGATCATATAAGTGATCCTGGAAACCTCGGCACCATTATAAGAACCGCAGACTGGTACGGCATCGACACTATTCTCTGCTCAGAGGACACAGTAGATGTATGGAGTCCAAAGGTAGTCCAGGCAACCATGGGCTCTCTGGGTAGGGTTCATCTCCATTACACTGACCTAAAAAAAGCACTTTCAGAAATACAGAGTCCGGTATTTACTACGGCAATGACAGGTGCTTCTATCCAAACTTTTGATTTTCCAGAAAGCTGCGTCCTCCTTATGGGAAATGAATCTGTAGGTGTATCTGAGCAGCTCACAGCATTATCTACATCAAAGCTACACATTCCAGCATATAGGCATAAAAACCCTGCAAATGGTCAGGCAGAATCTTTAAACGTAGCTATAGCTACAGGAATAGTACTTCAAGCATACCGAGGTAAGCATTCACATTAAATACCAGCAGCAGGTCCAAAGGCAGCTGCATTTCTTACCTTCGTAATAGCCTCAAGGTAATAAGCAGGATTTGTAATACCTGAGATATTTACACGCTGCTGATTGGCACTATCGAAAAGCTTTACAGTACCGTAATTCATAAGACGGGCAAAAAGTCCCTGACTCAGAGTAATATGATCAACAGTTGCAAGTGAGTAATTGGCCTGTCTCTTTTTAAAAAGTCCCTCATGAACAGTGATCTCTTTAAGGTTGATGACATAATACTTATTCATCCACTTAAAAAGAATGTATACGAGTATCATAGCATTGACGATCTGTATAAAAAATATATAGATCAGATAAAAAGAAATACCCTCTGCTACATTTTGAGTGAGAAGCCCCGTCAGGTTCAAGATAAATCGAAAAAATACGTGAATAAGTCCCATAACCACTTCGAGAAAAAATATTCTCGTCATAAGAAAAAATTTGCTCTCCCGGAGCATGATAATTCCCTCTGGTTGCTGTGGAAATACGTCTGCCATGGAGAGAATGATAAGAAATAGTATATTCTATTCTACAAGATTTCTTATGAAAGAAAAGCGGAAAATATGGCTTGAAAATCACAAGACAGAAGGGTACTCTTTTGCAGTCAGGACTGATTCCGAATACTAAGATTCCATCAAACATTCATATTTTCAATGCTCAATACACTTATACTTATAGCTATCTCAGCAGTCATTGTGCTGATTATTGTCTTTTTCTATCAGCTGCTGGCAAGGATGCGCGGCGCTCCTGTGGTGATCGCCCATGATGAGACAATGAAAAAAGCACTGACACTACTTGCACTGAAAGCCGGAGATACACTCTATGATTTGGGGAGCGGCAATGGAAAAGTACTGTTTTATGCAGAAAAAACATATAGCGTAAAGACAATTGGGATCGAGGCAGCATTTCTGCTAGTACTTTACACAAAAGTAGTAGGATTTTTCAAAAAAAGTAAGACACACTTTATCCACGGAGACTTCACTAAAATGACGCTTCCAGTGAAACCTGATGCGATCTATTTGTTTTTGATGAAACCGATCCTTTTGAAGATGGACCATGTATTTGACGCACTTCCCTCCGGCACAAAAATCGTCTCACCTGTATTTGAGATAAAGCATCCAAGAATAGTAGAAAAAGAAAAAGTCAAAGATGATCTCTTTAGTAAAGGACAGTTTATATACCTTTATGAAGTAAAATAAAAAAGACCATCCACTCTCGTGAGATGATCTTTCATTTTTTTATCTTTATACTAATACTTCATTCTTTTTTGCAGTAGGTAATTTGTCTCTCCATAAAGCAAAAAACATAAAAGAAGTGATAATAACAAACACTGCGGGCTGTAATGCAGCTTCCCATGTAAATGTATCAACAGATGCCCATAGGAATAGACACGAGAACCAGTTAATTAACCATGCAATTGGATCTTCTTCAGGAGTATGCAAATTGTGAACACCCATAGGATAGAAGGCAACAAGCATAGCAAACTGACTCGAAATAATCCCAAATAGCGGATCAGTTGAAAATCCCCATAAGAGAATTCCGAGAATCGCCATTACAAAGCAAATCTTGTCTTCTGTACTCCATCCTTTTTGTCCGTACTTATAGGCAATGAAAGCAATAGCAAAGCTTGTCATTACTGCCGCTAGATTGACTAAATTCCAGCTTTTAGCAATAAACATACTGACAAACCCTAATACATCTAATCCAGCCCAGATAATCCAGGTTACCTTATACGTTTCCTTTCCATTCAGGAGACTTTTTATGTAAAGAACTCCTGAGATGATGAAGAGTACACTCGCTATAATCTCTAAGATTCCTTTTCCCACGTTATTTCCTTTCACCTCTTTCGAGGATTTTTTGTTTTAATATTTATACGTACAAAATAACACTAATTTTATTTTTATCAATTAATTCAGTCAGTTTATCCATAGTTCTGGGTACTAATTGATTTCTTCAGACTTGCCTTTCATCCAAAAATCCACATAGTAGAGGTACTTAACTGACGTTTTATGAAATCTATAAAAGAACAACTTTTTCGAACAGTCGTAGAAATCCCTGAGTCTACAGTAAAGATTGATCATACACTTCCTACACTCATGATTGGTTCCTGCTTCACTGAAAATATGGGAGCTTTTATGCAGCATTCCAAATTTCCCATCATCATTAATCCTACCGGCATAGTCTACAATCCCCTCTCTGCACTGAGAGTATTGGAAGTGCTTATGAGTAAGAAAATATACACTGCCTCCGATCTATTTTTTTCAAACGGTCTCTGGGCTTCCTATGATCATCATGGAAGTTTTTCTTCCAGTTCTCAGGAAGAGTGTCTCACCAAGATTAATACTGCTCTCTCAAATGCAAGAGCACATCTTGAAAAAACAAAGATACTTTTTATTACCTTTGGAACCTCATGGATCTATAGATTGAAAGTAACAGGAAAAGTTGTCTCAAACTGCCACAAACAGCCTGATACTTTATTTGAGAGATCTCTACTTAAAGTAGATGAAATAACAGATGCATATAAAATTGTCCTGGAAAAACTCCATACGCTCTACCCTGACCTTCATGTTGTCTTTACTGTAAGCCCCATAAGGCATTGGAAAGAGGGAGCTCACAATAATCAGATCAGCAAGTCTCTCCTGCATATTTCCATTGAAAAGTTGACTTCAAATTTTTCATATACAGGATATTTCCCAAGCTACGAAATAGTTATGGATGAGCTTCGTGATTACCGGTTTTATACTGAAGACATGCTGCATATCTCAGATGCTGCTACCAGATACATATGGGAACGGTTTCAAGAAACTTTTATGTCCCCTGAGACCCGTACTCTTTCAAAAGAAATTGAAGATATACAAAAATCACTCTTGCATCGTCCTTTCAATTCTGATACAACACAACATAATCAATTCAGAGACAAGTTATCCCAGCGCATTCAAAACCTGGTACATACATATCCTTTTTTGATTTTCGAAGGAATTTAGAGGATTACAGTTCAAGATGAATCTTTATGTTAAGGAAATTCTTCATACCCTGGTAGACAGTCGAAATACTAGTGAAGAAGTGGATATTGCAATAGGGTACGGCTCTGCCGTAATGGAACATGGTGATCAGCGAAAATCCCCAGGTCTGGATATAATATTAGTTGTAAAAGACGTCATTCGTTTTCATCAAGTAAATATGAGAAAGTACCCAGAGGACTATTCTCTTTTGATGCATCTAGGAGGAGCAGAAATGTTTACTAGGATTCAAGATACAGGAGGCGCGATTTCATATAATTTAATGACTACACCTAAGAATCATAGACAGGAATACGGAGCTTCTCAACGAATAATCAAGTACGGAGTAATCAGTACTGAAGCCTTTATCAAAGATCTCAGAGAATGGCTGAGACTCTATGTCGCCGGAAGAATGCATAAACCCTTTTATATCATTAAGCAGGGTTCTGCGGAAATTCAGGAAGTAATAGAAGAAAACCTTAGCTTTGCAGTAAGAGTTGCACTACTTTTATTAGCAAAGGATGAAGTGACACATGAAGAACTTTTTAAAGCGATCACTTCCCTCTCCTACATGGGAGATCCGCGTCCTGAACATCCTGATAAGGTCCGAAATATTGTCTCTGCAAATAGAGAGCAGTTTCATTCTCTCTATAAAAATGTGCTCACAAATAATGAATTTTTTCAGAATGATCAAGATGCAAAACTGATCTTGCCTCCTCATGCCCGTGACTATATGAAGCTGCATCTACCAAAGCAAGTAGCAGCAATGCTTCCTGAATTCTATATGACATTTGATGATAATGTCTTTCAAAAAGTCATGACTGACGCTATTCAAAGAATCGTTTCACAGCCGGCACTTATACAGATTTTTAAAGGTGTTTTGACAGGCAAGCCTTCAGAGACTATTCCCTATGGAATCAGCAAAGGACTGAAATCACCAAAAATTAGAAAAATACTTACGCCATTTGGGTATAGAGAAAAATAGAATGCTTAAAGTAAATCATAGACATTTACCCTGTCTGCGTGCTATAATTCATCGATAAGGCTGTCTTCGCCAGATCCATTCTTTACATTCTCTGATTCTCCTTCCTATGCGTATGAATGAAAAGCAGGTGCTCTCACATTTATCTGAAAGCGCTCTTTCTGCCCATAAACGTGCAGCTGTATTCAAAAAGCTCTCCTATAAGGAGCAGGCACATATGCTCAATCTTCTTGATAGTAAGACGAAGAAGAAACTTCTTGATACCTTGAAAAATAAAGAAATTGTACCACCACTCGAACATCTGGATCCTGATGAGGCAACAAATGCACTAAAAATGCTCCCGCCAAAACGACAGAAAAAGATCATAGAAGAACTCTCTAAACAGCTCAAAGAAGGTATACAGGTGCTCTCTCAGTTTGATCCTGAAACAGCAGCAGGACTGATGAATCTAGATTACATCCAGATTGAGCAGGATGATGTACTCTCCAGCGTTATCAAGAAGTTTAAGGAGCACGAAGCTCGAAGAGGCAGACCACCTACTATTATAGTTATAAAAAAGAATGAAATTACGGGGTATCTTCCCGGTTATTCATTAGGAATTGGAAAACACACGGATAAAGTAAAGAAATTTACTAAAAATATCCCGACTATTCAGTTTGACGCGGATCATGATGAAGTCCTCCAGACCTTTAAAGATAATCCCCATAATCAGGTCGTGGTACTTGGAGATATTGGAAATGTACTTGGTATCATTTATTCGGACGATATCTTAAGAGTGATGGAAGAACAGAAGTCTGCATCTCTATACGATTTTGCCGGTGTCCATGATGAAGAAGGTGTATCAGATGGTATGATGATCAAAGTACACTCTCGATATAAATGGCTTATTATCAATCTAGGTACTGCTTTTCTCGCTGCTTTTACAGTAGGACTCTTTGAACCCATCATTACAAAATATGTACTGCTCGCAGTATATATGCCAATCGTAGCTGGAATGGGAGGAAACGCCGCTACTCAGACCCTTGCGGTAGTGGTAAGAGGTATCGCTCTCAAGCAGATAGATCTTAAAAGCGCATGGCATACTCTCAAAAATGAGATTGGAGCTAGTGTCATCAATGGACTTATCAATGGTATCATTGTTGCCGCTATTGTACTTATTTTTAACAGAGATTGGAAAATCGCGATCATATTAGGATTTGCAATGATCTTCAATCTATTAGTTGCAGCATTATTCGGAACGATAGTACCGCTGATCATGCAGAAACTTGGAAAAGACCCTGCTACTTCAGCAACAATTTTTATTACAACAGCCACAGATGTACTTGGATTTATGGCTTTCCTAGGACTTGCGACACTGATTTTAGGAATGTAGAATACAGTTTAAGAAAATACCTGGGCAGAAATATTTCTACCCAGGTATATCATTAAGCTAATTTTTTATTTGAATTAATCTCATGCTTTATTGCTCCGTCGAGCAGTAAAGCAGTTTTTTATACTACTTTTTCCAGAAACTCTTCCAAATCTTCCTTCATAGAGACACCTCCCTTTTCTATTAATAACATTATTTATAGTACTAATGAACTCTTAAAAATCATTAAGATAAAACATTCTATTAGTTCACCACATTTACATTACGGTAACAAGGTGCTATATTCTTCCTAGTTTACTACATAGCTTCCCGTTTCTTATGAAAGAAAATACCCATATCGGAGTGTACGGCGTCGTAGAACAGGATGGAAAAGTACTGATGATTAAGAAAACAAGAGGAGCCTATAAAGGTCAGTATGATCTCCCGGGAGGTGGTATCAAATTTCGTGAAAGTATTGAAGATGCGCTTAGAAGAGAGTTTATGGAAGAAGTAGGTGTAGAAATAGAAACCATCAAAGCTTTGGAAAATTCTTGTAAAACCTCCATTTGGAATAATAATGCAGATGACGTGGAGACACATCATATCGGCATGTATTACCGAGTCACCATAAAGCCAGGTCAGGCAGTAAAAACTGAACCAGACGGTCATGACTCTGCCGGATGTGAATGGATCGAGAAAGATCAACTTACTGATACACCCGTCGCAAGTATCTTAATACCTATTCTCGCACTTATACAGTGCACTAAGTAGTGAATTGGCTGCATTATTTTTAATACTCTTTCTTTTTTACTATTTATTCACTACTTTGATACAAAATGACTCAAATATTTTTTAGGTACACTTATGGACCAGCTTAAAGAGCCGGAAGGATTTAAGAGCCAGAGTACAGAGGGTACCTATCTCCCTTCATTCAAGGGACTAAGCATCGAGCATGATGTAAATAATATGCTTACTCCTGTTCTTGGTATTCTTGATACTATTTTTTTTAAATATCATGGTGAGGCTTATGCTGTACTGGACTGCGAGTATAAAAAAATAAAAGAAGATGCGAATCACACCTTTGATGCAGTGCTACTTATAAAAGATAAGATTATTCCAAAGCTCCGGACAATACTTTCTCAAAGTAAGGAAAAATCTGACTATTTAAGTAAACTAGAAAATATAAATAAGACCATCCAGGCACTGATCGCATACCATGAAAGTCCTGCAAGGGTCTCTCTAAAAACAATCCTTGAGGACGTGAAGGATTGTTTCTTGATCTATCTTGGAGAATCAAAAATCAATCTTTCCATGGAGATATGCCAGAATATTCATATATTCATACCTCCAGAACATTTTAAATCAACTCTCTATAATATTTTGAAAAATGCTGCAGAAGCTATCAGTGTTCTGCCCAAAGAAGATGGTATGATTAGAGTTCACGTGACAATATTGCCTGAACAAGCTCAAGTGAGTATTACTATAAGAGATAATGGGATTGGTATGACACCATCTCAACTTGATGCATATGGGGAAAGACAGTTTTCAACAAAATCTGACCAGAGAGGTATCGGTGCCCTTAGTACAAAATTCTTTATGACTGCTCAGAATGCTGATTTTAAAATAATCAGCAAACCTGGCTGCGGCACGCAGGTAACTATTAAGCTTCCCATGATCTCCTAAGATACGCTATCCTGCATTCTTCATATGTCTCCTAATCTGACCGAAATGATACTGCATGAGAAAGAGAGTTATTTCATCAGTACTCATGATCTTTTCTGACCTTCCTCTTCCCATCCCTTTATTCCACATAAGGACGTCTGGCACGTGATACTCCAACCCCCATTGATGACGGACATCAGGGTGTATATATACCATTCCGCTCTCCAGGAGAGTAATAATTGTTCGAGCTTCTTTAGTAGTCATATTTATCTCAGATCATAGATAAAAATACTATTTCCAATGGTAGTATGCGGTAGCTGATCAAGATAAGAATAATCCTCTGCAGTCAGCCCTCTCTGCTTTACCCATTTACTTTGCTCAATCCATACGGGAAATATAGCAAAGATGCCCTGAGGACGTCCCCAGTCTCCATGCCAAGCTTTGAGAATGCCTTTTTTATCATAAAAGTTCAGAGGGGTTTTTCCCCAATAATCTACGTAAATAGCATCTATGCCCTGCTGCTCTGCCCATACAGAAAGGCGTTTGAGATTCTGTCCCCAGTCCACATTTGAATCAGAGAGATGTTTATATCCATTCAAAGAACCTCCAGAGAAATCATTGAAATAGGAGAGATAAAATGGATATGTACTATAAATAGTTACGCACTGAGTCAGAATCAATATACCAATCAGTATATATTTATGAGCATACTCCCATCTGCTTATTATCCAGACTCCGATAACAGGAGTAAGTGCGAGCACAGGAGCAATATGACGGATACCAATATTCAGTGTCGACAATAGCGAAAGTAGGAGATACAGACCAGAAAATCCTAGCATCAAAAGAAGTGCGGTTTCAATTTTTTTCTTTTTCCAGAGCGAGAGACCTAGTATAGCTGCCCCAAGCAAAGTAAGAATCAAAATTGCAGGACTTTCCTTATAGAGCCATGCCTTCGGGAAATAGTACCACCACCCCTTTCCCATTGTGCCATACTCTCCATCAAGAAACTGAGTGCCAGTTACCTCACTTCTTTGGATAGAGCGGTTACCCGCATAATCAAGTCCTGAAAGATAAGAAGGAATTGCCTTAGTAAATGTATAGTCAGAAAAGATAAGCTCCAGCTGTTTGATAGGAGCGGGCATCAGAGAAGTATTTACAAAGGATCTCAGCTGAGATATAGGTGTATTAATATTAAAGAATGTATAGACTATATATACACAAAAGGCAGCCACAGAAGCAGTATTTAGAGTATTTTTAAAGATATTTTTACTTTTTTCTTTATCATACTTATACGTAATAAAAGAAAAGATGAGCAGTATTACAAAAATATAGAGTGTGAGTAGCACTCCTGAAAATTTTGTAAGCAGTACTCCCCCGAGTCCTAGCCCAAGATACAATGCATTTTTATGAGTAGGATCACGCATAAAAACTGCGGTAAGCAGAAGACTGATCACAGAGAATAATGCAATCCCCACATCCGTGGTGACATACCTGCTATGAGCAAAAATATTTGGTTCAAAGGCAAGAAAAAATAATGCAATGAGAGACCAAGTAGGCGTAAGAAACTTTTTAAATAATACTCCGCAGACAAAAAGAAGCAGTCCATGAAATATGAGCACAGCAAACCTCGTCCAGAATAAAATATCATCTATATTATTCCCGCTTTCAAAAAGTATTTTATTTCCCTCCTGCCACTGATTCGGCATTCTGAGACCTGGTAGTTTGTAATCGATATCTTGAAAAAGAAGCGGGATAGCAGAGATCACTTTCACAAGCGGAGGATGCTCTATATTGAGATTATAATTCAGATTCGTAAGCGTGGAGTATCCTGAGACAATATGTGCCACTTCATCAATAGTGACACTGTCATCTTTGACACTTGTGATACCTATTATGATAAATAAGGCACAAATAACCGATACTATGATGATAAAATACTCCTTTACGATACTTCTGATGAATTCAGTTTTCAAAGTAGGTAACACAGTCTTTCAAAAAGAGAAATAAGTGCACCGAGTATAGCACGCTCAAGGAAAAATTATACTGAAAATTAAGATATAAGCATTATATCTATTTTATACATTCAATGCTGTTGGATCAGTTAACCTATTCTTTATCGGCAAATACAACTAGCCGTTTAGAATACTGCTGTTGTTTCTTATCCCATACCCCGTCGCAAGTAATAAGATTCAAGTGCGCCTTACCGTCGCTAGAGCTGAAAATGGCAGCTGCATCATCAGAAGCACCATAAAGTTTGCTCTCACGCACAATAAATGAAACTATATTCCCTTTCTCATCCTTTACTAAAATCTTATCTCCTGGTTTTAGTTTTTGTAAATCTGCAAATACACCTCTCACATTATTGATCCAGTTGAGGTGTCCATCCATCACTGCGCTGCCAATATCACCTGGGTATGTTCCAAGTTCATACCAGCCTGCATCAGAATAAGACTTTGGAATGTCCATCGCACCGTCTGCTGTCAGCCCTACTTTCTGGACTGCAGCATTAACCGCGATACTTGGGATAATAATATTTACTGGCAACACCCTTGTTTCAGGCACAACCCCTGTTTTTGGAAGCTTAGGAATAATAACAGGTGAAACAACGATAGGTGCTGGAACTGGAGCAGCGACTGGGGTGATAGCAGCAGGGACTCCAGGAACTGGAAGTGCAACAACTACAGTAGCTACTGCAATATCTCTGACTCTTATACCATTGCCAGTACCGCTCGCGATAGCAGTGTTTGTAGTAGTAGTTCTTAGGTATGCTCTACACGTATAGATCCATCTTTCATTCGTATCAAGCTTTGAATCTTTGTTTGTATCTCCAGAAACATATCTCACAGGGCGACATTTATCATCCGTCAAAGTCACGTTACTAAGTGGGACAGTACCAGTATTATTAATGATTTCTGTATAAGTTGCCCACCCCCCGCCTGAAGGTAAAGTAAGTGGTCTTGGAATTTTTATTACATGAATAGAAGGAGCCACAATAGGCTCGCCGACTATAACAGTAGCACTGGCTATGTCTACAGTACTGATGTTATTTGCCCACCCAGTGGCAACTACTGTATTTGTATGAGTCTCTGTAAGTGTTGTGGTGCATTTATGTACCCAGACTTCCGTCAGATCAAGGATTGCATTCCCGTTGGTATCTCCTGAGAATAAGGCAATAGGACTGCATGTATCCCCCACTAACGTGATATTATTTACTACTACTGTTCCAATATTACGTAGAGTGTACGTATATTCTACTGCTCCAGGACCATTAGGTAGAGCAAGAGGACTTGGGGTTTTTACAATATCAATAAGCGGAGGAACTGCAGGTGTAGTAACTGGTGTACTCACAGGAGGAGTATATCCCCCTCCACCACCGGAAGTGGGAGGGAAAGGAATATCATTATTTGTAATAATACAAAAACGTGCCTCACTCACATTGAGCGTAACAATACCTAACGCATTACAGTCACCGGAAAATGACTGCGTATAATTAGGGTCAGCCGTTTCTGTCACCGTATATATAGCTGGAGCAAGTGTATTTGTAATACCTGAGACAACAGGTGCCCCATTGATGAATAATGGGAAATCGGCAATCACTTTAGTTCTGCCGCTATCATTGATCACCACCTTTGTGACTGTAATTGTAGAAGGTGCAATATCATTATTTGTAACCGTACATGTCCTATCATTTTCTGATGCAAGAATAATATTTCCAGCCGCATCACAATCTCCGCTATAGGTCACCGTATACCCAGCAAGTGCATCTTCACTTACCGCGTAGGTACCTGGATCCAAAACATAAGTAGTCCCCAATACATCAACTCCTGCCTGCGGGCTGCCTGCAACATCAATGCCGCCTGTAGTTACATGCAGTGTCGCATCAGAAGAAACTCCAATACCTGTATTATCATTAATCACTGTCTTGATTACATGAAGCGTTGCAGTACATGTGGGAACAGTAATAGTATTCGTATCAGTAGTCACAGTACCTGCCCCAAGCGACAATGCTCTACCATTCCAAACTGTATTTGCTCCGATAGTAATGGCTGTAGCATCATCAATCACAGTTCCAGCAAAAATAGTATTTGCCGCAAGAGTAGTCGCTGCGGTTGGCGTCCAAAATACATCGCAAGCTGATGCTCCAAGTAGCGTCACAACGGAACCCGCCGTAGACGTAAGTGCTCCTGTCGGTCTAAAAATATAGGTACCCGCACCGCTCAATGTAAGTGGTCCTCCGATATCCATAGCACCCGTGCTACAGTAGACTCCAGGTGTATATACTCCAACTGGACCATGAGTTGCATCTGTGGAAAGATCGATAGCTCCAGCAGCAAAAGTAAAGGTACAAGGTTGAACTCCTAAAGCACCAAGCGCAGTATTTACATCAATACGCGCAGCCGGTGTAGGGGCACCAGGACCATAACTGGTATGAATACCAGCAGGTACCGTTGCCGGTGGAGTAGTAAATCCAATACCGCCGTCGATCGTTGTACCCGCGGCAACATTCGTATATGTTCCTGCAAGAACGCCGTAAGTCTCACCTGTTCCAAGATCAGGAGTCGTAGCTGCATTAGCCACATTTCCTGAGAAACCAAATAATAATGTAAAAGCGAATACGACTACAATCGTATTCTTCCTAAGGAAATTTATCATTATATTTGGGTAACAGTTATATACTGACAATCATATCACGAATACTGCTTTACATGTAAAAAATCTATTGTTGAATTATAAAACTCTGTTAATTGATTAGGATACATATCCATCAAAAAGTAAATTAATCTCCTAGCTCCTGGTAGGCATAGCGTAATGGATACTCCTAAATCATATCGTAAATAAACTTAACTTTTGATAACCTTGATTTTTAGCAGCATTAGAAATATTATTATCTATTATTTTCTGATGACTCTCCTATGAAGACACAACAGATAAAGACTCTTCTCCTGGACACTTTCTCAGCATGGCAAAAGGATAACGTACCAAGGATGAGTGCTGCCCTTTCCTACTATACAGTATTTTCTCTGGCACCTCTTTTGATCATTATCATCTCCGTCGCTGGTATATTCCTGGGACAAGATGCAGCTCAAGGAAATATAGTAGCTCAGATGCAGAGTCTCATAGGACAAAGCGGAGCAACTTTCATACAGGACATCTTAAAGAACGCTTCCAAGCCTGAGGCAAGCAGTATTGCTGCAGTCATCGGAGTCATCACGCTTGTGCTTGGTGCATCTGGAGTATTTTCAGAACTGCAGAGTTCTCTCAATACTATCTGGGGAGTAAAGCCTGATCCAAAAAAAGGTATTTGGGGAGCTATCAAGGATAGATTCCTTTCGTTTACTCTTGTCATCGGTGTCGCCTTTCTCCTGCTGGTATCTCTTTCAGTAGATGCAGTACTGTCTGCTCTCAATGACTATATCGCCTCCCTGCTCTCAAGCTTTGCAGCTACATATATGATACAAGGATTAAGTGTACTCATATCATTTTTGCTCATCACCGTACTCTTCGGATTGATCTACAAGGTACTGCCTGACCGCAATTTGAAATGGAGACATGTTATTATCGGAGCACTTGTTACTTCATTTTTATTCACCATTGGTAAATTTCTCATTGGTCTTTACATTGGGAATAGTAATTTTACAGATACTTACGGTGCCGCAGGATCTTTGATAGTCATCCTGCTTTGGGTATTCTACGCAAGCTCTATCCTCTTTTTAGGAGCTGAGTTTACAAAGGTGTATGTACGGAGTGAGGGTGCAAAGGTGGAAACTACAAAGGGTGCGAGAGTGCGTAAGGCTCAGTAATTGGGGCGCTATCATTAGGCTCAATAATTAAGTAATTGAACTCAATGCTTCCGCTTATACATTCTTTTACAACTAATATCTATGCCTGAAGGTCCATCTATCATTATACTAAAAGAAGAACTGCTTCCTTTTAAGGGGAAGAAAGTCATAGAAGTATCAGGAAACAGTAAACAAGATATCCAGAGAATAAAAGGCAAAAAGATTTTTGATTTTCAAAGCTGGGGAAAGCATACGCTGATACAGTTTCAGGATTTTTTTGTGAAGATTCATCTCCTCATGTTTGGAAGTTATAGAATCAACGAAAGAAAAGAAGAGAGAGAACCAAGACTTTCTCTGAAATTTGCAAAGGGTGAAATAAATTTTTATAGCTGTGCAGTGACAATTTTTGAGTGACAAACAAAGGATATTTATAACTGGACTACTGACATTATGTCAGAGAACTGGGATCCTGAAGCAGCTTATAAAAAATTAAAATCAATGCCAGATACGCTTGTCTGTGATGCACTGCTGGATCAGAATATTTTTTCAGGAGTGGGCAATATTATAAAAAATGAAGTATTGTTTAGAATACGGGTTCATCCTTCAAGTACTATTGGCGCCCTTCCCTCCAGGAAACTTCGAGAACTCATCGAAGATGCGCATACGTATAGTTTTTTATTCCTTGAATGGAAAAAAGCATACACCCTTAAAAAACATTGGCAGGTACATACCAAGAAAGAATGTCCAAGAGATCATGAAAAAGTGAAGAAAGAATATCTTGGTAAGACTCACAGAAGAACCTTTTTTTGTGAGAAATGCCAAATACTCTATCTCTAATACTCTACTCGCAGGAACAGTATGCAGCAGCAATCGGATACAGCTGTTTTAATAGATTCTCTGAGATACCACTTGCTCTTGCAGCCTGCAGTTTTGGGGTAAGTACCAATCTACTAAATTCAGATATATTATCCATATTCTCCTTATACGAGAGCTGCCCTCTTTTTGCTCTTAGAGTAGTATTCAGCATGCCGTATACGATACTATCTATATTCTCATAGTATTTCTGGTACAGCATCAATAATTCTTTATATAGAAAAAACTGCTCCGGAGTCATCTGGAGGAGCTCCTGCATTTTATGATTAAAATGTACCTTTATAGATTCCGGCTGTTTGCCGTAATTTATCTCTAAGCTCTCCTTATCATTTATACTATTAAGCAGCAGTCCCTGGTAGAGTTCAGGACTTACTTGTTTTGCGTACATACTGATATAGTATAAAGAATAATATTTTTCTTTATTTTAGTTAAAAGAGTAAAAGAAGCGTTAGTTTGGTAAGGATCATTTAAAGTAATATTTAGAATATAATTGACATAAACTAAATTAATATTAAAGTACCATATTCAATAGGCACTATCTTTTGATGAGCTGCTTAAAGAATACATGTTCATTAAAAATCAGGTACATTAAATATTGTTGGTAAAAAAGGGGAAAAGTAATGAAAATTGTAAAAATGATTGTAGGTATCATAACAGTTATCCAGTGTGTAGGGTGTTCAGTACAACCATTAGCTGCCATTCCTTCTGTACAGGCTGTAGCAATGGATACTTCAGATGTAAAAGTTATAGAAACTCATACACATGAAGATGAACATGCATCAAGTCCAGTTATTACAGAAGTATCTGTAGAAAAAAGTGCAAAACAGAAATTTGTTGAAGAACTTATCAGTAAGTTTCCAGCACATCTTTCTACAAGTCTTACTCTCATACAGGTTAACGATAGTTTCGGAGTAAGAGGACTCTCAAACGGATCTCGTATGTATATCAACCTTGGAAAGATGTCCGACCAGGAACTTTCCGCTGTAGTTATACATGAGCTCGGTCATGTTATAGATCTAGGTTATCTCTTAGGTAAAGAGACTCCTAGTCCATTTATGGATGGTACCTCACAAGTGTATGCAAATGACCCTAGTGTCGGCTTTTATTCTATTAGCTGGGAAGCTAGCAATAAAAGAAAAAGCAGAACCCCTCTGGATTATGTAAGTGGCTATGCCATGAGTGATCCTTTTGAAGACTTCGCAGAATCTTTTGCGTACTATGTTTTACAGGGGCAAAACTTTAGAAAAATGGCTAAGGAAAACGAAGCTCTCAAACAAAAATACTCCTTTATTAAAGAATTTATTTTCCAGAATAAAGAATTTGATCTTGGAGAAGCAGCTTATATTTCAGACGGTCGTTCATATGACGTCACCGTTCTGCCATATAAGTTTGAAAACCTAATTGCAGCATTGTAATGTACCTGAAGTTGATGCTCTTACTAAATAGTAAGAGCATTTTTTAGTATATAAACTTTCTTGTTTTAGTAATCGATTAGTTAATAAATATTGACAATTATATAAAATAATATTAATTACTTATTGTCAAATAATTGATCATTGAAATAAAAAGGAGAAGTTCTAGTATGAAAAATTCTTTCGAAAATCTTACTATTAAACAGAAAGAGGTTATTAAAATGGAAAGAAAATATTTTGTTATGGTAAGTAATCTTGATGAACTTACAGATGAAGAGTCTTTTACTATAATAGAAAAAGCAAAAGATATTGCACCAGATGCAATCTTATACTTTGCTCCACTTATAGCGAAGCGTTCATGGTTTAACGAAGATATTTTCAAGTATGTTGTTAATAAACTTCATGGAAAAGAAGATGAAATTCTTATTGAAGCATACCATTGGTTTAAAAGATACTCATGGTATCGCGATATAGATTTTAATCATGCAGCACAATTGTGTTTAATGAAAAAGAACTATAATAGTATTCTACTTGCATCAGGAGAGTTTCAGGAGACTACATGGTTTAATCCTTACTTAGAAGAAGCAATTCATAGTTCTTTGAGTTCTAAGTCAGAAGAAGGATCGCATATTGTTTTAACACTAGTAGAAAGACCATATCTCTATTGGGTAACAAAAGATATAATAAAGAATATCTTCCAGGTATACCCTGATGATTTCTTATCCATAGTAGAAACTAAGTACTATGAAAAGATTTTTACCAAAAAAGAACTAATTGAAGAATTAGCAGTATTTCCACTAAGTGAAGAAGCTATAGAAAAACTCTATTTTCTACATGTATTACCATGGGATATTGATCAGTCAGAAATCACTCAAGAAATTTTCAACTCTAATGAAAAAAGAGCAAATTTTCTTGTTACTCTTTCTGAAAAGAAAGAAGACGGTGATTTAAATTATCATGATTGGAGACAAAATTTCTTTGAAAATCTATTCCAGGTTATAAGTATCTATCAGCAATTTATAACCAAAGAAGATTTAGATAAACTGTTAGAGATGATTGAAGGAGTAGATGTTGGTGAATATTTATCTATTTGCGCTGATCTTTCTCATAAAAATTTGGAAGAAGAGTATAAAGATATTTTCACCTTTTGGATTGAAGATCATCTACACGCAGGAGAACTTTTAGGTAATAAATATAAAAATCAGTAAAGGAATATACACTCTTTAAGCACTTTAGAATACAAAGTGCTTTTTCTATGTATTATAAAAAACACCCGTCTATCTTTCAATAAACGGGTGTTACTTTCTTATTTACTCCTTCACTTCCCCTTCAATAACATCATCTTCAACTCCCCGGCAGTGTCTCCCGCTAGGGACACTGCCGGAGAATTGAATAGTATTTCATTAATTATACAAAGTCAGGAGATATAAAAGTATTGTGTGAAGAAAGATCACTTCAGCTCACCAGCAGTGCCAGATATATAAAACATTGCTATTTCATAAACTTTTCATAATATAAAGCCAGCTTCTTACACGTTGATCATTTACATTTTATTATAAGTCCCAAAGGAGGATTTATGGAACAAGCACTAAAAAATAAAACGATACAGATCGTAAAACAGACCTTTTTTGCGATCTGTGCAGCATTTGCCATTTCATTGATAATTGTTCATGGAATTCATTCTGTACCAATTATGTTTGGGAATGAATTTATCATGTCACGCTGCGAGGCAGGAATGTTCGTATCGTTCATGATGATTGTTATGATAGGTATTTTTAAGCTACATGATATTGTCTTCATGGAAGATAATTCTTTGAACGCTGAACAATACCTTATAGGTTTTCTCATGTTTGCAGCTATATATGTCGGAAGTGGATTTCTGGCGATGTACTCGCTCATGCATTAATAAAAAAAGTAATCGTAAGAAGCATTACTGTCTGACAATATACTTGTCAGACTTTTTTTACGTACAGGAAACCCCGGAGCTAGTGTATGGTACAATCCCCTCATGAGAATTCAAAACTATCCCATAGCACGTACCAACACTTATATCACCTCGTGTGGGGTACGAAATACCGTAGAAGGTATTTGAAGCCCTACGTGAAAGAGGAGCTTTTAGCATGGTTAAACAAAGAATTTAAGAAGTACCCTACACTCCATTTGGATGTAGTAAATGTTGATGAAGATCATATTCATCTTCAAGTAGAGATTCCGCCGAATGTGTTGGTAAGTCGAGTGGTACTTGAAGAGTGGTTCGAGTAGGGTGCTGATCAAGAAGTTTCCGTTTATTCGGCGGATGTATGTAGAAAACAGCATCTGGAGTGTAGAATATTTCTCATCCACCGTAGGGCTGAATGAGGAGATAGTTAGAAAGTACATCGAACAACAGGGCGCTCACGAGTACCCAGAGGAAACGAGTTTTTGAGTGCTCATGATGCCCGGAGGGAAACCCCGGAGCTAGCGTAGCGTACTCCGGGGAGGAAGTCCTTTGTGTTAAGTGAACACTGGACATTCATACTTGAAAGTACAGCCAAAATATTGATATACTACCTATATCAATATTCTATACTAATCTATGAGCAGCTGGCTAAAGTTTATGCATATTTTACTTTTCATTTATGGTTTGACGACAGTTTATGTCTCAATAAATAATCAAGTAATTTCTTGGGACAATACATTTATGTTATTTACAGGCATAGTTATCATAGGAAGTACCAGTTTGTTTCTTACTAGAGATCATCTTGCAGCTAAAAAACTTCAAACTCTTAAAAAAATTGGTATTCCTATTACAACATTTTCTGTAAAAAGTAATAACTATACCTTAAAGAATAATAGAGGATGGCCAAAATTTTTTTTCACCCAAGGTATCTATAACGGCACTGAACAAATGTTTAAAAGTGCACCCCTATGGAAAAATCCTAAGGAGAGCTTTAAGGAAAAACCTGTTACTGTTTATATCGATCCTAGCTTTAACAAAAATTATGCAATGGATTTAGAGGAATTTTTGTAGTATTGGAAATACTAAGGTAGAGAACTTAAAACAAGATATTTTTTTTTCGTATATTCTTCAAGTTTCTCCTTCATTTAAAAACTTGTAAAAGATCTAATTCAATTAGAGAGCGAAAACCGATAGGATCATCATTTATAATTTTATTAAAAAGATAATCGAAAATACTTTTGCCTATTACCTTGTGGGAGAGTAGTTTCATCGGCTCCTAAGCTAGCTACCCTATTTATAGTTTTATGTGTAACCTGTAATTGCTTAGGATTTATATTCTTTTCAATCAAATAACTTTTAACTTCTTTTTCCGTTTGTAACTTTTTATCAAGTGGAACTGTCAAAATATCAAAACCGTCTTCTCCATCTATATAACTACTGATTCTTAACTGATCTCTTATTAGATCATCAATCCTAGCAATATTCTCTACATAATGACTCGATCTATAAATATAAGAGTACTTCTGCATATTTATTAAATTTAAAAACTAAGTAAATGATTTTAAAACACCCGCCTACTTCTCAGTAAACGGGTGCTTTTTCCTCTTACTCCTTCACTTCCCCTTCAATCACATCATCCCCTTCTTTCTTCTTCTCCTTCACCGTAGTCCCATCATCCTCAGCCGTTGCCCCTTCGGCACCAGCTCCCGGAGTTCCCTCCTGAGGCTGCTGCTTGTAGAGCTCCTCTCCTATCTTCATCGCAACATCAGAGAGTTCAGTAGTCGCCTTCTCAATATCTTCCTTAGAAGCATCTTCCTTAGCGAGTACTTCCTTCAATGCCGCAATCTTCTCCTCTGATCCCTTCTTCATCTCATCCGTAGCCTTGTCTCCAAGATCCTTCAGAGATTTTTCAGTCATATAGATAGTCTGCTCAGCATGATTTCGTGCCTCCACAGTTTCCTTTCGTTTCTTGTCATCAGCCGCATGAAGCTCAGCCTCCTGCTGCATCTTCTTGATCTCCTCCTCTGAAAGACCGCTTGATCCCTGGATCGTGATCTTCTGCTCTTTGCCGGTTCCCTTGTCCTTTGCAGATACATGGAGGATACCGTTGGCATCGAGGTCGAAAGTTACTTCAATCTGAGGTACTCCTCGTGGAGCTGGCGGGATACCGTCGAGGACGAATCGTCCAAGAGATTTGTTATCCTTTGCGAACTCTCTCTCTCCCTGTACTACATGGATCTCTACCGCAGGCTGAGAGTCAGCTGCTGTGGAGAATACCTGTGACTTGGAAGTTGGGATCGTAGTATTTCTCTCGATAAGCTTTGTAGCTACTCCTCCCATAGTCTCGATACCGAGTGAGAGTGGAGTAACGTCGAGAAGAAGTACATCTTTTACATCTCCCATAAGGATACCTCCCTGGATCGCAGCTCCGATGGCTACTACTTCATCTGGATTTACGCCCTTATGCGGCTCCTTTCCGAAGAATGCTTTTACCTTCTCCTGGATCATAGGAATTCGAGTAGAACCACCTACGAGGATTACTTCATCAATATCTGAAACAGAGAGTTTTGCATCAGCAAGAGCTTTCTTACAAGGCTCCATACTTCGCTCTACGAAAGAAGAAATAAGTTGCTCAAACTTCGCTCGTGTGAGCTTAAGGTTGAGATGCTTTGGTCCTGTAGCATCTGCTGTAATAAATGGAATATTGATATCAATCTCAGATGTAGAAGAAAGCTCCTTTTTTGCTTTCTCTCCCTCTTCCTTGAGACGCTGAAGCGCCATCTGATCCTTTGAGAGATCAATTCCCTGATCCTTCTTGAACTCTTCGACAAGCCATTCAATAATGAGCTGGTCAAAGTCGTCTCCACCAAGATGCGTATCTCCATTTGTAGAGAGTACTTCAAAAGTTCCCTCTGGAGAAATATCAAGGATAGAAACGTCAAAGGTTCCTCCACCAAAGTCATAGATCACTACCTTCTCTTCCTTCTTCTTATCAAGTCCGTAAGCAAGAGCAGCAGCAGTTGGCTCATTAATAATTCTCTTAACATCAAGTCCCGCAATTCGGCCTGCATCTTTAGTTGCCTGTCTCTGCGAGTCATTGAAGTATGCTGGTACAGTGATTACTGCCTCAGTAACTGGCTGTCCAAGATAAGCCTCAGCATCTGCCTTGAGCTTTCCAAGAACCATAGCAGAGATCTCTGCAGGTTTCTTCTTCTCACCATTAAGCACGATGAGTGACTCACCATCACTTCCCTCTGCAGTATCGTATGCGAGGTGACTAGTCTCCTCCTTTACTTCTCCAGCCTGTCGTCCGATGAGACGCTTTGCAGAATAGATAGTATTCTTTGGGTTAGTCACTGCCTGTCGCTTTGCGATCTGTCCTACAAGTCTCTCTCCATTCTTTCCAAGTGCAAGTACAGAAGGTGTAGTTCTATTTCCCTCTGCATTTGGGATAATCACAGCCTCTCCACCTTCCATCACAGCTACCGCTGAGTTTGTCGTTCCTAGGTCAATTCCAATAATCTTACCCATAAATATATGTTTAGTAAATATCTTAATTAGCACTCATAATTATAGAGTGCTAATTTTTTACAGTCAAGAATAATTTATGAAAAAGATGGTGATCTAAAGGAGCAGTACAGCAAGAAAGATCGTTAATCACCAAAGAGTTTAGCATTTTGGCTGCTCTCAATAGAAATATTGCTGTTTATTACTAGGTCATCCGGCATTAAAAAAGGATTGTTTTGATTCGTGCTCAAATACTCATTAGTTTCACGGTTAGTCGTGGTCTCAAGATTAACATTTACATTTCCTGAGAATTCTCCATTGATATTGCTGTTTGCAGTACCTCCGCATGAGGTAAACAGCACTATGGATGCTGCAGCGACAGCAATACCTTTAAAGTATTTTTTCATAGATAAATTTAGATAAATGATAATATTGAAAGCAGACTATTGTCCTCCTGGTCCTCTATTGTCCATACTACCTCTTCCTGAATTATCATCTCCGCTTCTATCATTGTTATCACTACTGCCTCGATTATTATCTCCATCTAAACTTCGATACTCTCCATTATTATCTTCACGTTGATTGTCATTCCTATTCTCTTTTTTGTCTTTATCATCTAAACGGTCATCCTTACCGTTCAGATTAAAGTTTAAGTCAAAGTTATCATTTATGTTTGCTGATGATGTCACAGGAGCAAGATCTGGAATACGGTTTACATTAAAATTCTGATTCACGCTTTCATTTACCACTGTACTGCAAGAAGCAAGAATACATACAACAACGAGCATTCCTCCTAACTTTTTTGAATGATCTTTCATGGGATAATTTTGAAAAGCTAAAGAATGGATCAATATAGCTCAAAAAAATTTTATTGGCAAGCTCTGAGACTCAATAATCACATATGGCTTCTACATATCATCTCTAGTAGCCATGATAGAAAGCATGATTTATAGTAGAAAATCTTCTTTGTCTATCGTTTTTCTCTTCTTTCTCTTGTAAAAGATACGTCCCATTATTCATATTTTCCTTCATACCACTCTCTCGAATCAACGATCACATCTCCAATAAAATGCGTAAAATGAAGATGTGGTCCAGTGGCAATTCCAGTTGCACCGACAAGTCCGATTACATCTCCCTTTTTAACCATGTCATCCTTTGCAGTCTTTCTCTCAGACATATGCATATACATCGTAAATACATTCTGCCCATGATCTATGATCACCGTATGCCCATAAGAAGGAGTGTAGTCAGAGAGCACGATTTTACCATTATTTGAAGCATGTACAGGTGTCCCCGTTTTATTCGCGTAATCAATTCCAAAGTGAGAACCTGAAAGACTTCCGTTGATATAGACCGTATCTCCAAATCCCATGCTCACTTCCCCCTCAGCAGGTACTATGAAATTTCCCTCCCATAATTTTTCCGAATTTGTAGTCTTTTTAGCTCCATCAATCATTGCCCAGGTCTTGCTATAAGCATCATTGCCAAATAACGTAGTCTTGCTTGGCGGCAGAGAAAAACTCTCTACATTATATTTTCTTTTTAAAACAGTAATTACTTTCTCAAAGCTTTCCTTCTCACCTCTGAGAGTCTCAGCATTGAGCACTAGTTTTTTGTCACCGATATCATTAATACGATGAAGACCTACAAATCCTCTGAAGAATTTTTGAGTAGTTCTTTCCTTGAGATCTGATAAACCTGAAGCTCTTTTAAGTAAGGTCTCAGCCTCAGCGAAGTTGAGGAATCTGTCAGGCTTCACAGTACCATCTCCATATCCTTTGAATAATCCTGCCTGCATTGCCTGATACATATATGAGGCGAGTGAATGAGTCGGAGAAAGGTCAGAAAAAGATAAAGAAATCTCTACTGTTTGAGCAGGTGAAAAAGCAAGCATGAGTATTTTTGCAGCTTGAGCGCGTGTCAGAGGATCATATGTATGAAATCTCCCATCCTCGTATCCCTTGATGATACCCAATGTCTGAGCTTTATAAATATCAGTTGCGTATTCCTGTGAGAGTGGGACATCAGGAAATAAAGTACCGCTTGAGGTATTTATTTCTCCAAAGGAATGATTTTTAAATATGATGGAAAGAAATTCACCTCTGGAGATTGGCTCAAAATCAGAGGGAGTTTGCGTCATTTCAAAAAGCTTGATCTCTTTACCAGCAAGAGTCCCCTGAACTTTAGCAAGATTATTGCCAGGAATAGCGATCTCCAAAGTCGTCCCCTGCTCTACAGAATCAGCTAACTGCATATCAAAGGCTGCCGCACTTGTAATACTTAGAAAAGATATACAGAATGCTCCAAATAATAGAATTCTTTTCATATATAGTGAGCTACAAATAAAATTATCCAAAGGAAGTATACTTAAAATTCTACTCTCATAGATTGCTTTTACAATTCATTTGTCTTTTAGATGTAAAAAAGAAAGTTAGGTTCGCACCCATTTTGTCCCTTCTACCTTTCGAATCTTTCCGGAAAGCTCCATCATTGTAAGCTCCATTTGAAACTCCTGAACCGTCCCTTCGTATCTACTGAAAATATTCTCATGCTCCTCAGGTAAAAAAGAAAAGAGTTCAAGAAATGGTTCTATCATCGTACTTTCTTTGGGACTTTGAGGTACAGAAAATCCTAAAATCTCAAGTATGCTTTTTGCATCTGTGACAGGATGTGCAGTCCCCTTCTTTAAAAGATCATTCGTGCCTACCGCATATGGTGCAAAAATATTTCCAGGCACCGCAAATACTTCTTTCCCTAGATCTACAGCAATCTCAGCAGTAATACACGCTCCAGATTTTTCTCCAGCTTCTACGACTAAAACTCCCTTTGAGAGAGCAGCTATAATTCTATTTCTCATAGGAAAATGAAAAGGTTCGGGCATCTTTCCAAGGGGAAATTCAGAGAGAAGTAAGCCGTCTTTTTTAAGCAGTTCCTCCACAAGTTTCTTATTACTTGAAGGATAGACAATATCTATTCCCGATCCGATGACAGCAATAGTTTTCCCACCATACTCCAGTACTTTTTTGTGAACGTATGAATCTACTCCAAAAGCTAGACCGCTAACAATACTAAGATCAACATTCAAAAGATCAGGAAGAAAAGCATCAATAATCTGAGTTCCATATACAGTCATTTTACGGGTACCTACAATGGCAAAGTTGTTTGAACTTTCCAGAAGCTTCTTATTTCCTCTTAGATATAATAAGAATGGAGCAGGATTTGTTTCCAAAAAAATTCCAGGATATAAGGGATCTTTCTGAGTAATTAAAAAGATTTCTTTTTCTTTTAGATATTTTTCCATCACCGCTGGAGATATAGTCTCTTTTTTATGAAGAGCTTTTTCTATCTGGTCATCTTTTATACCTAGCTCTTTTAATATCTTGGCGTCACAAATATCCCATACCTCTTTCCAATCACCATAGTATTTTTCAAAAAGTCTCTGAAGACGCTTATGGGTCATTCCGGGAAGCAGGTGGAGCAGTGCTAGATAAGGGTTTTGATTCATAGATATTAGAAGTTATATAAATACTATGAAGGAAAAGGAGATTTTTTTCTAAAGAGAAAATCCTATTCTGTTGTTAGCAAATTACAACATATGAATAATAAATTTGTGGTCTTTATCTTGACCTGTATTGTTAATTTTTCTAGAGTACTTGAAATACTTTTTCTTCTCTCATGCAGCTCCACGAAAACATCAATAAAATAGCAGTCATAGGAACCTTTGGATGCGGGAAGTCCACAGTGGTTGATGATATCAAAGAAGAATTAAAAGACTCGAAAGCATCAGTACAAATTATAGAGGAATATCCTAAAAAACTTTTTCTTTCCGCTCCATACAATTCCCTCCCTACAGAGCAATGGCCCAAGGAGTGGTATCAGGAGATCCAAGAGAAAACAATACGGGGCGTAATTGAAGAAGAAAAAGATCTTCATCCTCAAAAAAAACTCTCTATTGTGGAGAGTTATTGGGCGAATATTCTTCCCTATACTATTTTGAATTTTGGAGAAGGTCACTGCCTCACTTCTCTTGTAAGAAAAAAGCTAGAAGAGACTTTGGATCAAACATTTTATATATACCTTTCTCATCAATCAATTCCACTAGATACTCTCAACCGACATGCAGATATTAGCTTACGAAATATCATTGCGCACCAGATTAAAGATATTCTTACACAGAACAAAGCAAACTACACTTCTCTCGATGAAGATAAGAATGTGAGAAAAAATTATATAAAAGAACTTTCAGAGACTATTCTTCATTCAGCTCACTATGAGCTTTTGAAGTCTTAGGCAGGTATTTCTGTTTCTTTACACGAGGTATTTTTACTGCAGGTTTTTCATCACCACTTTCCGACTCATCCCAGTTCTCTGGAGCTATGATCATTACAAATTCTCCTTGGATCTTTGATCGCTGTCTAAAAATAGCATAAAGCTCACTGACAGTTCCTTTCAGAAACTCCTCGTGGATCTTAGTAAGTTCCCGTGCTAGGACTATCTGACGATCCGGCATAATCAGAGTCATCTTTTCAAGAGTCCGGAGGATTCTATATGGCGACTCATAAGTGACGATTGTTTCATTTGTAAGTGTGGCAAATTTTTTGAATAGTGCCTCTCTTCCTTTTTTCGCAGGAAGAAATCCATAGTACCAAAATCTATTTGTAGGAAGTCCACTTGCCATGAGTGCAGTGAGAAAAGCACTTGCTCCCGGGATAGGAATAACACTTATATTTTCTTTTCGGCAAGCCTGTATGAGCATATATCCAGGATCTGAGATCCCTGGTGTACCAGCATCTGAGATAATAGCAGCAGACTTCCCTTCTCCCAGCATTCCCATTATTTTTGCAAGATCCCGTTCTGAGGAATGTGCATGAAAACTAATGAGTGGTTTTGAAATCTCAAAGTGAAAGAGAAGTTTTGAGGAATGACGAGTATCTTCGCAGATAATAAAATCCACTGTCTTAAGTGTTTCTAAAGCACGCAGCGTAATATCCTGCAGATTCCCTATCGGAGTTGCTACAATATATAGTGAAGCCATACTAGAACTTCAAGAAAATAAATCCGCTCATTGTACTCATAAACCCTCCAAGCAGTGCAAGCACAATATTCTTCTCATTCTCCACTGGATGAGTATTTGTAAATACTTCAGATGAAACAACATCACCTTGAACAGCGACATTTGCAGAATATCCTGCGGTAATTTGTGAGACATTCTCTATTGCAATGTCCTTAAGATTCGGAAGAGTAGTATTACCCGGTGCTTTTACAATAGAAGCAGTAGTTTTCGGCAAAACCTTAACCGTAGATTTAACTGCCGTCTTTACTTGAGTTTTTGCAGAGCTCACTGTAACCTTTTCATCATTTTTTATATCAACAGTTATAGTCTCCCCTGCTCCAGGATCTGTATATTCTAAAGTATCTATTACAACGCCGTCTTGAGATTTAAGCGCAATAGTTCCTGAATTTGGAATAGTCTTTGCAATATCTTCACCGGATAGCTTTTTCTTTTCTCCGGAAGCTATAGCGAGAGTAGATTTGAGAGCAGTATCCTTATCATTGATACTGATTATAAGTCCATTTAGTTCAACATTATCCTTCCCTGTATTCTGGATTTCAATCCATTCTGATGCCTTTGTATCTGTACCATCTGGATTTGGAAACAGAGCAGTTATTTTTAAATCCGAAAAGCCTCCTGCAATTCCCTGGCTAGCTCCTGCTTCTGTCATAATGAAAGGCGCAGATGCAAAGGACTGTACTTTATTGATATCTGTAATTTTTACTATAAGAGCCATATCAACAACACCGTCGGAATCCCATGAAAAATTTCCTAATGCGTCACTTCTTACTTCTGCCACGAATTCTTCACTGGCAGTATATATCCCTACAGTCGCCGCGGGGAGAGTTCTTCCCGTCAGCATACCGTTTGCAGCATGCAGTATGATCATATCCGCAAGGAGCTTCTTGTAGAAATACTTCTGAAATCCTCCAGTGAGTTCCTGCCCTTTATCATAGAAATCCGGCAGACCATTTTTGTTGGAATCAAAACGGGATGTAAGTGTTCCAAAATACTCTTCGTCATGCTTATTGAGCATATCTCCATCTTTGTCCTCAAGATATGTATAGGCGATAATATTTTCTTTTCCTTGTGTCGGGAAATCTGTAGCTCCATAGAGCGCCGGGACTTCCTGAGTTGTAAATATTCTTCGAGTATTATTATATCTCGCAAAACTCTGCCCGCCCTTAAGAGGATAGATATGAATCTCATCTGCAATATTCCGCTCGCTATCCAGCAGATAAAACACATTTGCAGACTGCATCTGTGTTGAGAGGCTTAGTACTTTATAATTTTTAGAGTAGAGAAAAGTATTTGCATCAAACTTTATGCATGAGCTCTTTACAGTACATTTTCCTTCCTTCTCAGTAGTGATCATCCATCCACTGATATCAATTTTTTTCTGTGCAGATGATGTCAGTTCCATCCATGAACTATTATCTATAGTACTGCCTGAGCCTAGATATACTTCGTTGATTTTAGCGCCGTAATTTTTCACCTTTTGTAGTCCTCGCTCTACTCTAAAATGAGCTTCTTCTATCTTTGAAGATCTCCCTTCCACCACAGCATAGAATAAAATATCCATATCTGCTTCCAGCACGAGTGGTCCTTTATAGACTTCTTGAGACGCGGGATCAGGATTATTCCCATCGAGCGAATAATAAATATCTGCATCAGGATTAGAACTAGATAATATGATCTTTGTTCCAAATGGATATGATCCGTCAATATGATCAGACATAACTTCAAGACTATCCTTCATATTTATATTTCCCGGAGTGGCAGGAGTGGATTCAAGGGAACAGAAAAGCAGTTCATAGACATCACAGAATCTACTGAGAGACTTCCCTTTTACAAGATCAGTTTTTGTATACTCAACCATGTCCCGCTCTGTACCGTCAGTGCTTTTGAGTGTAATAGTATCTCCGCTATTATTCATGCTTACTGACTTCTCAAGCAGTACATATCCCTTTCCACCAATAGTTACTTCATCGTTTATTGTAAAAATCGTGCCATTCTTGTTTGTTAGAGACCATTTATTCAAAGAGACAGCTTCGGATCCATAATTATAAAGTTCCATGAATTCTTTTTCTCCCTTGGTAGTATCGGGATTTGCATATACTTCGTTGATAACTACAGTATACACATCTGATGCACCTGCATTATCTGACATACTGTTTATAGTGCCTTTTGTCGGGATAGTCCATTCCCAGACTCCCTCTTCTGCATAGCTTATCTGCAGGGCACCAGCTAATACAGCTGAAAAAATACACACCTGCAGCACTCTTATTCCAAATATACTTTTGACGCGGTTCATATGAGTATGGACAACTTAAAAAAACGTGCCCCTAGTCTATCATGACTGCACTCATATACAACTCTTCTCTTCTATTTAGTGTAGTAATAGTTTAGAAACAATGCTCTTATACCATCACTAGAGCAAATTATTACATTGCAAGTCTCGCAATTGTTGAGATGACCGCATAGGAAGAAATCACAATGATTATTCCCATAACTACTCTACGTACTATCCCATATCCCTTTTTCTTATTATCAGGAGTCACTCCCGATGAGACTATAAGTACGCCTGCATAGATCAGCATAACTACAGCGATAAAGGACATGAATCCAAGCATATAGTTTGCGATATTCATCAGAAGCGAGATACCATACGCAACATCCGGACCAAGTCTTGGATTAGACGAAGTAGGAAGACCATATACCGCTTTTACAAAGTACTGTCCCATCATCATCACTACAAGTCCCAGAGCTGTATTGATAAGCCCTTCTCTTGCAGACTTTATCTTTTCAGGGTCACCTTGAGCAGTAATGATACGGAAAGTAGAAATAATAATAAAGAGAATAGCAAAGGCTGCGACAAAACCGAAGAAATAATTGAGAAGCGGATATACTACCTTCTCAGATACAAGTATAGGACTTGTAGCATCCCGGAAGTTGACTACAAATGTTGGATCTGACACCGGAGTCATATGGACATAAAGATTTGGTGAGGCTGTATAGCATAATTTACCCTGTATCTCTGCAGCAGTACAAGGAATGTTCGTAGCAGCAGTAATAGCATCATTATTCGAAGTTGGATCAGAATAAATATTTGCCACAAAGAATCTTGCGGAATGCATTACGACCATACCAATTGCAATATCTCTGATCACAGTAAACTGCTTCTTTACAGCTTCTTCTCCATTCTGGTCAATCACCATCTTCACACCCGCAAGTATTATAAATAATACCGCAATCGCAGTAATAACCCATACTAGGATATCTAGAACAAACAGTATGGAGTTTCGGATGACTAGTTCTGGAGCAAGGTCTTGTCCTTGAGTATTCTGTGTAAGCTGTTTATAAATAGTCGGATATTTATTGAGGTTTGTCGTAGTATCAAGCGCTCCATTAGTTTCACCATACTTGTCAAAAAAATCCTGATAAGTCGTGCTTGCATGAGCACTTTCCATAGAAATAATACCGGAAGAATATACTGCTGCCCCCAATAGAAGTGTACACAGTATAATACTTACAAACCGCAGATGATTTTTAAACAAAGATAGCATTTCGTATAACTTCAGAAACTAAAGCGTAGGCACTATATGCAATAATAACCGCAAAGATAGTACCTATAAAAATATTTTTAGCCTTTTTGATCCTATCCTCCTGACCATTGGCGGTCACATAGTAAAAGCCGGCAAGAATCATGAAGAAAAGAGCAATAGGACCCATCACGGTAAGAAGCGCTCCGCCAATATTTAAGATCAGCTCAGTACCCCTCTGAGCACTTGTGGCACTACTATCTGTAACTCCTGGCGTCAGTTCGTAGCCATTTGGTATAAATACCTTCTGGACTAGATCCGCAATAGTCATCACAAAAAGACCCGTTGCAATGGCAGTAAGATGCTTCTTTTCTGAATCAATCTTTGTAGACCTTGGTGAGAGAATCTTAAAGCCTGTAAGCACAATAAGCACCACTGATACTGTGGCCATAGAGAACTTAATGAGATTCAATATGAGATTCAAAAATCCAAGGAAGGCTGATTTACTAAAGAGATCTCCTCCCGATGTAGCTGGATTAAAGATAGAAAGCCCCAGGTCTCCTATATTGATAATAATAAATCCATAAAGCGCATAGAGGAAAGAATTCTGCTTTTTCTTCAGCATATCTTCATTAGACATATTCATGATCATATCCATACCAATGAAAATGATATATCCCACTGCAATTGCCTGAAGAATGATTTTGATGAAATTAATCACCCTAGTCACAAGATAAGTAACCATAGACTCGCTGCTTGCACCTGGGGTACCTTCAATCTTAGGCAGATCGATAGAGCTCTCTCCGAAGATTGGGAGACCTGTGGCAGTGGCGTGTGGAATATGCAGGAGAATAGTAGCAAGCACTGCTGCAGCTGCTCCCATGAGTACATGAATCCAGAGGTTTCTATTGCGTAGTTGAAAAAAAGTCATTAGTCTTGAGGAAAGTACGAAGAAGAATTCTTCTTATTATACCATTACCACTCTCACTTTCACAAGATGCAACTTAATGATTTTGATTACGAGCTGCCTGAAAAATATATTGCCCATTCCCCTCTTGACCCCAGAGATCATTCAAAACTCATGGTCATCGATAGAAAAACAAGAACCATCACTCATCATCACTTCTATAATCTGCCCGATTTACTACCTGCAGACACAGTTTTAGTACGAAATAGTTCTCGGGTTATCAAAGCACGTCTCAAAGGAACTTTACCTACAGGCGGTCATGTGGAGCTCTTCTTTTCTGAACCAAAAGGAAAAAAAGGAGGAGTATTTCTCGTGAAACCTGGAAGAAAGTTTAAAGATGGTTCTATGGTAAATGTCACTATTAATGGTGAAAGTCTGCAGATCCAAGTACGTGGTGAACTCCCTACTGGTGAACGTGAACTTGTATTTCTCAATCTCCAGTCTACTCTTGAAGATTTTCTGAAAAAGCACGGAGAAATCCCTCTGCCTCCGTACATCAAACAAGAGGATCCTAATACATTTGAAAAAAGATATCAGACTATGTACGCAAAAGAAGAAGGATCAGTAGCAGCACCTACCGCAGGTCTGCATTTTACACCTGAAGTAATGAAGAATCTTGAGAACAAAGGAATTAAAGCTTTAGATGTAACACTTCATGTAGGTCTTGGTACATTTCTCCCTGTTAAAACTGAGAACGTCCTGGAACATCATATGCATGAGGAGCGGTATCATATTGAGGAGAATATCTGGAAAGAAATATTGAAAGCAAAGGAAGAACATCATCCTATTCTTTCCATAGGAACAACGACTACACGAGTATTAGAGCATGTAGCAGTTCATCCAGATAACCTCACAGGAGCAACTTCTATTTTCATCTATCCTCCGTATGAGTTTAAAATAATAGATATGCTGCTTACCAATTTTCACCTTCCGAAAAGTACACTCCTCATACTTATCTCAGCCTTTATCGGAGATCGTGAATTTGCACTTCACGCGTATGAAGAGGCGAAGAAGAATGATTACCGGTTCTTTAGTTTTGGTGATGCTATGCTGATTATATAGTCTTCATCCCGTTCGAAACTGATACTAGAAGCTACCAAGACTTTCACAACAAAATCCAACTCACAATTTGATTAGTACACAAATTAAGAAATATTTATATAAAGGTAATCTCAAAAAGAGCCGTCATATCTGACAGCTCTTTTATTTAATATGGAAATTATTATTTATACTTCCCTCCCCAAATATTCAATTTAATACTCACCAAATCAGTAAGAGTCCTAATAGCATCCTTAATCGGACGTACTCTTGAATCCTCAGAGTTATACCAAGCTACAGGTACTTCCTTGATAGAGTACTGCAGTATCTCGGCAAGCGCCAAAGCTTCCATATCAAAGCCAAATCCATCGATCTTCATGCGTGAGAATATATCCTGTGAGGCTTTATAGCTATAGAGTTTAAATCCGCACTGGGTATCTTTGATATCATCTATGAGAGTTACCTGGATGAGCAGATTTGCCATTCTTCCAAGCATGATACGGTACCACGGCTGACGTATCTCAAGCTTGCTGCCTTTCATATACCGTGACCCAATCAGTATGTCTGCATCCGTAACCTGACTATCAAAGCTTGCGAGCTCTTCAATAGGAGTAGAATTATCTGCATCTGTAAACAATACATATTTACCTTTTGCATCGAGCATTCCCATACGTACCGCATATCCCTTTCCATGATTCTCTTTATTATCAATACATCTCAGATGAAGCTTAGGATATTTTTCAATAAACTTTGCTACTTCTTTTACTGTAGTATCTTTGCTACCATCATTTACCACCACTATTTCTACTTTCTTTGGAAAATCTGCGAGAAACTTTTCTATTTTTTCAAGAGTCGCAGGAAGACGTTTTGCCTCATTATATGCAGGAATTACTATAGAATATTCAAATTCAAAATTTTCCGGTATGTCTATGTTTCTCTGGTCAATAAACCGTACTCTAAAGGTCCAATATTTATTTACCAGAAAGTTCCAGATCAGTACCACTCCTGAGGTTACTACCTTTGCTAGCACCACCAGCATCACTGTAGATATAACGATACCTACAGAGCCCAAAAATAAATCAAATGCCCGTATAAGTACAAACATAAGAAGGTTGCTCAAAAGCAATCCGCCCAGCGCCACAAGAAGAAATTTTACAAATCTTCTCTTCTGTCCCTTTCTGCTGGATTTGAATGTCCACCATTGATTTAAGAGGAAATTATTTATAACAGCAAGAGTAAAAGAGATCGATACATATAAGTAAAAAATATGATCAATCTGCGGATCTATACCAGTTGCATCCACGAGAAAAGCAAGCACCCCTACATCAATAAGAGTACCCAATACACCCACCAAAGCGTATTTGATAAATACCTTTGTGAAGAAAGAAGAGAAAATCCCGGTTTTAGATGAGGATCGAGACACGTGTGTGGGAGAATAAAACAACAAAAGTAAGTATAAAGGCTTACCCGATGTAAGTCAAAATACTATCTGATTCCGCTTCCGATAATGGCAATGATTACGCCGACCACAGCGAGCATCATACCTATAATCCATAGACGCATGACAATATTTGACTCCGGCCATCCGCAGGCCTGCAGCGCATGATGAAAGGGAGCAGCCTTATAAATCTTTCTCTTAAGAAACTTTTTGGAAAGGATCTGAGTAAAGCTTGTAAATACTTCCCAGTAGAAGATTAGACCAATAATAACAAGTACAATAAATGTATTCGTCATCATGGCGATCACACCCAAGGTCGCGCCTAAAGCCAGAGATCCCGTGTCCCCCATAAAGAGCTTTGCCGGAGATACATTATACCAAAGAAATCCCGCGAGTGCTCCTACGATGACCGCACAAAAGGTCGCGAGAAAGATCATGTGATCAGATCCAAGACTTGGATTATTGCGGATATATGCGATAACAGCAAAAGCAGTAAAAGCAATAGCAAGGAGTCCTCCTGCAAGTCCATCTAGACCATCCGTCACATTCACAGCATTTGCAGTAGAGATGATAACAAACACAAAGAGAGGCACATACCAAATACCAATATTAAAATCTCCGATACGGGGAATATGGATCGAATTCCATTCAAGCTTATAGTGAAACCAGAGAGCGCCAGCGAGAGCAAAGATAGTAAGCCAGAGCATTTTTTTCCATGCGCTTATTCCCTTCTGCTTCCCTATGCCGTTTGCATTGAGATAGTCATCAAAGGCACCGAGAAGTCCTATAAAAATCAAAGTGAAAAACGGAAGCCAAACTTCAGATCTATTCAAAATAGAGTGATACACTTCATCAAAAGGAAGATAATATCCAATACCCGCATAGGCAAGGATACGTGAGATAAGCAATACCGCAGCAACTGTACCCCAGATAATGATTCCACCTCCATTTGGAGTACCAGCCTTATGCTTGTGATGTTCAATAAAAATACTTGCATCCTGACCATCTACAGCAGCTTCACGTATTTGTTTTACAAAGCCGAATCTGCGGAGAAGACGTATAGCAGGAGGAGTAGCGAGAATAGCTATGAGAAAAGCAAGGGAGCCATATCCGAAGATAAACACAAGGTCTGGTACGTAGTTCATAGATACTAGAAAAAGAGTGAACAGATATGTGCATTCTAATCGAATAACTCAAGAGAGCAAATATAAGAGAAAAGAATTATTTACTTAGCTCTATGCAGTCGGTTATAGTGTTATGCTTCTTTTATATTTAGTTGCATTATTTTATTAGCATAAAGTATGTTTGTTGCTAAAACTACCAAAGCAATACAAACAAAAGCCGTCGAAAGCGGTAAAAAAGAGAGAACCTGCTTGCCTACAGTTGTATACAATGCAAATATAGAAAATATGAGAGAACGCGTAGTAGCAATTGCTTTCCCTCCTACGACGTTCACAAGCACCTGATTCCAGGCTGGCTGCCAGAGTCCATCAAATGCCACAAATATAATGTATATACCTGCAAGTATAACCCAATCATGTAGGAAGAAAGCTGCAGCACAAAGAATAAGACTTTGAATAATTGTTGCGATGATCCAACTCAATCCATAGGAGTATTTTTCAGAAAAATTATTCCCAAACTTTAACATATACATCATCGCAGCAGTAGCTAGAGCAGAAATAATACCTGAAGCAAAAGAAGGCATATGAGCATCTGTCAGCACTGGAAAGATTACAAGCGGAAGATATGAGATATGATTTCCAAATGTACGGAAAATAAGAAGAGTCCTGATATCTTTATTAGTCAGAACATTCATGAAAGCCATCTTTGCGGTTCGGAAATACTTTCTCACTCTACTTTCTTCCTCAACTAAATTTAGCTCTTTCTCCGTAACTTCCTTTAATCTAAATGTAAGAGCCACTAAAACAGTTGCTCCAATTATATCCATACCTGCAAGAATGCGGTACCCCTCTTCATGAAAGAAAAAAAGAACTCCTGAGGCAATCAATGGACAGATTAATCCAGCAAATTGTTCAATTATCATAAATCCACTGATGACGCGTCCGAAACTTTTCTCTTTACCCAGAACCCTCAAATTAGTTTCCAAAAAAGCCTGCCCCGTTCCACTCCAGAAGCTCCAATATAAAGCAGCAAATACGGCCGCTGCAATAAATCCCCAAAAACCTGGGAATAGAAACAGCAATAATGCACCAATAAAGTTACAAATAACTGAATATAGAAGAGACTTTTTTAATCCTGAAACATCAGCAAAAATAGAAGTAGGGAGCTCAAAAAGCCAGTTACAAAGTGTTGCTGCATTTGCAATAAGCGTTATCTCCACCAAACCCAATCCCGTATATTTATAGAGCAATGTCACTACTGGAGTCAGAAACAAAAAACCTGCAAAAAGATTAATAAGACGCTGGAGCTTTATATTTCTTTCTGCAGTTTGTATAGTTATCATAGTACTTTTCTATCAAACTATTAATTCATACTGTGAAGTTTCAGTAGAAATCACTATCTTACCTTCTCGTTTCTGCACTGTTTGAACTGCTGTTGTATTACCGCCTTCCCGTAACTCTATATTTCTTCCAGGTATGATTTCATTTTTTAAAGTACCATATAGCTCTTTCCCAATAGCTACCCCTGAATTACTATTCAACACAATTTTTTTTAAACGAATCTTTTCACCCGCTTTAGGTATTCTGATCTGATCTAAAAGGAGATCTTTTCTCGCATTAAAAACTGTATTTACTTTGTTTATTAAATTTAGAGAAGTGTTATTTTCAAGATCCTTAGCTGAAAGCTGGTACCCTAAAGTTAGTCCCTTCTCATTCCAATACATACCAATTTCACGACCATTTCCAAGCTTAATATAATCTTTTTTATATCCTCCTTCTAGATTCTTTCCCACATTAAACTGTTTGATCTTTCTCACAAATTCTTCCTTTGAAAGACCATATACCATTAATGATGGAAGTACTTGTTTTAGTCCAGGCATTCTTTCCATATAGAGATTCGCCTTTTCTTTATCTTCCGATTCTCTTGAAGAGAAATAGTTCGGTGAGTTATTCATAAAATATTAGTGAAAGGTTCTTTTTATTATAACATAAGCCCTCATTACATACCCTATTTTATTTATAAAGCTCCCATTCGAAACCTGATCTCCTGATCAACAAATTCTCTTTGTCGCCCGTACTTCAGACGTGAGAGCTGTCGATAGGCATCTGCTGCCTCCTTATCAAAGTCGTATCCCTGCATTGTGAAATGTCTCTGCACATCAAAGTTGAACGGACGGGATGGAGTCAAATTAATACTAAGTTTCATGATTGCCTTAAATTCATCCTGATTTGAAATATCCTGTTCTGAAAATACCGGAGCAAAGATCTTTGCCATAAATTCCGCATCCACTTCACCAGTTTTATACGCAAGGATATTACCCACGTTACCGAATATGGCACCTTTCAATGAAGTACTACCTGATATATCTTTCTTCTCAAGCTGATCCATATACTGATGTGCAAGACAGAGACTTACACGATATTTTCGTGCTTCAGAAAGAATAGATTCGATAGAGTCCGTCACAAAGTTCTGGAACTCATCCACATACACAAAGAATTCTCTTCGGTCTTTCTTTTCAATCTTCTGTCTTCTCATAGCAGATACTTGTAGCTTTGAAATAAGAATCATACCAAGTAGTTGTGCATTCAAGTCACCTATAAGACCTTTTGATAAACGGCAAAGTATGATTTTTCCATCCTGCATAGCCTGGAACATATCAAAGGATGATTTTGCCTGACCAAGGATATTCCGGATAGTGGAGTTGGTAGTAAACTGACCAAATTTCGCTGCAAAATACGGGATCATTTCCTGTTTTTCTCTATCACCCATACCATCAAAAGTATTATCCCACCATGATTTTACAATTGGATTTACCACATAAGAACGCATCTTTTTCTGAAAATCCTGATTTACGAAAAGACCAAGCACGTCAATAATAGTACCTCCTTCAGGAGCAGCCATAAGGGTCAGTACTCCATTTCGGAAGTAGTCCTGGATACGCGGACCAAACACTTCGTTACCGAAGAGCTTGATCATCATATTCATCGCATCTAATGCCACTAGTTCTTTCTCATCATCCCCTTCTGCCTCAAGCATATTCAGTCCAAGCGGCCGCTCAGTATCAGATGGATCAAAGATGATAACATCGTCCGCACGTTCTCGAGGGATAAATCCGATAAAATCATCCGCCAGTTCTCCATGAGGATCCATCATCATCATCCCCTCACCTTTTCGTACACTTTGTTTCATCATGGTTTGAAGAATCGTACTTTTACCAGTACCAGTTTGTCCAATAATATAGAAATGTCTAAATCTATCTTCCTGTTTAATACGGACCTCTTTTCGAGATCCCCGGTAATTCACATGACCAAGCAGAATACCATCTTCCGGAAGATTATCTGGTGGAGCCGACATCTTGGATTTTTGCCACTTGATCGCAGGAGATCTATTGAACTTGATATGAGGAAAATGAAAGAGACTCGCGATTTCGTCCGTAGAGAGGATGACTTTTGGCTCCTTCCAGTAATCCTTTTCAAAAAGACGGTAAATAGCATGAGTAAGTATTCTTCGGGACTTTGCCTTCTTTATCTTTGTAATAGAGTTCATCCGCGGATGACTAAACTGTACAAAAGAACTCACTATGCTCTGCAGCTGATTTTTAGCCTGAAAAGCTGTAGGAGCTGAAGTTAGCACACGGATATGCGCCTCAAATCCTACTTTAAATGATTTTTGTTCTACAGATTTTGCCGTCTCTTCCGTCAGAGGAGAAAGACGTTTGTTCTCATCCTTCTTCGGCTGCGGGTTCATGATCTTCCAGAATTCATCCCAGATACTCTTGATAGTCAATTTATCTTTCTTCTTATCATTCAAAATATTCTCCGCAAGCTTTTTGGATTCATCCTGCCATTTATCAGCCACAGGTTTTAAAAGTATCTGAATCATTGCCCCCTCATCCGGACCAATTTTGGAGAGTGAGTTAGTAATATTATTTAAAGGATCAGACTCAAGCTGTGCATATGTTTTAAGCGGATATGTATATTCTTTTTTTAAAGTAAGGCTGCACGCCTCCTGCACTCCGTTCTCCTGAAAAATATTATAATCCTCCTCTATCTCAACAATAGCATCAGGATAAAAACTCGTAATCTGCTTTTCAATAAGCTGCTGCAGCTCCCCAGGAACCACCACATAAAAATACACCTGCGTCTTCAATACCGCATATTCAAAGGAAACATAGTTTTCGCTTCCTATCTCATGAAGCGAAGCAAGCAGCTGCTCCATCACGGACACCACATCCTTAAAAGGAAGATTCGACTGAGAGTCTTTCTTTTCATCAAGATCAGACTCTTTTATCGGCAGTATTACTCGCATAAAACTCAAAGAAAGCGCCTTCTCAAGCACCTTTTTCCTACGGTTATCCCTCTTGTACCAGAGATACGCACCTACGACTATAATAAGAACAAGAAGAAGTTCTACCATGAAATCTTAAGAAATAGCATACATATACATTGTAACGTGAGTACAGACGCAATGCAAGTAGTCTAATGAGGAGTGTAACTCAAGTGGTAGCATCTCCGAAACGTTTGTATTTGGAGACCCCTCCCGCAGCTCATATCTCCGCAGCTTAAGATAAAGAATAACTCTGCAGGATGACGCGCTCCCTATCCTTATTATGTACCACAGAGATATTGCCATCTCTAGAAGCGAGAGAATCGCACCGAATGATGAGAGTCTCCGGGCTCCAACCCCCTGTGTCCCCCTTCTCAGGGGGATAGCTCATAGGCTCCCTAACCCGAGTCCTGACATGTACGGCAGGTACATCGCCTGGCTGCGTAGTGGACTAGTAACTAGTGACGGTCACTAGTTACTAGTCACTCGAGCCCTCATCTAGACCACGCCGTCCCTGGGGGTTTGGGGGAGGAGAAGCGTCTGATTACTTTTAGAAAGCAACCTCTCTGCCAGACGCTTTTCTCCTCCCCCAAGACTTTTGGTTACTTTTGGTCACAAAAGTGACGCCCCACCGGCAGGTGAAGAAGAAACCACTTACTTCATCAAGCACCCTTCACCTCACTCAAACCTTTATCTCTTATAAGAGGATTTGTGAAAACTATAAGAACACTAGTTGAATAAACCAATATCCGACAATGGATTCCCGCCGGAGTTTATGCTGGTGCAGATCAGTACGGGAATGACAGACATTTGATCACAAAAGTAACAAAGCTTTTGATTCTTTACCGAAAAGAATATATCCTCTCACTGTATATTTTTTCCAGTTTTCCATGAGAATCGGTATAGATGCCCGCATGTACAGCCCTAAGTTTACAGGTATCGGACGTTATAATTATGAGCTTATCAACCACCTTTTTGAGATAGATAAAGAAAACACCTATGTCATCTTCATGAACGAACCTGAATACTCAGAGTTCACCTTTTCAGCGAAAAATGTCGAAAAAATCTGTGCGGGAGCAAAGTATTATTCACTCGGCGAACAGCTAAGCTTTATGAAGAAGCTCTATCAGGCACGTCTTGATGTCATGCACTTCACACACTTCAATAATGCCCTGCTCTACTTTAAAAAGCAGACAGTAACCATCCATGATCTTACACTTTCTTTCTTTCCCGGAAAAAAGATGACAAAGTGGTATCATAGAGTTGCTTACTTCTTAAGCGTATGGGGAGTTACAAAGAAAGCATACCGGATCATAGCAATCTCAGAGAATACAAAAAACGATCTTATAAAAGTACTCAGGGTTCCAGAGAAAAAAATTACAGTGGTTACAGAAGGAGCTTCGCAGGATTTTTCAAAAATCACTGACAAGATGAGATTAAGTGAAACAAAGAAAAGACTTGGGCTTTCACGTCCTTTCTTTTTATATACAGGAGTATGGAGAGATCATAAGAATCTCGTTGGTCTTATAAAGGCATTTCATAAGCTCACTCTTTCAAAGGACTTTGATGCAGATCTCGTCATCACTGGACGCCATGATCCTGTCTATACAGAAGTAAAAGACACCGTTCAAGAACTGCACCTTGAAGACAGAGTCAAACTCGTAGGAATGGTCTCAGAGGGAGATCTCACTGCTCTCTATTCCCTTGCTACTCTTTATACTTTTCCATCATTCTATGAAGGATTTGGTCTTACTATCTTAGAAGCCTTCGCGGCAGAACTTCCCGTAGCCTGCTCAAATACATCCAGTCTTCCAGAAGTTGGGGGAGATGCTGTTATCTATTTCGATCCTTATTCCATAGATGATATGGCTGAAAAAATAGGCATGTTATATGATGACAAAGAACTTCAGAAGGAGCTCATTCTCAAAGGAAAAAAACAACTCTCTGTATTTTCATGGGAAGATATGACAAAAAAGATACATGATATTTATCTAATGAAAAACTAATACCCACTATGGCTTTTACTCCTCTTTCCTCTTTAATACTCAGGTCCGCAAAAAAATATAAGGTAGAGGATTCAGCAAAGGCTTCTCTTGTTATTAAAACAGCAAAAACTCTCGTGGGTGAAATTTTTTCAAAAGTAACCTCTTCACCAGAGAACCTTATTACCAGAATATTCTTTGACCGCGATATGCTCACTATCTGCGTAGCCAATGCAAGCGTATGCCAGGAGCTACATATGAGACAGGACGACCTTATGGCTGACATTAATAAAACGCTCCCTTTTCCTTGGGTAAAAAAGATAAAGATCAAAATCTTTTAAAAAGTCCTTTGTAACTCTTGCGGGTTTTGAAAGCATCTGATAGAATTAGTTGATACATAACTTTTATTCGTTACCTTTTGTTTATGTACAATTCCATTTCTTCATTTTTTAAGAAGCTAGCAGTAGGCGCAGGTGCACTTTACGCAGCTGCAACTCTTTCCCTGGTTCCTGTACTTGCAATAGGTTCAACAAATTTTGGTGTTGATAATGCCAAGGGACTGAACGTACAGGATGGTTCACTCCTTGATAACGTGACTAACATTATTAATACTGTCTTCCTTCTTCTTGGAATAGTGGCAGTAGGATTTATTGTATGGTCTGGTATCAGCATCATTACTTCTAAGGATAATGAGGAGAAGCTTAAAAAAGCTCAGAAGTACCTTATCAATGCAGTTATCGGTTTCGTTCTCATTGCACTTTCATGGACAATTGTGAGCTTTATCATCGCTGCAATCAATAGTGGTGAAAGTGGTTCTGAGGAATTCCAGACAGAACAGCTTTCATAAGTTCTCTAAGTTAAAAAAACACCTTTGCATAAAGCAAAGGTGTTTTTTTATTATCTTTTTAGCTTACGGAGCATCTCTTTATCTACGACACGAAGCGCTATCAGTAGTAATAGATACGTAGTTCCTCCAATCATTAATGCTATAAGCATAGCTGGGTATTTTCCCATAGTGCTGAACAGAGGTCCTTCCAGGTATTTCAGCAAGACCGCCATACTCACAGCTGCAAGAGCTATCTTTAGGAATTTTCCGGCACGGAGATGAAACTCTAAGCCCTTTCTTGCATAATAGTAAGTCATCACTAGTACAATAATTTCAGAAATTACAGTAATAATAGCCGCAGCCTTTACTCCCCAAATTGGTATACAGATAATGTTTGCCACCACATTAAGTACAAGCGTAGTGCAGTTTACAATTATAAGTTTTTTCTGATTATCCTGAGCAATCAGCAGAAAGTTAAATAAGAGATTGAGAAAGGAGAAAACTATCGTAAAAATCAAAATCTGCAGATAAATGTCTGATCCTACAAATCCTGTCTGTAAGTTGGAAATGTAAGCATCAGAATTTGTTACCCGTATAACCTCACGGGACAGAGCCCATCCTCCGGCTACAATCGGTGCCGACATCAAAAAGAGAAAATCAAAGGAGTATTGAATCATGGCGGAGACATCCTTACTCTTTGTTTTGATACTCTCACTCAGAGCTGGTAGCAGTGCATTGAGAAAGAATAAAGGAAGAATCGTAAAAATCTCTATTACTTTAATTGGTGCAGAATAAAGAGCCAGCTCCTCTGCTACGATTTCCTTTGGAAGAAAGAAATAGAGTAGAAGTGCATCTATCTTAAAATAGAGAGTCGCAAGTACAAGTGCAAACCCATAAGGCAAAGATTCCTTTATGATCCGTTTCCAAAACTCCCAGTTGAAAAGAAAACGTATCCTGACATATGCACTAGCCACATGTCTTGTATAAAAAAACATCACTATATTCCCTATGACTCCTGCCAAAAATAAAGCCTGAAAACCTAAAAATGTCGTATCTGCTGCATATCCCGGAGAGGGTTTTGCATATAATAGAAAGATGGAAATACAAAATATACTTACGATCACAATTTTGCCCACCACTTGAGCAATAGTTGCATGGAGCATGTCATATTCTACTTGCAGCACACTCGTAAGAGCACCTGTAAGCAGAGCAAAAATAGTAGAAATACCAGCTAGTCCCAAGGCAATCAGGAACATCACTCCCCATCCTTTTTGAAAAGCAGGTACAAAAGAAATCACAAGAAGTGAAGCAACTACTACTAATATGCTCAGCACTAATCGTATACTTAAAATATTACCAATAGTCTCCTCCATTTTTTCCTTATTCTTCGCAAGCTCCCTGATTGCGATCGTATAGAGACCAAGGTCAGCAGCAATACCAGCAAATCCAAGAAACATATATGCAAACTCATACATACCTCTCTCTGCCTTGGTAAGATAGCTTGCAAGAAGCACAGAAGTAATGAGGCTAAAAAAGCCGACGCCTACTTTTCCGACGACTTGTATAAATGTATTTGAAAGAATCTTGCGGGCTGTGGACATGAGAAATTTGGGAACAAGAAATACTCTGTCATTCTAGGAAAATTATCCGAAGACAGCAAGCATAGTTACAAATGAGAATGGATCCAACCAAACAAAATTACGCGACTAACTGAATTCTAATACCATCCGGACCGTCAACCATGTCTCCTTTATAAATCTTATAACCCATATTCTCTAATCGTAGTTTTATACCTTCTATATCATCTACATTCAGTGCAATATGATTGATAGTCTGCGTAGTATTGTCACCTGAAAAAAGTGCAAATACCTGAGTCCCTGCACTCATGAAGTATTCATCTCCATAATCTCCCTTCTCTTCCAATCCCAATCCCTCAATAAAAAACTTTTTTCCTTCCGCCATGTGAGATACATATACAGCGATGTGATCTATTCCAGTTACTTTAGACATCTTATAACACGACAATAAATAGTTTTTCTTATTTTTCTACAAAAGAATTAATAATGAGAATTGAGAATAAAGCATCATGAGCCTACCCTTAATTACTAATTACTCCCTTACTCAATTACCTGAGCTTAAAACTTCCTTATCAAATACCTCACTACTCCCTGAATCTCCAGTTCATGTATTGCATGGATATCAGGATACTGAGCATTCTCAGCCTTTAAATACATAACTCCTGAAGGTTCCTTCATAAGTCGCTTTAGAGTATTTTCCCCATCCACAAGCCCTACTACAATATCTCCCGGAAAGCCTTGAGTTCTTTCAACGATGACAGTATCTCCTTCAAATATTCCCGCATCTATCATACTTTCTCCCCGCACAGTAAGTGCATAGATATCATTTTTAGTACCTAAAAATGATACATCAAACGGTATATACCCCTCTATATAATCCGAAAGATCCTGAGGATTTCCTGCAGGAATATTTCCAAAAAGCGGAACCTGCAGCATCGTGCTGTCTAGCTTTTGTCTTACTTTATCAAAGAGAGCAATACCTCTTGCTGTATTATCTCTTTTTATAAATCCTTTCTTCTCAAGAGCACGTAAGTGTTTGATAACTCCATTTACACTTTTAATCTCAAAAGCCTCCTGGATCTCCGCAATCTTTGGAGAATAGCCGTTCTTTAATTGGTACGTTTCAATAAAATCAAGGATCGTTGCCTGCCTGGAAGTAAGTCCTGTAGACATAAGAATTGTTGGAAACAATATAGGTTACTTAAATAGTAGTGATAATATGTTCACTAGTCAAGGGAAGAAGGAAAAAGTAATTAAGTAATTGAGGAAGAAAGTAATTAAGTAATTGGGCTCAATAACTGGGCTCGGTAATTGGCTGCAATTATTGAGCTCAATTATTCGAGCCTAATAATGTGCGCCTAATGATAGAAGCCCAATTACTCTTCCCCCTCCCTCTGCTCAAAAAAATTTAAAAATTTTACTAAACTCCATGGACCCTATATACTATTTTAAATTACAAAAGAGTCTCCATATCTGCCTTTTACCCTACCTTATCCATGTTTCTGATCCAGGTGTGTATCATAGTTATCCAGATATTTCTTTTTGTACTCTTCATGAGAGTGATGCTTTCATGGCTTCCTATACCGTCCATTGAAAAGGTTGTACGTATTTTAGGTGATATCGTTGATCCTGTACTGCAGCCTTTTCAAAAGATTATCCCGCCTATTGGTGGAATCGATCTGACGCCGATGATCATTTTTTTCCTGCTTTCTCTTCTTGAGCAATATCTCTTTTCACTCCTGTAGAATATGCACAAAGACCACATTGCTTTCCTCTCCCCGGAAGATAGTATTGAACATCTCGCAAGCGATAGTACCTTTGGTCTAGCAGAACGTGAAGCACTCCTTCGCAAAAAAGAATACGGCACCAACGAACTGCCTAAGATTACTCTGCAGGAGCTTTTAAGTGAATTCACTTCTCCGTTTTTTCCTTTTTTGATATTCCTCGCTGGTATTACTTTTTATTTTACACGAAGCATATTCACTTTCTGCTTTCTCCTGCTTTTTGCATTTATACATCAGGGTGCTCTTCTTATTCTTTATAGAAAAATAATTACGAGATATTTTGAAAAATATCAGTTTTTTGAAAATACTTTTCCAGAATATGTACATACGGTACGAGGTAATCATATAAAAGATATCCCGACAGCATATAGCGTTCCGGGAGACATTATTTATGTAGAGGCTGGAGATTCAATTGGCGCTGATATTAGAATCCTCTCAACTTCTCACCTTACAGTAGATGAGAGTATTTTGTTTGGTCCTATGCATGCATGCAGCAAAAAAACTGCAAAAGAACTCAAAGACCGTTTTAGAAATCCTCTCTCTGAAAATATTCTTCTTGCCGGCTCTTATATTCTTGAGGGAAGCGCAAAAGGTATAGTCTGGCATACAGGAAAAGATAGATACCTTCAGCAGCTTTACTTTCCTAAAAAGCAGGATATCTGGAAGAATAGACTTTACTCCTCTGTTGCACTGGTCTATTGGACTCTCTTGATGCTCCTGACAGGACTTACACTAGGCAAACTCCTTGAGCCGTATCTTTGGACATATATTGGCATAACTTTAGGACTACTTGTGCCAGTGGCATACCCGCTTGCACTATTACCTGCTCAGGATTCTCTTAAAAAGTCTATTCCAAATGGTATGCTTGCTCAGGTTGAAACATATATTGAACCTGCTATCTCTGATACAAAGGTCTTCCTACAGGGACAGGAGATTGATCTCAGCAGCCACAGTGATGTAAAGAAACATAAGAGCCTTGTTGAGAACTTCTTCGAACTCTTCTTTCTAGCTGTCCCTGAAGAGGTGAAGAAAGAACAGCTCACAGAACTTAGATCTCTTGAAAGCTTTGTACAGAGGACTTGTAAGATGAGCCTTGATTCCCTTCCAAATCTTGAGAAGAACTCTACTCTTTCAAGATTCTCTTTTGATATTCATAAAAATGAGTGCTTTGGAAAAACAGTATACATTAATACACGACCTGAAGATGGTCTCGGAGAAAAGGATTTTCTCTTTGATACAGATCCTATTATTACATTAATATTCTCTGATCCCGCTGCTCTTTTAAAGGATGCTACATATATTTCTGATGAGAATATGCAGCTTATGAAAAGAAGGTTTTTTAAAGGAGAAAAAGAAAAGCTTGAAAAACACATCAAGGACCTTGAGCAAAAAGGATATCTACTCTATGCAGTGGGCGTAGAGGAAACATTGATGAAGACGAAACAAAGACATGAGACCACAGCAACTTTCGTAGGCTACGTGATGATCCCGTGGAGGTTTAAGCCTCATGGAGAAATGGCACTCAATAATCTCCAAAATCATAATAGCCATCTTTGGCTGTTTAGTTTCAGATCCTTTTCACCATCTTTTCTAGCAGAGACATTCTCTGTGCCTATGAAAGATATTATGGAAAGTGAAGATCTCATGCATAAAAGCGAACAGTTCAAAAAGCAGCTTTCTCAAATGCCTTTTAGGGTATTCCATAAGATGGAGCTCGAAGATATCATTACTCTTTCAAAGATCCTGAAAAAACACCGTGAAGCTCCTGTCATCACACCTCTCTGGGAAAAGGAACTAGGGGAGTTTCTCCTCCCTGATACAGCTTTTACCTCTGCACCAAAGCTCTCGCGCGCACGGGATCATATACTTGCCTCTGAACAAAAAAAGAAGCAGGTACAGCAGCTCTCTCTTTGGTACTCATGGATATTGGCTCTTTCAGGAGCAGAACTACTTCCCTATATACTTCAGACTGAGTATCTCTATCTTCTTTTCATCCTGCCCTTTATTCCCGTCTTATTGATTATACTCTTTTGGACAAAGCGGTCAGCTTGAGTTAAGCATCATTTCCTACAGTATATACAAGCAGCGGTGACACACCCATAATTTTCTCTGGCGTATCCAGAATCTTCTCAGGCTTTCTCTCTGCCACATAGTATGCAGCAGCACCTATCATCGCAGCATTATCTGTGGAATAGAGCTTTTTCATAGGAAAGAATATCTGCTCTTCCTGAAAGCCATGCTTGTGAGCATGCGTAAGCATATACTCCTTTAAAGCATTATTTGCTGATACTCCTCCTGAAACACAGACAGACTGTGCATTCATGTATTTTGCTGCATCAAAAAGCTTTTCTGCGAGCACTTCCACTACACTTTCCTGGAATGCTGCAGCAATATCTATCCGTTCTTCCACAGTAAAGGTACCTTCATCCTTGAGAAGCTGGACATGACGCTTTACATCACTCTTGAGTCCGCTAAAACTAAAATGGTGATTTCCCTTCTGTTTTAGTGCGCGAGGCAGGTGACGCCGAATAGAGAGCCCCTCTGATTCTTTCAAAAACTTTTCTATAGCTGGTCCTCCAGGATATCCCAGTTCTAATATGCGCGCTACCTTATCAAAAGCTTCACCAGCAGCATCATCTAGAGAATGACCTATAAGCTCATATGAAAAGAAATCTTTCATATAATAGAGATCATTATGACCTCCTGAGACAGTAAGCACCACCAATGGAAACTTAATCTCATCCTTATCTCTTTCAAGCCAGTTTGCGTAAATATGCCCTTCAATATGATGGACAGGTATAAGGGGCTTTCCTAAGAAGAGAGCAAGGGTCTGAGCTGTAGAAATCCCCACTATGAGTGAGCCTAAAAGTCCAGGTCCCTGTGTCATGGCAATAGCATCTATATTTTGAAATCCTCCAATAGCCTCTCCCATAGCACGGAGAGATGGAATCGCTTGTCTTACATGTTCCCGCGCGGCAACCTCAGGTACTACTCCTCCTGTGACAGCATGGAGATCAGCCTGAGAAAATACATGACAGGATTCTACATCAGTACCATCTTTTACTACTGCCCATGACATATCGTCGCAGGAGGACTCTACAGCAAGTATTCTCATAAGTGTATATTTACAATGTATTCAGGTTATACCCTTTTTAAGATATGACAGCAACAAAAAAAATACCCCCCGCGTCGAACGCGGTTAGGGTATTTTTTATTTATTTTCTTATAGGTATGAAAGTGGATTCATACGTACATTGTTCTTGATAACCTCGAAGTGAAGATGAAGTCCTGTTCTACCATATGATCGTCCAGTGTTACCCATCCAACCAATAGTTTCTCCAGCACTTACCTGCTGACCTGGAGTTACGTAGAGTTCTTTCATATGCGCATAGAGCGTTCGGAGACCGTCACCGTGATCAATAATGATCATATTTCCGTATCCTCCGTTATAACCTCCTTGTGCTTTAATTACTTTACCTCCCTTAGCGGCCACGATACCTGTAGTATGATTTCCCTTTGTATAACAGATGTCGATGGCAGGATGTCCTGAATGAAATTTCTGTGTAATCACAGGGCTTGCAGTAGGCCATCTAAGAGATAGTCCCTGCTCTGTTGGCTCACTAGTTTTAGGTGTTGTCTTCTTTGCAGCAGCCGTAGTAGTCTTCTTCGCTGTTACAGCTACAGTTGCTGTAGTTTTCTTCGGAGTCGTCTGAGCTACATTTGCAGCAACTGTTGGAGCTGGAGTAGTATCTGCAACAATAGTCGGTTTTACATCACTAAGCTTAAGTCCTGGAAGGATAAGCTGTGATCCCTTAAGTACAGCTGCATCATCAGAAAGTTCATTCTGATTGGCAATAATAACTGGATCTAGACTATATTTCTTTGCTATTTCAGCAACATTCGTATCATTATCTATAGTATAGAGTACTCCATCTACAGGAAGCACCTTCAGTGTCTGACCTTCCTTAATCATAGATGTAGCTTTCAATCCGTTTGCTCCTATAAGAGTCTCCGTAGAGATACCATAACGTGCAGCAATTCCTCCTAGAGTATCGCCACCCTTTACCGTATATTCCACAAGATTATTGGATGTAATTCGTCCGGCATCATCTGTTCCTAAGATAGGATTAGAAAGAATACCGTCTTCACCAACATATACAGAGTCAAAGTTCTTAGCAAGTTCATCAATGTCATCTGCCTGCATGGAAATATACATTCCATCTCCATCAAATACAGGAGTAGCAGCAGTACCTACCGCAGCGAAGCTTGGTAAAATACTTGCAGAGCCAAAAAATACAACCATTACAAGGGACAGTATTCTCTTTCGGAGATTTCCATGGGAGAACACGACATGCATAGATGAGTATGCATATTCAAAAAATGAAAAAAGTGAGGTGTGGGAACGGGATTTAAGTTCTGTTAAATGTTCTTCTCTTAAGCTTAGTTTCTGATGTCTTCGTTTTTGTGCTAGTTTGTTCGATCTGGTTCCTATGGTCGACTCCTTTATTAGATATAACTATCATACGGTATACGTCTGTGAAGCTCGTAACTTCCACCTGTATGAGAGTTATTTTACTCATACAAATGCAGATTTAGGGGGAATCCCCTGCGTATAGTGATAGCGGCAGACAGCGCCAAATGAATAAATTGTGTTCAAAAAATGAACAGTTCGAAAGGGATTATAATGAAAATGATCAGACTACACAATAGACAATATTAAAAAATTATTGTCTAATTATTCATTATCGCGCGAAAGGTACTCTCCTGTTCGCGTGTCAACTTTCACTTTCTCTCCTTCCTTAATGAAAAGCGGAACCTGTACAACTAGACCTGTACTAAGCGTAGCAGGTTTTGATCCTCCTGTTGCATTGTCTCCTTTCACTCCTGGAACTGTTTCCATTACTTCAAAAGACATGCTTGGAGAAAGAAGAATTGCAATAGGCCGTTCTCCAAAAAACTGCACATCCACATCAGATCCTTCAATAAGATAGTCCTTTGCATCTCCAATCTCATCTTCACCCATCTGAAACTGCTCATACGTATTGCCGTTCATGAATTCAAACGCATCTCCAGTCTTATAGAGAAACTGTGCCTTTGAATATCCTACATCTGCAGGCTTTACCTTATCTCCAGACTTATATGTCTTTTCAATAATTGATCCTGTTACAAGATTTTTAAGCTTTGTGTTCATCATACCTGCCTGTCGCGCTACCTTGATATGCTGATACTCAACTACCTGATATGGTACACCATCAATATCTACACATACGCCTTTTTTCAGATCGCTAATTTGATACATAAACCTTTCATGAATTATAAAACATTGAAATTGTAGCCAATAGAAAGTACTTGGCAAGGGAAAGGAGGAAGTAGTTGAGTAAAAGAGTAAGAGAGTAATTAAGTAAGAGGGGGAGACTCAGGGTGACTGGTGAGAGTGTGGGTAACTTGTTACTAGTTTGGCTCTAAGGATAGGAATGAGGATGAGGGGTAAGAATTAGGGTAGATTCAAGTCATAGCACTGCCGAAACTTATGTATCTGGATGCTGCAGTTGTAATCTTGCGAAGAAAATAAAGGATTACCATCAACATGAAGTAAGTTCCTTTGATTACGACTGTGCACTGGAGCCCGTTGGGCAATCCTTTATGGCTAAAGAAATATCCTTTGAACGGGATGACGCTCACGCGAGCGAAATGATGAGAGTCTCAGGGCTCAACCCCCTGGGTCCCCCTTCTCAGGGGGATAGCTCATAGGCTCCCCCTCCCCGAGCCCTGACATGTACCGCAGGTACATCGCCTGGCTACGTAGTGGACTAGTAACTAGTGACGGTCACTAGTTACTAGTCACTCGAGCCCTCATCTAGACCGCACCGTCCCTGGGGGTTTGGGGGAGGAGAAGCATCTAATTACTCTTAGAAAGCACCCCCTCTGCCAGACGCTTTTCTCCTCCCCCAAGACTTTTGGTTACTTTTGGTCACAAAAGTAACGCCCCACAGGCAGGTGAAGAAGAAACCACTTACTTCATCAAGCACCCTTCACCTCACTCAAACCTTTATCTCTTATAAGAGGATTTGTGAAAACTATAAGAACACTAGTTGAATAAACCAATACCCGACAATGGATTCCCGTCTGCACGGTAATGACGGGATTTTTGTCACAAAAAAAGCCCTTCCACCGGCAAGGTGGAAAGACTTTTAAGATCTCAATACTCATATTATCTTCTCCTTATAGTCTTTCTCGGAGTTGTAGTAGTTTTCTTTGGAGTAGTAGTCTTCTTAATAGTAGGGCTTGCAGCCTTCGCTTTACTCTGAGTCACAGCCTGAGATAACCCTGAGCTCTTCTGTGCAGCATCAGTCTTCACCTGAGAGAGTGAATTCTTATCAATAGGTCTAGAGTACTCACTAGCAGTTCGCGCAGGAGGCATAGCGTATGATCTTCCAAAGATAGCATTCGCGATCATTCCGCCAACGATAGCTCCACCTACTGATGTGAGAAAAGTTTGGAGAAAAGGAGAAGTACCCCCCTGCTCTACCTTTTGTACCTCCTCATCAACTTTTGCCTTCAATTCATCAGGCGTCATAGTCTGGAATTCAGGCACAAGCTTTTGACTATAGTTGTATACAGCGAGTGTAGAACCACTTGCTGTTCCACATACCTGATATGCAGACATGATCTCATCATGATTCTTGGTAGCAGAACAATCTGTGTTTAGTTTAGCAACACTCTCAGCACATTTATACGTACCAGCTGTATCAGTACATTGCATAACACTACATGGTCCTTTCCCAGATTCACACATCTGAGCATAGAGATTTGTAAGATCAGGGGTCTCAGCAGTAGATGTGCTACTTCCGCATGACGTTAAAAGAAAAAGAGCTGTAAGACTTAAAAATATTTTTTTCATATATGAGTTTTTCATTAGCAAATACATTTCATACTAGTGAACGTAAAAATAAACACTTTGTTACTTAATCGTAGTTTTTTAGGTTGCACAATAAGACAGTCCTTTTAATACCCTACTTACAGTTTTTTAATAACATCCTTTATTACGAAAGTACTCTACCGCTGGACGAATATTCATCGCGCAGTCTGCAGGAAGATCATCTATATCATGCCACGCATACTCACGTACATCTCGACCTGGGGTAATAGTCTCTGTTTGCCTACTAGCATAGTAATGAAAGAGAATAATAGTGAGAGGTTTCCCGTCTTTTTCTTTCTGAATATCCATTACAAATGGTTCGCCTTCCTCAAGTATCACTTCAAGCCCCAGTTCTTCCATTACTTCCCTTTCTGCATTTGCTCTAAAGCTATCATCCTGCGCCATAGTTCCACCTGGAAACTTCCAGTAATTATCATCCCCATGCTTATCGAGAAGAACTTTGTTATCTTCAACAATTACGGGACCTGACGCCATGGTCAGAAGTCTTTCATTTCCTGAGTCATCTGAAGTTGGATAGTTTTTAATGCCAAGCATAAAATGTGGTTAAGAATATAGAAATGATAAAACATTCAAAAATAGAATACAAGAAAAAGACACCTATACTATAAGTGCCTGACAAATTTTTGTTTTTTTATTTCGCGGTATTTACTTTTTAGTTTCGGCAATACCTCTTGTCTGCAATACATTTGGAGGCCTTGCTTCTGATTTCATCAACTGAGCACCGCAGCCTGCTAAATTCATAAAAACCAGCACTATTACTATTTTTTTCATTTTGTCCCCTTTCTTAGAACAATATTTTTATTTGTGTGCGCACTATACTTTTCTCAAAATAATAGTCAAACACTACTTCATTTTTTATACCATTGCATTTAAAATAGACAAAATAAAACCCGCTTTCGCGGGATTCTTATTCATATGCTTAAGCTGCCGACTGTTGCCGCACGCTTAGCATTTCTTCTTTTAGTTGGGCTGCTATTTCTTTGAGCAGCTTTCTTTTATACCTATAAACATTTCTTCGCATATTCTCGTATGCAATTCCCAGTGATGTGGATACAATATACTCACCCTGAGGAGTGTTATTTATGAATCCTTTGGATAATACTTTATCCCAGGCATTCTCAGTATCCTGCAAATAGATGGCAGGATCCAATATATATTTGTATCTTTCAATCTTTTGAATCTGATCAATAAAATTAATCAGATTTTGTTTATAGTCATGAATCACCTGAATTCCTTCAAGTGTAAAAAAATACAGAATCCCTACTATAGCGTCTTCACCAGATAGTAGACGTTTCTTTAATTTTTTCTGCTGCACTTCACATACCTCCTTTTAAAATATACACTTACGAATGCATATTTAACACCTAAACACAGATAAGTCAACTATCATTATAAAATTCTCCCTATAATTTCCTATTCCTTGTCATTTGCAGGACGCAGAGATATCAGCACTACATACAGCATCACAAATATCAAAATCATATCCATCTTCCAAAAAGGTGTATCCACCACTCCGTGAAGAAGAATATAGAGCAGCGGTGTAAAGAAAAGCCAGTCCCTGGAATAGAAAAAAGAAGCAATGCTGTCCCAGAGCATAATAAGAAACAGCAGTAATCCAAAGATACCTACGGAAAGCCAGATGGAAAGATAGAGATTATGCGGATGAAGCATGACCCATTCATAAGGTGTTTTACCAAGGACACGTACTGCGTTTACTTTGTACTGTGCTTCATACTGCCCTACTCCTATGCCCGTCAGCCAGTTATCTTTTAATAGATCAGTGGAAATGTCATACACCTCAAGTCTAGTGGAAGTCGATGACTGATCTTGAGTCTCAAAGAAAGTAGTGAATTTTTTAGAACCCGCCTCGGTGCTTAGAAGACCTGCCGCCAGCAATACAAAAATAGCAGCAGAGATGATCTTTTGTTTTACTGTAAAATTCCAAAGACCATAAAGCAGCAAGCAGATACCTACTGCTATCCAGCTACCGTAGGATTTTCCTAATAGAAAAGCTCCTGTGAGTACAGGAAGTATCACAAGAAAGAGCTGTACTTGTTTTTCATGGAACGCATATGAACCTAATGCCTTATATGCTTCAAGGATATAGAGAGCTGTATAGATCATCGCCGGAGCCACAAAGAATATCAGATAATTTGCGGAAACAAACACCCCTCCCAAGCGGTCATCAATAGTATCAGGATAGTGGAGAATATATCTCCAGATCAGACTAAGAGCCGCAACAAAAAATGCTCCCAGAACGTAGGAAAGCAGGAGTCTTCGTCCATCAAGCAAAGTGGTGCAATAGAATCTTGCAAGAATAATAAAAAGCCATGCAGGTATCAGCCATGTTTTTAGAATGCCTAGAGCAGTTTTTAGGCTATCAAAGGTCTCAATGGGAGATGCTGGAATACCTGTCTGAAACAAGACTTGTTTAGGGATAGTAAGGATACCTAGAGCAGCTACAAAGACAAATAACCCCCAAAGTACGGTGGGAGATTTAGGTGAGAACTCTTTTTTAATAAACGCCCAGAGTACTTCTCTTTCGGTGAGAAGCATAGAGACAAGCCAATAAAAGAAAAGAGCATCAATAAAGATCTCAAGTACATTCCATGGTATACCGAAAAATGTAAGTTTGATTTTGTATGCAATGAAGAACATCGGCAGAGAAAAGAACGCCAGATTCTTTCTCAGAACAATAAGTATTCCGAATCCAAGAAGCAGGAGAAGTGTGAGGAAAAGTACATTCATAGATATTATTCTTGAGTATAGTCTTTCTTTTTCTTATTACGGTAAGTAATAATCATCGGAGTACCAAGGAAATCATACTTTTCACGAATCTTGTTTTCCAGGTAGCGTTTGTATGAAAAATGAAAGAATTCCTTATCATTTACAAATATAACAAATTCAGGAGGATTGGATCCAACCTGTGTTGCATAGTTCACCTTTGGTATATAGCTCTTCGTACCTGTGGGCTGATGTTTCTCAACTATTGCAGCAATATATCTATTCAGGACACCCGTCTCTACACGCTTCGCTCTTGATGCTAGAGACTGCTCTATCATCTCATACACCGCATGTACATTTTTCTTTTCTTTTGCAGAGACAAATATTACAGATGCCCATGGGAGGAACGGAAATTTATATCTCAAGTATGCAATATAGAGATCCATAAGATCCGTACCTCTAAATCCTACCGCTCTCAATTCCTCAGGAAGATCCACTTTTTCTTTAATAAGATCCCATTTATTGATGACGATCACAAGTCCCTTTTTTGCTTCAAGGATATATTCAGCCATATGCATATCCTGCTTCCGGATACCCTTCTCAGCATCCATTACAAGAAGACATACATCTGACCGCTCAATGGCACGCTCAGTACGAAGTACACTGAATTTTTCAATTCCCTTTTCAATCTTTCCTCTTCTTCGAATACCCGCAGTATCCACAAGGACGTATTCCTTGCCGTCATAGGTAAGCAGCGTGTCATTTGAATCACGGGTCGTACCTGCGATATCAGAAACAATTGCTTTTTTGGAGTCAGAGATTGCATTAAAAAGTGCAGATTTTCCTACATTTGGAGTACCTATAAGCGCAATATGAGGTCTTTTATCCTCTACTATTTCTTCATCCTCTTTCTCAAATCCAATAGCCTTCAACTCTCTCTGAACTGCTGCCTCTAGCTTATCAAGATTTTTCTTATGGGAGACTGATACAGGTAAAGCCTCTCCAAGACCAAGTCCGTAGAATCCGGCAATGTATGTCTCAAGTTTTTCATTATCACATTTATTTGCTACAAATATGTAGGGCTTTCCACTTTTTCTAAGTAATGCCGCAGCTTCCTCATCGGTAGCAAGAATCTCAGCTGCCACATCTACTACGAATATAAGCAGATCTGCTTCCTCAATGGCGAAACGTACCTGTTTCTGTACTTCCTCTTCAAGGTGCTTATGTCCGTCATCCTCTGTCTCAAGTTCGATGATACCCGCAGTGTCTATGAGGTGAAAAGGCACCTGCTTCTTCTTTGAAATTACTGCATCTACCGCATCCCGGGTAGTACCTGGCACATCAGAAATAATCGCTTTGGATTTACCCAAAAAACGATTAAAAAGTGAGGATTTTCCTACATTTGGACGGCCGATGATGGCGACGATGGGAAGATGCATACAATATACTGTTCAAAAACTCAAAAGTTGCCACTACCTTAGCCTAGATACGTGGGTCTTGTAAAGGGTAAAGAACAATATCTGCTATTTTTTTCTGAAAAGTGCTTTTATTTTTTTTGTGCAATATTCTGTAAAGGTTTCTGTGAGATCAACATCTTCTCTTAATTCTTCAACTTTATGCTGCATATACTGGCAGGAAAGACAGTCTGAGAGATTCTTATGAAAATATAGGTCAAAGGGTGTCTGTGTAGGATATTTTTCTGATTTTTTAAGCTTTTTGTAATAGCTGGAAAACTCAGAAAGCACATCTTTCATTCCAGGTTCTTTAAGTATAAGCCATGAGATCATCTCATCAAAGGTAAGCATATTTCTATTCTTCATATATTCCTGAAGAAGTTCGCTTCCGTCATGGTCATAAATAGTATGTATTTTTTTCATATTTTATTTGTGAAGTATCTTCTGTTCTAGAGGTGTAGTAATCTTCTTGGACGTATCAATAATATAGGAAAGAGTCTTGTTTTTAAACTGAGGAGAATTCATTAGTATATCTCTCTTGCCTACTGACTGCAATTCAATAAAAGTGTTTTTTCCAGCACCTGAGGTTACCGAGACAGGTATGGTCTTTGCTTGAATTCTCGACAAATAGTCTACTAGTGATTTTCCAGAAATATAGTTACTGAGTAGTTCCTGATGATGTACAGCAATTTTGCTTAGGATTTCATCCTGAATTTTTGTCACAGATCCAGTGAAGTTAGTTCGTGGTTGCAATAATAAAGAAAATGATCCTCCATTCTGAACAAGTTTTGCATCCAGACCCGGATGCAACTTAAGTATTTCATTTACTTTTACCTTATGTGTGAGCAGTACCATATCTCCTAGTTCTGTTCCGCTCATTCCTAGAACTTTTCCTGTCATGTTATTTATCGCACCGAGATTAAATTCCCAAGATGTCAGGGCTACAGGCACTCCTTTTTCAAAACCTAGTTCATCTAAGGTTCTCATCAATGATACATTAGGAAGTTCATCAAAATTCCTCTCCACAGCAAGAGTTTGTTTTAAAGTAGCAATTCGGGCCGTTTCTTGTTTTACTCCAGAAGTTTCCTTATAAGCTAATTTTTGTGGTTTTATAGTTCCAATCTGCTTTCCTTTCCCCTTTGTGTCACTCACCCCCTGGTCTAGAGCAGATTTCATTTCTACCACATCTGTATTTTTTCCAATTCTCGAAGATACCATATACAAATCTCCATCAGACGTCGCACTTTTTGAGAGTCTGCCGGATTCATGCATGGAGGAGAGATATTTTCCCTGGAGATATTTATATACCTCATCAGGACTTAATCTGCCCTGCACTTCTTTTGACATTTTCTGAGCATCATTCATGTAATCATCTCTTAAAAATGAGAAATGTTTTTCCCGGTATTCCAACAGGGCTAATGATTTCTTCTCTTTATCGGAAAGTTTTGGTTTGGCCTTTAATTTTTTAATTTGAACAAGGGATTGTTCAATGATATCCGAAAAATTTGGTTTTGAAGAAGGCAGCTTTTCCATATATGTATTTATTTCCTTTACCAAAAGAGTTATTTGATCGGGTACTTTTAGTGTATCAAGTACCTTAAAGTCTTTGCCGAGTTTTTGCTCTAAATGTTTTGAAATACCTTCTTCTACACTTTTAATAGACTTTTTCATTTTTTCCGCATCCTTGATAAGTGTTCTTTTCAGAAGAGTCTCTTTCATATATACATCTTTTTCCACAATCTTTTTATACTCTTTTCTTGCCTTATTCATTGTCTTCTTATTGAAACTGAAGAATAACACTTCATCTCCATCTGATGCTTTAATCACTAGAAGGCCTTTATCCTTGTATTTATTTTGAAGCGTTTTTAAAGCAGCAATAGTCTCATCTCCAGCATCCTTACCAAATATTTTATTGATACTTCCAAGACCTCCGATATCTCCCATAGCCATATAATTGAACCCCGCATCCTTGAGCATAAGCTGCCCCTCCTTTGAATCAAAAAACTCTCTATTAAGAAGCTTATTTTTATCAAAAAAGTCATTATATTTTTCCGGATGATTCTGTTTTAACTTAGAAAAGACTTTATTCTGCAGTGTTTCTGGGCCTATGACCTGCGGCCACTTTATTTTGCCGCTCAGTACAGGACCTATATCTATCTTATATTTCCCGGCTACCTTCATCAATGCACCTATACCCTTGATACCATCTGCAGTTTTGACATTCAAAGCAGGGATGGCGCTTGCTATGACTATACCCATGATCTTTCCTTTTTCTTCATTTGGAAGAGTCTCCCACCAGCTTCCCTTTTCCCGGTATGCAAACTCTATCGCATGTCCAAGCTGTTTGCTCATTCCTACCGGATCCTCTGAAAATGATCTTCCGAGAGTACCTGCCACATTTGCGAGACCTGCCACAGTATTATTCTCAGCAAGAACTTTCTGTGCCAGTCCTTTTTGATCCTTAGGAAGAGTCTTGATGTACATTGCAAGTACTGGGAGCTGTGCCAGGTCGAGTACAAATTTTGCACTTCCCGCTACCGCTTCACCCATTCCTTTTCCTACTCCTAATGACACTTCCAAGAGCCGCGGCATTGCATCGTTACCAAGACTTTTAGGAAGATCCTTATACCCCATTTTTTCAGCCCAGTCCTTTTGATAGGCGATTCTTTTTGAAGGTGTGGAAGAGATCTCTCTATAAAAAGATAACGCCTGGTTTAACTGATTTACAGAGAGAGAAATCTTTTCTTTATTCGCTGGTGATTGCTTTAATAATGTTCTGAGGTTATCTCTGATCTGTCCAATCTTGCCTTTGATATATGCATTTGAATGCGTCTTAAGAAAAGCATCATAACGCTTATAATAGTCACTTGTTTTTCTGATCTCCTGGTATGCCCCCTGCAGGACTGTCTTCTGCTGGAGTACGTCATTGCCGCTTTCATCTGCGGTGATTCCATTCTTTAAAAAAGTAGGCAGCTGTCTTTTGTACCAGACATTGGCAGCATTCGTATAGTTTTTTATTTCATTTCTAAAATGAGAAGCAGTAGAGACTTCAGAAGCTTTTAACTGCTGTATATCTTTTTGACTCAATGCCGGCAAATCACTTTTATAGGCAAGCTCAACTGCTTTTTGAATCTCTGGATCAGCTGCCGCCTCTTTTTTTTCAGAAATCTTAGGAGTGTGCTTATCATAAAGAACCAGGAGCTGATTTGTAATGCTCTCTCCCATCTTTCTTAAACTCTCCTTATCTGACTGCAGTGTCTTCATACGGTTGAGAGCCGTCATGACTTTCTGCATTTCCGGACTTCTCAGTATTTCTTCCTGTTTCGCCTTTGAAAGACTTGCATTTTTCAGTACAGAAGAGAGTGTTTTCTGCTTTGCCTGTACTTTATTTATAAATGCCGCCTCATCAAAAATCTGCTCAGCTTGAGCTCCGAGGAGCTTTTCCTGAGATTTTTCAACCTCCTGCATTTTACCCTGAATCTCTCCAAAGCTTAAGGATTGCTGTTCAGCAGACATGTATAAATAGAAAAAGAGTTATCTATTCATTATACAGAATGCAGTACAGAAGTAGCAATATGGTGATATTGACTAATAAGATAAGTGTCAATAAATATCTAAAACCTAGATAGTTGCATATTTCCGTGAGTGTATGAGATAATGATACGAAGTTTACATTTTAAATGGTGTATATGGATACCCAGGATCTTGAAGCAAGACTTAAAGTAGAAGAAGCAAAGCACAGCATACTTCAGCAAAGTATCATGGAAACAAATGCAGCACAGGTTGCTATCAATAAACTTACTGAGGAGGCTGAAAATATTGATCAAGAAAATGAACAAGACCAGCTACTGCAAACTATTGATTCTATCTAAATATTATTATCATTATGGAACAGAACGAATTTAAACCGCAAAGTATAGATAAGATTCAGACTCCTGAGGAATTTGAAAATCGTATCAATAAATTGATAAGTGAAAACAAGACAAATCAAGATGCACTCAATCAGAAGGCATATTCTCTTCTAGGAACATCAGAGGCGCTATTTAATAAAATTCTTGATTTAAAAAGTAAAAATCCAAATAATCCAAAAATTGATGAGTTGAAAGATAAAACATATCAGATTTTAAAAAACAGCAAAACATTTCAAAAAGCTATGGAACAGCAAGGAGTACTTGCTAATTTTAAGAAACTCTCTCTCTTAAAACAGGCTATATATACTGAAAAAGCAGGAGGAAACACTACTCAGGAAGCAGTAAAACCAGTATCCAACACCACTGAGAAAGTAGGTTGGAAAAGTAGAACCAACGATGCAATAGGCTCGGATGAGATTCGCTAATCTTTATACACGAATTCTACCATTGCCTGTCCTTCTCTATCAAAATCGATATAGAGATCTTTTTGTTGAGCCAATGCTCTAAAAGTATTCTTTGTTTGAATAATATTTTGATCATTGTCACTATAGTTCGAAGTACCGTTGACGGTAAGATCCTTCAATTTTTCTGGATAAGGAACTATAATATGGTATTTTCCGGGTACCTTAATCTGAGCACTTAGGCGCACCATTGTCTCTTTACCTATATGAAAAATTCCCTCCATGGGGTTTGGTTCATATATAAATGTCTTCTCGGGAAATAACATTGTATGGTTTAAACCCTTCACTGCGAGAGCTGGAAGATCTTTCGTAAATTTTGCATCGACTGCTCCGATCTCTGCCTCCTGCTCCTGAGTGAGATCAGCTCCTGAGAAACGGTCTATGTAGTCTGAAGTATCAACATGCACAGTAGGAACATGATATACTGCCTGCTTCCCTACGGTCACTAGTATACTTGTAGCTACTACAACATTTACAAGTCCTTTAAGCTTATTGAGATATGTCTTTTTTACAGCATGAAGAAGAGGAAGTCTTTTTGGAAGAATCTCTTTTTTGAGCTGCATTCTAGGTTCTTCTGTAAGGGACATAAAAAGACAAAATATACATAGATATTTTTATTGTATCAAACATCGGTTAAATGCGCCATTAGGTACTCTTCTTTGCAAAATAATTCTCAAGCCACTCAGCCTGCCAGCTTTCAAAATCTCCAGCATTGATATGCTCCCTGCTCCTCTTCATAAGATCTATCAGAAAGAACAGATTATGATAACTAAGTATTCTCATGGCAGTAATCTCCTGCTCCACGTACAGATGTCTCACATATGCTCGGGTATAATTTGCACACATCTTGCATGCACACTTTGGGTCTAGCGGAAGCAGATCCTGAGTATATTTTCCGTTGGTAATAGTCTTTCTACCTTCGTGGGAAAAATAAGAACCATGACGTCCAAGTCGTGTAGGAAGTACACAGTCAAACATATCTATCCCTCTCTTTACTCCTTCTAAAAGATCTTCGGGAGTCCCTACACCCATCAAATATCTCGGTTTATCTTTTGGAAGAACAGCATCCACCACTTCGCAAATCCTATACATATCTTCCTTAGATTCTCCTACGCTTAGTCCTCCAATAGCATTTCCAGGCATTCCAAGACCTTTGATAAATTCTGCGGATTCTTTTCTCATCCCTTCATCTACACCTCCCTGCACTATTGGAAAAAGTGTCTGAGGATAGTAGAAATCTCCCCATGTTTCTTTACGTTCCATCTGTACTTTTTCAAAAGCATCCATACAGCGGAGCGCCCATCGATGAGTACGCTCTACACTCGGACGTATATACTCGATCGGTGCATCTGCAGGAGGACATTCATCAAAGGCCATAGCGATGTCTGCACCTATCTGCCCTTCTATTTTCATCACGCTCTCCGGAGTGAACATATGCTTTGAGCCATCAAGATAGGATTTGAATTCCACACCTTCCTCCGTGATCTTCACAAGCTTCTCTCCTGTACCTCCATTTTTTTTCATTCCTTCGCCAAGCGAGAATACCTGATATCCTCCGCTATCTGAGAGCATACTTTTTTTCCATCCGCCGAATCTGTGGAGACCGCCGACTTTTTCCAGCAGCTCAGGTCCTGGACGAAGATAGAGATGATATGTATTTCCAAGAATAATATCAGCGCCCATCTCTTCTATCTCTTCTTTCATCATAGCTTTTACTACTCCCTTTGTACCTACAGGCATGAAAGTAGGAGTCTGGATCTCGCCGTGAGCAGTAGTAAAAGTACCTGTGCGGGCAGAGGATTTTTGGGAGGAGGTATGGATGGTAAAGTCGAACATATATGGGGCATAATTTAAGTACTCTAATACTAGACGGAAAAGGAAAACTTGGGAAGAAAAAATAACCGGAGAAATTCTCCGGTTATAATAGTTTATATGTTATGTACCAATATGTGAAAACTTCGCATCGATGAGATCTAACAATACATCACCATACTTATTTTCTAGCTTTGAAGGAATTGCGTACTTGAGACTCGACCTGATACTGATGTCCTGTTCTTCAAAATACATATGTCAAGCCCCCTACTAAAGCACTCTCATATAAAACATTGACGCTCCATACTCCCCAACGTAATATAGAGGCAATTGTTCACTCTTTCTCTATCACTCATGAAATACACTCTTTCAGTAGTCGCAGCCATGGTTCTTCTCGCATCATGCGGAGGAAGCAGTACATCAACAAACGATAATTCTCTTTCAGGAAGCGGTGCAGCTTATCCTGATTCATACTTAGATATGAATGCGAATACAAATGGGTCTCTTGAGGGTTCTGCTCTTGAAGAGCGAAAACAGCTCGAGAATGATCTCGCTACAGCAAAGCAGCTTCTCGCAGAAGCTCAGGAAATGGATATCACAAAGAGTCAGGATGATATCAAGGCACGGATTACAGCCGTAAAAGAAAAAGCAACATCTCTCCGTGAAGTAGATGATTTCTTTGTAGAAGCAGATAGCCTACTCCAGGATGCTCAAACTCTAGAGGATCGGGTAGCAAACTATGTACAGGTCGCAGCTCTTCCTCTACATGAAGACCTTAGCGGAAAGTTTCAGGATATATCCATCAAATCTCTCATGAAACAGGGAGGAAATATCTTTGCTGTGGCTGAAAAAGGAGTATATGGACCTATCAATTCAGGAAAAGTTGAAGATGTAAAAGCAATTACGTTACCAGAAGGAAGCATCGGTACATCTGGTACTTATTCAATAAAATATAGAGAAAGTTATATTACTTCTCTCCCAGGACAGATGTGGAAGATCGCAGGTGATGCACTTACACCACAGAAAGTAGAAGAAGGCGGAGCTTGGTACCCAGGCAGCGAGATTTGGACATACAGCAAATTTATCTACATCCTCGATCCACTCAGCAAACAGCTTTGGAAGTATGAGTATATTTCTGAGAATCTCTTTAAAAAGCCTATTATCGCTATCGATACACCTGAGATGAAAGCTCTTGATATCAAATCCGTATCCATCGATGGAAATATCTACGTTCTTGGAAACGGAACAATCACGAAGTTTACTCAGGGTAAGAAAATAGATCTTGAAATTGGAGCAGACCTTAAGAATCTCTCTTCAAGCAGTACAATATATACAGATCAGAATAGTACTTACCTCTATGCCTTTGATCCTACTGCCGGAAGACTTATCAGATTTAAGAAAAGAGCCACAGGACTTGATGTAGCAAATGAGTATACAATCCAGGGAAGCTATAAAGGTATGATCGTCTCACCAGACGAGAAATCAGTATTCTTCTTTGATACAAACAAAATTTACAAACTTGCACTTTAAACTAAGAAACATAAAAAAATACCTGTTCTATAATAAGAGCAGGTATTTTTTTATTGTCCAGTGGTCTCTTGTTCTATAGCAGAGCTTCATGATATAATTACTTGAATAGCTATAATTAAAAACAAATAACTAAAACCCCTAATGGCTACACAAAAACAAAAACTCAAGTTATTACTTTTTGGATTTGTCATGCTGGCAACAGCATTTCTACTTCTTTCATATCAAAATGGATCTCTTTTTAAAAGCGACCTGCTTGGTTCTGATATGCTGAACAATAGTCTAAATAAGGTCTATCATAGACTCTATAGTTATGATGTTTCAAAAAATGTTGGATCATATGAGAATCTGCCAAATCCAGGGGATCAGAAGTGGATACAGGTTACCAATACCAGTGGAACTGGAAATGTAGGTAGTCTTGTAATGAAAAAAGATTCAGCAAATAAGTCACTCGGATTGATGAATCTAAAAACTGCAGGTATAGGAAGTGTGCTAGCGGCCAATAACTGGGCAGCTACGGAGAATGATAAAATTGAAATTGAGACTCGTGTACAGGTGGTGGGGGCTGCCGGATGCGAGACATCTACAAGTAGTTTTATTCTCTTTAATAACGGAAAAAATACTGGGTATGTAAATTTTTGTAAAAATCAGATCATCGTGAGTTCCAATACTCAGAGATGGCAGAGAAACTCTCAGTTTGCACCAGGAGCAAAAAATACTATTTCAAATATAGACCTCTCAACAGCACCAAAGGATATTAAGATAGTTGCAGAAGGAACTAAGATATCAGTGTATGAACAGAAATCCACAGATATCCTACTCGGAGCATTTGAAAGTGCTATGTATCTAGGACTTCCTGATTACACAGGTATTACGAATGCCTCTAGAATAAGTGACAGCGCTCTCTTATTTGGTTCATTTGCAACTACCGTAGGCAGCACCAACTACGGTACTGAAACTAACTGGGGATATGTAAGAGGAAAAGTCACTCCTCTTAATCAGTTAAGCGGTCCTACAAAAGGTAGCATGAGTTTCTCATATGATGCCGAAAGTCAAAAACTTCCTGATTACTTAGGTTGGACGAATGTTGGAGGTAGTGATGGATATATGTCCGCAGATAACCGTTTTGTAATAACTCCACAATCTACCTATAAAACCCTATTGAATCTTCAAGAGTACGATGGATTTGATATAGAAGCTGAATTCCAAAATCAAGTTGTAATCTCATTTGGAACCAATAAAGCACAGGGATATGTGACTATTCACGACAGCGGTATGTCCTATACCAAGGGTAGTTCTTCCGTATCAGACTCTTTAATAAATAGCGCAAACTCACTGCATAAATTCAAAATTAGTGTAAAAGGAAAAGAGTTCTCTATCACCGAAGTAGGAACTGGTAAAACTATTGTTTCTCCATCAGGAATGCAGGCTCTTTCAACACCTTCTGAATATGGTTTTGTAAGTTTTGGCGGTTATTATGGTCAGCTAAAAAACATAAAAGTAACAGCAAAACCTTATCTTATAGATAATACTCAAGATGGTTCCCGTAAGTTTACAAAAGAATACGGATATACCAACGCCTCTTATCCTGCAGATCAAAACTGGACTCCTATTAATGAGAGCAATAATTATAGCCCCAACTTAGTATACAATCAGTACCTTTCCTTAAGAACTGCTCAGACAGGAAACCTGCTTAATACATTTAAGTGGAATGCAAGCAAGAATGACGATATCTCAATTGAAGCAAGACTTCGTGTACCGCAGACTCAGTGTGCATTCTCCGCAAGTAACTATCTTATGTTCTCCAACGGAGATAAGATGGGCTACATCACATTCTGTCAGAATGAGATACGGGTGAGTGGAGCAGGATTGCCTTTTACAAAAACACTTAGATACAACCAGATCTTCCAGACTCTTCCGCAGAACCAAAGAAACGTATTCCCATTCTCTGCAAATATGGCTTCAGAATTTGCAACATTTAAGATTACCTTAAAGGATGGAAAAGATATCATCATAACTACTCCTGATAACCAGACACTTACGATCGCAAACGGTCTATACTTCCCTGCTAATGATGCATCACAATCTCCTTATCCTAATGCTCTAGTCTTTGGTAGCGGCAGTAATGAAACAACTACTACACCGGAAACAAAGTCAGACTGGGAGTACGTAAAATATAAGCTCACTTCCCGTATACAGGATGGTAAGAGCTTTACATATTCATATGATGCAAATCTTACGACTCCTCCATCTGCACAGGGATGGGTTAGTAATGTTGCCCTTCAATCTTATCCAGAGAGTGCGGTTACTGGCCAGAAAACATATGTAAATGGAAGCTACAGACACTATAATACCTATTGGAATGCTAACACAAAAGATACACTTGTCATTGATACAACTGTAAAAAGCAACGCGGGATGTTATGGAGTAGATGATAGTAATACAAATATTACCTTCTCAAATGGTGTCACAAAAGGAATAGTAGCTTTCTGTAGAAATGCTGTCTATATCTCTGATCCTTCTTCAGGAAATGGATCTAGATATATCAGAGCCTATGTTGGTGAACCCAGCAATGCAAATACCATAGATAACTCTACGATGAAAAACTTCAAAATCGTAGTAAAGAATCTTGATATTAGTGTCTTTGATGTCACTACAGGAAAAGAAGTAGCTACCGTCTGGGGAGGATTTAACACTCCAGTCACAGGATCAGACAAAGATAAAAATATGATTACTTTTGGAGGATCTCAGTCTGAATGGAAATATTTTAAGGCAACTTTATCCCAAGAACTTGCTTCTACCGCAGCTTCTGGAGATATACTCCGACTTCACTTTGCAAATGTAAAATGGAGCATCCTCGATAAAACAGCAAATACTCTCAAATCTACCTTTGATATTACAGAGATCGTACCTGCCGGCACGCTCATAGAAATGTGTACTCGTAATACCGCAAGTACAGGAGAGCCAGTTTGTACAAAATCTACTCAGACAGGACCTCATACTTATAGTGTCTTCCCGTCAAAAACTGATGTCCCTCTCAATAATAATGTCCCAGTAGGAGGCGCACCGTCTACAACAACATATGACTGGTTTATAAAAGTAAATGGTATTCCTTATGGAGTAGAAGGTCCACTTACTATATATCATTCACCAGAGATCCTCTCTGCATCTACGAATCCTACAAATCCAAAGATCAAAGTACTCTTTGATACTATTCAGGACTCAACAGCAGTACTTCAGGTAGGAGTAGCTCCTTCACAGTCACAGTATACTCTTGAGACAGTTTGTATTCAGAAAGATACGGGAGGCACAGAAACTTGTAAGAATAATGTCGCTCCGAACAGGACAATGACAAATGCGCCCATTATCCAGGATACAGATTATAACTGGTCTATGTACTACGCAGGTTTTAGCGGGTTAACTCCAGGTATAAAATATAAAATTAACGTTACTGTCAAACAGTCTGGAGGAACAGTGCCAGTAATCTCCGGAGGTACATTTACTACGCATAAAGCACCTGAATATACGGTCACAAATGGAGTAGTATATGGTCTTCCCCAAGATACGGTGCTTATCCCGCGAACTAATTCTGTAAACAATATTCTTTGGACACATGAGGGAAATCCTGCAAAAGCAAATATTAAATTTGATCTCAAAGATGCAACAGCAAAGACTGTACAGATTTGTTATAAACTTAATGGAGCCACAGCAAATACATGTAATGCAGTTACAACAAATACGCCAGGTACCACTAAAACATATAGTGGTGCCGCATCCGGCATTGACCTTACAACAGCCGGTACCAGAACATACCTCTGGAATATACAGATAGATGGCAAACACTTTGGTGTAGAAGGTACACTTACTGTTACACCTAGTATTACTACTGATGAAGATCCCGCAGTATCAGGTACAAGCGACCCTTCATTTATTCAGTCAGTAGTTGCACCTCTCGGAGAAACAAGCGCTCATATTACTGTTTCTACTACAGCAAACAGCACTGCAAGCAGCCCATCTATTAAATCATTCTGTATCGTTGATACTTTAGGTAATAGTCCTATCTGTCAGAATGATCTCTCATATACTTCATACACTGGAACAGCAGCCGGCAACAACTTTATATACGATTACAATTTTGATAATCTCATACCCGGTACAGTCTATAAAATTCAGTATCAGCAGGTTTACACAAATGCAGGATATCAAACATTCGTTGGAAAGAGCTTCAAGACAAGCAGTACAAAAGAAATTTCTCTTATCCCGGGAGATGTCATATTCTCAAGCACTGATAATCCTGTAAGAAACCTTTCATGGGTAACTAATAAAGTGAATCAAGAGTATTTAGAAGTCATCTTTGATGTACTCAATCTCCCTACTCCTACCACTCCTGTAAGCTTCTGTTATAAGGAAGAAAATAATGCTCAGGCTACAGAGACATGTAAGACTGCAACAAAGGTATCAGGAACACTGTTCTCAGTGGTAACAGATATACCTCTCAATTCTACAAAAACCTACAGCTGGTATATCAAGATTGGAAGTGAAAAATCTGGTACTGCCGGATCAGGTCTAAGCATTACAGTCACTCCTGCAACCCCTGGAACAACAACTCCAGCTGAAGATACTCCTCTCACAGATGAAGGAATCCCTCTTACTATTACAAATATTACTCAAGATAGTGCACTGCTCACAGCTACAGCGAATGTCACTACGCACGTGGTGAAAAGTATCTGTATTGCGAGAGCTGAGGATGAGAGTAATGAAATCTGTAATGAGCAGTCTCTGCCAACCGTACAGTCAGGGAATGCAACATATGCAGCTACATTTACAAACCTTCTTCCTGGAAAGCAGTACACTACACGTGTGCTCTTCACAAGAGGTCTCGCAGCAACTGATCTTTTCAGCCGAAGCGGTCAGAAATTTACTACTGCAACTCCAAGTACCGGCACTGTCGATGGTGAAGTTATAGTCACACCTCCTACTGATACGCAGGCTCCAGCAGTGGTGATCACAACTCCAGCAAATGCTGCTGTATTCTCAAAAACATCTGATATTACTTTCACAGGAACATCAAGTGATCTCGGAGTCGTCACATCAGGCGTTGATAAGATCATGATCGGTCTCAAAGCGACAGGCGCAGATCCAAAATGGTTAACATTAGGGACTAGTGCTACATGGGAGACTGCAGAAGTATACTACCCTGCGACTGGTACTGAGACATGGACTTATAATGCACAAGGAAAAACAATTACCTGGGAAAATGGAAAAACATATCAGGTATTTGTATATGGAGTGGATAAGGCCTTGAATTCAGGAAAGCCAGTACCAGTGAACTCAACATTTACTTATACTCCTCCTGTAGATACCGTAGCACCAACAAGCACTATTACTCTTCCGCTTCCGGGAGCCACATCTATCAATGGTACAGCAAGAGACGAAGGTACACCTTCAAGCGGACTCAAAAATATGAAAGTCAGCATCAAAAATAACAGTACAAATAAATATTGGAATGGAACAGCTTTCACAGTTGATACTGAAACTTATCTTGATGCATCACTAGGAGGTACCACCGGTCTAGACACAGCCTGGAGTTATCCTGCTAGTGGAACTATTGTCTTCGAAGATAACAAAAGCTACACAGTACATGCATTTGCAGAAGATAATGTAGGAAATAAAAATAACGCTTCCCCTTCTGTAAGAACATTTACCCATGATGACGGAATAGTGCCGGAGATAGATACTCAAGCTCCTACGGTAGTAATAGATGCCATAGTAGCAGCTGATACTACGCTCAAAGGAAGTGCAATTGATGCTGGTACTGTTACTTCAGGTATCAAAGAAGTACGTATAAGCATCAAAGATAATAGTACTAATAAATGGTTTAACGGTACTGATTTTACAGGAACTGCATCAGCATACATACCTGCTAAGATTACACTTACTGGAGCTGCAAGTGCCACGTGGGTACTACCAGAGACTGGAGTACTTCCCTTCACTGCAAACGCATCTTATACAGCCTCAGCATATGCGCTAGATACGAAAGATAATTCTAGTCTTTCTACAGCAGTAACTAGAACCTTTACTTATGTACCAGCAGTAGTACCAGATACGACAGCCCCATCTACAACACTTACAGCCCCTGCTACAGGCGCAACTTCCCTAGGAGGATTAGCTAAAGATGAAGGTACACCAACCAGCGGACTCAAGGAAGTAAAGGTAAGTATCAAAAACAATACTACTAATACGTGGTGGACAGGTACATCATTTACAGCTACCATTGAGCAATTTTCCACTGCTACCCTTGGTGCAGTAACAGCAGGAAATACAGCATGGAGTTATCCGAGTGCTGGCACAATCGCATTTGTACACAACAATAACTACTCAGTCAAAGTATATGCTGAAGATAATGCAGGCAATAAAAACAATACAACTCCTGCAACTCTCACATTTACCTATAATTCCGGAGTAGTAAATCCTGTGGATACACAGATCCCAGCCGTGACTATTGATCAGATGACTGCACCTTCTACTCTTGTAAAAGGTACGGTAACTGATACTGGTACACCTGCTTCAGGTATAGCTTCAGTAAAAATCAGTATTGAAGATGTTGCAGCTCAAACATGGTGGAACGGGACAAATTTTAGTGCTACTTCAGAGAGTTTCTACAATACAAAAGTACAGACTGTAGCTTCTAGTAATACAACATGGATGTATCCAGAAATCGGCGCACTTCCATTTGTAACCACAAAGACCTATAAGATTAAAGTATATGCGGTAGACGTCGCAGGCAACTCAAGTACAGCAAATCCAGCTACTATAAACTTTACTTATATAGCACCAGTTGTGACCCCAGATGATACCACAGCACCGTCCACGACTATCACTACTCCAACAGTCGCCGCCACTTCTATAAGTGGAACAACAAAGGATGAAGGTACTGCAACGAGTGGTCTTAAAGAAGTGAAAGTAAGCTTAAAGGATACTACATCCAATCTCTGGTGGAACGGGACAAATTTCAGCTCAGCCGCTGAGACCTTTGTAACTGCAGCACTTGGAGGAGTATCCAATGGAAATACTCTATGGAGCTACCCTGCTACAGGAAATCTTCCTTTGGTAGATAAGAGAAGTTATACAGTAAAAGCTTATACAGAAGATAATGCAGGTAATAAAAACAATACAAATCCTGCAACTCTCACATTTACGTATGATGCAGGCATTGTAGAACTTCCAGACACACAGCCGCCAACTATCTCAATAGATGCGATGGTTTCAACAGACACTATAGTCAAAGGAAACGCTGTAGATACAGGTACTGGATCTGGTATCAAAGAAGTTCGTGTAAGCATCAAAGATAATAAAACAGGTAAATGGTTCTCAGGAAGCGGATTTATTCTTTCCACACAGAACTATCTTCCTGCAAAAGTAAGTCTTGTAGGTGCTGCAAATACCACATGGGCACTTCCAGAAATAGGTGTAATACCTTTCGTTTCCAATGAAACATATACAATCACTGTCTATGGAATTGATACAAAAAATAATTCAGGTCTTACTACCCCTGTAACAAAGACATTTACTTACGTCGCAGCAACACATCAGTCTGCAACACCTATTATTTCTACTGCCCCTCAATGGAACTTTGATACAAATACAGCGGTACGTAGTATAACATTTAGTTTGTCACAGGATGTAGGGACACAGTCAGTATACTTTTGTATCGATGCGAGATGCTTTCTTACTACGAAACAGGCCGATGGGAAATACTATCTAGTTGTAGATAATACAATGCTGCCGGTTGATAAATTAGGAACTTATAAATGGAGTATCAAAGTAGGTACTGAGACTCTTACAAGTAATGGAGCTGTTACAGTCAATCCTAGCCTACCAAATCCAATAATAAACGTAGGAGGCAATAATCTGTATACTGTACCTCTACCAACTACCGGCAATACTCAGGGAACCACAGTTGTGAATAATTATTATACTATCATTACTAGCACGGGAAGCACGATCCCAAATTCAAACGGAAACAGTATTTCATCCACAAATTCAAATTCAGATGTAAGACCAAGCCCTGTATACTGTCCTCCAGTCTGTGTAAGCTATACACTTCCAAAAGATATTTCTCCATCATACTTTGCAGCACAAAGTATCAAAATACTTGGAGAGAGAAATATTATCACTGGGTATGCTGATGGAACGTTTAAACCAAATAATCCTATCAATAGAGCAGAGTTTGCGAAGATCGTGAAGAACGGATTCTTGCTTCAATCCAATACACGGGCAGCAGCAATGCCGTTTAAGGATATCAATGTACTAAGCTGGTTCTATACTCCGATCAGAGCTCTCTATAACGCAAATCTTGTACAGGGATACGATTCAGGAAACTATCTTCCTGGAAGATTTATCCAGCGTGATGAAGCAGCAAAGATTCTCTCAGTTGCTCATGCTAATATCGCAAGTGCCAAGACTGCGGGCAGTAGCGCATTGGATAAAGATGTACTTGGAGAGACAACTATTACCGAACAGTGGAATCAGTGGAGAAATGAACATCCAACATTTACTTATGTGGTTTTCCCTGATGTAAGTGTCAATGACTGGTCTGCTAAGTATGTACTCTATGCATATAATCTTAACCTTCTCACTGGAAGAAGTACTGATGCGGGTCTACAGTTTGAAGCTAAAGAGCTTATCACTCGAGGAGAAGCAGCAACACTTCTTGCAAAGATGGTAGTATCTTTAGATATTGATTATCCTACTCAAAAAGGTACAGATCAAAAAGTTCAAGTAGTATTCCCTCAGTAAACACAATTTTTACTAAAAAGAGCCTACCGAAAAGGGTTAGGCTCTTTTTATTTATTATATCAACAAAATACTTAATAAGAGTATAATGAAGACGTCACCCTTTCTATCAGTAACTCAATGTCACTATGATGGAACTACAAGTACGTTTTAAGAACATTTCTGATGAAGAACAACGAGAACACTTCAAAGAAACCGCAGTAGCTAAGCTCGAAGACCTCAACAAATTCTTCAGGGGAAGTTTGAGAGAAGGAGAATTAACGGGAGACTGTATGATTGAACACACGGGCAAACACCCTGCCTTTAAAGTCCATGTTACAATACTACATAGACAAGGTAAAATCCATAAATTCGAAGCCGTTGAAGTAGCCGAACATGCAGAAGAGGCTATTAACAATGCAAGAAATAATCTGAGAAACCAGATAGCAAATGAGAAAGATTCAAAAAACACCTTGCATAAACAGGATTCCATGCTAAATTTCGTCTAGAGTTCCCTTCTGAAAAGAAGAGATTTCTCCCAAAAAGAGGAAGAAAGTTGCCCCTCCCGCAAAACTTTCTTCCTCTTTTCAGTTCTCCAAAATTTGAAGACACTAGATATTAGTAGAGGTTCACCTCTCTGTAAAGCTATTTTTAAAAAATGTGGTTTAGTAGTATTTTTAGCCTAGTAATTGAGTAAGAGAGTAGCTGAGTAAGAGAGGATAGGCGCATTACTAAGCCTTTATTACTTAATTACTTATTGTCTTTGCTTCTTTACTTACTTTCCCTATACTTTGCACAAAAGATATCATGTCAGCTTAAATTTTCATACTTCTCCCCGTGTTCTCTCGCCTTTTTAAACCAATGGGACTGAAGACAGCATCTATAGTGCTCTCTTTATCCACCTTCTGCAGCTATTTTCTGGGATTTTTCAGAGATAAAACACTCGCGTATTTTTTTGGTCAAAATGGTCTGACGGATGTCTATAATCTTGCCTTCACTATTCCGGATTTCATTTTTAACTTCTGTATCGCTGGAGCACTGACTGGAGTCTTTATACCTATCTTCATTGCTCATAAAGAAGATGGACAGGAAAAGGCAGACGAACTTGCAAGTATATTTTTAAGTGTAATGGGTGTCTTTATTACGGTTATCTGTCTTATAGCGTGGATACTTACTCCATGGATTATGGATCAGCTGCTCGTGCATAAGGATCAGCTCGAGACATCAGTGAATCTCACGAGAATCATGCTGCTCTCTCCGATCATTCTCGGACTTTCAAATACTGTAGGATCAATTCATATTGCCTACAAACATTTCTTTGCATACAGCATCTCGGCAGTGATGTACAACCTGGGAATCATCCTTGGGATTATCTTTTTCTACCGGTGGTTTGGGATATATTCCGCAGCTATAGGAGTGATCATTGGCGCATTATTACATGCATCCATCCGTCTTTTTGACCTAAAACATGTACCGTTTACATTTAAATGGAACTTCACTTTACAGCATCCAGGATTTAGAAAAATACTCCTCTCCATGCTTCCCCGTTCACTAGGACTTGTAAGCATCACAGCAGTTACTTTTTTCTGCGGAATAATGGGTCCTTCACTTATTAAAGGCGGATTTACTGCTTATACCTATGCACGTAACTTTCAGAGCTTTCCTGTGAATTTTTTCGGTATCACACTTGCCACTGCTGTACTTCCGCTTATATCAGAATTCGTACATAAAAAAGATCATACCGGTCTCTCGGAACGTATGAATACTTCTCTTAGGCAATTAGTATTTCTTACCATACCTGCGGCCGTAGCACTAAGTGTACTGGCACCTGCAGTTATCAGTGTGCTCAGAGGAGGCGCCTTTTCAGCAGAAGATGCGGTACTTACCTCTACACTTCTGATGATTCTAGCGATCTCTATTCCATTTGAGAGTCTTACACATCTCTATACGAGAGGCTTCAACGCTTACCAAAACACATACTTTCCTGCCATTACAAATGTTATCTTTGCAGTAATTGCTATAACAATAATACTATTTACAAAGGATCTTTTTGGAGTCTATTCCTTTGCACTTGGATGGATGAGCGGCGCAACTGTACAGTTTCTCATTCTTTTCTTTTCATTCCATTTTGTCTTTAAATTCGGCTCTCTTTATATAACTCCTCTACTTATCAGTATTATTAAAGTTACCGTCACTTGTGCGGTGATGTGGACTGGACTCTTCTTCTTTTTCAAATATGTCCCTGCGAATGTACTCACTCTTGTAGGCGGAACCTCGATAGGAATTGCCCTCTTCTTTGCAGTGAGTTACCTGCTTAAAGCAGAAGAAATGGAAGCATTGAAGCCTATTGTTGCGAGATTTTTACCTAAGAAGTAATACAGTCATTCTAAGTGAAGCGCAGCGAAATCGAAGGATCTGTAGCATGTACTGTTGTTTAAAAATATACACAGAATTTTCTAGAGTATGCATTAAACATTATTGTATACTTTATACTTTTATATTTTAGTCTTCGACAGATCCTTCGGCTTCGCTCAGGATGACGCTTTAGATGTTGTTATTTCTTAACTACACATTTTTCCAATTTTCCTTTTCTTCTAAGACCGCTCTGATCTACAATGTAGACAATAAATTTCTCTTTAAATATGAAATTTCTCCATATAGCAGATCTCCATCTAGGACAACGGCACATGCAAATGAATGAACGGTTTGAGGATTTTTTCCAAACTCTTCATGATATTTTTCAACATGCCATTACAGATAAAGTGGACTTCTGTATCATATGCGGAGATATGTTTGATAAAAAACAGCTTGATGCTGAGACACTTTTCAGGACGACAAAGATGCTTACCATCATGAAAGAAGCACATATCCCTGTATTTGCCATTGAAGGCAATCACGATCAGCGTCTGATCTCAGATCAATATTCTTTTCTCGATTACCTTTCACAGGAAGGACTTCTCACATTGCTTCGTCCGGAATCAGAGGATGGGAAAGAAAAAATTACACTCTGGGATGAAGCAACGAGAAAAGGCTCCGCGTATAAATTTATGGCAGGAGAAGAATCAGTCCAAATTATTGGTATCGGATACATCACATCCAGCATCCAGGAGGAAAAGATCGCTTTGCTCAGTGAATACTTTGCAGAGAAACCTCATGAACAGACTATAGTGATGATGCACGGTTCTATCGGAGGCGGCATACCAGGATCACTTGATAAGATCCTTCTTGAACCTTTAAAAAATCACATCGATTATATCGGCCTCGGTCACTGGCATCGTCATATGGAAATAGACGGCTGGATATATAATCCTGGATCTATGGAACACACTGATATCAACCGTGATGATATTTCAAAGGGATACTTTATAGTGGATATCACAGATGGAAAAAAAGAGGTAAAATTCTTTGAGTCAGGAAAACGCCCTGCTCTTCGCACTACAATTACATTAAAAAACATTGAGACTCTCGAAGCCGCAACAGAATTTATAGATGCGCATTTCAAAAGTTTTGAAGACACCTATCCAAAAGATATTCCGCTAATGTGCAAATGTACACTACGCGGGAACATTACATTCAGCCCATTGGAACTTTCAAAAAAATTAATCGAGAATATAATAAGAGGTCATATGCCTTTACTATTTCTAGAATATGAAAACCTCCTAACCACTCCAGATATGGTGTTCTCGGGAGAGATCATGACAATAGCAGATCTCTCCTCTGCCTCTCTGGAGCATGAGGTACTGAAAAAACTCGTCTCGGAAAATAGCGAGTTCAAAAACGAAGAAGATTTGCCGGAGCGTATACAGGAAACAAAAAAAGCAATCCTAAAAAAAGAGACTCCAGAAAGTATTTTTTCACTACTAGAATAATATGTACCATTCATCCCAACATACCCTTTCAAATGGAATTGTAACTATCCTCACAGATATCTCTCATTCACATCTTTGTGCTGTATATGCCTTTGTGAAGACAGGTTCTCTGCAGGAAGAAGAAGGAGAGAGAGGATATGCTCATCTTCTTGAACACTTGCTTTTAAAAAGACTCACAACTCACAGAGAAGATGCGCTCACAAAGTTCTGTACTTCCAGAGGCATGTATTTCAATGCTGAAACAAGCCGGGAATATACAGCATTCTACATTACTGATATTATGCCCGAGTATCTTGCTGAGGCTTTGAATCTTATGAATGTCATTCTTTTTCATCCTGTGTTTACCGCAAAGGATATGGAGGAAGAAAAAGATATCGTTATCAGTGAACTCTCCGACAGAATATCATCTCCGCATTATAAGATGCAGAGAGCATTTTCAGAGTATTATTTCGGCACACATCCGCTTGGACGGGAGGTAGGTGGAAAAATAGATGAAGTACAGAATGCAGAGTTTGAAAGACTCATGAACTTTTACAAAAAACATTATGTTCCTGAAAATATCGTACTTTCTCTCGCTGGTCCAGGAGCAGAAAAACCTAATATCAGGCATATTATAGATACAACATTTGCACTTGAAGAAAAAAAGCCTCACCCAGCTTCCCTCTTCCCTGCTCATATTCCTCCGGAGAAAAAGGATTTTATGTATACTTTGGATTTCGCTGAGAATGTATCGCTTGAATATTTCTTTGTAATCCCAGGAAGAAATTCATATACCGAGGAAGAGAGATTTGCATTCTATTTTTATGAGGATATTTTAGGCAATTCAAGATATTCCCGTCTCTTTATGAAGCTGCGTGAGGAAAAGCGTCTTGTCTACGGAGTTGGAGTTGGGACGTCTTACATTTTGAATACTGGATCTTTTTCTATAGACACTTCTTGTAAAAAAGAAAATGTAGAAGAAATATCAATACATATTTCTGAAGCTCTACGGACGATGAGAGACAATTTTGTTACTTCTGAAGAATTAGAAGAAGCAAAAACCACTGCTCTCGTAGGATATTACCAGATCCTTGATGATGTAAACCGTATTGCATCACGGGCGGGTCATCTCTATATCACACGAGGTATTCTGATACAGCCTGAGGTAGCTCTAAATAGATTCAAGAGTGTAACAGTTGAGCAGATTCAGGAAGTGGGAAAAAAGTATATTCTCCCTGGAGAAGCATATAGCTACGTGACATACAAAGAAGAACTTCATATCCCGCATCTGACTCATTAATGTTCATCGAATCACTTACACTTAGAGGAATAAAATCATACCGTGAAGAGGTCACAATTCCTTTTCGTGAAGGTATAAACTTTATTGCCGGTAGAAATGGTGCCGGAAAAACCACTATTATTGAGAGCATAGGATATCTCCTTTTCTGGATACGTCCGTATCAATACAAAGACCTCCTTTCAACTGGTATGAAGGAAGGATTCCTATCTGTTACCTTCAGAGGAAATGACGAGAGATCATATATTATCTCCCGTGAAATCAGGAAGGATAAGTGTAAATACGTACAGCTCACAGATCTCCAGACAGGAAAAATTATAGAAGGTGAAGATGTTGTCAGAGAACAGGTTTTTCAGATACATAATATTTTTTCCCTAGATCATCTCGAAGAGATGTTTCAGGAAATCGTAGCAGTTACACAAGGAAAATTTACCGCCCCTTTTCTCGAAAACGGTATGGAAAAAAAGAGAAAGTTCCAGCGAATGTTTGGACTGGAAACTTATGAGGAAGCTTATAAATTAAGCAGTCAGTTTCCTGGAATATTAAAAGAAGAAATTCATTCTATAGAAAACGGAATTAAAAATCTTGAGGGACAGCTCCTTCAGAAACCTGAAGAGGAGGAAAAAGAAAAGAGTCTAAAAGGTGCACTTGAGGTTCTCCAGCAAGATTTTACAAAACTTCAAACGAACTTAAATGAAAAAGAAAAAGTTTTTCTTGAGCAGAAAAAGATAAAAGAAACACTCGAAAAATACACTGAGGATCTGCGTAGTCTTCGTGAAAATTATAAATTAGAAAAAGGAAAAGAAACGAGTATTGAGGAACAAGTGAAGAAAAGTCTGGAGGCAAAAGCTGTTTGTGATAAACATTCAAATGATCATAAACAATATGAAGAAACTGAAACTTTATTAGGAAAGCTCTCGGCAGATTTATTGAAAGCAGAAAGTATTGAAAGGTCTTTCCAACAGCTTGTTCAAGAAGAGACAAGAATGCTCACTGAAAAAGAAGGTATTGAAAAACGTATTTTGCAGATTGATGACGTTGTATTACATCCGGAGAAAAATATTGAAAAAGAAATTCAGGAAGCTTCTACGGCATCTACTCATCTGCAAGAAAAAAACACCCTACTTATAGAGCAGAAAAAGAAACTCACTTCCCTTTCTGATGCTCGAAATCATCTTGAAAAACTTCTTATAGTTTTCGTACAGGAAGAAGAAACTTTAAAGAAAACTGAAGATGAAAAAGTTCGTCTTACAAAAGAAATCTCCAAGTTCAGCGACCTTGCAATAAAGAGAAAGAAACTTAAGGATGATGAAGAAGCATTGTTGGAAATTCAAAAGAAAATAGAGGAAACAATGAGACTTTATACAATTGCAGAGACAAAATTAAGACAGTTCCAGATAGAAGAAAAAACCTGTGCTGACGGTGAATGTCCGACTTGCGGAACAAAGGGAGATTTTTCCGTACATTTTTCTACAAAGACACAAATCGTAGAGAAAGAAATCCATGAGTTAAAAGAAATACAGCTTAATCTTCAAAAAGAACTAAAAAAATTTGAAGATATCGATGAAAGAAAGAACACACTTCTGAAAAATGAAGAGGAATTAAGAATTCTCACCACTCACTTAGATAAATTATCAGCAGAAATAAGTACTACAAATACTGACAAAATACATGAAATTTTCAATGAGATCGAAAAATTGAATATACAAGGTTTCCAACAGCCTAAAAAGATTTCAAGTGCTTCAGTAAAAGAAATAAATATTTCCCTCTTCAATTACATTTCAAAAAAGAAAACTGCAACTGAACAAAGTGAGCAAGAATTACAATTAAGCAAGCAATCAAACGCAGCATTACTTGCAACTCTTCAGGCAAGAAAGTCTGAAGCAGAGAAACAGATATCTGAGAAAGAAGAACTACAGAAAAAGATCGCTTCTTTCTCAGAACATCATTCACAACTGGATGCCAAAAAACAGGAGCTTCAGAAAGAACTTACAAAATTCAATGAGATTAAAGAACAGCATGCAAAACTCTCAGAATATTTAAAAACCCTGAGAAGCGCACACTCCGAATATATGTCCTACTGTAAAGAAGCTGATCGTCTTCCAGACCTTGAAACCAGTCTCAAAGCACAGCAAATGCTTGCAAATAGTTATCTAGAATCAGGGAAGAAGGCAAAAGAAGAATTTGATGCATTAGAAAAAACTTTTGATCCCCAAGCCTTTGAGAAATCCCAGGATGAAATAGGTGGATTGAGAGCATTTGTCATGAAAGCCGACACAGAAAAGAAACGTGCAGAGCAGGATCTTCAGGTAACGCAGAAAAGACTTGAAGCGCTTTACCAGAAAGAAAAAGAACGAACTGAATGCATCCTGGAAAAAGAAAAAAAAGAAAAGAAACTTCGTAAACTTGAATTCGTAAGAAGTGTCTTAAATCAAGCAGCTGAGCCTATTGCAACACGTTTCCGTACTCTTTTGTCAGACAAGGCGGCTCTCTTCTTCAGACGACTTTCTCAGGAATCAAGTATGCTTTCCTGGGGTGAAGATTTTGAAGTATTTCTCATCAGGCAGGAGGATCATATACGAAAGTTTCAGCAGCTTTCTGGAGGTGAACAGATGATCTGTGCCCTTTCCATCAGACTTGCTCTTATGCAGTATGTATCACCTTTTAAAATCGGATTCTTTGATGAACCTACGCAGAATCTAGATGAAGCTCATAGAAGGAGTTTAGGAAATCTGCTTCCTCATGTGCTCGATGGATTTGAACAACTTTTTTTGATCTCACACGATGACACCTTTGATGCGATGACAGATAATGTGATTATGCTGGAAAAGACGGAGGATGGGACAAAAGTAGTCACATTTTGATTCCTAAAAACGTCAACCCACTAGAATGTACAGGAGTCTAAAAAAAAGTTATAGTTTCTTCGTTATTATTTTAAAAAAACTATGAATTATTTTTTCATATATATCAAAGGTCTGTGTATGGGAGCAGCTGATGTAGTACCTGGTGTTTCTGGTGGAACAATTGCGTTTATCTCAGGTATCTATGAACGGCTTCTTCAGGCTATATCTCATGTAGATATGGTCTTTATAAAAAAGCTATCCCGGGGTGAAATCAAAGCAGCATGGACATACCTCGATGGCTCCTTCCTGACTGTTCTTTTTCTAGGAATTCTCACTTCCTTTCTTCTTCTAGCAAGAGTTGTGCTCTACTTTATGGAATACCATACAGAATTATTCTGGGGAGGAATGGCAGGACTCATTCTTGCATCTACGATCCTTGTATGGAGACAGCTGAAAAAATGGAATTGGATATATTTTCTTCCCCTCCTTCTTGGAGCTGGCAGCGCTTACTTTATTTCTATTGCCACCCCTTCAGCGACTCCAAATGATCTTTGGTTTATTTTTCTAAGTGGAATGATTGCTATTTGTGCAATGATCCTGCCTGGAATATCAGGAAGTTTTATACTGGTACTCCTCCAAAAATATGAGTATATGATGACTGCCATAAAAGAAATACGTATTGCAGAGATTGTGATCTTTATAGCAGGGTGCGTAGTAGGACTTCTCTCCTTTGCCCGACTTCTCAAATACCTCTTTAGAGCTTATCACGACATTACCGTGATGGTTATGGCAGGCTTTATGCTTGGTTCTCTCATCAAGCTCTGGCCATGGAAAACTCAAATAGAGAGTGGTACATTTTTCAAAGAAGTAAATGTACTACCATCAGAGTATACGGGAGATCCAAAAGTTCTAGCAGTTGTAGTCACCTTTGTACTCTGCTGTGCCTTTGTTATGCTTCTAGAGTACATTGCTCTCAAGAAGAAGTAGGTATAGTGAAAAACTATGCCTCAAAAAAAATCACAATTGTTACTGAACAATAAAATATATAAATAATCCTGCTTGAGAAAGCACAAACAGAGCGTATATACCAAGCAAACCAAAACCCTCTTTTCTTGATAAGCACTGAGCAGATTGAGCAAAAAGGAACAAAAGAGAAAAACTGAGAATTGTAAAAAGTGCAGTCGTTATAAACTCTGATGACTCCACAATAAATGTACCATTCAAGAGACTTAAGGCACCAAATAGAAGAGTATTAGCCACGGACGAACCCATATAATCTCCAAAAGCAATATCCGCCCGGTGTTTACGCATAGATCTAACAGCGATCACAATCTCCGGTATATTTGTCCCAATGGATAAGACAAGGAGAGCGATGATGGAGCTTGGAACACCAAAATACTCAGAAAAGTAGACAACTTCCTCCACAAGAATATGACCAGAAAGAAAGATAGCTAAAGCACCACCGATAATAATACCGATATCTTTAAAATGTGCGTGTTTTTTGTGCACAAGTTCATATTCGATATCCTGGAGAACTTCCGGCATTGCCTCCTGTTTCCCTTTACGAATAAAATAAAGCAGTACCCCATATGCTACAAAACAAAAAAGCCCTTCTATTCGAGTAACAACACCGTCCGCAAGACAAAGTACAGGCAGAGCTACTACACCTAAAGCAAGAGCCAATTGCTGTTTTTTTAAGACGGTCTGGAGCTGCATGCCGTTACCAAGTATTGCCAGTAGCGGCACTATAAACACCAAGAGTACAAGCGAAGCACCAGGCAAATTTCCTGCCGATACCTGTGGAGTATTATTCAAGGTAGAATTTATCATAACCGAGAGCTCACTGATAGAGGTCATAAACCCAAGAACGAAGAATGCCACGGTAAACCCGCTTTTATTCAAACGTTTAGATACTCTGTCCACAGCATCCACAAGGAGACCTGAGAATACCCAGATAACTAGGATACTTAAAAGAAAGTAGAGAAAATGTATAATGTGTAGATGAAAAGAAATATATTCATCTCATTATATCAAAAGTTGGCGTGTGAGGATAGGGGGAAGTAAGGGAGTAATTAAGGCTCTATAATTGGGCACACATTATTGGGCTCTTATCATAGGGCTACAATAATTGAACTCAATGATGTGCGCCCAGTACTGAGTTCAATTATTGAGTCCAATTACCGAGCCCCAATTACTTGAGCCTTATTTCTTCTTACTATAATACTTCTTCTTCCCCATTCCTGTTCCATTTGGTTTCTGCGGGGCTCTTCCTGGTATAAATTTTGTGTTCTCAGGATACCTAGTAAACTTCTTTGGTTCTCCCTGCACTGCAGGTTTCTTTGAAAAGTCTTTTCTTTTAGGCCCATGATACGGCTGACCAGGCTTAGACTTTCCCTTTGCTTTAGGTACATAGAAAGCTTCATCAGGAAACTTCACAAAGAATGGATGGATATCTTCTACAGGAATATTTTTTGCGATAAGTTTTTCAATATCTACAAGATTCGGACATTCCTGCTCATCACAGAAAGAAAGTGCTGTACCTCCAAGCCCTGCTCTTCCGGTACGACCGATTCGGTGTACATATGTCTCAGGTTCTTCCGGCAGTTCAAAGTTTACTACGTGTGAAAGTTCATCAATATCGATACCTCTTGCTGCGATATCTGTTGCAACTAGTACACGGATTTTCCCTGCTTTAAATTCACTCAAAGCTTTCTGACGGGCATTTTGAGATTTGTTGCCGTGAATTGCAAGGGCGTCGATACCTTTTGCTTTGAGATGATCCACAAGCTGATTTGCTCCTCTCTTTGTCCTTGTAAATACAAGTAGAGATTCAATGGCGGGATCTTTTAAAATATGTACAAGCAGATCTTTCTTTTTACTTTTCTGAACAAAATATACAGACTGTTTAATCTTTTTTACAGTAGAAGCGGTAGGAGTCACTTCTATCTTGATAGGATTCTTGAGAATACTGTCCGCAAGCTTCATGATCTCTGGAGCCACAGTGGCAGAAAAGAACAATGACTGTCTAGACGTAGGAAGATACGTAATAATCCTCTTCACATCATGTATGAATCCCATATCCAGCATTCGGTCAGCCTCATCCAAGACAAAGATTTCAATCTCACGAAGATTGATAAAACCCTGTCCAATAAGGTCGAGAAGTCTTCCCGGAGTAGCGACAAGAACATCCACACCTTGGGAGAGTTTATTCACCTGATTTCCCTGCCCTACACCTCCAAAAATCACTGTATGTTTAATATCAGCATATCTTCCGTACGCGTCAAAGCTTTCTCCAATCTGAATAGCAAGTTCACGAGTAGGCGTACAAATAAGAGTTCTAAGTTTTCTTTTTTGCGTAGGGTCCTTTTTACTATTTTGAAGTATATGGAGAATAGGCAGTGAAAATGCTGCAGTTTTACCAGTACCTGTCTGGGCGATACCAAATACATCACTACGTTTTAATATAGGTGGAATTGACCGTTCCTGAATAGGAGTAGGTATTGTGTACCCCTCTTCATCAAGAGCTTTCTGAATAATCGGTAGAAGACCTAGTTTTTCAAATAACATTTTTCTTATAAATAACTGAATTGTAATTGTACTGCATATTGACAGACCTTTAGAGCAAATGCAACGCTATAAAGGACTCTTTCATATTAATTATACTCCAAATTACAGTTTTGAGCAGATTATTTATTACCAGTCTTCTATTTAAAGGAAATGAAGAGCTAAACAAAACCCCCTTCTCTCTCATCTAAGTGAGAAGGGGGTTTCCCATATTATTTCCAGATTTTCTTCCAAAGATAATAGGAACTAAACATCACGATAAGACATATAATCGGGATCAATAATCCTACAAATAACATATTTCCAATATTTGGTGCAAAAGATATCGCTACACATGCTCCGATGAGATCAAATGTAAATCCTGCATATGCCCATTCTTTAATAGTCTTAAACTTATTTTGGATAAGAGCAATTGCACCAAAAGTCTTTGCAGTTCCAAGGATCAAAAGAAAGTGGTCAGGATACCCCATCTGCTTTAAAGCCTGATCTCCTACTGAGTATGCGTAAAATTCTGCAATTCCTGAGAGAAACATAAATGCTGCAAAAATCCCCGTAAGAATCCAGTAGGTAATTTGAAGAGCTTTTGTGCTCATTTGTTTGGAGTAATTGAGAGAGTAAATTTAGAAGAATTATTGTACCTGATTAGGATCCATATATACTACTTCCCAAATATGTCCGTCTAGATCCTGAAAACTCTTACTCACCATAAAGCCATAATCCTGAGGAGCATTCCCTTCTGTCCCACCTGCAGCAAGTGCTTTCTGATACATTTCCTCTACTTCTTCCTTACTCTCAGCAGAAAAGGCATTCATTACTTCTACGTTATTAGTAGCATCCACAGGTGTTTTTTTTGTAAAACTCTGAAAGAATTCTGGAGTGAGAATCATGAGAAAAATATTATCTGCCATGACAATACATGCAGCACTTTCGTTCGTAAACTGTTCATTAATAGTAAATCCAAGTTCAGTGTAGAATGTCTTTGATTTTTCAATATCTTTTACGCAGAGATTTACAAAGATACTTCTTGCCATATTTTTAAGATAAATATATAAATTACTTTTTTATTACTTCTTTTCAGAAAGTTCCTTGATTTTCACAAGCGCCTTTTCCCAGGCAATTGACATTGAATCATAGTTGTCCTCATCCATAGGAGCTTCTATGGAAAGATGAGAGACACCATCTTCATTACTAGAGAGACGGTATGTTTCTGTAGTGCCAGTAAATGACTTCACCATTTCACTTTCATAATCTTCTACTCCACCCTGAAGAAAACCGTTGTACTCTACTGTCACTATCTCTTCAGGAACATGCTCTACTATCTTTCCGATCATACCAAAGTCGTCTAGTGTAAAAGCTAAGAAATTGAAAATACTGCTTACTACTGATTGGAACTTAAAACTATTTCTTCTCCTCTAAACAATCCTGTTTTGAAAAATTGAGCATCCAGTCAAAACCGTATTTATCAGTGACCATACCAAACATATCTCCCCAGAATTCAGTTTTTACCTCTGAACCGACTTCTCCTCCCTTTGAAAGATTTGCAAAGAAAGTTCTGATCTCCTCTTCACTCTTGCAGTGAATACAGACAGTCATTGCATTTCCAATAGTATATTTTACTCCGTCGGCGTATTCCATCATCACATCTGATGCAAGCAGGATAGATTCGCCATCTTTCATCAAAGCAGAATGCATCACTCTCTTCTTGGAAGCTTCATCAAAATCACCCGCAGCAGGGCTATCTCCTACTTTCATAATCTGAGCTTCAGCACCAAGAGCATCTGCATAAAAATTCATAGCTTCTTCGCAGTTACCATCAAACATGAGGTAAGGATTGATCATTGTCATAATACGAGGAACAAAATATAAAGTAACTAAAGTGTATCGCTACTGTGTTTTTATCGCAACGATTTGGAATATTATTTCTTGAAAGAAATATTTTTCTCTTTCATAGCTTCTTTTAAGATTTGTATTCCTTTCGGTCCCATACCGTGAAGAGCCAAAAGATCTTTTTCAGAATATTCAGAGAGTTGTTCTAAAGTGGTAATACCTATTTCAAGCAATACTCTGTTAGCAGGCTTACTCACTTTAGGGATAGGAGTTTGTGACATATTTTTACTGAAGCGATTCGAGTAAAGCATAAAGGCGATCTGATCCTTCTCTGTCTCCTTCCTCCATACCGGAAGCAAGCATTCCTTCAAGATCTTCTCTACTTGCAAACTGAGAGATATTTGTCATTCGTGTTCCTCCCTCTGCATCTTCCAAATTCATCGTCTCTACAATAATATGACCGGGCATCATCTCAAACTCGAAGGTCTGAACGACCCTGTCCATTGGTGTAATTTCTTTATACACACCATTGAAGGCATATACATTTCCATCTTTATCACTTTGTACAAAACGCCATTCTCCACCGACTTTGGTATCCATTTTATCTACTACGGTTGTGAGATAGCCAGGTCCCCACCAATTCGGCACATGTTTTGGATCCAACAGCACTTCCCACATAAGCTTCCTGGGAGCATTGAAGACACGTGATGTTACGATCTGGAGATCTTCCTTTTTTACCGTATGCATCATTTCAGATTTCATAGAGTATATATTAATTAGTTAAACATTTTTCCATTTTATCCAAAGATGAATTCCATCCGCTCTCAGCATCAGATGACATATATGTTGGATGTCCTTCATGTACTAATGTTACTTTTGTCTTTCCATCAGTATCTTCTTCAAAAGTAACGGTCACGAGCATTTTCAAAGGAAAGCCTTTCATGCCGTATTTTTCAGCAGAAATAATGTTTCCCTTCTCATCTGTGAAAGAATCTTCATAGACGAGTTTCTTTAAAGGATCAATTTCAAGATAGGTTCCGCCGCTATAAGCATCCTGCCCTTCAGGTGATCTCATCGCCATCAGATATTTTCCACCTACTTTCAGATCGATTTCGCAGAAAGGACAGGAGTAAGTCTCAGGTCCCCACCATTTTTTACACTGTTCAGGATCTGTCCAGGCACCCCAGACTTTTGCGATAGGTGCATTGAAAGTACGCACAATATGCAGTGTCTTTGGAGTAAGATCTAATTCAGTCATAAGAAAAAATTATAAATTAATATGTTTACTTCTTTTCAGCTAGCTTCTTGATTGTAGCAAATGCCTCATCCCATGCAGCGGACATCATATCGTAGTATTGTTCATCCATATCAGAATAGATATTGAGAAGAGTCACTCCATCTTTTTCTGTAAGCGTATAACTTTCTCTCGCACCAACCATAGATTTAGCTCCCTCGCTCTCTGTATCTATTTTTCCATTAGACAGCATTCCAAGATAACTAATCTCCATATATTCAAGAGGCTTATTTGTCTTTATCGTACCTGCAAGTCCCATACTTTCATCTCCGCTAGAAAAGACAACTCCTGTACCCTCTTTCCAGTCATCTGCCACTTCTGCACGAGATCCTTCTGAAAAAGCACCTGCCCATTTTGGGTAATTATTTACATCAAAAAGCACATTCCAGACCGCTTCTTTAGATGCATTAATTTCAACTGACTTTTGAATAGGTTTAATCATGATATTGTAAGATAAGAAATAAGACTGATTATTGTACCATTGTTTCCAGCAAAGTACCAAGCCTAGTGATATTCTGCTCATTTGGCTCACTTACATAAGGCTTCATTCGTGCGCATTCCTCCGGAGTTTCAAAGCCCATGACCCACGTCATCTTTGTTCCCTCATTCACTTCTTCGAAGAGAGCTGTAATAGTAAAGTAATGTGTAGACAAATGTTCAAAAACTATTTTCTCGTTTTCAACAATCTCGATAAATCTGCTTTCATTTTTGTAATCGATACCAGTTGGACCATGGAGAATAAATTTCCATTCACCTCCGGGTCGAAAATCAAATTCGTGAAAAGTACTAGTGAAACCGTCTGGTCCCCACCAGCGCGTCAAAAGTGCCGCGTCTGACCAGGCTTTCCAGACAAGTTCCCTTGAACATAGAAATATTCGTGTATGTACAAGTGATTTCTCCGGATCAAATTTGTAAGTCATAGAATATTGAATTATGAAAGGTTTTGAAGATACTCTACAAGCTTATTCATTGTCTGATTCTGTCCTTCAATCGCACCAACTTCTTCTATAACTCTCTTTCTTTCCTCTGCAGTCTGAAAGACCATAGACATAGTCAGGAGAGTTTTTTCTCCCTGTTTTTCAAAGGTAACTGTAACATTAAATTTATGAGTATCCTTTGGATCATCAGAACTATGATAATACTCTAGAAGCTCTGGTTCCTTCACTTTAGTATAACGAACTACATTCGGCCAATCAACACCGTCAGGTCCATGCATGATAAATCTCCAGCTGCCTCCTTCTTTCACTTCCATACTTTCAATAGTATTTGTGAAGCCATTTGGTCCCCACCACAGAGCAATATGCTTTGGATCTGTCCAAACTTCCCACACCAATTCTCTTGGTGCATTCAGTAGTCGTGATGATTCAATTGTTCTATTTTCAATATCAGTAGTCATAGGTTTTAGTAAAAAATAATAATAGTGAGTCTGGTGCGTTATCCTGAGTGACAGAAGGGAGTCGAAGGATCTGTCTTTAGCACCTACTTTGAGCTATTTCCGAATACAGATCCTTCGATGGAGTTTATCCTGATGACAATCAGGACTACGCTTCACTCAGGATGACGTGTCACTTACGCCTCCTCCCCAGCCAACAAAGCATCGAGCTTATCAAATGTTCCCTTAAATCCTCCATTCATAGACTCAAACATTCCTTCATAGAAAGCCTGCCCTTCAGGAGTCGCATCAACAGGTCCGCCTGTAAGAGTAAGTGTTGTCTTTCCATCATGCTCTTCAAACTTAAAAACATTTTTTATTCTCAAGGGAAATACATCGCTAAAAGCAGGCTGAGTCACATTCCCTTCCGGATCTGAAAAAGAGCTTACAAATATAATTGTGTCAGGTTCTTTGATATCTTCATATACAAAAAGTCCCCACATAACATTAGCCCCAGCAGTCATGGAGTAATGAAATCTACCACCTGGACGAAAATCAAATTCTTTCGCTTCCAGGTCAAACCCCTTCGGTCCCCACCATTTTGCAAACTGCTCTTTTTCAGACCATGCTTTCCAAACCACATCGCGAGGCGCATTTAAGGTCCGTGTAATTACTAATTTCTTAGGAGTGTTTTCCATCATTTTTTTGAATAGAAGATAAATAATTTTCAAGTGAATCAAGTCTTTCCTCCCACATCTCTTTGTATTTCTCCAGATACTCGGAGGCTTCCGAAAGAGCTGCAGGTGATAGCTGCACATATTGTTCCTTTCCACTTCGGCGTTTGAGAATAAGCTTCGCTTTCTCCAATATTTTAAGATGTTTGGAGATGGCAGCGAGACTCATAGAGTACGGCTTCGCGATTTCGCTCACCGTCAGCTCTTCCTTTGCCACACGTGTGAGAATGTCACGACGGGTTGGATCCGCAAGAGAACCGAAAATAGAATCTAAACTGAGTGTATATTCAACCATATGGTTAAATGATAGATGATGAATATGGATTCGTCAAATGTTTCTCCTAAATTTTTAAGAAACGAAGCTCTCACTAGCTAACAGTAACCCCGGAACAATCCCGTTATTGCTGATGGTCACTGATATAAAAGACTATCAAATTCTCTTCTTCAACATAAGAATAGCAGCGATACTTTTGAGAGATTCTAAACTGATAAATCTTCTTTGATTTAGGCTCTCTTATTTTAAAATCAACACTACCAAAATGACCTCCTAGTATATATGCCTTAGCTTTTTTGTACCTATCTACAAGACTCCTCTCTTTTAGATATTCTCCAACTTCAACACTTTCCAGGATATTGTGAATAACTAAACTCATAAAAGTATTATAGATTGAGCAACTTTGATTGTGGAAGTTTACTGGTCTTTTCATATGCCTTTTTCGCTTCCTCAGGTAAGTTAGAGAATGTAACCTGTTCTAAGAGTACAGGCGCTTCCAGCTGTTCAAAATAATCTACATCTACAAGTACAGCCACAGGCTTATTGTTGCTTAAGATAAACTTATACCCTATTTCTTTCAGACCTTTTAGCGACTTTTTTGTATCCATGCGAAGAGTAGTAACGGAGAGAAATTTATCCTGAAGCATACGTACATTTATAACAAATTAGTATCTAAATTATATACTAAATTTATATCTACATCAAGAATCTACTTTAGTATGAAAGAAAATTAAAGAAATACAATAAAAGTAGAGATGCTTGTGTTGTAGTTCTTTATAAACAGATGCTTTTCATGTTTCTCTTGGTGAGAAAGTAAAGAATATAAAATAAACTGTCTAATATGTATTTTTTGATACTCAAATAAATTACTTATATATACTATTTGAACTATTTCAAAAATAGACGTATATTTATAGATCATCCTCTAACCACAACAATTATGGAAAGATCTGAGGCAGTAAAAACTCTCGCAGAAAAAATAAAAGGAATAAATACGGTTATGTATGCAACCATAGCAAAAGAACAATACATCCATGCACGTCCTATGGCAGTTCAACAAATGGAATTCGACGGAGACTTCTGGTTTATGACCTCAGAGGAAAGTACAAAGATTCATGAAATAGAAAAAGATTCTCACGTAAATCTTACCTTCGTGGATCATGGAAAAAGTACTTATGTCTCAGTTTCAGGAAAAGCTATGATCATAAAAGATCAGCAGAAAATAGATGAACTCTGGAATGATTTTTATAAAGCCTGGTTTCCAAAAGGAAAAGAAGATCCATCAATCAGGCTTATAAAAGTACAGGTAGATAGTGCAGAATATTGGGATGTGCCTGGAGGTAAGATGGCAATGATTACAGGATTTATAAAAAGCTTAGTTACCGGAAAACCTGCGGATGATATTGGGGAAAATGAGGAGTTGAAACTATAACAAAAAAAGACTTCTTACATCTATGTGAGAAGTCTTTTTGAACTTACATCATACTCGACGCCTCAATTTCATTGAGTTTGAGTCTGTAAAAACCTATCATCGCAAGTATCATAATCTCCTGAGAAATTTTTTCTTCTGAGATTACATGCGCTGCAGGCTTCCCTTTTCTCCAGCTCCATAGTGCCTGGATAGTCATGAGAATGTTTTCCGTAGCTTCATCTTTCCATAGTAATCTTGGATTCCAGAATCCTGCACACTGAAGCGTATACTTTTTTTCATTATATTCAAACGTATAAATAGGATTCCAGAAACCTGATTTTTTGAGTTCAACTATAGTACCCTTAGGATCTGTCACAATAATCTTTTGCGTATCCCACCCTTGGTAAGAAAATTTCCATACATCCTCTCCCAACTGAGCTTCTGTATCTTTATAGCTCCATTTATTTTTAAACGTAAATGTACCAATCATACTGAAATCATTTCGCAGTTCATACTGATTGGCACTAGTGCGGAAAAAGGTAATGTTCATAGGTAAACTATAGCAGATCTTTCCATGCTATAAAAGAGACTTCTTACCGCTTGATAAACTCATCAAGCTTAGTCCTCAGATTATCCAGTATAATTCCCTGAATCTTCACGCGTCGTGCTTCCATATCAGCTGCGATCTGCTTTTCAGAATCACTGGCATTTGCAGAAAGTGCATGTATATAGATCCCTGCAATTTGAGCCATTATGAAGAGCTTGTGGTCAGTGAGTCCTCCCCCGAATCCATCTCCATTGAGATCGCCAGCTGCATCAAAATAGTATGGATCAATCACTATTGTCTCAACAATTTTTGAAGGCTGAATAGAAGTATTTGTTGTGACCGGTTCAATAATAAGTGTGTATGTTCCAAGCGGGAGCTTATTCTGAGTATTGTTGGTAGCAGCCTTTATGATATCTTCCCAGGTTACAGTGGATGTCTTTGGAAGAGTAGCAGAATAATTAATTCCATTATCGCCTGTTATAGACGCTTGTACCTGAGTCACTGTTGGGTCATTTTGCCAAGGGATCGAGATCTCTTTTATAAGAGGATTTTGATTGATCAGTGCCGCAGAATCTGCGTTTGGATCCTGAAGTATGGTAAAGGTCTCCGTATACGTATTTCCTGCAAAATCCTTAATGTACACCGTTAGTATGTTCAGATGGTTTTGCGTCAAAGTAATATTTGTTTTTTGAAACTCATACTGCTTTGACTGATTTGGAACCTGAGTCATAGGCAATGATGAGACCACAGCCATACTTCCATTTTTAATAGTGACTACAGGTGCATATCCCCACTCGTCTTGGGCATTGATTGTTAAAGCTGCCAGACTTTTATTGGTAATATATTGTCCGTTTGAAGATTTTTTGAGCAGAATTTCTGGAAGCGCGGCAAATACTCCATTTGTACCTTCATATATACCAATCATAGATTTACCTGACGTACTATTGGAAGGAAGCACTGTATCTTTCACGATAAGGTATGCCTTAGAAACAGTATTGCCTGTAGCATCAACTACTGCAATATTATAGGCTATTCTACCATTGGAGTCAGGGAGCGTAATAGAAAGTGTCTGCGGTCCTGCAGGAATAGAAGTAAACATTGCAGATTCCGTACCGTTGACCATGACCTTCAGCGGAAAACTCTGCTCATTATAGGTATTGAAAGCAAAATGGTACTTTAATATAGGAGCATTCGTATAATATTCCTGAGTCTGAGCATCTTGAACGATAGTCTTCGAAGAATCAGCTGCAGAAAGCCCCAAAGTACCTTCCACAAGCGAAGGATAAATAAGGTCCTCAGTCACGGTAATCGTATTATTATATACTACGTCAGTATTATTTACAGTTACGGTAGCTTTTACTGTATAAGTACCCTTTGGAGGCTGCGTGAGAGTAAGTGTCCCAGTAGTACCTGTAATAGTTTGCGGTAAAACCGTATAAGGCATAGGGAGTCCAGTTGGAGAAGTAACTTCCAATTTCACGCGTGCTGCAGCATTCGCTGGAGAGAGAGTATAAACAAGCGGCACAAGACCATTTACATCGGGAGATCCCTTTGTAAGGTTGAAGCCGTCTGCAATAGAAATATCCGACAAGCCAGGATTGATCATATCACTCACTGCAAAAACGAATGGTGAAGTTTTTCCTGTGAGACTAATATTATTTAATGTAATAGTCCTTGAATTTGCCGTAGGAATAGTAGTCTCTTTTAACGCTTCAGTACCATCAAGCGTAATTCTCACAGGAGAAATATCGTTTACTGTAAAACTGAGTGTAAGATTCTGTTTATTATTGTTGAATGTATATTGTACATTTGATACTACGGGTGACTTTGTATCGATACGGGTCGGAATTGAAGCGACTGTAAATTCATTCCCAACGAGATCAGCAAATGTGAGAGATAAGGTTGTACTTGATCCTTCAGGAAAGCCTGGCAGCTGCGTAGAGTCTAGACGCCAATTACCTGTCACAGTTCGATTTTCATTTTTGAAAAGCTGATTATCCAGAACGAGAGTAGCTTCTTTTCCGCTAGCATACTTTACCAGTACTCTATTTGAAATACCCGTATTATCACTGACTGCAAGAGATAAGGTAAGATCGTTCGATGCAGTAAGACCGGCAGGAAGTACCTGAGATACTGCTGTAGATGCGGTTGAAATTTTTCCTGGTGCAGAGGCATCATGCCAAATATTGATAGTCTGAGGGACACTCTCGTTTCCTGCTGCATCAATAAGAACAAAAGTAATTTTCCCTTCATAACTTCCTGATACAGTAAGTATGTCACTTACAGGTCCCGTACTTGAGTAGTCCTTTGCAAGGAGCATCTCCGCAGGTGTAACATAACTAAGTGGTCTCGGATCACCCGTGTATGCTCTAAAAGCAACCGTGCTGTCAGACGTACCGGAGCTACTGCCGATAGTAAAGGATACCGGCATACTTTGAGTTTTAGAGATTACCCAGTCTTTTCCATCAAGAGATTTTGTCGGAAGCCCAGGGAAAAGAATATTTCCTGAGAAAGATGGAGGTGTAACGTCAAAGGCAATATTAGTAAGCGTCTGAGCCGTATTGACATTACCGAGGATATCAATGGCTGTTGCTTTCGCACCATACACAAAAGTCGTACCATCTGCATGCTTCTTTGCAATATCAAAAATCACAAGTGTCGTTGGCCATTTGCCTGAAGCATCGGGTTTGATAATAATTTTTTTATTATCCGCCGGATCTAAAGTAATCTGCGAAGAACCGAAGAACTTTCCATTTACATTAAGAGCAACGGAGCCCTCAAGAAGTTGGAATTCTATATGATCAATGGCAATAGTTCCGTCTCCAGCAGTAGCAGCATCTAGTACTTTTGGAAGCTGAAATGTCAGTTTATTATTCGGGTTTGGCAGATCAGTTACCGAAACTGTCATTGTATCAGTAAAAAGTGGAGTATTCGGGTCTGAAGTATCCAGGATGATACCTGCAGCTTTCACGGCAGAGCAGTTTCCTGCGGCATCACAGAGTTGAGCATAAATGGTTTTTGGACCATCACCTGAAAGAAGAGTCCATGTAAGATTCTCATTACAAGACGTAGCCACAGGAGTAAGTGAAGCAGCTGTATTCCCTATTTTACATGAAGCAATATCGATATCTGGCGTTGTTATTTTTACTATCACATCTCTCGTCGCAGTAGATGTGGCACCATTATTTATACTTACCGTATTTATCACTGGAGCTGCAGTATCAATATTTATTGTATAGACCTGTCCGACGTTTGCACTAGAAAGTCCTGAAGCATCTACTGCCCGTGCACAAATCTTAGTTGGTTTATCAAAGACCGGGAGCGTAAGAGTATTGGATACGCTAGTTGCAGTATATGAAGATGTAGCTGTACAAACTGGATCAGGGCTAGAAGCAAGCACGTAGGTAGCTTGTACTCTACATCCTGGATTACTATCAGTACATGTAAGCACTGTAGTGACAGGAGTATTTCTCCAAGCCGCCGTGGGTGCACCTGCTGTTCCATTTAATGCCCAGGTAAGTACTGGAGCAGTATTATCCACTACAATCTGTGCAGTTTTGACCACAGGGTTCCCTGCTCGATCCATATGAGTTATACTCAGATTATTTAATCCTGACTGAAGCGGTACAGTTACGGTACTACCTAGAAAGCTGACAGGTGTTCCGCTATTTATGATATAGCTGCTTCCATTTGCGTATTCTCCAGAGCCCCCTGTATCTGTGAAGGTGGATTTGACAGTTACTGAACTTGAAGAAGTCGTTGGTTTACCATTGATGAGCGGCAGTTCCTTTGCTGGTTCTTCTATTCCTATCTGTGAAGTGAGAGTTGAGTTGAGCGTGAAGAGATCTATGGTAGGAGCAGTAGTATCTAGTATGACCGAAAGTGCATTTGATGTAGCTACAGTGGCACCTGTTGAAGGTTTGAAAAGAGCAGCAGAAAGAGTATACGTACCTTGAGTTGTTAGTCCCAATGATGCAAGAAATCCGTTTGCACCTGGATTACTGAAAGTACTGCCGGCAACACCTCCCACGAATGCCCTTATAGAGTATGCGCTGAAATTTGTAGTACCGTACTGCATCTTAAGGTTGGTATCATTAGAGTACCATTGTCCTCCAATCTCATTTACTGTTTTACCAGCTGTATTTGCTGCAAAGCCCATGACTGTAATCGTTGGCTGATTATTAACCGTAAGTGTGACACCATCACTTACGACGGATCCCACAGAATTTATAACTGTACAGGTATATGTATACGCTCCATCTGCCAATGTAGTTACCGGAATAGTATAGCCTGCAGCAGTAGCTCCAGGTATATCTACACCATTTCTTTTCCATTGGTACGTAGCGGCAGTTGGACTAGTAGCCGAGATACTAAATGTAGCACTCTCACCTACAATAACTGTAGCGTTTGCCGGCTGCGCACTAATAGTAGGAAGTGAGTTATCAACGGTAAAAATAACAGAACTCGAAGTAGTAGTAAGACCTAAGCCGTCAGTGGCGATAGCTGATACTGTATGCGTACCTTTAGTCGCAGTGGATGCATTCCATACCATTTGGTACGGACTTACTGTATCCGGTACACCAATATTTGCTCCATCAACCAGAAACTGTACTCCCGCAACTCCTGCATTATTATCAGTAGCAAGTGCGGAAATAGTTACTGCAGGTCCACCAACTGTAGCAAGTGCTGCAGGAGAAATCATGGAAACTACCGGCGACGTAGGATCATACTCAATAGTGATATATGCCTTTGAAGCGTTACCTGCGATATCTTCTCCAGTAAGTTCAAATTCATTACTGCCAAGGCTTAGATTATTTACTGGAGTAAAGCTTGTCAGAGTAGTGTGAGCAGTACCTCCAGGTTCTTTGACCATTACTTTTGAAGTATTGAGACCAGAACCGTTTGTTTCTTCAGTTAACGCAAACTGCAGCTGCGGCTTCGGATCATTTGTATATAATTTTGCATTATATGTTTTAAATAGTTTTCCTGCTGCCACACTTCCGATCCCCTGAGCTGAATACACAGGAGCTTTTGTATCTATCTGTACTGTAATCGTATTACTCGTAGCAAGTACCTCTCCAAGGACATTCACAACTTTTAATGTAAGCGCATGAGTACCATCACTTAAGGCAGTGTATCCTCCGAGTGTACCACTGCTTCCAGGAGCAGCAAAGGTCTTGACCAAAGTAGTACCGTCAAAGAGCTGAATAGAATTTGTACCAGCTTTTTGAGTTGAAAATTGTATAGTGGGCTTATTATCATTACTTAAATACTGGCTTCCAGTATTTACTACTTTCTTTCCGGAAGTTCCAGCACCGAGACCAATACTTGTAATTGTTGGTGCGATATTGATCGTACGAGGTGTACCATATCCTCCCCATGTTTTTCCAGTACCAAATTCTACTTTTCCTGAAATTACTTCCAGAGATAGATCATCAACAACAATTTCATCTGACCAGGCTCCCTCATTCCCGACAGATACAGCTATCTGACCAACAGTTGATCTTGGATCATCTGCTTTTGTAAGAGTACCTTCTACTTCTACCAGCTTCCATCCATCAGCTTTAGAAAGGGTCACTCTTGTGCCGAAATCCTCATGTGCAGGATCTCCAGCAGGCACAGGATGAGGATTGAATCCAAATCCCAAGTAAAAAGAAGTTGGAGTATCACTATTATTTCTTGCCCATACACTTGCTTTATAAACATTTCCTCTTTGAAGATTTTTTACATTACCTAGTACCGTTTCTGTATATTTATTCAAAAGATCAGGAAGTCTCACTCCATAGCTGCCGCTATTTCCTGGACGTGCCTGCAATATTGCTCTTTCAGCAGCAGTTTCTCCATAACGGTACATATAGTTTGCCGGCTGACCACCCGCCCACATCGTATACGTGGTTGGATAAGCACTTGACCATTGTGGTAAGTAGTTACCAAGCCATTGTTCAAAGTCGGAATTCCACAAAAGATTATTTGCACTGCTGGGCGCAGGTGGATTACTGACCGTGAGCAGCGCGTTGGCACTTGTGACAGAGCCAAGAGTATTACTGACAGTGACAGAATAAAGAATTCCATCATCTGCAATAACAGTTGAAGGAATAGTATATGTAGAAGATACTGCCCCATTAATAGTTGCACCGCCTTTTTTCCATTGGTAAGAGAGATTTGTACCGGTAGCACTCACGCTGAATGCCGCGGGCTGTCCAGTGGTCACAGAAATATTTGCAGGCTGTACCAAAATAGTCGGTGCAACGACATTAGGATTTACCGTAAGATATGCAGGCTGTGTACTAGTCACTATTTTAGGAGCTACTCCACCAAGTGTACCTACATTATTCCAAATCTTTACATGATAATAAGTCCCGCTGTCCGCAGGTGTTGTCGGAGGTGTTTGATATGAGGAAGTGTTTGCACCCTGTATATCTACTCCGTTACGCGTCCACTGATAAAAGTATGGTCCTGTACCGCTCGCAGCTGCAGTAAACGTAGCTCTTTGCCCCTCATTTACCGTTGTATTCGCAGGCTGCTGACTCACGGAAGCGTACTGATTATTTACACTCACAGTTACAGAATTAGCAGAAGAAGCTGCTATCACGCTTCCATTGAGATCCCATGCCTTGGCGCTCAATGTATACGAAGTGACGCCATTAGGAAGTACAGTTGTATCCCAGCTTTCATTATATCCTGAAGTCCAGTTGTTGTTTCCTCCACCTGCTCCACCATTATAAAAGTATTGTACAAGACCTACCTGACTCTGATTTGTCACAGAACTCGTCATAGTTACAATCCCAGAGACAGTCTGACCATTTGCCGGGCTAGTTATGGTTACCATGGGTGTCACAGCAGGAGTAGTAAATCCTCCGCTTCCGATCAAAGATGTGCTGTATCCATTCGTTCCTGGAGGAGGATTACAATAGAATGCCGCTGTTGATCCTGGCGCACAAGTTACCTGTTCTGAAGGACCAATAAGACGGTCTACCGTATAGATTGAGTAAGTATAAGTAGTATTAGACTTTAGACCAGTAAGCTGTACTGATTCATAAAGGTAGTTAGAAGTCGTAGTAGATGAAGTAGTCACATCATGAGAAACCACTCGCCCCACAGAGAGTTTATCCGAAGTATTGGAAGAATAGACCACTACATATCCCTGTTTAGTACTTCTCCAGTCCCGGTTGATGATTCCTTCATTAATTTCCCACTGTACGATACCTGCACTAGGGCTGGATATATACCACTCACCGCATATATTTCTGACAAAACTTGTGCTTGTACCTCCTGGGTTAGCACATACTGCCATAGCTCTCGGCAGCATCTCAAATACACTCTCCGGAATACTCTGCATAAAGAGTCCCACAAGTAATATACTTGCAGTCAGCCGTTTTATTTTTTGAGTAAAAGTCTTCATGGTATGGATTTTTATATGTGTATTCATTATTTTAGTCAGTTATGGAAGTATCGAGTATCTCCATCATTATCTTTACTGCTTCCGCACGGGTGATGTATTGAGCAGGCTTAAAGAACACTAATCCGTTTTCTTTATATCCTTCTACTACTCCCTTATTTTTTGCATATCCGAGATAAGGCGCATACCAGGCAGATGTATTTGTATCCGAGAACCTGCTGAAATTTGCAAAGTTCTTTGTATCAATATTTCCTGCTCCTACCATGATCTTCAGAGCCTCAGCACGGTTGATAAGTGCATTTGGTCTAAAGTTTCCATCTGGATAACCATTAATCATTTTTACTAGTTTTGCTGTTGCTACATAAGACGCATGCCAGTCCTGAAGGTTTACATCTCTGAATGGTTTTTCAGTGATGTTTTCTATGATCTTCTTTTTGAAGGCATTTACTGCAACCTTTGTAAGTTCAGCTCTTGTTATTAATCCGTTCGGCTGGAATACTCCCGGCACTTTTCCATCAATGATACAAGCTAGACGTGCTTTTTCTATATAGTTCTCCGCCCAATGTCTTTGAATATCCTTAAATACAGCAGCAGGAGTACATACCGAAGCCGATGGTTTAGTTCCTGATACTACAGTAACTTTTCCATCTGAGTATCCGCCACCACCACCTTTGTAGAGATTTGGCGCAACTGGGACTATACCTCCTTCATAAGTACCCAGTAGTGCATATCTTCCAGGTTTTGCACCAAAAAATACATATTTGCCCGACTGTGACTGAATAATGCTTTCACGAGGAATTGCTATCCATTTTCCAGACTGCGGATCAAGATACATAGGTGTCACTTCCAGACGCTTTTTCCCATTATGTGCTGCTGTAGCTGCATCATCATAGAGTATGGTAATCTCCACAGGTTTTAAAAATACAGTACTTACCTGACCCGTATTCTTATCCTGAGCACTGATATCATATCCGTCAGAGACAAAATATCTATTTGCACCATCCATCTGACCTAACATAGCAACTTTAGAGAGTGTCAGACCAATATTCAAAGGTACCGTTCCTCTTGGTACAAAAACACTAATATTCCCATTATCATTTGTAAGTGTAATATCAGGACCAAAGTTGATCTCATCTTTGATCACTACTATTTTCAATAATTTTCCTGCCGCATCGTAGTATCTATCTTCTATGTACTGTTTGTTCTGAGCATTCGTATATTCTGAATGTACGATATATGATCCATCAGTACTATAGGTAATAGTTTCTTTAAGCGTAGATGTGTCTGGATACGTGATATGGTGCTTTACAAGCTTGCCTCCCTTATACCACCATTCTTCCACGGTAGCTCTTCCGCCAGTATCATACGTAGTGATCCTTTCATATCTATCCCCATTCGGCAGTATTTCTAGAAAACGAATTTCCCTGCCCTGACTATCAAAGTATTGTTCCGTTATCCTGCCGTCTGCATATTTATGAATAATTAATACAATATTTCCATCTGCATCATAATAAGTTTCAGTGATATTACCCTTCATATCATTTTCGATGATCAGCTTCGTACCATCAGGGTATTCAATAAGATGTATAGTTTTCGTAGTAATTCCGTTTGGATCCTTATAGGTCTCAAGTGTGTGATCCACATCTTTTCCTTCCTGATCTTTCTCAGTCCATTTTTCTATTATAAGCTGTGAGCCGTCAGAGAACGTTCTCGTCTCTTTGAGCACAGTTCCTGAATTTGTAGAGTTAATTGTCTCATTCTTGATCTGCAGTCCTGTCGTTACTATTGGAAGCGGCTTTGATACAAAGTTGCTCTGAGTACCTCCTGTATTTGCGAGATAAAAATGCGTTGTTCCTCTAATAGGTGGATTATTGAGGAAGTGAATTGATTTAAGAGATACATTTGTCTGCACCTGTCTTGATGTTGGTACAAAATTTATCTCAGCAACTTTTTCTTTTGCATATCCAAAATACGCTGTTTTATCCAGGGAAAAACTGATCACACCTATCTCTTGTCCATTTGAGTTTTTTACAACATTCGTCACTACAGTATCAGGCTTATTCCCCGCTATAGGTAAGATTCTATTATTTGAAGCGCTTAAAAGAGCAGGATCATATTGGATCAATCCGCTTAGAGAATTTACGGGAAGACCGCCTCCCAGAGCATAGACATTGACGGTTACTTCCCCAAATTCATTTAAATTATTATCAGTTTCAAGGACACTGCCAGTGCCTGCCACAACTATATTCCCTGAACCCGTTGTTTGTATCCCGCCTAAATAAAGACCTTTTTCCTGCGAAATAGTATCAGCTCCGAAGAGATCACTACGCAGGAAATTTCCAAGAGGTGTAAAGTACAGGAGCAGAGAAGCAGATATAGCGATCACTAGACCCAGCATACCATATGCTTTGTGTTTTTTTGAAACGTACATACAAGAGGGATGAGTATTTGGAGGTATTCCTCTGATTATACCACACCAGACTCATTTTTAGCAAAATCCCCCTAGAACTCCTCCTGGATCAATTGATTATTGATAAGTACACCTGCCTGATTTCCTGAAGCCATACTCACTACCACCGCCCGGAAAGATGCGGTATTATCCCCTGCGCCATAGACACCCTTTACGGTAGTCTCCTGCTGCTCATTTACTTGAAGCTGATTTTCCTTAGTGAGCATGCAGCCGAGCTTCTCGGGCAGATCTGTACTTTGTACAGTTACTGGAGCAGAAAAGAGAAAATTAATCTCATCACTTGTACCATCTTCAAACACAATACGTTCAAGCATACCGTCAGTATGTTCAAACTTCACTACTTTTTTTTCACACATAAATATCCCTTTGTCTCTGAGTTTTTCTAGTTCCTCAGGTGCAAGGTATGCAGCTTCATTTGTGTAAAATCTTAGATCCGGTGCCCAATGATGAATGAGCCGCACAAAGGCAAAAGCTTTTGGTCCGTTTGAAAGTACTCCGACCTTCTGCCCTCTTGTTTCATACCCATGACAATAAGGACAATGCACAATAGATTTCCCCCAACATTCCCGGTAGCCTTCTATTTCAGGCAGCTCATCTTTCAATCCTGAAGCAAAAAGTATTTTTCTACACTCAATCCTTTCACCTGAATGAAGATATACTACAAATTTTCCATCTTCACCCTTGATGTCATCTACCATATCACAGACCTGCTCTATAGTTTCGTATTGTAAGACATTTTTTAAAGCTGTTTTTCTTATACCATCCGGAGCTTCGCCGTCCTGAGTAATGATATTATGAGCTTCTTTTACTCCTTTATTACAGGGCTTACCTGCATCTATGATCAGTACATCTCTCATGGATCTGCCGAGAGACATAGCAGCAGAGAGTCCAGCAAAGCTTCCCCCAATAATGACAACATCATATTTTGCTTTCTTTACCATGTTTCAACTGTTAGGAAAATAAGAGTATCCATTATCTTAAAACATCAATGCAAATATGCAAATAATTCATCCTGCTACATTATAAATCTCTTGGCTGCTTGCAATAATTTTCCTAAAGAATATACTTTCTTATTGTCTCTATTTACTGACTTTCTTCCATTATGAAAAAGCAAAATATGTGGAGCAAATACAGCTATCTCTGGATAACACTTATACTTTTTACTGGAAGTTTACTTGGACATTGGATCTTCGCATGGTTTGCATTTGTGAGTGAACAGACAGCGCATAATCAGCCCATACTTTTTTCTGAATACTTTGTACAGGTCATGAGAGATACTCTTGAGAACTGGCAGTCAGAGTTTCTGCAGCTCATCTGGCAGGTAGCAGGTCTTTCCTTTCTTCTCTATGTTGGGTCACCACAATCTAAGGAAAGCGAAGAACGCATTGAAGAAAAGCTCGATCATATTCTAAAAATAGTTGATGCAAAAAATGCAGAGAAAATGATCAAAGATCTCGATAAGAAATATCCGAAAAAGTAATATATTTTTCTATGAGAACATTACTTATTATTGACCTTCAAAAAGGCTTTATTAAGGAAGAATCAAAAGATATTCCTAAAAAAATCCGAAGTTATATCCAAAAAGAAAAGTATGATTTCATTCTTTTTAGCAAATTTATCAACAAGCAGAACACAAACTTTGTGAAACTCCTTCATTGGAAAAAATGTTTTGCTGAACCAGAAATAGATATCGTTCCAGAACTCTCTGAATATGCAAAATCTGATACTGTATTTGAAAAAAATACTTATTCCATTTTTAAATCAGAGAAATTCCTAGAATTTTTAAAGGAAAAGAATATTACAAAAATGGATATCTGCGGACTTGAATCAGATGGGTGTGTACTTGCAAGCGCTTACGAAGGATTTGATCTTGGATATGAGATGATTGTACTTAGGGAACTGATGAGGAGTACAACATCTCTGAATAAAGCGACAGAAGAAATTATTAATCGCAATATTCACCGTGTGTACGAATAATAAAAATTATTTCTTATTCTTTTTTCCAGAGCTTTCTCTTTATTTTCTTCCACTCGATACTTCACGATTTTGGTTATCAAATCCAAAGGCATTGGTGCGTCTATAGGAAACTGCACGGAGCCTTTTCCAGATTTGTATTTGGAAAGTTCTTTTTTAAATGCTGCACCTCCTGATGGTGTCGAATAAAATCCTATATGATGAGTAAAAGCTGCAAAGTGAACCAGATTCCCTTCTAGAAAAAAGTCGGCATTCCATAACTGATTTTCTCACTGACTTCAGGTGCAGCTTTTTTAATAGTTTCACGGATTTCTTTCAAAATTTTCTGAGTACTTTCAGGAAATCCTGCGATATATTCATCAATATTTTTTACTGAAATATCCATATATTGAAAGAAAAGATATGATTTCTATTATACACAATTCTCCATGAATTACAAAAAACTTCTTTTCTTAAAATCCAAAACATAGCTCTCACAAATATTTTAATTAGAAAATTTGACATTTTAATACTATATTTTTATAAAGTACCTTGCAAAACATAGTACCGTGTACTACACTATAGTCGAACTATTCTTCTACTGACCATATGTTGAAGCTTGAATACTATACATATTGGCTGATGCGTCTTTCCCTATCCATTCTATTTATTTGGTTCGGAGCCATCAAGATACTCGGAGAATGTCCACTAAATGAAACGATCTCACGGATCATTGAAATCTTTACACCGTGGATTCCCTTCTCCACCTTTATAGTGCTGATGGGATCTGCAGAGATAGCACTTGGAGTATTATTTCTTATTACTCCGATGCTCGAGACGGCTTTGATTATCTTAGCTTTCCATCTCTGTTCCACATTCATACCTCTTTTTATACTGCCTGAACTTACATGGAATGGATTTCCTATTCCCACTCTTGAAGGTCAGTTTATAGTAAAAAATATTACGCTCTTTGCACTGGGACTATCCCTCTGGATAACCCATAAAAGACAGCAACTCCATTTATTTACATCATGCTTATGAAAGAAATATCGATTGAACAAACAAAAGCAAGTATGAGAAAAGGAATGCTTGAGTACTGCATACTACTCACCATTTCTCAGGGAAAAATATACGCAAGTGATATCCTCAAAAAGCTCAAAGAAGCAGATCTCCTGGTCGTAGAAGGCACACTCTATCCCCTTCTCAACAGACTCCGCACAGAAGAACTTCTCGATTACAGCTGGGAAGAATCCAAGTCAGGTCCTCCAAGAAAATATTATTCTCTTACAGAAAAAGGAACTGAAAATCTCATACAGCTCAAAGCCACATGGAAATCCCTCGTCGAATCAATTACTACTTTAATGAACTAAACTTATGAAAAAAGCACTTCAAATAAGCATAGCAAAGTCTCTCTTCAACATTGAAGAAGATGCATACGGGGTATTAAATAAGTACCTGGATTCTGTAAGAACACATTTTGCAAATACAGAAGAAAAAGACGAGATTATCTCTGATATTGAAGCACGGATTGCAGAACAGTTTATTGAAACTGGGCATACAGTCATCAGTATCAATGATGTTGAGCAGGTAATTGCATCTATGGGGAAAGTAGAGGATTTCGGAGATGAGCAAGTTATCTCTGCAGAACCTACACAAGGTTCGACAAAACAGAAAAAACTCTACAGAAGTACTGATGATGTTATGGTAGGAGGTGTGTGTGCAGGGCTTGCTGCATACTTCGGAATGGATGTACTTTGGGTACGAATAATATTTCTGGTGCTGCTTTTCTTCACAGGATTTGGAGCAGGACTATACATAGTTTTCTGGATATTAATACCTGAAGCAAAGACCGCTTCTCAGAAGATTGAGATGACAGGAAGTCCCATCAACCTTGAAAGTCTGAGTGAGAATGTCACTGAAAGAGTGAATAACTTCACAAAAGAAAATCGCTCTAAAATAGAACAGACTATTGCCATTCCTTTTGAGTTCCTGCAAAGAATATTTCCTCTCTTTTGGCCTGTAATACGGGTAACATGCGGAATATTATTAGCATTTGTCGCATTCTGTATTATTTTCGCACTTACATTTGCCGTACCATTTATCCTCATAAATGCTCCTGAGAGATTTGTAGATTTCCCTTTTAGAGAAATCATTTCCATGAGTCTTGTCTATCTCATAATAGCTAGCGGATATCTTGTTATCATCATTCCTTCAGTCATAATATTTATCTTTGGAATTGGTTTTTTGAGAAATAAAAATCTCATGAACGGCACTCTTGGATTCACTCTTCTCGGTATCTGGTCTATCGCTCTTATAGTTGCAGGCGTAAGCACTTCAAAAGCAGTGATCAGCTACAAAGAATTTGTAGAAACGAGTCCTCTCTTTGAAACCGTGTCTCAGAATCTTCCGCTTCCAGCAGGAGCAATCACAAACCTTGATCTTACGAATGGCCAGCATGTGACTCTTATACAGGGTGATACTCCTGCTCTCAGCATCAAAGGACAAAGAATGTATCTTGAAAATACAACAACTACCTTAGAAAATGGGACATTGAAACTTTCGACAAAACTCATAAAAGGTCCATGCATTTTCTGTGATCACAGTAAATCCGAACTCACACTTACGGTCCCTTCTCTTTCAAGTATAAAAGTCAATCAGGGGTCACGGATAACTACTGAGAGTTTTAAAAGCACAGATCCGATGAATATTTCACTCTCTATGGGATCTCGTGCTGATGTGAATATTGAGACACCTGAATTCCAAAGCAGAATTGAAAACGGATCCCGGATGGAACTTCAGGGAACTGCGTCTGGTGCAACATTCGTTACGACCTATGGCAGTGATCTTCACGCAGGAAGCTTTCAGGCAGATATCATAAAAGCAAATGCAAGCTTTGGATCAAGTATGGATATTTACCCGACGAAAAGTCTGAATGCGACAGCAGAGACAGGGTCAAGCATCAACTATACCGGCACTCCAACAACTACTCTCAGTGAGCAGACAGGAGGGAGTATACATAATGATTCCGAAGACCATGATGTAGGTAATGAAGAGTATTAAGTGTTAAAAAAGCCCTACTAAACTTGAGTAGGGCTTTTTTATATGAAAAGAATTCTTACACCTCCTGATATCTGTTAAATAAGCCCTCAAGTGAATAAGAATAAAAAAATTACAAGTGAAGATCTTGTTTATGAAAATTATCTCAGGCAAATACAATCTCTTATTAAACGCAGAAATCTATATTAAATAGCATTTACTATAAATAAAAATACCGCGCAATAAGATTAATCGTTTAAATCCCGTTTGACTTTAAACAAGATAACGGTATATTAGACGCATAATATATCCTAGTTATTTATATGACAGAAACATCCACCCCAACATCAGCACCCAGAGAAAGAAGCAATGCTTATCCAGCTATAACCTTGGAAGAAGCAATTGAACATAGCAAGAAATTACTCTTAGCTTATCCAAAATCAAATTTTGATAGACAAACAGCTGCACTTGCTCTTGGTTATGACAATCTAAATGGAACATCAACGCCCCGCATTGCTGCACTAGTTCATTATGGATTAATAGAAAGAACAGGTACTGTATGTAAGAACTCAGATATTGCACAACGCATCCATAACTTTACAAGCAATGAAGAAAAAGAAGAAGCAATTATAGAAGCAGCACTTAATCCAAAAATCTTTAAAGCATTAATAGAGGAATATGAAGGCAAAGCGCTTCCCCCGACGTTAAATAATATATTAGTGCGTAGCCATGGAATTAATCAAAAAGTTTCTGAAAAGGTAGTAAGAATTTTTAAGAATACCATGGAATATGCCAAAATTTATGCAAATGGCATTATTAATACTCAGGAACTGAAGAAAGATCTTCCAAAAGCATTTAATGATAATCAAATAACTACAATACCAACCAACCCTTCTCCTTCTCAGATAACACCAGTAAAAGCGAAAATATCAACAGAACAAAATGACATGATAAGCATAAAGCTACCAAGTGGTGCAGTCCTTTACTATCCTCAGCATTTAGCTTATTTACTACAAACAGATACAGATTTCGGCAAAACACTCACTCAACTAGAACACATTATAAGTAAAGCTCTTAATAACGAAGTAAATTAATGGAGCATCAACTACGCTTAATAGAACATCCTTGGCAAAAAGTACTACCAATGATTAAGCTTGCCGGAGAGAATCACTACTTCAACACAAATCTTTTAGAGGATTATCAGTTTTGGGAAGATTTAGGGGTATTTAGTAGAGACAATTTAGGGACACTTAGTCCTATAGGACAAGCCTTATTTGAAACACTCTTTATTAGACAGGACAAAAGAGAACAAGAGATTCTAAAAAAACAATTACTTACGTATCCTCCTACAATTGCAATACAGCAATATCTATGGGGGGGGGTTCAGAAATTACAATACCTCAAGTAATGACAGTCATAAAAATGACAGGATTTTGGAAAGATTCAACAAAAAAAGTACCTACACATTTTCTCGATTTCTTGAATTATGCTGGAGTTATCTCTTATCAAAAAAAATTAAAACAAATAAAAATACTCGTTTCTCCTGATCTACCACAAATTCCAAAGAATATTTATATTGATCCTGCACGACCTTTTTCAAATATAATTTGGATAAAGAGAGTTTTAAGTGAGTGCTCAGATTTTATATATTGGATGGATAAGCATTTTCATAAAGTTGCGCTTGACTGGCTCTGGTCGACAGCTGATTCAAATAGAATTAGGAAAATTAGAATACTATCGCTTTCCTCTACAGGTAATAACAATGTTAACAAGGATACAAAAAAGACCTATCTACACTTTAAGCAAGAAATGAAGAACAAAGGCATCGAGGTTATCTGGTCAGTTATTGACAGTACGGAAATGAGAGATAGTCATGATCGCTGGATAATTGGTGGAAATAATTATTTACTCAACCTACCAAACGTAAATGCTATCGCATCTGGACAACGATCTGAAATAAATCATTCTGACAATTACAAAGACTCATTGAGAGCTTTTGAGACTTATTGGACAAAAAGTCAAGAACTCTAAATGTACATTAGTTTTTATTTACAAATCTTTTACACCTCCTCATACCTATTAAAAAGCAGCTTATAAGACTTTGATCTAAACGCCAAAAGCGTCACGATCAACCCAATAACTCCGGCAATGATAAACACTAACGCAAGCCCTCTCCCCTCACCCACACCGAACCATCCTCCTATGAGATCCACGCCTTTTCCCGTAGTCATAAAAGGAATAAATATATACTGAGCTATCGGACCGATCAAAAATGCAGTAATCGGCATAGCAGACCACTCGACACTTTGCGCAAAACCGAATACTCTTCCCTGTCTTTCCTGTGGCACCACCTTCTGAATAATAGTCTGCTCAGATGCTTCAATAAAAGGCATAAGAGACATGCTAATTAGCATACAGATAAGGAGTAATAAAATCCAAGGCTGAACAGCAAAAAGCATACTCAGAGTCCATGATGCCATATTTACCAAAAACATTGTCCGTACAGGATTTTTTCCCAGTCCGAATTTGGAAATAAGAGTACCTCCAATAATAAATCCTATGCTAATCACACCCCAAACAGTTCCCCAGGTCTGTACTGAAACAAGAGAGAGTCCATAGGCGTCCATGAGCGACATGTACACTCCGCCTAAGAAATTATTGAACATAGTAAAGAAAAGAAGCGGCAGCAGACCCGGTATTTTTCTGATCACTTTCAATGTTCCTTTGATATCCACTTTCTTTGGATGATCATCACTTGAGACAATCTTTTCCTCTCCAACAGGAATAAGCAGAAGATGAATAATAGAGAGTACAGTCACCGCAATCACAGATGCAAGTACCCAAAACATACCTCCATACGCAAGCAGAAATCCACTTATGACAGATGTAAATAAAAACGATACACCAAAGATCATTCCCGAGAAACCATTTGCCTTATCTCTACTTTTTTCATCTACCAAGATACCGACAAGAGTAGGTATGGCGATGGAGCGTATATTCCCTGGTATTACACCAAAGAGTAGAAGAGTAATAAATGTCCAAAGTACTGGATTTGTAAGCACTCTAAACGATTCATCAGGTGTATTTAAAAATAATAATAGAGCAAGAATATAACAAATAAGTGACAAAGTTGTCCCTGCCAGAATCACATTTTTCTTTCTATGATGATCCACGAGAGACCCCAGCCAGAACCCTGAAAGTGTAGAGATAACAAGATAAATTCCGCCAATCAATGATGTAGCTACTACAGATCTAGTCTCGAGATAGATCCAGAATGTCACCGCAAACCAGACAGTATTATTCGCTATAGACACAAAGAGCGAATTGAAAAGAATATTATAAAAAGTTTTCATAGAAGAAGATAATTGCAAAATCATCTATTACAATAACAAAAGAGAGAGTATTTACAACTCTCTCTTTTTTTTCATGATATCTATTCTATTTATTTAGCATTCTCATCAGGCTGATAGAGTCCAAATGTATTCCCCTCAGTATCAGCAAAATATCCCTGCCAGCAGAGTCCAGGTACCGCAAATTTAGGTAATACCACCATACCACCAAGAGTAGTAATTTTTTCAGATACAGCATTAAAGTCATCTACAACCATAGAACATACAAAAGCATTTGCCCCCGTGTGATTAGCCGGCTTGGACATAGGTCTTTTCATCATACCTCCATGTGTTCCATCAGTCTGGATACGCCAATACTCCATAGGTATATGCTCGTCCTTATGGAATTTCCATCCAAAGACTTCTGTATAAAAACTCATAGCTCTCTCCGGTTCATCCACCTGTACTTCAAAGTAAGAAGGTCCGTTCATAGTAAAAGTAATTAGTAATTTAAGGACGTGAATAGTTCGTGTAGCGAGAAAGAATACCTTTTAGTAGTTCCTTTCTCAACATAAGCTCTGGTGTAACTGCATGCAGCTTTTCTTCATTATATTCAAAATCTAGGAATACTTCTCTTAAGTAGCTGAGAGATTCTATATCTCTAAATACAATAGTGTTTCTTTTAGCGTTCAGTTCTACAAGATTCAAAAAAGCATAGTCCTCTTCCCTAGTACAAAGATACTCCATTGCTTTACTCTTTTCTTTCTCCAAGAATCCCTCTGCCTGAAAGAGCTCAAGCTGTGAGATAAAAATTAATTTATCTGCAACTTCAATACTTTTAGAATCAAGCCTCAGTGCATTAGGAATATTTTGAGAAATATTTTTTACTACCTCAGAAAAATACTGTGCTTCGAAACCATCATCATAATCAAAGAATTTTTTTAAAGTTTCGTATGCATCCTTATCTTCCTGAGTAGTCATACTCATTTGAAAGATAAGGGTATTCGAAAGAATAGCAGCAGCTAAGAATTCAGCACTTTTTTTAGATATTTTCTCCAGTAAGTTGTGTTTTTCAAATTCCCGGACTACAAGCGTTGCAGCAGCGCCTATGGATTCTATGACAGCACGCTCGCCTATCTTTCCCCAGTATTTCTCAAATCCGGGATGGTGATCCAAGATATGGATTATCTTATCTTCTTCCACACAAGATTCAAAAAACTTAGGATCTGAAAGATCGAGAATCACATATTCCTTCTCATCATACTGATCCAGAACGCTGTCATCTTTTTCATAGATACTTCTATCGATATATCCCTTTGGGACACTACTATTCATATGGGCAGTCATCAACGGCACTGCAGTTTTACCTTGGAGAGTAAGGAGCTCTGCATACGCAATCACACATGCAAAGCCGTCTATATCAATAAATTTATTTCCTGACGTCACCACTATAGCTTTCTTCATCGAATAATACTCAAAAATAGAAATTATGAATTTGCAGCATCTTCAATCTTCTGAAGATCAATCTTTTTCATAGTCATCATTACAGGCATCACTTTACTTGCCTTAGGACCAGAGATAAGCTCAAGAAGTCTTGTCGGTGCTATCTGCCAAGAAAGACCAAATTTATCCTTCAGCCACCCGCACTGTGACTCCTCTCCTCCATCTTTTGTAAATGCATCCCAGAAGTAATCCACCTCTTCCTGATCCTTACACTCAACTACGAAAGAAATGGATTCATTAAATTTAAAGGCAGGTCCAGCATTGATCACTGTAAACTGAAGACCTTCAAGTTCAAAAGCACCAGTCATGAAAGTACCTGCAGGCATAGGACCTCCATTTGGATATCGGCTTTTACTAATTTCTTTTGCATTTTTAAAGACAGACATATAAAAGTCCATAGCTTCTTCTGCATTATCATCGAACCAGAGAAACGGTGTGATCTTTTGCATGATATATAGTTTTGAATAATAAATTCGAGGAATAACCTATGGTAGCAAAGGTAGTGTTTTTTTGCAATGAGGTAAATGAGATGAGACCTTACTTTACTTTGACTTTAATAAAAAACGGGCTTAAGCTATTTTATTATTTTATGACCGCATCTACTATGGATTCAAACAATGGAAACAACGCTGCCACAACAATAATTGCAGTAATTGCAATCGTTGTGCTTGTCATAGCTCTCCTGTTCTTTTTCAAAAATGGAGCAACCCCAGGGTCATCAACTACAAATGTCCAAGTACCTTCTCCAAGTGTAAATGTACCAGGCACAACAGGACAGTAATTCAATTATGATCTCAATAAAAAGCCGCCCATGTGGGCTGCTTTTTATATAATATTTCCTGCAATTTCAATCTACTGACTTTATATAAATCAATTCATCTAAATAAATAACTTGTAATTTTGCTCAGTATTTCTAAACTTAAAAGTATTACTGCATAATCACTTCTCTATGAATTGTCCTGTCTGCAATGTTGCTTTAGTTATGTCAGAGCGTCAGGGAGTAGAAATAGATTACTGCCCACAGTGTAGGGGTGTATGGCTTGATAGAGGCGAACTGGATAAGATTATAGAAAAATCTGCACAGCAACCCTCATATGATGCTCCACGCCCTCAGGAGAGAACTCAGCCGTCTCACTCACAAGAGACTTATCATAAAAAACCGCATAAAAAAGAATCCTTTTTTAGCGAGTTATTTGATTTTTAATTCAGTCTCTAAAAAATAATCCGCAATTTCGCGGCAGTCATCAAAAAGAGCAATTGCTTTTAGTTCCTCTTTTGAGATCCATCTTATCTCTTCGACTTCATCTTTATCCAAGATACATATATCTGTATCAGCATAAGCATGATATCCAATAAGGATTCTTTTGGTATTGCTTTTAACGTGCAGTGAAAATATCACATGCAAAGCTCTAATATTCTTAATACAAATACTCAGTTCCTCAGTTACTTCTCTCTCAAGATTTTCGTAAGGTGTTCCCTCATTGTTCAAACGCCCTCCAGGAAATTCCCATAAAGAGTCCTTTGTTGGACGACAGACAAGGAATTTATCCTGGTATTCAATAATTGCTTTCTGGGCGATTTTTCCTACAAAGTGCTGGGCTTCGTCTTCGATCATCAAGATTGAGAGTAAGTTATTTTAACTACTTTTATCCAGAAATATATAAGTGTCAATAATTAGACTCTCTTTTAAATAGATATCTTGTCAAATAAACTAACCTATTACTCAGCTTCATATTACAGCATCAGGCACATGAGCTGTACAAGATAATGATGCAGTAATTATTTAACAACGTAGTAAGGCAGTGAACCACTCGCTATCGTTCGGGTACACTGCATGAACCCATTCGCTTTCTAGGTGAAATAAACCAACATACTTGTAGCTTAACGTTTGGCGTGCCATGATGAAAAACATTCTGCAACTATTTAACGATGTAGTAAGGCAGTAAACCATTCACTAGCGCTCAGGTATACTGCATGAACCACATACTTCATTAAAGTACGTGAATTGATTTATGTGCATTGGCGTGCCATGTACCCGAGGCGATAGCCGAGTGGTTCATGGCTCGGGAAGAAGGAATCGAACCTTCATTGGCGGAGTCAAAGTCCGATGTCCTACCATTAGACGATTCCCGAATATTGCTTACTTAACTCGTATATCTTATCGATTTACCTCGTATCCGCAAGCATTTTTAGAAAGTAGAGAGTATTTCTTAGAAAAATCGATGACAAATATGAAAACAGAGTTACTATAAAATATAGAATTATTTTCATCTATGTTTCATTCCCCTGTATTAGACATCCAGAATACTGCTGCGCAAATAGCTTTTCTTAGGTCAAAAAGACTTAGGAAAGATTTTTATAAAAGAGACACACTTGAAGTGTTGTCAAAATGTCTTGGTAAGCTTCTTGTAACCTATATAGATGGAGAACTTACCGTAGGAAGGATCACAGAGGCTGAAGCATATCTTGGACATGAAGATAAGGCTGCTCATTCCTACAACGGCAGACGTACGGCACGTACCGCTATCATGTTTGAAGAAGGAGGATACTCATATGTCTTTGTAGTGCATACTCATATGCAGTTCAACTTTGTCACTCAGGAAAAAGAAATTCCACAGGCTATACTTGTACGAGGCATAGAGCCAGTTATTGGAACAGATATCATGCAGAGACGCAGGCAAAAAGATGACCTTCTCTCTCTCGGGACAGGACCAGGCAAGCTCACAAAAAGTTTAGGAATTACAAAAAACCTTCATTATGGAGTTGATCTCACCACCAATGATTCACTTTTTTTGGCTGATGACGACTTTCAGGTATCAGATAAAGATATTATGAAAACAACTCGAGTGGGTATTGATTATGCAGAAGACTATAGAGAAAAACCATGGAGATATTATATTAAAAATTCAAAATTTATCAGTAAGAAGTAGGCTTTCTATGGTATAATAGATAGATAATTTTAAGAATACTTCATGCCAAAAACAAAAACACAAAAAGCCGCTATTGTACTTGCCGTACTTCTAATAACTACGGCAGTTTCTTATGTGGTATCAAATCGAGATCAGTTCGCCAGTTCACTTCTAAGTCAGGCAGATATTGAAAAAAGTACGAAAGTAGATTGGTCACAAAATACTGCATCCAGCGGATCTCTCATTTTAGAAAAAGAGGCAGTCATGCAGCAAAGCTGGAATACACTCATCTTAAATAAGATATCTAGTTTTACCCCCGAACAAAAGAACGGTCTTCAGGAGGTCTTAAAAAGTATTCTTTTTCAAAATAATACTCCCTTCTCAGTCAATCATTCTAGTTCAAGTAACAATGGCTCAACTATTTTAGGTAAAACTTCCAGCGGACAAAGTATCGGAATGCTTTTTAATAATACGGATAGTCCACAGACATACACTCTGATAAATTCCCCGAAGGAAGTGAAAAGTGTCCTCCTTACAAAACGAACACAAACAGGAGCTCTCCTTGAAGAAAAAATCCTATCAGCTACAAATTCAGGCGCACTCATTAGTGCCAGCAGCAGTATGCTTGCTACGCCCTTTGAATGGGGTGTAAATGGACATCCTCTCGGCACTTACCCATATCTTGATATTAGTATTGATGAACAGCTACAAAAAGTGAGAGATCTCGGTATGGATTGGTACCGCTTTGACTACGCTGGGGGAGGAAGACCAGGGTGTGATGCGAATTGTCTTGTAAGAGAGCTTATTCAAAAACGAGGTAATCTTAAACTCTCAATACCTATTTTTCCCAACGATCTTGTCTTTCAGGGAAATAAAATAAGACTTAAAGACGGTATCGTTGTATACCGCCGTGACGATGGTGTGATTATAAAAGAAGATGGCACCCCCTACACTGGCTCAGAAAATATCAATGAAGGAACCGCCTTAACAAAACCAGATGGTACCGCAGTCTATGCCTATTCCAGAGAACAGGTAAAAGCAAATGCGGCGTGGTATGGAGAAGCAATTGCCAGTTCATATAAGAGTCAGGTTGCAGTATGGGAAATGAATAATGAGCTCAATGCTTTTACCTTTGCACGCACTCTGTCACTGACAAATTGGAAGAATCTACCTCCAGAACAGCATGATCCTACAAAAATATGGAATGATCTAGTTACCGGTATATCGCAAGATTATAATTCTGCACTCTACAATGAAGAACGCTACCAGCGTGTACTTGCACAGCTTTCAGGTCTCTCAGAAGGTATCAGAAAAGGTGATCCCTCGGCAAGGATTGCAATCAGCAGTGCTGGAGTATCTCCCTCATTCTTTGAAAAACTTATCGGAGATGGAGTAGATTTTGACATTATCCAGTACCACAACTATGGAAATAAGGATTCTACTGATCTAGAAAAAGAAATTATTATCGATGGTCTTAAAAGAGCCAGTAAGTTTGGAAAGGAAATCTATATAGGTGAAGGTAACCGTGCTCACGGCAGCTATACTGCATCCGGCAATGAGCAAGAAGAGTATCTCAAAGAGATTCTTCCCTTTATCCAGAAATTCTATCCTCTCGTCAGAGGCTACTTCTTTTATGAACTTCTTGATGAGCCATATGCAGCGGTACCTTGGGAAAAAGAATATGGTCTTTATACAGTGAAAAAAGATCAGAATGAAAAGTTTGTGATTGATCAGAAGAAGGCATTTCTTCCTGCAGTTGAAAATGTTATGAAAGAGCTCCATCAACATTCTATAAGTAATATTCCTGCGCTTGTATCAGAGATTTCTTCTCTTCCAGAATTAGCAGTACAAGTACATACAGCCAATTCTGAAAATATGATTTCCATTACTCTCCCTGCCAATAGTACAGCAGTAGTTTCTGACACTTCACTGCTCATCAATCATGTTCAGCTTTTAAAAAATTCTTATCAGTATTTTGATTATCTTCTACAAACCTACCCAGAGCTTCAGACATATCTCCTTCCAAAAACTTTAACCGCATCATTTACTCCTGAACTTGAAAAAGTAACAGTAGTTTCAAATACTAATACGATTACCACTAATACCCCTCTTCCCTCTCAACCGGATGTTTCTCTTCCTCCAATACAGACTATAACTCCAGCACCTACTCAGATCTTTAATAATTCTTCTGGAGCTTCATATTACAGGGCACCAAGCACTACTAATACGACACCTCTACCTAGTCCTCTTAAGGCGAGTGCCCCCAAAGAAATTCCATTTAAGGATATTAAAGGACATTTTGCTGAAAGTGCCATTATCAGTCTTTTTGAAAAAGGTATTATTACTGGTCAGACACCAGTACTTTTCAATCCGAATGCTCAGCTCAACCGTGCTGAAGCAGCTACCTTGATCACTAAAGCATATTTTAAAGAAAAAAATCCTCAAGAATTTCTGAATTCTTTTCGCAAACAGCATCCTGCATATACGTACCTTTTCTTTAAAGATGTACTCCTTCAATCATGGTTTGCACCTTATGTAGGTATAATCAAAGAAGAAGGCATTATACGAGGTACTTCCCCAACACACTATGAACCTGTGCGAAGCATTACGAGAGCTGAGTATTTAAAAATTGTACTAGAAGCACGGAAAAAATTTATAGAAGCAAGCACTATCCCTTCAAACCTTCCGCGGGATGTAAAGCCTACCGACTGGTTTGCTCCTTATGTATCTCAAGGTTTTCATCAGGGTATTATCGATCAAAAATTATTTTTTGAACCTAATAGATTTATTACAAGAGCTGAAGCTGTGAAGATACTCTCTATTGCTTTAAATAAGTAATCTTCACCGTATTGACATATAACGCCTTATTTGTATATTACTTTTGTATACAAAAACAGAAAGGAAACAAAATGATAAAACATTTTAAAAAAACAGCAGTTGTTTTACTGACATTGATACCAGTGTCATGCTCACCTCCTAAGGTAGTAGATATCTCAATTGCACCTGCTGCAGTTAGATTAGAAAAGATCAAAGATATTACCGAAAAAAGTGCTATTGTCTCATGGATCAGTAATACTAAAGAAATAACTTATGACGTGCTTGTGTCTCCAAATGCAAGCCAACTGCAAGTCGTATATAGTGGCATTAAGAGTACAAATGTTACTATTAACAATCTTAATAAAGGAACTACTTATTATTTCACAGTAGTTGGCAGGACTGCATTAGGGTCAACTATTACAGCTCAAAACGGACCGCTAAGTTTTACAACCGCACCATAACAAAAAATTTAAACTGAGCTTCTAAAAATCTTTAGAAGCTCTTTTATTATATATGTGTATAATTTGTTATTTAAAGCATTCTATTGTATAATATCATATTAACCTTATTTATTCTTCAATGCCCCTCCCAGAAGAATACCAAAATACGGAATACAATATCTCCGATAGAAGCGAGAGGTTTATGCTTGGGACAGGTATCATACTGGCTCTTTTTATTGGAGTCGGTGTAGGATTGATGCTATATAATCCTCTAGGTATCGGTATGCTGACCGGATTTATTGCAAAGGATAACTCATGTAGAGCAGAAAGTACTGAGCTCCTTAAAGAACAGGAAGTGTTTATTACTGCACAGGATACTGTCTCTCAGACTCAAGACAAATTAAATGCACTTACTCAAAAAATAGACAGTGCCTGGAATAATTCTCAAAAAAATACTCTGCAGGGAAAATCAAATAAGGAAGATCTTCTTTTACTGCAGGATTATTACAGACAAAAGACTTCTCTGGAGAAAAATCTTTTCTCCGCAAAAGAGAGTGTTTATGATTCAAAGAACGATCTCTCACAAGCACAGGAAAATATAAAACGCTGTATAGATATGTCTGCCGCAACAGCTCGAACAACCTCTCTTGAACAAGTGGCATCTCATGCTGTATCAGTAAATGATACAAACACACTCCAGAGTAATCTTTTAGGCAGTAAATCAACTACATCTTCAGTAACTCATTCTTCAGCAAAACCTCAGATCACATGTAAGGTGCCAGGATCAGTAAAAAGCTGCGCACCACTTACTCAAAATGGAAAAACTTGTAAAGCATATCAGGAATGCGGGACTGATCTTATACTTAGCGGCTGTAAGGTAAGTCCCGTGACATGTCAGTAGTCTTTCACCTCCACAGCACTTCCCGTCTCATACACTACTCCAGTATCCATATCCTGAAATCTCAGAGGATATCTTCCCTTCTCAGCATTCTTTAGATCAAAGATACATCTAGCTTCAGCTACAGACACACCGCAAAGGCTACTTTGAATACTGGATCCAAGACTTGCTTTCATGGACTTTGGAAAATTTGTTCCAGAGATCATTAATGTATTTGCAGCAGCTGTAAGTACTGTCGGAGTGACCTTTGTAATCACAGGCTGTACAAAATTCAGTCTCTTTTTAATCTCAAAAGCATTTAAAAGCGTAGTGTGCTTTCCTTCAGTATTTTCAACATCAATAGTATATAAGCCTTCTTTAAAATCACGAGGAATTACAAAGTATGCTTCTAGTTCATCTGCATTTATTATCTTGATACTTGATGAACTAAGAGTTCCTATCTTTACTTTCCTTATCGTATTCATTCCTTTTCCAAGAATTTTCACAGCAACAGTATCACCCTGAGAAGCAAAGGAAGGAGCAAATCGCGAAATTACAACATTTCTCTGAAGTAGAGATCCAGTATTTATAACCATTGGCAGTGGATCAGATGCTATTTCTACACCATTCATATCCACAAGGTGAACAATATACGTCCCATTATCTGGAAGAAGAATACTTGAAGAAATATTGTTTCCAGAAATTGTAGTAGAGAAAAGAGCACTAAAACTATCTGAGGAAATCTCCAGCTGGTAATTCCCAGACAATGTACCTCCCGAATATATATAATTTACAGTACTTATATTCCTTGCAGCTGGAAGCTTCCCTGTTCTGCTTATCGATGGTAGCGTCGCAGGATCAGCAATTCTGATTGTCCCTATTTCAAAGCTTCTTTCAGCTGTCCTGATTTCAACAATGTATTCTCCTAGTGCTGATATTACTGGGGACTTAACCGTGAGCGCAGTAATGTCAGCATTTAGATTTCTTCTAGTTTGGAAAATCTCAAGAGCGATAAGGATTTTTTCTTTTTTGAGATAGATCTTTGAGTTTTCAGGAATATTTTCTCCTGTAACCGTAATAAATCCACTTACTCCAGCAGGCAGCACAGAGCGTGAAAAATGTATGTTCTCAGGAGCGGTAATACTCTTTACCTCAATAGTACCAGGTATTTTCAGAAATGCTCCTTGTGAAAGATCTTCTAAGGTAGCGTTCATCATTCCAGCGGCAGAGAAAGTCACAGGAATATGCATCTCATTTGGACTGATGATTTCTATTCCGTCTCTAAAAATGTCATCTCCTACATGAAGAGCATACTCATGATACGGACTAAATCCTGTGCCGTGGACTGTGAGAATAGTTTTTTTATTCTGCGTGAGAAGCATAGGACTTACATCTTTGACCGTTAGATTATCTATCCGCTGAATATCTACACTAAAGAGGTCAGGCAAAGAATAGTATCCGGCGACATTGTCACCTATCTGCACTTCATAGATTCCTTCAGAAAAATACAGAGGAAGAGTAAATTCAAAGGATTTTATATCTTTTCTTAAGAGAGAGATCTCGTAAGGATCAGATACAGCAGTTCTAGAGATGAACCTTATCTTGGGACTCTCTTTAAAGTCTGGAAGATCTGAGTACTGTACGGTGAATATTCTTTGCTCATTTACAGTACGGTTTAATACGACTGCAGCTGTACCTTGCCCGCTTGCCTTCACCACTTTATTGAGAACTACAGGCAAAGCAATATTTGCATGAGCATTATTATTTCTATAAATATTGTATCCCGCGTATGGCTGAATACTTTTTATATTCGTAAGTCCTGTAAATATTTTTGTACCTACTCCCGAAGAAGATTGGAAGATAACCGCAGGAGTACATCCTTCCGGAGCATCAATACATAGAGGAATATCCCTGTTTTCTATATCCTTCGCCTTTGGAAGACTTCCAAGAACAGTGGCACTTGTACTCCCGGAACTTATCATTAATGCCTGATCTTCATTTCTTACAAGTACCGATAAGCTCTTTTTAGAATCCATCAGACCGAGCATTGGTCCAAATGATGTATGACCAGTGGTATTAGATACCTGTGCAATAAATTTACCACTAGTTTCCAAGAACATGATCTTACTCTGAATCTGCAAAGGACTGAATCCATTAATAGCAATAGCAAGCATACGTTCATCCAAAATTCTGAGCGCTCCACCCGCAGGGACAAGTCCGCTGAATTCCTGATCTCCCTGTGCATATACAGTTCCAGCAGCATTCAAAAGATAGAGACCAATTTTTGGACTTTTATCCTCTCCTTGATACTGCGTTAGTACTAAGATTTCAAGCTTACCATCTTTATTAAGATCACTCATTTGTAATTCCATTACCTTACCTCTTACCTGTCTTGGCCAGCCTGATATGGATTTTCCCTGCAGTGAGAACCCATAGATTATCCCGAGATCATCACCAAAGAATATTTCCTGACTCCCATCTCCATTAGTATCTCCGATCGCAGCACTACGGAGACCGTTATATGTACTCGTATATGGCCATCCTGTAAGAAAGACACCTTGTGAATCAAACATTCCGATATTACCTCCAATATTTTTTGAAATCAGGAAAAACTCTGCATTTCCATCATTATCCCTATCAAGCGCACTGAGGTAGCCACCACCTTTATTTACTTCTTTTCCATCTAAAGGCGATATAGTATTTCCATTTATGTCCCAAGCATGTATTTTTCCCTGTTCATCTAAAAGCACAAATGCTGGTACCTTTTGTCCCTGAGTATTTTTTATAGATACAAAAAGCGGTGCCTGAGAAATATAATTTGTAATTTTTTTCGGCCATCCAGGAAGTTTTTCTCCCTTCGCATTCAGGAGATATACTTCAGAGTGATTCGCAAATACCATAATCTTTTCTTTTTGTATTCCATACTCAATAATATAGCCATTTTCTGGAACATTCTTACAAGAGAAGTTTACACTGCAGGATTTACTCCCATCCGAAAAAGTAAAAGCAGAATTCGTACCGCTGACTTTTCGTTTTATTTCCTTCTTCATCAGTAAGCCTGAAGTAGTAGTAAAGTTAAGATGAAAAGTCACTGTATCCCCTATTTTTACTTTATTGCTCGCATCAAAATGTATTACAAATCCTTGAGTAGAGATTACAGTAGAAATGCCGTCATTTTTTTCTTCACTGCCCGTACTCCATGTGACATCTATCTTTGAGATAGGTAAAGCCGATGTGCCGCTCAGCATAGTTACCCCCGAAGAGGTCATGGCTGTATCGTTTTCTCTTAGAGCAATGTTTTCTATAGTATATGAAGCCTCACTCTTTAATATTGCTCCATCAGTCAGTGAAGCCTCAAGAGAAAGTTTTACAGGACCATCAAGTACTTTCTTTGTGTCAAATGAAGTAAGCTTCAATGTAGGTGAGACAGCCTTCCCTTCTGCGAGTACAGAAGTCATCCCGCCCGCTGTAAGAAATAACCGCCATGAAGATACAGTACGTTCTGTTGCAAATGCAGCAGTGATATCCTGTACACCCGAGAGTGTACTTTCTTTTTCAGGACTAACTAAACTTACAAACCCGCTCTGTTCAAGAATACCTGGAGCTATCTCAAGTGCCTTCCTTGCATCAAGTCTTCCTGTACCGGTTTGAATATCAAATCCAGGTGTATCAATATCCTGAGCTGAGAGTCTTAGTATACTTCGTACAGTCTCGGGCTGAAGCGAAGGATACTTTGATAGGAGAAGTGATACCGTTCCTGTGACGTATCCTGCAGCCATCGATGTTCCTTGTAGGACCGCGTATTTTTTTCCCTCGAGGGTTGGAGTATATGGTGTAGACAAAAACACCTGAGACTGCATATTCCCAAGCTTTCCTAGATACCCGTCTGGGGCAAATGTAGACAAAATATCTGCACCTGGAGCGCTAATATCTATCTTCTTTCCAAAATTTGAAAAGATCTCAGCGGGAGTATCGTACGGCTCCGTCGCAGCAACCGCCATTGTATATGGATAATTCGCTGGCGATACATCTGTAATGTCTATAGCCTGATTTCCTGCTGCACTGATGATACTGACTCCTTTTTGATATGCGTAGAGTAGCATTTGCTCATCGTAGGACATTTTGCCTGAAGCAGACTTTGTACTTTCTCCAGCAAGACTTAAGTTTATTATTTTTGCACCGCTATCCGCTGCATACTTTATAGCTTTTGCTGTAGTAAGTGAATTTCCTGCCCCCTCTTCATCAAATACTTTCAGGATCATTAATTTAGACTTCGTATTTACACCTGCTATCCCCACAGCATTATCGCTTTCCGCACCAATGATTCCTGCAATATGTGTACCATGACCGTTTTCATCCTGAATATTATTATTGTTATCAATAAAGTTCCATCCGTCCACATCATCAATAAATCCGTTCTGATCATCATCAATACCGTTATTTGGTATATCTTTTGTATTATGCCATATTCTGTTTTTAAGTTCAGGATGATTCTTTTCTATACCCGTATCAATAATGGCAACAATTAGTTCCGGAGATCCAGTGGTGTTTTCCCATGCGGCAGGTGCATTGATTTTTTTCAGTCCCCACTGATCATCATATCCATTATAGCTCCACCATGTCCCCTTCGAATGGATATAGGGATCATTTGTAAGAACAAGAGGAGTCTGATTGGTATTTACAGAGGCATTTAAGACACTTGGAAGATTCAGGAGTTCAAATACAAACGCACTTGTATCTGTACCGGCTGCAGCATGAATTTCAAACATTGTTCCAGAACCAAATCCTGAATTCTGAATAGAAGTTAGGCTTCGCACCTGATATTTTTGAAAAATCGTCAGCAGACTAGGATCCATTTTCTGTTTAAGATCTTCAAAGGATACTGTTTTTTTGATTGAAAAAGCAGCTGTTGAGATATTTCCTGAAGCAAGCTCAACAACGACTTTTTCTTCTACTGCAGGACCTTGTATCAGCGATGCACCTCCTAGAGTAAAAAGTGTATACGCGTCAGCAATAGGTCTAGATACTGCAGATAGACTTGAAGGCAGCTGTCCGCTTCTTTGAGTAATCTTTACAGGCAGAAGTGCAAACTCTGTATTTGCAAACTGCAGCTGATATATAAGATAAGCTGCCTCTGCACGTGTAAGCGCCTGTCCTGGTAATGATTCTCTAGATGATGTAAGCAGCTGATCTATGATATGATATTTCATTGCAGCATTTATATATGGACCATACCAGCTTTTTTCATCAGCATCTTTCACCTGCAGTGATCCTGTTGAATCAAAAGAGTATGCATCCATATCAAGCTTAAGACGAAGCAGCATCTTTAATGCCTCTGCTCTATTTACACTTGCTTCTGGTCTAAATTTTCCATCATCATATCCTCTCGCAATATTACTTACGACAGCGGTCTCCACATAAGGAGCATACCAGGCATTTTTATCGGTATCAGGGAACGGAATACTTTTTCCATCTCCGAGTTTTAGATTAGTCGCCGCAACAAGCAGCTTTAGAAATTCAGCACGGTTCACCTCCTTATTAGGCTGAAATGTACCATCAGCATACCCTTTTATAATACCCTTGTCAGAAAGAGTATTGATATAATTTACTCCCCAGAAGTTGGAAGCCACATCCTTGTATGCCGCGAGACTCTGAAAAGTAGTAGGAAAACTTATACAGAAAAGAAGAGAAATAACAGCAATCGAAGCAACTTTAGGAAGGCGGAGGTTCATACCAAAAAAGTAACAGTAAAATTACTAACAGTATGCTCTTAATCCTTAAAAAATACAGGAAATAAACATGACAGAAACAGGAAGAATGAGAGAGTGACATCTAGTAGCTTGATACAGCACAAATATGTACGCTAATTACATAACACGTCTCGTTGACATATAACTATACACATATATAATATCAAAAAATATTAACTTTTTTACATTATGCCGTTTAGCTATAGTTCTTTTGGAGGGAATGATTCCTATTCTCCACTTAATTTAGAAAAATTTCTTTTAAACGAAAGTAATGCAGTAGAAGATTTGAAAGATAAGGAGGTCAATGTTCAATCAATTGAAAATCTCGCCTTTAATGAAATTATAAAAGCAGTAAGAAAAGCTAAGAAAATAACGCAACATGATTTAGCAATACAAGTGGATGTACATCAAAGTTTCATTGCTCATATAGAACAAGGTAAAAATTTTCCTAGTGATGATCTTACAATATTACTTGCTCAAACCTTGAAGATTCCACAAGATATACTTTTAGAAAAAGTTGAATATCAACGAGAGATCTTTGATGCGACACAGCTTGTAAGAAAATTATTAAAGAAGAAACATATTGATATTGACACATTATTAAATACTATTAAAAAAGAAATTAGTGAAGAAAAAACCCAGCAAGTAAGTACTAAGATTACTTTTAAATAGTCTGATGTGCTTTTAAAGATTTTTCAGATATTTCTTTAGCAAAATCATCACTACAACTAAAAAGAATATAGTTAATAATACTATATTCTTTTTAGTTGTAGTGATGACTTCCGATTAATTCTTCTTCATTACCACCAATGTCACGTCATCTGCCTGTGGATATCCAGCCATAAATTTGTATACATCCTCGAGGATTCCATCATAGATTTCCTTTGCAGTTGCCTTATGAATATGCTTTTTCATAGACTCTTCAAGACGGTCAAAGCCGTACATCTGTCTTTCACTATTCCATGCCTCAGGGATTCCGTCTGTATACTGCACGATTACGTCACCATTATCGATCATGATACTTTCCTTTTTCAATATTTTATCTACGTGATCTACCATACCTAAAGCAATTCCTTCTTTTTTCAGCATTTGCACCACGTCCGCATTTTTCTTAAATACATAGGTAGGTTCGTGTCCGCATGGTGTATAGGTAAGCATATTTGTTTTCGCATCCCAGATGGCTATAAACATAGTGATGAACATGTCTGGTCTAGTCTTGGCACGAAGTACTTTATTAAGCGCGATAGACACCTCTCTCGGGTCATTCGAGTCCATCGTAAAAGACAGTGAATACACAAGGCTGTTCGCAATAGCCGTAATTAGTCCCGCTGACACTCCATGACCTGTTACGTCTCCTATATAAAACAGAAGCTTATCGTCTGAGAGTTTAATAAAGTCATAACAGTCACCTCCTACTGCATCCGCCGGGATAACTCCCGCATGGATATCAAGATTACCCATATTCGGAATCACTTTTGGAAGGAATTCATCCTGGATTTTACTCGCAAGCTCTATCTCTTTCGCAAGTCGCTCTTTCTGGACTAGCTGATCAGTAGCAGCCTTCAGCTCCAAAGACATTTTATTAAAAGACTTAGCAAGTGTACCTACCTCATCCTTTGAGTTAATACTGATTACCTGTCCAAAACGTCCCTTTGAAATATTCAGTGCACTGGCTGTCAGTTTCTTGATCGGCTGTACAATTCTCGATGCGAAGAGAAATGCAATTAGGATACCAAGAAGGATATACGCTACCGTAAGAAATATCGTAGAAAGAGTCGTGTCTGCAATACGCTGATTGAGCGTATCATATGAAATCTCATAGAAAAGAGAGGTCGAGTCATTTTTTGGGAGCGGATACACGAGATTTTCTATCTGCTGACCTTCGTTATATCCTTCATTAAGTACTTTTCCATTTGCATCCTGGAATTTCAGTCTGCCATCATCGGCCTGCTCTATATAGACTACTTGTCCTGTAGTGGTCTGAATAGATGGGAGATTTGCCTGAATACGGTCAAAGAGAAGTTTGTTTTCTTTTACATCACGAGCTGCAGGTTCATTATATTTTTGGGTTTTTTCCTGCTGAAAATCATATGTGATTGTACCATCATAGCTTATAATCTTCACATTCTTAATATCTGAATTTAACTCTAGAAGACTTTTTATTTCTCCAGGTACCTTTAGAAAGGAATTCGCTTCATTTACCTGATATCTTTCAAGCAGCGCACTAGATTCAATACGTGCAAAACTCAATGCTCCACGGAATGTATCCTGATTCAACTCCTGATATTTCTGCTTCAATACGATCATTGTATTCGTCGTAAGAACGAGAATGATAATAAGCGAGATAAGCAGTGTAAATTTTGTACGAAGTGATGTTATCTGAAACATGGTTTAGTAAACTTCATTAAACAATATAAGACCATCCAGGCGTGGTTCCCACTGAACAGTTTTTTTCTTTACGAATAAATGTTCCGTTTCGAAAAGAGGAACACCTATACTATCTCTCTGAAGAATTGTCTGAATATTCTGAAGGATACGAAGACGAATACCGTCATCGAGCTCCTGTTCTGCATCCTCGATCAGTTTATCTACTTCAAGATTTTTATAATTATTGGCATTGTACTGACCATACTGTCCTACTGTGGAGTGAATATGCGTCTTAAAGAACTCCAGTGAATCACCAAAGTCGAAACGCCATCCAAGAATATAAGACTGCATTTCTTTTTTCTCCAGCTTTTTCATAAATTCATCCTCTTCAAGCTGAGTATGCTCTACATTCACCCCAAGCGGCTCTAGCTGTACACGAAGGTACTCTGCGATAATCTTAAAGTCCTTCGTGGTAAAAAGTTTAATAGTAAAACGTCTATCCCCAAATTCTTCCTTTGCTTGTGCTAAAGAGAATATTTTCTTTGGAAGCTCTCTATTATAACCAAAGATACCGCTTGCTATGTATTGATTGACTGGATTTGCAAATCCTTCACCAAAGGATACGATATCATCCTGGTTAAGCGCAAGAGATACTGCTTTTCGTACTACAGGTTCAGAGAGTGGATTAAAAGCACCAGCTACTTTTGCATCTAGATGAAACATAAGATACACAAGCTCCAAACTTGGAAGAGACAAAAGATCCAGTGTAGGAGACGTCTTAAGCTCAGCTATATTCTCTGTAGATGCAGGTACTGCAGCTAGAATATCAATATTCCCTTTAACCACTTCAGTAAAACGGTCAAATTTATCAGGAAGCGCACGCAGGGCAATTTGCTGATGTACAGGAAGTTCTCCCCAGTATTCATCAAACCTTTCAAGATTTGCAGCACCCTCTGAGGTCTGTCCCATCTGATAAGGTCCTGTTCCTGCATAATAGCCCGTTTCAGGATTTTTCTTTTCAGAGGTCACTGAAAGAAAACTTAGTTTCGTAAGCAACAACGGATCAGGAAGCTTCGTTTTTATTCTTAGCGTATAGTCATCTACAATATCCACAGAAACAATATTCTCGATGATACCAATAAGTTCAGGATCTCCCTTCTCTTTTGCACGCTGGAATGAACTCGTAATATTTTTTGTAGTCAGTTCCTCGCCATTATGAAACTTTACCTGCTTTCTCAGCTTAAACTCCCACGTATTTTCATTAATATTTCCCCATGAAAGTGCGAGAGCTGATTTTGGTCTATAGAGACGATCAATCTGCGTCAGACCATCAAAGATATTTGCTGTAATCTGTCTTCTTTGTACATTTAGTGTATATGGGTCGATATCCTTTGGGATAACATCATACACTACGAGCAATTTCTCCCGCCCAATGCTTGAGGAAAAAGGAAGATTGAAAATATCCAAAGAGACATTGAGAGAAATATTGAGGTACTTCATAATTGCAATTGCACTAAAAGCAAGCATTATGGTAACTACACTTATGATAGCCAGTTTTTTTCTGATCTGTCTTACTTGCATGGCACGAATAGAAATAAATTAAAGGTAGGAAGATTTATGACTTCCTTTTTCTTCTGAAAATCTGGCGTACAACTATTGCTGCTACTCCCATACTTATGACAATCAGGATATAGTACTTGGCATCTCCTGTTGCGATCAATTCTTCCATTCTACTCATCTTGCCTGCTACGTCAGAGGATGGATAAAGACTTCCAGTATCTGGATAGAATACTATTTCTTTTACAACTTTGTTCGGCACTTTATTATTATCGCAGGCTTCAATTCTTACCTTTGTCTCTGCACCTATAGGATCTACAGGCTTATATGTGACTGTGTACTCCTTATCTGTACCCGTAATAACCGGCACTACTTCCTTTCCATTTACAAACATTTTCAAACAATCTCTATTCAATCCTTTAATGGTTGGATCCCCTGTCTTCACAGTAAACTGGATAGTCGGAAAAAGATTTTTTACCTTTGAATTTGGGATAGGAAAAATATCTGTTACTTCAGGAGGAGAAGTACATTCAGAACTAATAGATCCATCTGGATTTACAAATAATACTGAGTCGCCGCTTATATTCTGCGCCTGTGCATCATCGGAAGAGAGCATCGGCATGTTCGCAGAGATTGTCGGCATATTTACATAAAAGTATCCTCCGCTTCCATTCTGTCCGCCTGTCTGAGTCAAAACACTTTTCAAGTATCCGTCCATTTCTACTTCCAGACGGTATACTGCTGGATATACAGAAAAACTATAGCCGCCATCTGCACCAGTAGTCTGAGGATTTGATCCGTTCTGTACTTCTGCAAGCTGCTGATCAAGCGTATAAAGACTTACCTTTGCCCCAGCAAGAGGTGCACTCGTCCCCTGATCCATGACGGCACCTGTAATAATACGGACCGGAATAGTCTGGTCTGATGGAGTCTGTGCATCTGCGGGATTCACTATAAAAAGCGACATTCCTAAGATAATTGCCGTAGCTGTAAAAAATCGTTCGATGAGTGACATAGTTTTTGTGTAATTGTGTTTTTGTATTTCATATAGTATTATACCGCATACTTACCGTTTCTTACAACTATCCGGCAAAGAGATGCTCTTCCCAAAACCTCTAATTGAGGGTGTACTACAAAAACGTTATAAACGCTTTTTGGGTGATCTTCTCTTAAATAATGAGACAGTTGTAGGAGTACATTGTACCAATACTGGTAGTATGAAAGGAATACTCGCAACTCCTCAAAGAGCCTGGGTACTTAAAAGTGACAATCTCAAACGTAAACTTCCCTATACTCTCGAGATACTAGAAATCCCTCAAGGAAACATAGGAGTCAATACTCACCGGACAAATTATTTAGCTCTTGAAGCATTACAAAATAAACTTATTCCAGAACTAGCGGACATAAACATTTTTCAAACGGAGAAAAAATACGGAACAAATTCAAGAATAGACATTCTGGGAATTACCGAAGACAATCAGGAAGTATACATTGAAGTAAAGAATGTGAGTCTCGCAGAAGGAAGAAAAGCACTTTTCCCAGATAGTGTTACAGAACGCGGCACAAAACATCTCGAAGAACTCATAAAGATTATTCATGCTGGGAAACGGGCAGTGATGCTTTTTATTGCACAGAGAGAAGATGTCGAGAACTTTTCACCTGAATCAGAGATAGATCCTCTTTATGCTGCTACTTTAAAGAAAGCCTTTGATGCAGGCGTAGAAGTCTACGCATATAATTGTAAAGTGACCCCTTTGGAGATTGTAGTCAGTAAGAGACTCCAAGTGATACTCTAAGCTATTCCTACCCAAGAAATATTCTCATAGTGGACTGCACAACTTGTAATAGAGTAAATAGCTTCTGATAGAGTTTGTGATACATAGTAGTCTGTACCGGATTTTCAGCTAAATACTCCTCAGCCTTCCTAGTTATATAATTACTTAGCTCAGCGCACTCTTTTTCGCTAGCCTGCTTCGCATAACGAGAGAGCTCCCTTGCCTTCCAGTCGTAATATCCTTCTTCATTCATAAACTCACTATCTCCATCTGGGTACAATGTCACTGTAGATGCCTCAATCATGTCAGCTATGTCCTGATATGTTCTATCATGGTCTTTGTGCTTAAACGTACTGTTTATGACTGCTAGAGCAATTCTTATCTCATTCTTAGTTTCATTGCAGGTCATGAATATCTCTGCATGACCATTATCTCCTCCCATAACGTATTCCTCAAAGTATGCGTGCCCAACGGCAGACGTAAGATACCCCTGATGCATATCATAAATATCATCTGAGCTTAGCGCTCTATGTGACTGAATGTTTCCTCTTGGATCCATAATAAAACTTAAAATTTTAGTATGTATATAACTTCCAAGCAGCTACGTCAATATCTCTTTATTTTTCATTTATGAAATTTACTGACAACTCTTGCAAAATTTATAATAAATTATATTATACGCAAAACAATTTATTATAAAAAAATGATTTTTAATAAAGTCTATCGTGGAAAATTCTTTAGAATTCTCATCCTACTTGTAAGTTTATTTTGTGTACAAGTCATTTCAGAATCCTATCCTAAAGTGCATGCGCAATCTATAGTTACTTCTGATCAAATACAGTCATTTTACGCAAATGGTATTCTTAGCTATGAAAATGTAGCATTCAAATTTATTCCTGAGGATGCAAGAAAAATACAACGACCCGATATTCTTATACAGAGAGTTCAAAGATTCTACAGTGCTTATAAGGATATGATGGGAGACACTCCCTTTAACGGACAGCAGATTTCTTTTGTGGAGAGATGTGACGCAAAGGAAGGAAAAAATGATAATAGCATTACCAATGAATGCCCTTACGGCTACGCTATAGGATATTGGGGATATTTTGTAGGTACACCTGACATTACTATTACAAAAGGCGGTATACAGAATGTCATCGAAGATGCCAATAATGATGCTGTGACATTTGGAATCGCACATGAACTCTCGCACGCTTTTGACTTCTGGGATAACGCACAATACGTCTACAATTCTACATCCGCGGAAGCATTAGCAAATATCAAGCTTGTACACGCCATAGATCAGACTGGTATAAAGATCCGCCTCGGAAGTACGACATATGCTTCTACCGGAGAGTTTCTGAATAATTTCTATATGCCTTTTTTTGATAAATATACAAATAACCGCTATTCCTATTCAGATCTAGATGATGATAATCCAGTTGTGGGAAATAAGGCGGATATGTATCTGGCTCTTTTAGAAAAAGGTATTCAAAAAACCTCTTCCACATGTTTTTTTGATACTTTAAAAAGATATCCTGAAAACAGCAATCTCGAAGAGTATAGCTCCACAAATAAACTCGCAAAATTAAATCAATTCCTCTCTCTTTGGTCTGAGCAATGCCAAAGCAGTGCGATCATAGATGTTTTTGTAAACGCCAATTTTCTCATTGATGATACACTCAAAGATCAAGTGGCAAGATTTAGACAGCCTACTGTGATAGTCTCAAATCCTGCTCCTATAGTACCTATACCAGTAGTAATTCCTGAAAAAATCCCTGAAGTACCTCCAGTAATTACTACTCCTGAAGCAGTACCAACAATACAGGATATTCCCGCTTTAATTGTTATACCTTTTACGGATATTAGAAATCATTTTGCCGAAAACGCCATTCTGAGCCTTACCTATAGAGGAATTGTCTCAGGAAAATCTGCATCTACATTTGCGCCGGATGCTCCGCTTACTCGAGCAGAAGCCTCAAAAATTATAGCAAAAGCATTTATTACATCTGAGTCTGCAGACTCTTTTGTCACTGCACTTCGTGCACAGTATCCAAATTATACGTATGTATTTTTTAAAGATGTTGATATTAGGTCATGGTTTTCCGGCTATGTAGGCATTATGCAGACTCATGGCATCATTCAGAAAAGCACAGGAGACACATTTAGACCCAATCAGGCAATAACTAGAGCCGAGTTCCTTAAGATGATTCTACGGGCACGCGGAGATAATATTGAGAACCTAAGTACCCAATACCTATCAGAGTCCAATAGAAAGTTCTCAGATGTATCTGAAAATGCATGGTACTACCCTATCGTCTATGCCGGAGCAAGACTGCATATTATAGATACTCAAAACTCTTTTGCGCCTAATAGAGCAATCACGAGAGGAGAGGCGGCCATCATGCTTCAAAGAAGTTTATAAATTTCTTTTACCTAAAAGAACAGTATTAAAAATATACTGAGGATATATTTTTAATACTGTTCTTATGCGTGCCCCCCATCTCTTTGGAGCTGTCTATATTATTCTTTTACAAGATAAGAAAGTCCTCCTTGCCCGAAGATTCAATACAGGTTTTGAAGATGGAAAGTATTCATTGCCTTCAGGTCATATAGAACCAGGGGAGTCTTATAAAGATGCCGTCATCCATGAGGCTAAAGAAGAGTTAGGTATTGAGATTCTGCCGGAAGACTTAGAAATCACCCACTTGTACCACAACAATAATAAAGATGATAAGAGAGAATACATGGCTCTTTACTTTAAAATAAAAAAATGGAAGGGCGAACCGCGCAATGCTGAACCGGAAAAATGTGACGATATATGCTGGTTTCCACTAGATGCCATTCCTGAGAATACGATATCTACTGTAAAAGATGTATTAAAAAACGTCTCCTCTAAATTTTGCATTGGAGAGATTGGATATAAATAAAAACTTCTTGAAGGATAAAGGTATGTACATTATAATGTACATACATTTACACCAAATTTATGAAAACTATAGCTGTATCAATCACAGAAGGCAGAAAAAGAATATTTGAACTTGCTGATGAAGTACAAACTCCAGGAAACTTTGTCATACTTACTCAAAATGGTGCTCCTAAGGCAGTGCTATTAGGTATAGATGAATTTGAATCATTAGTTGAGACCATTGAAGTTCTGCAACAAGATCCAAACATTATTTCACGTATTGAAAAAATCGATGAAGATATGACACAAAATAAATATGATACTTATATCCCTTTTGAAGAGATGCTCTCAGGTGCCCTACTAGTTTCTGAACCTAAAAAAACTTATGAAGTTTCAAATACTCTTCGAAGCAAAAAGCCAAAAATATCTAAAAAGCCTTCGAAGTAAGGATCAGCAAAGAATTTTACAGGCCATTGGAGACCTTCTCAATTCCCCTTTTAGCGGTAAGGCTCTTCAGGGAACATTAAAAGGCACATATTCATTAAGAATATGGCCATATCGTGTGCTCTATAAAATATATAAAGCAAAACTTATCATTATTATCATTGATATTGGTCATAGGCAGAGCATCTACAAGTGAACCTACTCTCAAAACATTACTCCTTCTTCAAAATACTCAAGAACGCCTCCTGCGGGATACTCACCTTCCCCATCAACTTCATTCGCTTCTTACCTTCCTTCTGTTTCTTCAAAAGCTTCATCTTTCGTGAAATATCTCCACCATACAGTTTTGCAGTTACGTCTTTTCTCATGGCTGAGATATCTTCTCGTGCGAGAATCTTTGCGCCAACCGCAGCCTGAATCGCAATAGTAAACTGAGCTTTTGGGATGATATCCTTGAGCTTCTTACACACTACCCGTCCCTGACTCTCCGCATTCATTTTATGTACGATAGTCGCGAGTGGATCAATGATATCTCCAGCTACCATCACATCAAGCTTCACGAGATCTCCTTCTCTATAATCTATAAACTCGTAGTTCATAGAAGCATAGCCAGCAGTGAGACTCTTTAGCTTATCATAAAACTCTATCACGATTTCCATCAAAGGAATTTCGTATAATAGAAGCACGCGGTCAGCATTTAAGTACGTCATATTTTTCTGTATACCTCTATTCTTCTGACACAGATCCATGATTGGACCTACGTATTCCTTAGGAGTCACGAGTTCCATTTTTACATATGGCTCAAGGATCGTATCTATAAACTCCCGAGGTGGAAGTTCTGACGGACTTGCTACAAGCATCACTCCATTCTCATCAATCTTTGTTTCATCAAGTCCTTTTCTAGAAGAAAGCTTCACTTTAAAGGAAACACTTGGTGAAGATACGATAATATCTGCATTATATTCTCTCTCTAGTCTCTCCTGTACGATATCCATATGCAAAAGACCAAGGAATCCGCATCTGAACCCCTGCCCCAGAGCACTAGAACTTTCCGCTTCGTATACTAATGATGAATCATTAAGCGTTAATTTTTCTAATGAATCACGAAGCTCAGGATAATCCTCTGCATCTATTGGAAATATCGAAGCAAACACTACCGGTTTTACCTTTGCATATCCCTGTAGCGCTTCAGGCTGCGCAGAGTCAGGCTGCTGACCTCTCATGTTTTTCCAAAGAGTATCTCCCACTCTCGCTTCAGAGGTAGTCTTGAGACCAGTGATCACATATCCGATCTCTCCAGCTAGCAACTCTTTATCAGCTATATACTTAGGTGAAAAATGCCCCACTTCGAGCACATCCATGTCTTTTTTTGCATTCAAAAGATAGAGTTTATCTCCTCTTTTGATAGATCCTTCCATGACTTTTACATAAGTTACTACTCCGCGATAAGAATCAAATACTGAGTCAAATATCAATGCTCTCGTCTGATCTGCCACTTCCATAGCCTTCGGTGCATGCATTTTTTCAATAATAGCATCCAGGACCTTTTCTACATTTGTTCCATCTTTCGCAGACACCGCGATGATCTCATCACGTCCGATACCGATCACATTTTCTATCTCTTCAGCTACCTTCTCAGGATCAGCCGCAGGAAGATCTATTTTATTCAACACAGGAATAATCGTAAGATCATGCTCTAGGGCAAAATAGAGATTCGTAAGGGTCTGAGCCTCGATTCCCTGAGATGCATCGACTACGAGAATAGCTCCCTCTACCGCAGCAAGAGAACGAGATACTTCATAAGAAAAGTCCACATGTCCCGGAGTATCGATGAGATTGAGCTGATATCCCTTCCATTCCATTCGTACAGGCTGAAGTTTGATAGTGATACCTCTCTCCTGCTCCAGCTCCATAGTATCGAGCATCTGCTGATTCTTCATCTCACGCTTCTGGAGCGTACCGGTAATCTCAATAAAACGATCAGCCAGCGTAGATTTGCCGTGATCAATATGCGCAATAATACAAAAATTTCTTATTTTTTCTCTATCCATTGAAAAGATGTGTTTTTACAAGTGCAAAAGTATCAGAAAGGTACACTGGAAAAGGGGAAAATGCAAGGGCTCGAGGAATAAGATCATTCTATAAGCTTTCTTGGGTTTCTTCTTCAGGTAAATTTAAAGTATTCATCACCTTTTCAAATATAAGAAGCATTAATTCTTCTTCATTTTCTTCAAACTCATTCATTTTTTCCTGAAAGATTGTATCTTTTTCTTTCATATTTGCATGAAGCATTTCAGTAATCAGATACTTAAGGTGTCTCACATCCTCTATATTAGTTTTTTTAATAAGTTCTTGGGAAGAAATATTATAAAACGTACGAAGTGTATGAGCGATACTCTGTCTAATCTGAGATATTTTAATGTCGGGATAGAGCTTATCAAATATCTTCTCAAATACTTCTCTTTTTTGTACTGAAAAAGTTTGTATATCAAAAAGAAAGTGACATAGGTCCTCAGCAAAACTCTCTTTAAAGTAGAGAAGATATTTACTTTCATCAATAAGCTGTTCGAGAAGTAGAGAATCTTTTAATTGATCTCTAAGATACTTCTCTCGTTCCTCATCGCTTTTATATGCGACTGCATAAGATGAATGAGTTGGTTCATAGAGATAATTTCTTAAAATATATTCATCCAGATAAGCGGTCCCTTCCTCAGACTCACCTAGATGCTTTTCTATTGCGTGTGCCAGTTCATGAAATAAAAGAACTATCTTTTCAGCTTTTTCTTCATTAGTTGTATTTCCTTCTTCAACATATATGGTTAATACACCGGTATCAGGAACAAAGCTGCCTTGTTCAAATACTGCCCCATTCTTCTTTATTTCAATTTCATCTATTACTCCTGCTGTTAAGACAGAAAAAAGTGTGGATTGAAATATATCAATGAATTCTTGTTTTTCTCGAACAGATAGTTGATCATCAATAGAAAGCTTAGATATATTACTATCATTTCTTTCAATATGTATCGTATAGTCTTTAAATGGTGAGTGCGTCACACGGTAAAGCTTTTTAAGTTCCTTTACTTGATCAGAATCCTCCAGAATTTTTTTAAAATCCACCCCAGAGACTTTCGTCAAAGTTTTCAGAAATTCAGGAGAAAACTCAGATTCTAAATTTATTCTTTCTGCAGAAGGTATTATATTCATATTATTTATTATTGATTCTTCACCTTCATACTTCGAGCAAGCATAAAGATAATCTCAGACTTCAACGCCTTATCATTCGGTCTAAAAAGCTTAGATTCAGATACGGTTACGATTCCCTTTTCAACCGCATAAGAAAGATATCCTTTGTACCAAGTATTCTCATCTTTCCAGCTTACATCCGTGAAAGGTTCAGCGCTGCCTGAGAAAGTAAATTTACCATCACTCAGCGTCATCTCAAGGATTATCTTCAAAGCTTCGGCTCTTGTAATAGAATTATCAGGCTTGAAAGTACCATCATGGATATAACCCCGTACAATACTTCGAAGTTTTGCGAGATAAATAAAGAGTGCATCCTGATGAGTAATTGCTACATCTGAGAACGGTGCAGGAAATTCGGAATAGTTTCTAAAATCTTCACAGTTTCCCTGGATAATATAGCGAAGCATCTCAGATCTATTCACAGAAGCAGCTGGATCAAACACTTCTCCCTGTCTCTGGAAGGCTACTCCTTTTTTCAAAAGATTTTCTATAAATATTTTCAGATCTTCCTGTGAAATACTCTCTGCAATCGCAGGATCCTGTGACTTCATCGGAGCACAGATAGTATCTTTGAACGGAATATTAAATCTTCCCACTGGAGTATTTGGATTTACTACTTCAGGAGCGCTTGGTCTTGTAGGTGCAGTATTTCCATTTGTATTTCTTCCAGGAACAGAAGAATTAGTATTAGCATTTTCACCTCTAGGTTCTACATTGGAATTCTGATTAGTAGTCGGCTGAATATTTGTATTCACATTCAGCTGCGCTACAGGAGTATATCCTCCACCTCCGCCGCCTGTCGTAGGTGCAGGACCAGCAGGAGGTACTGGAATAACAGTGTCTTCAATAGTAACCGTCAGATCCGGAATGCTCACTGTTGCATATCCTTCATCCGTAGTAGTCAGCACATGTGAAATAGTCGCAGTACGGTTTCCATTCGCAGTATTATCATTTGTTATATTTAGAGTGACTATCTGCGGAACATTCCAGTTACTTGAAGTAAAGGTAAGAGTTGCAGTATCTGCAATAATACCACCAGTAGTATTGATAGCTACTTCTACATCCGCAGTAGGAGCTTCAGTAAGAACAATACTATACGTATCTGTTCCCCCATCCTCTGTGATCAGAGTTGTACCTGATGTTTCAGTTATAACTGCATTAAGGTTATAAATAGCAGAAGTAGTCCATTGCTCTGTGCTTAGTCTTGAACTCTGGAGTGAAGATGGAAATGTTCCATACTCCTGCATCCAGACAAGTCCATCTCCTAATGATCCTGATGTAAGACTTGGCGCAGAGGCTGTAGAATCAGTCTGATATGCAATCCAGTAATCACCCGCTGGAAGTGAAGTTAGCGTCGTAGGGCTTCCATTAGCAACCGGTACTGTTACCCATCCATTAGTTTTATTATTTGGTACTGATCCGCTTTCCCATAAAAGCTGCTTCTGATCGTCATAGAGTGCAAGTTCAATATTTCCGGCAGCACTATGAGAATAAAATCGCAACGCATTTACAATACTTGCCGGTTGTGAAAGCGTCATTTTAGTAGCATGCACCATTCCCTTCTGAGAAAGTCCTATTCGAGTCACAAAAGCCGGATACGTATATGTACCTCCATAGATAAATCCACGCTCAGTATCTAACTGTAGATTATCAAGGGACTCAAGTTTAGGATCAAAGGAGAGTTCATTGATCTGCGTAAAATCACTAGTTTGTACTGTATGTAATTTTGCGGGCCAACCGGCTGCAAAATAAAGAAGTCCTTTCGCCGCATCTAAGGCTCCCATGTATACAGGATTCTGAGGTTCACTGAGACGAATACTTGCGACCTTCGTAAAAGTTGCGAGGTCAATCTTGGCAACTTCACTTCCCAGATTTGTCCAGTGCTCTCCGGAAATGTATGCAATATTATTTGCCTCATCTATGACTACCGTATTTGTAGACTCCGTCGCTGCAGACAGAGTATCATCTATTTGTAGGGTATCTGCATCTACCTGGATAAAATCTCCTGAATCCTCATCTCCAAAATAGAGTTTCCCCGTTGTATTATTAATTCCTCCTCCGGTCCATCCCCATTGAGGTGTATCTACAGTATCTACAACCGTAAATGTCTGAAGATCAATTTTTCCAATCCGTCCTACACTCTGATTCCATACATTATCTCTCGTTGCTCCATAGAGATAAGAGGTAGTACTGTCAAAGACAAGTCCATTTGTAAAGGCAGCATCTCCTGTATCCAAAACGGCTTCCTCCGTCATTGTCGCAGCATCTATTTTCAGCATCACATTCGGATATCCTGACCCATTAAAATTACGTCCCGCGATGTAAAGCTTATTTCTTATCGGATCAAAGATAATATTTGCATCAGAAGATGATCCAGGTGTTGTTCCGATAAACTGGTCAACATATTCAAAGGTCTTAGCATCGACCTTCATAATAGTAATATCCGAATCATTGTGATTGGTTTCTGTCACCACATAAAGAAATCCTCCAACAGGATCATATGTACTAAATTTAGCAGCACCATCAGAAAGACCTATTTCATAGTGATCTTCGACAATAAGAGTATCAAGATCGATTATATCGAGATTATTACCTAATTGTACGTCTCCAGCAGTAAACATATGAATTGTCTTTGCTTGAGGTGCTTGAAAATATGAAATAAGACTCTGATCAAGTAATTCGACATTCCCTATTGCATTCATGGCATCCACATCGATACCATATATTGCTGTCTCTTCAGGACTATTAAAAAACTGGGCAGTAACCAGATATATATTTTTGTCATCTTCTCCCTTAATAAAACTATTATAATAATGATCCGGAAGAGGATTAAAGTTAATTGTTCCTGCTTCTGTAAAGCTTCCAAGATCAATGACAGTGACTTCACTAAAAAGACTACCTGTAGCGTATACGATACTCTGGTTATTATTTGCTAATGTAAAGATACCACTCGTGAACGCTTGGTAGTCTTGTGTAAGAGTGAGCGTATCTAGCACACTCATTGTATCAAGATCTATTGATTCCAGTTTTGTAGGAGCTGATCCACTCATGATGTATGCTTTTCCCTGCGTAAAATCAAATTCTGAATCTGCGTATGCACCATAGATATTTACACTTTGATCGACCGTCATTGTTGCAAGGTCCAGCTTCATCATGACAGGAACAGCATCATCAACCACAATATACATTTTCTGATCAGCAATATCGAAATCATAGGTTGTTGTAGCAGCAAATGCTGGACCAATAGGTAGAGTGGCAGTTACAGTAAAGTCAGAAAGACGAATCTGCTTTAAGTAGACCTGATTACCCCAGGTAAAGTTTGCCGCATAGGCATATCCATTTGCTTCATCAAGAGTGTACTGTGAAAAACTGTTGCTGCCGTTGGGTACAGCTACTTGAGACTCAATAACCATGTCTGATAAACGTATTTTTAAAAATCTTCCTGTTGAGTTATTCACAGCAACATACGCATAAAGACCGTCTGCACTTATAGATGACTTTGAACTATATGAGGCAGCATTACTTATAGTAATGTTTGATACAAGCTCTAGATCAGAGAGTCGAATTTTTATAAAAGTTGTTTTACTGTTATTACCACCTACATAATATGCATACTCTTTCGCACTATCCATGAATCCAGAAATAAAATTTGACTCCGCATTATTATAATCATAGCTTTGTCTCTGGAGAATTTTTCCATCACTAATACGCATCTTAAGAATAGATGCAGGATTTGAGCCTGTAGCATAGTAGGCGGTATCATTATTTTCATCAAACAGTGCACCTTCCATCTCTTCCCAGTATCCATTACTACTCATATAGTCAGTCTGACGAATACCTAAATTAGGATAGGTGTTCACACCGGGACTGAGCAATCCCTCTTCACTCGCTTGGACTAAAGAAAATGAACTGGGAGATATCATCAAAACAAGCAGTACCATACTGATGATCTTTTTTGCTTTCCCTAGAAAAAAGCTATGCGTGTTGGAGTTGTGCATGTGGTATTTTTATTTTTGTATAAGCGGCTAACTTGCCTAATTAATATTTAACGTTTTAATTATACTTCAAATAACCAAATAATACAAAAAAAGCACCTACCGTTTGATAGATGCTTTTTTTACTTTATGCAGATGCTCTTAGTCCAAGCTCCTCTACAAGTTTCTTGTATGCCTCAACATCATTATTCTTAAGATAGTTGAGAAGTCTTCGTCTCTTACCTACAAGCATATACAATCCTCTTCGAGAATGATTATCCTTCTTATGCATCTTAAGATGCTCAGTAAGGTGAGAAATTCGGTGGCTGATAATAGCTACCTGTACTTCAGCAGACCCGGTATCCTTCGCGTGCTGCTGATGCTTTTCAATAATAGATTTTTTCTGTGGCCTCTTCATAGGGCTGACAAATTTAAAAAATAGAGATACGGGAATCGCAAGAATCTTACAGGAGAAAGCGTGAATTGCAAGATGAAGTAATAGAGAGTAATTGAGTAAATAAGTAATTAGTAATTAAGCGAGGGCTCATGACCGAGTTCCCTATTTCCTATTTCTCATGTCCTAATCCTATTTCCTCTTTAATTCTCCATACCTACCCCCAATTACTAGTTACTCTCTTACTTATCACTTGAGCCCCTTCTCTTTTTTCACTATACTCTCTTCGTTCTCTTAAAAATCGTGCATGAAACAAAGAAACAGCATTTTCAAAAAAGCATGGGAAATCACTACTGATGAGCATAATGCCCGTCTTTTCTGGTACGGTTTTATTCCTGCACTTCTTACTACAATAATAAGCTCTCTCACTTATTCTTTCCAAGGATATAGATATTGGACTGAATTTGTCGTCCAGGGAGATGTCCGGTCAGCAGTCCTCAACCTCTTTGGGTCATTTTTCGGATATCTTGGAGCAAATCTTGGAATGGGGATTATCCTGATTTTTCTTGGCATCATATTTTTTCTTGCATACTATTTTCTGCCTATCATATTTCACGGAGGGCTTATAAAGATCCTGCCAAAAGTACTAGATAGAGAGGCAGTGAAATTTCGAATGGGATTAGTCTATGGAGGAAGATACTTTTTCAAATTATTTGAATACAAGACTCTCTTCTCTCCCTTTAAAATTACATGGGTACTGCTTACCTACAGTATACTTAAAATATTCAGCCCGGAACTTTTAGGTCCCATGGCTATTCCCCTTATCGTCTGGTTTATTATCAATGTTCTGATAAACCTGCTCTTTGTGTTTGTAGAATACTTTATCGTATTAAAGGATAAGCTTGTTCTAGACTCCATAAGAGCAAGTATGAAAATGGTATTTCTGCACATGGAAGATGTACTTCTCATGATCGGACTGATTCTACTTATGGAAGTCCGAATACTCATAAATGTTCTCTTCCTTGTAGGTATCCCACTTCTTTTCTTCTTCCTATTAAGCTTTATTACAAACACTCTTCTGATTAGTATTGGAACAGGATTCATTGTCATTCTAGCCATCGCACTTCTCCTCTTCATTTCGTATTTAAACGCTCACATCACAGTATTTATTACAAGCGCCTGGCTTCTCACATTCATGTACTTTCAAAATGAGCTTCCTGTTGAAAATGAAACTATAGAGCCAGTTACCTCATAAAATAGGACTTTTTCGAAAAATTCCCTTGTGATTTAGCGAAAATCTCGTACATTATACACTGTCCATAGAAAACTATGGCCCCATCATCTAATGGTTAGGATAGAGCCCTCTCACGGCTCAAATCGGGGTTCGAATCCCCGTGGGGTCACCAACTGTGACACATTAGAACTAGAAATGTCCTTAAGCCTGAAGTATGGCTTTATTTTTGGTGTTCGAAACTGTATTTCCTGATATGTGGGAGGTGATGAAAACAAAACCTTAAATAATGGACCGTAGAGAGGCGCATTTTCTTTTTGGGCAAAGATATTAGGAAGGTGTTCGAAGAATTTGTTAGAGAAAGAAATAAGCTCATCTAATTCCCTCTCACTTAAGTGATCTTCCTCTTTTTGTTTGATAAGGGATTTTTTTTGATTATCTATCTCTTCTATTTTATCTTCAATCATCTTTAGTACAGTAGGATTTGAAAGATTCATAAGTTTATTAAATAAACTAACCCGAGTAAGTTCTAACTCCTGTTGGGTATTCTCATAATATTCTTTACTCTTACGTGAGTCTTCAGTCTTACGTTTCCATACCTTACGCAGTGAGTAATTAAGTACCATAAAATCTATCTTAGTAAAGTTAAGAGATTCAAAGTACTTAAGGATTTCTTTTTCAAATGTATCTTTAGAAATACGGAGGAGTTTATGATTTCTATTACAATGATATGCTGGATACCTTGTTCCTGATTTACCTGTTGATGCACTTGCATGAAAAGGTTTCTGGCACTCAGGACATAAAACTATATTCTTATAGGGATATAGCTCATTTTCTCGCGTCTTTTTCTTAGGAAAGAATTTTGGATCAGTGATAAGTTCAATAGTCTTATCTTCATGTAATACTAATATTCTTTTTCCATCCTGTGCAGTATTCCATTGCTCTATACTAATTAGTCCTTCAAATTGAGCTAATACAGGTTTGTACCATGTCCATTGCTCACATATAATTCCTGCATAAATAGGACGAGAAAGGTATCTTTGAAGTTGTTTAACTTTTAGTTTTGCACCCCCTCTTTGTCCTTTAATAGTACCTGTTTGCTTATCTCTCACATAGAAGATTCTGCTCTTGTATCCAAGATTATTTACTATTTCTACAATTTGCTTATCCGTATTAATTCCCGTAGTTTTTAAGTCAAAAATTTTTTTGATGTAATAAGCTTCTGATTCAAGTGGAATAAGTATTGTAACCTTCTGTCCATATTCGTTATATTTTTTTGTAGATGCTAAACCATAAGGAGGATTTCTCATCCATAAACCTGATTTTGTTGCAGCAATTTCCGCACCAATAGTACGACATAGTATATTTTTTCTTTCATTTTCACTTTCAATAGCTTTTTGTACCTCAGCAGTTTGGCTTGGAGAAATAAGACTCCACGAATAAGACGTACCCAAATGAGCTAGTGCATTTACTTCAGGTTGAACAATACTAGTGACGTCAATAATAACTATACCCATTTCTTTGAGCTGATCTTTTATCCTTGTATATCCTCCAACCCCCTCTCTACTCAATCTATCTATAGCTCTTACAAAAACAGCACTAATATTGTTTTCTTTATTTTTACAAAAAGTTAAAAGATCATTTAGTCGTGGGCGGTCTGATATAGTACCTGTAATAACATCTGCAAATATAGACTTTATTTCGTATTCTAATTCTTTTGCCTTATAATTACATGCGTTTATTTGATCATTAGTAGAATTCCCTTCCTGATTCTGCTTATCTGTAGAAACCCGTGCATAGATAACAGCATTTTTCATACTCAAAGTACAATATTATGATTTCTTAAAAGCCTCATAAACAATTTCAGCCAATACTTCAAAATCACTTAGCATAAGTGAAATTTGTTCCTCTGTAAGTCCCTTCTTTGTTAAATAATCCTTTATAAGGATTTCTTCATTCATGTGTTCCATAGTTCAGGTAAGATTCACCTGAACTATAGAGAAGACTTTTACAGAAGTTTCAGAACTTTAGATTTAATCTAAAAAATAATAACTACATTAACTTCTTATTAACGAGCGTTGAATAAAGCCTAATACTGTTAATCTGTTTCTCAATTTCCTTCACTTCTTTATAAATTATTGTTTCAATACTTGAATAATTCTTTTTAATTTCAAACTCCTTATAAATATATTCCAATGCAGTCTTCATAGTCATTCCACCATTCTTTAATTGATATGCACGCAATGCAATATCAAAGCTTCTTCCTTTATCCCATATACGAGTATCAAAGAAAAAATGCTGTATGAGTTTTTTCTGCTCATCAATCTCTTTCCACATTTTCCTAAATTCTACACTTGTAATATCGTATGGTACTTGAAGTGTCACATAAGGGACCATAGAGGCTACAGGGGCAATAGAAGCTGTACCATTGCCATTGTAACTTGTAGTAGTGAGATGAGTTACAGTATTCAGCACTATTCTTTCTGGATATTCAGCAATCCTTTTACTCAATAGAGAATAAAAGAACTTGGGTATGTAAAACTCTTTAGCTAACTCAAGAAAAGCTGAAGAAGTTTGATCTATCATAAGAGCCTGATCTACTAACCTAAAGTTATACAGTTCCCTATTTTTGAAGCACTTATTCATAGCACTCTCAAAGAGCTTACTCTTATAGAAGAGAGTTTTGAGATAGATGAATGCACTTCCTCGGGAAACAGATACTATTTTCTTAGACATAAAGATAAGTCAAATGAAGCTGTATTAAATAATTATACATTATTACTAAAATTTACATTGATAAACCTTTGCATCTTTAGGTTTCTCACAAGAAAAAGAATTTGATTTTTCTATTCCTAAATCAGTCTTGGAATAAAAATTACCTTTTCTTATTTCAGTATCACCTGACTTTGATGAAGAACAAGCACCCATTCTAAGAGTACTAGGATTTTTTACGACCATATTTATTTGAAACATTACTGGCTCACAAGGATTCCCTAGTTTATTTGGTAGGAAGAAAATACCCAGTGATACACAAAGAAATAAGGCAAGAATACCCATACCCACTAATGGGTCCGCAAAGTTGATTTTCATGTTAGAGAATGTAACATAAATAAATAGAGAACTGCAAAAAGGGACAACCCTCAACAGATTCTCCCAACTCTAGGTCCCATTTCGGGCTATGATGCTGGCTGATGAGAGGTGCCCCTCAGTGTTCAGCATGCACAGCCAATAACTACAAAAGTAGTATTTTAATGGTTTCCTAGTTGGGAGAATACTTGGAGTATATAGAAAAACCTATCAAGATCAAGCCTAGAGTCAATCACTATAATTCTAAGGAATTTGATAGTCTTTTTTCTGTCACACGTTACAATTCAAATATTATCTATGATTCATATTAAAAATTATCTATGAAACTTACAGCAAAACTACCTATTAATTTATCTATTCTCGAAGGAAGTACTTATAAAAAAGATATCTACATGGATTTTATAAATAGAAAAGTTTTGGTAACGACTACCATAAATTTTGAGCTTAATAAAGAACATACTCAGGAAGCATATAATGTAGGCTTCTTTAATGATGATAAAAGCCTAATGGGACAAACAATATTTGAGATAGATGTCGACTTAACAGAAGAGGAAGAAAAATTATTTGAAACTGAGAGATTCAATAAGATAGGATTTGATGCAAAAATATTTACTTCAGTAGTGAATGAATTAATTGATTTATATAGGTATAAATCTAAACATTGGTGGATTGAACGTATTTATGAAGATCATATAAAAGATATATTAGTATCATATAAATATAGTAACTTTATGACCGAGGGAGGTTTTGAAGGAGTATACTCTTCAGACCCTAAAGAAAGAGATAGACTTAAAAATAGTATCTCTAATGCCTACCTTCAGAATCAGGAAATTCCTATATTCCTTGAATATCTATTACTTGCTAATAAATATCTCCATTACAAACGGTATGACTTAGTATCTGTTAATATAAATATTGCACTGGAGAGCTTAATTTACTTAATTTCAAAAGAAGTATTAGGTGATGAACGACATGAAAAATTAGTAGAAGGAGAGCTATGTAAATGCTGTGAAAGACGAATATACCCAAACTTAAATAAGATTACATCAGAAATAGATACGATACTTCATTATGATCACGATGTTAATAAAGATTTATTAAAGAAGATTCAACGACCAAAGGATAGTACACTTAGAAATGATATTACACACGGGCATGTAGTATTTTTAAGCAGGAGTCTGAAGTATGAAGAACATGCAAATTTACAGTATGACTCTTTTATAAAGCTTATGAAAATTTACAAGATACAAATAAGTGAATACCTCTAATTATTCAAATATAGAATTCAGTACTTAAATTTCTTTCTATCATTGATGTAGTATGTTTATATAAAACATTATTCATTAAGCTTATACTTAGTTTGAAGCCGAAAAGTACCAAAAAATTTAATAAATTCTTCTTTATTTGTATCTATTAATGTGAATAGAGATATTTTCTCATCACTTTTGCATGTTAGTACCTGAATAGTATTTTCTAACATATTTAGAAGAAATACTGATTTTTGCATTATTCTTTCCCAATTAAAATAAATATAATTTTGAATAATCAGATTTTTTTTGAAATCCTTAGAATAGTACGAAAAAGATGAATTAAAATTATTTAACTGAAATGATTCACCCTTATCAGATTGTAGATTTATCACTCCTCCTTGTGAACTTACCATCCTAAATCCATGCTTAAATGCATTGAGTAATTCAAAGTCTTTTAAATAATCATGAGATATTTCTGATAAGATTGAAAAGTATAAACTTTTCTTTCGATCAAAGTTTTCAATTAGACTTTTATCATTTACACCAAACACCCAGTTATTAAAGAAATATTTTGTAAATTTATAATAGTTCTTTCTTTCAAGTACTAAATTCAATCTCTTTCTTAGTTGGTTATTACTTAAAAAAAGATTATTCCACAAATCATTTTCAGTAATAGTAAAAATGTTAATCCAAAAGACTTCTACTAGCTGTAGATGCGTAGTATAAAGTCTTACAGTCCATATCTTACGATCTTTTTCGGAGCATGTTTGGAGCTTTTCACTATATAAGTCTAGTGATTCATTCCAACTGGAGAGATCAAAATGTTCGTAATACTCCTTAATACTCATTGGAAGCAATTCATCCATAATTTTCGTTAGTTTGTCTGAAGTAATATCTGTCCTGAACCATTTAGTTGAGTATTCATTAATAGACTCTTTATCTTTATTTGCTCTTGTTTCAGAGCCTCATTCTCTACTTTTAGTTCGTTCATTTCTAAACTAGTAGAATTTTTCATTTGTTCTAATGTCTTAATTCTATTTTGTTGTTCAATAAATGAAGCGTTATTCTCAATAACAGCTGGATTATTTTTATCTCCAAATGCTAATATAACTGCCCCTAGTAGGATTAACAACAGAGCACCAAATAAAAATTTAATAATTTCTTCAGGTATCTTAGCCAGTTTCTTACCTTTAATCCAAAACTCAGTTATTAATAGCGATAGTAATACTAGAAAAACTATCCCCCCAAGCATGATAATAGTTAATCCTCCAATACGCCAAAAATCTGTTACTGCTTTCAGTATCTGAACTTCTATGGAAAAAAATGTAAAGATTGCTACAAAAATACCAAGCAGTTCAATCACTCGAATTTTATCATTTTCAATACTATCTTTTTGCTTTTTTAATTCTTGCTTAAATTTTTTATCTTGTATTATTAGAGCTTTGTCTAATTCAGCTTTAACTTCATTTAGTCTATCTTCTAAATCTCTAATTGCTTTAAGTTTTTCCTGAGTAAGTTGACCAAAAACTGCTTCAATCTTTAATAAGCTATCTCTCTCAGTTGTAGAAAGAAGAACTCCTGAAGCAATCAGCGTAGGATTTGCAGAATTACCAGAAATCAAGCGATTAGGAGAATTAGGAGATGTGCCTGCACCAATTATAGGATTGAGCTGAGTCATAATTGCTATACTGTTAAATCAGAAGCTGACACTTTATCGGCGGTCTCGGTAGTTGTAGAAGAGTTTTGAATTGCTTTAACAAAATCAATACTTTCTTTATCTGTATTATCTAGGAAAGTTAAAAATTCTTTTTCTAAAGTAAGCTTTAGATCATCAGTTGGGAAAGTATTTATATCAGTAGATAACAACATCAATCTTTTATTATCAGTTGCTGATACAATCCCAGTATTAACTAAATGAGATTTATTAATAAGAACTTCTTTATCACCCCAATTAGTTTTACTCTTAGTTAGAAAGTTTAAGGAAATCTCAGAGTCATCATCAAAAGTTATTGGAAGGTTACTATCGTTAAAGATAAATTTTATTCTTTCATTTCTATTTTGTATATTATGAGAAATATAAGATGAAATGTAACCTAAATTTTTTATACTTAATTCTTGTTTATTTATAAAATTGAACAGTAACGTAACTTTATCACGAAAGTCTTTTTTATAATTTGTTTCATTATCAGGTTGATCTTTTACTGTACTGATATTTTCTTCTAACTCTAGTTTATTACTACTATAAGTAAAAAAATAATTTATATCTAATCTATCCCTTGTTACCTTAAATTCAAAAGTATTTGGTTTGCTAATTATTAACCGAGGAACTTCAGGTGCAACATCATCAGGTAGAGGTAATAATAATGGTTTCATCTCATCAAATATAGAGATAAAGTCTGATATATATCTGTCAATTGGAAGAGAGTATATATCTAAAAAGAAAATTAGTTGTAATGAGGCTAGTCGAAATTCTTCCTTCATAATATATAGCTTTATATAATTGCATTTATTGAGAACACCCTAGCATAAGAATATATAAATTCATACAGAATTTTAGCTATGAGAATGTAAATCTATACATATCTAATATGACCTATTGCTCTCATATCCTCAACAAAAGAGTTCCAACTTACATCCAGTTGGCTCACCATTCTTCGCTTCTCACGAAGCTACGAATGGCACGGCCAGAATGGAATGAATCTTCGCAAGCGAAGATTTTATAATATATAGCGAAGAATGTCCCTCGTAGCCTACTCAAAACTGTAAGTTGCTTGTTCATTGTGGCGTAGAGGGATGCCCAATCATAAAGCATTGATGTATTTTTGTACCCTGATGAGTCTATCACAGTTCTTTTTATAATATACACCGTAAAAAAATTTATCCCTAACTACTAAGTACCCCCACTATCACTCACACTCTGAGCCCTCAGAACACTACTCCCCACACGTCCCCTCTTTTAAAAACTCCTTTGTTTTTAATCTGGCTATGCTATACTTCCCCTGTCAAGATACAAACAAATGGTAGAGAAATACCCTCTTACGTTCTCACGCCATACTACTACATGATAGATATCCTCGTTCTATTCATTGCATGGATTGCAGCTATTATCGGCTGTGTTTTTTCACTGCATCGCGTCAACCAATACATCACAAAATACCGTTTGTTGGAGACTCAAAGGTCTCTTCTTTTTGGTAAAGTGCATCTTAGACATATTAAAAAAATTTATGTAGGCTTTCTGATACTTATTGGCATATTCATCTGTCTTTATTTCATCCTCTTTTTGTTTTAATTATGTCTGAAAATATTACGTACCCTATAAAGCATTTTAGAGGTCAGACCCAGGATGAGAGGGTTATTCTTTTTTTTAGAAAACACTGGATTGTACTCCTGAAGTACTTCTTTTACGGATTACTTGCGGTATTTGTCTTCATAGCAAATGTAGTCATAGTCTTTGTAACTATAAGTAATGCAAATCTTGAGACCGCATATCCTATCCGTATCTATCTGACCATCTCGACACTTCTTCTTTTAATCTTTGCTGCATATATTTTTACAAATCTTATCAACTATTATCTCGATATTGTCATTATTACAAATATGCGGGTAGTGGAAGTACATAAGACTATTTTCTTTCAGAATAAGGTCTCCGGCGTAGATCTGAGTAATATTCATGATATTAGAGCAGAAAAAGAAGGCTTTATCTCAAATAGTCTTAGTTTTGGAAATATCATCCTCTCCTCTCACACTACCAATTTTGAGAAAACACTTACAGCGATACCCACTCCCCATTATTATGCGGATATTCTTTCAAAACTAAAACATGGGAATATTGTCATAGATAGTATAAAAAAAGATGTACTCTAAAGCAGTAACCTTGCGCTTTATTTTCAAGAGAGTATAAGCTTTTCAAAGAAAAGCATTATTTTCTTAATCTATGATTATGAAGAACTCAGAAAATTATTTCTCACATAAAGACCTCGATAAAAATTTTAAGGCTGCACAAAATGTATTAGTTGAGTTAAGGGAAATTGCAGAAAGTGAAGTCTATATTCCTGAGAATTCCAAAAGCTACGAAAATATTTCTAGTGTCCCAGGAGTAGACAGAGTTCTACAGGAGATACACTCACTTGTAATGGAGGAAGTTTACACACCAAAAAGCATCTAACCTTATAAGCTAAGAATACTTTTAACTACATATCTGTTCGTATGAAAAATTATCTTAAACTCTCAGCACTATACTTCCTCGCATTCTATGTAAGTGCATCACTCTTCTTTTTCATCGCAACACTTCTCGTTACAGGTAATACTCAGACCTGTATTTTCAGTACTTTTCAAGGCAGTTCGAGCTATCACTGCATGTTTCCATATCAATATATTGCAGCTCTCTGTCTTGCTGCAGCTCTTGTTATTCCGCTTTGGATTAAATATTTTTATCAGACAAACTGGGTAAAAAAATACGGCACACTTCTTCTTTCTTTTCTGCTTATTATTTTTATCTCCAGTATCTTCGGTGGCATTCTCTGGGCAACTCATGAGATAATCGTCGTAGGAGATCATAGAGGTATGGGCTGGCCATTATTTTATTGGTTTGAAATAAAGAATACACTTGGGTACGGATGGATAGTTCTTGCTAGATCCTTTCCATATAATTTAGTCATACTCATCTTAGGAGGAATATTTATAAATTATTCTGCAAAATACGCTCTCAGAAGCATTTAAAGGATGTTAGAAAAGCTTTTTACTGTTAAATTTTTCGTTTTCCTATAGAATAGAAATTATCTCAAAGGATAGGTACCAGATCTCCTAACCCTCCCCTTTCATGTCTACAAATCTCAAAATAGGATTACTAGCTTTTACACTATTTTTCTCACTCCAGTCTGTCTCTGCACAGCAGTCATCTTTCAATGATACTTCCAATTACCCTTGGAAAGCATCTATTAACTACCTCTCTTCCAGAGGTATTATTCAAGGTTACGCTGATGGCTCTTTCCAGCCTATCAATAAAATTAATCGTGCAGAATTTACAAAGATTATCATTGGAGCTCTGTATCCGGAGGAAATAAAAACCTTTTCCAAAGACTCCTGTTTTCCTGACGTACCTGCAAATGAATGGTTTACTCCCTACATATGTTTAGGAAAGACTAAGGGAATCATCAAAGGCAATCCTGACGGCAAATTCCATCCAGCAAATCTCATCAATCAAGCAGAATCATTAAAGATACTTCTGACAGGATTTGGACTTTCTCAAGAAAGCACCTCTGGGACATGGTATCAGCCTTTTTTTGATACCGCTTCAGCACTAAAAATGTATTATTTTACAAAAGAAGATGCTCCAGCCTATGAGATTAGCCGAGGTGAGATGGCTTACTTTACAGCCTGGCTTCTGAGTAGAAAAGAAGGACAAAAGGTAGACCAGCTTCCTGGCATTACTGAGAGATTTAGTTATTCCAAAAATGGAGATACCTATACAGTCAAAATAAATGCAAGTCAGGTACAAATGCGGATCATGTCAGGCAATGAATCCCTGAGGCATAAGGAGCTCTCACCGCCTGATAACTGCAACTACCCGCATCATTGTATTGCAGAGGCTCAAGCAGAAACTTTCTCAAGTTTTATTAATAGATCTCACAAAAAACTTGTGGTAAACGGAAGCTTCTTTGATGCCTATTCAAAGGCACTTGATGGCAAGAATTTTCATCAAATATCATCAGATATTATTATCAACGGCGCAATGAAATCCATGTACGGATGGGATAATGCCTTTGGTGACGGAGGTATGCTTGCGCAGCTTTCAGATGGATCTTTCAAACTTTTCTACCCTATTCGTGAATGGTTATCGAGCACTATTTCAGTACAAAACGCTCTTTCAAATTATCCGCTGATTCTCAAGAACGGAGTCGTTCGGGAAAAGAATGATATTCCTATGTATGATGAAAATGATGTTAAATTCTGGAGTTCTGGAAGAAGAGGTGGATTCGCACTCTCACAGGATAAGCAAACTATCATCTATGTCAGTACACTTGGAACTGTCTCAGATCTTGGAAGAAAGCTCAAGGAGGCTGGAGGATATCTAGGATTTGCACTGGATGCCGGGTCTTCAAACGGATTTTACTTTAATGGAACTACTTTTATTAATCCTGGGAGAAAGCTCACGACGGTTGTGGAGATTTACTAGTTCTTATGTATATCTCAGCCACATATGCTACCCCTCTTTTTATTCTTCAAAATGAGAAAATATAATCTTTGAATCAAGCTGATGCAAAAATAATGCATTCACATTTTTTCCTGCAAGAACTTTAGGTATCCAAAATTGGTATGCTTCCCACATGCGCTCAAAAGGTAATTCATCTTTATGAAACCAAATGGGTTTTATTACATCTGTCTCTACTGGTTCGCCCTCCCACTCCTCTATAAGAAAAACGGTAATATCCATATTGTAATGTGATTTCTCAGGAACATTAATATGCCTTATCCGTCCAATTTGAGTCATACCTGTAATCTTGATTCCAATCTCTTCCTCAGCTTCCCGTATCATTGCTTCCTCATGAGTTTCATTTTTAAATGCTTCTTCATCACCCACCTTTCCTCCTATTCCAGCAATAAGATTTTCTCCCAAATTCATAGATACTTTTTTACGAAGTCCCATAAGTATCTGATCTTCTTTTAAACAAAATCCCACAACTGCAGGTACAAAACGAGCATTCAGTTCCAGTACTTTTTTATCTATCGCATTCATAAGTCACTATAAGTAATAATATGCTTGCATAGTATTCTCTTTTTTCCTACTGTATATGCACATTATGCACATTTTTTGCACATACATTTTATGAAAATTTACTTTACCTGTTCCACCGCTGATTTCTTTACACATAAGAATGAATACTTTGCGATAAGAGAGACTCTTTTAAAACACAATCATATTCTTACTCGTGACTGGCTGATTGAGACTGAAGAGGCATTGATGAATTACAAAAAAGACATATGTAATGTCAAAGATACCTATTCAAAATGTGTCCAAGCTCTTCGGGATGCTGATCTCGTCATCATAGAAGATACGGTTTCAAACTTCAGTACTGGTCATCAAATTACTCTCGCTCTTCAATATAAACGCCCTACTCTTGTTCTCTGGAAGAAAGAAAAACCAAAACATTTTAAACAAATGTTCATTCATGGAGTAGAGTCAGAGTTTCTTGAAATAGCAGAATATGATCTAGATACCTTGGAACAAAATATTCTTACTTTTATTTCTAAGTATGCTCACGCTGAAGAGAAAAACAGGTTTCACCTGGTACTGAATGGTGTTGAAAGACAGTATTTAGACTGGTCACAATTCAATAAAAGTAAAAGCCGCACTACGCTTATTCGAGAGGCATTGAAAAATATGATGAATAACGATCAAGAATATTCAAGATACCTCTATAAAGGTGAACAAACTCTTCTTTAGAAATTTATAAAAAAGTGCTATACTATCCCATTATACCGTTATTCTAATATATGTTTAAAAATGCACATACCTTCAGCAGCTTCTCTACAGATAATATAGAAAAAGCTAAAGAATTTTATGGAGATATACTTGGTCTTGAGATCAAAGAAGACAAAGAAATGGGACTTCTTGGTATACATCTAAAAAATGGAGGAGAAATAATGATCTATCCAAAGAATGATCATACGCCTGCCACATTTACAGTGCTAAACTTTAATGTAGATGATATTGAAAAAAGCGTAGATGAGCTTACCTCAAAAGGTGTGAAGTTTGAGCAGTATCACCAAGAAGGACTTACTACTAATGAAAAAGGTATCAGCCGCAGCGAATACGGTCCTACGGCAGTTGCATGGTTCAAAGATAATGCAGGTAATATCATCTCAGTGATTCAGGAGTAGCCAAGAGACTAGAGAACGTCACCTGAAAAATTTTTGATAAATTCTTCGCAGGTGTTCATTTCATGTATCTCAATAAGATTACCACACGTATCTTCAAAAATTGCCACAATTCCCCACTCTGTATGTTTCGGAGGCTGTCTGAATACAATACCCAGATCTTTGAGTTTTTGATACTCTCTCTGAACATTTGCAATTCCAAGTACAATAATCGGGATTCGTTTTTCTAAAATTATTTTTTGGTATGTTTCCACATGAGGAGCATTATTCGGCTCCAATAAAAGTGCAGTTCCTTCAGGATCTTCAGGCGAGACTACAACTGCAAGATTCATCTCAGGCATATAAATCTTTTCCTTAAATCCAAGGATCTCTGTATAAAATTTAAATGCTTTAGGCACATCATCGACAAAAACATTTGTAAGCAGTATTTTCATAATCGTAATATTCAGTAGTAGTACACAATGACCTATACTATCAAAATAAAAAAGTAGCGCTAGGTTATTTTATATGAAAAGAATATAAAAATTATTCTTCTCTTTTTATGAATATTCACTACAATCAAAATGCAGTTATCAATAATAATTATTAGTAATATATGAATGCTTCCGAATTATTTGTAAAATGTCTGGAACAGGAAGGTGTCGAATATATCTTCGGTGTCCCTGGTGAAGAGAATCTAGCATTTCTAGAAGCTCTAAGAACTTCAAAAATCAAAATGATCGTAACTCGACACGAGCAAGCTGCAGCCTTTATGGCAGCTACATATGGACGTTTGACTGGTCGGACTGGTGTTGCTTTATCTACTCTCGGACCTGGAGCCACGAATTTTGTGACTGCAGTTGCATATGCACAGCTTGGAGGGATGCCTCTTCTGATCATTACAGGACAAAAACCTATCAAGAAGAGTAAGCAGGGACGCTTTCAGATCATCGATGTAGTACAGATGATGAAACCCATTACAAAAATGGCTGAGAGAATAGTAAGCAGTGACCGAATCCCCTCTCTCGTGAGAGAGGCTTTCAAGATCGCCGAAGATGAACGTCCAGGGGCAGTGCATCTCGAACTCCCTGAAGACATCGCAGATGAAACCGTTGAAGATCTTTCTCCTTTAGAGAGGATCAAAGTACGGCGTCCGGGACCTGATCCTAAAGCCATTACAGAAGCTGTTGCAATGATTGAAAAAGCAAAACATCCACTTCTTGTCATCGCAGCCGGTGCAAATAGAAAGCTGATATCCCGGAGACTCTCTGAATTTGTAGAGAAAACTGGCATTCCATTTGTTACCACACAGATGGGTAAAGGTGTAGTCGACGAAAGAAATGATTTATATATGGGAACAACAGCGCTTACGGCGGATGATTACGTTCACTGTATTGTGGAAAAAGCCGACCTGATTATCACAGTCGGTCATGATGTCTATGAGAAACCGCCTGCTCTTTTGGGACAGGGAAAGAAAAAAGTACTCCATATTCATTTTTATCCAGCAGCTATAGACGATGTCTACTTCCCAAATTATGAAGTAGTAGGAGATATTGCCCATACTATGTGGGCACTTTCAGAGGCAGTCACACCACAGTCACATTGGGATTTTAGTACATTTATCAAGAATAAGTCTCAAGGTGAAAAATTCATTCATACAAAAGATGACGTCTCTTCATTTCCTATCATTCCACAGCGTTTTGTAGCAGATTTGAGAAAAGTTATCCCTGAGGACGGAATAATAGCTCTCGACAACGGTGTATACAAACTCTGGGTAGCAAGAAATTATCCGGCAATCGGACAGAATACTGTACTGCTCGATAACGCACTTGCTACGATGGGAGCAGGTCTGCCATCAGCAATGGGAGCAAAAATGATTTATCCTGAAAAAGTAGTAGTGGCTATCTGCGGAGACGGAGGATTTATGATGAATTCTCAGGAGATCGAAACAGCGGTACGGTTGAAACTCGATCTTGTAGTGATTATCCTAAATGACAATGGCTACGGCATGATCAAATGGAAGCAGAAAGGTATGGGGCTTCCTGACTTTGCACTCGACTACGGTAATCCCGACTTTGTAAAATATGCGGAGAGTTATGGCGCATACGGACATCGTCTAGACAAGACAGAAAACTTCGAGAAACTTCTCTCTGACTGCATCCGGTCAAAAGGCGTACATATTATAGAAGTCCCTGTAGACTATTCAGAAAATCACACAGTCTTCTATGAAGAATTAAAATCAAAACAGTGTGAAGTATAAATGTCGTCATCCTGCAGAGTGACGCACTGTCTTTAGCAACTAATAGCAGAACTGCAGGACCCAAATAACACAGTATCTTGAAGTCTCTTACTCCTGATGATGATACTTTAGTCCACTCGCAATTCCTATCCTTAACTCTTTCACCATGAACTCTTTCTCTCTCTTTATAAAAGATGCAAAAAGCACAGGAACAATAGTAGAAATCAAAAGCCCTTACGACGGAGCACTTGTCGGAAAAGTAGAAAAAGCAGATAGTGCGGCTCTCGAAAAAGCTTTAAAAAATGCAGCAGACAGCTTTGAAAACATCATGAAAACCATGCCTGCATGGAAAAGAGCGGAGATTCTCTACAAGGTAGCTGATCTTATGAAAGAGCATCACGAAGATCTCTCACAGACCATCGCGCAGGAGGGAGGAAAACCTTTGAAAGATGCCAAAGTAGAAATAACTCGTGCAATCAATACTGTACGTATGTCAGGAAATGAAGCTCTACAGATGAATGGAGAACAGCTCACGATGGACCGTGCAGCAGGCACCGAGAATCATCTTGCCTTTACGATACGTGAACCTATTGGACCCGTTCTCGCGATATCTGCTTTCAATCACCCCGTAAATCTTATCTGCCATCAAGTAGCCACTGCTTTTGCAGCAGGAAATTCTGTGATCGTAAAACCAGCAAGCCAGACTCCTTTATCATGTCTCAAACTTGCAAAATTATTTCAGGAAGCAGGACTTCCAGATGGAGTACTCAATGTTGCTATCGTCGGAGGAGCAGATACAGAGCAGCTAGTAAAAGACTCACGTATTCGCTTTATAACCTTTATCGGAAGCGGAAAAGTAGGATGGGAGATTGAGAAAACAAAGCATGAAGGAACTAGACTCTCTCTTGAGCATGGAGGAACAGCATGTGCGATAGTAGACAGCTCCGCAGACATTGAAAAGATACTTCCAGGATTAGTGAGAGGAAGCTTCTATCACGCAGGACAGGTATGTGTGTCTACTCAGAATATTTATGTTCATGAAAGTAAATATGAGGAGGTACTTTCAAAGATGGTTGAGAAGGCAAAGCTTTTGAAAGTAGGCGCTGCTACAGATGAAGACACCGATATTGGACCAATTATTAGTAAAAAAGAACAGGAAAGAATCCTCTCCTGGATTCAGGAAGCAAAGGCACAGGGAGCTAGAATTGAGCTTGGCGGAAATGCGGTAGGTGATAGCTGTATCGATGCAACTATTTTGACTAGTACCTCTATGAAGATGAAAGTAATGAATGCAGAAGTCTTCGGACCGGTCGTAAATATTATTCCTTTTTCAGATATTGAAGCTGTTATCAAAGAAATCAATGCAACTCCTTTCTCTTTCCAGGCTGCAGTGTATGCACAGGACATCAATACCGCTCTAAACACAGCAAAAAAGATCGATGCAAAAGCCTGCATAATCAATGATCCCTCTACCTTTAGAGTAGACTGGATGCCGTTTGGAGGAGCAAAAGAGTCAGGACTTGGAGTAGGAGGAGTGAGAAGCAGTATGCATGAGATGAGTCAGGAGAAGCTGATTATTGTGAAGTTATAATCTGTTACTATTAGTTAGAAAATATAAGTGCTTTTACTACTAAAAAAGAAAATGAGCCTAGATATTTTTATAAAAAGTTTACAAAAACTCTCTATTGTTTGTGGGGTAGTAGTTCTAATCTACGGAATTTGTTTTATAGGTTATCTTTTTATTCCCAGCAAATGGATGTTACTTCATCAAGTAACGACATGGGAACAGATCCCTTTCGACAGAGATCTATGGTTAAAATCAGCTAAAGAAGAGAGAGGAACAATGATTAAATCTCTCGTGGAAAATCAAAAATTTGATAATATGAAAAGAGATAATATAGAAGAAACACTTGGTAAAAGTAATTTATATTGTGGCAATGATGTCATGGCATGTTATGAAGTATCACACAAAAATATTTCTTACGAATTAGGGTTTTTTCCTAAAGATTCTGGGCAAGTAGATATATTTTTGAATAAAATTGATTAAATCTTATCTCCTGCCCTGTAGCATTTTTCTATCAAGCAGACAAGTCTCCACAACAAAATACAGTAACTAATTCATAATTCTCTCTGAAACTTTTGATTTCACTCGGAACATTAATGAAGTAGCAGAGAGCATTGCAGAAAAGTTCAACTTCCCTTACTTAGTACTCGATTTCTTCTATATTGTAAACGAACAGCAGAATAACTTTGATTACATTGCAGAAATCCCGCAAGGCGTAGAACTAATGCAGAAAACTATAATAGCATTCAACAAAAAAGCACCGCGTTTGAGCCGGTGCTTTTTTCTATTGTACTAGTTCGTCGTCGCTGGAGCAGTAATCTGAGTCTACTTTGCAGCTCTATCCGCACTCATCTTCGCCTTCATCAAATCCTTTAATGTACCGTCAGTCTTTGCCTTAGCTAAAGCCTCAGCAGTAATACCAAGCTTTGTTGCAAGTTCTGCATCACTAAGTTTAGCACCTCTCATCATTTTACCTTTTCCTTCTGGTCTAGCAGGAGGCATAAGTAGTTCACTTACTTTTTTATCCTTCATCTCTAAATATCTTTTGTCAAACTCCGTACCGAAGTTCTCAGTAATTTTAGCGAGTTCCTTCGCCTTTAACTGTTCCTGAGTAACACCCTTTTCAGCGAGAAGCTGCGTAAGAGTTTTACCGGAAGTATCACTTTTTAGAGCTGTTATTTCTGCATCAGTAAGACCAAGTGCTTCTATAAGAGGATGCTTCCCCATCATAGCTCCACCATGCATTTTACCGAAACCACCTTCACGGGGAATGACAGCCTGAGTTGTAGCCGCAGCATTTGTATTCTGCACGTCAGCTGCATGTACAGCGGATGAGAGAAGGACGCCTGCTCCAAGACTTACCGTAAGTAAACCAGCACCCACTCCATAAAGAGTGTGTTTCATTGATACGTTCATAAAGTTGAAATTATTTGTAGAATGTAAGCTTACCCTACTGACACAACCCACAAAGAAAAAGGTTTCAATTATGTGGAAAATTTAATCTCACCTTTGATCATTCCCTGATCTTTCCAGGCTTTTATCCAGTCTAAAATATCTTTATCTATCTCAGGATGAATATAGATATTACCTCCAATTTCAACTTTTTTAGGTAAAGAAGCAAATGTACACCCCATAAGAGCTGCATCTCCCTTTACTAAAAGACCTTCAGGTAAAGTAGTAATAGGATTTTTTGTCTTCAAATATAGTCCTCCACCAATTTTCAACTCGGAAGGAAGTGTAGTAAGCTTTGGACAATTTTCTATTTCAAGATCATGAGTTAGCGATAGTTTTGTCGGTAATTTTTCTAGAGATAGACAATCACGTACCTCAAGATCTCCTTCTATCTTTCCATTCATAAAGCCTTCAGGGATTTCTTTAAGTAATGGACATGAATCAAAGAGTACCGAACAACTAGAATATTCAAGAAGTGGTATCTCTTCTAATAAAAGAGCACGTGAGATTTTCAAAAAATTATCTACCTTAAGATCTGTAGATATCTTTTCCAGCATAGGGACATTTGTCATCTCAATTCCTCCTCGTGCATTTACTCTCATTCCTATCTCCACAAAGTTGTCACAACTTTCAATATAAATATGATTCCCCTCAACTGTTATATACTCAAGTATTTTATAATTATGACATCTAATAATCTCTAAAGCAGGCATGGCACCATACCAGAACTGAAGCTCAAGATCTTTTGGAAGATGTGTAAAAGTACTATCATCTATAAAATTCAAATCTTGTCCATCCAGCACAAGATGACCATCTTTTATAGTGGTACATTCACGCATTCTATCGTCGTTTTCAAAATCAATGAGCTTAAGAAAATCATCAAGCTGTTTTTTCTCATTCATAATAATATTTTATAATATCCAGCCCTCTGCTTTTACCTTAAGGCGCATCATAATTTTAAAAGGATCTCTTCCTCCTTGAAAGCGGTTATCGAGACCTTCATTAATTTTATATAACAAAGTCAGATTATCCATTTATAAAGTTATGATTTTATACTGCGATAATATCATCTATCCTTTTTTATTAACAGATCATATCCTGATATTCTGACATACTATCTAATCTATCTTATCAATGATTCACCCTTTTCACGTGTAACAAAATACATCTGCTCAATAGTAGCAATATGGCCTGGAATACTTATACCATTCGCACAATTTTTTATCCAATTATTAAGCGTGCTCAGCGCATTTCCAAAATCAACAATATTGATTTCATGATTGTCAGTAACAATTAAATTTGCGAGCTTAAAATCATGGATTACTTCTAGACCGTAAAGAAAGCATCTTATCCCTTCCTTTGCCCCCATAAGATCAAGACAAATAGGCATATGAGTTTCTTTCAGTAGCAAATAGAACACTTTTCTCAGATCTTTTATCTGAGAAAAAAGCGCTCTATTATAACAATCAGACATCATCATGGTCTGACCTATGACCTGCTCTGATACAATCGCGTATGCACCTTCCACAGTTTCAGAAGGGATAATCTCGGTCTGAGGAAAGTGAAACTGCAGTTCAGGATATTGTTCTTTTATACTTCGAAAAGCAGCTAACTGCATCTGCATATCCGCATAAGTATCTCCTATAATTCGAGGTTTATTGAATTTCAGCACAAGTTCTCTCTCAGGCAATATAATAACAGTATGCATACTTCCCCCAGATATAACTGTACCTTTTTTTATTTCATTTAAAGTAAATTCGTGATTACCTAAGGAAACTTTTCCATCTTTATCTAGTGGAAATGCCCTCAAAATAGTCGTCAAAATACCACCCGGCACTACCTCAGTTTCAGTATTGTCCCTTCTCTCTAAGCTCTTTAAATTACTTGCCATAAACTATTCTCCATATAAATTTTGTACATAACTATCCTACTATTTACCTAAAAATCAAGTCCATTGACAATATTCAGCGATCTTGTACCCTAAATCTACCTATAATTTACCACTTCCTTTATGTCTTTCAAAACAAGAGCAGCTGGAATAGCAGTACTCATTATTGTACTAATGATATTTTTATCCTCCACATTTACAGTGATCAATCCAGGTGAACGTGGATTAAAGATCAGACTTGGAAATATCAATTCTAATATCCTGACTGAGGGACTACACTGGCATTTACCTTTCATTGAACGTATTGTAAAAATTAATACTCGTACTCAAAAAGCGGAATATAAAAGTGCATCTGCATCAAAGGACCTTCAAACTGTTACAACTGCAGTTGCCCTCAATTACCATCCTGACCAGATGAAGGTAAATACGCTTTATCAAAATATCGGTATATATTACGAAGAGACAATCATCCAGCCTGCAATTCAGGAAAGCATTAAGTCTGTAACAGCACAGTTTACAGCAGAGGAACTCATCACAAAACGTTCTGATGTAAAAAATAAACTCCTCCTCCAGCTCGCAGATAATCTCAAAAGATCATGGATTACTGTGGAAGATGTAAATATAGTAGACTTCGATTTCTCACCAGAGTTTAATACTGCCATCGAAGAAAAGCAGGTAGCAGAACAAAGAACTATCAAAGCTACAAACGACCTTGCCCGAATCAAAGTAGAAGCACAGCAGAAGATCGAACAGGCAAAAGCAGAAGCAGAATCCCTCAGACTTCAGAAACAAGAACTCACACCTGAGCTAGTACAACTCCGTGCAATCGAAAAGTGGAACGGTGTCATGCCGCAGGTAACCGGTGGAAATACTCCACTCATCAATATAAAGTAATATTTGCATCGTCATCCCGTTTGATAAATCTTTCTTTAGCTACAGAAGATTACTCAACGGGATCTAAGAAAAAGCTCTAGTCAAAGACTAGAGCTTTTTCTTACTATTCATTTTCAGATCCAGCGCCTCCCTTTTTTAATCGTTTTTCGTACTTCTGCATAGCCTTTTCAAGAGCTACTTCTAAATCTACATCAAAAGTATTTGCAACCGTAATAAGTGAATAAAATAAATCCCCAAGTTCAGAGGCAAACTCCTCTCTGTAAGTATGCTCATGTTTTCCATAATCACTCATTTTAATGACTTCCTTTGAAACCTCTCCAAACTCAGAAATCAAATCTAACATTTTAATTTCAATAGGAGCATCAAGATGATTTTCAAGACAAAATTTTTTCACTTTAAGCTGTAGATTTTTCATATTAAGAGAATTAATTATAAAGATTTGAAATATTAATATCCTCTCGCATCATTCTTACCTATTTTTTTTATAATAAACTCATCTAGAGAATCAGCAGGAAATTTTCGAAGAAGCAAAAGTGTGCAGATCAAAACATCAATACCTTCCAGATACACATCTTCAAGCTCTGCAGCATCTACCTTCTTTTGATTAAAACTTAACTTCAGCTGCTTTCTCACCTCACCACCCAATTCCCCTACCTCTTCAATAAGCGAAGCCAAATCAGACAGAACTAATTCAGTATCAGTTACATCTTTCTTAATAAGCTTATCTCTTTCTCTATCATGAATATCTTTTGTATACTGCAGCAATGTTTGAAAAGCCTCAGATGAAATCATAAATGAAGATAATAATGTATTAGATATACTCTAATAGTTCAGCGTTTTATTTCAAAGTATTTATAAGATTTTCTGACCACTTACAACATGAATATGCAGGTGCTTAGAGTCCTGATAATCCCCGGAATTTGAAATAATTCTAAAAGTCTCTAACTTGCATTCTTTCACTACGCCTTGTACACCTTTCAGCAATTCAATCCAAAGTCCTTTTCCATCTACAGAATCACTCTCAATACTCACAATATTCAATATATGTTTCCTAGGAATTACAACAACATGGAATTCATAACTCGGTTTCGTATGATGAAAAGCCAAAACATCTTCAGATTCATAGATTTTTTTGACCACAATTTTTTCATTCAAAACAAAGTCACAGTAAAAATCATTAGTTTCCATAACCTTTCATTAATACTTAAATATATATCGAAATTATTATGCCTAATTCCTCTAAGACGCAAGTGATAGTAGATCCTACACTTACGTGTTTAGATCCTGCAGTTCCGATTTGAGAGACTAAAGATAAAGAATCACTCTGCAGGATGACGCGTCTGTGTCTCCCCCCGCACACCACTCCCCCCACCATGAGCCCTGACATGTACCGCAGGTACATCGCCCAAAGAGCCCTGCAGCCCCCGAGCCATGAGCTCGAGCCACGTATAGACCGCACCGTCCCTGGGGGTTTGGGGGAGGAGAAGCGTCTGATTACTTTTAGAAAGCAACCCCTCTGCCAGACGCTTTTCTCCTCCCCCAAAACTTTTGTTTCTTTTGGTTACAAAAGAAAAGCCCCCACCGGCAGGTGAAAGGACCATCGACTTTTGCTCCCCTTTTCCTAAAAGCCACCCTACATTTTCTCCGGCGCCTCAATATCCAGCAACTCCAACCCCTTCTTCATCACATCTTTAGTACGAGCCACCAGCTGAAGTCTAAACTTCATACTCACATCACTCTCAGCATTCAGAACAGAGAGCTCATTATAAAACCCATTAAAATCGCCGCAGAGCTCATAGAGATACTGCGCAAGGAAGTTTGGACGATAATCCACCGTCGTACTCTCTATGACCTCATTAAACTGCAGGAGCTTGATCAAAAGAGTACGTTCTGCTTCCTGAAGTTCTTGTATATCAAAAACCTCGCTCGTCTCTACTTCTACTCCTTTATCATCTTTTGCTTTTCTAAGCATGGAAGCAGCTCTCGCATATACATATTGCAGGTATGGAGCGCTATTTCCTTCAAAAGATAACACCTTATCCCAGTCAAAGAGCTGAGAAGTATTTCTATTCTGAGAGAGATTCGCATAAAAGACAGCTCCGTATCCAAGACTTTTCGCAAGCTTCTTCTTTGCTGTCTCATCATCTGCAAATACACCTCGTTCATTCAAGATCGCAAGTGCCCTTTCTTCTGCTTCATCTAAAACCTCTTCCGCATAGATCACTCTTCCTTTTCTCGTGGACATCTTTCCTTCCTTCATCGTGAAAAGACCATAATTCATATGATAGAACTCTACTCCGTCTCCCCATCCCAAAAGTCCCGCAATAGCAAAGAGCTGTCTAAAATGCAAAGACTGTTCATCCCCTACGACATATACTATCTTTTTCGGATTATATTCTTTTAAACGAAAATCAATAGTTGCTACATCTCTTGTATGATAGAGCGTAGACCCGTCTTTTTTCTGCATTAGACATGAAGGAAGATTAATTCCCTTCTCCTCAAAGTTCATAGCGATAGAACCATCCTCATTTTTTGTGAGGATCCCTTTGGATAGCATCTCATCCATCACTTTTGGAACAATAGGCATATAAAATGCTTCACCGTGTTCCGTATCAAACTTCACATGAAGTTTTTCAAAGATCTTATGATTCTCCACCATGTTCACCTCCACTATCCATTCCCAAAGCTTTACAAGCTCAGGATCTCCTTGTTCAAGAGCAGTAAATGTATCGCGCGCTAGGTCCTCTAATGTTGGATCCTTATCAGCCTCATCATGGAATTTAATATAGAGTTCCACCAGCTTCTTATTCGGCTCTTTTTTCACCTCTTCCATATCCCCCCATTTCTTGAGAGCAACTAGAAGCTTTCCAAACTGTGTTCCCCAGTCTCCGATATGATTATCAGATATGACATTGTATCCATACCATCTAAGAAGCCTATTCATGGCCTCCCCATAAATAGTATTCAAAAGATGACCGATATTCATAGGCTTTCCTACGTTCAGAGAGCAGTATTCAAGAATCACAGTTTCATTATTTCCTTTCTTCATAGGTGAAAAATAACTCTCATTGAGAGCTTCCTTTTTCAAATACTCCGCGTCAAATTTTACATTTATAAATCCTGGAGCTGCCACTTCCACTGAGGCATAGTGAGAAGCATCTATATTGTTTTTAATGCTCTCAGCAATTTCCATAGGAGACTTTCCTAAAAGCTTTGCAAGCTGCATAGCAATACTGCAGGCATAATCTCCATGAGACTTCTGTTTTGCAGGAGTAATATGTATTTGTGATAGTTCAATGCTTGGGGCTACTTTCTTTGCAGCCTCATAGACATCCTGTATGACAAGATCCTTTAACATAAATTTTACAGTAGTTTATAGACTAAGATAGCATCAGATGAGATTCCAGTACCTACGATAAGATCAAGATCCTTATTCTTTACAGCCAGATCTCTAAAGTTTTTAAAAAGTTCCACTTTCTTTGTAAGTGTTTTCTGCGGAGTTTTATCAATAGTTTCTGTTTTATTATCATAGACAATATAGCCTATGCCAGAGTCTTTCAGAGTTTTGATAAATGCTTTCTCGTCCATCTCTGGGAGATAGTACTGCATGAAGACATCCAACTGATTGTCCGTGAGCATACGCCGGTCATTCTGAGGTGTATAATAAGGCATAAACGTTCCTATACGGTAGATTTTTACTGAAGGATCAACTTTCCGTATTTCACTAATAGCATTTGCGTATGGGACATTCATCTGAGCCATAGCATCTTCCTCGTTATTGAGAATACCCGCCTTATAAAGGATAAAAGTAAGAGAGTCCGGCATCCCGTATTGTTTTCCCACTATTTCTGCTACCCCAGCCTGAGCAGCATTTTCAAAATCAGCCTTTGATATAGCTCTATCCATATAAAGACTACATGCTTTTGCCACAGCAGTCTGATCCTCTTCTCTTGTAATGAGAGACTGGATTGTGTTAGCAAGAATTTGTGCATTTGCAGGGTTATTTTTTGCTGTCTCACACTTTTCAACTATGGCTTTCCAGCTGCTTCCAAGCACTGGCACTTGTACATCATTTACAGTCATCTTATACGCATACATTGGTGTGATCCAGAACAACAGAATAAGCAGCACAATTGGTGCAAACCATTCTCTCTCAGCTGCATAGAGTTTTTCCAATCCTCTTTTAGCCAAAAGCAGTAAAGGAAGAAAACCAAGAATACCATACCAGATAACTCCATTGGCAAGATATGTCCATGTAAACCAGTATAGTAGAGTTGCAGCTACAAGTGCTTTTACATGCACAGGGTCCTCCTCATTGCTAGATAATCTCCATAGACCATACACTCCCGCATACATCAATCCTGTAATGACAAATATGATACCCTGACTATAGTCACCGAAAGCAGCAGGCAACGCCAATTTTGTACCTGAGACCGAGAACGCAAACAGCATCAAAGCAAGTACTATTCCAATACCGAAATATATCTTTTCTAAACGGTTCTTTTTTCTGAGATCATTCAATACACCTGCCATAAATGCAAATGGAAGCAACGCTAAGAATACCCATCCAATCGTAATATAGTCTCCTCTTTCATTCGTTCCCATAGTAGCATCAACTGGAAGAGTAGCATAAGAAAACACTCCCTTATCAAACCCTCTATATCTTTGAAGTTCCTCTACCTGACTTCCTCCAGACTCTTCAAGTATCTTTTTAAGCTCTACAGCATCAGGATTGATAGGATTTTCAGTAGCTACAGAAACCTCCTTTGGAACAAGAGTAGGAGCTTTTAGTTTACCATAAAGCATACTGTTTAGCCCCTGAAACTTACACTGCTCTTTTACATCGCAATAGGAAGATGCATTGTATGCCATCCATGGAGCAAACATAAGGAAACTTATGATACCCATGAGCAGAAGCGCTTTTAGACTTTTCAAAATATCCTTTGATTTACTAAATGCAAAGAATAGTACTCCAATACCAGATATGATTAATATCACTGCCGTCGGAGTTACCCATTCCTTTGGATAGACAATACCTCCAAGGCTAATAATATTTGCAGCAAAAAGAAATGCCGTAAAGAAGAGTGATATTGCTAATGCAAGTAAAGCTTTTCCATATTTCCATCCTATAAATACTGCAGCAAAAAAGAAGAAAATAAGTGCTGTAAATTTAATACCTAGCATACATCCAAGCAATACGCCGAGAAGTACAAGAATTCCTTTCTCTCTCTTTGACGTCTCCGCTTGAAAGTATTCCATCATCAATATCAAAGATCCGCTTCCAAAGGCAGTCAGAGCAAGATCCACTTTCATGTCTTCAGAGAACTGAAACTGGAAGAATGGCGCGGCAGCAAAAACAGTAGTGAGAATAAGGGCTAAAGGCACCTGTGTTCCTTCAGATTCCTTGTATGAAAAAAGAAGATATATTCCCCAAATAGCAAGTAGTCCTCCTGCAAATGAATACAGCATTCCAAATGTTGCACTCCCAAATAATGAGAATCCAAGTGCCATGATAAGTCCCCAGCTATATGTTCCAAAACCGCTGACTAAATGATGATACTGTGCAGTAAGATTTGGGAGATTCATATAAAGGGTAATATCATCCCACCCTATCGGCATTGGACGCAGCACATGCATAAATGATAAAGCGGCGAGCACCGCAATCAGTACCCCGCATGTCCAAAAGCTCACAGCTCCCAAAAGTGAATATACTTTTACTGTTTTAGTCGTCAGACTGTTCCATATACTTTTCCCTTCAAATATTATTCCTAGTAAAGCAGCAACTGCTATTAGTAGTTGTAAGACAGTTGTATGAAAGAGACCTGCCCATCCTATGAAAATCAACACTGTACAAAGTACTGCGAAACCTCCAAGTATCTGAAGAAAGAATCTTTCAGCATTTCTAAATGATCCAAGTAATTTCCTGAAAACCAATCCAGCGCCTAATGCACTTAAGAAGAGTATTATAATGGAAAAAACTCCCATAATATATTTCTCCATGAATTTCACAAATACACTTCCCGCAGCAAACAAAGATACATCACTTACGCCAAGCTGCTGTCCTAACTGCGCAGGGATATCTTTTGCTGCTAATCCCAACTGCTCAAATATTCCACTGAAATATCCGAGCACATGGCTATACTCTAAGAAGAATAGAATAGGTACCGCTACTAAAAAGATTGATAAAAAGGTAATTGGACGTACTCCAACAGTAATCTCTTTAACTCTTCTAAAAAATATGGTATACACAATAAGACCAATAAGTCCTACTATCAAAAGGCATACCCAGAGCGGAGACATGCTTAAAAATTTTGAGCCCATATCCGAGAAGCGTACCCAAAAAGTACACATGCACAAAAATGCCCAGAAAAAGCACACAGTCGAAAATACAGATTTATTCATAGAAAATGGAAAATAACGTACATGTAGTATAGAAAATATTTTTCACCTAGTAAACGAGAAATCAATTATGCAAGCTACCTCCGAAGAAAATATAGTCTCCTCTTCTTCATCTAAACAGGAAGTTTTTCAGAAGACAACTCACGTAAAAGATATTACATCTGAAAAACGAGAAGGTAAAATAGTATATATTATTATTCCCATGTTCAATGAAGCACGCAATATCATACCTGTAGTTGAGAACTGCAGACGTGCAGGATTTGCACATCTCCTCATTGTAGATGACGGATCTTATGATAATACTAGAGCTCTCGCAGAGAAATGCGGTGTAGAGATCATCTCTCATATTATCAATCGTGGACAAGGTGCCGCAGTTCAGACAGGTATACTTGCCGCTCTAGAGAGAGGTGCAGAGATTATCGTCACAATGGATGGAGACCAGCAGTTCAACCCCTCTAATATTCCAGGCATCATTAATCCTCTCCTTAAGAAAGAGGCAGACATAGTCATCGGCAGCAGATTTAAGCAGAAAAATAACATCCCTTTCACAAGAAGATTCTTCAATTATATTGCAAACATCATCACTTTTTTCTTATCAGGAATTTGGCTATCTGACTCTCAGTCAGGATTCAAAGGATTCTCTAAAAAAGCCGCTGAACAGATCGATATCCATACAAGCGGATATGAATTTTGTACTGAGATTGTAAGAGAAATAGCATCATTAAAACTCAAACATATAGAAGTGCCTGTTGATGTGTACTATACTGAAGAGAGTCTACGTAAAGGACAAAACTTCGCTCAAGGTATCAAAACTGCAGCAAAACTTTTAGTACGTAGCCTCATGTATTAATGGACCTCGCCTTATACCAAATTATCGTCCCACTCCTTTGTCTCCTGCTTATAACAAAAGCATTCAGCAATTTTTTCCGCGGCAAAAAAACAATCCGTGAACTAATCGCACTCAGTATTTTCTGGCTGCTTGTAGCACTTATCGCAATCTTCCCTTCTCTTACAGAGAAGCTCGCCTTTGTGTTAGGTATTAAGAGTAACGTAAATGCCGTTGTGTTTACATTACTCGGTATGCTCTCTTATATCTGCTTTCGACTCCTTGTAGTATCTGAGAATCAGGAACAAGAGCTTACACGTCTTACACGGGCATTGGCGCTTAGGGATTTCAAGGAGAAGAAGTAACATTCCTTTAAGTTATACATCTTCAAGTGGTATTATGTATACGTCTCTATAAGTATAGGGATGTGGATCATATGAAAACGCTATTTCTTTTTCTAGAGATCTTTTCTGATATTGTTTTTCTCTAATAATATCTATTATTTGTGTGCGATTTGAATGAATAGAACTAGATTCTGGAATCCAAATGCTTTTACACCCGGCGATTTTTGCTATCTGTACCGCAAACTCTATAAATTTATCGTAAATATCCTTTGCTTTCGTGACTGAAAGTAAATCCAGTGATGGATTTATACCGGGAAGTGAAAGATATTTTTCTCCTTCATAGGTTACAAAATAAAAGTGCATTCCTCCCATAGCACGTTGCATTTCTGTATCAAAACAGATTGCATTCATAAACTCAGGAGTATTCCAAAGCTTTTTGTCAGGAGCCACGCAAACTCCCATATTATACCCTGCAAGACTATGACTTTTTCGTTTTGAAATAACAAAATGCAGTTCTCTTTCCTTCTCTTTGCCAGATGTTTCAAAATTAAATTTATTAAGCTCCTTTAGCATTTTATCATTTGTTTCCTGCACAAGTTTTACACCAATCATTCGTGGCAGTTCCTCAGAGATATCTTTTTTCATCCGGACAGATAATATCTCTTCAAGTTCTTCCTTGTTCTCTACAGCCAATACTTCATCCACCGTAAGAAGATATTTATCCTGCCAGATCTTCCTGAATTTTTGATCTATTTCTGTACTTGGTTTTGATACATATGTCTCTCTCATCTTCCATACGTGCATTGCAACATTTGTAATATCTTTGATACTTATTCGTGATTTTAACTGATCACAAAGTTCTGTATATTCTTTTGGAAATGACTCTGTATAGGCCTGAATAGATTTTTTTACATAATCACTTTTGATTCGGTCACCTATAAATTCCTTATACTTCATTAGTTCAGTTATGGAAAATCCTGGAGTTTCAGACAAGCGCATACCTCCTATTACTTCATGCCGGTACATAAGTTTCCATAGTGCCTTTTGAGGTACTGGTTCCGGAGATCGATACCATTCAATCAACTGCGTACCAATATTCGAAAGATCCTCTTCTAATACTCCTTCCTTTTCTTCCTTGTGGACTTCTCTAATTACTTCAGATAATTGATTCCATTGACGCATATCTAGCTCAGCACCACTTTCAAGCACCATTTTACCCGTTGATACTGAGAAACTGCTTTTTGCTTCAATAAGCGGCATTTTTTCCTGAAAGATGTGATCAACGTCACTTTGTCTATCTTCTCTACTTGCATAGAGCGAGAGCATCTCTTCTTTTTTTATACCTATTGCCGGAGGAAATACATCATATAATACAGCTTCCCAGATCTTCTTTTCTTCTTCATGAGAAACTGCATCTTCACCGTCAGCAATGTCTTTTCTAAAAGACTGAATAGTTTTTTTTAACCTCATTAAATCTTTTTCTTTTGTAAAACTTTCGTTCACAATATCTATATATTTTTCAAATATTTCAGGAGACACAAGCTCAACATCTTCTAAGTAGCCATAAAATATTTTCTGTTTCTCTACGGTATCCGGGATAAATTTCTGTTCTGTTATAAGGGGATAAAGCAGCTCAGAAAATACGCTCAGTGCTTTGACACCAGTACGTTTGCAAATACTTACAAGAAACTGAATATCAAGATTCAAATCCTTCATCTCTTCAAGCACGGAAAAAATTCTGAATGCCCCATCTCCTTGCGAATTCAGAATAGAAGATACTTCTTTTTTATAGGTAATTTGAGGATATTGTTTGAAAAGTAAGGCAATACCATTTACAGTATATAGTCCTGTTTCAGGCATATTACATATTGATTCGATATGCTCTCGAGGAGTATCAACTGGTAAATAAGAATGATATATTTCTGAAAAATCCCTAGCTTCCAAAATAAATTTTTCTCTTTCTTCTATCAAAATTTTATTATTTCCAGTACGTAGCAACTTCATCGCAACAGGTTTATGTAGAAATTGCGGAAGCCAATCAATAAGTATTGTTAAACCCTTTGGTGTAGTATTTTGAACTAAAAGCGGACCAACTTCTTTATAATCAAGATTTGAAAGATATTTTAAATTATAGATAACTGTACTAGTATCACCTCCTGATTTCAGAAATCTCAATACAACTTCAGTTGCATTCTGAGCAGGAAAAAGCGAAAAATTTGAAATAATAACATCTTCCTGTGATGTTTCTGCGAGTCTTTTTGCTAATTTTTCAGGTTTAAGTGATGGAAATTTTTTGATATTTTTAGTTAACTCTCCTAATAACTCTGGCTTAGTCAGCAGTAGATTAATAATTTTTTTAGAATCAATTGGTACAAATTTCTCGAAGTACCTTATCACCTCTTTCGCTGCATCTGCTTCAATGAGCCTTTCTGCAAATGTAGTAAAATTCGTTATGGAAAAATTTTCTAGAAATTGAGGTATTGCAAATGCTTTTCCATATTCAAAAAAGGCCTCAATGATTTTTTCTTTGTCTACTTTTAAAAGACTCCCTAAAGTTTTAGCTACCAATTCATAATGACCAGCATGAATAAAAAGTATAACTGTCTCATCGGATAAGACTGAGAGTTTATCTTCCCTTTTAAAAATTATACTTCCCTTGTTGATCAGAAGAGCTTCACGGGCAATTTCTTCATAGTCAATGTCACTAAATGAATCAAGAAACTCTATTACTTTTTCAATATATCCTTTTTGAATAAGGAGAATAGCAATCTCCATATTAAGGTTTTTATAATTCATAAGATTTTCTGCCAAAGCTTTTTCATTACCTTGGGATATCAAATCTCGAGCTATCTCATTCGGAGAAATTTCTGAAAAAAGACTAAAACATTCGGCTAAATATTTCCCTTTTCCATTTCCTAGTAAAGTCTTTGCTAATTGCCTTTGGTCAATACTTGGGAAGTTCTCTAAACAAGCGGCAATATATTCTTCCTTCTTTGCTGCAAATAAATATTGAGCAAAATCCATAGGATCAGTATCAGTAAAATTCTTGATATACTGAGCTACAACGAATTCTAGATTTAATGATATTAGTCTATCCAGAATCCTTTTTTGATCCACACCCGGAAATAAATAAAGATATTTAGCTATATTCATAGGTGTTTCAAAACGTTCCAAATGACCTTTTTCCAAAATTTCATTCAATACTTCTTGATCAAAAGGAGCAAAAGGAATCAACCTCTCCCAGAGGAGACAGTTTGCACTGAGGCTAAACAAAAATCTATCTATGATATCTAAAGCAATACGCTTACGGGCATTGTCACTGATGTATGGAATAATATCCAAAAGCTCCTGTTTACTTAGTGTTTTTACTAACCACTCCTCAACCTTTTCATTGAGTGGAGCTAATATTTTGATGTTATATCGAATATAACTACCCAAACCCATTTCAATCAATTTTTCAGGTATCTCATCTAGCGTTATAAATGGAAATTTCTTTATATTTTTTACGGCAAAGCTGATATTTCCAATTTGTAGTAGCCTCTCAAAGAGATTTTCATAGTTAATACCTGTAAACTTTTTTGCATGATTTACTACTATTTTATATCCCCAAAATTTAAACAACAAATCCACTACTTCATTATCCAGCCCAATAAACTTTTTAATATTCTTAGTAAAGACAGTCATTTTTCTCGATCTGATAAGCATCATGGCTTCTTTTTTGCCAAAAACTCTTCCGTTTTCCAGACCGGATATAATCTCATCTAATGTATATTCTTTATTTTCAAGTACTGTTTTTATAGCCTCATTAGTAGTGTTTACAGTCTCTTGGTCTATTTCCTTATTAACTTTCTTAGATTCCAAAACTCGATCTTCAGCTGAAGAGTCTTCTCGTTCTGATTGATTTAAAGCTTTTTTTGGCATGCTGAAAAATAGTATCTACTACTTATAGTATATCATTTTTTTCAAGATAGTGTTCCTTTTACAGCCTCACAAAAAGGAGGCATTACAAAATTATTTTCAAATAAAAAAAGCACCCCAATCGGAGTGCTTTTTTTGACCTGAGCCAAATCGCGTTTGAGGCGATTAACGCTTTGCCCACTGTGGAGCTCTTCGTGCTTTTCTTAAGCCCGGTTTCTTTCGCTCAACCACTCGGGCATCACGGGAGAGAAGACCTGCTTCCTTAAGCATTGGCTTAAGAGTCTCATCGTTCATAAGGAGAGTCTTAGCAATACCATATCGGCATGCTTCAGCCTGTCCGCTCTTACCTCCTCCAAGTACCTTGATACTGAAGCTGAATTTCTTTTTGCTTTCAGTAAGCTTAAGAGGAAAAGTTACAACGTCGATAAGAAAAGGATCTGTAACGAAGTCTTTAATATCTTTTCCGTTGATCACGATTTCTCCATCACCTTCATAGAGACGTACCTGTGCTGTAGAAGTCTTTCTCTTTCCAACAGCGTAAACATATTTCTTGGAAGTATCCATATTCATTCAACAATTATACAAGTAAAGGCTCTGGGTTCTGGCCACTATGCGTATGCTCAGTTCCTAAAAATAATTTAAGTCTCGCAAGCTTATCTTTTCGAAGCTTGTTCTTTGGAAGCATTCCAGATACTGCATCTGAAAGGATTCTCTTTGGATCTCTCTCCTGAACTTCAGAGAAAGTCTGAGTCTTAAAGTGACCAAGGTATCCAGTATGGTTATAGTAGAGCTTTCCCTCTGACTTATTTCCAGTTACTTTTACTTTTCCTGCATTTAAGACGATAACATAATCGCCTGAATCCACATGATAGTTAAAAGCAGCCTTGTTCTTTCCATTAATCACTCGTGCAATTGCAGTTGCAAGTCGACCAAGTGTTTTTCCTTCAGCATCAACGACATACCATTTTCGGTCTCGTGTTGTTAGAGGTTTAATTGCAGTGGTTTTCATGAGTTTTAAACTAATTCAATTAAAACAAGAGAAGCTCCGTCTCCTTTTCGAAGACCTACTTTTACTCTTCGTGTGAATCCTGATGAACGATCCTTGAACCGCTCAAGAAGAACTTCTATTACTTTTCTAGATGAAGCTTCAGTATAAAGGAAGCTTTTAAGTTCTCTAATCTGATTAAAGAGCTCTTTTCCTTTAAGCGATGCGATCATGCTTTCAAAAGCATTCTGTAAAGCTTTCGCCTTAGCATCTGTAGTTACAATTCTCTCATGCAGGATAAGAGATGCAACCTGGTTTCTGATAAGAGCATTTCTGTGAGAAGCTTCTCTTTTCAGCTTGGGTACGTTATTTCTGTGTCTCATATGAAAATAAAAATCTAATAGTAAGTTGTGTGATAATTAATCTTCTCCGAAGAGTTTTAATCCTTTTGTCTTAAGTGCTTCTTTAACTTCCGTCATAGCTTTCTTACCAAATCCGCGAAGATTAGTAAGTTTGCTCTCAGTACATTTAGTAAGCTGCTCAATAGAACCAATTCCTCCATTGATGAGCGCATTAAGCGTTCGAGGAGAAAGATTCAGGATTTCAATAGGAGTATATGTCTCCTTTGCCTTCTCAAGTGCCTTTTCCTTCTCTTCCTGCTCTTTTACCATGATCTCGTCTACGTTTGCTACGAAATCCTGCTCCACAAGGATACCATCCTTATTAAAGAGAGAGAAATAAGAAGTAAGAAGGTTTGAAGCAAACCGAAGTGCATCCTGAGCAGATATTGCATTGTCTGTCTCAATTTCGATATCTACCTTATCAAGATCAGTTCTTTGTCCTACTCGTGCACTTGTAACTTCATACTGTACTTTCATGATTGGAGAGAAACTTGCGTCCACAAGTATAAGACCTGTATCTTCATTTTCTTTCTTTAACTCTGCAATAGATTTGTATCCTACACCCTTCTCAACACGAATTTCCATGTCGAGTTCAGTACCTGTATCAAGCGCAGTAATGTAGAGATCCTTATTTAGTATTTCTACATCGTTACTTGCTGTAATATCAGCAGCAGTTACAGTTCCTTCTTTTTTCACTTTGAGTTTCAACATTGTTGGCTCAGAAGTATGTTTTTTTACACGAAGCTGTTTGAGATTCAAAAGGATATCTAGGATACTATCCTGAATTCCTGGCACAGTAGTGAACTCATGTGCAACACCTTTGATCTTGACTCCTGTTACAGCTGCACCAGGAAGTGAAGATAAGAGAGCTCTGCGAAGTGCATTTCCAATAGTAGTTCCATATCCCGCAGGAAGCGGCTCCATTGTAAAAAGTGCATGCCAGTCACCGCTAAGTACCTTGTGAACAATTTTTGGAGTTCCAATTTCAGTATGTATCAAATGCATAGAGAAGCGGTTTAAAAGTAAAGAAAATGTGAGGTGGAGGAGAATTAGTTTCTTGTGTAGTACTCCACGATGTATCTGCTTTCAATAATACTTTCGAAATCAGCAGTCTCAGGATTTGCAACAACTGTAAAGGACATATCCTTAGCGTTTACTTCCATCCACTTAGGAGAAAGATCTTTACCAATCTTTTTTCCAGCAAATAGAGGAGAAGCTTTTGCAGTATCAGAAAGAGACACAACATCACCTACTCTCAACTGAATAGAAGGAGTCTTTACTCTCTTTCCATTTACAAGCATAAGACCATGACCTACAAGCTGTCTTGAAGTATTTCTAGATGTTACAATACCAGATCTGTAGATCGCGCTATCAAGTCGAAGCTCAAGACTTCTCATGATATAAACGTCAGTTGCAGTTCCCTTTGTTGCAGAAGCCTGCTTAAAGAGATTGTAAAACTGTGTCTCATTGAGACCAAAAATTCTCTTAGCTTTCTGCTTTTCTCGAAGCTGTCGTGCATACTCAGTAGGCTTTCCGCTTCTACCGTGCTGACCAGGGATAGTCTGTCTCTTGTTTAGAGTACATTTAGTACCTTCACACTTTTCTCCTTTTAGAAAAAGTTTAACTCCCTCTCTTCTACATAATCTACATTTAGGACCAGTATATCTCATATTAATGAAACCAAAGAAATAATAATATATATATAAAGCTACTAAGGTCGTCTTACCTTTCTCTTTCTACATCCTCCGTGTGCCACAGGAGTAATATCGTTGATAGAAAGAATTTCAATTCCTGCACTTGCAATACCTCGAAGAGATTGATCTCGTCCAACTCCTACACCTTTCATAAATACATCTGCCTTTTCAATTCCGAAAGATACAGCTGACTTCATTGCATTTTCTGCAGCTACCTGAGCTGCGTATGGAGTAGACTTTCGTGTTCCTCTAAATCCAGAAGCACCTGCACTTCCCTGCGCGAGAGCATTACCCTCAAGGTCAGCGATAGTAACAATAGTATTGTTCATGCTGCACTTAATGTGAATTACAGCATGTGGCACTGATCGTCGTGCCTTTTTAGTCTTTTTTACAGCGGCCTTAGCCTTTGTTGATTCTGCCATTTGTAAATAATTGTAAAGTTAAGATAATATTCAAAAGTATTATGAGGGTTTATGACTCAGACTTCTTGTTTGCAACAGTCTGTCTCTTACCCTTTCTTGTTCTAGAGTTCGTCTTTGTTCTCTGACCTCTTACTGGAAGTCTCTTCTTATGTCGAAGACCTCGATAACAGTTGATTTCCTGGAGTCGTTTAATATTGAATCCCACTTCTCGTCGAAGATCACCTTCAACCTTAATCTTCTTGATTTCATCTCGAATAAGATCAAGTACGTCCTCAGATAGCTCTTCAGTCTTTTTATCTCTGTCGATCTTGAGAGTACTCAAAATTTTATTACTAGTAGGTCGGCCAATACCAAATATGTAGGTAAGCGAGATTTCTACTCGTTTGTTTCTTGGGAGATTCACTCCAGCGATTCGTGCCATGTATCGAAGTTACATTAAATAAAATAAAATTACCCCTGTCGTTGCTTATGTTTTGGTGTCTTACAGATCACCATTACTTTACCGTGACGTCGGATAACTTTGCAAAAGTTACAAATAGGTTTAACTGATGGTCGCACTTTCATTGTTACAAGCATTCAAAAGGTAAAATTTATGCTGCATTCTTTAACGCTGTATTTGTTTCCCTGAAAATAATTCTTCCCTTTGTCAGATCGTAGATACTAAGCTCTACTTTTACCTTATCTCCAGGAATGATTTTGATGAAGTTCTTCTTCATCTTTCCAGACAAATATGCGATGACTGATCGTGTAGGAATACCGTTTGTATCGTCTCCAATCTGAACTCTGCACTGAGATGCAGGCAAGACCTCAAGAACTACTCCTTCAACGACTACTACATCATCTTTTTTTGCCATGGGAAAGGGTCAATCGGTACTTAAAAACACGTAACAAGAATTTACACTAAAAAAAAATTCTTGACAAGTTTTTTTTATTTTTATGTAAGTATTTCAGCACCCTGCTCTGTAATAAGCACAGTATGCTCAAAATGTGCAGAGTAAGAGCCGTCCATCGTATAAATTGTCCAGCCATCTTCTTTATCTATAAAGATCTCAGAAGTGCCAAGTCCGCTAATTGGTTCAATAGCGATGGTCATTCCTGCTTTTAACTTAGGTCCAAGGGTACTACTTCCCTCATTTGGAATGTACGGATCCTCATGAACCTTAGTTCCAATCCCATGTCCACCGAGATCTTCAATGACATGAAATGAATGTTGTGTAATATAATTTCCAATAGTATTAGAAATCTCTCCAACTAACACACCATCCTTTAGAACCTTAATGGCCTCTTCAAGAGCTTTTTCGGTAGTCTCTACTAGCTTGACTACTTCAGGATCACAAGCTTCTTTTCCACCTACCATGACAGTGATAGCACTGTCAGTATTCCATCCATCAAGTTTTACTCCACAGTCTAGCCCAATAATATCTCCGGCTTCAAGTATTCGATCTTGAGGTAGTCCATGTACCACCTGATCATTTACAGATATACAGATACTTGAAGGAAATCCTTGGTATCCTTTAAAAGCTGGAATTGCTCCATATTTTTTAAATAAGCTATCAACGAATGCCTCAACCTCTTTTACGTTTATGCCAGGTACAATAATTTCTTTTGTTTGCTGAAGAATTTTGTGAAGTACTTTTCCCGCACTTCTCATTTTCTTTATCTGATCGTGAGTTCTAATCTGCATTCTGCTTATAATGATATTGTTGTAAAATGAGATCTAGCTGAGCAAATACCTGTTCAGGCTCTACCGTTGCATTAATCATTGTAACTTTTTTCTTTTCTGAGAGCTTTGCTATGACAGGGAAAGTCTTATCAAAAAAAGTTTGAAAACGTTCCATTATTATACTTTCATTCTGATCGTCTGATCTAGTTATTAACTCTCCTGCGCATTTAGTACATTTATCTCCATCAGAGAAAACCTGTGGATGTCCGCACTCACTACATTCACGTCTACTCTTGATTCGTTTTAATGCTTCAAGAAGAGATATATCAAAGAATACTGCTACATATTCTCTCTTTTTCTGCTCCATAATATGAAGAAACATTTCCAGCTGTTCTATATTTCTTGGTAATCCGTCAAAGATAACCGGGAGATTTGCTGCTTTTTTAGATAGGTATTCCTCCAATATATCAAACACTATATGGTCTGATACAAGTCTTCCCTCCTGCATGATTTTTCTAATATGATCTGCTCTTTCATCCTTCCCGCTTCGTACAACTTCTCTGAGTTCATGTCCAGCTCCGAAACGGAGAAATTTGTACTTATCAAACAGATACCCTGCCTGTGTACCTTTTCCTGATCCTTGAATTCCAAACAGAAGAAGATCCACTAATAGTATATTTTAATAAAATTTATCGTAATCCTGAGTAACCATTTCTACATTAATTTTTCTGAAAAGTTCAAGTACTACACCTACAACGATGATTACTCCTGCTCCACTGAGAAGCAATGGCACATTACCTGTAGCATTTCCTGAAACAATGTATCCAATGAGGTATGGCATGACTGCAATAAATGCAATGAATAGTCCTCCCCATAGATTTAATCTCATAGATACCTTAGAAAGATAATCTATAGTTTCCTGACCAGGTCTTACTCCTGGAATAAACCCACCTCTCTTCTGAAGATTCTCTGCCATTTGATTTGGCTGAAAAACTATACTTACATAGAAGAATGTAAAGAAGATAACAAAGAGGAAATAGAATGCAATATATGCTAAATTTGGATTCTGAGGGTTGAAATGAAGAGTAATAAATGCTCCGATATTTCTAAGTGTAGGATTTGATGAGAGCTCCATAAGCTTCGCAGCAATACTTGGAAAAGTTACAATCGATACTGCAAAGATAATAGGTACCATTCCAGCTTGATTTACTCTCATTGGTAGAGCTGACTTATCAGTTCCTTTTGCACCGTGACCAGCATATGTTACAGGGATTTTTCTCAATGCCTCCGTAAACCAAACTACAAATGCAATAAGAGCAACTGTTATAAGAGCAAATATAATCATTGTGAATACTCTTGATTCATCAACTGCAGCAAGAGAGAGCTCCTGTCCAAGTACCTGTGGGATACTTGAGACGATGGATACAAAGATAATAAGTGATATACCGTTTCCAATTCCTTTTTCAGTAATAAGTTCACCAAGCCACATAAGCAAGATAGTACCTCCAGTTACAGTACACATAGCAGTTATAAGTGGAAGTGCTGAGCTAGTATCAATAACAGTAAGTCCTGATCCTGATCCATTAAGATTGTTCAAAAGAAGAATCATTCCATAAGACTGAAGGAATGCCAACGGTAGCGCAAGCCATCGAGTATATTTATTAATTACTTTCTGTCCTCTCTGTCCATCTTTTGATATAGCTTCAAGTTTTGGAACTATTACCGTCAGAAGCTGTACAATGATTGACGCATTGATGTATGGGGAAAGTCCCATAAGCACAATGGAGAAGTTATTAAGATTTCCTCCCATAAGTGCACTGAATGCCCCAAGAGCTTCAGATCGCGCAATAACACTGCTTAAAACAGCATAATTTGTACCAGGAACCGGTACATGAGAAATAATCTTGTAAATAAGCAACATACCTATAGTAAATAGGATTTTGTTTCTAAGAGATTTGTTGTTCCAAATGGAACTAAGATAATTTCCCACCGGTTTGATTAGATTAAAAAGTAGATCTACACAACTGATAGTTATGCGGTTACAACTTTGAGAGATCCTCCTGCCTTTTCTACTGCCTCTTTTGCTTTCGCAGATGCAGCATCAACTTCTACAGTAAGTTTCTTAGTGATCTTTCCGTTAGCAAGAAGCTTAACAGGAAGAGATTTTTTTCGAATAAGATTTTTTTCAGCAAGAGAAACTAATGTCACCTCTGATCCTTCATCAAAGATTCTCTCAAGATCAGAGAGGTTAATTACCTGGAAAGCAATTCTGCTAGGATTTTTAAATCCTTTAAGTTTTGGAACCTTCTGTATGAAAGATGTCTGTCCTCCTTCAAACTGAGACTGGAAAGAAAATCCAGTTCGGCTCTTCTGACCTTTTTGTCCTCGGCCAGACTTACCTCCTCTTTTCGATCCATATCCTCGACCTACTCTTTTTGCCTTCTTCGCAGGAGAAATCTCTTGGTGAATTTGTGCAATTCTCATGGGGTCTAAAATTATAAATGTATATGATATATAGATTATTCAGCCTTTTTAGGCGCTGGGCTCTTAGCCACAGGCTTCTTAGCTTCAGTAGTTACTGGAGCAGCTTCATTTTTCTTCTTTTCTGGAGTCTCTCTTACATCTGCCTGAGAAATAGTAGCAAGAGCCTGAAGAGTTGCACGTGCAACACTAATCTTATTTGAAGTTCCAAATGACTTACTAAGAATATTCTTAATACCAGCAAGCTCAACTACTTTTCGTACAGCTCCACCAGCAATAATACCAGTACCTTCTCCTGCAGGCATAAGCATAATTCGTGCACTTTTGAATTTATGCTTAAGACTATGAGTAATAGTATCGTTAGTAATTTTAACATTAATCATATTCTTCTTTGCTTGCTGAGTTGCCTTCTGAATTGCCACAATAACTTCTCCGGCTTTTCCGACCCCCATACCGATCTTTCCTTTCTTATTTCCCATTACAAGGGTCACTCGAAATCTAAGTCTTCGTCCTCCAGATACTACACGAGTAACTCGGTCAATCTGAAGTACCTCTTCAAAATACTCTTTAGGAGCATTTCTATTTCCATGTAAAACTGATGATGAACCTTTTGCCACGGTGAGTAACTGTTAAAATGTAAGACCTGATTCGCGGAGCGCTTCTGCAAATATCTGGATTTTACCATGATATTTATATCCGTTTCTATCAAAAACAACTTTTTCAATGCCCTTTTCCTTTAGCATTCCTCCGAATTCTTTTCCAAGAGTTGCTGCAGAATCTTTATTATTCTTAGCCCCCTTAGTTAGAAGAGTACTACCAGAGAAAAGAGTCTTTCCAACTGTATCATCAATAACCTGAACTGACAAACCTCTATTACTTCTAAACACAGAAACTCGTGGTCTTTCAGCAGAACCCGATACATGTGTTCTCACTCTAGTTTTTCTTCGTAGACGTGCTACAACTTTGCTGCTCATAACGTATAGAAACAAATAGTAAATTTATTTTCCAGCAGATTTACCTGCCTTTCTAATAATATGCTCACCCTTATAACGAATTCCTTTACCCTTATATGGCTCAGGAGATCTTAACTCTCTAATATCAGAAGCAACCTGTCCTACAAGTTCTTTATCAAAACCAGTAATTACAATAGTGTTCTTCTCATCTGGATCCATAGTAAAGGTTACTCCAGTTGGAGCAGGAACTTCTACTGGATGAGAGTATCCGAGAGAGAGAACAAGTTTTGCTCCCTGTACCTGAGCTTTATATCCTACTCCATGAATCTCAAGCTTCTTTTCAAATCCCTTACTTACACCTTGTACCATATTTGCGAGAATACTTCTAGCAAGCCCTTGGAATTTAGGAGCATCATCGACTTCTTTCCTTGTTACAGTAAGAACATCTCCATCAAGTTTTACTTCTACATATGCAACCGGGAACTCATAAGAGAGCTCACCCTTGCTACCTTTCACATGTACGACACTGTCTTGAACAGTCACTGTACATCCTGAAGGAATCGTAATAATTTTTTTACCAATGCGTGACACGGCGGTAGTGGTTAAATATAAAATTAGTATACTTCACAGAGAACTTCTCCTCCTAGACCTGCATGATGAGCTTCATAGCTCGTCATTAGACCTTTTGAAGTAGAAATGATTGCGAGTCCATAACCATTGTTTACTGGCTTAATCTCTTGAGCCTTCTTATATACTCTCTTTCCAGGAGTACTAATTCGATCAAAATCTGGTCGAATATCATCTATACCCTTCTCTGGAATAGTAAGTAGAAGATTTTTCTTTACTCCAATAGTTTCAACATCTACTGATGCAAGATATTTATTCTTTTCAAGTATCTTTGCAATACCAAACTTAAGGTTTGAGTAAGGCAACTTTACAAGAGTCTTTCTGGCCTTATACGCATTTCTCAGTCTCGTGAGCAAATCTGCGATTGGATCTGTATTCATATGAGTAGTTAAAAAATTTTTGTAAAATATAATGCTTACCAGCTTGCTTTTCGAATACCTACGATATCTCCGACAGATGCCTTTTCTCTAAAGCATATTCTGCACATCTGGAAAGCTCTTAAGTATCCTCGATTTCTTCCGCAAAGATTACATCTATGATAAACCTTTGTTGGCATTACTGGTTTTTTTCCTGCCTTTACAGCTTTTGCTACTGCAGATGCATGTCTTGCCGTCTTAACTACGAGTGCTTTTCTAGCCACAGTGTATTAGATTTATAAATTAAAATTACTTTTTTTGAAATGGAAGTCCCATGTGAATAAGAAGAGCTTTTCCTTCATCAGCAGTTTTCGCGCTTGTAGAAAAAGTAATCTGAACTCCGTGGATCATAATATCATCATCCTGTCTGATCTCTGGAAATACTGTCTGTTCCTTTAACCCGATTGAATAATTACCCTGTCCGTCAAAAGATTGAGTAGAAAGTCCTCTAAAGTCTCGAACTCGTGGAAAGATAACATGAACAAGTTTTGCAACAAATGCGTACATCTTTTTTCCTCTGAGTGTAACCATAAGACCTACAGGCATCCCCTGTCTAAGCTTAAAGTTTGAGATTGCTATCTTTGATTTTTTCACAACACACTTCTGCCCAGTAAGGATAGTAAGGTTGTTTGCAACAGCAGAGAAATCTTTGCTTTTCTGCATCATTGAACCAATTCCAATACTTACTACAACTTTTTCAAGATGAGGAAGTGCGTGAATATTTTTTTCATTGAGCTCTTTAGACAATCCTTCTCGGATGTTCTCTTTCAGCTCTGCCTGATAGGAAGCTTTTGCCATAATTCTTTAAAGTAATATATAATGAGTAAACTTATTTCTTTTTTGGAGCTTCAATCTTTGCACCAGTTTTCTTTGCAATACGTACTGTTTTTTTCTTTTCATCACGGTCAATCTTGATTCGTGATGCTTTTTTTTCTTTAGAGTCGTAATACATTACATTAGAAACATCTATCCAGTTCTCCATTTTCTTAAGCTCACCTGGATTACCCATGTTCTTTTTTACATGTTTTGTTACTACATTTACTCCTTCTACTTTTACTTTATTCGTATCGTGATCGGCAGCGATAATAACAGCGATTTTTCCTCTATCCTTACCTCTCATGATTTTCACGGTATCGTTTAATGTAAGTTTCATACTGATGTTACAAAGATTATAAATGAAATATATTACAACACTTCAGGCGCAAGAGAAATGATCTTCTGAAATCCTTTAGTTCTAAGCTCTCTTGGAATTGGTCCAAATATACGTGTTCCTTTAGGCATAAGATCTGCTCCGATGATTACAGCAGCGTTATCATCAAATCGAATGTAGCTTCCGTCTTTTCTTCGGATTTCTTTCTTACATCGAACAATAACAGCCTTCTGAACAGACTTTTTCTTTACAACTCCTTTAGCAGAAGCCTCCTTGATAGAAACCACAACAACATCTCCAACCTCAGCATATCGTCTCTTTGATCCTCCAAGAACTTTAATACACATAGCCTCCTTTGCTCCACTGTTGTCCGCGATTCCCATTCGTGATTGTACCTGAATCATATTATTCTTTTAAAATTAAGTATATACGAGTAATTATTTTACAACTTCGACAAGCTCCCATCTCTTGAGCTTGCTTAATGGTCGAGTCTCTTTAATTACAACAACCTGTCCAGAAGCACATTCATTATTCTCGTCGTGAGCATAAAACTTCTTTGAAATCTTGTATCGTTTCTGATACTTAGGATGTACCTTGTAGGTATCTACCTTAACTACGATAGTTTTATCCATCTTAGTAGAAAGTACTACTCCTTTTTTAGTTCTAATTTGTGGTGCCTGGTTCTGTGTCATAGTGACTTGTCGCAAAAAATGTAAGTGTAAAATTATTCTGTAAGGAACTTTGTCTGAAGAGGAAGCTTATGAGAAGCTAGTCTAAACGCCTCTCGGGCAGTAGCTTCATCAACACCGTCAATTTCAAAAATGATTTTTCCTGGTTTTACTGCTGCTCTATAGAACTCTACAGAACCCTTTCCTGATCCTTGCGGAGTCTCTGCTGCTTTCTTAGTAAAAGGACGATCTGGAAAAATTCTAATCCAGATTTTACCACCTCTTTTAAGATATCTTGTCATAGTTCGTCGTGCAGCCTCAAGCTGACGAGAGCTAATATATCCTCTTGTTGTAGCCTTAAGAGCGAATGATCCGAAACTTATAGTACTTCCTCTATTTGCAAGTCCCTTTAATCTTCCTCGTTGTGCTTTACGATATTTAGTTTTTTTCGGTGCTAACATAAGAACTTATGTAAAAAATTACTCGATTAATGTATAGTTAGAATAGCAATAAGTCAATAGCAAGTTGGCTTGCTGACTTAAGCTTCATTAGAAACGGTCTGTGCTTTTTTCTTAAACTTTTCTCCCTTATAGATCCATACCTTGATTCCGATTGCTCCATATGTAGTATGTGCAGCCACATGCGCGAAATCAATATCTGCTCGGAATGTATGAAGTGGGATATTTCCATCTTTGAAGAACTCTTTTCGTGCGATTTCTGCTCCATTGAGTCTTCCACCTGCTTTGATCTTAATTCCAATTGCTCCAGCCTCTCTACTCTTTTCAATAGCTGCCTTTACTGCTCTTCGATATGGGATTCTTTTCTCAATCTGCTGAGCAATAGATGCTGCTACTAACTCTGCATCAAGTTCAGGTTTTTTAATTTCCTTAATATTGATAGTGAAGACTTTGTTAAACTTTGTCTGTAGAGCAATTCGAAGTTTATCAATATTATCTCCTTTTTTACCAATGATCATTCCTGGTTTAGCAGAGAATACATTGACGACGATACTTTGAAGAGATCTTTCTATTTCAACCTTGGAAACTCCGCAGTTTTTCAAAATAGTTTTAACGAGTTTCTTAATTTGGATGTCATCATGAAGGAACTGAGCAAAAGTTGCTTTTGGAGCATACCAACTTGATCCCCAAGTTCTCGTGATACCAAGTCTAATTGAATGTGGATTAACTTTCTGACCCATGGTGTAAATTAATAATTAGATACCTACCTCTACAAAAATATGTGACGTTCTCTTCAAGATTCTTCGTGCTCGTCCTCTGGAGACTGGATTAATTCTTTTAAGAGTTGGTCCTGGAACTATGAGAAGAGACTTGATAACAAGTTCATCCTCTTTCTGTGCAAAGTTATTTACTGCATTTGCAGATGCAGACTTTACTGCTTTGTAAACTTCCATAGCTGGTTTCTTATTAAGAAACTTAAGTTCAGCCAAGGCAGTCTTTACTTTCTTATTTCTCACAAGGCCGGCCACAATGTTGACCTTTTTAGGAGAAATCCGAACATACTTTCGTACTGCTTTCATCGTCTCTGGAGTAAAAATTTAATTGGTGATATTATTTCTTTAAGTTTCCGGTCATTCTAGCAAGCTGACCTCCATGTCCTCGGAATTTTCTCGTAATTGAGAATTCACCAAGTCTGTGACCAACCATGTTTTCTGTACAAAAGACAGGAATGAATTCCTTACCATTGTAGACACCGAGAGTAACTCCAACAAAATCTGGAGAAATCACACTGTCTCTTGACCAAGTTTTAATAATCTTCTTTGCATTTTCATTGCGAGCTTTCTGTACCTTTAGTAAGAGTCTTTCATCAATGAAATATCCTTTTTTAGAGCTTCTAGACACGGCTTATAGGTGTAAGAAATTAAAATTAACGTTTTTTCACGATAAGCTTCGTAGAAGCTTTCTTTTTTCTTCGAGTCTTTACTCCAAGTGCAGGCTTACCCCAAGGAGTCTTCGGATGCTTAAGACCGATTGAGTTTGACCCTTCTCCTCCTCCGTGTGGATGATCTACAGGGTTCATAACTTTACCTCGTACTTCAGGTCTCTTTCTCATCCATCTTGATCGACCAGCCTTACCAATCACCATATTTCCATGATCGATATTACTAAGCTGTCCGAGAGTTGCGTAACATACATTTCTAATATAACGAGTCTCACCTGAAGGAAGTGCTACAAGAGCAAGCTCGCCTTCCTGACCTAGAACCTTTGCAGAAAGTCCAGCACCTCGTACAAGCTGTCCTCCCTTACCTGGCTGAAGTTCAATGTTGTAGACTGCATATCCTTCTGGAATATGCTTAAGCTGCATTCTATTTCCCGTCTTATACTTTACTTTCTCTCCGCATATGATCTGATCTCCAACTTTCATATCGATACCAGCAAGTACATATCTCTTTTCTCCATCAGCGTAGAAGACTAGTGCAATAAATGCAGATCTATTTGGATCATACTCGATTGCTTTAATAGTACCAGATATATTGAGCTTATCAGTCTGAAGAAAATCAACCATTCGATAAAGTCTTTTATGTCCTCCACCTCTGTGTCTTACAGTGATTTTTCCCTGATTGTTTCGTCCTGCGTTATTCTTCTTTGATACAAGAAGCGCCTTTTCTGGTTCTTTCTTTGTAAGACCTGAATAGTCTACCACGGACATCTGTCTTCTTCCCGGAGTAAAGGCTCTATACTTTTTAATTGCCATACGAGTATGTAGTTACAAATGGATAATTATTTAAGCTTTTCAAAATCAATTTCTTTTGAGTTCTTTGCAAGAAATACAAGAGCTTTTTTCTGTGCCTGTCTTCTTGTAAGAGTTTTTCCTCTTCCAACGATACGTTTTTTAGATTTTACTGAAAGTATTGCAACCTTAGCTACAGATACTTCAAATGTTTTTTCTATTTCTTTCTTTACTTCAATCTTATTCGCAGTAGTAGGAACTTTAAAAGTATAAACCCGTACAGCCTCCAAGAGAGATGTCTTTTCTGAAACAATAGGTGTGAGTTTCATTCTATATAAAAAATTATTGAGTAACATACATTCCTTCGAATTTCTCCAAAGCTGCTTTTGTAAAAATAACACGCTCGTTAATGAGAAGATCCATTACCTTTACTGAGTCAACACTCTTAACAGAAACATTAGCTACATTTTTTATAGCTTTAGTGATTGCAGAATGAGGAAGATCATAGATAATAGAAGACTTTCCCTGAGGGAGAAGACTAAGCATTTTTACTGTATCCTTAGATTTAAGAATATCCTTATCAAAAGAAATTACAGAGAGCTTTCCTTCTTTTGCAACAAGTGAAAGAGCACTGAAGAGAGCAAGTCTCTTTTCTTTAATAGGCATTTTCTTAGAAAAATTTCTAACTCCTCTAGGTCCAAAAGCAACTCCGCCTCCTATAAAGTGAGGATTAGTTGTTGATCCTTGTCGTGCATTACCAGTACCTTTTTGTCTAAAAGGTTTCTTTCCTCCACCTCTTACCTGAGCTTTTGAAAGAGTAGACGCGAGATTATATCTCTTGTTACTTTCATTCACCCTAAGGGCCTTATGCATAGCCGGAGCAGATTCTTCTATGTTAAAAATATCGTCAGATACCTTAATCTTAGATGCAACTCCTTCTTGTGAAAATAATTGTAGTTCCATGAAACTTAAAATGATATATATACTGTACTACCCTGACTTCCTGGCACTGCTCCTTTTACAACTAAGAGTGAGTTCGTTGTATCAATATCGAGTAGAGGTACTCCTCTAAGAGTAACTGTATCTGTACCCATATGTCCTGGCATTTTTCTACCTGGTCGAGTTCTTCTTGGTTTTCTGTTACCAATAGATCCAATTGCTCGGACATATTTAGCACCATGAGAACCTCGTCCTCCCTTAAAATTATGTCTCTTCATACCTCCTTGGAATCCTTTACCTTTTGAAACTCCTGTAACACGTACCTCAGAAACTCCATCAAGAATATCAACTCCATACTCAGCATCTTTTTCAGCTCCTTTTCCCTCAGTAAGAGGAAACTGCTTAATTTCTCCAAAATTCTTTTTAGATTCAGAATACTTAGTACCCACTACCACTGCGTCAACATTGTCGTTCTCTTTTGTCTTCACCTGTAAAACCTTATGGTTTTTCACATGAAGAATGGTTCCAGGAATAAAATGTCCTTTATCATTCTTCACTTGTGTCATTCCTATTTTTTCTGCGATTAAACCTGCCATAAATAAAGAAACTTAAAAAAAAGTATTATTCTGCTATCATTTTTATCGAAATATCTACACCGGACTGTAGACTCAAATTCTGAAGTGCATCAACTGTCTTAGGATTGATTTCAGTAATATCCAAGAGACGAACGTGCGTCTTCATTTCAAACTGATCTCTAGCATCTTTATGCTTAAAAGTAGATCGGTTGACTGTAATAAGCTTTCTATTAGTTGGCATAGGAATTGGTCCTATAACAATAGCGCCTGTTCTTTGAGCTGTGTCTACAATCTGGTTTACACATTCCTGAATAATATTTTTATCAAAAGCCTTAACTTTGATTCTAATTTTTTGACTTTTTGCCACAGTGCGTGCTAATTAAAAAATGAAGCCCTATACCAGGGCTTGCGCCCGGTATAGGGTAAGTATATTAACGATTACTCGATAATCTTAGTAATAACTCCAGCTCCAACAGTTCGTCCACCTTCTCGGATTGCAAATCGAGTTCCCTCGTTCATCGCGATTGGAGAACCTAATGTTACATTCATCTTAGTGTTGTCTCCTGGCATAACCATCTCAACCCCTGGAAGAAGTTCAATCTCACCAGTAACGTCAGTAGTTCTGATGTAGAACTGTGGTTTGTATCCCTTAAAGAAAGGAGTATGTCGTCCACCTTCTTCCTTAGTAAGTACATATACCTCTGACTCAAACTTAGTATGAGGCTTGATTGATCCTTTATGAGCAAGAACCTGTCCTCGCTCAATTTCCTCTCGCTCAATACCTCGGAGAAGTACTCCAACGTTATCTCCAGCCTGTCCCTGATCAAGCTCCTTTCGGAACATCTCAACTCCAGTAACAACGATTTCTCGAGTCGGATTGATACCGATAAGCTCAACTACCTCGCCTACCTTTACAATTCCCTGCTCAACTCGTCCTGTAGCAACAGTTCCTCGTCCCTTAATAGAGAATACATCCTCTACTGGCATAAGGAAAGGCTTATCGAGTACTCGCTCTGGTTGAGGAATATACTCGTCAACTGCCTTAAGAAGCTCAAGAATTGGAGCAGCTGCAGTCGCATCTGCTGGATTTTCAGTAGCCTTAAGAGCAGATCCCTTAATAACTGGAAGAGTATCACCTGGGAAATCATAGCTAGAAAGAAGTTCTCGAACCTCCATCTCAACTAGATCAAGAAGCTCAGGATCGTCCACCATGTCTACTTTATTCAAGAAAACAACAATGTACGGAACGTTAACCTGCTTAGCAAGAAGGATATGCTCTCGAGTCTGAGGCATAGGACCGTCAGCTGCAGAACATACTAGGATAGCTCCATCCATCTGTGCAGCACCAGTAATCATGTTCTTCACATAGTCAGCATGTCCAGGACAGTCAACGTGTGCATAATGTCTTGTAGGTGTCTCGTATTCAGAATGATGAGTAGCAATAGTAATACCTCTCTCTCTCTCCTCTGGAGCACTGTCGATGTCAGCATAGTTCTCTACCTTTGAATTGTAACCCTGATCCTTATGAGAACCACAAACCATTGTGATCGCAGCAGTCAAAGTTGTTTTACCGTGGTCAACGTGTCCGATAGTACCGATGTTGACATGTGGTTTGCTTCGTACAAACTTTCCCTCAGCCATGAGTGTAGTGTGTTAAAATATAGTATTAAAGTAGGAATTTACAGTAAATGTATCCAAACTACTGTTAATAAGCGATAGCTAGACTATCAAAAATAAAATACTTTGACAAGCCTTTTTTTAGTTTTTTTACCGGTATCTGAAAGCTGTAGAAAAATTTTTATATAAATCACATAATTTTAGGAATAGAAGTACTTCTATTCTGTTTCTATATCTAGGACGCGCCTCTAAAGAAAATCTCAGTATGAACATTATTTTTATTCAGAAAAATAAAGGTGCATATAATAGTATGAATGTCGTTTTAAATATTATTTTTACAAATAATAAATTTTGTATACAGCTACCTACAATTTTTCCTACATTGTGCTTTGTTTTATTGACATTTTATACACAAACGAATAGAGTATTTCTCGATAATACATATCAGAAATCCCACTGCACTTACCAAACTATTCCCTGTGGAACATATGCACATTCCCGTATTAAGGGATGAAATTGAGACATTTTTTTCTTTTAAAGAAAACACTGTCTACGTAGATTGCACAGTTGGTTTGGGTGGACACCTACTATCTTTTATAGAGCGAATAGCTACCTTAAAAGAGTGTGTTGGTATCGATATGGATACAGCTCATTTACAAATCGTGAAAGCAAAACTAGATATTGATACTCATAGCAAAGTAGAGGTACATCTTGTGCATAGCAGATTTGAGAATGCTAAAAGTGTACTTGAAAACTTGAACTTAAAGGGCAAGGTCACATCAATACTACTTGATCTCGGGATCTGTTCAACTCACGTAGATCATGCTGAGAGAGGTTTTTCATTTAACAAATCTGGTCCATTGGACATGAGATTTGATATCACCTCAGGACTTACTGCGGCTGATATTGTGAATACATTTTCAGAAAAAGATCTGACTCATATCTTGTTTGAGTATGGAGAAGAAAAACGTGCAAAACAGATTGCAGCTCTCATTTTAATGCAGAGAAAGCAACAACCGTTTAGTACTACAGATGATTTGAGTTCTCTAATCGCCAAGCATATTCCAAGCTTTGAAAAAAAGCATCCCGCTACACGCACCTTTCAGGCACTTCGCATTGCAGTGAATGGAGAACTCAAACAAATCTCTCATATTATGAATGACATGTATGAAATACTAGCCCCTGGAGGAAGAGTAGCAGTAATAAGCTACCATTCCCTTGAGGATAGGATAGTCAAACAGTCTCTAAAGGAATATGCTAAATCCTGTATATGTCCCTTAGAGCTACCAAGATGTGTCTGCAGCAGACAACCAAGAATGAACATATTAACAAAGAAACCCATAGAACCAAGCTTTCACGAAATCCAGCAGAACAACCGCTCCCGCAGTGCGAAACTCCGGGTTGCAGAAAAATCCCTCTATTAACATTTAATTCAATCATAAAGAATGGCAGCACTCCTTCTCACAACTGGTTCATCCGGAAAACAAGGTATTAAGAAAAAAACCCTTGCTGAGAGAGTAAGTATTGGTGCTAATTCACTAGTGATTGTGATTATATCTTTGATATGCATGGTAAGTGTTTCATACTTACTTCATTCAAATAAGAGTTCAGCTAAGGGATATGTACTTGAACAATTACAGAAAGAGCAAAGAAATTTAGATCAAGACTTAAGTTTTTGGGAGCTTAAAATAGCCAGAGCAAAATCACTTGAGGCCTTAGAGAAGAGTTCTATTGCACAAAGTATGACAAAAGCAAAGAAGTTAGAGTTTATCAGAGGAGATACGGCAGTAGCGGTTAATAAATAATTAATAAGTATATATGAAGAAAGAAATGCATAAACGTAATGAACCTTTTACGTGTATTTTTTGCGGAAAAGATGTACAGCCAGCAACAAAGAGCTCAAGAAACCACTGTCCATATTGTCTACATTCACTTCATGTGGATGAAAGTACTCCAGGAGATCGACAAAGTCTTTGCGAAGGAATTATGCAGCCCACAGGTGTCCAGTTCAATGGCAAGAAACAACAATATCAAATAGAATTCACCTGTGAAAAATGTCATCATAAGCATATGAACATACTTGCAGATGATGATGATGCAGGATTAATTGGAGAATTAATGGCTAAATCGAATATGAGAACTGTTGAGAGTAAAAGACATACTAAATAGACATAAAGGACTACGACTAGACAGTCCTTTATTCTCGAAGAAAGTAAAATGATAGGAAAAGTTGAAATTAATACAGTCTACAAAGCAATATTTGAACCCTTGTGAAAAAGATTCAAAGTTTCAACAATTTTATTTAGACTGACGAATAAAATTGTTGATTATATAAGAGTCTAGGCAACGTGATATTGTTTCTCTACCCTAACTATATTATATCATATCAAGTACATATGATGAGTGTTCTTTGTTCAATATTTCTACTAAAATATTTAGCATCTCTCAAATATAAACTACTATCTTACTATCTTCTTTATTCCTAGCAATAACACTCCCATTGACTATACTGCACAATCCTTAAAATGATATGTAGCAATTCTATTTTTCTAAACACACAACTGTGTATGAAGAACATTTATAAAATAGCAACAGGTTCAGTCCTTACGCTTTCTCTCGTGTTTGTAACAAGCTGCGGACAGCCTCCTAAAGCTGACTCTAATAGCGTCCTTACAGATGCCAGAACTAACTTTGCAAACTATATTACTGGCAATTTTGCTACTGATATGCATCTTTCTGAAAGTGGTCAGAGCAAAGGAACATTTACTGCAAACATTACAAGTGAGAGCGATAAGCTCAATGCAAAAGTAAATGGTACATTTGATGGATCACAGCAGGCAGTACAGAGCGGAACTGGGATGACTCTTAACTCACAGGTAGGGTTGAATCTTTCTGCAAATGTAGATAGTACTTCTTTCAAAGGTGAAGGAAAACTTGATGCTGAGCTTCGTGTTCTTGGAGAAAAGCTTTATGTAGTATTGAACGATCTCACAGTAAATAGTGCTGATCAGGCTATCCAGACAAACTTTGACAGCCAGATTAAGCCTTTCCTTACTCTCTATAGTAAGAAATGGTTCTTCCTTGATCTTGTTGCATTGGGAGGAAGCAGTGCTCAGGTAAAAATCGACGCTGCCGCATATGCAAAAATTGCAGAGCAGGTTAAAGCAAAAGAACTCTTTGATGTAGTCTCTGAGCTTCCATCTGAAGAAGGTATGTATGTATATAGAGTGAAGCCAAATAAGGAAGGTGTAAAAGCTCTCCTTACTACAGCTGCTACTGTATTAAAGACACCTAGTATGCCGTCTGATGAAGAGATGAATAAACTTGTAGATGATCTCTCTGCTGAGAACATTACACATAAGCTCTATATCTCTGCTGATAAGGAGTATAAGAAGTTTGTTACTACAGGAACAATCACTGAAGGAACAGATGTATCTGATATCAATTCTACTATCAACTCAAAGAAAAGAGGAGATATTGAATGGACTCTTGTAAACTCTACTAAGTCTAACGGTAGCGAAGATGCTATTACTCTCCATCTAGAGAAGACTGGAGATAAGTATGCAGCAAAGGTAGATGCAAAGATGGGATCATCTAAGAGTACTGTTGCTCTTGATGCTAACGGCGACTTCACAAAGAAGGATACAAAGATTGAGGCACCAACAGATGCTCAGGACATCATGGGTCTTGCTGCAGCACTTTATGGAATGAATTCATCTAGTACTACTGCACCAGCTACTGACGCAGTTCCTGCTCAATAAGCTTAAAAGAAATCTCAAAAAGCCACGTTTCCAAAAGAAACGTGGCTTTTTTTTAGTAATTTACTAGTATTAGTCATGTAAGTTTACCCTTCATGCACTATGGCTGATTCAGAAGCAATACATATAAAGTCTATACTCGAAAGACTCCCCTCTTCTCCTGGTGTTTATCAAATGCTTGATAAGGACGGGAAGGTTATTTATATAGGAAAAGCAAAGAACCTTCAGAAGCGTGTACGCTCATACTTTCTTAAACAGAAAAATCGAGCAGCAAAGGTAGAAAAAATGGTGAGTGAGATTTGTGACATCAAATATATAGAAGTAACTTCCGAACTCGAAGCTCTGGTATTAGAAACAAATTATATAAAAGAATATAAGCCAAGATTTAATATCTTGATGCGTGATGACAAAAATTATCAGTATATTAAGATCACAAAAAATGAGGATTATCCGCGTGTATACACCACAAGAAGACTATTGAAAGATGGAGCTCTTTATTTTGGACCAAAAACAAGCTCATCAAGTGTATATCAAACTCTTAAGCTTCTGAGAAAGTTATTTCCATACAGAACATGTAATCTTGAAATAAATGATCTCGGAGATAGTGTAGAGATAAAGAACAAAACAATTAAAATTCCATGTATCTATTACCATATAAAGCGGTGTTTAGGTCCTTGTATTAAGCCTTGTAAAAATGAATATGATGAGCTTATTAAAAACATGGCAGATTTTTTGAGCGGAGAATATAAAGATATTGTACTCTCTCTCGAGAAAAAGATGGCAGAACAAGCAAATAATAGAAAATATGAACATGCAGCTAAGACACGGGATATGATCTATTCCGTAAAGAATCTTATGGAAAAACAGCTTGTCGACCAGGCAGATATATCAAAATCACAGGATATCATAGGATGTACGAAAAAAATCGGAAAGATATTTATTAACCTATTTCAAATCAGATATGGAAAACTGATTGGACAGGAGAACTTTGTCTTAGAAGATTCTGCAAACAAAGATGATAATATAATGGAGAGTGATGAGGTACTGCAAACATTTCTTCTGCAATACTATGATGCAGCTACCAGCATTCCTAAAGAAATTATTTTGCCTGAAGAAATTACAGACAAAGATCTTATAGAAACATGGCTTGAGAATAGACATCCTGGACAAAAGATAAAGCTTCATATACCTCAGCGGGGCACAAAGAATCATCTCGTGGAACTTGCAGAGCAAAATGCCATATCTTATGCAGAGCAGTACAGGATAAAATGGCAGACAGATCAATCACGCACAAAGGGTGCTTTAAAAGTGCTTGCAGAAGCGATTGACCTTCCTTCTGAACTAAAACGTATTGAATGTTATGATATTTCACACTTAAGCGGTACATCCACGGTAGGATCAATGGTAGTCTTTAAAGATGGTCTGCCTTCAAAAAAAGATTATCGTAGATTCAAAGTTAGACAGACAAAAGAAGGTGAAATAGACGATTTTAAGTCTCTGCAGGAGGTACTATCGCGAAGACTAAAACGTATCAAAGAACAAAGTGAGGAAGAGCATGAAGGAGAATCCCTTTATGAGATACCAGATCTAATTATTATTGATGGAGGAAAAGGACAGCTCAGTTCAGTCATGGAGATTGCTGAGAAACTCGAAGTTGGCATTCCAATAGTGAGTCTTGCTAAGCGTGAAGAAGAGATTTTTCTTCCTGGGCAAAGTATTCCTATCCTTCTTCCAAGAGAATCAGAGGCACTCTACCTCATACAAAATATTCGGGATGAAGCACATCGTTTTGCGATTACTTATAATCGTAATCTAAGAAGCAAAAATCTCATCAAATCTCTACTTGATGAAGTGCCTGGAGTAGGACCTGTAGTCAAAAAGAAGCTTCTGAAAGCATTTGGTGATCTGAATGGAATCAAACAAGCTACCGAAGAACAAGTAGCAGAGATAATTGGTCCCGCACTTGCACACACTGTCAAAGAATATATTTAATCAAATCTTTCGTGGAAATCTTACAATACATATGCGCATTTCTAGTATTTTTACTGGGAACTTACGCCCTCTTTAGAAACCAGCTTATTATTATCTATATAGGCTTTTTTCTTACTTTACTTGGTCAGCTTGGAAGACTTCCTATTCCTATTACAGATATTGGTATACTAATTAGTGATCTCTTTATACCTTGGATAGTCATGTTATGGTTTTTAAAAGAGCTTTTTATTTCAAGATCACTGCCTAAGACATCTTTCGGCAGATACATACTTCTATTTCTTCTCGCTGCTTTACTATCATTAGTAATAAATAGTATTGGTCTTCCTGCTTCAGAGCTTCTTTCCAGCGGCTTTTATCTAGTGCGCTTAATTGCATACCTTCTTTTTTACTTTCTTTGTTTCCAAGTATTACAAAATCCGGAGAATAGAAAAAAAATGCTTGGCAGCCTTTATATTACTTCCATTGGATTAGCCATAGCGGGACTTATACAATATTTTCTAGTACCTGACTTTACATCCATGGCGCAATACGGCTGGGATCCGCACATTGGAAGACTCCTTTCCACATGGTACGATCCAAATTATATTGCTGGTTTCTTCGCTGTCATTATAGGAATACTCACAAGTGCCTGGCTTATGAAGAAAGATAAGTGGCTTGATATCTACACTCCAGTAGCAATTATACTTCTATTAGTAGTTTTTGCGCTTACTTTTTCAAGAAGTGGTCTAGTTGCGTTAGGAGTTGTTGTGCTCTGTATTAGTATACTGAAAGCAAGATCTCTTCTTATTATAGGACTGCTCGGTCTTCTTATAGCAGTTGGTGTTAATGACCGTGCGCAGGAAAGAGCAATGGGGCTAGTCAACAGTGCTCTCTCAGTAGTTACTGGTTCTCTTGATTATGATCTGGATGCCACATCAAAACTACGTGTCGAGTCTTGGAATCAATCTATCAACCTTATCGACGGCAATTATCTGACAGGAATAGGATATAATACAATTCAGTATAAAAAACTTACAAAGGGACTAATAACAAGTGACAGTATCCACTCTGGAAGCGGTTCTGACTCAAGCTTACTTAATATCTTTATTACAACAGGATGTATTGGGCTTCTACTTTACATGATATTTTATATCCAACTTCTTTCTGCAAGTCTTAAACTATACCGCCAAAAAGATATTCCAGATCACATAAGAGGATATGCACTTGGAATATTCAGTTTGATTTGTGCGCTGTTACTTCATTCATTCTTTGTAAACAGCCTGCTACTTCCTTTTTTCATACTTATAATGATGCCGTTATTCGCACTGCTTGATCACTATAATATTGAATTTGCACCTAAAAAATTACTAGAATCTCTTAAATAGAATGTTAACGAACATTCCAAGCATCGTATATCCAATAAGAACCTCTGCACCTGAGAGAAACCGCTGTACAAGTGTATGAGCTGCAAATTCAGGGCTACCTAAAGTTGTAAAATTGAGGATACTATAATAAATATAATCAAATCCAAATCTAGTTTCACCCGGAATGAGCTTCGCTGTTGCTGTAATATCTACTAGATAGAACAGTATTGAAAAGATAAAGATACTAAGCATCACAGTAATCATCCATCTTTGAATACTTAGTCCAAATTTTGTAGTGGACTGCAGAATTGAGTAACCAAGATATTTCAAAAACTCATGTTCCAGAAGGAATCTATTTTTTCTAAATATCATCTTTTGATAATATGATCTGTCTTTTGCTTCCACAAATCCATTGTGTGTATAGAGAGACTCAAGTGTTGCATAATACCTTTCCATAAGCTTATAGAATGCCTTTAGCTGACTGACTTTTATACTTCGCTTTCTATCATCCTCTTCGTGCATAATTTCAAGCTTATAGTGCTGCTCCTGAGTAGTAAAATGCTCAGTCATATGCTCATAGTAGGTCTTCGCTACAGGGTTTTCAAACGGTATGTGACCTTTAAAAAGCAGTCTTAATAGCAAGTAATAACAGTCGCCACGTTTTTCATGATCATTTTCAGCTGCATTTTTCAGCTGTTCTTCTATAATATGCTGAGCTTCCTGCACATTTGGATCTTTTGTATGATATCCTTCAATGACTGCAATTGCGTCTGAAAATGAGGAAAGTGATGATGACATAGGATAGGGAAAAAGAATGCGTATCAAAATAGTATATCAGAGATGATACACAGGAACAAGGGGGAGGGGGTATAAAAAATAACTAAGCTCAGTAATTGGGCTCTTATTATTAGACTCACATCATTAAGGCTGCAATTAGAGCCAAATTAATGAGCCTCAATATGCGTCCCTAATTATTGAGCCCAATTACCGAGCGTTACTTACTCACTTACTCAATTACTCTTTTACTCTTTCCCTCTCACTTCTCCTCTTTTTTCCTTGCACTCTTTTCTACATTATGCTACATTTTTGCGTGCTGTGGGTTGGTAGCTCAGTCGGTAGAGCAGCGCCCTCTTAAGGCGATGGTCGTGGGTTCGATCCCCACCCGGCCCACCAGAATTTTCTAGGAAAATTCAAGTAATTAGTAACTAGTACTTAGTCTTTAGGAGGCTCTTTTTGTGATAATACACTGTAAGAAAATTCTCCTAAGTACTCAATACTCTCACTATCACTCACACTCCAAGCCCAAGAGTCTCAAACATGACATTTGAGCCTTTTCATACTCATATGCTACAATAGATAGACTTCTCTTGATATTCCCAAATGCGCACCTTTCAAAATAAAAAAACATTTTGGCTCCTTGCTCTGCTTTTCGTCAGTATTATTTGGGGTACAAGTTTTCTAGTGATTAAACATATCCTTCTAGATGTGTCACCATTTAGCTATCTTTCACTTCGGTTTGGAATAGCATTTTTGATTATGCTGCTACTTTACTACAAGAAACTTCGTCATCCTGGAGACCTTTTTTCTTGGGAAGGACTTATTTCTGGTGTGTTACTCTCAGGAGTGTATATTTTGTCTTCTATAGGTGTAGAATATACTAGTGCTTCAAATGCAACATTTATCACGAATCTCTTCATGATCTTTACCCCATTTATTGAGGTAGTATTTGCAAAGCATAAATTACAAAGAAAATATCTTTATGCTAGTTTCTTAGGAATATTAGGATTTTTCTTTATTAGCGGTCTTTCTGATCTTGTTTTTAATGTAGGTGATGGTTTAATGCTGTTGAGTGCAGTGTTTCTATCTATTCACTTTGTTTGCACCGAAAATTTTACTCAAAGACGTTCTCCAGAAAATCTTGTCACCACTGAAGCTGGAGTAGTATTTATAACTGCTTTAATCATTGGAACTCTACATGGATCCTTAGCACTTCCATCCAATATTGATACATACTTACCTATTGCTTACCTTGCTATCTTTTCAACTATTTTAGCATTTGAAATCATTGCTCAGGCAGAGAAGTATATTGAAAGTACTCAAACAGCAATAATTATTTCACTGCAGGGAGTTTGGGCACTTTTATTCGCTCTAAGTCTTCAGCTGGAAGTACTAACGATACACAAAATTATAGGTGTAATCATCATGACAGCTGCAATTCTTGTCGCAGAGGCATCTATTAAGAAGACTCCTATATAAGACGTATTGCAGTTCTGTAGATCCACGCTATACTTTAGATAATTTCACATTCCTCTTGTATGAAGTTTCTTTCTTCCCTCTTTGTAGTTATTCTGTTACTCGGCGTAGGTTTTCTGCTTTTTCAGACCTCTATTGTGCCTCTTTATTCTCAGGAAAAAAGTATCAACAAATCTCTGATTTTTGTTGAAAAGTTTTCTTTTGAAGATAGAAAAGATGCATTCATTGCAAGACTTCAGTATTGGTTTCGAGCCGATGATAGCTTTACTACAGCAAGCGGCAATACAATGACCTCAAGTGGTATCTCATTTTAAAAGAAAGTATGAAATATATTATTCAATCCCTGATCCTTTTCATATTACTGGTTATTTCGATACTTTTTCTTCTTCCAAGTATATCTGATTCTAGAATAGAGATCGATGTACCTACATATACGCAGAAATAACTTCTGGACAATAAAACACATCCTGCATTAGACTGAAATTGAATATTTATAACATGCACTATGGAAATATTTTTCACTATTTTTGGAGTCCTGGCATTCATACTTTTATACATGCGTATCAACGCATTAGGCAAAGAAAAAGATACTGTTCAAAAGGAGTTATCACAAATGAGAACACTACTTGATACAAAGCTCTATCAGCAGACAAATACAATAGACACGCGTATTCAGGCAAGTACGAACAATATGCTAGAGCTTACACGTACTATGGCTGAGGTAAAAGAATCCAATAAAAAGATTCATGAGCTTGGAAAAGATATTGCTTCACTAAGTGATATTTTAAAGTCCCCGAAACTTCGGGGGAATCTTGGAGAGTATCTATTAGAAGAAGTACTTAAAAATTATCTACACCCTGAACAATTTTCTCTTCAATACGGCTTTAAAAGCGGAGAGAAGGTTGACGCTTGTATTCATCTTTCTGGATCTCACATCCTCTCTATAGATTCCAAGTTTCCACTTGAGAATTTTCAGAAGTACCTTAATGCAGATGAGAGTGATAAAGATGCCTATTACAGACAGTTTTTGAGAGATGTGAAAAAACATATTGATGCTATCTCTACTAAGTATATTCTCCCCCAGGAACAGACCTTTGATTTTGCTCTTATGTATATACCGGCAGAAAGTATTTATTATGATCTTATGGTGTCTGGACAGGAGTCTGAGTTAACCACTTATGCATTTAGCAAAAAAGTCATCCCTGTTTCCCCTTCAACCTTATTTACATACGTACAAATACTTCTTTTAGGCTTTAAAGGTTTGAAGATTGAGGAAAACGCAGAGAAAATACTCCGTAATATATCTCAGCTGCAAAAGTATATTGAGAATATGAGTATAGAGTTTGATAAATTAGGCAAGCATCTTGGAAATGCCCAGGGAAGCTACCAGGCGACAACAAAAGCACTCTCCCGGGTAACACTTGTAAGTGACGCAATGGAGAAAGAGATCGAGGAAGAAAAGCCTGAACTAGAATTACCCGCTGCCCGAAAGGAGAATATCCAAGTCGAAATACTATAGAAAATTTATGAGTACCAAGCTCTCAACGTTGAAAACTTTTCTATCAAGTAAAGACTGTTTTACTCTCGATGATTTCAAAAGCTTTCCTGCTGTATTACATTTAGCTGTCTTTAAAGAACCATTTTTAAGTTTGATCTTTAGCGGGACTAAAACTTTGGAGTCACGTCTTTCAAAGCACCGTTCTCCGCCTTATCAAAAAGTGTCTCCTGGAGATATTATACTTTTAAAAGAATCCTCAGGACCTTTAAAAGGATTTTGCACCGTGAAAAATGTGGTTTATCTTGGTCCTCTTACGACTCAAGAGATGCACATGACTGTAGATCAATATAGTAAAGATCTCTGTCTTACAGAGGATTTTAAGAGAGAAAAGAAAGAAAGCAGATATATTTCTTTATTTGAATTAGAAAATATTACTTCAGTGCATCTAGTCTCTATTATAAAAAAGGATCCTCGTTCCTGGATCAAAATAACAAATCCTTCAAATAACGCTCAGGAGATTTCATAAAATCTTCCATCAAAGTAAAGTTTTCTACCTCCTCCTTCTTTTTTCTAAAAATACCTTTTTCAGAGAATTCATAAATCCAAGCATTTGGATAAGAGAGAAGAATAGGGGAGTGGGTAGCAATAACAAACTGGGATGCTTCCTTTTCACATAGTTCATGGATTCTGGATAGAAGAGTCATTTGTCTTTTTACAGATAAGGCTGCTTCAGGCTCGTCTAGTATGTAGATTCCTTGTCCTCCAAGCCGGTGTTCAAGAAGAGCTATGAAACTTTCTCCGTGAGATTGATGGTGAAGACTTTTTCCACCATAACTATCTATTATTTTTGGCTGCATCACTGGATCATCATCCAGTTCTCGTATATGTGTTGCCACATTGTAATAGCTCTCTGCTCGCAGAAAGTAACTGTCTCTCGCCCGAATAATCCCCTTTGCTACAGTTAAGTACATATCTAAGTTTGATGTAGTTTCTTCAGTAGAAAAATTCATATTTCTACTGCCTCCCTCCGCATTTAATCCAAAGGACTTTGCAAGCGCCTCAAGGAGAGTAGATTTTCCAGATCCATTTTCCCCTACAAAGAATGTAACCTTTGGGTGGAATTCTATCTTCTCAAAGATTTTTATTGAAGGAATAGTAAAAGGGTACTCGTTTTCGGGATATTCGTCCTTTTTTCTGATTGAGACTAAATACTGTTCTTTCATATATTATTTTGGAAAGTGGACCCAATCTTTTACTTTCTCTAAACTTAATTCCAATCTGTCGGAGAATTCCTCATCTTTAATATGTAGTGATATATCATTATTAAAGTGTTTCAAAAACTCTTCGTGTTGTTCGTAGAGTAGAGTTATGCGTTCAGTGGAATCGGCATATCCTTTTGCGATATAGAGTTTTTCAAAAAATGTACGACTTAAATCAATACTGATAATAAAAATATTATAATCATTCTCTATAAGTATCTGTTTCAAATATTCCCAGCGCCCATCAATGCTTGAGGCAAAGACAAAAGAATATTCTGATGTAAGTAGATCATACATCCTTTTATCTCTTTTAATAGCAAACTCATTCTGATCCACATCAAAATTCATATGATCCTCAATTAGCTCTGCCATAACTGCATCATTATCAAAAATAGGTACTCCCAGGTTACAGCTAAGAAACTGGACAATAGGTATTTTTGAACTCCCTACCATTCCTGCAAAAAGAATACAGAATTTCTTAATCATAAAAATATTTACGAATTAATCCTCACATCTACCATCCTGACCTGCAGACTCTTTTTCCCCTGCCACTCATTAATATCCAGCTGAAAAGCGATGTCTAGACTTTTGTTTTTCATATCCTCTACATATTCTCCAAAGCTGAATCCTACTCCTCTAATACCATTTTGGAGTTCAAAAGATAGATGTTTTCCCTCAGCTCCCATAGTACGAAGTCCTAAAAGTTCAATACTCTCGAGTACAAAAGTTGGTTTCTCATTTCCAATACCAAAGGGTTCTAGCGTTGTCAGTTCGTCAAAAGTCTGCCAGGATAATTCATCTAACTTGATATCCGATTCAAGTCTTAATTTTCCTTTTAGCTCCTTATCTCCAAGTTCTCTTTTAGCTATTTCAAAAAGCTTTTCTCTCATCAAAGGATAGTGCTCTTTTTTGATACTAAATCCGGCTGCTCCAGGATGACCCCCAAAGTGTTCAAATAAATCTCCTACTTCAGTAATAGCTTCAATGATATTGAATTCTTCTACACTTCTACAGGAAGCGACTAAGTCATCTCCTTTATCTGCTAGTACTATCACTGGCTTTGCAAATTTTTCTACCAAACGGCTCGCAATAAGACCATTTATACCAGAATTCCAGTTAGGAGAATCTACAATGATCATTTTTTGTGTTCCGTCTTCCTTTGCCAAACGTTCCATCGCTTCCTTTGAAAAATCCTCTGTAATTGTTCTTCTTTCTGCATTCAAAGCATGAAGCTTTTTTGCAATTTCATCAACGCTATCTGTCGTATTGAGAAACAAATGAAGTGCATCGTATGCAGAGTCTAGACGTCCAGCGGCATTGAGTCTAGGAGCTATCATAAAGGCTACCCCAATAGCATTCAGAGACTTTGGGTCTACTCCTGCCACGTCCATAAGTACCTCTAGTCCTCGTATTGGTTCTTCCCGCATGCCTTGAAGACCAATCTTTACCATAGCTCTATTCTCTCCTATCAGAGGAGTACAGTCTGCAATCAATCCAATAATCGCAATCTGGTAAAGATTCTTTACAAAAGCATTTCTCTCTGCTCTGTCTAGAATAAATGCACTTCCTAAAGCCTCGGCAAGTTTAAGAGCCACTCCAGATCCAGATAATTCTTTAAATGGATATGGACAGCCTTCAAGTTTGGGATTGAGTGTAGCAACAGCTTTTGGAAGCTTATCCTTTGGGGGAGGAGTATGATGATCTGTAACTATGATGTCCATTCCTAAATCATTTGCATAAGCTATTTCACGAGCTGCAGCGATACCGTTGTCTACAGTGATAAGAACTTTTACATTCAGCTCCTTGAGTTCATCAAGAAAATAATTCTTTAAGCTATAGCCATCTTTCAAACGATGCGGTATACGGTAGGAAACCTCTGCACCAATCTTCTTCAGCATACGTACAAGTACTGCAGTAGCTGTTACACCGTCTGCATCGTAATCTCCAAATATAACTATTCTTTCTTTATCCTTAATCGCTCTGTCTATTCTGTCTACTGCTTTCTCCATATCTTCCATCAGGAAAGGGTCATGGATACATTCCTCCGGAGAGGGCAGCAAAAAGCCTTCTCTATCTGATTCAGAGAATATACCTCTATTCTCGTAGATCTTTGTCATTACATCCTTCTCAGGATCTCTCTGCTTTATTATCCAAGTCTTATTTAAAAGTGACATAGTGCGTTGTTATCATTCTCTTTTATCTTAAGCATTCTCTGTGTAATGTAAACGTATTCAAAATGTAAGTGTATATAATTTCTTACAACATCTAAGAATATAAGAATACTTATCTCTTCTCAAGGATCGTATTTCAATTATACTACCCCTCTATAATCTGGTTCATTCTTATTATGAATATGTATCTGAGCGCTATTCATAGTTTTGATAATCCAATTTTTATAAGCCGGTTCAACGAACTCTTTGATATATTTCAAAATAACAATAGGTGAATCACCTTTTCTCTCCATGTCTCGGCGTATTCTTCTGATTAACAGTTCAAACATTTCTACTACGACTGCAACCCGGATAATAGTTGAGTGCGGTATGTTAGAAGGATCAGGAGAGAATTCTTCTAATAAATCAAAGATTCCTTCTGCAAACAAATATTCTTTTGGTTCAATGTCTTTTGTACCCACAGGGCTGCTTATATTAAAATCATATCTAGGTGATGTAGTCTTTCTACCATGCAGAAGATCTACCAGACACTGTACAAACTCTTCTGATTTTAAAGCATTAGGATTATCAAAATCAGGCTTTTTACCTTTAAAAATCTTTTCTTTCTTCATCTGCTTTTTTCCTTTGTAGAAATGATCTGTAGAAAGTTCAACTGCACGGTCTTCATGTCTTGCAAATAAAGCTTTTGTAAGCTTCGTCTTTCCACCAGCGGATGGTCCTCCGATAAGTAAGAGCAGTTTACCTAATGTCTCTTCTGGATTTTGGACTTCTAATTCGGCAATGAGATTTTCTATTTGTGCGAGACCTTCTTTCATACTTACAAACCTATCTTTATAGGTTTCAAAATACACTTCTTCCTCTTCGGTCGCATATTTAAAGTAATTCCGGTCATCCATCGTCAAAGTATCTATCCACTTTTGACGTGTTTTGCTTCTTGTTTTTGCATGTCCAATAACAGCACCATTTAATACATCTCCCCGTATACTAATTATCTCCAAAAGATCTCCTTTCTTTTTCAACTTTTCTCTTTCTATTGTGAGATGAATATCTTCCCGAGCTCTCCCCCGGATACTTTGTATAGCTTTTTCTGCTAGCTTCATTTCATAAGTATCATTTCTCTTTACATCATTGATAATCAGCGTATCTCCTTGCAAAAGAGCGTATATTTGCTCTTTTGTATTTCCAGCTAACCCAATAGTTAATTTTTCTACTTTCTCATCTTCATATTGATTTATTTCCAACTCAGCATTGGGACGCAAAGAAGTAGCTGCTCCAGATTCCATACTTGGTAAATTAGTAGGTATTTTATGAAAAATAACAGACATATGACCATTTTCAAGAGAACATTTTTAATTCTTTTTTCTCTTTTCCTAACCCTAAATTTTAGGTAAGTTTAAAGCATCAGTCCCCAGTTTTTTGTCTTCACAGTTATGTTCGTACATCTCCATAATCATAGCTACTATTCTCTTCTAGAAGGTCTTTCTAGTCCTGCAAAGCTTGCTGCACGTGTGAAAGAATTAGGACAGCCTGGCTGTGCTATTACTGATCATGGTGTGATGTATGGTGCAGTTGAATTTTATAAAGCCTGCAAGGAGCAGGATATTACTCCTATTATCGGATGTGAAGTGTACGTTGCTGCCACAAACCGTTTTGATAATTCTCCATCTACAGGAACAAAACGTCACAATCTTGTATTAATAGCTGAAAATCACACTGGGTATAAAAATCTTCTTCAGCTTACAACAAAAGCTTTTACTGAAGGATTCTACTATAAGCCTAGAGTGGATTTTGAAATTTTGAAAGAACACTCAGAAGGGCTTATTTGTCTTTCAAGTGATATCCGAGGAGAAATCTCTCAAAGTATTCTTATGGGAAAGAATGAAGAAGAGCTAAAAGCATTAATTGAGAAATATCAGGAAATTTTTGGAAAGGAAAACTATTTTTTGGAAGTAATGGATCATCCCGATATTGAGGATCAGGATAAAGTAAATAAACGTATTATTGAACTCGCTAAAACCTATGATGTACCTTTAGTAGTGACCAATAACTCTCACTACGCAAAGCCGGAGGATATGGAAGCACATGAGATCATCCTGTGTCTACAGAGTGGAAAAGACTATGACGATCCTTCCCGTTTTAGTATGCGAAATGGCAATTACTCTCTGCGCTCAGAGGAAGAGCTCCGAGCAATATTTCCAGATATTCCTGAGGCTTTCGATAATACAGTGAAGATAATGGAGAGATGTCACTATGATTTTCAGTTTGGCGTAAATCTCATTCCAAGCTTCAAAGTCCCTGAGGGAGAAGGTTCAGAGGAATTATTTTTTAGAAAACTTTGCTGGATAGGAACTATAGAGCGATATGAGCTTCCCTTTAGTGAAGCAGATCTACCTATTCTCGTAAACAAAGCTGATAGCGGAGGTCTTGGAAAGAAACTTGGAGATACTTCACCTGAAGAACTACACGAGTTTACTGAGAAATCATATTCTGAAGAGAAAAGAAAGCTTCTTGAAAACCTTAATGAAAAGCAAAAAGAGATAGTAGACAGACTAGAATATGAAATGTGCGTAATTAATGAAATGGGCTTCTGTACCTATTTTCTTATCGTAAGTGATTTTATCATGTGGGCTAAGGATAATGGAATTGCCGTTGGACCAGGTCGTGGATCTGCAGCGGGTGCTATCGTTGCCTATGTACTAAAGATTACGGACCTTGATCCGCTTCCACATAGTTTGCTTTTCGAGCGATTCTTGAATCCTGCCCGAGTATCAATGCCGGATATTGATACGGACTTTGAGGACGTACGACGTCTCGAAGTACTAGATTATGTGACAGAAAAATACGGTAAACAGAATGTAGCACAGATCTGTACATTCGGATCACTTAAGGCAAAACAAGCAATAAAGGATACAGGGAGATCTCTCGGAATTCCTTATGGAGAGATGGATAATCTGGTAAAAAAAATTACGGAAAAGCTTGGAACAAAGCTAAAAGACATTATTGCTTTCAATCCGGAGATAAAAGAAGCAATGCAGAATCCGACATATAAACGTGTCTTTGACCTAGCTGTGAATGTGGAGGGAGTAGTCAGGCAGCTTGGAGTGCACGCATGTGCAGTAGTTATTTCAGAAAAACCTCTCACAGAATATACTGCTCTGCAGTTTCCGCCGAAGGATAAAAAATATCTCGTAACGGGATATAATGCAAAGCCTCTTGAAATGCTTGGACTGTTAAAGATGGACTTCTTGGGACTTCGAAACTTAACCATTCTACAGCAGGCAATAAAGGTTATTGAAAGAACAAAGGGTGTAACAATAGACCTAGGTAAACTTCCTTTGGATGATAAAAAGACTTATGAACTTTTTGCTAGAGGAGACACAAAGGGTGTCTTTCAGTTCGAGTCGGAGGGTATGAGAAAATGGCTTCGTGAGTTAAAATCTACATGTTTTGAAGATATCATCGCCATGGTATCAATGTACCGCCCTGGACCAATGGCATGGATACCTGTCTACATTGGTAAGAAACATAACCTTAAGATTCAGTTTCCGTCCCCAGAAGCAGAGGAGAATTTCAAAAAACTTGAGCTGGTACTTGATAAGTACCCTGATGTTCGAAAGATTCTTGAGAATACAAATCTTATTCCAATCTATCAGGAACAGATTCTACAGCTTGCACAGAAATTTTCAGGATTTAGTCTTGGTGGAGCAGACCTCCTTCGAAGAGCGATTGGTAAAAAAATCGCAGAGGAGCTTCTTGCTCAGAAAGAAAAATTCATTGAAGGTGCAAAAGCCATTGGAAACTCACCTGAGGATGCAAAGTTTATCTTTGAAAAGGGTATTGAGCCATTCGCAGACTATGGATTTAATAAATCTCACGCTGCCTGTTATGCCCTTATTGCTTATCAGACTGGATATTTGAAGGCCCATTATCCTACGGAGTTCATGACTGCCCTATTAAGCACTGTTGAAGATAACACAGAGAAACTTCTCATACAGATTGAAGACTGTAGCGCAATGAACATTGAGATTCTACAGCCAGATGTAAATGAATCTCTCGTTCACTTTACAGCAGTGAAAGACGGGCAGATCCGCTTTGGACTTAACGCCATCAAAGGGTTTGGTCTTGAATCCGCAAGAGAGATTGTAAGGTGCAGAGAAAAAGCTGGAGCATTCACTTCAGTGGAAGATTTTATTAAAAGAGCACCGAAATCTATTATTACACGAAAATCCCTTGAAGCATTGATTCTTGGAGGAGCTCTTGATTCCTTAGGTGAAGATAGAAAAGTTTTATTTTCAAATCTTGAAACGCTCATTGAATACTCAAAGGAACATCACGATAAAGAGGCAAGAGGACAAACAGATATTTTTGCTGCTTTTGGAGGAGATAGTAGTCAAAATGGTCTTCAATTACAGCAATGCGAGAAATCCGTAATACTTGAAAGACTTCATTGGGAAAGACAGTATCTTGGCTTTTATGTTACTGGTCACCCATTACAAGGTCTCAATCAATATATTGCCAAAAATGCTAAATTAATCGAAACTTTTACAGAGAAGGATGCTAATAAAAAGTTCGTTATTGTAGGCTTCATATCAAAAGTCAAAAAACTCATGACAAAAAATAAGGAGTTTATGGCTTATGTTACTATTGAAGGTACTTCTTCTTCTATTGCTGCAATTGCTTTTCCTAAAGCATATACTCAAAATAACCTTCACATTCAGGAAGAGAAGTTCGTAAAAGTCTCAGGAAAATTTGATATACGTGATGGTGAAGCTCAATTTATCATCTCTGAGATCCGTGGAGTAAATATTGAACTTATGATTGAGAATGCCAAAAGAGATAATCTTTTTAATCAAAATGAAAAGAGATCTCTTGGAGTATCTCAGCTGCGCTTTGGAGTGAATGCACCTGAAGAAGCAGAAAACACAGCTGAAGATTCAGACATTGCCGAACAAATGGTGCAGCAGGCAACAGGAGGAAAGAAACTTGCAGAACATATCAAGATATCTACTGAAGCGCAGGAGGTACACATTAGTCTAGAAGTTCCTGATGTAGAAATATTAAGTACCCTAAAGAATTCACTAGGAAATATGCAGGGGAAAAACTACTGTGTAATTCTAAATATTCAGGGACAAAGAATAAAGACTCCATTCTTTGTGGATTCACAATTACAGCTGGAGGAAGCGTTGAGTACTTAAGTCCTTAAGGTACTTTTTCAACTTTGACTATCCTATTTCATCTAGCTGATCAAGCAAAGCCTCTTCGTGTTCTTCTTCAACTCTCTGAGCAACATGCTCCTGCTTTTTCAGCATTTCTTTCTTTGTCCTTTGTGCTTCATAATTAATCCTCTGTGTGTCTCCAAAGGTCTGGGGAGGAGCAACTGCATACTGCTGCTGTATTTCAATAAGTTTTTTTCTTTCTGTAGTTAGAATATCACGAAGTTTATCTACCTGCTCCAAAGTCATCAAAGGTAGCAATCGCAGCCAATATTGTTTTTCTTGAAACGTCAAAGAAGGAGTCTCAAAAAGCATCTGTACCACGTCTGGATATGTTGTAGCAATAATCGGAGATGTAATTGCCTGCAAAGCATGGAGCTCCTGGATCCGAGGATCAATTGGAGCGGCTACTGCAGTAGCGCCTGTACTCTGTGCTATTGGTTGTCCCTGAGACTGCATAGATGAGAATTATTATATCAAAGAATTATACCATAGAAGCATGCTCTCCTGCAAGTCTGCCCGTTGCCCAGCTAGCCTGAAGATTAAATCCTCCTGTAAATCCATCAATATTCATAATTTCACCAGCAAAATAGAGTCCAGGACATATTTTTGACTCCATAGTTTTAGAATCAATCTCAGCAAGATCTACTCCTCCAGCCGTTACAAATTCATCTCCAGCGCCTCTTCCTATGACGGAGAATGGACATCTTTTTAAGAGTTCAATAGTTTTATGAAGTGTTTTTTTAGGAATCTCAGCATTCATTTTCTCTGGCGAAATCTCTAAGAGCTCACAAAATATTTCTGCAAGTGACCACGGCACATACTCATGCAAAGTAGTCAGAATAGTTTTCTTATGGTTATTTTTCACATATTCAGTCAATTTCTTTTCCAGCTCCTCATGAGAGATATCTGGAAGCACATCCAGCATGAGTTTCATAGGATGGGCTTTATCATACTTTTCAAATGCACTTAAAGCAGACATAGCAAAAATAGCAGGACCGCTAATACCTTTATGAGTAAAGACAAAAGGTCCTACAAACTCATAGTTTTTCTCACCTCTAATGTAGAATCCTGCTCTCTGGAACGAAACTCCCGCAACCTTAGCTGTCCACTTCTCCTCTGTAACAAAGGAACTTAAACTTGGAGCAAGCATAGAGATCTTGTGTCCTAGCTGCTCTGCAAAGGTATATCCATCTCCAGTGGATCCAGTATGTCTATAAGCTTGTCCACCAGTTGCTAATACTACTTTGTCTACCACAAGATCATCATGGTCTTTAAAAGTAATCGTAAATTTATTATCAATATGGGAAATACTTACCACATTTCTCTTAAACAAAATTTGAGCTTTTTTCTTTTTAAACATATCCTCAAAAACACCAACAATATCTTTTCCATTATCAGACTTTGGAAATACTCTTAGATCCTTTTCAATTTTGAGAGGTACACCATGTCCCTGAAACCAGTTATAAACTTTTTCAGGAGGAAAGTTATACAGAGCTGTGCGCAGAAAATTTGTACCTCTTGGGTACTTCGTAAGCAGTACTTTCATATCTCTAATACCTGTAGTCACATTGCATCTTCCTCCACCGGAAATGATCACCTTATTTCCTAAAAGAGAATTCTTCTCGATAAGAAATACTTCTACATTTGAAGTATTTCTTTCAAGAATAGTCGCAGCCGTCATCATACCCGCTGCCCCACCACCGATAATTGCAATTTTCATAGCGCTGTTCTTACTCACTGAGCTAGACTAGCGAAGTTGAAGTGCCGAAACTCAGCCTTCGGTTACGCTCCACTCAGGCAATAAATATAATTTTAAATTACTTAATGACCTAATTACTCAATGACTTGAGTCTAAGAAAACTGCTTCAAAAATCTCATATCATCTGAGAATAGATATCTCGCATCCTCAATCCCATACTTCATCTGTACAAGTCTAGACAATCCGAATCCAAAGGCAAAGCCGCTATACTCGTTTGGATCAATACCCGCTAGTTCAAGCACACGAGGATGAATCATTCCACATGGCATTACTTCAGTCCATCCAAGTCCTTTACAAAGACCACAGCCTTTTCCGTGACACACTAGACAGTCTATTTCTAATTCCATTCCTGGTTCAACGAATGGAAAATATCCAGGACGAATTCTAAATTTTACATCCTTACCAAATAGTTCTTTCAAGAAGTCTTGAAGCACCCATTCAAGATTTGCAAGAGTAATCCCTTTATCCACCATGATTCCCTCAAGCTGCATAAATGTCGCCTCATGTCTACAGTCTGTAGCCTCATTTCGGAACACTCTTCCAGGAACAATAGCACGAATAGGAAACTCCTTTGTCTTCAAAATAGTGTTCTGCATACTTGAAGTATGAGTTCGAAGCACAAACCCCTTTTCAAGATAAAACGTATCCTGCATATCTCGTGCTGGGTGATCTTTTGGTACATTTACTGCCTCAAAGTTATCAAAGTCAGAGACAATATGCGGACCTTCCCAGACGGCAAACCCTAGTCTTTTAAAAATATTTATACATTCATTAGCAATAGTTGTGTGGGGATGAAGCCCTCCTTTTTCACTAAAGATTGGATTTTTCTTTCCCGGTAGCGTCACATCCATCCATTCAGTAGCAACTTTTTCTTCAATAGCTTTGTATTCAATCTCTTTTTTCTTTGCATAAAAAATATCAAGAAGCTCTTTCTTTACTCTATTTGACTCACCTCCAACGCTTTGTTTTTCCTCAGGAGAAAGATCCTTCAGTCCTTTCAGGATATTATTAAGAGAACCTGACTTTCCAAGCACGCTTTTTTCCACTTCCTCTAAAGCCTCCCAAGTCATAGCTTTTTCAAGAGCACCCTTCGCTTCCACATAAATATTTTGAATTTGATCGAGCATACAGTCATAATGAATAATACTTGTGTACTATACGAAATGTTCAGTGAAGTTGCAAGGGAAGACTAGTCTATATCTATAAAAACTCTCTGTGCTCTATGATCCGAATATTCCGCCTGCTCAACATTCTCATGTTTTAAAAGCTCAATTCCTTTCACAAGATTATAATCAATCCTCCACCAGGAATTTCCTTTCATATCCCAGGTAACTGGAAATACATCACTACTCTGAGAGAATGAATCTTTAGTAACTTCCTGAAGAGGTCTCATCATTCCCATAGTCTTTGAAGTATTAAAGTCTCCTGAGATATATGCTTTCTCACTTTTTTTCACCCCATCAAGCAGCTGTCTAAACTGTTCATGTCTCCAGTTATAGCGTTCCTTTGTTTCTCTTAAAAACTCTACAGGTTGTCTATAAAGTTCTGGCAAAAGATGTATCCTCATATGTACGTTATAGAAATCCACACCTTTTCCATCAAGATTCACAGTAACCCTTTGAAAGTCATTTGGTTCTCTATACTCTGAATCAGTTACAGCAAGTCTCGATAGAGTCACGAGCTCATGATGAGCAATAATCGTATAGTCAGGAAAATACTTATTAAAGATCTTTGTGTCTACATTGCCTTTTCCGCGAGGTGGTATCACTTCCTGCAGCTGATAAATATCAGCATTCTGTGATTTTAAGAACTTCATATATTCTTCAGGGTCCTTTTGATTCCATAGTGTCGTATTCGAATTAAATACTATGACACTATTATGGGTATCCTGTGGTTCACTACCAAACAACAGTGAGGGATTGAATTCTATGAATAGAAAACCCAGTAAACTGCAGCTTAACGAAAGCAGAATAGCTATTATATCTTTCTTAAAAAGAGATATCAAAAGACAAATACTCCCAGGCACTAGGAACAAAAAAGGAGGAATCACAGAAAAGATCTGTAAAACCCAAAAGTGAGAAGCTGCAAAATAGAGAATTATAAAACCCAGCTGCAAAAGCAGCAGCAGTATATAAAAAGGTGATAGTGATATTTTCTTTAACATGTATCTCTACTGAAAGAATTTTAGTAATTCGCTCACATGCTTGATAGGTCTAATATCAACATCCTTCATCTTGGGCAGGGCAGCAGAGGCTGGTACGATAAATGTTTTCATACCCAATTTATGTGCCTCTTTAATTCGTTTTTCAAGAAAAGAAAGCGTACGTACTTCTCCAGTCAGCCCTACTTCTCCAAAGGCAATAATACCCTCAGGAAGAGGCTTCTGAAGTTTACTGGAGATAATTGCAAGGATAATGGCAACATCAAGTCCTGATTCACGGATGCGAAGTCCTCCGGCTACATTTATATACACATCATAACTATCTAAGTTTATATTTGTATACTTTCCCACCACAGCAAGAAGAAGTTGAAGTCTATTGAGATCAAATCCTACAGCAGCTCTTTTTGGATAGCCGAATTTTGTATACGTAGTCAAAGCTTGAACTTCTAGAAGAAATGCTCTTGTTCCCTCTACCGTAGATGTAATCACGGAACCTGCCACTTCTTTCATTCGCCCTTCCAAAAATACAGAAGAAGGATTTTTTACCTCTTCAAGTCCTTTCTCCGTCATACTAAATACTCCTACTTCATCCGTAGAACCAAAACGATTCTTTACAGCGCGAAGAATTCGGAAAGAATGTGATCTTTCACCTTCCAGTAAAAGCACAGTATCTACAAGATGCTCAAGTGCCTTTGGTCCTGCAAGATTTCCTTCTTTCGTCACATGACCAATCAAAAGTACGGTAATATTTCTAGTCTTGGCAAACTCAAGAAGCAGTTCTGTTACAAAACGTATCTGAGAAATACTGCCTGATGCGCCTCCAAGAGATTCTGCATACATTACCTGTACAGAATCTATAACAACAAAGGCAGGATCTTCTCTCTGAGCAGTTGCCAGTGCATCCTCGATGGAATTCATATTCGCAAGAAACACTTTATCCTGCCCCACCTCCATGCGTCTCGCTCTATCTGCTATCTGCGCCACAGACTCTTCTCCGGAAATATATAATACCTTCTCTCCATGATCTGCCAGTGCCTTACATAATCTCAATGTTAAAGTAGATTTTCCTATCCCAGGTTCACCGGCTAAAAGACTCATTGATCCCTTTACTATTCCTCCACCAAAGACACGATCTAATTCCTCCACTCCTGTTGTAAATCTATATTTAGAGTTAGTACCTTGTTCAGTACCAGATTCGAGAATCGTTGCCACACTCTCGACGGCAATAGCTCTCCCCGCAGAAAACTCTTTTCTCTTTTGCAAACTCCCCGCTAATGCTCCTGGTGCCTCATCCATCTCTACATATGTATTCCACTCACCGCAAGAAACACACTGCCCCTGCCACTTAGAGGAAATATTCTGACAATTAGTACATATAAACTGATTAACCGATGCTTTTGCCATGTAGTATGAGATTGATTTGATGTACTCTCATTATACAAAAAAGCATTCCTATCAAAAGGAAAAAGAGAAGAAAACATTAAAAGATTAAAAAATAAGAATTAGGGAAATATCCTAATTCTTATTTCTTAATTCCTATTTCCTAATTCTTTTATCCCAAGTATCCTTTTTCCTTTAAATTCAAATAATGTACTTTTGCTTTTTCATTATATGGCTCAATATCAAGAATTCTTTCAAATACTTTTGCCGCAAGACTATTTGCATCTGTATCAAGATAACCTTCACCTAATGCAAATAGGTATTTTGTATTCCGTGTATCAAAACGTACAGCGTGCTCAAATGCATCTATAGCTTCACCGACACTTCCCATCTGCAGCAGCAATGCTCCAAGCTGGTAGTATCTTGCTGCATTATGCGGATCTCTTTTTATAGCTTCTTTATAAGCTCTTACTGCCTGATCATAATTCTCCTGTGCTTCTAATACTTTTGCAAGATTTCCATAAATAGATGGATCCTGTACTTTCATTTCCACAAGATGAATATAGATACTCTCTGCTTTGGTATACTTTTTCCTTTTCATATACACAAACGCAAGCAGGCTATTTACTTCTTCATCGTCAGCATCAAAGGCAAGTGCCTCCACAAGCATTTTCTCTGCATTCTCAAAATCATTATTTGAAAGTAGCATTTCCACTTTTCTCAAGATCTTTTGAATCTCCACATGATCATCAGGAGTTACCACATGCTGATCAATATACTCATCTTCTTCATCATCTATCACAGCTTCTTTTCTTTCAAGAAGCGTTAGTATTTTACTTTTAAATTCTCTAAAAATATGCCTAGAGTCTTCACGAAGTTGTCTAAATTTCCAGATCTCTTTTATTTTCCATCCTCCTACACTTAAAATTCCTAAAAAAGAAAAGAATGCAAGAATAAGATCAAGCTTAACGAGAATTCCTATACCCATGTAACAATCGATAAGAAAACAAAATACTCTTATTATTCGTCACTCTCAGACGCCTCCTCTATCATACCTTGAAAATCTTTTGTATCAAGATGTTCAGGTCCGATAAGCTCGACAAGATGCTCGACTATACTGTCTAACGGCATAATTTCCTGGGTACCTTTTTTCATATCCCGAACGATTATCTTTTTCTCATGCACCTCCATCTGTCCCATCACAAGGGCATATTTTACATCAATCTTCCCAGCACTCTCAAGCTGTGAGCGGATGCTATCCTTTCCAAGAGCTCCTACTGTTTTTATACCGGCTTTACGGAGTTCAGATACGAGTTTTAGTGCAATACGTTTTGCATCCTCACCAAGCTGCACCATAAATACATGAGCTTTGTCCTTTGAAGGAACACGGATATGAATCTCTTTCATAAGTTCCGTTACTCTCTCCATTCCAGCAGCAAATCCTACAGCAGGTGTATCTGCACCTCCCATATCTTTGATAAGATTATCATATCTACCTCCTCCTCCAAGCTCTATCTCTCTATCTTCTCTTTCCACATAAAATTCAAATATCAGACCAGTATAGTAGAGAAAATCTCTAAGCATGAATGGATCTTCCTCAAAGGAAATCTCAAGCGTAGTAAGGTATTCCTTCACTTTTTCATAATGCTGTTTGGAATTCTTTGAAAGGAACTGACTCATTTTAGGTGCAAGGTTTGCAAGGATTTTACAGTCCTCTTCCGTACATTCAATAAGCATCATTGGGGATCTTTCAAAACGTTTTACACATTTTTCACAGAGAGATCTTTCTTTTCCTGCATAGAAATTTCTAAGAGCTTCCTCATAGGGGATTCTATCCTCTTTGGTTCCAACTGAATTGATACGAAGTTTTACACCTTTTAGTCCCAGATCTTCAAATATTCTTTTACACATTTCAATAAGCTGTGCATCAAGAGCAGGGTCCTGCTCACCCAAAAGTTCAAATCCGAACTGATAGAACTGTCTTAGAGAATTATCAGCAACATCTCTTCTCCATGATGGTTCGATATAATAGTATTCTACAGGTTTTGGAAGCTCCTGCATGTTATGTTCAATATATGCTCTCGCTATTCCAGATCTCATATTAGATCTTAGGTAGAGAGTTTCAGGACCATCTATTTTAAATAAATGTTCAGCGCACTCCATTTGCAGAGTACCACATGATGAAAAAATCATGCTCTCATGCTCTAACGCAGGCACACTAATTCTTTTAAATCCTGAACGTCTTCCGTTATAACGAATGACTTTTTTGATAAACGTAAAATATTCATGATCTTCAGGTAAAAGATCATGCATTCCCGCTACTCCTTGAAAATCAGACATACGTAAATTTTTATTAAGCAATGCATTCTAGGAGTAAAAATAGCTCCTGTACTCATTATACCTTTTTTCCGCAAAAAAGCAACGCCGACAATAGTAAAAAAAGAGAAAAATGCTTATTTGCGTATGCATTCCTTATGAGTCAATTCAAAGTATACAGGAGGCGTTTTACTTCACCATAAAAATGGCTATCATACACCTGATTTATAAGAGCTTACATGTTGTCTATGATTTCAGTTAAAAACATTTCCAAGTGGTATGGATCGACTCAAGCGCTCAAAGACATATCATTTGAAGTCAAAAAAGGAGAAATAGTAGGATTACTCGGTCCAAATGGAGCAGGAAAATCCACCACTATGAAACTTCTCACAGGATATATGTTTCCAACAGAGGGAGATATCACTATCAATGGGGAAAAAACCTCAGAAAATTCCTTGGAAACAAGAGCAATGATAGGATATCTGCCTGAGAACAATCCTCTTTATATGGATTTTACAGTAGAAGAGACATTACTCTTTCATGCATCCATGAGAGAATTAAAAGGAAAAAAGCTCACTCAAGCTATTCGAAAAACAGTCAGAAGATGCGGACTGGAAGATGTATTCTATAGTCCTGTCCACACTCTTTCAAAAGGATATAGACAAAGAGTGGGGCTTGCAACGGCCATACTCCACGAACCTAAGATTTTAATTTTAGATGAACCTACATCAGGATTAGATCCAAGACAGATTATTGAAATTCGTGAATTGCTTCAGGAGCTTGGAAAGGAACACACAATTATTTTTTCTACCCATATCATGCAGGAGGTAGAGGCTGTTTGTAATAGAATCATTATTATTAACGAAGGTATGATTGTTGCAGAAGGAACCCCGGAGACATTAGGACAAAATAAAGAGGGGTTTACTACTTTGAGTCTGAAGACAACACTCTCAGCTGAGGATGCGCAGAATGAATTTGAGAAAGAATATACAGTTATTGAATCAAAGAGACTCCCTGACAAAACAACAGAAATTATTCTTCAAATAGAAAATGATATTGAGACTCGTCAGACACTTCTCAAATTTATTGTCAAAAACAAGATTCCTATGCTTGCACTAGTCCCGCAGGAAAGTAATCTTGAGAAAGTATTTCTGCAGCTTACAAAATAATATATTCATCTATGTTTACTACATTATTCATAAAAGAACTGAGGCATTACTTCAATTCTCCGATAGCATACGTATTCTTGATAGCTTTCTTTGCCATTGGAGGATGGTTTTTTGTGTATCCTCTTTTTGTCAACAATCAAGCGTCGCTATCCCAATTCTTTGAACCCCTTCCATTTCTCTTAGTTTTTTTTGCTCCAGCTCTCTCAATGAGACTTTTCTCTGAGGAACGAAGACAAGGTACACTTGAGACACTAGTCACATTACCAGTTTCAGATAGTACGATTGTTTTAAGTAAATTTTTTGGGGCATTAGCCTTCATGGCAATTGCACTTATAGGATCTTTTCTATTTGCTGCTCTAGTCAGCATGCTGGGAAATCTTGAATGGGGAGTGGTTGTAGCAAGCTATATTGGAGCTCTCTTAATGACAGCCAGCATGCTCTCGTACGGAATGTTTATTTCGTCTCTGACTACAAACCAGATTATTGCTTTTATTATTAGCTCAATTATTTCCTTAGTGCTTGTCATGACAGGTATCTATGCAGAACATTACCAGTCTTTCATTAAAGGGATTATTGATCTGCGTGATGTAGTTTTCTTTGTATCCATCGTAATTATGATGTGTCTTCTTACAAAGGAAAGCCTCGACTTACGCAACGTATCCTGATTTTTACTACTGTTTAATTGATATTTATGAAGACACGACCACGTAAAATATTCTTTGCATCCATTGGCACACTTCTTGTACTAGGAATTCTTATAGCTTTAAATATCGTACTCTCAAGCTCTCCTCTTCGGCTAGACCTCACTTCAAACAAAGTCTACACATTCTCTGCAATCACAAAAGATGCTCTTTCGGGCTTAGATGATCCTATAATTATCAAAGCATATATTACAGATAATGTACCTGATGAAAAAAAGGAGGATAAGAAATATTTAGAGAATTTACTTAAGGAATTTAAGGTCTACGGAAAAGGTAAAGTGCAGCTTGAATTCATAAATCCTAATGAGTCTACGGAGAAAGAGACCGAAGCACAGCAGGCAGGTATAACTCCTCTGCAGTTTAATAAAATCGAAAATGATTCTGTATCAATACAGCGAGGCTACTTAGGAGTAAGCATCCAGTATGGAGATAAAAAAGAACTCATACCATATATTACTAGTACGAATGGACTTGAATACGATCTTACAAGCCGTATAAGAAAAGTAACAAACAAGAACTTACCTGTAGTCGGTATTATACAGGGGTATGGTGCACCTGAGCTATCTGGCTATACACAGGGAGCATACACGATGCAGATGCTTACCCAGGAGCTTAACAAATCCTATAAAGTACTTCCAGTTGATCTTGCTTCAGCAAACGAAATAGATCCTAGCATTGGTACTCTTATTATTGGAGGCATAAAAGAAGCAGTTCCAGCAGAAAAGATAGCACTCATTAAAAAGTTTTCAGACAATGGCGGAAACATTCTTGTCAGTCAGAGCAGTGTTGGTATTGATATTTCCCAAGGAATTACGGCAAAAGAAATACCGCTTGAGACTCTTAACTCTTTCCTCTCTTCCGAAGGCATTACAATCTCAAAGAATCTTCTTGCGGACAGATCTGCAAAGCAAATCGGCGTAAGTACACAAAATGGAACTCTTATCATGCAGCAGCTTGTCTCATTCCCTCTCTTACCGCTTATTAAAGATATCACTCCACATCTTATTACGGAGAAACTCACAGCGGTAACATTACCATTTGCAAGTCCGCTTACTATTACAAATAATACTGGTATTACAACTCTGCTGTATTCAAGCAAAAACAGCAGTGAGTATACAAATATTAATGTCATCAATCCTATCGAACCGGATTCATTTTTCAACCAGGAATCTGCATCAGGAAGCAAATTTCCTATTGCTCTAATAAAAGAAAGCCAAAAGAATAATAAAACGGCTTCACTGATCGTAGTAGGAAGCAGCGGATGTATCATAGACCAGCTCCTTCAAGCTTCACAGGATACGACTTGTCTAAAACTGATTCTCAATGCTGTAGACACTACTCTGCAGGATGCTCGACTGATTGAGGTAAGAAACAAAGGTTTTGAAACAAGATTACTTAGAGAAACAACATCTGAAGAGAAACTACTATTTAAAACAATTGCTCTTGGACTACCCTCCTTCCTCACTATCTTAGGAGGACTTCTATACTTAAGATTCAGATATAGTAGAATGAAGAAAAATTATTTAAAATAATATATTTAACTTAAACAATATCATGTCAAAGAAACAACTGGTTGTACTCACATTACTCTTTATAGCAATAGTATCAGTCGCAGTATTTCAGAAATATGTAGATAATGCTTCTTATAGTCCAAAAAATGAAAAATTTCTATCGGTAAATACTGGTCTAGTTGATAGAGTTACACTTACAATGCCAAGCAAGGAGATTATTACTCTGAGCAAGACCGGTACAAATTGGGATATTACTACTCCTATTAACAGCCGTGCTGATAATGAAAAGGTCAATACCATACTAAATGAGGCAAAGAATATTGTAACAACTGGCACTATTTCAACGAATAAAGACAAGTTTGATGAATTTCAGGTAAATGAGAAAGGTACACATGTGGAATTTTTCCAGAATAATGAAAAGAAGGCTGGATTTTACATAGGTAAAATTTCTGATGATTATGTACATACTTATGCAAGAAAAGATACTGAAGACACAACGTATCTTGCAAAAGGAATACTTCAGGGAAGTTTTCAGACTCCCCTCGTGACATTGCGAGACAAGACTGTTACAAAACTTAAGCCAGAAGAGGTCTCAGAAATTATATTTAAATCCGATACAGATAAGCTGACTCTTTCGAATACGAATAATGTTTGGTCTAGTACACCAAAAAGTGATGTTGCAAATGAAATTATACAAAGCACTGTTATGGCTCTTCTATCAATAAATGCTGAAAATATTTTAGAAAATTCTCCTATTAAACGTGAAGATCTTCTCAGCTCAGCTGATCTGAAACTCTTTATACGCCGCACAAACCCTGATTTAAAAAGTGTCGTACTTTATTTAAAATCTCAGGATAGCAAATTATATGCCGCAGAGGAGTCCTCACAGAATATTTTTGAACTTAATTCAATCCTTAAGGATGAAATCACAAAAGTTTTTAAATAAGCCCCTACCACGCTTCGTGGGCAATCTTGAGTCTTATTGCTTGAAAAAAAAGCCATATAGCATATCATGCTTCAAGAATAGCACCTTTGAGACAACATAAAAGTTCTCTCACGAAACATCTTTTCATTTGTATATCCCTTCGTACTTTCCAGTATGGACAAAAAAGAACAACCACTTTCACAGATTCCTAAAGCCTATGATCCAAAGAATGTGGAGCAGCGTCTTTATACATGGTGGAAAAAAGAAGGATTATTCGCTCCGAAACCTGGAAAAACAAATGAAAAATTTTCTATAGTTCTTCCTCCTCCAAATGTTACAGGAAATCTGCACATAGGTCACGCTACCCGTCTTGCTACACAAGATGCGCTTGTACGATATCACAGAATGAAGGGCGATGAGACAGTTTGGATACCTGGCACAGATCATGCTGGTATTTCCACACAGGTAGTAGTAGAAAAAAAGCTCGCTGAGCAAGGGAAAACACGCCATCAGTTTTCAAGAGATGAATTTGTGAAAAAAGTTTGGGATTGGGTAAAGATCTACAAAAAGAATATTACAGAGCAGGAAGAAAGTATGGGCGCAAGCTGTGATTGGAGTAAAGAAAGATTTACTTTCGATGATGATTTTAATAAATCTGTAAATAAAGTCTTTGTAGACCTGCATAAAAAAGATCTTATCTATCAGGGAGACTATATTGTAAACTGGTGTTCACGATGTGCCACCGTCCTCTCTGATCTGGAAGTTATAAGTACTGTAGAAAAGAGTAAGCTCTACTTTATACGATATTTTCTCAAAGCTGCAGACAAGTCTGTTATTGTTGCAACAACAAGACCTGAAACTATGCTAGGAGATGTAGCGATCGCTGTACATCCAAGTGATAAGAGATACAAAGAGTTTATGGATAAAATGCTTATCCTTCCTATTCTTAATAAAGAGATCCCTGTCATTACAGATGAGCGGGTAGATATGGAATTTGGTACTGGAGCTGTAAAAATTACTCCTGCACATGACCTCTTGGATTTTGAAATAGGAAGAGATCACAACCTTGGAATTGTTCCAGTGATCACAACTGATGGAAAGATGAATAAAAGTGCTGGCAAATTTGCAGGACTTGATGTTATCCAGGCTCGTCAAAATATAATTGAGTATCTTGATAATATTGGAAATCTTGAGAGCATTGAGGATTATGACAGCAGTATAAAAAGATGTGAGAGATGCAATACTATTGTTGAACCTCTTATCTCTAAGCAGTGGTTTGTACGGACAAAACCAATGGCAGAGAAAGCTCTTGCAGCAGTAAAAAAAGGAAAAACAGACTTTATACCTGATAGATTTGAAAAAGAATTCGTCAACTGGATGGAAAATATAAAAGACTGGTGTATATCGCGTCAGCTTTGGTGGGGACATCAGATTCCAGTATATTATGGATCCAATGGAGAGATGCAGGTATCAGAGACTGCGCCTGAGAATACTGATAAAGTTACATGGAAAAGAGACGAGGATGTGCTAGACACATGGTTCTCTTCTTCACTTTGGCCCTTTGTGGTTTTTGGATGGCCTGAAAAAACTGAAGATTTCAAAAAATTCTATCCAACCTCTGTACTTGAGACTGGTAGAGATATACTTTTCTTCTGGGTATGCCGCATGATGATGATGGGTACTGAGCTCACAGGTCAGAGTCCTTTCTCACATGTCTTCCTTGGAGGACTCGTAAGAGATCAGCATAACCAGAAAATGAGTAAAAGTAAGGGTAATGGTGTAGAGCCAAAGATCATGCAGGAACAATATGGTACAGATGCACTACGACTCATGCTTACTATCGGGACAACCCCTGGAAATGACTTCCCTATTTCAGAATCAAAGGCTGAAAATTATAGAAACTTTGTAAATAAGCTTTGGAATGCTTCACGTTTTATACGGATGAATATGTCTGAGACAAAGGACTATGCAACCATACAAAAAGAATTAGAAAAGAATTATAAAAAGCTCTCTCTGGCTGAGAGATGGATACTTTCCCGTCTTTCCTCCCATATTACAGATGTCTCAAATGCCTTTGAAAACTTTATGTTCGGTGAGTCTCTTATGAAGCTCTATGAATTCAGCTGGCATGAATTCTGCGACTGGTATATAGAGATTTCAAAAATTGATAAAAATGAATATACAGACATGATTCTCCAATATGGAATCATGACAATACTCAAGCTCTGGCATCCTGTTGCACCATTTGTTACAGAAGAGATCTGGTCCAATTTCGGACAAAAGGATCCTCTTATCATTTCTGAATGGCCGGAAGCAATCCCTGAATTTAAAGCTTTAGACATCGAAGCAGATTTTGAGATACTGATCAATATCGTAAAAGGTATCAGAAATATCCGTCAGGAAAAAGGTGTACTCCCTGGAAAACTTATCACAGCCCACTTTGTAGCAGATAAAAAGGAAGAGATCTTACAGGAATTTTCTGAAATTATCTGTAAACTTGCTAGACTTCAGGAGTTAAAGATACATAAAGGACGACCAATACTTTCAAAAAAAGTAACATTAATTATTGTACCGTTTGAAATATATCTTCCATTGGAAGAAATGCTGGATATCGGAAAAGAGAGAGCACGCCTGAAGCTCTGTGTTGCTGATAGCGAAAAAGCTTTAAGAATTCTCAATGAGAAGCTTTCAAATCAGGCTTTCGTAGATAATGCACCAGAAGAAATTGTTGAGGCTCAGCAGGAAAAAAAGAGATCTCAAGAGGAGGTTCTAGCTACCTTGAGAATACAATTAGCAGAACTTGAAGAATAATTTACTCTCTTCTATGAATATTCTCGTTACAGGCGGAGCCGGTTTTATTGGGTCAAACTTCATTGAATATTGGCTCACTCATCATAAACAAGATACCATTATTAATTTGGATCTTATGACATATGCAGCTAATCCGAGGACTGTACATGCTCACAAAGAACAATTTGGTGCACGGTATGTCTTTGTTGAAGGTGATATTACAAATATCCAGACAGTAGATACATTAGTAGAAAGAGTAGATCTCGTTGTACACTTTGCAGCAGAGAGTCATGTAGACAGAAGTATAGTAACACCAAGAATATTTTTGGAGACAAATGTACTTGGTACACATACTCTGCTTGAAGCTTGTAGAAAATTTGGAAAAAAAAGATATCATCATATTTCTACAGATGAAGTCTATGGCACACTTCCTCTCAATTCGGATGAGAAATTTAGTGAACTAACACCTCACTCTCCTAGATCACCATATTCTGCTTCAAAATCAGCAGGTGATAATCTGGCGCTTGCTTATTATCATACCTACGGCTTGCCTGTAACAATTACTAACTGCAGTAATAACTACGGACCATATCACTTTCCTGAAAAAGTGATTCCCCTTTATATTACAAGAATTATGCAGAATAAGCCTATCCCTGTATATGGTGAAGGAAAAGCTGTTCGTGATTACCTTTATGTTGAAGACCACTGCCGAGCTATTGAAGACGTTATTACAAAAGGTAAAATTGGTGAGACTTATTGTGTAGGTGGTAATTCAGAAAGAAATACCATAGAAATTGCGGAGACTATTCTCTTTAGCTTGGAAGGAAATAAAAACCTCATACGTTTTACAAAAGATAGACCGGGACATGATCCAAGGTATGCTATCGATTATTCCAAGATCAAAAATGAACTTGGTTGGGAGCCAAAATATACATTTGAAGAAGGTATCAAGAAAACAATCCAGTGGTATCAGGACAATGAAGACTGGTGGAGACCAATTTCGCAGGAAGCAGAGGCTATTGCTGAGAAGTATTTGGCGAATACGTAAAATAATTTTATGAAACAGGCTGAAGCCTATACATTTTGTCCTCTTTGTAGAGCAGACTTCATATATAAATCCGAATCACTACTTACATGCTCTACATGTAAGTTTAATTTGTATATAAGCCCAAAACCTGCTTCCTGCTGCATTATTGTTCTGCCGGATGAGAGAATACTACTTACTAGAAGAAATGTAGATCCATACAAGGGAAGCCTTGAACTTCCAGGAGGTTTTTTAGATATTGGTGAAAACTTAAGGGATGGGATAAAAAGAGAAGTAAAAGAGGAAACAGGTATAGATATCAGCAGCTCTAGACTTGATTATTTTGATTCTTACCCAGTTCCCTATCCTTTTAAGGGAATTGAGTATGATGTTATAGTTACAGTATTTATAGCCCGTTTAAACAGCATACCTGACATAACTCATTATGACCCAAAAGAGATTCAGGAAATTCTTTTAGTAAAACCTGAAGATATGAATCCTTCCGAAATAATTCTTGCTGCTGATAGAAAAGCTGTAGAAGATTATCTAAAACAATATCTCACTTAAAAATAATCTCAAATGTACATACCTGAGAACAACGCTTTTTCTTACTGTCCTAAATGCGGGAGTACTCTAAGAAAAAAAGAAGAAAACTTACTTATCTGTGCTGCATGTAGCTTTAAGTTCTACCTTTCCCCAAAACCGGGAGTAAAGGGAATCGTAATTAGTGAAGACGGGCGAATCCTCATGACTAGACGTAATATTCCTCCGTATTTAGGAATGCTTGATCTGCCAGGAGGTTTTATAGAGCAGCTGGAAAATTTTGAAGAAGGTTTAGAAAGAGAACTATATGAAGAACTTGGGTCAACGCTAGATATAAAATCTATCTCCTATCTGGCGTCTTTTGGACGTCCTTATGGATATCAGAATATTCTCTACTCTGTAGTAGTACCAGTATTCATTATCCACTTAAACGACAATCCAGTCTTTGATCTTTTTGATAAAAAAGAACTTCAGGAGGTTATTTTAATCAAACCAGAAGATATAGATATGGATGAAATAGGAACTGAAGATTATAAAAATATTCTGCGGAAGTTTATAAAAAATAATACGGGGATCTGAAAATTCTCTCTCTCCTAGTTTCCCTATTGAAATTTGAAGCCTAGCTCTGTATAGTACACATACAGTTTTTGAAACTGCTACTTTTTACCTTTATCTATGAATCAAGTACTCCACCCTGCATCCTGCGGTGAGGTTCAGGAAATATTCTGCATCTACAGACTGCACACGTGATTGGGCTATTGCCCCAAACATCAATGTGTATATTTTTCCTTACTTGAATATTAAATCTTACAATGGACGATAAATTATTTAAAAAACGGCATTCTTACTCTCATGTACTTGCTCAGGCAGTACTGCAGATGTTTCCAGAAGCAAAATTTGGTGTAGGACCCGCTATTGAGAACGGCTTCTACTATGACATGGAGCTTCCACGTACTCTCATACCTGAAGATCTTCCTCTGATTGAAGAAAAAATGCGTGAGATCATGAAAGCAAAGCAGGTTTTCGAATATTATGAAGAACCTGCAAATAAAGCTATCGAGTTCTTGAGAGCTGCAAATCAGCCTTATAAAGTAGAGTTAGTAGAAGATCTTGTAAAGAATGAAGGAATTGAAAAAGTTTCTTTTTATAAAAACGGAGAACATTTTGTCGATCTCTGTGAGGGACCTCATGTAGAAGATACTGGTAAACTTGATCTTTATGCTTTTAAGCTAGATAAGATTGCAGGAGCATACTGGAGAGGTGATGAAAAAAGACCAATGCTTCAGCGTATTTACGGACTTGCTTTTAATAACAGAAAGGATCTCGATGCTCATCTCAAAATGATCGAGGAAGCAAAAAAGCGGGATCATAGAAAGCTTGGTAAAGAGCTCGGTCTCTTTACTTTCTCTGAGCTCGTAGGATCAGGTCTGCCGCTTTGGACTCCCAAAGGAACTATCCTCCGTGAACTTCTCAATGACTTTGTCTGGGAACTTCGAAAGGTACGAGGCTATCAGAAAGTAGCAATTCCTCATATTACAAAGAAGGATCTTTATGAGACTAGCGGTCACTGGGCTAAGTATGCTGAAGATCTTTTCAAAATAGAGACTCGTGAGAACAATCTCTACGCAATGAAGCCAATGAACTGTCCTCATCATACTCAGATTTTTGATTGTGAGCCAAGATCATATCGGGATATGCCGCAGAGATTCTGTGAGACTACTATGGTATATCGTGATGAGCAGAGCGGAGAGCTCTCAGGTCTTTCCCGTGTACTTTCTATTACTCAGGATGATGCTCATGTATTCTGCCGAAGAAGTCAGATAGAGGAAGAGGCCATGAAAATTTGGGATATCATCGATACATTCTATGGTGCCTTTGGATTTGAGCTCAAACCAAGACTTTCACGTCATGATCCTGAAAAGTTTGAGAAATACAGCGGAACAAAAGAGACATGGAAAATGGCAGAAGATCAGCTTATTAGCATCATCGAGAAAAGAGGTGCAGAATATGTGGATGGTATCGGAGAAGCTGCTTTCTATGGTCCAAAGATCGACTTTATGTCTAAGGACTCTTTAGGGCGTGAACATCAAGTGGCCACTATTCAGCTCGACTTTAGTCAGCCTGAGAGTTTCAATCTTTACTGTATCAATGAGCAGGGAGAGAAGGAAAGAGTCACTATGATTCACTGTGCCATCATGGGATCAATAGAACGCTTCCTGAGCGTATTTATAGAGCATTGTGCTGGTGCATTCCCTGTATGGCTTGCGCCGGTTCAGGTGGCAATATTACCAGTTGCTGAAGTACACACTACTTACGCGCGAGAAATAAGAGAAATGCTTGAGTCAAATGATATCAGAGTACAGTGGCTTGAGGAGGATAGTCTCGGAAAGCGTATCCGTGACGCAGAGATGGCAAAGATACCTTATATGCTCGTTATCGGAGATAAGGAGATAGAAGGCAATACTCTTGCAGTACGAGATTATAAGACTAAGAAGCAGGATGTAATGGAAAAAGACGCATTTGTAAAAATGCTGCTTGAAAAGGTAAAGACAAGAGCACTTTAAAGTTCATCAAAGAGCTTTCGTTGAGTACTTTGAGAAAGGCGGGTCTGAGACCCGTCTTTCTTTTTTTCGTAATAAGTAACCATATCTATATCTTGATCATAATAAATATGCTTTCCGCTGCCGTCCTCAGCTAGAGAATACAAGGGCAAACTTTGTTTTTTATGCTTTTTCATTCTATATGCCTTCGACATAGCAATGCGAGTTTTTACCTTTTTGGTTGTATGATATGTAGGAGATTTTGGGAAAGATACAACTTTTTCTTCAGTCTGTTCACGTAATTCTCCTAAAGAGCATATATATTTATATAGAAGCAGCCTTACACTTTCTGAATAATCCTGTGGATGCTGGAGTAGAATACAAATCATTTTCTTTGTTTCAAAGACATGCTTTTGAAGCATAGAAAGCAATTCATTTACAGAAGGTTCAATATCCCACAAAATCTCAGCAAGCACTAAGCAGTATTGATCTAATACATCATTGATATCAAGATAAGTTCTCCTAACTTTACGATTTCTATTCTCATCACGCAGTCTTTTTTCCTTCACCTTACTTTCATGATATGCAAGATCATATACCCATTGAGGCTTTTTCTCTTTACGGATCAATTCCCCTAAGCGGGTCTGCACATGCGAAGTATCAAGCATATGAGTATGTTTATTCATTTCTAGTTCTTTCATCTGAGTCATTATATCCAGTAGTTTTCCTTTATGCTCAAACATTTTCTCTATGCCGTCTATCCGTTGGATTTGAGTTTGATCATAAAGATCAAATAGCTGGCGTTTAATATCGTTTTCTCTCAAGAACTCATCAGTCATTTTATGAATAAACTCATGAAACCAGCGCTGGAGATAAAGAGTATTATCATATCCATGTGCTCCGCCCAATCCCTGTTTTAAGTGATGATGCAAATCTACAAAGGAAGAGATTTGAATATCTTCTACAATAAAAGATTTTCTCTCCCTCTTATTAGGTACATTTGTAGTAGAGTTAGGCTTTTTCTTCAGACGCTGATCTTTTATATATTCTTCAAATATTTTAGGAGTCTGCGGAATTGAATTATTTAGATAATGACTGAGATATCTTGATGTAAGCTGGATATTCTCCCCCATATGCATGAGCTCTATCAAAAGAGCACGGTTCTGGAAACGTGCTTCATTCCATGTCAATCTCAATCCTTTTAATATACTTCTAATTTCTTCTGTAAAAAATTGTGTATAGTTATTAATCTCTTCTCTATCTATACAATCATTCTCAAGAGCATTTTTATCACTCACTTGATTGAATACTCTTTTAAAAAATTCACTTTTGAGATCATGAAGAGTGTGAATAATTTCATCTGAGCTCTTGGAAAAAGATTCAGACGGACCATTACTTGAATAAGTATGAATGGACACTTTTATAAAATCAAAAATATGTTGAAGTACTTTTACTCCAACATGCGGTGAATGTCAAAGGAGAGTGAAAATATTCTATGTATCTCCATTCACTTTCTTTGCCTTTTCAATAAGAGTTGGATCAATACTTACAGTACGTTCGGATTCATATACAGCATTTACAGTAAGGGGTCCTAAGAGTGCAGTCGTCATTCCAAGTCCCATTGCGCCGTATCCACCTGCTTTTATAGCAGCTTTATTCCCATTTGCAAAGGCATACAATTCTTCTGCTACTCTCTTCCACCCCACACGCTCAGCAACCTTAGCGATTCTTGGCCATTCATGCTGCAACTTTAATGCAAGTTTACCCATTACCCCCTCAGTCTTTGCAATTTTTTGTATTTTTGCGTACATATTTAATCCTAAACTTGCTCCACCTGTCACCGGTGCACCAACTAGAGAAACTGTATCAAGCGCAAATCCGGCTGTTGCCCACAGTCCGCTGGCTACCTGCTCCATTCCTGTCATTTCTCTCCCTGTCACAAGCTGTTTTCCACTAACAGCGCTATAAAGACTAGAGAGTGCTCCAACATACAGCGGACAAATATCTACAGCAAACTGTGCGATATCCCATCTTGAAACTCCTGAGAATACTTCTGTAAATATTTGCTGAGGAGTTTCTTCTATCTGTCCTTTTTCAGGACTTGCAAAAGTATTATATGCAATCTTTCCTGTAGCTTCTAAGCTCTTCATTCCTACAAACAACATAGTTGCTTTCACTCCTGAGAGAGCGATTGAATGCGGTCCAACAAGAGAAATCTTTGTCGCAAATTTCTTTCGATTATCTAATATCTTTCCAAACTCTTCAGCTAGTTCTGATGTTTTTAGGTCTTTAGGGAGATTTTTATGCTGTTCAAATAGGAGAGCAAGAAGAGGATTTTTCTTCTGCTGCACTTTTTTGACTTCTTCTTCCACCATGGTAGAGATCTTCTTTCTCACCTCATAGCTATCCTTTACACCTCCCTCCTGTTGATGTAGTCGTACAAACTCAGCAGTTTTCTCCTGGATTATCTTTTCAGCAGCTCTTTCAAATGTATCTAACTCCTGGATAGTACTTTTCATGAGAGTAACTTTCTCAGTATGATTTGGTAGTGCATCAAACTGTTGTTTCGTTACATTTAGCTTTTGATTGTCATACGCAGTTGAAGAAGTATCGATTTTCCCCATATTTTTTGCAGTCTCTACATTTTTTGTATTCAGTTCCACTTGTTTTGCTTCTAAAGCTGTAACATCGATATTTGCTTTTTTATTTTTTCCAATTTCTTTTTGCAGCTTATGTTGTTTTGCAAGCTGGTTAATATAGTTCCGTTCTTTTTGAATTTGCTCTTCTAATGCCGTGATGATTCTTTCCCTATTTTCAGGTGTGACATCTTTAAGATTAAGTTTTTCTAGCATTTCTTTCGCATGAGGAACAGTCTCTAGAGATTCACGAGCTGCATCATAAAAAGTGCTACTAAATAGTATCTTCATTTCAGCTTGTCGTAAGTACTGAATAGATTCGTACATTTTCGTAATATTATTTCTGCTACTCGCAATCTTTGGATCAGTCATATTCATTTTTGATCCAGCTCTTGATGCTATTTCTCTTACTGTTTCTACATGTTTTTTACTCCAGACGCTCAGTCTATCACGAGGATTTTTTAGAATACGGTCAAATTCTCTATTCATAAGCGGTGCTAGCATATGTCGGCGCATAATTTCTTCTACTTCTATAAATCCAGTAATAGGATATGTTGCCATCTGCGTTAGTATTTTTGCTTTTGTTGCAAATTTTACCCCAGAAGGTTTACCGCCTAGAAGTCCAACAGTTACAGATTTGGCTGCTACCAATGTTGTAGTTCCTAACGCAAATACAGCAACTGGTACAGCACCATTTGCAAGATCTATAAAATACTGGGTATAGTTTGCATCTTGTCCTTTCATATAATTCCCAAAGGCTTTGAAAGCACCTAAAGTAAGATTTAAAGGACCAAAAAAGTATGTCTGGCTTGCTCCTTCAAACATCCACTCGGTTCCTATTAGAATTACTCGCCCAGTTCCACTCTTTAACTTTTCAAAGATAGTCTTTCCAAGCTCTTCTTCTGCTTCCTTAGGGCCTCTCATTGCTTTTTGCACATCTCCACCCATTTCTTTTACACGCTGCGTCATAAGGCCAAATATTTGAGTTTTTTCAATAGCTCCATACCCTGTGATGAAGTTTCTGGCTTTTTCATGTGCAGCAACCGCATCTAGAGTTGGATCCACACATATATTATACGGTCCTTCTGTCCATATCCCCTTAGCATCCTTTTTTCTAAAACGTACATATCCTTGCTCTGTAGTAATAGTACTCAAGGCATCAGCTTGCTCCAAAAGATCATGAAGATTTTCTACATCCTCTTTTTTAATTTTCTGTCCAAGTTTTTGAGTTTTTTCAACTTTCTCTAAAGCAGCTATGACAATTGCATACTTTGTATCTTCCAATAAATCCTGCTGATGTTTAAGATAATCTTTAAAGTTTCTTAAACCTAAAAGATTCTTTTCTTTCACTAGCTGCTCGGGAGAGTTAATAAGCAGATTTTCTGCAAGAATTTTTGCGAAATTTTTAGTTATGCTTTCAGGCTTTCCTAAATATTCTTCAAGTTTTTTATCTCTTGTTAAGATAGCAGTAATATCCTTCCACTCGTCCTCATCTGGAATATTATATCCTTGTTCCTGCATCCATTTTATGACATTTCCTTTCTCCTGATCAATTACTTTTTTTAGCTCTTTACTATCTTTTGGTAATAGAATTTCTTTAGAAAGAAAATATCCTGTCACACCAAATAAAGAGGTAAGACTGAGCTTATTGATAGTCAGCCAATCAAGTTTAGCTAGTTTTAATACAGGACCTGCAGAAAAGTCTAGACTGTTTTTACCTGCTGAAAAGGCTAATGCACGCAAAGAAGGAAAAACGATAAAAGCAGCAGCAGCAGTATCTGTATTTACTTTTAACCATGATCCAATAGGCGAGAGGGCCTTAGTAAGATCCTGTCCATAATGTTTCAGAGCTTCAGCTGCTGGTACCTTTTCAATAGTATTATTAGAAATATTTACTGCACTTTGAGTATTTTTTGTTTCAGCAGTTGGGTTATTTACCACTTCAGTTGTAGTGCTTTGTGTAGTTGGTAATAGTTTCATAATTGCCTCAGGTAAGCCAAATTTCTCAGCTATCTCTTTCTTTTCATCCTCAGTAAAATCAATCTTTTTCTCCGCAAGTAACTGTGCAATACCTTTTCCTCCATCCTTTTTATATGCATTTGTAAATTCCTCTGGAGATACTTTTCCATCAAGTTTTTTGATAAAAGTATCTGTAAGCTTATCTCCAAGCAAAGGCTTGAGTGTATTTTCCAGCACTACTTTCAAGGCTTTATCTCCAAAGAAGGAAGTCATCATTTCAAGAGGATTTTTCCCTGAAAGCATTGTAAGTCCTACAGCTCCGAGTACAGCACCTCCACCGATAAGCCATTTCCAAAATCCTCCATGTTCACTCTTCTCTTCTTTCTTGCTGCCAAAGAGTGAGGAGATGAATTTTACTGCACCATATACACCTAATCCTACTGCTGCCGTAGTCATAAGTGTACTTTTATTTTCAACTATTTTATCCCAGATACTTTTTTCAGCAGGAGGTAGCTCCACTTTCTTTTTTTGTAGAAGTGTATCATTATCTGCAATCTTTGCTTTTATGCTCACTGCTACTGCTACTCCTTTCTGTATCTGATCAATCAAAGGATTCCAATGATCAAATATAAGGCGTGCATTCTGTTTTTGTGCCTCAGTACCGCTAAGTAGATATCCATATAGTGTCTGAAGTTTTCCATGAAGTCCTTTAGCTTTTTCAGAAAGTATATAATGCTCTTGAAGTGCAGGATCAAAGAAAAGTCCCCCAGCCTTTAGCTTGAGATCTTCAGGAGCTATAACATTGTCATTTATTGCTACAAGCTGATGAAGCAAAATAAACGTTTCCTTTTGAAATAATTCAAACTTCTTTTTTTCTTCTGGAAGTACGGGCACTTTATCAAAGGAAAGATCATCAAAATTAGATTCGATATCAACCTTTTGCTTCGTATCATTCTCTATTTCTTTACTCAGGATATCCATCTCTACTTTACTTCCAAGCGGTGCAAGCTCAGATTTTGTAGTAAGTTCCACTTGTCTCTGCGCGCTTTCCGCTTTTTGCGAAAGATCCTGATTTGGCACTTCTGCCTTATTGATATTTTTGTCCTGTTGGGAAGCCATGAAAAGAAAAGAGAAATTATCATAGTATTATAGCACAGAAAGCCTGCTTTTCACAACTGTCCAACTTATACATTCATACTGTCTGAAGCTTTATAAAAGACTGTTTATATCTATGTACAACACTTCCGTGTCTACTCCTTTTGCAAAAATACTCAACTACTTGCAGAATATGCATAGATATTAACCACCACTTATGCCTGCTCGTATTCATTCAGTCGCTGTTGTAGGGCTTCATTCAGAAGGAGTCGAGGTAGAAGTAGACGTGTCCAGACAAATGCCGGCATTCTCTATCGTCGGACTTCCAGACACAGCTGTGCAGGAATCCAGAGAACGCGTCCGAAGTGCTACAAAAAATTCAGGAAATGCTTTTCCAAATAAACGCATTGTTGTAAATCTTGCCCCTGCAGATGTCAGAAAGCAAGGTCCATCCTTTGATCTCCCTATTGCCATAGGTATATTGGTCGCATCAGAACAGATAGTTCAAGAAGAAGTAAATAATATTCTTTTTGCGGGAGAGTTAGCTCTCAATGGAGAGCTAAGACATATCAATGGTGCTTTATCTATAGCGCTCTATGGAAAAAGAAAAGGGTTTAAAGCAGTAATACTGCCTATGATGAATACAAAAGAAGCAGCCCTTATAGAAGGTATTACTATCCTGGGAGCAAATAACTTAGGAGAAGTAATACAGTATCTTACAGGAGATTCTGAAGCACTCCGTCCGGTAACTTACGATTTAGAAGAACTTAAAAAAGAAGCGCTGCCTTACGTTTACCAGACAGATATGAAGGATATCCATGGTCAGCAGCAAGCAAAAAGAGCATTAGAGATAGCCGCAGCTGGAGGACATAATATTCTTTTCAACGGTCCCCCCGGATCAGGAAAGACACTGCTTGCAAAAGCACTACAGTCTATCCTCCCGCCCATGACATTAGAAGAATCTATCGACTTAACATGTATATATTCCAATGCAGGACTACTTCAAAAAAATATATCCTTAGTTTTCGAAAGACCATTTAGAAGTGTCCACCATACAGCTTCAGGTATATCCATCATTGGCGGAGGTAAATTCCCTAAACCAGGAGAGATCTCGCTTGCCCATAAAGGAGTACTATTTATGGATGAACTCGCTGAATTTCCAAAGGAAGTACTTGAACTCCTCAGACAACCGCTGGAAGATAGAGTAATATCGGTATCCCGAGTACAAGGATCACATACCTTCCCTGCGAGCTTTATGCTCGTCGCAGCTATGAATCCATGTCCCTGCGGCTACGCCACAGATCCGGAAAAAGAATGTACCTGCAGCGAAATGCAGATAATGAAATATCAGAAGAAAATATCAGGACCTTTTATGGACCGAATTGATATGTTCCTGGAAGTACCCAGATTATCTTTTCAGGATCTACAGAACAAAGAATATGTGCCGGAATCCTCTGAGGCAGTACGAAAGAGAGTAGAAGCAGCTCGGATAGCACAGCAAAAGCGCTTAAAAAAACATACTCTTAAATCTTATACTACCAACGCAGAGATGAACAACGAGGCAGTACGAAAATACTGCACTCTCTCAAGTGAAGGAACAAAGCTCATAAAGAAAGCAGTTACCGAGCTCAGGCTATCCACAAGATCCTACTTCCGCTTATTAAAACTTGCGAGAACTATAGCTGATCTTGAAGGAAATGATGTCATCGAAGTACAGCATATCGCTGAAGCACTACAGTATAGGAGAAGAGAGTAACTACTTATAGTCTACTTCATTCAAAAACCAGATAGCATCAACTGGAGAATGTAACTTTATTCTAAATTCAGTAAGATTCCCTTCACACTCAAAAGTAATCTTATGATCAGGATCCAAATACTTATCAAATGCTTTCTCAAGAGGTCGAATAATCTTGGTCATAAAATCACTCTTACTAACGGAGTAGGCTGAAAGAGGCAGCTCTTTACTCTCTATCTGATGAGCCGGTGCTTTCATAAGAAGGGTAAGAACTTGTATTGCATATACTTGGCTAGGGAGATCGTTGGAGTTAAGTTTGTTACCATTAAGAATAATTTTCTCAGTCACCGTGTTGATAAGTACTTTTACTTTCTCTAACTCAGCTTTGTCTTCCACTAGCTTTTTCTCATGGTAGTTACTAATCCATGTGTGATTGGAATAATTTTTAAGCCAATCACTGTAATGCTTCTTCTCACGGTACATTTCTAGTTTTGCTCCTTCGGTACCAATGCCGTCGAGGAGGGAGTCGTAGTCAAGAGATACATTATGGTGTTTATGAAAATCAGCGTTTATAAAATCCTCATAAAAATAAGGGAAAGAGCTCTTTGAAATAGCGTATAATAGTTTTGCATCACCGGTAATTCCTTTTTCCTGTAAAAAATATATATTGTCCTCACTAGACAAATCTTCAAAAAATTTATTAAATGTTTTTTCAAACTTACTAAATTTATATGACAAATCATCATCGTATATCACATTAAACATATCTCTTAGCTGTTTAAGAGCAATAATTAACTCTTTAATATTATTTGCATCAAAGTTTTCAACAAACCTTTTAATAATATTTGTTGAATAGAAATTGATGATGGATAACTTTGATTCTAATATCTCATTTGGTTTATCAACTGAAGAGAAAAATTTATTATTTTCAAATAGTGAAGCATTATCGATAATAAACTCATTTATGTATTTTACTTTTTTTTGAACACTGAATCCATATTCTTCATAGTGAACTTGTTTTTTAAATCCCGGATATACGATACCAAATCTAATTAACCACTTGGCTTTTTCATTTAAGGCAGTATCGAAAGTATTTCCCCAATATTGTATTTTATCAATTAAATTATACTGTTCTTTATTTAAATAATGCGGAAACTTAGTATAAGTATCATATTCATTTATACCTATTCGTTTTTCAGTCATATACATAACAGGAAAATTTGATGACACTAAACAATTAAATACTTCACCTCCACACGCAGGCAGGGAAGTAGAATATTCTAGTAAAAGAAATATCTTCCATAATAATCTAAACACTAAATTAAATAGTGTTTCATTTTTATACGAATCATATTTATTAGATATTAAATCAAAAAATGATTTATCTATAATACTGAATGCCAAAAGAATACAAAGTCCTAATGATGTATATATAGGACATACATCTAACCATTCATTTTCTGATAGAATATAGATATCAAGTCCTTCATTATTAAAGTTATCTGAGTAATTCTCTTTCAGAAAATTCGTTAATCGTTTTAATCCTTCTGGATCTAAAAATGCATCAATCGGAGTTTCGATGATCTTTCCTCTATGCTGAGAATATGTTTTAAAAGACTTATATCTTATTTCATTAAGTCCATTTTTTCTTACACCTACATATGTTCTTAATGGTAGTTTTTGTATTAAAGAAATACCTCCAAAATGAACAGAGAATCCTCCTGCCCAAGCAAAAAGAATTGGTGCTGAAACTACAATATCGCATTGTGCAAAAAATTCTTCAAATTCTAATAAAAATTCTTTCTTTATCGATTCAGAATTATTTTTCAGTCGTTCCATTATTTATAAGAAGCATCTATTTAATCAAAATCATACAACAAAAAACAATATTTGCAATACTATGATTATATGTAAATATATTAAATAACTTCTTTAATATACTCTGCATCAGAATGCTAATTCAAGCTTGTTGTAAAATAATTACAACACTAAAGAGTATTAACTAATTCAAAAATATATCTTTTTTGATTATTTTGAGCATGATAATCAATAAATTCTTGAGGAATAAAAGATTGTTTTTCACAAATCTCTTTTAATTGATTTTTATTTGGCAAATAAAGTAAATGTTTATTATCTTTACCCCATATAAATTCTAATACACCTAAATTATCTAATTCGATTCGAAATTTACTAGCATAATCAAGTATGGCATCCATATATTCTTCTTGAAAAGGCAAATCACCAATAATAATTTTCTTTTTATCAAATTTATTTATTTCTGTTAATAGATACTCTAAGCCTTCTTTAGAACCTACCTCTGACAATACAGTCCAGTTCATAAAAACAAATAATTGTTCTCCTACAAATTTATGAAAATCCGTATTAAAAAAACTTTCATGTTTTATCTCAATACTTGAATTTAATTTAAACTCATTTTTTAATTTCTCAAAATAGCCATCTGCAATATCAATAGCTACTGAACCTTTTGGCTTAAAAAGTTTATCTAATTCGTTCACAAAACGTCCTGTTCCAGCTCCTAAGTGTAAAAAAATACTATTTTCAATATTATTATACTTTTTAATTTTTTCACTCATTATTTTTAATTCTTCAGAGCTATTTGTGACATTTTCTATTCTCTCTGCTAAAGCTGCTTTGTCATAAAACTCCTTCGCTCTCCTAGCCTGTTCTTCAAATCTCTCTTTCTCCATACATCACAAAAAAATTAGTTTGATATTGTTTATACCTATTCTCTATAAACATCAATAGAAAATGATTTTTTATTTATTCAAGTTATCCAATTTCTCTCAAAACTCTCACTCTGTCTTCTACTGCTGGATGGGTAGAGAAGAGATTCTGGAATATACTAGTCCTGCTCCCATGATCGCCTAATGGATTCTCGATACACATCTGTGCCACACTTCTATTTTCTATTACTTCTATTCTCGCATCTCCAGATATCTTCTGTAATGCCGTTATAAGATGTTCACCGGTCTTTGTAAGTTCTACGGATCCTGCGTCAGCAAGGTACTCTCTCTTACGTGATATAGCGAGCTGTACGATGGTTGTGAATAAGAATCCAAGAATAAATACTACTAACTTAATAGCTAAGATAATAAGCATGGCATTTCCTCCATTTTTATTATCTGAAGAGATATTGATATGTGAACGTAAGAATACTTCAGAAACTGTCTGAATTATGCCTACAAATATAATAGCTACTACCATTAACCTAATATCTCTATTCATAATGTGTGTCAGCTCATGAGCAGCGACTGCTTCTAATTCATCTTTGTTTAATGCATTTAATATTCCTCTTGAAAAGGATATGAGAGCATTTTTTGGGGAGAGTCCTGATGCAAAGGCATTCATGGATTCATCTTCAATAATATAGAGCTTAGGCATAGGTAGCCCTCTGGAAATACAGAGTCTCTCAACAATATCGTAAATCATCGGATTATCTTTTCTATCTAGCGGCTTCGACTGAGTCATGGCAAGTATCATTTTCTGATGAAACAGCCATGCTATGAGAAACCATACGGCAACACCGCTGAAGATATATCCTATAAATGAATACAGCATCTCCCATGCACTCATGGGTGCGGACTCAAGCGGTACTCCTTCTGCACTGACAATTCCAGTAAAGATGAGAAATACCAGCAAACATAAAATACATGGAAATAATGCCAGTAGAATAAGAGAGCGGATATTATTACTCCAGATAAAAGACTGGAGACCAAGTATTTTTTGAGCCATATAACTAGATTTTGATATCTACAGGTTGATCTATCACACTTTTTTCATCACCTACATCAAAGAATTTTTCCTCATGAAATCCAAATACTTTGCATAAAAGATTATTTGGAAAACTGCCAATAGTAGAATTATACTCTTTCGTAGCATTATTAAAAAATCTTCTTGCTGCCGCTATTTTATTTTCAATATCAGAGAGTTCCTGCTGAAGAGAGAGAAAATTCTGATTAGCTTTCAGATCAGGATACTGTTCAGCTACTGCAAAAAGTCCATGCAGACTTCCTACTAAAGCACTTTCTTTAGCAGCTTTCTCTGAGAGACTGCCTGCCTTCATTGCATCCGCTCTCAAAGAAGTGATCTTATCCAATGTATCTTTTTCATGTGCAGCATATCCTTTTACAGTCTCAACAAGATTAGGGATAAGATCATACCTCAGCTTCATCTGAACATCAATATCCGAGAACGCCTGTTTCCTATTATTTATGAGAGTAATAATACGGTTGTAAATCACTACAAATAATCCCGCGATCACTACTAGTACAACAATCAATGCATTCATATTATTCAGCAAGAAAATGATACCATCATTGTAGGCAAGAAGAGTTTCAAATGCAATCTTATGCAAGAAAGAAGGCATTCTGATACCAATCAAGAATACCTGGTGCAAAGAAGTATGCAACTAAAGCTCCAAAACACAAGAAAGGAGCAAATGGTATAGTAGCTTTAGGTTTATCCTTTAGTAAAACTATATATAGACTATAAAGTGCTCCACTAAATATAGCTGCGTACAGCGCAACAATACTATGACCTAGACCAAGGAAACTTCCAAGGAACATTCCAAGATAGATATCTCCTTCTCCAAATGCTTCTTTTTTAAATAAAAGTTTTCCTCCGACTCTAAATAAAATAAAGACAGACAGAAAAAATATTATTCCAGAAAGGCTTTCCATAAATGACAGTGGCATTCCCAGAACTGCTGAACTCACTATATAAAATCCAGTGGCAATGAGTAGCCCTCCAATAGGAAATGCCTGAATATAAATATCAACAATACTAATGTAGACAAGTATAGACACAAATATTAAAACAAGAACAAGCTTAATAATGGCCGTTATCTCAAAGGTAAGCAACACGTCCGTAAGAAGAGAAGTTCCAGCAATAACAAAGAGTAGAGCTGTTACACTTTCTACAAAAATATAGAGAAGAGAAATATTTTCACCGCAGGTTCGGCATTTTCCTTTATAGAAAATAAAACTAAGAATTGGCACCAAATCTACTGCTTCCAGTGTACGTCTGCAGCTCATGCATGCGGACCTTCCCCATGCATCTATCTCATGTTCATTGATCACCCGGAAAGCACGGGCAGCCATATAGCTTCCAATACATGCTCCAAGAAGTGCTAAAAAGATAATTGTAATAATCATAATGATACTTGTTGAGTCGATAAATCATTATAGAGTTTCACAGCGTTATCTCCAATGCTTGTACCCTTACCTTTTTCATACGCAGCATAGTAATGCACCTTTGCTTCGTCAGTTTTTCCTTCTATCTGATCAAGCTTACCAAGGTTGAGATACAGAGCAGCCATGCTTGGATCTCGTTTGATACCTCTTTCAAGAGCGGTGCGAGCCTCTTTTACCTTCCCAGCAGCCGTATATGCCCAGCCAAGGAGATTATCTGTCACTGCATTATTTGGAAACTGTTTCTCTGCAGTTAAAGCAAGTTCTAGCGCCTTTGAGGGCTGCTTTGTAGTCTCAATATAGATCCAGATTGGTTTTACATACGCATCTGGAGAAGCAGGCTTAGTTTTTGTAAATACTGTAGTGTACTGCTCTAAAGCTAAATCATAATTTTTATTATCAACATACAGATCTGCAAGACGGGATCTGACCTCTATTTCTTTTTCAAATTGATTACCCACAGCAAGCACATAGAAAGAAATAGCTTTTTCACGGTTTCCACGCCGGTCATGGGCAAGACCAAGTAAATACTGGATATATGCTTTTGTAGTATCAAGTGTATAAGCAGATTCCAAGGAGGCAAGACCTAGCGAATTCTTCCCAATAAGTAGATAATTGTAGCCTAAAAGTGTCCATGCATCTCTATAGGATTTATCCGCCAAAAGAATCTGCCGGAGGAGTGGAATAGCGAGTTCTGAATAACCTGCTTCAGTTATAGACTTGGCGTGGAGGGCTTTTAGATATCCATCAGAACCATCTTTAAAAGTTGAAAATACGAGATAGTGGTCTACTAATGCGTGAGCTATACTAGCTTCTTTACTTCCTGGTGCTTTTTCTTTTACTTGATTACAATAATTCTCTGTCTCTTCCCGCGAATTTTTGTAAGCACTCAAGATACACTGCATATATAATTTCTGAACATTTGCCTCTGAAATACTAGATAAACTCTCAGAGATATCATTTACCGCTTGTTCAGCATTTTTTTCATTCATCATGTGCATTTTTACATCGAGAGTTTTTATGCGCATTGATACATTTTGAGGATTTTTCTGAAGTAAGGCTGTATAAATTTCTACAGCTTTTTCATAATTTTTCATTTTCATAAAAATATTTGCTCTTTTTTGATCAACAAGTGCAATATCTGTAGTCTTTTCAGAGGCGCGAGTTAGAGCTGTGAGCGCCTTATCATAGATACCCTGAGCCTCATAGGCATCTGCTGCCTGTATAAGATCAGTAAATGAGCTTGAGCTTGTAGTAGGTTTGACTGGGGCACTATTCTGATTTGTAGAAAGAGTTACACCCGAATTAGTAAGTGGTAGCGCATTTATCGGTAATTCAATAATAGGCTTTCCTATTTTCTGCGGAAAAAAAAGTACTAATACAGCTATAGCAACGATAGCTCCTGAGAGAATATAAAGAATAATATAAACGGAAACAGACTTATTCATAAACAGAAGGTAAGAAGCTCGATATGAAAAAATGTTCTACGGCGAGCTTTTTATTAATAAAAGAGGCAAAATCTTTCTTTAGCTGCAGCAGGTTCTTATGAACTCTTGTGAGCTCAGAGATAGTATCTTTATCTATTGTACTCATCTTGAACCGTTCTTCAATAGCCATCTCCATTTGGAAGAAAAAAATGTTTTTTCTAGAGAATACATTATCATCCTTTTCACTATCCTTTGCAGATAAATAAAGAAAATCCAGCATGATTATCCGCTCTGTAAGTGATTTCTTTTTATTAAATACTTCCTTTGTATATTCACCTATCTGCTGCCAGACTTTATAAAAATCTTGATCCTGCAGTTTTGCAGCAAGTTCTATCTTTGATCCTATATTTTCCGTATCAGGTATAAATGAAGAATACAGATCTTCAGTCATAGTACATGGTACCACTTGTACTCTAGAGATAATAGTAGGTAAAACTTCATAGACAGAACTTGTAGTGAGTAGAAAAAGGGTTTCCACCGGAGGTTCTTCGAGTATCTTTAAAAGAGCATTTGCAGCCTCATTATTGGCATTATGACTATTGAGACGTTCAATATTTTCAATAATAACAATATGCCTTCTCCCTCGAGCAGACTGAGTAAGTTTTGTACGAAGTGTCTTTGACTCATCAATACTGATCCTCTCACCTGTATCAGGGAGAATATGCATATCAAAATTCTGCTGCAGAGATATTATCTGCGCATCATCAAGCTGAGCTGCTTTCATAGCAAAATACTTTGCCCAATAAATCTGACCTTCCCATAATCCGCCGGAGATCAAAAAAGCATGAGATCTTAAGTTATCCTGAGTGATTGCCTTTTCAAGCAATGATAGCGGATGCAATGGAGGAAGTTTTCTTAAGACATCTCCAATTATTGTTTCATATTCCATTCCTCAGATTGACGTACTAAAAGTGCAGAAGCATCTGCAGGGTTTTTCATAATAGCTTTAATAAATCTTTCAAGACGCACTTTATTCTGAGATCCTTTCACCAGGATGATGTCCCCCTGTTCTCTCTGCTTTGCATAAAAAGATGCCGCCTGCAGAGCATCATCAAAAGCAAAGAACTGATCCTCTGGAAAACCTTGTTTTATTGCTTCTTTGGCAGCGATCTGAGGTCCAGGTCCTACCGTAATAAGCATATCTACATTTTCCGGTATAAATTTTCCTATTTGAGCATGGAGTTTATTACTCTGATCTCCTAACTCATTCATATTCCCAAACACAAATACTCTTCTCCCGCTTGTCATATTTCCCAAGAGACCTAATGCTTTTTCAACAGCAAGAGGAGAAGCATTATATGAACTATCTATAATAGTTGTAGCACCTTTTCCAGGTATAAGATTCATCCGTCCTGCAGGAAGACGGTAATCTAAAAGAGCTTTCTGTATCTTATCAGTAGTCATGCCAAGTCTATACGCAAGCATAATAGCAGGAAGCAGTACTTCCACATGCCATGTGCCCAGGATAGGACAAGAAAACATTATCTTTTCTCCATTTATATCGCAGGTAAAAGAGAGACCTTGAATAGAGGATTCAATAGCGTCTTCTTCACCTACTTGATGTGATACAGAATACAGTCCTAGCTCCGCAGGATTTTTATACTTTTTTATAAACTGCTGCTGATACGGATCATCTGCATTCATTAATATAAAATTATCCTTCTTATGCGATACAGCTCTCTGCAGAATAACGTCTTCTTCAAACATAGCTTCAAGAGAAGGAAACTGTCCCTCAGAAAGATGATTCTCAGAAATACGGGTCATGACTGCAATATCCGGCACTACGATATCTAAAAGCACTTTCATATCCCCCGGCTGATCAGTACCCATTTCAAGGATAAGGAAATCTACCGGTTTTACATTTAAAAATGTCTTTTTAAATGCTCTAAACAATACTTTCAGCCAGGATTTTGCTGATCCTAGTCCGCTTTTTTCTTCTAAGATAGTAAGATATATGCCAAAATCAGTATTATAACTTGAACTACTTTTTAACACTGTAAAATTTTTCCCTAAGATATGAGCAATAGCCTCTTTTGTAGAAGTTTTTCCTACAGATCCAGAGATACCTATAATCATCGGAGAAAGCTTTTTAAGCCTCCTGCGTGCCACTACTCCTAAAAGTGAGAGAACTGCTTTGCGAAATATATCTTTCATGAATAATGAGAAAAAACGTGAGTACTTTCATGTTTACCTGAACACATGGAAATGTCTAGGAAAACTAGCCAATAAACTAAAGATAAATATTATTTTGCTCTCCCAATATACTCTGATACAATATTAGTACATTATTTTCTCCACATGAGCGCAAAAAAAGCACACGAAGCAATCGTGAACAAAAAGGCATATTTTGATTATGAAGTTCTACATGAATTCGAAGCAGGAATTGTATTAGAAGGATCAGAAGTAAAATCTATACGAATCGGTAACGTAAATCTGAAGGGTAATTTTGTGCATTTCTGGAAAAACAGTTTCCATATAGAAAATATGCACATATCGCCATATAAGTATGCGGCTCAAGAAGTCATCAATCCTTTGAGACAGCGGCGTTTGCTTTTGAATAAAAAAGAAATTGATAAAATATTAGCTGAAATAAAGCAAAAAGGTATCTCTGCAGTAGTACTTGAGATTTATTTTAAAAAACGGCTTGTGAAGGCAAAGATCGGAGTAGTTCGTGGTAAGAAACTCTTTGATAAACGTGAAACTCTTAAGAAAAAAGAAGAGCAGCGTTCAACAGAACGTGCTCTAAAGTCTTTTCTAAAATAAATTAGATAAAGAAAAGTGTTGCTGCTCCTACTCCAAGAATAAAGAAGAAAGCAATCAAAATAGCATTACCAAATACTTTTCCTCCAAAAATCTTAGCAATCATCATTTTGGTAAATGTATTTGTAATCATCGCAAGCACGATGGCTTTTGCTGCTACAGATGAAGAGATCGTTCCATTAAGTGCCTGCTGTGAAGCCTTGACGGCTACAGGATCCATATCTGCGAGACCTGAGAGAAAACTTACAATATATGTTCCATTTTCGCTAAAATATCTTACTGCTACTTCTGATATAAAAGATACGAAAAGGAAAAATAATGCAAACTTAAGTGCAGGTAGAATCTGAAAAGGACTCACAAGAGTAGGTTCTTTGGCGAGCACCTTATGGCTATCCATATACTTTTTATTGTATAGAACAAACCCTCCAATAATCAGGATACTTGTGAGCATCATTGCTCCAATCGGAAGCAGTATCGTCGGGAGGAGATCAATATTAAAGGATGCTACCCAAAATACTACTCGAAGAAACATCATAGTTGATGCAACTATCGTTGCTATGACAAATGGAAATATTACATGAGTATTCTTTTTACTCTGTTCTGCCATAGATGATGTGGTCGCAGTGGATGATGCGATTCCTCCAAGAGCTCCCATAAGGATTATACCTTGGCTCGATCCTATTGTTTTGCTCAGAATATACCCTACATAACTGATACCTGAAATAAGCACTACAACCTTCCAGATATCATAGAGATTTATGACATTCCATGGATCCAATGCCTGATTTGGCAGGATCGGTAAGATTACAAATAAGATAACGGCAAATTTAAGTGTATTATAGAGTTCCTTTCTCTCAATATTATTAAAGATATTTGAAAGATAGCTTTTGGAAGAAAGGATAATTGTAGTACCAATACCCACGATTACTGCAAGTCCTGCATGATTGGTAAGACAAAGCACTCCGAGCAGAAAAGTAAGAAGTCCTGAAAGCTCTGATGTAATACCAGCATGCTTTTCTACATACAGACCATAGACATAGTAGGCAAATATAAAAAGTGCAAGTATAGAGATCCCTCCGATAATTAATGCTGGGAAATTAAATTCCATAGTCAAAAATCCAATAATTGCTCCAAAAAGAGCAAGAAGAATATGAGTTCTGACTCCACCGTAGAGTTTTCTAGGTATATGATCTTTTTCATATCCTCTCTGAACTATCTCTCGTTCAGTCCCGATAAGTCCTGCAAGAGCAGCTGCTGTAAAAAAATGAAGAAGTACCTGAAGATCCATGAAAACAAAGAAAAAAACTATTCATCTCATTGTACCATAAAGTACTCTATAAAATCCTCTCTTTTATAAAAATTCTGCATACAATACTCCTTTCTTTTCTCCATGAAATTCTTTCACAATTAATTGGAAATCTTCAAATCCTATTTCCATTGCTAGTTTTTCATATTCTATATAATCATCTTCTCTAAATTTATTTTTCACCTCAAATGCCTGAGTTTTATTGAGTATAAAATCAATCTCTTTCCAATTTGTATGCATTGCGTACTCTAAGTGTCCATATTGCCGGAGCTGCAGAAATACCGCATTTTCAAATAGTGCTCCCTCATCTGGATGAGCAAACATCTTTAGAAGTCCTGTATCAAAAAAATATAGTTTTACCTGATCTGACTCTAGTCCTTGGTGTCTTCTTACAAGAAAAAACAGACCAGAGGCTTCAAGAAAATAGAGTATGGCTTCAAATTCTTCTTTCGTCATGTCTAGACTTAAAGATGCAAGTCCTATATCAAGAGGTTTTCCTACCCAGCGCAGTAAAAGAATAATAATACTTTTGATCTGCAAAGGAGAAATACCCGCTGTCTCCGCAAGTGTCCTTATTATTTTTCCTTCAATCTCTTTTAAGCACATATCTTTTTCTTCGGGATTTTGTGATACTACTTCAGGCATACCTCCAAAAGTCATGTACTGCGTAAATAAAGCCTCAGCTGAATACATACTCTGCTTATTCAATATTTTGTTCCCATTAAGTAATTCTCGGAAGGAAAAAGGATGAAGCGTAAGAGATTCTACATTCAGAATATTCTCTGATAATGGTGCTCTCGTAGCTGCAATGAAAGTCAAATTCTCCTTTTTATTTAAGAGAGTGTAGATCGAAGAAACATCTGCAAAATTATGAATATCATCTAACAACACAAGAAAATGGCGCGAACTTTGAAAGCCCACTTCTGATATTCTTTCAAGAAACAACAGTAATACCTCCCTGTCTTGTCTAGTCTTTAAAGAAAAGAACACAACTTCCACTTTTTCTCGGTATAAGTCCATTATTATTTTCAGCAAAGTCGTTTTACCCACTCCCGGAAGACCATGAATAACTACAGACTTATTTGAAGAGAGGGATTTTTCAAGATATTTGAGAATATTCCGTTGAATGAAGGTCTGCAGATCATTACGAAAAAGAAATAATATAGATCATTGTACTTGATATAACAAAAATGAAAAGCTCTCTCATCCTTGAGTATATGAAGTGACAAATGTATAAGCTGTCATGAGTAAATTCTCGCTTATTGTAGGATTTTACATATAATTCACTAAAAATTAACCCTCCGGCATGTTCAAAGTTAGGTATCCAGCATCTTTTCTACTGATGATAGTTCTATGTTGTTTTTCCTTTACATATATTCCTCATGCAAATGCTATAATCATATTCTCAAATGATGTATTTAAGAACGATTCGGATACATTTATAATAGATGGTGATGGAAGCTCCTCCACTTCTGTAACTTTACAGTTTGGAAGCAATACGGATAACTATCTCTCATGGCAAATACCTGCAGATCAATTTTATCTCAGTAATGACCTCGCAGTAGCGGGTAATATTCATCTTGAAGGAAATAGCGTCGTTTTAAACTCTACGAATGCAAATACTATTCCTGCTCATATTGTAGCATATCAAGATGGTACTAATAATGGAGAAATACGCTATAATACCGTCACCAACCAATGGGAAATTAGTAATAATGGAGGGAAATTTAACCCGATTTCAAATACCCGTTTATTATCTTATGTAGACGAAGAGTTTTCACGGGACCGAGCTAATATTACCTCAGATGGAAATCAGGTATGGGGAGACATGCAGTCCTTTGGGCTTGATGAAGCAAATAACTGCACGTTTAGTGTTCTAGATGATGAGGTAGGTGGTATCGGAAGAATTGCGACCTCTAATAATGCTATAAATAATTGTCTTGCCTATCATTCTAATGCAACAGGAAATGCCCAGCTTATATTTCAAATAGATACTCTCTACAGTATCATTGCAAAAGTGCGACCATCGGAAGCGAATGCTAATACTAACTTTTTTGTAGGTATCAGTGATACTGCATCTGCTGCAAATATCCCAAATAATGGTATTTATTTCACAAATAGTGAAGGAAATTGGATAGGAGTTACTCGTGCAAACGGTATTTCTACTGAGATTGCATGTAATAAATCAATTTCCACTTCAGAATTTTCTCTTGTTCGTATCAAAATTGATGCTTCAAATAGCATATCCTTCTATATAGACAGTGATCTTTCAGATACTGAAAATATGGAGCTTTGCGGTACTTCATCTACAAATATTCCTACAGAAAAACTCAGCTCTTTCCTTAAACTAGGATCTAACGCAACTAATAGATTTTTTGACATAGATTTCTACAGAGTATGGGCATATTAATTTTATTCATGCCACTTCATCTTCATATAGACATTGCCAGCTTTCAGCTCTGAGAGCATTTGATCAAGACGCTTTTGCTTCGTCTCCTCACGTACTCCACGCGTTATCCAGCTTATATAATCATTTTGCTGATATGAAGGGCGTGCTTTGTAAAGATCTACTACTTTATGTTCAATAAGTGCTTTTTCAATGTATACAGGCACTTCATTAGGTTCTCTTTTGAGATTTTTCGAGACAGTAATTTTCATATGTCTATGATGTAAGAATAGAAATAATCTCTTTTCTTGCCTTTTTTGATTCAGGAAAGAAGAGAAGCGGCCAGTTATGAACCATATAATGATATTCATGATAACCGATATTTACCTTCGCTACCTTACATTTCTCAACAAATTTCCTGCAGTCTGGTAAACAGAGTTCATGGGTCCCTACAAAAAGATCAATCTGCGGGAGTCCTTTCATATTGCCATAAAGAGGACTCACTAAGTAGTAAGATGCTTCTACATCACCAGCATACACTGATCCTATCTCTCTTGTACCAGGGATAGCAAGTATTGGATCCAAAGATTCTATTGGATACATATCAGGATTACTGACAGTCATATCCACAGATGGAGAAAGGGCAACAATTCTTGCAGGCTGGGCGATACTTCTTTCAGTGAGTAGCTGTGAAAGAGCAAGAGCAATAGAAGCTCCTGATGAATCTCCCATCAAAATCAGATTATTTTTATCGGATTCATGAAGGGTTTTTTCATATAACGGCACCAGTATTTCAAATACATCCTTGTAAGAGTAGTCAGGAGCGAGAGGATACATGGGAAGAATAATCCTATATCCAGTATGGTTTATCAAGTATTTCAAAAATCTCCAGTGCAATTGGGATATTTCCGCGACATAGCCTCCTCCATAGAGATAAAAGATCGTTTTAGAATATTTTTTATTCTTTGGTTCTAAAACAAAGTAAGTATGATTCTTTATTGTTTCTTTCTTCCATTGGATTGACCAGCTCACATCCAAGGGTGGCTCACATTTATGTATATCTTGAATAGCCTCAATACAATTCCACAGCTCAGATCCTGTCAATTGATAGAGTCTATTATAGTGAATGAATTTTAGAAATGATTTTGTAAGACGGCTTTGGATACTTTCCATAATATGAGGTTATTCTCAGATACATTAGTCTACTAATAAAAAGACTTCATGGCAAGAATGCCTCAAATATTGATTTAGAATGGCTTGCCATTCGTAGCTCCGTCGAGGAACGAAGACTGGAGCCGCCACGGAGGATTGAACTCCGGGCCTCGTCCTTACCAAGTATAGAAGATAAAGAGAGAGTATAGATAGTGGCTCTGAAAGATACTAAGGATTAACTGAACATCAAAATGTGTCATCGTGCTGGAGGACCACATCCAAGAATGAATGCATAGATGTTATCTTTTATGCAAAAATACTCAAGTTTTATTAAGAAGTGTTAGAATCAAGGGTAGTATTAATAACTACCATAATTGAATAGAGGAGCTACTTTTATGTTGTATCCTTCCTTTTTTCTTGCTACTATTCAACATATTTTTTATTCACTTTATGGAATTTCTGCAAAACTTATTAAATGGTAACGAAGGAGTAATTGCCTTTTGCGGCATAATAATAACATTATTAGCTGGTGCTGGAGTTGTATGGTACTTGAAAAATAAACAAACTATAAAAAGTGGTAAAAAAAGTATAAATCAGCAAACCAATGTAGGAAATAATATAAATTCAGGAAATATTAAGTAATGATATTCTCAAAACAATCCTCAGTATCAGGCGAAGGTTCCTTGACTCAACAAACTCAACAAGGGGACAATTATAGTTATAATAATTGTACCTTTTCTGGCGATGTAAAACACGAACAAGAGGATTATGGAATAATTCAAGAAATTTTAGTTTATGCTTTAAGCAATATATCTGAAGGAGAAAATCCAATTGATGGTTACCTAAAGCTTAGAGATAAGATACAGCTAAATTTTCCTTCAGAAGATGAGCAAAAAATAGTAAATCAATATTTGACATGTGCATATATAAAATATCCGGCAATACAAGAGCAAATCAAATTGGCAGGTCCAGAAGTTGAGATACAGCTTCAAACACATATCTTTAGATTATATAGAAAATTATTTAAGGAAGGAAAAAATAATATTGATATACTTGAAGAGCTTTTTGACAATTTTGTATTGGTTGGAAAAAAACAGAACCCTGCTTATACTCAGATTGCTCAAGCATTTGTATTATTCTTCTTTGATGACTGTACAATTTTTGAAAAAACTCCTCAGGATCAGCAATTAACTTTAAGTATGTAGTATGCTTATTCCATCAAAACATGAAGCACTTTCAAATAATACTTTAGTACTAGGCGCTCTAGTACTAAAAAAGATTAAAAAAGATACTTTTAATATTGAAGATCTATTTCAAAATCTCATCAAGTCAAATCTCATTTCACTTGATGATTATTACGATACCCTTTCTTTTTTATGGTGTGCTGATTTGATTGAAGTTAAAAAATTACAAATAATCTTAAAAGAGAATGTTATTGCATAAATTATATTTAGAACCACAAAGTTATTTTGAACCAATTGAGTTTAAATTGGGGTTTAATTTTATATATGCAAAGAAAGATCAAGCATCTGATAAAAAGAAATCACTAAACGGAGTAGGAAAATCGTTATTATTAAACTTAATTGATTTTTGTCTACTTTCTTCAGAGACTGAGCATATTAAATCAGCAAAAAAGAATAATAACTTAGTAGGACACTATGTGGTACTAGAGTTTAGTGTTAATGGTGAGAATTATATTATTAAACGACCTTTCTATAAACCTAATCAATCTATTTTCTTTGGAAAGATTAATGAAGAGTTATTAGAATATAAACACTCAGATGTACACAGAAACCTATCTCAGATGCTCTGTGATTTGATTTTTAAAACACCATATACAGGAAAATACTCAAATACATGGCTTAGAAAGTTGATGCCATTTTTCATGAAAATTCAATCAGGAAAAAATAAAGTTAACTTTAAGGATCCTATTAACTATCTGAGCTCAACAAAGGAAATGGAGCTTATTTCCTATCACTTATTTTTGTTAGGTATCGATAATAGCCTTTTTTTTAAGAACTTTGAAGTTATGTCCTTGCTTAAAGAAAAAATACCCGCACTAGGGCAGGTAAAATCTTTGGTAACTGAATCATATGAGTTAGATGTTGATCAAGCTGAAAATGAAATCACAAAACTTAGGGGACAAATAAAAAAATTTGAAGATCAAATTGAAAAATTTAAACTAGCTAAACAGTATGAGAATGTTGAACAAGAAAGTAATGCTCTTACTGGGGAAATAAAGAAGTTACTTTTTGAGAACTATCAAACAAAGAAAAAAATTGAATCATATGAAGCAAGCTTTACTATTGATAACCATATCAATGTTACGAAAATTGCAAATGCATATAAGGATTTAAATAAGCTATTAGCGGAAAATATTAAGAAGACACTAAATGAAGCAATTGCATTTCGTAAAAGCCTTGCTGAATCTAGAAAAGAATTTTTACGAGCAGAAATTAATGCTCTATTATTAGAATTGAAAGATAGAGAAGATCGTATGACAAAATTAGAGGAAGAAAGAGCTAGATTATTTCGTTTTCTTGATGCAGACAAAGCAATTAATGAGTTGTCAGAAGCTTATTTAAATTTAGGTGAAAAGAAAACATACTTAGGAAAGATGGAAGGCACAATGAGAATTTATAGAGATCTCAAACGTGAAATTGCTGACCTAAATGCAAATGCTAATCAAATTTATGCAGAGATAGAAAGCCTCATGGATACTATTCAAATAACTTTAGATAGTTTTCGTTCATTGTTCTTTGAAGTTCATGATGCTATATATACCGAAAACCCAGATCAGGCACAATTTATATTTAATACAAATCCTAAAAAAGACTCTAAATTAAATATTAACGTAGAATTACCCTCTGAGTTAGCATACGGAAAAAATAGAGGACGAACCTTAGTATATGATATCACCGTATTACTTCATCTAGTACAACAAAATATTAATGCCCCTCATTTCTTAGTACATGACGGGATCTTTGATGGTATAGATAGATCACATTTTATTGCGCTCTATAATTATTTATCTACTAAGACCAAGGATTCTCAATTTCAATACATAATCACCTTTAATCAAGAAGGTACCGTAAAGGATCTAGATTTTGGTGAAGGTGCTGAAGAACTCACTACAAGACGCATTGAACATGAAGCAATTATTACTTTGTCATCATCTAAACCTTTATTTGGGCATAAATGGAAGTAACAACATACTCTATGGATAGATTTCAGTATATTCCTTAATATACAAGTTGAGATATTAATATTCAGTCATGTAAGAGAACAGTATATGAAATTATTGTGTTATGATGCAGGCTCGTGTTGAACCGTAGACACACTCTTGCTTAAGGTAGTCATAATACATAGGGCGAACTACAAGTGCGTAGAGAATACTCAATGTGATAATGACGCCGCAAATAAATACCCATAATGGTACAACTCGTTTTTTGTTAATGACAGATATCTTCTTAATTAAATCCTGAGACTTTGCTTTTAATTGAGGTAGTAAAGGAGGTTGACTCTTCTCTTCAGCAATAGGAATATTATTTTTTGCATAGTATGGATGTCGTAGACAGAAAATACTTCCTATAACTATCGCTATGTTAATTGCTCCTATGGGTCCACCGCCAGTGATAACAGTCCGAATACATTGATAGGCTATACTTAGCTTTAGAAATATTCTACTTCTCTTTCTGGTTATAAAAACTCCAACAATATCTAAAACAAAGAATGCTGTAGTAATCACAATAAAGGTTGTCTTTGAACTTTCAGATATTCCTTTAAGATTTTGAAAAAAGTAAAGTCCTACAGCAAGTGTTAATATTCCAGAAATAAGGTAGGCAATACTCGTAAAAGTAGCTATACCCGGTAGAGTATTTTCATCTATGATTTTCTCCTCTTCTTTCTTTTTCTGAAATTCTTGGTTAATTTTCGATGCTGTTTCTTGATTATATTCTTCACCTTTCATTTCTTCTCCACATTTCTGGCAGTATTGGTACTCATAGCTCTGTACATTGCCGCAGTGTAAGCATTTTTCTTCTTTCATAAAGTAGTTGATAAATAAGTAATTCAGCTAACCTATATTCCTAAAATAATTTCTGTGAATCATTTAAATTTGCTTCAAGAGCATCAGGTGACATATTGGCACGGAAATTCTCATCTTGCTTACACTTATGAGACGCATAGAGAAGATAAGCTCCTCCAAGTAAAAGAGTAATCAGTAGACCTATAGATTCTGTAATTCTTTGATTTTCAAAAGAATCATTAAACTCTGAGTATGTACGTATGAGACCAAATATTCCTATCACGCACAGTACACACCATATAGCCTGAAGAACGAATGAAACATTAGCCCATACATATCTTGTTCTGAAAAAACCTCGTGCTAATAATCCAAACACTACTGTAGCCGATAATGTTCCAATCATGTTCCAAACGTAAACTTCAAGTTTTGTGAGTATTCTCGAGGAAAGATCTACATTTTTAGGAAGAAAATTCCATTCTATTTGAACCTCTTTTCCTATATTAAAAAATATCCAAAGAAGGGAGAGAAAACTTATGATAGCAATTATCATATATACTATTCCCACTATTTTTGCCTCAATAGGAAGGGTCTTGAACTGTCTTCTCGCTGTTTTCGTTTCTGATGCTTTGAGGGTACTTGTCATAAAAAAACCTGTAAGAAATAATATACAGGATTGGTAGGATAGCAAAAGCGGGACTACCTCGCCTGGCTACCCGTTCTTACTTTGCATTACACAAAGCAGTTTACGGCAGGGAGATAGCCCCACCTGTGGTGTAAACTGTTGTGTATGCACGGACGAATAATCGTCGTGAATGCGATTTGTAAGTAAAAACGGGTAGCACAAACATAATACCGTCTAAGATGTATATCATCAAGTCTAATATCAGAGTTGTTTTTTTACGGGGCTATACTAGTATCTATAAAGAAGTCACCGGCATGATTTTTAACGCCACTGAATATGTGTATTGCTCTAAAGAAAGATGATACGAAATGCAAAGGTAGCTCAATGCTGGGATCGGAATATTGTTTCTTCCACAATCCGGATATTAGTAAGAAGGAAAGAAAGCAAGCTCAAGCCAAAGGAGGTAGAAATAGACGAAGTAAAGTAACATCGCCTCTGAAACCTATGTCACTACATTCCTCAAAGGATGTAGCTCACCTACTCTCAGATACCATTAATCAAGTGCGAATAGGACAAATGGATGTCAAAGTGGCAAATTGCCTGGGAATATTAAGCAATCATCTTCTGAGAGCCTTCGAAGGAGTAGAGTTAGAAAGAAGAGTTCAAGCGTTGGAGAATTTACATACTTCATAATCACTATGTCTACAATCAGCACTCGTATTAAAAAACTTGAAAAAATAGTGGCAGACCAGTCCAAGAATAGGGTAGAAATCATCGAATATTACGCCTATAAGGTGCCTATATATTATGTTCACAAGAATATAGCTTACTCTTCTCTTGAAGAGTGTAGAGAGCAAAATAAAGCTGTTCTTCAGGGAGCCTCAGAGATCCTACTTATTAATTTTGCCGATTAAAGTATGAGTACCCCCACACCCCCATTACTAAGTAAGCCTCTGCATTATTATGAAGCAGAACACAAGACACTCATGGTTGCTTGGCATTTATTGAGAAATGGTATCGAAGATGAGTTCTATCAAGAAAGTTTTGTTCATCTTGAAAATCATACCTTTATGAGTGCCTCAGATATTGCTGAAGCTATCAGTAATCTTACCTCATACGGAGGAATTGAAGAGTTCAAGTACCAACTTTTTCCTGTAGGAGATAGGCAAACTCATTACCCTGAGGAGCATCTGGACCATACAAAACTCTATGAGCTCATAACTAATGAAAAGAACCCACAGCTGAATATATGGGAATCCTTCATCAAGGTAGATCATATAACCTTGTATACTATCAAAATTAATAAGGAAGGACTTATTAATTATATGGAGCGTTATGTAGACCTATGGAGAGCAAATCGTTATAGGATCCATGGCAAGAATACTCTTTCTGCTGATATCCAATTACGTTCTGTCTTAAAAGACATCTTTGTATATATAGACAGAAATAAGGCACAATACTATTTACCCATTGATGAAGAGATGCTCATTGATACCTTTGCGGTCCTTATTTTTCTTGAATATGAAGGAGCTATCACTATTCATACACTCCTCCAGAATCCTCAAGGAAAGCTCACAGCGCATATATCACGACGAGGGAATTTTTCTAAAAAAACATCTATTCACAATGGAAAAATCTACCATGGCTTTTCCATAGATACTCCAGGGCAAGAAAAAATACGTCTAACTTCACCATATAGGCTAATATATAAGGGCATTATTCGTTCACTTTTTAAGGATAAGCGCAGTACAGCACTAATTCACAATACGCTATCTAACGAATTATTCAGTATAGACATAGAAACATTTATTAAATTATCAGGAGAGAATCCTTTAAATCTACGCAAGGATATTGATAAGTTTCAACATGACGTTAGAGAAAAGTTTAAAATCGCCGAACCACTGATAAAAGTATCTCAAACTAACATTACCCTGAATAATAAATACTGGGGGTTTTAAAAAGGGGATATATTAGGGGATATTTAGTTTTTTTGAATGGAGTATATTCCGCACAAGAAATAATATCACCTCTATGAAACTGAATACTCTTATACAGCTTTTCCCTCAAGATGAGTGGGATAAATACCATGTAATGGTCACTCAGGGACAAACTCCTCTTTGGAAATACTGGGAAGAGTATGTTACGAGACAACTAGACTTGGGAGGTTCTATGCAAACACTTCAGAACGTCCGCAGTACAATGCAATTTATTGTAAGACACATGAATATATATAGCATTGAAGAATGTAATAATCAAAATACATTTGAAGATCGATTAATTGATGTGAAGAAGGAAAGAAGACACTCAGGAAGTACTACTAATACAATCTTGAAAAATATAAAAACATACTTTATATGGTTACGCAGAAGAGAATACATACTTGAAAATAAATTGGATTTAGTCCAGAAGTCTAAAACTGTGAAAAATGCACAAGTAGCCTTCTCAAAAGAACAAGTATTGTATATTCAAGAAGCGATATTGAATCAAACGCATACACCTTTAATAACAATGCGTAATTTCCTATTTATAAAACTTCTTGCTCTAACAGGTGCACGCCCAAGTGAACTCCTTAACCTGAAAGCTTCATCACTAGAGAAAACGTCTATAGGAGATTACGTCTTAAAAATCACTGGAGTAAAACAGATTACAAAACCAAGAGTATATCATATCAAAGATCTTATCTTTGCCCAAATATTTGAAAGCTATATGAGTCATCGTGCCAAAATAGGTCGTAGTGATGAGGCATTATTTATATCGTCCTCTATGAAAGGACCGTGGACATATCAAGGATTACGAAAACTCTTTGCTAGTATTGCAAAAAAAGTAGGTTTTCAGGTGACTGCTTACGGTTTCAGAAGATATGTGGCAACAAATCTTCATACCCAAAGACTTCCAATTGAAAAAATTGCTCAGCACCTAGGACACACTCGTTTATCTACTACGATGCTGTATATCCAAAATAGTACTGAGCATACTTTAGAAGCAATGACTATGTTAGAATCGAATTTAATGAGTGCATCTCCACTGACTTTGCCATCTGCATATTCGAACAAGAAAGATAAATGGTTGTAGTAGTGATCCTCGCATGCCCCATAAGTTTTGAAAGAGTATAAATATCACATCCTCCTTCCAGCATAAGTCTGGCAAAAGCATGGCGTAGTGTGTGAGCTGAGAAAGGTATCTTCAATCGTTCACGAATAACTTTAATGTTATTTGTAATCGCTCTTTTCGTTATTCCTAGGTCTTTCTGTACCGCTGTAAAAAAGAAAATGGAACTCTTCTTCAGACGATTCCTGTCCTTTAGATATTCTTCTAGAATGCTACATAGCTTCATATTCATAGGTATCATTCGATCCTTTGATCCCTTCCCCTGATGAATAAAGATAGTTCTGCTTTCAAATGATACATCATGCAGCTTCAAGTGAACCACTTCAGAGATTCGGAGACCTGCTAAAAGCATCAATGCAAGCATCGCCCTGTTCCTGAATTTCTCAAACTTATACGGGTACTTCATATGATAAGACATATCAAGAATAAGTGTACTCTCCTCCTTCGTAAGAGTCTTTGGCAACCTCTGTTCCATCTTTGGGAGCTCTATATCCGCAAGGATATTTTTCTCTACGATACTCTCTTTCACTAGCCACTTAAAAAAGGCATTAAATCGCTTGTGGTAGTGTCGGAAGGTTGCGGAGGTCCATTTACGCTCTAGTCGTCCATGAAAGAACCATGCCTCAAATAAAGGCTTTGTAAGTTCTTCAAGATAAACTACCTTTGTTGAGCTCACAAAGTAGCGAAAGATTTCTCTGTAGCTTTTAATTGTTTCAGGTGCATAATTCCGAATACATACGCAATACTGCAAGTAGCGCTCAAGCAGGTTTTTAAGATCTGTTTTTTGTCCGTACATTAAAAAGAAGAGAAGAAATATAATCTTCACTCTTGAATAGACCTGGAGCCACCGGAGGGACTTGAACCCTCGACCTACCCCTTACCATGGGGTTGCTCTACCACTGAGCTACGACGGCATTTGATGCTTTCATGACTACTTACACAGGAGAGGATACTCTGGACTTAGTAAAAAGTCTATGTTATCCTTTACCGCTAGCCATTATCCGAGAAATCAGCAGAGGACCACATCCTTACCAAGGACGCGCTCTACCACTGAGCTATGACGGCAGACTATTTATAACAAAGTTATGAGCCATACACTTTGCCAAAATTACAAAGCAATTATACATGAATATATCCTTACTCTTCTATACAATTTTCCAAGAATGTAGTAGTTTTTCCCAGTATTTGACTATTATCTCTCTATCTTGTTCAGGCAGCAGGCGAAAATCTTCCACTTCTTCAGGATGGATTTCCACTACAAGCGGGATGCGTCCCCAGTCACTTGCACTACTAGTCCATATAAAATCAGATGGAATAACACGATCTACAAGCAGAACTTCATAATTTTCTTCTAATAAAATTTTATGAGGATGGAATTCTTTAATGAATACTTCATCTACCTCCTCATCAGTAGGAAGCCATACAGTATCGTAATCTCTGAAAGCAAAGATCGAAGGATCTGACATATCAATAAGAATATATTTCATACATTTTTTCGTAAAAATATTTTTAATTTCTCTAAAGCAAGTCGCTTCATAGAATACTTTCCCTTTTCCTCCAGGTCCATTTCTGCCCAGGTTTTATCAGCACCTTTAGGTATAAATATCGCATCCCAGCCAAATTCAGGAATACCTCTAGGTTCTTCTGCGATACGTCCCTGTCTCTCACCAATAAAAATTTCAAGTCTCTCTCCATCATACAAACCAAAAATAGTCTGAGCTACTGCAGAGCGGTCATCAAAACTATGCAAAATCTTGCATAATCCGTCATTTCCCAAGTCCTGAAGGAATAACTTAATACTTGGACCTGGAAGTCTTCCTAATGCCTTAAATCGTAACCAGACGTCTTCTACAAGCACAGGAGACTGTACCTTCTCATAAGCCTGTTTTGCCTTATAAAGAATACTCTCTTCAATAGACCAGGATTGTAACTCTTGAAGATCCATTTTGTAATGAGAGACTGGTATATCCAAAAATCTACTCAGAGTTTCTGCTTTTTTCTGATTGCCTGTAACGTAGGTGATATTCATAGATATGATAATTTGAAATTACTTTAAGCTGTATTTATTTAAATAACAATTTTTACATATAAAATTTACTCTAAATCTTTGCTATATGATATAATTTTATAAGATTTATTCCCATTATTCTGACCAATTATAATGAATTTTAACAATGCTGATGGTGACAAAGAAGATTTTTTAAAGAGCAAAAATATCCTAACTAATGAAAATTTAAACTCATCTAATCAACCAATAGATTTAACAATAGAAACTTTATCTAAATTATCAGATATAGAACTTTCAAAGTTCTATTCAAATAATATGATCGTAGATCTTTTTAAGCATAATAATGCATTAGAAAATGATACAATGAAAGGAATAGATAGTACTTATGTACTTGAAGAAGATATAAAATTACTTATTGAAAATGCTTATCATATATTTTTATACAATACGGAAAGTCTGGTAAGAACTTCTTTGCCGATCATAAAGCTGCATATACAAAATAATGAAAGTCGCGATCTCATATTTAGTGAACTAGAAATGCTTTATTACAATTTAAGTACAAGCTTATCTAATGTTTATAGTTTATTTACAACTTTAAAAAATAGAGGAGTCATAAAAACGGAAGCTAGTGTAGGGGAAATGAATGGATATGATGATAAAATAAGAGAACACCTTAAACTTATTAAAAACAATGTAACCTTCATTGGAGAAGGATACTTACCAGGTTTATGGAAAAAATTACCATCTGAGATTGAAAAAGAGATTAGTGAAAAAGATCACGCAACCGTCACTGAATTGAAAAATCCAAAAAACCTAAGAATCGATAGCATATGGGGATTAGAAAAAAACTTCCCGAATCCATCTAAAAAAATTTTTGAGAAAGTTTTGTCATTTCGGGAAATTTCAAATGAGCAAAAGCAAGAATTAGTACTCCAGCTTATAAAGCAAAAAGAGAATGATACTTTGATAAGTGAAAACGATAAGGATTTGGTATACTCTACTATTGAAAAAATTATCAATACACATGAAATACTCCCCTCAGAGGTAGATATAAATATTCGTCAAAGTGATGATGAATACTTCATTTTTTATCTGCATACGGGAGAATCACCCGATGAACTTTATGTTTTACAAAAAAATGGTATCTTCGAAAAAAATGATAGCTTTGATAATCAAAAGGGACAACATGGAAGAAGCAGCTGGAGTGAATCATGGACACATAAGGGAGAATATTTCAGTATGTCCGGTGATACTTCTCATGGCAATAAACCAAATCCTAATTACGCAAAAATTAAACCTTTAAGTAAATTCACCTTAAAAAATTAACTCTCAAGTAATAAAAAAGAGCTCATTTCTGAGCTCTTTTTTATTACTCCTCATTCACTTCTTCACTCTCTCCACAACTATCACACTTCACCATACCTTTCTTCTGCCATAGAGTCATACCTCCGCACTTTGTGCAAGGCTTCTCATAAGGCTTATTCCATACTGCTTTCTTACAATCAGGATATCTTGAGCATGAGTAGAATAATTTACCTCGTTTGCTTTTTCTCTCCACCATATCTCCCTCCTTACATTCAGGACATTTTACACCCGTTGCATTGACGATCGGTGCCGTAAAAGAACAGTCGGGATAATTGGAACATGCAAGGAACTCACCAAAGCGACCTTTCTTGACTATCAATGGAGATTCGCATTTCTCACATTTTTTATCCGCAAACTTCTGCTCAAGTTCTTTCTTTCTATCTTCCTCTTCTTTCATCGGCTTAATATTCTTACATTCAGGGTAATTGGAACATGCCATAAATTTTCCAAATCTTCCAAATTTTATAACCATATCATGTTCACATTTGTCACATTTTTCTCCTGTTTTTTCTTCAACTTTCTGTACTTCCTTTGTCTTTTCTTCCAAAGTCTTTGCAAAAGGCTTATAGAAGTCGTCTATAATAGTCTGCCATTTTACTTCTCCTTCAGAGATACGGTCAAAGTCTTCTTCAAGTTTTGCAGTAAACTTATAATCCACCTCCTGAGCAAAGTGCTCTACAAGAAGATCATTTACTACAAAGGCTATATCCGTTGGCCAAAGATGTTTTTCTTTCTTTTCTACATAACCCTTATCAATAATCGTAGAGATTGTCGGAGCATACGTACTCGGTCTACCGATGCCTTCAGATTCTAGTTTCTTAACAAGTGTTGCCTCAGTGTATCGTGCAGGTGGTTTTGTAAAACTTTGAATAGTATCAAACTTGTTCTTTGTACAGATCTCACCCTTATTCATTTTTGGAAGCAACCCTTCCTCTTCGTCATCTGTATCAGTACCTTCTATATATAGCTTCATAAAACCTGCAAAAAGGATTGCTGTTCCTTTTGCGATAAAAGCATGCTTTGGATGTCCCTGCGGGTTGAGAGTCACCGTTGTGTTCTCAAGCTCAGCAAGAGCCATCTGAGTAGCAAGAGTACGCTTCCAGATAAGAGAGTAGAGCTTGTACTGCTGAGGTTCGAGAAAGTCTTTTAACTGCTCTGGTGTCATTGCCAAATTTGTAGGTCGGATAGCTTCATGCGCTTCCTGTGCTCCTTTTGCTTTTGTCTTATATTTTCGTGGAGCTGAAAGGGCATACTCTTTGCCGTATATTTCAGTGATTACTTCCTTTGCCTGTGTAAGTGCTGTTTCGGCAAGGTTCACACTATCCGTTCTCATATACGTAATAAGACCTTGTACTCCTGAACCAATATCAATACCTTCGTAGAGCTGCTGGGCGAGACGCATAGTCTGCTTTACACCAAATCCATGTTTTCGGGATGCTTCCTGCTGAAGAGTAGAAGTAGTAAATGGAGCAGCAGGTGTTCTGCTTGCTGCTTTTGTTTTAACGTCAGCAACCTCATATTCTCCAACACCTGATAATAAATCAGAAATTGCTTTTGCTTCTTCCGCATTTCCTACCTTGATTTTCTTTCCATTCACAGTTTCAAGTTTTGCCTTAAACATGTGACCATCCTTTGAAGAGAGTTCCACAATGATATTCCAGAATTCTTCAGGAACAAAGGCAAGTACCTCTCTTTCTTTTTCTACTATAAATCGTACTGCCACACTCTGTACACGTCCTGCAGAGAGTCCTTTTCGTACTTTTTTCCAAAGAAAAGGGGAGAGTTTATAACCTACAAGTCTATCCAAGATACGTCTTGCCTGCTGTGCATCTACAAGGTGATCATTCAGTTTTCTAGGAGTTTTAATAGCATGCATGATTGCATCCTTTGTAATCTCATGGAATACAATTCTCTCATAATTATCCTTTGATATCTTCAAAGCACCCATGAGATGCCATGCAATAGCTTCTCCTTCGCGGTCCTCATCGGTTGCGAGCAGGACTGTGTCAGAGTTCTTCATAGCTTCTTTGAGCTCCTTTACGGTTTTACTCTTTTCCTTACTCACCACATATTCAGGTTCATAATTTTTATCTACATCTACTCCAAGATTTTTTTCAGGCAAATCCCGTATATGCCCCATGGAGGCTTTCACAATATAAGAACTACCTAAAAATCTACTAATAGTTTTAGCTTTTGTAGGAGACTCAACGATTACAAGTGTTTTCTTCACGAGACAAAAATGTTATTAAAGTGTCTAGACAATACGTATTGCTCCGAAGTAAAGGAGTATTCCTATAGATCCAAAAAGTATGGCTGCAAGCACAAATACTAAATAGACAGATTTGATTTTCCTTTCAATCCGAAGACTTTGAAAAGCTTCTGAGAGTTCTTTTTCTTTTACCTCCATGAGACTTTTGAGTTCAGCATTTTGATCCTCAAGAGTATCTTTTTCCTTTGAATATTCCAGGAGTGGAACGGTATTTTTAATTTCAAACTCAATTTTTCCAAGTCTGTAGTTCAGTATTTCTACTTCTCTCTGCTTTTTATCAAGCTCCTGCTTTGTATTATCATAGAGATTCTTAAATATCTGATTTTCAATATCTTTATAACTAGCAGAGCTCAGATCAATAGGAGCAACTGCTTTTTGTTCATGAGCTTTGCTCTCTGATACAATAGAAACCTGCTCTACATTCTGAACAAGAGTATTCTTAAGTGATTCCAGCTCATCCTTAGATAAGTAGACATGATGTCCTACTTTCTTAAAAGTAAGTTTTCCGGCACGTATATAACGGTCAACGGTACGCTCAGAGACCTGTAGAAAGTCAGATGCTTCTTTTCTGTCTACATTGTAGAGCGCTCTATCCTCAGTTCTAACCATAGCAAAGATTATAGGGTACAGTCTCCCCCTACGGTAAAGATTTTTAAAGTAAAATCAAGCTGATTGTTCTGGACAAAACAAATAAGTGCTATATCTGTCTACTTTCTATCGTCGTGTTAGCAGCCATGATACAAGGTATCCGCCGAATACTAGGAATGGAAGTACAAGAAAAGAGTAGACATGTCCATTAATAGGGACAGTCAGAAGTACGTTATAAATACCATGAAACAACACTGCAGCTAAAGCACCTTCTATTACAAGCTCTCTTGCATTTGCCCCTTTCCAGCCTTTGAGAGCTTCTGGACCTTTTAAAGTCCGGATCTGTGCACGAGTAACAGCAAAGATAAAGTTTCTTGGGCGTATCCTTTTTATTAAGTCCCATATTCCCAAAGATATAGCACTACTAGTTATCACTAGAGGATTTGGAGCAATATAAGCTCTCGCATAGAGAAAACCAAATACTCCGGAGAAAAATGTATGTCCAAACATAGTTACTGCATTTCTGACCACGTAGAGTTCAAGTAAGTCTTTGCCTAGTCCATACTGCTGAAAGCAAAGCCAGGAGTAAAAAATATTTTCTACAAAGGAGAATCCCAGCGCTGCGACGACTGCATAAATCACACCATCAGATAAATCATTTGTACACTCTTTGCTTCTTTTCATGACTGCAAGTGCTCCGATATGTTTACACATTTCCTCCAAAAAAGCTGCCCAGAAGAGAGAAATAATAATACTTACTAAAGAACTGCCGAATAATGCATGCCAGCCAATTTGGGGTATCCATCCTGATAGAGACCTAAGTAAGAAGAAAGGAAGAGTCGCAGCACCTCCAGCTATAAAGGCCCAAAAGATGAGATTGTGCGGTTCTTCAGTACTATCTTTTCTCAGATAAAAAGCCATCCAGAGCATGGCGGGGAAAATATTGAGAAAAATACCTAAAAGAAGAAATATGAGGGAATACGTACTCATAGAACAGTATGCTCGAGAAACTCATAACTATTCTCAAGAGATGTGTCTGAGGAGGAAGTAAAATCCTTAAGACGTTTAATAAATATTTTATAAATCCTTCTCTCAGTAAAAAGACTTCCGTAAAGTGCCTGACGGCATACAAGAAGGTCAAGATTGATCTGATTTTTTTCCTTATCACGTACGTAGAATAAAGTCCGTACGTATATATTCCGGGCATGTAACGCTACCTGATCCCTTTCTAACCAAAGGAAGCCAAGCCGTACTACCAAGAGGATTACCCCAATGATACACGGAAAGATGATAAGTAGTACAGTCTGGAAAGACATATACGGTTTTGTTTATTTTTTGATAAGTTTTTTAGGGATTTCTCCTAAAGCCTGGAGACTATCCTTCAAAGCATTATACCACTCTTTTCCTAGATCATCAAGACTTACCTTAAGCCGGTCCCCTGAGATAAACCATTTGTTGTTAAAGTTCAGCAGACTAAATATATTTTCAGGCTTCATCTGTTTGTTCATAAGAAGATTTACTTCTCGAAGTCCGTGCGGCTGGTTAAATACGCGTACAGCATCCACATTACCTCTTCGGGCATAGATCTTGAGATGTATTGCCTTAAAGAGATTCTGAACCTCCACAGGCATATTACCATAGTCTTCCTTGAGCTGTTCTTCCTGTGCTTCTAGTTCCTCAACGGTTTTGATCGAAGATAATCTCTGATAGACACTTATCTTTTCTTCATATTCATGGATATATGAGTCTGGAATATATGCAGTAAGCGGAAGCTCCACTGCGATATCCTTTTGTTCCTCCTGTTCTTCTTCATTCTCATTTGTGTTTCCGCCATTAGCTCTAAGTTCATCAAGCATTTGGTTGAGGAGCCGCACAAAGTGGCTCACACCTACACTATTCATCATTCCATGCTGGGATGAACCAAGTATCTCTCCAGCACCTCGTATCTCAAGATCCTTCATAGCAATCTGGAAGCCGCTTCCAAGTTCTGATGCCTCTACGATGGCACGAAGTCTTTTCTTTGCATCCATACTCAACGTACGGGATGAATAAAGAAGATATGTATATGCCTGAGTTCTAGATCTTCCTACTCGTCCGCGCAGCTGGTAGAGCTGAGAGAGCCCAAAGTTATCTGCATTATTTACAATAAGTGTATTTGCATTCGGCAGGTCTATTCCATTTTCAATAATGGTCGAACTGATTAGCACATCGTATTCTTTTTCTTTAAAAGAAACGATACGTTTCTCAAGCATATGAGGCTCCATCTGTCCGTGAGCGACTAAAAACCTTGCTTCCGGTATAAGAAGAGCAAGTTTTGCTGCAATCGCTTCAATGGTTCGAACCTTATTATGGAGGAAATAGACCTGACCTCCTCTTTTGATTTCTTTTAAAATCGCATCCCGTATAAGCCCATCCGAGAATTTACGAACCTCAGTAATAATCGGTAGTCTTCCAGGAGGAGGAGTCGTGATAGTCGTAATATCCCGAAGATTATTAAGACTCATATGAAGTGTACGCGGGATAGGAGTAGCAGTAAGTGTCAGTACGTCCACATTACATCTAAACTCCTTCAGTCTTTCTTTTTGCTTTACTCCAAATCTCTGTTCCTCATCTACGATTACAAGCCCTAGATCCTTAAATTTTACATCTGACTGAATAAGACGGTGAGTACCGATCAGGATATCAATATTGCCTTTTTCTAGTTCTCGGAGAACTTCCTTTTGTTCGGCAGGGCTTCTAAATCGGCTAAGTAATTCAACACGAATATTAAATCCGCTTAAACGTTTCACAAATGATTTGTAATGCTGATCTGCAAGGATAGTAATAGGAGAAATAAATGCTACCTGTTTTTTATTCTCTGCTGCCTTAAAAGCAGCTCTCAACGCTACCTCAGTCTTTCCAAAACCTACATCTCCACATACGAGACGATCCATTGGACGCTCCTTTTCCATATCACTTTTGACATCATTGATAGCTTTAATCTGTCCAGGAGTCTCATCATAGGGGAAAGTACTTTCAAATTTTTCTTGCGCGACTGTATCCATACTAAAAGCAAATCCTTTTGCCATTTCACGCTTTGCGTATAATACCAGTAATTCCTTAGCTATTTTTTTCGCTTCTTTTTTTACTTTTTTTGTAAGAGTTTGCCATTCAGTAGAGTCTAGTCTTGTGAGTTTTGGCGGTTTTTCATCATTGGATATAAATTTGCTAATCTTATCCGCTTGATCTGTAGGAACAAATAGTTTGTCATTATCTGCATACTGAATTTCAAGATATTCTTTAATGAGACCTCCTATTTCTTTTTTCTGAATACCAGTAAATCTTCCTATACCATGCTCAAGATGAACAATATAATCTCCAGGTTTCAGCGATGAGAGAAACTCAAATACCACATTGTGATTAGCATTGATTTTTTTCTTCTGCTTACTTGTAAATATTTCCCTATCTGTGAGCACTGAAAGCATCTGCTCAGAATTCTGAAATGATCTTGGGATACTTTCATCGGGCAGAGCATCCCGAAAAAGAATTACTCCTTTACCGCGTTTGTATTGTTTAAAAAAATCCTTCCACTCTTCCACATACAAAATATCATTATCAAGAAAGAGTCTCTTGAGTTCCTCCTTATGCTTTGTATAAAGCACCATGCGCCAGTTGCGGATATAGCGCTCCTTAAGATCATTGAGGAAATCTGCAATAGAATAATATTTCAAAAGCGACAGATAGCGCAGATGCACAAAGTCTTCCTCTTCTTCTGGAAAAGAAGTGAGGGAAATTGTATGACTTCTAGATTTGAGTTTTTCAAGGCGCTCTTCGGCATTCAGTCCTGTCTCCTGAATACTGAACTGACTCATCTCAACTTCATCCGCCACAAGATATGTCTTTTCACCAATACAGTCCATTAAAAATGCATCAGCATTCTTAAACTGCATCGGAAAGATTTCATAAGTTTTCTTTTGATCAAGAATCTTCTGTGATTCCTGTGAAAAAGTATATATCTCCTCAATACTTTCTCCAAAAAAAGATACCTTTATCGGATGTTCACTGTTGATTGGAAAAATACTTAACACATCTCCAATATTACGGTACTGTCCCGGCTCCAAGAACTTATCTTCCACCTGCCTATATCCAGCTCTCACAAGCTGATCAAAAAAACGGTACTGAGAAATCCCGTCACCAATCTTAAATCTTACAAGCTCTTCATCAATATGAGATTTACGAGGTACTTTTAAAAACAAAAACTCCGGAACTATGAGTGCAATACCTTCTTTTTTTCCTGCAATAAAATCTAGAAAACTAACAATTTCCTTTTGTACTGAAAAAGTATTCTCACTGATCCCGAAAACAAAAATCTCTTCAGAAAAGAAAAATTTAAGTGTCGTTAGTAATTCAGAAATTTCGTTTCTAGAATTAGCTATCCATAAAAGACGCTTTTCTTTAAGCTGCTCAAAGAGACTAGCAATAAAAAAAGCCTTCGAAAAAGGATTACCTGAACCAGCCACCTCTAAATGGCTACTCTTATGAAGTTGCTGAAGAACCTCTGCATGTAGGCCGAGAGATACAAGATCCTTAAGAGGAGCGTGGGAAGATGACATGGATACTTTAAAAAACAAACAACTGACGCAAAAAAGGCGCCCACGTGCTTAACATACTTAGCCTACAGTATGTATAAACGAATTGCAAGAAATTATGAGGAATAAAATCAGTAAAGTAATTGAGTAAATAGTAATTAAGTCATTAAGGGTGTAGATGAAGACTTCGTTATGAGTCTTCACTTAATTACTAAGTGTCTCAATTACTTATTTACTCAACCACTTGATCTTAGTTTCTAAGCGGCATAATCAAATGAAGATAACTACTGTCTACTTGTCCTTTTTCTGTGCAAGGAGCAAATACTGCAGCGCTTAGAGGCTGAACGCATGCAAGTTCTAGAGTATCGGTCCCGATATGATTGAGAAATTCAATTACATACTGAGAATTAAGGGCAATCTTCATTCCTTCCCCCTGTACTTCCAGTAGAGGAATCGTCGTCTGCTCCTCACCAATCTCTGAAGCATCTGAATAAATAGCAAGGATCTTTTCCTCAGGTTTAATATCAAATTTTACATTAAAATTATTTTCTTTCGCAAAAAGACTTACTCGTTTTAAACCTAGAAGAAATTCAGATGAAGCAACTACCAAAGTTGTACGTTTTTCAGCTGGAATAATCTGCTTATAATCAGGGAATTCGCCTTCAATCAGACGGGAAGTCAGCTTTGTACCTCCGCATTCAAAAAGCACCTGATTACGTGCCACATGCACTATAAGCTGCTGATTCTTAAGATCATCCTTTGTAAATACACGCATTACCTCGCCCAATGTCTTGGAAGGCACTATCATCTTCATAGATTCAAGATCATCAGATGTATGTACTAGCATCTTTTTCTGAGAAAGTCTAAAACTATCAGTGGATGCCAGAATAAGTTCTTTTTCTTTTACTGAAAAAAATACTCCTGCTAAAATAGGTCTTGTCGTGTTACTGCTTGCTGAGAAAAGCGTCTTTCCAAGAGAATCTATAAAATCTTTCCGATCAATTTGGAAGACAAAGTACTCCTCAACCTTTGGAATAATCGGAAATTCTTCAGCCGCAATTCCCTTAATCTTCGTATTTGAAGTTGGGGAAGTAATAGACATCGCACTGCCTGCTGTGGTTTCTACATTGATCGTTGTATGTGCAGGCAAGAGTGTTACGTACTGCACAAGCAGCTTAGCTGGAATTGTAATCGTGCCTTCTTCCTGAATGTCTACATCGATGTACGTTTCAATGGAAATTTCCAGATCCGTTGCTGTCAAATACAAAACGCTCCCTTCCGCCTTGAGTAAAATATTATCAAGTACGGGAAGAGTTGTGTGTGATGCTATTGCCTTTGAAACTGTCTGCAGTCCTTCAGCAAAAATTTCCTGTGTACATGAAAATTTCATACCTTTATCGAAAATGTTAATATCAAGTAACCCTTAGTCTACACATGTTTTTTATTATGTAAATTTAATAAATATAAAGAACTCGTAGTACTCGTAGCCATTGCGAACATATAAAGAATAGTGTCATAATAGTACTATTTGTAAGTTGGCTCTAGTAAATACTTTATATAAATAAATAGCTCCTAGTCTAGACATTGAAAAACAGCAAAAAACATAGTGTTTGTATCAGAGAGTTTTTTTTGTATGCAGTTCTAATCTGCTCTCACACAAAGAAATCAGAGTCCGTTCATAACGATGTGCAGAGGATGTGTATAACTTGTGTAGAAAAGAATGTCGATGTAGACAACAAAGGATTGAGCCTTGTCTATGCCTCATATCCAAAGAATTCGTTTATAGTGCTAGTCTAGATATAATGTAAAGCCGTTTTTTTGTGAATTGCTTTACATAAGTATACTACTATCAATGGTTACCTATGTGCATGTCAAGTTTTAGAGTTTTTAACAGAAAAGTGTACAGAGCAGAGTTATTGACAAATAGTCATTATAAAAAAAATCCCTGCTCGGGAGCAAGGATACGAAGATGATATTTTAAGAAAGCTACCTATGCTTCTTCAAATTCTTCATCTTCAGTTTTGTCTGGATCATCAGTATTTACTGAATCATCATCCTGTTGTGTGTTAGTATTATCTTCTGTATTTGATTCATCAGACTCTGCTGAATCCTCTTGTTGTGTGTCTAGTTCGTCTGTAGAAATAGAAGACTGCGAGTCCTCATCACTTCCATCGTTTAGAGATGGAGGCTCATCAGCGGATTTATCATCTGCTTCAGAAGCTCCCTCTTGATCTTCAGTGATAGGTTGTTCTTCCACAACATCTGAAGAATCATTTGTTGATTCTTCTTTAATTACTTCAGATTCTACTAAGTCTTTGTTTTCATTTTCAGCCATTTATGGCCTCCTTTTTATAACAATAACGAACAAACAAAGTTATATTCTTTAGGATAAAACTTACAAGAGAATATGTATTTGTACATATATAAAGATGCAGAAGCAGTTAATACTAAGTATGATAGTATTGTGTTCTGTACAGTATTAACATGATAAAAATTAGTTTTATCTATACTGCAAATTCAACTAACACAATCTCCGGTGGTACTCCAAGTCTCATAGGCAGTACGACTTCCCCAAGCCCAGATGTAACGAATATAGGATTATTATGTACTTTATACCATCCTCTATTAAATCCATATTTTGAAGGAATAATCTTATGATAGAGAAGGGGTACTCTTACCTGCCCGCCATGGGTATGACCAGCAACTACTAGGTCTGCACAAGCATCAGGGAGCATATAAGATCCGTCTGGATTATGGATGAGTATAATCGTTGGGAGAACGCTTTTTTCTTTTGGCACAATAGTAAAATCAGTCTCCCCCTCCCAAATATCACTAAGACCAATAAGGAGATATTGAGAACCTTGAATCTCTATTATTTGTTTTTTATTATCAATAACATGGATATATTTAGACAGAGCTGCTCTGACAAGAGTGCTTGAAATAAAACCAGGCTCCTCTGCATCATGGTTGCCTGTGACTGCATAAATGGGGACTGTAATGTCTTTAAAAGGTACAAATAGCTTCGGAAGGTCTGCTTCCGTTGGTTCATAGATAAAATCTCCCGGTATAAGAACTAGATCTGGATTTAGTGCGTTAATTTCTTTTACAATTCTTGTTAAAAACTTATCTCCTTTATACATACCTAAATGCATATCAGCACAGACTACTATGCGTAATAATGTGGTTTTTTTTGATCTCTTGGTACCAAGTGTCGTTTTTACTATTTTAATTCTGTATGGCTCTATAAAACGAGAATAAATACATAGAACTATCAGAAATAACGCACAAAATAGATACAGCCAAGTGCAGTCAGATGTGAAGAAAAACACTACATTCAAAAATAGTATTGGAAATAGAAGATAGCTTCCGTAAAACACTATTCTAAGAATAATATGAAGATCTCTTTGTGGAAGCATCTGATAAAGCTTATGTCTTTTCAATGCCGTAGGTTAAATGTTACTTTCCGAAGTTTCGCTTTGTACCATCATAATATTCAAGTGCTCTCTGAAATTCTTCTGCGGTAAGTCCAGGCCAGAATGTATCAGTGAAGTAAAGCTCTGAGTAGACACTCTGCCAAGGCATAAAACCTGATAATCTTTGTGCACCTCCAGTCCTAATTATAAGATCTACATCAGGCACATCTTTTGTAAAAAGATGCTGAGAAAAGACTTCTTCCGTAATTTTTTCAGGTGGATTCGCTAAAATATCTTCAATTGCATGAAGAATCTCATCACGACCACCATAGTTTATAGCTAAATAGACAGTATGCTTGGGATTGTCTAAATGCATAAGCTTCTCTGCTTTCTCAAGAGAATTTTGGACAGATTCAGGAAGTCCTCTTCTTCTGCCTAAGAATTTTAATGTTACTCCATATTTTTTCATTTTCTCAGCTCTAGTTGGAATACTCTCTATAAGTTTGAAAAGTATTGTCAGTTCCGTTGCGCTTCTTTTCTGCCAATTATCTGTAGATAGTGCCCACAAAGTAACATAGGGAATATTTTCTTTTACACACCAGCTAATTGCTTCTTCGGCAATCAATGCACCTTCTTTGTGTCCCGTAGTTGCAAACTTTCCCTGGCTCTTTGCCCAACGTCTATTTCCATCCATGATAAATGCAATATGCGTAGGTTTTTTTGTTATCTGCGGCTGATCCATGGAATATCTAATAAACGAAACAAGATAATTACTTAAGGCTTTAGTGGAGAGATTTTATAATTCTAAAACAGTATTGTCAAATGAAGACGGAGTTAGGGGCAAATTAAGTAATTAGTATAGTAATTTGGCTCATATTATTGGACTCTTATCATTGGGCTGCAATAATTGAGCTCAATGATGTGCGCCCAATTATTGAGTCCAATTACTTAATTACCATTTACTCTCTTACTCTCTTACTCGAGCCCTTTACTTTCCTCTCTGTACTTATATAATTATCACGAACAGTACGAGAGTGCTAATTTTAATTATATAGATGTCTATGGCTGGAAAAGATTATTATGCAATTTTAGGAGTAGCAAAAGATAGTTCGGTAGATGATATAAAAAAAGCATATAGAAAACTTGCAATGAAATATCATCCTGATCAAGGAGGTGATCAAGAAAAATTTAAGGAAGTAAATGAAGCATATCAGGTTTTGGGGGATGATCAGAAAAGACGCCAGTATGACCAGTTTGGAAGTGCAGGAGCTCAGGGAGGATATGGAGGTGGAGGTTTTGATTTTTCCGGATTTCAGAGCGGCGGATTCTCAGATATGGGAGATATTTTTGAAACTTTCTTTGGTGGAGGCTTTAGCACAGGCGGGAGAAGTCAGCAGAAAGCAGGACCTAGAAGAGGAGAAGATCTGCAAATGGAAATTGTCATTGATTTCATGAAGGCAGCTTTTGGTTCGGAAGAGACTGTAGATGTAGATAGAATGGAGGTTTGTGAGACATGTCAGGGTAAAGGGTATCCAAAGGATGCTAAGGTGGTCAATTGTACAAAGTGTCACGGCACAGGAGAAATTCAGGTTTCTCAGCAGAGTTTCTTTGGAAATATTACTTCCACTAGAGCATGTGATGTCTGTCATGGAGAAGGAAAGATACCTGAGAAGAAGTGTGATACATGTCATGCTGAAGGTAGAGTCAGGGTTACTCAGAAGTTAAAAGTAAAGATCCCTGCAGGTGTCAATGAAGGAACAACTATTAAGCTTGCTGGTAAAGGAGCTGCAGGAGTCAAAGGAGGACCAGCTGGAGATCTTTATATAGTTATTCATGTGAGGGAAAGTAGAAAGTTTGAACGGAACGGATATGATACTCATACAACTGAAAGAATCCACATGCTTCAGGCTGTTCTCGGTGATGAGATAGAAATAGAGACAATCCATGGAGATAAGAAAGTGGTCATCCCAGCAGGTGTAGAAACAGGAAAAACAATTAAACTCAAACGCCTCGGAGTACCTATGCTGAATTCCTCTGAAATAGGAGATCATTATATTCATATCGAAGTAGAGGTACCTAAAAAGCTCTCTAAAAAAGAACAAGAGCTCTATGAACAGTTAGCAGAGCTTGCAGGTAAAAAGATAAGTGTACAGAAGAGGAAGGGGTTTTTTTAGGCTCAAGTAAGTGAGTAAGTGGTAAGTAAGTAATTAGGCTTATTTATTGGCTCTATAATTACTTACTTACTCAATTACTAAATACTTCCTTTTCCTTGTCTTTGTTTTCACCCATGCTATAGTTTGCCTATCATTTGTTTCTGGTATCTATATGGACATTCGCCTTTCTTGGGACCTCTTTGTTATCGTCTTTCTTTCCATTGTTCTTGCATATAGCTTTATCGTAGGACGTAAGCAGACAATAAAGATAATTATTGCTATTCATCTAGCATTTCTTGCTGTGGATAGTTTTTCATATTTTCTAAGTAGTTTTGGAATATACGGAGTGATGGCGAAGATGTTTAGTACTGATCTGCTTCTCACTGCTATTATCTTTAAATGTATTCTGTTCATAATACTCATTGTACTTCTGGCGAGACATCATGCTTTTGATGTAAATATAGATAACGATTCACAAATGTTTGGCGGATATTTTCTTTCCACAGCACTTATTGGTGCATTCACAGCAGCGCTCATGCTTGTGGTAATATTCTATTTTACCTCTGGATACACACTGTCGTTTTTGAATACCAACACAACTTCCAGCAGCTTGGTTGTAATACGAAACCAGTCATACCTGGCCAGATTCATTATAGACAATGCTCATATTTGGTTCTTCCTGCCTACGATGGCTCTATTGGCGCTTATGTTTAATAAGGAGTAGAGGGGCTCCAGTAAGAGAGTAAATGGTAATTAAGTAATTAGGACTTAGTAATTGGACTCAATAATTGAGCTCAATTATTCGAGCCTTAATTATGTGTGCCCAGTTATCGAGCCCAATTACTTAATCACTCCCTTACTTTCCTCCTTCAATCCTCACTTTTCCTTGACTATCCACATCATTTTTTATAAGGTGTACACGCTTTCATTTTTGAAAGATGCTCTTGGGTCGGTAGCTCAGCCGGTAGAGCAGCGGCCTTTTAAGCCGATGGTCGCGGGTTCGAGCCCCGCCCGACCCACCAGAATTTTCTAGGAAAATTCAAGTAATTAGTAGGTAGTACTTAGTCTTTAGGAGGCTCTTTTTGTAATAATACACCGTAAGAAAATTCTCCTAAGTACTCAATACTCTCACTATCACTCACACTCTACGCCCACAGAGCTTTTTTATAGCACTTCCAATTCAATCCCCACCACTCCATACTTCCGCTCATCCTTCACTGAGTAGTACTTTCTCATATCTTGTTCTACTTGTTCACCTGTAGTTCCTTTTTCCCACCCGGCCTTCTCTATTGGAAATAATTCAGGGAGTTTTTGAAAACTTACCGCAAAGATGAGATTAATTATTTTCGTTCTGCAGTGATCCTGGTGCTCAGTGTGATTAGTGAAGATAATAATATCTTCTTTGTCCAGCAATGATCTTTTCTCATCATTCAAACGTACTTCAATTGTTTTTATACCTTTATTTGAATAAAGGGGTCATTATGTAAAAACATCTCAATAGTCTTCATAGATCTTACTGCTGTAAAGTTTTAAGATTCCGGGGCAGGTCCGGAATGACAGTTAAGACTGATTTCTCCTCTTAGCAGCCTCAATCATCTCGGCAACCTTATCTGGATCAATAGAACTCTTTGGAGCTGTCTCAGGGGATTTTGACGCCATTGGGGTACCTCCTGGTGCATAAGGTGATCCGCCTCCTCCGCCTTTTTTATCCTTCTTCTTCTTTTTCTCCTGCAGTTCTCTATCCTGAATAGCTTTAATTTCCAAATTGCGCTCCTCATAAGCTTTATGATCATCCGCACTCCACGAATACTGTTTCTTTGAAACTGCCATCATGCTTGATATCTCTTCTTCTGTAAGTGTCTGGTACCTCTGTTCTACTGGTGCAAAGGCACGGATTTTTACTACACCCGTGACCCGGTTATTTTTGATTGATCGTGTATATAAAGTGTAAGGTTCAAGAGAGGTAAGCTGATGCTCTGTTACTTCTCCACCAAACTGTTTGGATATAATAGGAGAGTCTTCAAGTCCAATACGCAAGGACATGATAGTACCTACGTTACCGAAGATAGCTGCCTTTAACTCTTCAGGAAGCTGTTTGATGTACTGGTGAGCAATAGTAAGACTTAGGCGGTATTTACGTGCTTCAGAAAGGATACTCTCAAATGTGGTAACGGATGATACAAAGTTCTGGAACTCGTCTATATAGAGACAAAAATCTTTTCGCTCTGCTTCAGGGATCTCTACACGCTTCATTGCGTCTACGAGAAGACGGCTTACAATCATACTACCTATAAGCTCTGAATTCTGTGGAGAAATACGTCCCTTTGAAAGATTTACGAGTAGTATTTTTTGCTTATTCATGATGAAATCAAAATTGAACCGGTTTCTCTTTGAAGCAAATACATATCTAATAATTGGATTATTAAAGAATTTTTCTACTTTATTGAGTACGGCGACCACTGATTCATTCTGCATCTTTGGATCAAGGACATCAAACTGATTATGCCAAAAAGATATAACATGCTGATCTGTACAATGCGAAAGACACTTATCTCTGTATGCTTTAGATGTGATTAAAGCAGGGATTTCTACGAGGGTAGCTCCGGGTGTTTCTATGAGTGCTGCTAATGCATTATAAAGAATCTGTTCCATACGAGGTCCCCAAGAATTTGCAAACATCTTATGAAAAATTCCCAGGATTTCTGTGGCAAGGAGGTCTTTTCCTTTTTTATCTACACTCAAGATGTTGAATGCAGGAGGATTTGCGAGGTCGCTTGGATCAAAATATGCCAGATCATTCTTCCGGGATTTTGGAATGAATCTCAGCACTTTCTCCACGAGATCTCCATGCGGATCAATCACAGCCACTCCTCTTCCCTTCAGGATATCTGCTACGATCATACTTTCCTGCAAAGTTGATTTTCCTGTACCAGTCTGACCTATGACGTAGATATGTCTTCGTCTGTCATTATCATCAATAGTAAAAATCTGCTGTTTGCCATAGGATTCTGTTACTCCTATAGCTGATTTATTTGGTATGACCACTGGCTGCATCATGAGAGGTACATTTGGCACAAGTACTATGTCCTCATCGTCATCTTTTTTCTGAGATTCATCCTGGGCATATTTTCTAGTTGTATCAGCACTATTTTCTAGAAAGTTTACATAAGGAGAATGTATCTGGGATCCAGCTGGCAAATGCCAGAGGAGAGAGAGTTCCTGCGTACTAAGGTAATCTATGGTATCAGAATCGAGTTTTCTTTTCTGAAAGAGATGTTTAATAAAACCAGTGGTATTCTTGATTGTATTTGGCTTTAGTGTATTTCCGTCTGGCTTGGAGAAGATAATGTATGTTTGTGTAACTTCTTTCATGAGTACTGGGCGGTATAGTGCTGCATCTGCAGTTCCATACAGAATACGTATGTTTGAAGAAAGAATAGGATATTTTGCTTTCTCTTTCATATTGGCTTCCTTTGGATCGTTCTCTACTTTGACTTCTGCTGGTTTTGAACTGAAAATATTGATGAAATATCCTATAAAACGAAAGGGAGCAGTAAGGAGTTTTTTCCAAAAAGGAGTTACAAGAGCTCTTCTTGCCATGATACGCTCACGACCTTTCCAGAAGGAATGTTTTTTATTATCAAGTGCGGTACCGACTTTTGCCCCTTCAGCTTTCCATTCTTTTCCTGCAGGACTCACTACATACTGTATCCAGATTTCTTCTCCTGGCTGGAGGGTGGAGATGGCGCTCGTAACTGCAGCGAGAGGATCGGTGGATGTATCACCTGTAGTCTGCATATCTGCAAAAAGTTTCAGTGGTAATGTATCTCCTGTTGCCAGATCCATAGTAACAGCATCGATCTTTGCAAAGGGAGCCTGAGCCATATAGTCCGTCACAGGGTCGATAACGATGCTTTTATATTTTCCTTTAAGTACATGAGTAAGACTATTTGTCATTTGTCCTTTTTCTGCCCAAATGAAAAAACGGATAGATCCGGAGGTTGCGAGTATCTCAAAACTTACGCGAGGCTGTACTTTGCCAGCATAGGTGTCTTTCCACTTTATTTTCTGAAGAAAGGCAGCAACATTCTGAAATATCTGCTCTGCGTCTTTGAAAGAATGTTCTTCAAATTTAGAAATTCGCAGTTCAAGAAGATTATATTCTTTAGTTTTTTCAGTATCAGCTCTTTTTAATCGAATCTGAAGCTGGATATACTGTTCAAGTGCAACTGCTGCAATGAAAAGGAAGAGGAGGAGAAAGAGAATGAGTTCAAATGACATATGTGTAGGTTTTCCAGTATGTTTTATATCTTGTACATACAGTATAACAGAGAATAGAGCCTAGGGAAATGCGTAACATCTGTAAAACTGTAGTTATATTGACAAACTCTATATTATGAATCTTTTATCTTTTGTAAATATATTACTGTTTCGTAAACATTTCTTATAGCTATGACTGCTTGGGTCAGTAAATTTAAAAAATATCTATAAGAAATAGGATTGAATAGATTCTCTAACTCATATTGCTCTCTTTTCGAGAAACAGGTAATCTCTGAAGTAGTCTATACTTTGCATATACCATGTTCACTCAAAATATTCTTTCCAATAAAATCAGGGTTGTTACGGCCCCAGTCCCATCTGTCGACTCTGTAACAGTACTAGTACTCTTTGCTGCAGGATCACGCTATGAAGATCTTAAAATCAATGGTATAGCTCATTTTCTTGAGCATATGTTCTTTAAAGGAGCAAAGAAATACAAAACTCCAAAGGACGTTTCTCTAGCCGTAGATCGTCTTGGCGGAATGTTTAATGCTTTTACTGATAAAGAATATGTAGGATATTATATACGGCTTGCTTCTGAGCATACGGAGACTGCCTTTGATATTTTATCTGACATGCTTCTCTATCCTGCTTTCCCACATGAAGAAATAAATAAAGAGCGCGGAGTAATTCTGGAAGAAATGAATATGTATCAAGATGCTCCTGCTCAGCAGATCTTTTGGGACTTTGAGAGACATTTACTAGGAGATCAGCCTATAGGGTGGGATGAAATTGGTACAAAAGAATTGATCAATACTGTTACTCAGGATGATTTCAATGCGTATAAAGAGCACTTTTATACACCTGATAATATGGTGGTAAGTGTTGCGGGAAATGTTACTTCTCAGCAGGTAAAAGAGTTAACAGAAAAATATTTTGGTTCGATGGAAGGCACCAAACAGAGAAGTTATGTGCCCTTTGATGAATCTAAGATTCCAGAGAAAAAGGTATCGATCCGAGTAAAAGATACGGATCAGGCTCATCTTATGATAGGTATCAGAGGATGTACACTCCACGATAAAGATAGAATGATACAAAAGCTTCTTTCAATTGCACTTGGAGGAAATTCGAGTTCTAGAATGTTCCAGCATCTTCGTGAAGAAAAAGGGCTTTGTTATTACATTCATACAGGCGGATCTTCTTATCATGATACAGGTACTTTTTATGCAAAAGCAGGCATAACGGTCAATAAAATTGAAGAAGCTCTTCCGGCAATTGCTGAAGAATTTAGAAAAATGCTTTCCGAGTATTCAATAACTCAGGAAGAACTTGATATTGCAAAAAGCTACTTTAAGGGAACATTAGTTTTATCATTGGAAGATACAGAGAGCCTTGCGCATTACGCTGGGAAAGAATGGCTTTTGAAGGACAAGATTACAACTATTGATGAATTGAAGTCTCAGGTAGAAGCGATCACGCTTAATGATATTGCAGAATTTGTGAAAACCTGGTTTAAAAAACCTGAGTTTTATCTTTCTGTTATTGGTCCTTACGCAGGGAAAGAAGAGACATTCTATAATTGTATCAAGTAAATATGCCAATCCGACTTTGTATTATAGATCAGGGTGAGATCTTTGGAGGAGCAGAATGTTTTGCTCTTGATCTTATCCGTATGCTGCCGAAAGATGTATACGAAGTACATGTATGCATCTCAAAAAATGCTCATTCAACCTACAAACAGGCATTAGAAGAGATGCATTTTGTGAAAGTACATGAAATTACGATTCCTCAGCTGAGACCTCTTTCCTTGCCGAAAATTTTTCAATTTGTGCAGTCGTGCTTTTCACTTTTTCAGATTTTGAGAAAGACAAAGGCACAGATAATATATACAAATACTGTGAGGGCTCATTTGGTTGGATCTGTAGTAAGTCTTCTGAGAAATACTCCTCTGATTTGGGTCTTACATGATTTTACTTTTCCAAAAGCTTTTATAAAGCGGCTGATCTTTATCCCGAAAAAAGTGATAGGTGTATCAGAGGTTGTGCTGGAATATGTACAGGACACATGTGGACAGAGATGGGATGATAAATTCGTAGTAATTCCCAATGGTGTTACTATAGAGAAGGTGCTGACTCCTTCTCTCGAGACGCTATCTGATTTAGAAAAGAAACCTTTTATTTTTGAAGATTCAAAAAGATATATAGGTATCATTGGTAGGATTGATGTATGGAAAGGGCAAGATATCTTTTTGAAAGCAGCAAAAATTTTAAAGGAACAGTATCCACAGCATGAACATTTAGAATTTGTGGTTGTGGGTGGAATCACAGCTACAGATAAAGAAAGAAAGCAGTATGCAGAGAATTTGCAAACATATGCAAAAGAAAATGAATTATCGAATGTGACTTTTCTTGGACACCAGGATATTGAAAACATCCTTCCAAGACTGCATATACTGATTCAGGCTTCCACCGCTCCTGAACCCTTTGGAAGAACAGTTATTGAGGCATTTCAGGCTGGGATACCTGTGGTTGCTGCTAATATAGGTGCCTTAAAGAGTATAGTCGCGTATGGACAAAACGGACTTTCCTTTGAGCCTGGAAATCCCCAGGACTTAGCACAGAAGATAGCTTTACTATTAGAGGATAAGCATCTGTATAACACGGTAAAAGTGAATGCTGAGAGAGATGTACGTGCAAAATATAGTATGCAAAGAGTTCTTGATATGTTTATAGAAGTCCTACAAACGATAAGTGTCAAATAACGTTTGCTGTAGCCATGATTCGGTATGCTTGGAATATGTGTATTTTTATGTTTTTTTATGGAAAGTTAGGCTACGTGCGAGTTAAAATGAATTAATTTAGATAAAATGGCTTGCAAACACTACATCTACTCCCTATAATTCTTTTGCTATTAGGTTTTATTTTCTTATTTATCAACCTATGACTAAGCAAGATCTCGTTGCTCACCTTGCAAACAAGGCTGGAGTTACAAAGAAGCAGGCTGGAGTAATGCTTGAGAGTTTTATGGATGCAGTTATGGCTGCTCTTAAGAAGGGTGATTCTCTTACTCTTACTGGATTCGGAACTTTCAAGGTAAGTAAGCGAGCTGCTCGACAGGGTGTAAATCCTCGAACACGACAGAAGATTAGTATTCCTGCAATGAAGGTTCCTGCTTTCAAAGCTGGTAAGAAATTCCGAGAGGTTGTTAAATAAGCTCTCCTAAATTAAAAAATCTCTATCACGTAAGCGTGATAGAGATTTTTTTTGTTCAAATGAAATTATGCTGCATTCTGAGGAGGTCTCTGCTGTGGCGCTCTCTCTTTTTGAGGCTGCTGTTGTGGTCTTGGATGATGAGGTTTTGGTGCTGCAGGAGCCTGAGGATGCTGTGGTCGAGGCTTATTCGTATTTTGTGGAGCTTCTTCCTTATCAATTTTTAAAATAGTTTTAAGTTCCTGAAACATGCCTCTCATACGCTCTATCTGTTCTTTCCGTGAAGCTTTGAGTTCTCGGATTGCACTCTGCTCCATTTTAATATTATCTTCGTGGATCTGAATCTCTCTGTCTATTTCTCCTTCTTCTTCTTCAAATCTCTGCTTTAATTCTGCAAGAAGATCATCAGATGTCTTTTTAGATGCAGAATCATCACTATACCCGGAGGACGTTGTATCATCTACTGAAGTATCCGCTGTATTTTCTACTGGAGTATCTTGCCATCCAGTATCTACTGGTGTTTCTTCCACTGGCGCAGCTTCTTCCCAAGGATTTGCTGTAACGGCTGGTGTTGCGTTATCTACAGGTGCCTCCCATGGATTTGAAGGAGCAGATGTCGGTGGTACCACTGCAGAATCCCAAGGATTCACAGCTGATTCAGCCGTAGGTGCTGCTGGTGCTTCCCATGGATTTACAGGCTGTGCTGCAGTAGCTGGATCTGCTATTGGATCAGTAAAAGCAGTTGTTCCAAATGGATTGCTGTCAGGAATAGCAGTAGGGGTATCTCCAGCTGGGCTGAATGATAGCCATGGTGGAGTTGTGCTGCTGTCATCAGCAGGTGGATTGATTCCCTGTGAAGATCCTCCCTGTCCTTGTGCGCTAGCATCAGTAAAAGGATTTGATGACTGCTGTCCGCCTGGCTGTGCACCTTGATTTGTATTTTGATCCATATGCAAATTTAAAGTAGGTAAATTTAGGATTCATAGTATAATAGCATAGCTTTATTTTATGGGCAACAAAATGCTACAGGAAAAAATTGCTACTGTATTAGAAAGGTATACATATAAAGATGCTTCAATTATTGTAGGTGTCTCAGGAGGTGTAGATTCGGTTGTATTGCTGAATCTGCTTTTTAAAATAGGGTATACAAATATTATAGTTGCACATATAAACCACTCATTGAGAGATGAAGCAGTAGATGATGCTTCTTTTGTAAAGAAGACTGCATTAGAAATGAATTATCGATATGAAGAAAAAATAGTAGATCTTAAGAAAATTGCTTTTCATACAAAAGATAGTCTTGAAAATTCTGGAAGAAAAATACGATACGCATTTTTTGAAGAGCTGCGTATTGCGTCAAAGGGATCTCTGATTCTAACTGCCCACCATGCTGATGATCTTTTAGAATCAAAAATGATGCATCTGCTAAGAGGAAGCGGACTGAGAGGTCTGGAAGGGATAAAACTTTACGATGAAAAGAGATATCTGCTTCGCCCATTGTTGCATATAAAGAAAGAAGAGTTGAAGGAATTCGCTCTTGCAAACGCTCTTACATGGAAAGAAGATCAGACAAATACTGATACTTCCTTTTTGAGAAATAAGATACGTCATGATGTGATACCTCTCTGTCAGAGTATAAATCCTGCTGTAGATAGTGTATTTGATAGATTGTCTCAGCAAGCTCTTGAGATTGAAGATTTTTTATACCAAGAATTACTTTCCCGCATTGGAAGCCTTGAAGATGAACAGTATGTTTTTAAAAATCTTACTGAGCTTCCTGCAGTATTATTAAAAGAATTTATTGTAAGGAAAATCAGAAATAATGATGCTGAATTTATTATCACTACTGCTCATATTGAGAATGTATTTACTCAATTTCTTCGTATGACGTCTGGACATACAATATCCTTTTCACCGGCTCTAGAGTGTGCGCGAAGTTTTGAAACTGTGTATATTAGCCCTTATAGAGCTATAGATCCTTTAGTAGAAGACACTGTATTAGATTTTAATATTTTTCCTGATAGTTTTTCTTTTGGAGAGATAAACTGCAGCATCTCAGCTGCCCCTACTGAACTTCAGATACTCAAAGAAAGTGCCGAAGCAGGAATTCTTGTAAGATTTCCAAAGGAGGGAGATAGAGTACTGCTCTCACATGGAGAGAAGCAGTTTCATAAACCTCTAAAAAAATACTTTATAGAAAAGAAAATTCCTGTAGAGTTAAGACACAAAATTCCTGTGTTAATATCCCATAAAACAGGAGAAGTGATTGCTCTTCTAGGTCAGCAGTCACTTGTAGTAACAACACAACCATCTATTTATCTTAAATGTGAGCATGCACATCGATAAACCTCTGTATGTAAACGGCTACTTCCTATCCCAGCCTTTTACAGGCACCGGCATTGTGACTATTGAGCATTTGAAAAATATTCGTAAGCTCTCTCCTAAAAGGAAGATTATCCTACTCTTTCTTGAAGGACAGGTAGAGCATCCAGAAGAATTCGGTAAGACTTTTTCCTGCGATGTTCACGTAATGAAGCTCTCTTATAAGATTCCAGGATTCTTGCGTCGATTCATTTGGGAATATATTGCGATTCCGAGATTCTTCAGAGATAAAACACAAAGTACTTATTTTAGTACTTTCCTGCATCCTATGATGTCTTTTCCTGGAAAAGGAAATACATTCGCTATGATACTTCATGATATCTTTCCCTGGAAATATTCCGCTTACTCCACAAAGGCTACAAGAAAGCTCTATAATTTTCTTATGAAAAGGACTATTACAAATCCGAAGTTAACTCTGATTACTGTTTCAAACACATCACGCAGAGATATTATTTCTTATTTTCATTTAAAGAAGCCTGTTGAGGTAATAGTAAATGGAGTTGATCATGTAAAAGAGTATCCTCTTGAATCTTACATAGAAGTACAGGAAAAGTTTCACATACGGCGACCGTATATTTTTTATATGGGCGGATATGATACAAGAAAACGTATTGTTTTACTGATAGAAGCTTTCAAGATGCTAAGAAAAGAACATGCTGAATTGTTGCTTGTGCTGGGTGGTAATATTCATTATCAATCAAATCTTTATACGGATATCAAGGAGCTGCTTGATGGCTTGCCAGGAGTGATTCATACAGGGTTTTTATCCGCTTCTGATATGAAATCTCTTTATCATTATGCGGCAGTTGTTGCACATCCTACCGCTGATGAAGGGTTTAATGTGGCGATTGGAGAAGCATTGATGGAAAAAGTACCTGTGCTAGCATCAGATATTCCGGTGCACCAAGAACTTTGGGGAAAATGGATTGAGCTTGTAGACTTTACAGATACACAAAAAGTATGTAAATTACTTGAAGAAATAATATACTCCTCTAATTACGTGAGAAAAGAAATGACTAGCGAAGATGAACAAATCTTTGCCTGGAAACACAGTGCAGAACAGCTACTTCGTTTACTCTAATATGCACCAAAATATTCCTCAGCCGCGACCTCTTGATGTAACCTTTGAAGGAAAATTTCCTGATGAGACAGTATACTATGTCTTTGAGAAACACTGGATATCAGAGCTGCCTGAGTTGCTTACGCTGATATTTTTTTATATTGTGCCTACTATTGCCGCAATAGTTATCTCCTTTCTTGTGGAGATGCGCTATATCCCTTTGGTTTGGCTTTTGGCATCTTTTTATCTTATTATAACAGGTCTTCTTCTTTTGATCCGATGGCTCAATGAAGCTCTAGATCTTTTTGTACTTACAGATAAAAGACTGATAGACATTACGCAACGTGGCTTTCTAAGCAGACAGACTACTGCAGCAAATCTTTCTCAAATACAGCACGTAACATATAAGCAGCGAGGTGTTGTAGATACGGTATTGAACTTAGGATATGTGGATGTACTTACTGCAGGATCTAATCCAGATATGGCTCTCGAATATATAGAAAACCCTGCTCAGGTAGCAGATATAATTCTAGACTTCGCTGTTGAGAAAACAAAGATACACCAATAGTGTTGTATTGAGCTTTATATGTATTATGAATAGCATGAAATTTGTTTATTCTGCTTCTTTTGTGGTACAATTATGTGAAACATACTAATTCTGTTCACTTCCTTAAAATCTTTTCTTGTATGAATATCACATTTCATGGAGCTGCTCGTATGGTTACCGGTTCAAAACATTTACTTGAGGTAGATGGTCTTCGTATTTTGCTGGATTGTGGAATGTTCCAGGGGCATGACGATGAGGTACGAGAATGGAATACAAAGCTGCCAGTAGACCCTAAAACACTTGATTATATTATACTTTCGCACGCTCATATAGATCATTCAGGTCTGATACCTTATTTTATCAAACAGGGATTTAAAGGGCAGATCGTCTGTACCTTAGCAACAAAAGATCTTGTATCTATTATGCTTGAGGATAGCGGAAAAATTCAGGAACATGATGCTCAGTTCATGAATGAGAAAATCGACCGTCATCATTTGGACAAACCAAAAATTGAACCTCTCTACAACGCTGCTGATGCCATTGCTTCAGTAAAATACTTTCTTGGTGTAAACTACAACTCTCCATTCCAGCTCTCACCTAATGTCTCAGTAACCTTTCAGGATGCAGGACATATTCTAGGTTCTTCAATAGTTGAGATACGCGATAATACTCAAGGAAAAAAGCTTGTATTTACAGGAGATCTTGGACGAAAAGGACTGCCTATTCTGAAAGATCCAGTGCAGATTCAAGAAGCTGATTACCTGATCACTGAAAGTACTTACGGCAATCGTGTCCATGACACAGTGGCAGATATGGAAATCTCTATTAAAAAAGTGGTGGAAGAGACTGTAGCTAGAGGAGGAAAAATCATCATCCCATCTTTCTCTGTAGGTCGAACTCAGGAGATAGTATATATTCTACACCTGCTATGGGAAAAGAAAGAGATACCTGCAATTCCTATCTATGTGGATTCACCGCTTTCAAAAAAAGCCACTGAGGTATTTCAGAGACATCCTGAATGTTATGATGTTGAAACATATCAGACATTTCTTATGGACTCAGTAAATCCTTTTGGATTTCAAAGTCTCACATATATCTCTGAAGTAGCAGAATCAATTGCGCTCAATGATCTTCATCAGCCTGCAATTATTATTTCCTCTTCTGGTATGTGTGAGAATGGAAGAATTCTTCACCACCTAAAGAAAAATCTTCCAAATCCGAATAATACAATCTTAATCGTAGGATATCAGGCTCAAGGTACTCTTGGTCGAAGACTTGTGGAAGGAGCTTCGCAAGTGACTATACATGGAAAAATGAGACCTGTGGAGGCAGACATTGTGGTACTTAACTCTTTTTCTGCACATGCGGATAAGGATGAACTTTTTGAATTCGCGACACATATTAAAGGTCTAAAAAAGGTCTTCCTAGTACATGGAGAAGATGCGCAGTCTTTACCGTTTGCGGAGCGCCTAAAAACTGAAGGTCACATCCCAGAAGTAGAGGTGCCTTTTAAGGGGCAAAAGTGTGAACTCTAGTGATCAGAGCGTAGCTCATCAATGATTTCTTGGAGTCTTTTAAGGGAACGATGGACAATGATCCGGATGTTCCCTTCTTTGATTTTAAGTATTTTTGAAATCTCAGTATAAGAGAGGTCCTCAAGATACTTCATTGTAATGACGCTTTTCCCAGGTTCGGCGAGTTTTTTTAGTGCATCTTTGAGCAGATCTGTATTAAGTGTATGTGTCAATTCTTCCTCAGGAGCAGCAATATCTGTATGCTCAGAGTCAGGTACCTCGAGACTGTCATCAAGAGAGATAGTGATCTTTTTTGTCCGGTAGTAGTCAATAATCGTACGGTGAGCGATAGTAAACAACCAGGATCTGAATTTACCCTCCTGATCTCCCTGAAATGAAGAGAGCTTTTCCCAAACCTTTATAAAAATGTCAGATGTAACATCGCTTGCATCCTCTTCTGCAACCTTAAAATAGACATACCTATAAATATCATTTATGGCTGAATCGTAGATATGTGCAAATGCATCTGCATCTCCTTGCTTTGCTTTAGAGATCCAGAGCATTAATTCACTCACTTCCTCTTTATCTTCTTGAACCTCTCCATGAGTAGAGGTGCGTAAATGTAAGGTTTGGTCGAGCATGTACTATGAGTATTAGTACCCTCATTATAGAAGTTTTTATTTGTTTGGGAAGGTGACATGGAAAGTAATTGGGAAATAAGTAATGAAGTCATTGGACTCTAATCATTGAACTCAATAATTGGGCGCGCATAATTAAGCTCAATGATTAGAGCCCAATAATGTGCACCCAGTTATTGAGCTCCAATTCCTTAATTCCTCCCGTACTTTTTACTCTCTCACATTTCTGCTTCCATTTTTACTGATCTTCACTATACTTTTTACACGTCTTATTTTGTTTTGCGTGCCATATGTCCCAGCAAGAAGATCCAATACTACCAGAAGAAAATATTCCAAATGAAGAAATACCAATAAATGCTGCAATTCGTCCAAGAGAAATCATAAAGGAGATGCAGGAGTCATATCTTGACTATGCAATGAGTGTAATTGTCTCTCGTGCTCTTCCAGATATCCGTGATGGTATGAAACCGGTACAGAGAAGAATTCTTTATACTATGCACGCGATGAGCTTAAGTGCTGGTTCTAAGTATAAAAAGTCTGCCAGAGTAGTCGGAGACGTAATGGGTAAATTTCATCCGCATGGAGACAGCTCAGTATACGAGGCTATGGTAAGACTTGCACAGCCTTTTGCTTTAAGATACCCACTAGTAGATGGACAGGGTAACTTTGGATCTATCGATGGAGATCCGGCAGCAGCACAGCGTTATACGGAGGTGCGTATGACAAAGATTGCAGATGAAATGATTGCAGATATAGAAAAAGAAACAGTGCCATTCCGACCTAACTATGATGGATCAGAAGAAGAACCTATGGTGCTTCCAGGAAGATTCCCAAATCTTCTAGTAAACGGAAATATGGGTATCGCCGTAGGTATGGCTACAAATATGCCGCCGAATAATCTTGGAGAAGTGATAGATGCCATTTGTCTTCTATTGGATAATCCAGAGGCAGGGGTAGATGAAATAATGGAAATTATTCAGGGACCAGACTTTCCTACATACGGTATTATTTATGATCGTGAACAGATCAAGACTGCCTATGCGACTGGAAGAGGAAGTATTCTTATGCGCTCAAGAGCACTGATTGAAGAGACAAAGTCAGGTAAACCTCAGATCGTAGTAACAGAGCTTCCATATCAGGTGAATAAGGCAAACATGGTTGAAAAAATAGCTATGCTTGTACGAGATAAAAAGATCGTAGGTATTACGGATATACGTGATGAATCAAATAAAGAAGGTATCAGAGTAGTCATTGAGATGAAGAGAGATGCTCAGCCAAAGAAAATTCTCAATCAGCTGTATCAAATGACGCAGATGCAGACAAGTTTCGGAGTGAACTTAATCTCTTTGATTGATGGTATTCAGCCGCAGCTTTTGAATATAAAGGATCTTTTAGAGCATTTTATTGCTCATAGAAAAATAGTAATACGAAAGCGTACGGAGTATGAGCTTCGCCAAGCTGAGGATAGATATCATATATTGGCAGGTTTGAAGATTGCTCTTGATAATATCGATGAGGTAATTCGGATTATCCGTGCTGCCGCAACTCAAGAACAGGCAAAGATTGACTTGATAGCATCATTTCAGCTTTCAGAAAGACAGGCAGATGCAATTCTTGCGATGCAGCTTAGAAGACTTGCTGGTCTTGAAAGAAAGAAGATTGAGGATGAAATGAAGAGTCTCGAACTTATTATTGCAGAACTTAAATCAATCCTTGCAGATGTTCAGAGAATTATTGAAATTATCCGAAAGGAATCTTTAGAGATTAAAGATAAGTATGGAGATGCTCGAAGAACTCAGGTGATTTCTTCTGCTCTTGGTAAGTTTAAACTTACGGATACTATTCCGGATGAAGAAGTAATCGTAACTCTTACAAAGGAAAACTATATTAAGCGTTTGCCGCTTAATACTTTCCATTCTCAAAAACGCGGAGGAAAAGGAGTAGTGGGAATGACTACGAAAGAAGAGGATGAGATACATATGATTGTATCCACAATGACGCATAATCAGCTTCTCTTCTTTACGAATACAGGACGAGTATTCAAACTTCCGGTCTATGAGATAGATCAGGCATCACGTCAAGCAAAGGGACAGGCGGTTGTAAATCTTCTCAATCTCCGACCAGAGGAGAAAATAGTGAGTATTCTTGATATTGCAGAGAAAAAAGATGCAAAAAATCTTTTCATGTCCACAAAACTTGGAACAGTAAAGAAGACTGACCTTGAGGAGTTTAAGAATATTATGAGCAAGGGAATCATTGCCATAAAGATTAAGGAAGATGATGAGCTTCTTTGGGTAAAAGCTACAACTGGACAAGATGAAATTGTCATTATTACTGAAAAAGGACAGAGTATACGATTCTCAGAGGATGATGTAAGACCTATGGGGCGAGCTTCATCAGGAGTAAGAGGTATCAAACTTAAGGGTACGGATTCTGTTGTAGAGATGGATACTGTTACAAATGACAAGGGACATGTTCTCATCATTACTCAGAACGGTATGGGTAAAAAGACAAAGCTTGGTGAATACCGTCTCCAGACTCGAGGTGGTTCTGGTATCAAGACAGCTATGATTACTTCACGAACAGGATCAATACTTGGAGCAAAGGTAGTAACTCACGATTCTACAGGAGATCTTCTTCTTATCTCTAGTAGAGGACAGATGCTTCGTATTAGTCTCAAAGATCTTCCTGAAAGAGGAAGAGTAACACAGGGTGTCTTTATCATGAGATTTAGAGAGAAAGGTGATGTTGTGGCAAGCATGTCTATGGTTGCTAAGGATGAGACTCCTCCGCCAGATCCTGAAGATAACGAATAATATTCTTAATATCTCTACCTTCCATGAAAATCCATTCTCGTATTGCAGGTGTAGGCGCATTTATCGGAAAAGTAGCCGGAAGGATACAGAAAATGCGCTCTCATGTTGCAGAGCTGAAGCAGAAAAGAGAAAAACAGCATATCAAAGAGGTAGTTGCAGAACTACCTCGTTCAGAGGAAGATAAACCGCAATTTCCAGCACGGCTGCAGGTAGATATCACTGTTACAAGTGTGATCAAAGCTGCAGTGGCAATGATACTTGTGTTATTATTTTTCTACTTTCTCTATCTTATTGGAGACATTCTTGCGATCTTTCTTGTCTCTGCGCTCTTAGCTGCAGCGCTGAATCCTGTAGTAGACAGGTTGGAAAAGAACAAGGTTCCAAGAGGCATAGGTGTAGTTTTAAGCTATATTGTACTTCTCATTGTTGTTACGATAGTTGTCCTTGCAGTAGTACCGATGCTTGCTTCTCAAGGGGAGAAGCTTATACAGACACTTATTAGATTCTTTCAAAATATTGCGAATGAAGGAGTATCAAGTATCCCAATACCTTTTCTTCCTTCCAGTACAGAAGGCTGGCTTATAGATCGTATCAATGAATTTAGATCAAATATTAACGTTGATCTTATCTTCAATCAGATGCAGGACTGGCTTCTACAGAATCAGGGAGCAATAAAGGATAATCTTCAGCAGGTTGCAACAAACTTTTTAGGGGTAGTAAACGGAGTATTTAACGGGCTTACAAATGTGGTGCTCGTCATGTTCTTTACTTATTTTCTTGTGGCGGATAAAGAGAATATTAAGAAATACTGCCTTGCGCTCTTCCCTTCTTCATATAGAGATTATTTAGGTATCAAGCTCCACGATATACAGTTTAAAGTTGGTGCATGGGTACGAGGGCAATTACTTCTTGGATTTACTATAGGTCTCTCCACATATGTTGGACTTTGGATCCTATTTATTTTTGGTATAGATATTCCCTACAAGGAAACTTTAGCAATCATTGCAGGTCTTACGGAACTAATACCGGTTATAGGACCTATTATTGCTGCTATATTCGGTATACTAGTGGCTGCAAATGTAGGTACCGTACCAACAATAGCGGTACTTATCCTCTTTACGCTTATTCAGCAGCTTGAGAATAATATACTCGTTCCAGTAATCATGAATCATGCAGTAGGATTAAATCCAATAGTGATTATTATCGGTATGACTGTTGGTGCAAAGTTCTTTGGATTATTTGGACTAATACTTGCTATTCCTTTAATTACGGTAATGTCACTCTTTGTAGATGACATTATTGCGAGAAACAGTATGCGTATTGATAGAAAATCCTAAGTGAGATCTCTCCTTCTTTTGAAATCTGTTGTATACTATATATGACAGATTTTTTTAACGATAAATATGACTATCTATAATTTCAAATGCACAGAGTGTAATCATCAATTTGAGCACCTGGCACTCCCGCCAGTAAAAGAAGAACTTGCAATTGCCTGTCCTTCATGCGATAGCGAAAGTGTAAAAAAGTTACTCGCTCCAGCTACTCCGGAAAGTGAAATAGATAAAAAAACTTCTCCTGAAATTAAGTAATGAATAGTTCTCTTTTTGCATTACTAAAAACAGCTCAGGAAAGTCTAATGGATGCAGAGATATCTGAACCTGAGATCTCTGCTAAATTCTTGCTTGCAGGAGTAATAGGTATAGAGCCAAAAGAGCTTATTTTTTATGATAAAGATGTATCAGATGAACAACGTTTGATTTTTGAAGAATACATAAAAGAACGACTCACGGGTAGACCTGTTGCATATATTTTAGGAAAACAGAATTTCAGAGGACTAGATTTCTTTGTAAATGAATCTGTGCTTATTCCTCGTCCTGAGACCGAAGAACTAGTGGACTTAGCATTAGAGTATCAAGATCATGGTACTATAGCTATCGATTTAGGAACTGGCTCAGGAAATATACCTATCTGTCTTCAAAAAGAAGGAACATGGAAAAAGGTATATGGATTAGAGATAAGCAAAGATGCTTTGAAGATGGCAGAATCCAATGCTACAAATCTTGATACCGTGGTAACTTTCAAAGAATGTGATGTGACTTCTAGAGAATTTAAAATACTTCTTGAAGATATTGTTTCAAATTATCAGCCTTCCTCACTTTGTATTACTGCAAATTTGCCCTATATCTCGTCTCAGGAGAGAGACGAACTTGAAAAGGACGTAAGAGACTTTGAACCTCACATCGCGCTTTTTGGCGGCGAAATAGGAGATGAAATGATACTAAGCACAACGAAGACTATCTGGGATGTGTGCAGTAGTCATTCTCTGCCTTTTTTTATGATTCATGAGCTTGATGATCAGATGTCTCTAAGGGTAAAAGAAAAAGTTGAAGCAATAACAGGAAGTACATGGCAGGTTAGAAAAGATATTCAAAGTAAGTCACGTTTTCTTGTATTCAATACAATAGTGCATTGACAGTGTTTTTAATCTCCCTACAATACTCCCAAATCTACAACCTAAACTTTCCATGGCAGGCATAAAAGTAAACTCATCCTCAGAAGCTCACTATCCAGAGAAAAGATTTAACACTGTTTCAGGCGAGCATTTTGATATTCAACGTCAAAAGAAAGAGACGAATGAAAAGATTATCAATCTTCCTGATCCGTATGCAGTGACTTATTCAGGAAAGGGACGAGATAATGGTCTGATTCAAGTAATTGCCACTGATCCTACTAAGAATCCTCTACAAGGTGCACAGAGACCTGATGAAATTCTCGAGAAAAGTAGTAACGCAGTAGTAATTTATCTTACTATTGAAAATGGTGTTCCTATGTTTAGGACAGCATATCGTGGAGATGATGGAAATGTACAGGTAAATCCAACTGCAGAAGGACCAACTACAAAAAAAGATATCTTAGAGCAGCTTTCAAAGGAAAATCTTGTGACAGAAGAGGTAAATGATAAACAAGGAAAGGCTTTTGTACGGGTAAAAATTAAAGTTGAAGGTGAAACAAAATTTGTAGTAGTGAGAGGGGAGCAGTATACGCTTTTAAGAGAGTATTTGCGCAACCGTAAAAAAGCTCAACAGCAGCCTGCCGAAGGAGATACTCATGTCATTTTTGAAAAAGAAAAGGAATCTGCTCCAGCAGATAAAACAGAAAATCCTGAGATAAAAAAAGCTGTACCAGACTCCGTTATTGATATTACTCCGCATATAAATAAGAAGCATGAACAAAAAGCAGCAATAAAGGTAGATACAGTAAGTAATGAAAGCAAGATTACTCAATCTGCTCCAGAAAAAGCCATAGAAGCTATCTCTGAGGGAGTATTCACTCCGGTATTAAAAGAGTTAGACAATATTACTGCTGAGGACTTAACTCTTGAGGGACGTACTAAATTTCTGAAAAAATTTAAAACTCAAAGAATGCTTGTGATTGCTGCCTTTGCATTGGATAGCTGGAAACTTGTAGTAAATAATAAAGATAAAGAAAAACTGGTGTTCAAGAAAATAAGCGAAAAATTTATAGAAAAGATGCGTGGACTCTTCCCTTCAGTGAAGGCTAAAGCCTTGGAAGCCACTATTATTAGCCAATGGAAGAGATTCCAGGCGTCTGTTTCAAATATTGCACAGAAATATCCTGTTATTCCTGATCCTAAAGTTGTACCATTTGTGCCAAAAATTCAGGAAGCATCTCACAGAGTTTCAGAAAATATTAAGATTATCAATGGTGTAGTTGTAAGAACACCGCAGCAGGATGAAAATAAGATTGTAGAAATGGCAGACGTAAAGGAGAGAAAAGAAGCGAAGAGAGCAGAAAAAATCATAGACTTTCAGAAAAAAGTACATGAAGGTACTGTAAAAAAGACTGCTCAGACAGTTGAAAATTCTAAATCTGAAAAACCTGCTGCACCAGCAAGTATCTGGGCAAAAGCAAAAGGATTTCTAGGAAAGGTCTTCAAGCGCGCAGCTTAAAGATGAGTGCAGCCCGCAAATGGATTGGAGCCGTCATCAGTCTTTACGACTTCGACATCTCCGTCCTTTTCGCCGCACTCAGGGGTTGGACATGTAAGATCCACTCCTTCTTTATTGCACTGCACCATTATTCTAAAGAACTGATGCTTACAGCTTTTGCACGTAACTTTTAATAAAGCCATAATTCTTAGTATTATTCAGTAAAATCAATAGCTCCCACAGGACATTCCTGTTTTGTTTCCTCCAGCTGTTCTTCTGTAACCTCAGAAAAAGCCTTAGAATCCTTTATAAACGCCTTTCCGGTATCTTCTGCTAAATCATATACCTTTTCACAAAGAGAAACGCACATACCGCATCCTATGCATAAATCTTGATCTACTTTGGTTTGCTTCTCAGTCATATTAATCTTTAAGTACTTTTTTAATAATAATAGCAATTCATCATCAGATTGCCATGTAGGTCCCAGCCGGTCAAGAAGAAGAGGCTTCACATTGGAATAGCTATTCAGGAGAAAGCGCAAAGCTCCTATAAGCCCTTCTTTGTCTTTATTGATACCTCGCGAATAACTCCGCAAAAGATCGTAAATGACGTGAGCTTCACATTGAGGCTGAAAGCTTCCGGATGGCTTGGCAATGTATGCTTCAATAGTTGTACAGTTTTTTAGAAGTGCATCTAGCACCATGTACATTCCATCCAGCACCTTGTGCTTTCCCTCTTCGTAACGCACAAGAATAGGCAGATGACTAAGAGGTACCTCCTGCACCCATAAATTAAATTCAGGATGTGCAGGTATCAGTTTCCTAAATGCATGCGGCATGTGATCAGCCTCCTCAATAAGATATTTGTTCCATTCAGGAGTAACACCTGTGAGCCACAGGTCATCAATATTCATTGTTTTCTTCTGCCAGACAAGACTTGTGTCTGAAATATAATCTCCAATCCAGTTGAGGTTTGTACCTGAATGGGCGAGAAGTTCAGTCACTAAAGCGTGATCCTGCTTTGCTGTAAGTGTTTTTTGGAAATGGAGTAGCTGTTGGAGATACTCTTTATCAGGGAAAGATGTGTCCATATGAATTATTGTAATGATTTCAATTCTGCTAAAAACTGTTCTCTAGATAAGTGTACTAACTTTTTATCTTTCGCAAGAGAGGTGCTGGTTATTTCCTTACCAAACCACTCTGGAGGTACAAATAATTCAGCTTCTTCTTTTGTAGCAAACTCCATCTCAGCCCTAATCAATCCCTCATAGGTCATATTATAGATCTTTAGACTTGCTCCAGGTATATTCTCAATAATGTAGCTTGTACGGGATAGCCCTTTTGCACAAAGTACTTTTAGAGCTTCAAATTCATCCTTTGAAAGAGGAACTTTGTATTTTTCATCAGTGAATGCTTCCTGTGAAATCTTCCGCTCTAGTTCATATATCTCTCCTTTGCGCTGAATACGGATTTCAGATACCGAAGAGGTATAGAGAAAATATCTTTCATATTCAATAGAGTGAAGATGTGAGAGGTCTGGGAGTGTGGCTACTAGAAACTTTCGTTCGATTTCTGGCATGGGAGAATGTAGGTGACTTCAAAATATATGCTTTGCAAGAAATGCTTTCCCTGAAGGAGATTTTAAGTATTTCTCAAAAGAGAGTGCTTTTATTTTAGATGGAATAGCGCAATAGTAAATAATTTTCCATGGTTTAAGCGATTTTGTTGAAGTATTTCGACCAAAGTTATGGTCTTCAAAGCGTTGTTTTAGATTTTTTGTATATCCAGTATAGTGCTTTAGTTAAAATGTTAGGCTTTGGATTATATATACGTAGTACATATAGAATATTAATTATTATCTGCCTTTATCTTAGAAAAAATTTATGTCTAAAACAAAATAAATATTCACAAACTGTTGTTAAGTTTTTAAAACACAAGCAATGAACCTTGAGTAGATCCAAGATTCTTATTAATACATATGCGTACCAGAATATACCTATGCATAATGCTTGGGTGTCCCTCTACGCCACAAAACAACCAAAAACTTATAGTTCAGGTGTAGGCTACGAGGGACATTCTTCGCTGTATATTATAAAAATCTTCGTTTACGAAGATTCATTCCATTCTGGCTGTGCCATTCGTAGCTTCGTGAGAAGCGAAGAATGGTGCCCAAGAGAGGACTCGAACCTCCACGCCGTAGGCACTGGCTTCTAAGACCAGCGTGTCTACCATTTCACCACCTGGGCACATTCCGCCATTGGCGGACTAGTTACTAATGACTATCACTAGAATCTAGTAGCTCTTTAATTTCAGAGCTACTAGATTCTAGGGTATAACTATTATTTTCTCAAGAGATAATTCTTGAAAGTCACAAGCATAGGAGATGCAAGGAAGATTGATGAGTATGTACCGATGATTACACCGATAAATAGAGCGAAGATAAATGACTTAAGAGCATCAGGTCCTAGGATCAAAAGTGCTCCTAGTGTAATAAGTACAGTCATAGAAGTATGAAGACTTCGTGCCATTGTCTGCCAGATACTGTCTTCTGTGATACTTTCTATGGTCTCTCCTTTTTTCTGGCGAGCCATATTTTCTCGTACTCTATCAAACACTACGATCGTATCGTTTACTGAGTATCCAAGAATAGTAAGAAGAGCCGTGATGAAGTATGGTCCCATTTCGATATGAAAGAAGTGTCCAAGGAATACAAATACTCCAATCAACACGATAATATCATGTAAGAGTGCACCAATAGTATTAATTCCAAATACCCATGGATTATAATTCTTTGGAAGCTTTCTAAAGGCGAATACAATGTAGAGAACGATTGCGATGACAGAGAGAAGAGTTGCCCAGATCGCTCTTTCTTTTAGTACTTGTCCTACGCTTGCACTGATAACCTGACTAGACTCTTTATCAGCACTATATTTTTCTGCAACTTTCTTTGTGAGAGCAGTTTCAAATTCAAGGTATTTTCCCTGCTCAGCTGCATTTGTAGGAACACGGTATCTAATATCCATATTCTTCTCACCTGCAGGTATCACAGTTGGATTACCAATGTCTATTTTCTCATTGTCAGCTTTTCCATTGTTGAACTCAGTCTGAGCAGCTAATGTAAAATCCTTAATCTCAGAAGTGCTTGGCACAGTTCCTGGGAAACTATATTCTACTAGAATTCCTCCTGTAAAATGAAGACTTAGATTAAATCCCCAAAGTGCTGTTCCTAAGATGGAAAGTACTACGAGAACTGTAGAGATAGAATACCAGACTTTACGGTTTGCAACGATTGGGAATTTCATAATAAAAGTTAAATAGAATTCAAATAGTGGGTTCTTTACTGTATCTTATGTAAGATTTAGCTGTTCGCAAGAAAAAATGCATTTATACATCCAGATCTTCTACTTTCTGGGCATTACTTTGTATAAATTTCTTTCGAGGAAGTACTTCACTTCCCATAAGTATAGAGAAAACTCTGTCAGCTTCTTCCACGTCTGCGATGTTTACCTGCAGCATCATTCTATGTGCTGGATCCATTGTGGTCTCCCATAGCTCATTTGCATTCATCTCTCCAAGTCCCTTAAATCGGGAGACGGATTTGTTATCTGTAATATTATGTGCTTTCATAACTTCTTCTTTTTCCAGTTCATCCTGCACGTACCAGAACTTCGCTCCCTTTGTTACTTTATAGAGAGGCGGCTGGGCAATATAAATATGTCCATGTTCCACAAGCTGACGGTAGTATCTATAGAAGAATGTGAGAAGAAGTGTTCGAATATGTTTTCCGTCCACATCCGCATCCGTCATGATGATGATTTTATGATAACGGAGTTTTGAAATATCAAAACTATCTCCAAATCCTGCACCCATAGCAGTAATAAGTGATTTTACTTCATTATTCTGAAACATTTTATCAATACGCGCCTGCTCAGTATTCAGGATTTTTCCTCGTAAAGGCAGGATTGCCTGGAATTCTCTTTCTCTACCCATCTTCGCAGATCCACCGGCAGAATCTCCCTCAACAATATATATTTCACACTCAGCAGGATCCTTTGAGGAACAGTCTGCAAGTTTTCCAGGAAGCTTATTGCTATCCATTGCTCCCTTTCTTATCACTTCTCTCGCTGATTTCGCAGCAAGTCGTGCTTTGGCAGCAAGCTGACATTTCTTGATAATTGCTTTTCCACTATTTGGATTCTCCTCTAAAAATTCTGTTAATTTCTGATTGCAGACAGCCTCTACTATTCCTCGTATTTCAGGATTTCCAAGTTTATTCTTTGTCTGTCCTTCAAACTGAGGATCTGTAAGTTTTACTGAAATAACGGCTGTAAGACCTTCTCTCATGTCATCAGCTGTAAGGTTTTCCTCTTTTTCTTTGATAAGATCCTTGTCTCGTGCGTAATTATTGAGAGTTCGAGTAAGTGCTGCTCTAAATCCAGTAAGATGAGAACCTCCATCTATAGTCTCCACGTTATTTGCAAATGTGAAGATAGTCTCCTGGTAGTCTTCAGTATATTGTATTCCAAGTTCAACCTGAACTTGATCCTTCACTGTATCTGTATAAAAGACATCACTTACTTTAGTCTTATCTTTATTGAGATGGAGAACATAAGATTTGATTCCTCCTTCAAAATAGAACTTGTGATGTTCATGCTCTTTGCGCTCATCAGTAATTTGAAACTCAAGTTTTTTAGTAAGATATCCATACTTTCTCAGTCTTGAGATGACTGTTTTTGTATCAAACTCTAATTCTGAGAATATTTCACCATCTGGAGTAAAGTGGATAATGGTACCTCTTTTATCACTTTTACCAATAATATCTACCGTAGTTTGAGGAATACCTCTTTTATAAACTTGCTGATAGACATTTCCACCAAGATGCACCGTCGCTGTAAGAGAAGTGGAGAGGGCGTTTACTACAGAAGAACCTACTCCATGGAGTCCGGCACTTACCTTGTAACCTGCACTTCCAAATTTTCCACCTGCATGAAGTACTGTAAGTACAGTCTCAAGGGCAGTCTTTCCAGTCTTTTCCACGATACCTATTGGTATTCCTCGTCCATTATCTTCAACAGTAACGCTATTATCACCATGAATAGTAACTTTAATAACAGTACAGTACCCAGCTAATGCTTCGTCTACTGCATTGTCTACAATTTCCCAAATAAGGTGGTGTAGTCCCTGTATACCGGTAGATCCGATGTACATTCCCGGTCTCTTTCTTACGGCTTCCAGACCTTCCAGTACTTGGATATCCGAAGCTGAATAATCACTCATAGTGTGAAGAAAAACAAATATGCAGAATCCAGTATAAAGACTTTTTCAAAGAGAGCAAGTAAAGCTCACAGACCTTCTGGACCTACAAAAAATAAAACATATAGAAAATAATTCCGGCAAGTATTGCAAAGCTTCCAAAGAGAAGCCTTCGATTCTTTGGATGAGCTTTCCATATCAGCAGTACTGTATGAAAAAGAAGGAAAGAAAGAATGATTTTCAAATTGAATGCTTGAGTGCCGATAGCCGCGAATAAGCTTGCTATATCTAAAGTTCCTAAAATAAAAGGTTTATTGTTGAGGAAAAACTGCTCCCCGCTAACTGCCACAAGAAGATAAAACATACAAAGCCACTCAGTCATGTTTGGAAGCTCCTGTAGTATGGCATGCTCAGAGGATACATGCAGAGGTGGATAGATATCGCTGTGAGCTATCTCTTCCCTTTTAAGTTTTTCAATATCTGCTTCTATAGCTTTTACCTGTTCCTTTTTTTCCTGATATCGGACAAAAGATGTCTTTAGCTCTTCAAAATTATCTGCACTTGGTGCTGCTGCTGTTTTCTTTGTTTGTGATGCAAGATTCTTTCCCATGGTCTCTAGTTCCCGCTGTCCCTGATTGAAGTTGCCAAAGATCATGTTCTGCTGAGGTTTAGGCTCTTCTATTACTACTGGCTTTACCGGTTCGGGATTCAGTCTTACCTTGATCTGTTCAATCTTTTTTAAGAGTTGTACTGTAGGAACCAGAACTTTTTTGATCTTATCTCTAGAAAACGCGTTATCAATAGTATCCTCTATAAAGGAAAGTTCACGAAGCAGATATGCTAAAAAATCATATTTCTGATCTACGGTAGTATTAGGTCTGCCTAAAAGTACAGCAATGGTTGTATGAACGCTTTCAATATCTTCCTGATAATTTTTATCAAGCAGTAGAGGTTTTGTAGTTTCCTGAATATTTCTCAGTAGATCTTTAAAGTCTCTATCTAGCAGATTAGCTATCTGTGCTGATTCATCGATAGTAACTTTTTTCTCACTAAAGAACTTTTTAGTCTGGGATTTTAAATCCTGTGATTTCTTAAGGGAGTCATATTTATCCTTAATTTTATCTGTCATTGCTTCAAACTGCATTCGGAGCGGCTGAAGCTCTCTATTTCCCTCTACAAGAATACTTACGGTGAGTCTATGTTCTTCCACGAGCTCTTTATAGGCATCCAGATCGGTAAGATGTTCTATTGTTCCTTCCATCTTTGTATCATCTTGCCTCACAGCCGAGAATGAAAAAAACTTCCTTCTGTCTAGAAGGTTGACGTTTGCGAGTGTAAATGTGTCTATGGATAGAATCTGCTTTACACCAGTGGTCTGAAATTTCTTTGCAATAGAATCCTTACTCTCCCCTTCGATATAACCGATGCGGGTTTTTCCTGACTGGTCGAGGAGGATGTATTTAAATAGCTGCATAAAAATAATGAGTTGCGGAGGGGGAGGATTTCTTCTACAAGAAGAGAAAATATCATTCGTGCAAGTTTTGCCTTATACTAGGAGATTTCTTCATTTTCATCAATACATTTCTCAATTATACCCTGTCCAAGTATTCTTTCTCCCTCTTGAAGTACTGCCACTTGTCCGGGTGTGATAGCAAAAACTCCTTCGAAGAACTCTAAAAGGTAATGTTCTCCATCAAGTAGAGGAGTAAGTACTCCTCTACTTGATGTCATACGGTACCTTATCTTTGCCTGAACTAATCTGTCTGCAGGTTTTTTTGAAATAAAGTGTACATTTTTTAACAAAAGTCTTTTCTGATACAAGGCACTTTTTGGTCCTACAATTACCTGATTTTTTAAATGATCTATTTTTACTACAAAATACGGCTCTGAAAGCCCACCTATATTCAGACCTTTTCTCTGGCCGATAGTGTAATAAATTGTACCCTCATGCTTCCCTACTGCTTTACCATCAGTAGTTACTATTTCTCCAGGCACTCGGTACTCTTTTTCTAGGTTTCTTTCAAGAAATGAATGTGGAGTCTTCTCTCCAAAGAAGCAAAGCCCCTGACTTTCCTTATATGTTTTTTTATAAGCAGTAAGTCCTTCCCTTTCAGCAATATCACGCACTTTTGACTTCTCGTAAGTGCCTAAGGGTAGAATAACATGTGAGAGCTGTTCTTGAGATAATGCAGAAAGAAAGTATGACTGATCCTTTGTTTTGTCTACTGCTTCATGGAGCTCATATTCTTCTGTAACATTATTGAATTGTATCTGAGAATAATGACCAGTAGCGATTTTAGTTGCACCTATCTTTTTTGCAAAATCAAGAAGCTCGCCGAATTTTATATATTTATTACACTCCGTACAGGGATTTGGAGTAAGCCCTTCTCGAAATCCCTCAAGATAGTAGTCTACTATATGTTCTTTAAAAGGAGCTTTAACATTATAAGTATAGAATGGAATATTTAAGAATTTACATATTTCACGTGAAAGCAGCAGGCTTTCATCAGAGCAGCATTTATTCTCTACAATCTTTTTGAAGCGATTAGGTACACGGGTATTTTCAGGACTAAGATCCTCAGCTCCTTCAAGTTTTTGAATCGTATTTATTGGGCAGATATCTTCTGTCCAGTACTGCATTTGTACTCCTACGCAGTTGTAACCTGCTTTAGTTAGCAGTAGTGCTGTAACTGACGAATCTATTCCTCCAGACATTCCCACCACGACTATTTCTTTGTCTATCACATTAATCTATAAGCTATAAAACGATTATAGGATACTTTTTCTTTAAGAAATGTCTAGGGTGGTCCAATTGATGGTAGAATAGCATTTTATTCTTGTAATGTTTTTTATTGTTTTTCATTACTTAAATTAGGAATATGTAAGTAATAATATTGTCTATATTCCTACTTAAGAAATAAAGAAATTTAGTAGTAAAAATGTATAAATTTATAGAAGCATCTATGAATAGACATTAGAAAGATGTCTATATTTGTCTACCTTAGAGATATTCTTGATTTGTTTATAGTAAACAAATTATAGAAATAGACATAAGAATTACTACAAACAACAATGGACATTTTCTGTTAGAAGTAGACATAAAAAAATACAATTTTCTGAAAAAATATAGTGTATTTATTTTAGCCTAGTAATTGTCTATATTTTTTAAATTATTATTTGTAAATATGTTTACTGCAAATGTATTTATTGGTGTCTACTTTGTCTACTATTGATAGATTGCAACTGATAATAAATCAGGACTTTGATCTTGAGGGAAAGTTACCTTTCTTTTTATCTCAAGATTGTTGTATCTACCAACAGTAGTGATAGTTTTATTAAAGGACGCTATGGTGTTAGCTGTATCTGATGAAATATGGAGATATATCTCTGGAGTAGACATGCTTGATGTGACTGGAGAGATTAAATTCGCAACCATATAATTTTCCTTATGTGTTGAAATGAAATCCCTAAGGCTTACCTGGCTCTTAGAGGTACCGGCTGAATTCTTTTGATAAAAAATTGGAGCCTGACCTAGTGCAGTTGGAGTGTCTGGACAAGCCACATGAGCAGTGACCGTTTCATACTCTGTGCCATTTTTTCCCGTAAGTCGAAGCTCCATACACTCGTTGGCTGCAGACAAAGGTTTATAAGTGGTGGCAAGTGGTCCATCAATCCAGTAATTCAATGAGACATTACTTAAATCTTTAATAGTATTTTTATCTTCAAAGAAAAGAGCAAACTGTCTTTTATTGTTACTTATTGGGACTGTAATCTTATTGTCGGGATCTTGGCTACTTCTATATTCTATCTTATACCCAAGATTACTAGCGGAAGGGTAATTGATTTGGCTGCCCTGGAATAGCTGAGTACTTTCATAACCTTCACGGTGCATTTTTAGATCATAAAGGGCAAGTTCAAAGGCGCTTTCAGAATTATAACCAGCCTGTACGCTCTGAGTGATATAACTGTTTATTCTAAATATACGGGTTACTAAAGCACTTATACCTATTATTAGTATGAGCATCAGCGCAATGTATAGTAGTGAAAATGCAAGTGCAGATCCCTGTTTGTTGTTTGTGAACATAGATTTTATTTGCATGATTGTGAAAATTGTAATGGATCTTCAGGAGTACTAAAGGTCGTCTGTAGATAAGATGAAGTCTGTACATTATCTCCCCGCAGTTTTGGTACATACACTACTGTAGCGCTGAAGGTTAAGGCTGGGATATATTTACATCGTGAGAGGGAAGTACTTGGGCTTTTGATAAAGTGAGGGTTTGTCAGTACGAAATTATCACTTATATATGGCTCTGGTTCTTCATTATCAACTTTTCTGATAAGTGTATAGACATCCTTACCCTTAAGAGTTTCAGTGAGTTTTCTGTCTTTATAGTAAGTGTCTATATCGCTGTTTTTCATTATCTCAAGAGTATAGACAATTCTTTTAGTACCGTCATTATTCTGCAAGGTGAACGAATTAAGAGCTTCGGCATTATTGGAAGTATTAATTTCGGTATTATTGGAAGTGTCAATTTTTAACTCATCAATATCTGTAGAGAGGGCATTGAGGATCTTTGAAGAATACAGTGTTAGCTCTCTGTTTACTTCAATTTGATGGGATATTTTCAGTACAGTCAGAAATCCCTGGGTGAGCATAGTGAAAATGAGAAGAAAAATCGCTATGCTTATGATGAGCTCCATTAGAGTAAATCCTTTTTTTATAGTCATGTGTATCATATGGTAGTGCTCCAGCGTGTAAAAATCTTTTTAAGCTCAGATACTCTTAGTTCTCCTCCTTCAAGCCAAAAGGCTCTAGAGGTCACTTCAAGTATGTCATCGTTATTAAGGATATGTTGTGAAGTGCCTGCAGCAGGAAGATTGTAGTCTGAATGAGATTTAATCTCTAATGTTATGACTCTGCCGTAGTGTTTGAGAGATTTGTCAGTAGGAGTAGAAGTAGTGTGCTTTAGAATCTCTGATCCATCAGCAAGAGTTGTTTTTGCTAAGTATATTCCTGAAAGCAAGGCATTTTTTTGTGCAATATCTTTTAATGATGATGCAGATTCATATTCAGTACATTCTTTTGGAGCGAGACTGAGTTTCCATGGTGTATTTCCTGATAGATCAGGCTCCACAAGGATACAGACTTTTTTATTATTCTTAAGTCTCTGAGAAAAAATATCGTTTGTCTGCCACTTAGCATCCGTTTCAGGCAGTGTCCAAGTGAGGTGTCCTATAAGATTTGCACCTCGTATGTTTTCCATGATTTCTATTCCTTCTCTTGCAATATTCGTTCCTTCAAAGCTGTGCAGTACATAAGTAGACATCTTTGTGGTAAAACTTACTAGTGCAAAGATAGCTGTAGATGCAAGCATGAATACAGTAATCGCAATCAATATATCTGGGAGGCTAAAGCCTTTTTTATAGATCATGAGAGTGGGAGTGAACGAAGAATGGAAGTGGCGGTATTGATCTCAATTTTTTCTTGCATGGTAGGGAAGCGGCTATTAGCAAAGGTTACCTGGATATTTTTTTCTGTAAGCACTTTTCCATTACTTTTATTTTTTACAACAATAGTATTTGATAATGGGAGAAAGTAGATCTCTACTTTTTCAAGTGGGGCGCCTCCTACAGTAATCTCTTTGATAGTACTGTAGATATTTTTTTCTGAATCCTCTGAAGATAACACATTTCTTCCTATAGAAAGAGGAGTAAGCGAAGCATAATCTTTAGGATCAGAAGGGTTTGCTGCTGTGAATATACGTGCACCTTCTTTTAAATCCTTAGATAAAGAGAGACCAAATACTTTGTAGTTAGAATCAAAGACACGCTCTGGTGCTGTAACTATTTCCTGATATCCTGTCTGAGCTTTAGTCTGCTGTTCGTAGAAAGTCTGAGAAAAGAATTTTACACTATTACTGAGTTTTGCCCGTTCACTGATGGGGGCGAGCTGAGGTACAACAAAAGCTGCAAGTAATGCAAGTATTGCGATGACTATCAGCAGCTCAATAAGTGTAAACCCTTTTTTCATCATACTGTGAAAGTAGCCATGAGATCAAAGATAGAACCGATTACGGTAAAGGCAAAGATTGCAATAAATACTGCAACAACAATTAATGCTACCGGTTCTAGGATTGTAGTAATATTTCTAAGTTTGTACTCTAGTTCAAAGTTATATTGTACTGCGAGTTTCTTGAGCATATCTTCAAGACTTGCTGAGCTTTCTCCGATACTGAGCAATTCGCTAAAGTCAGTAGGGAATAGTAAAGGTTCCTGAGGGATACTCTTTGATAGAGGCATACCGTTTGTAACTTGTGTCTTTACTGCGATAAAAGCTTCCTGGTAAGGAAGTAGAGTCTGAGTCTTAATCAGGAGGTCTAGAGAGCGCATAAGTGGAAGTCCTGCTTCAAGCATAGTTGAGAGTGTCTGAGAAAGCATTATAAGACTACTCTTTCTTATGATATCTCCATAGATAGGTATCTTGAGATAGAGCATGTGGAGATCAAACTTTGCACTTCTCTTTGTAAAGTACTTCTTAGCCAGTATGCCTAAAACACCAAGTGCTATAAGGATGAGCCACCAATAGCTTTGAAAAAATTGAGTAATATTTTGAATAAATTGTAGTGCAAAGGGAAGTTTTGCTCCCTGTGACTCAAATATCTGAGCGAGAGTCGGTACTACAAATACCATTACAATTATTATTACAACGGCAAGAAGACAGAGAATAATGATAGGATAAAGCAGTGCGCTTATAACCTTTGATCTTAATTCGATGAATTTTTCAAGATCCTGTGAGATACGTGAGAGTGACTGATCGATGGTTCCAGTTTTTTCTCCAGCCTCAACGAGACCGATCTCTGTATCAGTAAATACTTGAGGGAAATTCTTCATACTCCATGAGAGAGAGTCTCCCTGGGCAATATGATCATGAAGGAATCTAATGATATCCGTTAACTTTTCATTATGTATCTTTTCTTCTGCGATTTCCATCGCTTTGAGGATCGGTATACCGGAGAGAAGCAGGGTAGTGAGGATACGGAAAAAATTTGCTTTTTCGCGCAAGCTCACTCTAAGCGGCAGATACAGTATCTCCTGTACCTTTTGCTGCAATTCCGCAGATTTGTGTGAAATATTCTGCATATTATTGTGCGAAGTAGGAAATAATAACGATGTCTGCCTGAGCAATAGCTTGACCTGTTTGGAGATTTACATTTTTTACCGCATAGAACTGATCTGCTTTTTCAAACTTTTCTAAAAACGTTTTGATGAGAGCTTTATCTGTAGCTCTGATTGTCATCGCTATATCTCTTGTCTTCATACCTCCCTGGCTCATCTGGACTGGTCCAAAGCTTACACTTCCGATATCAACCTTTGCATCCTTTCGAACTGTCTCAAGAAAATCAATAAATGATTCTTGTCTAAAGGTAGCAGGGATCTTACTGATCATCTTTTGCTGATCTTCTTTCTTTACAGTATTAAATTCACTCAGCTCCTTTTCAAGTGTAGTGAGCTGTGTAGCCTTATCATTTAATTCCTCATTTGCTGTATTCTTTACATCTGTAGCAGACTGATATTCTCCATAGACAGAAGGAATATAGAAGAATGCTAGAATAATAATAAGGATAGCAAGGAGTAAACCTACATTACTTTTTTTATTTTGAGTTGGTGTTTGCATAGTTTGTGTTGAGAGAAAGAGTTATTGGAAAACTAAAGATGTCCTTACCTTGATCGTTTCTAGTATAAGAAATAGAAGAAAAATCAGGGGAAGAGAACTGCTTATAGCTCTTGAATGAACTAATAAGAGTTTTTACATCTATAAATGAAGGAGCGCTTTCTGCGGATATGAGAAAACTAACATTCTTAGCAGAAGGATCATCAGATTTTACCTGGGTCTGAATGCTCTTGAGTGAAGCGCCAGTGCCGAGTGCATCAAAAACTGCCTGAAAGTATCCAGAGTAGTTAATAGCGCTATGTTCAGCAAGGAAAATCTTATTTCTTTTATATTGTGTGAAATCCTTGTTGCTATTTATTGTAGCAATCTTATCGGAAGTTTCAGTAATCTTTTGATTAATATCATCTATACTTCTATGCGTAAAGAATAGAAGAATATGGATAATAAGGATTCCTAGAGCCACTACGGCAATAAGAATAAGTATTATCGAATTGGTTCTTTTTCTCCGGTTAAGGAGAGAGGTAAGTGATGACTCATTCATAGAATATGTTTATTTTTGTAGAAATCTATATATCTTACAATATATGGTTTGTTTGCGTCAAGTATATTTAATGAAACAAAATGAAATATTCTTCGTTTACTTAAGCGAAGGAGAACAAATAAAGGAAAAGTGCAGTGAAATGATTGACACTACGACCCTCCTTCAATAGAATTAACTGCGTACTTTGAAATTAGAAAGAACACGAGATACAAGAATAGTACGCGAACGCTTCCATTTAAAAGTCCTCAATTTTCAATAAGATCTTGTTCCTTGAAATAAAGAAAAAATTCGGTTTAGGATGCAATAATTCCTATGCTAAAGATGTAGTTTGAACTTTCATTAGTTCTTACGAATGTTACATAAGTTGCCTATTTTAGGTAGCTCTTCGTCAAATAAACGTACGAAGGGTACTTGCGACAGTACGATAAAGTACTTTTTAGTACTGTATTGATCGCCTTATAAAATGTTTTATCTATTATCTTTCACACGCTATGGTGAATTCTATTGGATTCGCACGACGCGCTGTTGCGGGTGTCGCTACTGCTGCTATTTTAGCCACGCAGTTAGTTACGGCTCCATTCGCAGCTGCACAGACTGCAGAGTTCTCTGACGTTCCTTCTGATCATTTCGCACATGACTATATCTACGAGCTTGTAGATATGGGAGTTGTTAGCGGAAATCCAGATGGTACTTTCAGACCAAATGCATACCTTAACCGAGCTGAAATGGCAAAAATTGCTACAAAGCTTGCAACTATCTCTGGTGTTATTGCTGATGCAGATGATCTTTCCAACGCTCCAAGCTTTTCAGATGTTTCATCTGATGTTTGGTTCTACGGATACGTAAGTGCTGCCGCTAAAAACGGCATCTTCGAAGGATATCGTGATGCAGCTGGAAACCTTACAGGAATGTTCGGACCATCTGACACAGTTCTTCGATCTCAGGCTGCGAAAGTTCTTATGATCGCTGCTGGTGTGCCTACGAAGATGACTCCTGCTGCACCTTTCGTGGATGTAAATCCATCTGATTGGTTCTACGGGTATGTTACTTCTGCATACAACTGGTCTATACTTGACGGATACAAGGATGCTGCCGGAAACCTTACTGGTTACTTCGGACCTGCAGACCCTGTAACTCGAGGACAGATCGCAAAGATTGGAGTTAATTCTCAGAGCCCAATTGACCGATATACACAGGTTCCATTGGGTAATATGAATACAAATAATGCAAATACTAACACAGGAACTGGTTCTAACATGAACTCTAACGTTCCTATGTCTAATGCATCATTTGAAGCAGCTCTTTCTTCTTCTACTCCAACTGGAGTAACTCTTGCTACTGGTACAGCTTTCAACACTGTTGCTAAGATTGACCTTACAGCAGGAACTCAGGAAGATGTAAAGGTTAGTGCTATTACTATCATGCATCGAGGACTTTCTCCTGACTCTATTGTCAATGGAGTACTCGTTGTAGATAAGGATGGAAACAGACACGGAAACATTGTTTCTTTCTCTGATTCTAAAGCAACTGTAGATTTTTCTAGTAACCCAATCATGGTTGCTAAAGGAACTACTCATACAATTGCAATCCAGACTAACTTCAATGCAAGCACTAACTTCAGTGGTACTTACAAAGCTGAAATTCCTGCAAATGGAATTATGGCTTGGGGTGCATCTACTGGAGGTCTTGTAAAGGTTATGGGAACTTTCCCAATCTCTGGACCTGAGTACGCTCTCGTTTCAGGTAGTAACATTGCTGCTTTCTCTGTAGAACAAGGAACTAACCACGGTGGTCAGAACCTTGATCTTGGAGTAACTAACCGACCTGTTGCATCATTCAAGTTTGAGATGGGAAACTCTAACGAGTCTATCCTGATCTCTGAGCTTACTGTATACAACAATGGTACAACTGCTGATGGTGATGTAAAGAACCTTAAGCTTATTGACCAGGGTGGTGTAGTACTTGCTACTGCTGATCAGACTATGAACCGCTATGCAACTTTCAAGTTCGCACAGCCATATGAGATCAGTAAGGGAAATTCTCGTACTCTTGATCTCGTTGTAGACGTTGTAAATGGTTCTTCACGAACTGTGGAGTTCCAGATACTTAATGACTACGATGTTAAAGTGAAGGGATCTGCTTCTCAGGCATTCCTTCTTCCTACTAATCCAGAAGACTTTCCACTAAGTGGAAGTGCTGCTTCTACTATTAATCCAGGAACCCTTATCCTATCTAGATCCACTACTTCTCCATCTGGAGAAATCTCAAATGGTGCTGATGATACAGTACTTGCTGAGTTTAAAGTAGAGGCATTCGGTGAAGATATCGAGATCCGAGGTGGTGATCTTACTCTTGACTGGACTGTTGCAAACCCAACTACCGGAACGGTTCGTCTTATGACTTCCTCTGGTCAGACTCTCCATTCTGTAACTTCTACTGAATTTGCAGATGGTGTTGCTGAGAGTGCTACAACATTCAATAGCTCTTATACAGTTAAGGCTGGTTCTACAACTACGCTTCGCGTTGTTGCAAATATCAACGAGTCTGCTGCAAATGGATCAACTATCATTGCATCTCTTGAGAATCTTAGATACAAGAGACTATCTTCAAATCAGTTTTCTACTACAACAGGAGATGCTGACGGAAATAGTTTGACTGTGTCTACTGCTACTGTTACTGTTTCCAAGAACACATCTACAGCAAGTGAAGATGTTGTTGCTGGAGGAGTATCACAGGCAATCGGATCTTTCAATGTGAAAGCTACAAACTCTGGTAACGTGAATATCACTTCTGTGAAACTTAATGTTGCACATAGTGAGCATATCACTAACTTGAAGTTGAAGAATGGAAATACATTCCTTGGAACTGCAATTGCAGCTCCTGCAGCTACAAACAACAACTTCAGCTTTGCTGGACAACTTGTTATCCCTGCTGGTCAGACTGTAACTCTTACGGCTTACGCTGACATCAAGACTGGAGCTACTGCAACTGATGATATCGTAGTTACTGTTCCTCAGGATGGAGTAACAGGTACTGCAAACAACAGTGATGTTTCTGCTCCTGCAGCTGATGTTGCTCTTCAGAGCTTTAACATTGCTACTGCTGGAATTGTAACTCTCTCTACTACAAACACTGTTTCTAATAGCCGAGTAGTTACATCTGGTGCTACAAACGAGTCTATTCTTTCTTTCAAGGCTAAGGCTGCAGATCGAGAGGCTATGATTCTTAATAAGTTAACTGTAAAGATCTACGATACTAGTGCTAATGGTGCACCAGGAAGTGTAGAATCTGTAGTTATCAAGAAGGATGGAGTAAATATTGCTGCTCCTTCAACTCTTATCCTTGCGGGTGGAGTATACACTGTAGAGTTCACTGGTCTTAACCAGGAAATTGCTCGTAACGCTGAGGCACAGTATACTGTTGCTGTAAACCTTACGAACAACAATAATGCATTCATTGCTGGTGGTGTAATCACTGCTAGTATCGTTGCTTATGAAGCTACAGGTAAGTCTTCTGGACAGCTTAACAACAACACGAATATCGCTACTGACGAGGCTACTGGTTCTGTCCAGTTGACTCTTCATAAGGTAACTCCTGTTATTGCTAAACAGTCTATCCCTACTACTGCAGTTCCAGGAACTACAACTACGGTTGCTAAATTCTCTGTAACAGCAAATGGTAGCGAGACTATGCAGATCAATGAACTTAACTTCACTGTTGGAGGAAATAAGGCTGCTGCGATTACTAACGCACACCTTTATCGAATCTCTGGTGGGTCTGAAGTTCTTGTAGCTACTAATCATACTACAACTGCTGATGATGAAGTTAGTGGTGTACTAGTAGTAACTCTTACTGGAACAGAACTTGTTTCTGTTGGTGAGACTATTACATATGTACTTAAGGCAAATACATCAATGGTAATGAACAATGGTGTAGACCCAGCACAGGAGACTGCTTCTGTAGGACTTACTATGCCAGCTAATGGCTTCGAGTATTCTTATGGAACTGGACCAACTAATGCTACTGCTCCAACTAACGAAATCGTATTTGAGACAGTTACGTTCTAATTGAACTTCTCTGAATCATTACTATGACGTCAGTAGTTCTATGAACTACAAAACGACCCTTGTGGTCAGCCATTTCAGACTCGGTTCTCTCTCCTATGAGGTATGAGGGACAGGTATGATACGATAAGCCCTTTCGTCTTCGGACGGAGGGGCTTTTTCGTATATAAATTTTTGTATTACTTTGAATTCAAAATGAATGCTATAAGACAGAAGCGCATCCTGATATTGTAATTCATCTTTGAGCAGGTATACTTTCTAGGATTAATTTCTATATCTTTCTATGCCGTTTCCAGACATTTCTCCTTTTATTATCCAGATAGGTAACTTTGGTATTCGCTGGTACAGCATGATGTATCTTATAGGATTTATTTTAGCATGGATCTATTATAGCTTTATTTTGCTTCCTAAGGGTGAGTTCCCAGTAAAGAAGGAAAATATACCTGATATGCTCTTCTATGCCTTTATAGGCCTTTTAATAGGCGCTAGGACGTTTTATATGTTCTTCTATAACCTTGAGGGATTACTAAATAATCCTTTAAGCTTTTTTGAAGTATGGAATGGCGGACTTTCTTTTCATGGAGGTCTTCTAGGAGTAGTGACTGCAATGTATATCTTTGCAAAGAAGAATAACTTCTCACCTCTCTACTTAGGAGATAGAATAATCCTGCCTATACCTTTAGCACTATTTTTTGGTAGAATAGGCAATTTTATAAATGGCGAGTTATATGGAAGGGTAGTTAGTCCTGATACATTTTCATGGTGTGTGGTCTTTCCTGCGGGAGGTGATGTCTGTAGATATCCATCCCAACTCTTTGAAGCTGTAGGGGAAGGGCTTCTTATATTTATTATAATTAATATAGCCTTTTGGATTGGATTAAAGAAAAGAATAGGAGCTACTTTGGGACTATTTTTTGTATGTTATGGCGTGATACGGATGCTTCTTGAATTTACGAGAGAGCCTGATGCTCAAATAGGCTTTTTATTCCAGTACTTTAGTATGGGACAACTTTTAAGTATACCGCTCATCCTTATCGGGTTGATTCTCATGTTCCTTCCTGCTAAGCTTCGGAGGAAATAGAAACTTTATTTTTTATAAAAAGTATTATGAAGATTTCGCTTGCTGTGCGCAGTACATTGGCTATTGGTCTTGGAATAATGGTTTTTGCTTCATGTACGCCTGCTGAAGTAAATACAGGATCTGGTGCAAGATTTTTGCTAGGTAGCAGTACGGCTCCAGTTAAAATAGTAGAGTTTGGAGACTTTCAATGTCCTGGATGTAAGTTTTTCCACGATAGTATTCTCCCTGAAATCAAAGCTGAATATATCAGTACAGGAAAAGTAGAGTTTGAATATAAGGATTTCCCAGTCCATGCTACAGCTCCTATCGCTCATAATGCTGCTCATTGTGCTGCGGCTCAAGGTAAGGCTGAGGAATATATGGATCAGCTTTATGCGAACATTGATGCTCAGACAATAGCAGATCTTAAAATCTATGCTGATAAAGTAGGTCTAGACAAAGATATGTTTGGCAAATGTGTAGACAGTAATGAATTTGCAGGTACTGTAAAAGCAAATCAGAATGAAGGTATCTCAAAAGGTGTCAGCGGTACACCGACTGTATTTGTAAATGGAGTAGTAGTTCCATCTATTTCAGATGCAGATATATTAAAGAAAGCAGTTGATCAGGCTTTAGGTCAGTAATAATAGAAAAAACCTCTGCATTTATGCAGAGGTTTTTTTATACTTATTTTCCTAGTAACATTTGAAGTTTTCCAAGCCTTAAAGTGTCGTATGAATACTTTCCTTTGAGGTGCTCAAATATAGGTTTTAACTGCTCGGTTTGAAGAATACTGAATGCTGTTTTGATTTCTTGGGAAGTCTCGGCAGGTAATATCTGCTCCTTCAATTCAATATGTTCTCCAGCATTAATGAGCTCCTCAATATGAGTAATAATGGTACTAATAGTAAGTGAGCGAGCTTTTGCCGCATCTTGAATACTCATAGTCTCAAGGAGTCTCTTTGTTTCTATGCACGAACGAACTTTTACTTTTCCTGACTTTGTTTTTGTTTGAATACTTTCAGGGACCTCATGTTCTTGAGCAAATTTTTCAATTACTTCTAGAAACTGACTACCCAGATCTGCTAATTTTTTATCTCCAACACCAGAGATTAAAGCAAGTTTGTCTAGACTTCTTGGCATCTTGCTAGCCATTTCCAAGAGAGTCTTATCTCCAAAAATAATAAATGGAGGAACATTTCTAGAATCGGCTATCTGCTTTCTAAGCTTCCTAAGAAGCTCAAAGAGCTCTTGAGAATCCGTCTGAGTTGTCTTTGTGTCTTCTGTGTCTACATCGTATGTAATTGGAGCTAGGATGTCTATTGTTTCTTTGTTCTTTAAGAACTGAATGCCTTTTTCAGTGAGCTTAACAATTCCCGATGCATATTCGAGATCTATCCTTTTTAGATACTCATTTTTTATAAGTTCTTCGGCTATATGCTGTAGAAGCTCTTTTTTATATTCTTTGCCTATACCGTAGACAGAAAGATTTGTATGACCTCGTTCAATAATAAGAGCACGTTTTGAGCCTCGGAGAACATCAATAACGTAATGCATACCAAAACGTTCTCCTGTTTTGATAATTGCAGAGAGTATTTTCTGGACGATAACTGTAGCATCAAAACGTGTCTGAGTGGTGGTACAGATATCACATTTGCCGCATTCTTCCTGCTCCCATTTTTCACCGAAGTATTCCAGCAGATATTTTCTCCGGCAAGTGGTAATCTCTGCGTATTTCATCATGAGCTGGAGTTTTTCTCTACTATGTTCACGCTCCTCAAGACTTTCTATTTTATTTATAAAGTAATCAAGAGTGCCTTTGTCAGAGCTGCTATAGTAGAGTACACATTCGCTTTCCAAACCGTCTCGCCCGGCACGTCCAGTCTCCTGGTAGTAACCTTCAATACTTTTTGGCAAATGATAATGTACAACAAGTCTTACATTTGGTTTATCTATACCCATACCAAAGGCAATGGTTGCAACTATAATCTTTACTTCATCTTTCTGAAAGAGTTCCTGTGTCCTTTGGCGCTCTTCACTGCTCATACCTGCATGATATGCTCTTGCTGAGAGCCCTTTGGCCTTCAATTCACCTGCCAGGCGCTCAGTATCTTTACGTGATAGACAGTAAATAATACTTGAATCATTAGGATATTTTCTCAATAGGCTTAAGAGCTCTTTATCTGCATGACTTTTATGCCGTACTGTATATTTGAGATTTCCTCTATTAAAACTTGAGAGATGGATATAAGGATCCTTCATCTCAAGCTGTTTTACTATATCTTTTTGTACTGTTTGAGTAGCAGTAGCTGTCAGTGCGATAACAGGAACATGTGGAAAGAGAGCCTTTCGTACTGTTTTAAGATTTCTGTATTCAGGGCGAAACTCGTGCCCCCATTCAGAAATACAATGTGCTTCATCTACAGCAATAAGCTTAATGGGAAGGGAAGAGAGAAATCTTTGAAATTCTGGTAATGAAAGTCTCTCGGGTGCTACATATAGCAGCGTAATCTGACCTGATTGTAATTTTCTCTCAATATCTTTTACTTCATCTGCTGTGAGTGTACTATTTAAATATGCAGCATTAATGCCGTTTGCAAGCAGTGCATCCACCTGGTCTTTCATAAGAGCTATAAGAGGAGAAATGACCAATGTCAAAGTTCCTAAAGCAAGTGCAGGTATCTGGAAACATAGAGATTTACCACCACCTGTAGGCATCAATACTACTGTATCTCTTCCCGTAAGAATCGTTGAAATTATCTGTTCCTGAGAATCTCTAAAGTTTTCATAGCCGTAATAATGCTTTAAGAGCGAATGTATATTCTGAGTCATAGGAAAGTTATGCAATGCTTTTATGCCAATCCTCGAGGGTATTTATTCCAAGAGCTGCCTGTGGATTTAAAATTGTTCTGATTGACCTGCCATCTGAGAGAGCTGAGCGGTATAGATCAGTAATACCGAATTCTTTTGTAGTATCATGTTTTTCGAGTAATTGCGCAATTTTTTCTTTTATATAAGCTACTTCTAAAATACAAAGCCCAGTTAGATAGTAGCCTTTTTCCTTTTTTGCATCTTCAATTGAGACAAATTCGCTATCATATTTTGGAATGTAAGACATTTTATGTACATTGGGGTTATACTTATCTGTGACGCTGAGAGTAATATCTGCACCTGCAGTACTATGACTATGAAGTAGAGACTGTACTGTATGTGCATAGTATGAAAGACTATCATCACCATTGAGTACAACTAATCTTGAGGTATAAGCAGGCAAATTTTTAAGAAAAGTCTCCAATGCTCCTCCAGTACCGTTTAGTACGTGCTGAATTGCTATCTTTGTATTGCTGCCAATGTAAGCTTCTACACTCTCTCTTTTATGACCGACCATTACAGTAGTATTTGAGTGATTGAAACCTGAATTAAACAGGGATTTAAGAGCATAACTAAGAATAGGTTTTCCTCCTTTAGAAGGTAAGAGCGATTTTTGGAAAGGAAGTTCTCCTACTCTGCTTCCTTTGCCTGCCGCAAGTATAAGTGCTTCCGTTGCGTGAGTATTCATAAATATAGCGAAAGAAAATAAGGTTAATGTAGACATTCGAGGATAGGCATCTTAGTTGGATGATTCATTTGAAAATAATCTTTTAATAGATCTCTTTTTATAAATACTAAAGAATCAAATTCTGGATCATGCTCTTTGAGGAAGCGCATATGGATTTCATCTTTTGTAAGAGATGTTTTTCCATGAAAAACCAATGCAGTATTCAGAATACTTGTCTGGACACAGCCATCTAGCTCCATTGATAAAAGTACATCTTCAGTGATTCCTGTCTCCTGAAGCAGTTCTAGTTTTGCCATAGAAAAAAGATCCTGCCCTTGTGTAAGGACTATTTCATCTGGAGTATAAGCTCCTCCAACTATAAGATCTCTTTTTTTCTGTTTTCCAAAAATGACATAATTATCTATGCTTTCTATTAAGATAGAACAGCAAAGTGAATTTGGAAAATATTCGGAACTATATTCATTACCTACATATTGCGCGGGGATACCTTTTGCTTCTCTGTAGCTGAGAGTAGAAAGAGTAAGGTGTAAAGTATCTGAGGATATGTATGATACAAGCCTATAGCATCTTCCATTAAAGACCGTAGGAACTTTTTCTAGAAGTTTTTGCCAATTTTCCTCGATAGACTTTTCTATGTGAGAGTCTGTCATTCTCTTTATTTGAGTATGCTGAATTGTTATCTGTTCTGGGAGATACTGTTTGCGAAATAGAATGGAGTAAGTCATGGAGTTCAGTAGTGTATAGAGAGTATAAATCTGTATGAGAAGGTGACTCATGTTTTCTAGCAACTGCAGTAGCAGTGACTATAATCTTAGTAAGTTGAGATATATAGGTGTGAGGCTCTTTATTATCATAATAGAGCAATCTAAACTGTTCTTGCTCTTGTTTTGTATAATCTAGTACTGCTCTTTCAACATCCCACTCCTTGGCACAATAGCTAAAATGCTCCCAATCGATAAAGGTACCTTTGTTCTTTAGAATAAGTACATTTCCAGGATTAGGATCCATATGACAGGTAACTGGCAGTACAGATTTGAGCTCTGATCTTAAAATATCAATAGCTTTATAGAGCTGTTTTTTGATTTTTAGGGGCATAGAGATCTGGTCAATACGATACTGCAGATATATATCATATGAAGGGAAGTATGGACCGGTGCCAACTCTACCAAAGAAGTTACCTTTGGTACTATGGGTTTTTTTGAGAAGAGATACAAGAATATTCATTTTTTCATTTTTATAAGTTTTCCCTCGTAGAAATGGAGAAATGATATATGACATTTTCCCCAATGAAATCTCCTGAGGTGGTGATGGAAAGTAACGCTGCTGACCTTCATACTCTGAGATAATATATTTTTCGTCATTTGATATCTTACAGATACTTGTTCCGGATACCCCATGAATAGGGACTGTAACACTATATGATTTTAGTAGTTTCTTATTTAATCTAGATGGTTGAGCAATTGCGTTTTGAAGTATCTTAGTGAGCAGTGCATAGATAGTAGGAATTCTCTCAGTATTTTCTTCGTGCAGGAGCTGTGTAAGCAGTTTTCCAAGTTCTTTGAGCTCAAGAGTGATGGTACATCTTTTAGTGAGCATAAGCTGAAATAAAAAGTTGCCTAAAGCTGGAAGGGAATAACCATATCCACCGTGAGTACCTCTTTTCCATTGGTCAAAGTATTTTGGATTATTAGAGACATTAAATAATTCCCACCGTACTTTTTCAAGAGACCATAAGAGAGCATGTGTTTGTCTTCTCCAGGCAAGCTTTAGAAAAGGCTGTCTCGCATGGAGCTCAATATATTTACTAATACTTCTGCTATCTTCGTTTGATGGAGCCGTAAAGTATGAACCTTTCTTCATGCCGATATAATAATTGTAATCCCGTAAATTATAGAAAAGAAGCTTCTCTTTTCTACTATGGGCAAAACTCTCAAGTCTTTCTTGTAGTGTCGTAATAAGGTCTGCCTGAATGTCTTCCTGAGACGTATGAAGTTTCGGAATACTATAGTTCCAAGTAAGTGCTTCTGAAAACTGAGAGAGAGATAGGTAGTAACGCCAATAGAATGCTTCTAGATACGCTTTAGCTTCTTCCTGGGAAAAGATACTTGCTCTATGTCTTGAGAACTCTTTAAGACCGTGTCTCAGCCCAAAGAGCTGCCTCTGACTATATTCCTTTTCAGATAAATCAAAGGCTTCTTTAAAAGTGAGTTCTGAAGTACTTATAATCCAGATATCGAGGTCACTATTTGCAGAAAGTTGTTGTCTTCCGGCACTTCCCCAGATAATAAACCCTAATGTGTTATCAGGATCAATAGCGGTTTTAAGATACTGTACATATGTTTCTACGAGAGAGGACATAATTTATTGAAAAAAGATATGTCCTATTTTTAAATGTAGGAAAATTCTAACGCAACCGTGCTCTGTTGTTAGCTTTTATAAACATTCTCCTAAATCTTCTATTGATGACTAATGATATGTTTATGTGAAATAGTAAAAAAATATAAAAAAAGCTCTTTTTATGGAGCTTTTCTCTCACTGTTTAAATATTTTTACGGTTACTGCCAGTTAAGATACGTAATACTTAGTTGAAGAAGTGTCGCAAAACTTACCCAAAGCAAGTATGGAATTTGTGCTAAAGCAATATATTTAGAGTGTTTTTTGATAAGCAGTATGAACCATACTAAGCTTCCAAGCACAATAATGATATCAATACTTGCGAGCAGATTATTTCTCAGTCCAAACTGAATAGGTGAATATATAAGATTTGATATGATATTTATAAGCAGAGGAGCAAGAAGCACTAATGGGTATTTCTTCTTATATATTTGAATGATTGTAAAGCCGAAACTAACTGCAATAATAATATACAATATTGTCCAGACAGGTCCGAATATCCAGGAGGGAGGTGCAAAAAATGGTTTTATGAGGTCTGAGTAATATGTATATGTGTCCATGGAAAAGAATTAATATTTAATACTTCAGTATAGCACATTTAAAAGGTATATCGATGTCTATTCTGTAATATGAACAATGAAATCTCCAACTTCTTTTCCACGTCCATCAGGATTATTTTTTCGAAAAATCATAGCAGTATCTGTAGTAGCCGGCAGAGTTTTTATGACATCTGATGTATCTATAATATTCCAGCCTGTGTAATCATTTTCAGGACTCAGCAGAAGTATATTTTTCTCTGGGTAATAAAATTTTGATACGGTGTAGTCAAAAGGGTTATCCATTACGAGAGTTTCAATATTTTTTACTGCTGGCAAGAGTGTAGAGTAGTCTTTAGAGAGCGGTATATAGTAATAAAAAGGTATTATACCGATAAAGTATGCAGCGAATATGAGATACAAGAAGGTTTTATGTAAAACCTTATAGAATGCTGTGACACTACATAGAATAAGAAATGCTCCAAAAGGAAGGAGGTACCTCTCAAGATAGAGATTGATACCAAAGACTGGGGCAATATAAATAAGAAAAAATGGTATACATGTAAATGAAAGAAGAAAATGAATATATTTTTCATTTTTAAATTTCAATTTTGCGATGCACACAACAAAGAGTGAGAAAAGGATAATGGGAGGAAAAAATAGGAAAAAACTATGGAGTATACTCTCTCCTGCAGTACCAAGTTTATTACCATAATAGAAGATTGCTAGACTCTCAGGAAAACGATTGAGATCTGTTGGAGGTATCCACCCAAATGAGTTGAGACCATTTAATTGACCTAATAAGAAAGGCAGCCAAGGGAGAAATAGGATAAAGAAAGGTATCAATAGAAGAAGTACTTGAGTAAGTGATCTTTTAGAAAAAAATGTATTTTTGTTTTCAGTACAGATAAAGAAAAAAGCACTAGCAAAAGCAAGAAGACCAAAGTAATGAGTAAGCGCACCAAGGGCAAAACAAATACTAGAAAGTATGAGAGTAATATATTTTTTTTGCTGATATTGAAATCTAAACAATAAAAGTGCGCCAGCAAATACAAAGAAACAGAGCAGGGTATACATGCGTGCTTCGGTAGCGTATCCAAGAAAGAAAGGACTCAGCGCAAATACTGCCGTGGCAAGATAGGCTATCTTATCTAAGTAAAACTTTGCAATATGAAAGAATAGAAATAATGAAAGAACATGAAGAAGCATAGAAAAACTTCTAATACTAAAGGTATCTGATCCCCAAAAAATGCTCCATATTTTTAAAAGGAGATAATACAGAGGCGGATGTACGTCATGAATTACTTTATTCCAAAGTTCACCCCAGGGAAGTCGGATAGCAATACCACTGTATGCTTCATCGTACCAAATGTCCCTCTGTAAAAGCACATATGAAAAAAGAACAAGACAAATGGTAAGTCCAAGAATGAAAAATACATTTTTGTACTTTTGAAAAAATGTAAGCATAGGTATCTGATGCTAGTTGATGAAAGGGGTGTCAGAGAGCGCCATATCCTCATGTTTCTGAGCAAAGTTTTGATATGACCATTCGCTTGGGAAGAGCATGACTAGTCTGTCTAGACTATCTTTTGCGAGTGCTGCTCCCATTGGCAGCGCTGTCTTTGCTTTTGTAAAATCTACTCCTGGTTCTACCCATCGTACCACACTCCATTGTGTTGTCTCTAATCTGGAATCAGCGCCGTATTCACTTTTCAATCTATACTGCACTACTTCAAACTGAAGAGGTCCGACAGCTCCATAGAGTGTTGTGTAGTTATTTGGATATTCAAGCTGGAAAGACTGTACAACACCCTCCTGTAGAAGCTGCTCAAGTCCGTCTCTAAAGCGCTTGTAGTTAGAGGTATCAGGATTCTGAAGGGTAATAATATGTTCTGGTGCAAAGGGGGGAATTTCTTCATACTTAATACTTGTATCCTCAGTGAGTGTATCACCAATACCAAAGTTTCCTGTACCGATGATACCTATTATATCTCCAGGATAAGCTTCATCTACACTTTCTCTTTGTTGTCCGAATACTGTATGTACACTTCCAAGACGGATCTTTTTATCAGTTCTCATATTTGAAACAAGCATATTTCTCTCGAATTTCCCTGAACAGATTCGTAGAAATGCAATACAGTCTCTATGCTTTGGATCCATATTTGCCTGAATCTTAAATACAAAGCCAGAGAAAGGTGTAGAATCTGGGTTAATCATTCCTTTTGAAGCCATCCGAGGACCAGGAGGTACTGAATACTCTAAAAACCCATCAAGGAGCAGCTGTACTCCAAAGTTATTCATAGCGCTTCCAAAAAATACTGGAGTTAGTTCTCCTTTGATAACACGATCAAAATCAAACTTTTCTCCTACTACATCCAGAAGTTCTACTTCCTCCATGATTTTCTTATGAGTGTCTTCGAAGAATTTTTCTTTGATCATGGGATCATCCAAGCTCGCTATTTCCACTGGCGCTTTATATACACCTCCTGTTGTTCTCTCAAAGAGATGAACCTGCTTCTTTAACCGGTCAAATATACCTTTAAATTCAGTTCCAGTTCCGAGAGGCCAGTTGATAGGGAATGTATCTATCTTTAAAAGCTGCTCAATTTCTTCCAAGAGCTCAAAGGGCTCTCTGCTCGGCCGGTCCATTTTATTGATAAATGTAAAGATTGGAATCTGACGTTTTCGGCACACTGCAAAAAGCTTTCTTGTCTGTGTCTCTATACCTTTTGCTCCGTCTATAATCATGATAACCGCGTCAACGGCAGTCAGGATACGGTACGTGTCTTCAGAAAAGTCCTGATGTCCAGGTGTGTCTAGAAGGTTAATACGGTAGTTCTCATAGTCAAACTGTAGAACTGTAGAGGTAATAGAGATTCCTCTTTTTCGCTCCATTTCCATCCAGTCTGAAGTGGAAGATCTTTGGTGCTTTCTGGCGGTAACAGATCCAGCTTCTTGAACAGCACCTCCGTAGAGCAGGAATTTTTCTGTTAATGTTGTTTTACCTGCATCAGGATGGGAGATGATGGCAAATGTTCGACGCCGATTTATTTCGCTTTGCATAAGGGAATGCCAGAGATCTAGAATAGAAAAAATATATAGAATGCAGAGGGTATTAGCAACATTTTATATGAAAATATATAAATAACATATTTTTTAGAAAAATCAAATACTGACGAATAATATTTACTGGAAACAATTTATGTGTTTTTTAGTATGCATGAAACTTGAAAGATATTTGAAAAGGTTTATGATTCTTATTATTTATTACCCCATATGCTTATGAAAAAGATACTTGCGACTGGAATTGCAGTGTTTTTACTTACGCTTTCGGCATCAATTGCTTCCGCAAACGATGGAAATGAAGGAATGATACGTATGGCAGGGACTACTCTTAATGTGCGTTCTAGCGCTGGAGTGGCGAATAACCTTATAGGATACTTAAATACATTTGATAAAGTCACGGTATGGAGCAAATCAAGTGATGGAGCGTGGTGTAAGATTTCTTTTAAAAACTCGACAGCATGGGTCGCATGCAGATACCTAATGAAAGAGGTAAATCATGAAGATAAGAAAGATCATGATAAAAATGATAATAGGAAAGATGGAATGACAGTCACTTCAGCACTAAATGTGCGTTCAACTCCAGCTGTTGCAGATAATAGAATAGGTTATCTAAATATTGGTGATCGAGTTTGGGTAAAAGAGAAGTCCAGTAATGGACTTTGGTGTAAGATAGATTTTAATGGTAGAGAAGCATGGATTGCTTGTGCTTATCTGAAAGGATAATTTTACAAAAGGAGTCTTCGTCATTTGGTGGAGGCTCCTTTTTTATGAAAGCTATATGGCATTTGATTACTCTCTCAATTATAAACATCTGGATCTAAGAAAACATCCTGAACTCTATCGTATAGGTAAGGGCGAACAGGGTGTACTTTTAGTGGAACCTTACAAGACAGAAATCTTACAATATTGGAGATTTAAAACGAAGGAGATAGCAAGAGCATCCAGCGAAAAAATCTATGAACTTTTTTTAGAATATTTAAAAAATGAAGATTTTGTAGGTGCAGATATGTCTAAAAAGTTCCTTCAAATGGGTTATACAAGAGCAAGGCGCTATGCTAATCACAAGAGCGGACAAAAGTATGAATCAAATCCGCAAAAGAAAATGACTAAGGTAGAAGAGAAAAAAGCTAGGGAACAGACTCTTCCTCAGGAAGAAGATTGGAAAGATAATGAAAAGGCTCAAGCAGCAGAAATATTTAAAGAAAAATGGTATAGAGCAAAGGATAATGCTCTATACCTTACATTGAAACAGCGGCATCTTGAGAAGTATGGACACTGACCTTATCTAATCTCTTTAAAGTCAATAAATCCTCTCTCTACATCTGTATGTACAAGCTGTACCTGCAGGCGGTCTCCTACATCAAGACCCTTTGATGGATTCATGAGTTTTCCTTCAATCGGAGGATAAAGAAGACGTACCCACATGGAGCGTTCCGTTGCACCTGTGACGAGTGCGTTAAATTTTTCTCCAATCTTTGTTTCCATTAAGATAGCATTGGCTGATTTAGTCATCTGCCGTTCAACTTTCTTTGCTTCATCTTCTCCTACTGTACAGTGTGCTGCAAGCTCTAAGAGCTCATCCTTGTTGTATGGCATAGGTGCATCAACGAGAGCTGCTTTAAGTAATCTCTGAGTAATGATATCAGGGTATCTTCTATTTGGAGCCGTAGAGTGGGAATAATCTTTGATAGCTAGTCCGAAATGTCCTATGGGTTTTTCGTTTGGAAATTCTATCACATATTCACCAGGTCCTAATAGCTTAATAACACTGAGCGAGAGGTCCGGAAACCGGAGGCTGTCTGTATTGTGAGCTTTGCGAAGGAAAAGGTCTAATGCTTCTGAATCGGGTACTTCCGGAAGAGTATGTCCCCATTCTTTTGCAAGTTCCATAATTCTATCCCATCTCTTTGGTACACGGACTATTCTACGTACTGAGGGAAGATTTTTTGCAAAAAGGTACCGCGCGCTAACTCCGTTTGCAGCAACCATAAACTCCTCTATGAGATTCTTAGCACTATTTGATTTTTCAATACTCAGTTCTTTGACCTTCTCTCCTTCAAAGACTGCTTTGGTTTTGATTGTATTAAAATTCAGGGAACCGTTTCTTTGTCTCAGTGCTTTAAGATCATCTGCAACCTTATGCTGCAGCCGTATGTTTTCTTCTAAACCTGGGATGTCTTTAATGTTTTCAGGAACAGGCTCTTCATTGTCTAGCCAGGGTGCGACACTATTGTAGGCAAGTTTTGCATGATTATTTACACGTGCTCTATAAATTTTTGAATCTACTAAAGTACCGTCTTTTGCGATGGTCATTTCAAATACTACTGCAAGTCTATCCTCATTTAAGTTGAGAGATGTAAGATTTGTAGAAAGTTTTACAGGAAGCATAGGAAATATCTCTGCGTCTGTATAAACAGATGTTGTATTATGCTTTGCATGCTGATCAATAGCACTATCTTTCTTTACAAGTGCGTCTACATCAGCAATAGCTACTAATATTTTTGTTTGTGATGCATCAATAGGGATAGCTACTGTCAGCTGATCTAGATCAAGAGAATCATCATTGTCGATAGAACACCACAAAAGCTGCCGTAAGTCCTGTATGGATGGGTCAGTAGCTTCTGCTGGACCGTGGATATTCTCTAATTCTCGAAATACTTCCTGTGAAAACTCTGGGTAAAATCCTCTATCTGCCATTGCAAATTCAGCAATATTCTGCAGCAATGCTCGGTCTTCTTTGTTGTTTGTGTTTTGATTCATAGTAAGAGAGATAGTAGAAATACTAATACTATATAATACCATACTTTTCTTTCGCGGATCAAAATTACTCACTTAGAAGAAGAAAATAGTTTGTAAAAATAACAGCATGTTCTATGATGAGGGATGGTCTTTGGTAACATATTAATCTTGAGTATATGGGTATAATAAAAAAAGGAGGATGCGGTATGTTCATATGGCTATTCATAGGTGCTGCAGCAACGTTTGGATACTGTAATGCCTTTGGATGTAAAATACAGGAAGTAGCAGTATCTTCCTTTGATGAGTGTGTAAAAGAAGGGTTCTTTGTTGATGATTCTGATCCAGCAAAATGTATTATTACTAAAGATAAAATATTTGAACAGCCCGCTCAGCATATAAAAGTGAGTGCTCCTAAAGCAGCGCAATATATGGTCTCACCTTTTACGATAAAAGGAGAGGCTCTGGTACAGAATAATACGGTATATTACCGTCTATTATCTGAGGATGGAAAAGTGATGAGTGAAGGTTCTCAAAAAACCGCAAGTCCTGAGCATGGAAGATATGGGGCTTATTCTATGAAAATAAATTTTCAGAAAGGAACGTATGAGGAAGGAAAAGTAGTACTTTATGAAAAAAACCCAGAAGGGAAGGAAGAGAGTCTCGTGGAGATTCCTGTGAGTTTTGTAAGTAATGTAAATGCAAATACTGCTCAGGCTGAGGACATGAATCCTTTAAAAAATGATGTAGAAGTGGCAGTTTCAAAGACATTGGAGATACCTTTTACACCTCAGGCTCCTTTTGCTGACTGGAATAGTACTTTTAATGAAGCATGCGAGGAGGCAAGTCTTTTAATGGTAGAGTACTTTCTGCAAGAAAAAGAATTGAATCCTACAGTTGCAACCTCTGAGATTACACTTCTTGTGGACTGGGAGGAAAAAAATGGGCATGAGGAAGATGTCAATATCCAGGATCTGGCAGGAATAGCAGAGTCTTACTATAACCGTAAGGCAACAACTTTCAGTGATGATGAGGTAAGTATTGAAAATATAAAAAAACTTATATCAGGCGGCTATCCAGTAATTGTTCCAGCTGCAGGTAAGCTGCTTAAAAATCCACACTATAGAGGAGATGGTCCTCCGTATCACATGTTAGTGATCGTGGGGTATGATGAAGAAAATTTTTTCACTAATGATCCAGGTACAAAACAGGGAGAAAAATATATGTATACTCAGGATACAATTATAAATGCTATCCATGACTGGACGGGGAACAAAAATACGATTGAAGATGGGAAGAAGGCAATGATGATTGTGGAAAAATGATTATGTTTAAGCTTAAAAGTTTTAAAGACTCCAAAGCTGTTATTTCTATTTTAGTTTCTTGTGCTAGTCGGAATATTCAAAGATTATCTATTTAATAATTCAATGCCGGTTTCTATAGTATTCACAAAGAATAAGTGCTTACCTTTATTACATTCAAAAATAAAAGCATTTAAACTTTCACTCTCCACATTACTAAAATCTCCAATAATAGCAGCATGGAGATCATAATTAACCATTTTCTGCATTATGTCTCCTGCAAGCTTTGTCTTTAAGTCAAAAAAATCAGGCGTCATATTTTTCTGATACAGAATAACTTTGTATATTCCTTCTCCTGAGAAGTCCATCATCAGGTCTATAGCATCACGAGAGCTATTTACAATGATAGCCTCTGATGTAATTTCAGCTATTTTTCCATTATCCTTTTCGTGAAATATGGTGTTCATAGTTTTTGATTTGAAGGAGCATGATCTTCTATCAAACCTAGATGAATTCCGTGTTCTAAGTATGCTTTAAGTCCTGAAAGTACAAAGGAAAAACCACCTGTGGAATCTCTTACTTGAGCAATTATTTCTTCTTTGCTGCCTTGAAAACCTCGATTAATAATACTGACAAAGGTATGACCATTCATAGCTGTAAAGGTCCATTCTACTTCGGTCTGCTCATCCTTATCACCCCATGCTACTTTGATAGTGTGATTTTGGATAATTGATAACACGGTAACTGAAGTAGATACATTGTACATTTCCCATGTCCACTCAACGGTTTTACCCTCTTTCAGGGAACCAGAACTTTTTGTGAACCAAAAATTTTCTGTAATTTTAGGATTGATAAAAGCTTCAAATACTTCCTGTACAGGTTTTCTTATGAGCATTTCTGCTTTTGCATAATCTTCCATATTACTCAGAGAATCAGTAAAAATTATAATAAATTATTCACCTCTAAATGCAGCCTCAAGCTTGGCTTTATCTAGCTTTACCATATCGAACATAGCATGGATAACTCTGTCATTAGCAGCCTTATCATCACTATTGGAGATCTCCTCCTGGTTGCTTGGGACGATCTGCCAAGAGACTCCAAACTTATCTTTGAGCCATCCGCACTGTTCAGTTTTACCTTCCTTTGAAAAGGCATCCCAAAAGTGATCAATTTCTTCCTGAGTATCACAATTGACCATAAATGAAATGGCTGAAGGGAAAGTAAACTTATGGTCCAAAGCACTGTCCATAGCTGTAAAATGCTGTCCTGCAAGAGTAAAAGCACCATGCATTATAGTACCTGCCTTATCAGCTCCGCCTTCTGGATAACGTGCAGTCACACGTATCTCGGAATTTTCAAAAAGGGAAGTATAAAAATTCATGGCTTCCTCTGCTCTTCCGCACTGTTCTTTCACAAACAAAAAACTTGGAACTATTCTCTGCTTAGACTCTCCGCAGTAAAGCTGCCAAGTCACGCCATACTTATCCTGCAGCCAGCCATATTTTTTACTAAACGGGTATTCACCAAGCTCCATCATTGCAAATCCGCCATCTATGAGTTTATTCCATACTTCATCTAACTCTTCTGGCGTATCAAATCCTACATAAAAAGAAATAGCTGGAGACATAGGAAATCCGGGTCCCCCATTGAGTGCCATAAACTGATATCCTTCAAGCTCAAAATCAAGAGTCATGAGAGAGCCTTCAGGCTGTCCTGAGACTTTTGCACCCTCCTCATTATAATAGGCTGATTTACCAATTTTTGAATTCTTAAAGATAGATGTATAAAAGTCTACAGCTTTGTCTGCATCTTTTTCAAACCAGAAGAAAGGGATAATCTTTTGCATAATATGAGTATAAAATGAAGTATTGAGTTTAATAAGTTATCATAGCAAAGGTAGTGTTTTTTCGCAAAGCATGTGCAAAATTAATGCGTTTTAATGTGTTGATTTCCTCAAATAGACTCTGCAAAAGTAAAAATATATCCATTAGGATCTTTCATGTAAAATTCTCGTGTACCATAGAAAGTAGTATGCATTTCTTTCACAATGTCAGCCTTGTGATCCTTTACCTTTTTATACAGACTCTCTGCATTTTCTACGTCTACATATAGTGTCAGGGAAGCTCCGATAGGGATATTTGTTAATTCAGATATACCCTCAGCAAGGCTCTCAGGCTTCTCAATCATAATCTGTATTTCTCCTATCTCCAAGAGTGCCCAAACCGGCTCTCCGTCTATAGGTATAATAGATTGAATCTTTGCATCAAACACATCTTTATAAAAAGCGAGAGAAGTTTTCATATCTTTGACCATGAGATTTGGACGAAGTTTTTTCATAAATTAAATATGAATTAGTAGTACTATCTATTGTAGCATAATTTTTATACAAAAATACGTTATGTGCAGGATGCACCAATGGGAAGATACTGTGTGGATGAAGTGTATATTGAGGATTTGAGCGAGGCTAGAGATAGCATTTGAGGTAGCAGGAGTTATAAAGGGGAGGGCGGAGTTATTCAATTGTAATATAAAAAAAGCACTCAATAATTTATTATTTGAGTGCTATATGAAAAACCAGTGAGTTATTCTCTGATTTTCTTTGCTAATTCTGCTAATACAGCATCGTCTGCACGTACATGATCATGAGAAGAAATATATCCTTCATACTGATCAAAATACTTATTAACATTTGAGTGAACAGGTTGCCAATCTTTCACCAAATGCTTTGTTCCATGCATTGGGAAAAGCTTTGCGTGTATGTGGTCAACTCCGAACCCTTCAAATATAAGTCCAGTTCTACCTACATCTTCAAGTTTACTGTCTAATAATCTTCCTACTTGCTTTGCAGCCAGTACAAGATCTGAGATAGTGTTATCTTCAAGATCAAACAAATAACTAGAATAGTGCTGTTTAGGAATGACTACACTAAATCCTTGTGTATTAGGAAAGATAGTGAGAAAGGCAATGTGCTTTTCATCTTCCCAAATTTTATGACTAGGTATTTCTCCTTTAACAATTTTACAAAAAAGACAATCCATGACTAATATAAGGAAATAGTTACTCCTCGTAGAGTATATTATGAAGAATAAATAAGTACAAAAAATAACTCAATGAGTTATTTAAGTGGTGCCACAGGGCAGCAGGGTTATTTTTTATTCAGGATTTCAATTTCAGTGCGGAAAAGACGATATGTGAAGGATACACCGAAGGGTAGATTTTGTATGGGTGAGGTATATATTGAGGTAATAAAGTGATACTAACGAATGGGCGGAATTATTCTGATAAATATTCAGGGTGAAAAATCTTTAACTGAGAAACTGTGGGATTACATGAATATCATTGATAACATACTCTCTGATAAAGTCCAAGAATACATTTACCGCACATTTCACTGTTTTTTTTAAGCTTCAAATTACTAAAGATGATCATTGAAAATTTGACAAAATATACATTAATATTTATATTGCTATGTCTTCATTGGCAATGAACAATCATTTGCTTTCAATGAAGCAAAGGGGTTCTTTTACAATAAGATAGTAAAACAAACGAAATAGTATAAGAGGAGAAAAACATGAGTGAAGTATTTTCAAAAGTAATGACTGCAATTGCAGTCAAAGTGAATGAGGTAACAAATTCAGTTAACGTTGAAAGCAACCTACAGTTATTTGTTGAATACATAAATAACTTTAGACTATGCACAGACGAATCTGATGTATTGAAGCGTGAAATTCCAGGTCTAGTAGAAATTTATCTAAAAGAGGAAGTTCATGTTCCGATTATAGATTTTCCTGAGCACCACAGAGATTATAAAATGAATCTTGATGAAAGTTTTTGGTCACTTCCTGAAAAACAAAGATTAGTGAAACATAATGATCTTCTTTCAGGAGAGACACGCGGTTCACATCTGGAAGGTCAATTTGGAGTTTCAATTTCTCCGGGACTAATTGCTGTGTTTTCAAGCGATGAAATAAAAGCTGAAGATAATACTTTTCCTCAAGGTGACTTAGAAAGTATAGAAAATAGGCAGGCATTTATCAGATTTTTATTTTTACATGCCTTGAAGAGCAGGATTATCGGACATTTATCTTGTCTATATCCTGGACAGAAGATGATAAGTACTATTTTAAAAGGTACTCTGAAATTGCGGGCAGTTTTTTCCTTATACGTTCTTCTGCACTCTAAATATATATATGAGTATAAAGGGTTTGAAGGACAGAGACGGCTTGTGAAAGATGTTGATGCTGAACATCTTGGACATTTGTTTACTATTAGTTCTTTATTCGGCAAAACAACTGTTCTTGGTTGGAAATCAGTAAATTCTGCAAGCAATCATGTAACAAAGATTGAAGAACTTATAAAAAACAGTAACTTAGAGTACAAAGGGTTCGAAGGTTATTTAAGACTCGCAAAGGAATGCGGCAATCTAAACTTGAAAATAGTATATCAAGTGGTGAGTTCAATGGATAAAGTAAAAGAACTAGGTTGGCAGAAGATTGAACTTCCGTATAAGGTTGCAGCATCAGCAAGAGCAAAGCTCCTTTTGCCTGATTTAAAAGAGTACATTGGTTTTGATGGACTAATCCGTTTAGCGACAGAGGTTAATACTGAATACATTATCGAACTTGCGAAAGTTGCGAACTGTTTAGGTGTGAACACTGAGCTTGGGTGGAAACAAATCCATCTAACAAGAACCATAGCAGAAAGCATAGCAAAAGAGATTAGAAAAAACCCATCTCAATTTAGGGGTGAAGAGGGACTGCGTACTCTACAAAAGATCTTTAATGTCAAACAACCTACATATATTTTACCTCTCGGCACTATGTTGGATGAAGATTTGGGTTGGAGTGGGCTTTATTCTATTCGGTAAAAAAATAAATTAAAATTATTCAGCCACTGACCATGATCAGTGGCTTTTTTTCTTGAAAATAATGTACATATAAATCTGATTTAAACGCCAAGGCACCTATTGCTATATCTAACGTATATGTAAAAAAGCCTTCTAATTACGAAGTACTTCATACTAACTACTCAAATTTTCGATAGAAAATTTATGGTGCCGCGAGGCGGGATCGAACCACCGACACAAGGATTTTCAATCCTCTGCTCTACCACTGAGCTACCGCGGCATACGTACTGCATGGTGTTACATGCTTTTGTATTATAAGGACAGAGGCCCGAAAGGCAATAGAAAATTTTCCTATCAGAGATCAAACCATGTCTCTTTGAGGCTTACTCCTCGTTTGTGTACTCTTCTCGCATGATAGAACATGTACTGCTGTACCCAGCCTGCATATTTTCCAAAGTGTGTATCATTAAATGCTCTCAGACTCTCGTAGCTTGCAGTTTCCTTTGTCCCATACAGATCATGCATTAACCTTCTTATCCACGTATCGTAGGGCACTAAAGTATCTCTTGCATAGGAAAACACTAGGATGCAGTCTGCGACTTTCCCGCCAATGCCGTGAAATTCAGTGAGAACTGTGATAGCTTCTTCATCTGACATACTCTCCAGGTCTGCTAAAACTGCAGGATTGTCTACAATTCTTTGTGCAGCTCTCTGAATGTAGACATCACGGTATCCAACTTTACAAAGAGATATGTCTTTAAGTGAGGCATTTGCAAGACTTTCGGCACTGGGGAATAAAAAGTATGATCCGATCTCTGTGTCTAGTTTTTGACCAAACCGCTCACAGAGGGACTCTATGCATTGCTGGATATGTAGAAAATGTTTATTTTGAGAAATAATAAATGAAACTAATATTTCCCAATGATCCTGCTCTAGAAGCCATAGTTTGCCAGTACTTTCTACTGCGTGAGTACTGAATATATCACGTTTTAACGAAGATGAGAGCGCGTCTATATCGACATCAATTCTAAAAAGTCTATACACTAAATCTCTCTGATCATAGACGGGATAGGTTTGAAAATAGATCTTTTCTCTTTTCTGCTGCAGTAAAATCACCGTGCTACGGTGCACGATAGTATATGTGTCTACTGTATCTTGATACGGATGCATTCTAAAGATTTGTCCGGACAGAGAAAGAGTTTTTAGATCGATATATGGTGAATTGGGCAAAATGTGCATGACTGTGTCTATAAATTTCTTTTGAAATGTCGCATACCAAGAGTATAGTTGATCTACAAATTACTTCAATTACTTAAAAGTTCATGAAAGAATTAGCTGTAGGTGATAGAGCTCCAGAATTTACTCTTCCTTCGGAGGATGGAAGTGAGATTTCATTAGCGGATTTTAAAGGAAAAAATGTAGTGCTCTATTTTTACCCAAAGGATCTGACACCTGGATGTACCACTGAGGCTTGTGATTTTAGAGATAATGTTGAAAGACTTCAGGGAGAAGATACTCAGGTACTTGGTGTAAGTAAAGATAGTGTTAAGATGCATACAAAATTTATTGAAAAGCATCAGTTGAATTTTCCTTTACTTGCTGATGAGGAGGGGAAGGTGTGCGACATGTATGGGGTATGGAAGGAGAAGAGTATGTATGGACGGAAGTACATGGGTATAGAGCGGTCTACGTTCTTGATAGATAAAGAAGGGATACTTCAAGGTGTCTGGAGAAAAGTAAGTGTCACAGGGCATGTAAAGACAGTATTGGAAGCAGTGAAAACTTTGAAATAGTTTTCATATAAAAAAGCGCTCTCATAAGAGCGCTTTTTTATTATGTAACTTATCTTAGAACTGCCATGCTCTAAAGAAATCAATATCTAAGGTGCGACCACTCGTAGTAGAGTTAATCTTCATCATTGTAGTAAGGTTTGTACTTGGGATATTGGTTGTACTTGATCCACAGCTTGTCCATGTAATACCATCGGAGACGTCGCTATCAATATAAAAACGTACATCTGTAGTGCTAACCACTTCTATTTTTAATAGTGCGAATTGTGAGGTTGAAACTGCTACGCCGCAAGATACATTTGTTGATGTAGATGCACTACGAGTTACACCTGTCCAGTTTGTACCATCATTATTGGTAAAGAAAATTCCGTTTGCTGGAGGATTAGCACTTCCTGCCGCATCATCTCCAATACCTACCCAAAGATCATCATTTGCACTTACGTTTGAAGGCTTCACCTTCATAAGAATAATGGGTAAGTTTGATCTATTAAAAATTAGATGTGCATTACCAGCTGTCGCACTTGAAAGATATGCAAGACAACTTGTATTATTTGCTCCTAGGGCTATTCTTCCAATTCCGTTTACAGTATCGTCTAGTACAGAGAATACGCAGTTATTTGCTTCATCTATAGCAAAAGCTTGTATATCTCCCCATGCGAGAGCTGCATCCGCATTAAGATCCGCTCGCTCTCTCATAAATTCTTCACCGACATATGAATTTCGCTGTAGAACTGAGCCTATCTCGCTATATGCTCCGCCGGTAGAAGAAAGATCATTAATTAGCATCATATTGTTCCCTGAAGTATCCAGAAGAGACATATTAACGTTGTCTGGAACTGCAATTGTTACATTTGCATCATTAAATCGGATATCACGATCAAACCCTGTTCCAATATTGATACCTTCTTCAGTGGAGCTTGTGCCAGTAACGTTTGCAATATTTATACCCCGTATAGTATCACCAGCATCACCTGAAGGAGTTACTGCTATATTCAGTCCTGCTCCGGTGATGTTTGCCACGTTGGTACTTTGTGTGTAGTTTAAAGTAGACGTATTTGCGGAAGCTGTGCTTGCAGCCGATGTTACAGTGAATCTGTCAGTAAGAGATGTGGTATTTACTCCTACGAGACCTCCAGCACTGATTCTCATTGCTTCGCTTCCACCTGTTTCGAATAGTAGTGGAAAAGCATCATTCGTGCCGAAGGTGGCGTTTGTGCCAAAACTATTTCCATTTTGTATAAATGCAGTATTAGATGTAGTGATCGGATAATATGTGCCTCCATTATTATTCATTTCCCATTGGAGAGTACTAGCATTGTAACGGATAGTTCCTGCCGCGCCGACTCCTTGATTTGCCACAATGCTTACATTTGACGCAGCTCCTACATTGTCAGCATCTAAGGTAAATACATTTCCATTGATACCTAATGTACCATTTACTGCTAGATTATTACTAAGAATGAATTTTGATGTAGTAATATCCCAGGTAAGTGTCTGGTTTGCCGTTTGTCCAAATTTAAGAGTAATGCTTCCTGTTGCATTACCATCACTATCTATTACTGCATTTTCCCCTTCATTGCTTAAAAATTCATTAGTAAAAATGATCACAGCATGTGCTTGAGGAATGAGAAAAAAAACAGTTAAAAGGACTGTTGCAAGTCTTCTTAAATAACGAGGAATAAATTGATTCAATTTAGAAAGTTATTATGAATTATTTATTCTAAAGTTTTTTTACCTGTTCTAGAATATCATTCGCTCTGGATTTTACATGATTTGCTACACTAGTAATCTCAGCATAGACAGCTATTGCTTCGTCAGCTTTGGCGATTGCCTTCTTTGCATAATCCTCAGCCATAGCCTTATCTTTTTGTACACCTGCAATAAATGCAGTAATCACCATATCGTATGCTTTGGCAAGCTTAGCAGCACCAAGAACTACATTATTTGAAGGTAAGATTTTGTATGCCTGCTGAGTGAAGTCAACTGCAAGCTCTGAACTACGCTTAGCATGGATAATATCTGAAGCATTCATAAATACTTCAATCTGAACCATCTCTGCTTCACTCTGTGATATCAAAAACTGCACATCTGTGCCCTTAAGCATGATAGTCAGCAGGTAGAGAATCTCCGCTACTTCTCCGCGAGAGAGCTCCTTCGTCGGCAGGAGATTTCCCTGAGCATCCTTAATGAGAAGTCCGGATGAACCTGCAAAGTTCATGTAAGCATTATACCAGGCGTCTGTAGGGACGTCAGGGTAGAGAGCTTTGCCCTTCCAGTTATCTGCCTTGAAAGTATTGGCTATCAATACCATTTTCAAAAACTCTGCACGTGAGACAGTCTTTCCTGGTAAAAAAGTACCATCTGGATTTCCGCTTACGATACCAAGCTCTTTTCCTTTTGTTACATACTTAGCAAACCAATCCGTTGATGCTACGTCCTTAAAATTTGAAGCTGTATTTGCATCATCAGTTTTTATTGCTGCACCTTCGATAATAATTTTCAGTGCCTCTGCCTTATTGAGAATCTTTTCAGGCTTAAATGTGCCGTCGCTGTATCCTTTAAAGATACCTTGTTTAACTAAATAGCGTATGGCTACATTATTGGGATGTGTTTCAGGAGTATCTGAAAAGATACTTTCAGCAGCAAGTACCTGTGTAGTGGTTGAAACGGTAAATACCGCAAGAATACTTAGACTTAGGAAAAATTTGTTCATATGTGAATACAGCAGAGGTATAATCCAATATAACTTAACACTACTGGTATTAAAAATAAATCATAAATAAAAACGCATCTTGCATGATTGTCTACAAGATGCGTTCTATGTATATACTCACTAAGGATTAGTTTGTATAAGCGAGGTTCACATATCCAACCTGTGCAAGAGAACTGGCTGTACTGTTGTCAAAGAGCTTTGCTCTAATTTCTACCACATCACCTGCGTCAAGTGCTGTACTTCCAGTACATCCTGTGGTAATAGTAGCCGCTGCTATAGTACCTGTTGCCCATGCATTATTTGAGAAGTTACCTGTACTTGTTCCGCAAGATGTAGGTGCTCCTGTTGTAAGATCTGTTGCGTTCAAGATAGAGAAGTCAACAGCATTATTAGTTGCTGCATTGAGACCCGTCTTGTATCGGAATGTAAATGCACCCGTTGTCTTATAGTCTGCCGGAAGAGTCATTCTGAAACGTACTTCAATATCCTGTAGAACTCCCTTGGTAGAGCTCCAATCATAGTAATGTTCATTTACGTTTGATGCAGAATCATAATCTGCAGAAAGAGTACCGTTGTTGTTTGTTCCATCCTTAAATATGATCTGATCTGGATACTCTGGGTCTTTTCTTAAATTACTTGCTGCTCCAGAAGATCGCTTCCATGTACCTGGGGTACCAGTTGCAGTACAGATGTATATTGCCTTTGTTGTTGTATCAAGAGCAATTTCATTAACTGTTGTACATGCTGCGGCGGTAATACTTGCTACCTCTCTCATTCTTTGCGAAGAAGTACCTGAGAAATTCACTGTACCAGTAGAAGTAATACCTGTAAGTCCGCTTGCGACACCGGCTCCAGTGATATTCCATGTGGAACTTGAGATACTTACCTGATCTTCCGCTGTGATTGCAACGTTACCCTGACCAGCGCCAGCATTTGTTGCAGCGATGCTCATTGCGAGGTTTGATGCACTGTTACCAGTAAGTGTAAGATTTGAATTATCTGAAGATGTTGATGAAAATGCTCCTGAATTGAATGTAAGATTTCCTGTTCCTGCGGCAATTGAGAATGCCTGGTTACCTGTTGTTAATGTCTTATCAGCATCTTTTGCGAATACACTTTCAAAATCCTGAGGACCAGCTGTTGAAAATGTATTTGTTGCAGTACAGAGCTGAAGTGTATTTGATGTTGTATTGTAGAAAGCATCACCTACTATACATGTTCCTGGATTTGCTGCTCCTGATGGAAGTGCCAATCTTGTTGCTCCGCTAAGATCTGCTACACCATTTACATCTAAAGTTGTACCTGCGTCCGTAGTAAGAGTACCACTTGTATAGGATGTAGATGTATCGCTTCTAAGAAACTGAGATGCTGTCAGACCACCGAGAGTACTTGCATCACCCGCAGGCAATGTTCCCCATGTAGCCGCACCTGCAATACCTGTAGCCGTACATATTTCTATCCGGTTTGAGGTAGTATTGACGATGAGTTCATTTAAAGTCGTACATGCTGCACTTGTAGTTGGATTTGCGCTTTCACGGATTCTTGTTTGAGATGCTCCTGAGAAATTTACAGAACCTGTTGCTGAAAGACCTCCTGTGATATCTACAGTGTGATCAATCAGGAATTTATCATTCGTGATATCCCAGGTAATGTTACCATTCTCAGATGCCGTAGAGTCATTACCAAATTTTATTGATGTATTTTGTGCGCCGGTTCCTAATGCATCAAGCTGCAGATTTGGAGATTCCATAATGAAGAAAGTATCATTCTGGAATATAATAGCCGCTGATGCTGAGTCGAGAGGAGAAGCAAGAGTGACGGCCATCACTGCTAGCACTCCGATAGTTTTGAGTAACCGGTTTTTTGTATTCATGGTGTGTGTAGATATAAAGTTGCCTCAAGCTTGACGAAATTTTAACCTTTTATGATGTTTTTTACTCCGTTTTCTGCTCTTGACATCATATAATAACATGAGTTGATCAAAAAAACACGTTTTTTCTATGACTTTTTTAGAAAATACGTGTTTTTTATTTTTCATCCTTAATTAAGTAGTAATACTAGATATTTTTTTGAAGTTTTCATCGCATTTTGCCCAGTTGATATTGTTCCAGAAATCTTCTATATATGACTTTCTATCTGATCCATAGTCAATAAAATAAGCATGCTCATATACATCTAGTGTCAGTACAGGAAATGCTCCCCAGATTCCTCCCTGATCATGTGCATCACATCCATAGATATGAAGCTTTTTATCTGTAGTATCCCATGCACATACTGCCCATCCTCGTACAGACATTCCTGTTGCGCTTAAGTGTAATTTAAAATCTTCAAGGGAGCCAAAATCCTTTGTAATCTGTTTGAAGAGATCGCTATCTTCAGAAAGTGAAGTGTTGCCTAATGTAGAAAAATAAGATTCATGCAGTGTAACTCCGTTTCGTGCAAAGGCTTCACTTGTTTTTAGTCCTCGGTATTGGGAATATACTTGGTTCGCGCTTGTGAGATCCACACTTGCAAGTTTTTCTTCTATTTCTTTTGTCTTGTTAACGTAGCCTACATAGAGTTTATCATGGTGTATTGCAAGCGTTTCCTTTGAAATTTTTCCTTCCAGCTGGTCAGGATCAAAAGGTAGCGGCTGCTCATTATAAGAAAACATATATCATAATTATAAAATAGTACTCCTCTATACTACGCCTTTCTATTCCAAAATAAAGTAAGAATTTTCTTGTCAGAGAGCTCTTTGTCACATAAGATTTTAGTACTTAACTTACTGTTCAATTCCCAATGTCTCTTTTTCTTGCACATGTAGAGTCTGTCACTTCAGCAGCGAGCGGAGCTGTTCTTAGCGGCTCAGGTCAGGTGGTACAAAATCTAGTTACAGCGCCATGTTCATTTCATAATAATCCTTTTCTATCATGGAGGCTCTTTTATGAGAATAAGGATACGCTCGCGCTGATCTATACGATCTCATCTGCATTGATGGCGGCATTAGTGCTTACTATCTTTCTTCTTTTACTCTTGAGGAGAAAAAAGATATTTGTAAGTATTGCTCTTGGGGTATTATTACTTGTATTGCTGGCTACTGGAACTCTTCGTTTTCTTGAGGGGGAGAGAGCAGGATTTGGTAATGCCGAATCCAATCATTTGCATTCAGATATTGCACTTTGGATAAATGGTGAAAAATTTAATCTTGGAAATGGAAAATATATTAGTTCTGAAGAATCCACTCTCAGTAACTATGCACACATTCATGACTCTCAAGGATCTGTACTTCATGTACATGCAACAGGAGTGACTTATGGATATGCTCTTGAAACTCTTGGTATTACATTTGATGAGAAGTGTCTAATTCTTGATCAAGAGAAAAAATCCTATTGTGCAAAGGATTCAGACGGCACACACTTATCTTTTTATCTTAATAGTAAGAAAGTTGAGAATATAAGAGAAAGAGTAATTAATGATCTCGATAAGCTCTCTATCATCTTCGGACCTGAAGAAGAGCCTTTACAGCAGGAAATTCACAAAGAGATTACTGATAATGCATGTCTTTATTCAGAAAAATGTACAGACAGGATGTTTGAAAAGGAAGTTCTTGGATGTTCAGGTGAAAACTAATCTACTATGAAAAATACTTCTCTGCTCTTCATTTTTTGGATCTCGTTATTTCTTTTCTTTGTATTTGCTCTTTTTGCTTTGCTGGAAAGAGGAGCTGTGATGATAGGAAATAATACTATGGAAGCTTCACTCTTATCAACTCTTACAGAGAGTGGTAGTGTTGTAAGCCGAGTAGTAGATGGAGATACTATTGAAGTAGTGACAAATAATGTAAAAGAAAAAATACGTCTTATAGGTATAAATGCGCCTGAGTCTGTGGACCCGCGTAAGGGTGTAGAGTGTTTTGGAAAAGAAGCATCTGCTATGATGAAAAGTATGATAGAGGGTAAAAGAGTAGAGCTTCGTGAAGATATGACCCAGGAGAACAAAGATAGATACGGACGACTACTCAGATATGTATACCTCAATGATACATTGGTTAACCTTGAAATGATCCAAAAAGGTTATGCATATGAATATACTTATAATATTCCTTATGTTCATCAGGCAGAGTTTAGAGATGCTCAAAAAATAGCTATACAAAAAGCCGAAGGTCTGTGGGCTTCGGCTACTTGTGCTGGAAAAAAATAGTACTACTGTATATCTCCTTTATAATACTGGCTAAGAACATCCTGAAGATCTGAGCTGCTGAAATCTCCACCTGGATGTGAACCTGACAGTGATGAAAGATCCTTTCCGCAGCTTCTTAAGATAGCTTCTTTGCCACCTAGATGCTTATCTTCCCAGTTTGTAAGATCATATACTTTTCCATTTATAATCGCCCAGCAGTCACTAGATGTGTTGTGTGCTGCAACCATTTCTTCAGAGTATTTAGTGTTACTAGAATTTGCAGCTGTAGAAGCGTTATTTGTATTTGTACTCGTTGAGACTGTATTGGTCTCCCGTGTCGGATTAATAATGTTGGAATTGGTTTGTACTGCAGGGGCAGTGCTGCAGCCTACAAGGAGAAGAGTAAAAGACGCCGAGATAAGAACTTTTTTAATCATAGGTATAAAAAGAAAACATAAGATAGTGTAATAGTACTCTTTTTTGCTACTTCGTAAATGGTGGGATATTTTGAGTTTTATTATTAGACTGCAATTATCGGGCTCTCATTATTTAGTCACTTGATTCTCAACACGCGGCAATAAATTTTATATATTAATAAGAAATAATATATAATTATGTAAAATAACGCGTTGATTCTCTTCCTATAAGTCAAAGCCCCTATTTTAAATTATTTTTTCTCTCGCTATTTTTAAAAAAATTGATACTCTAAAGCTAAGTGTCTCTTTTGAGCTATTGAGAAATTGGTGAGCATGAGGGGGACGACGATTTTATTTAGTGAAAAAAATTATGGATAACGTGTTATTTAAGGATTTACCTCTATCAAAGGAAACACTTCGTGCAATCGAAGACCTAGGATATGAGAAGGCTTCACCTATTCAGGCGTTAGCAATTCCTCCTCTTCTTGAGGGTAAGGATGTATTGGGACAATCTCAGACAGGTACTGGAAAAACAGCTGCATTTGCACTGCCAGTAATTGAAAAAATTGATCCTACAAAGAGAAAGCTTCAGGCATTGATCATGTGTCCTACTCGAGAGCTTGCACTTCAGGTAGCTGAAGAATTTAGTAAACTACTCAAGTATAAGAAGCATGTACATGTAGTTCCTGTATACGGAGGTCAGCCTATTGACCGGCAGATACGTGCTCTCCGAGAAGGTGCACATATCATTATCGGTACTCCTGGGCGTATCATGGATCATATGAATCGAAAGACTATCTCTCTCGAGACTATTGAGATGGTAGTGCTAGATGAGGTAGATAAGATGCTGGACATGGGTTTCAGAGATGATATCGAGGATATCTTGAGTACTTCTCCAAAGGAGAGACAGACAATTTTCTTCTCTGCTACTGTTCCTGCCGAGATCAAGAAGCTTATTAAAAAGTATCAGAATGAACCAGTAAATGTGACTATTGAGCATAAGACTCTTACTGTCCCAAGTATTGATCAGGTATATTTTGAAGTTCGCAATCAGATGAAGCTTGAGCTTCTTACTAGAATTATAGATCTGAATAATATCCGTCTTGCTGTAGTTTTCTGTAATACGAAAAGAATGGTAGACGAACTTGTGGCTGAACTCCAGGCACGAGGATACTTTGCAGACGGTCTTCATGGAGATCTGAAGCAGATGATGCGTGACCGGGTAATGAAAAAGTTCCGAACAGGAGCTGTGGAAATACTTGTAGCTACAGACGTTGCGGCACGAGGAATCGATGTGGATGATGTAGAGGCTGTATTCAACTATGACTTACCTCAGGACGAAGAGGATTATGTACACCGAATCGGACGTACAGGACGTGCTGGTAAAAAAGGTAAAGCATTCAGTTTTATCTCAGGACGCGACATGTACAAACTAAGAGATATTCAGCGGTTTGCAAATATTACGATTGCACGTGGAACTGTACCTACACTCGAGGATGTTGCTGGTGTGAAATCTAGCAAGGTACTTGAGAAGATTAAGAAAATTATTGAGAAGGGTGAGCTTACAAAGTATGCTGCTATGATTGATACGATGATGACTGAGGATTTTGGAGCTGTGGAAATCGCTGCTGCATTCCTTAAAAATGCATTGGAAAAAGACGGAAAAGATCCAGCTAAGAATGACCCATTATTGGCATCTGTTAGCTCTAGACCATCTATGTCTCATATCGGAGAAGCAGGTATGAAATCTCTTATGATCAATAAGGGAAGACGTGACGGAATTGGACCAAAAGATGTAGTAGGAGCTATTGCTGGAGAAGCAGGGATTCGCGGTGAAGAGATCGGTAAAATTCAGATAGAAGACCGAGAGACATATGTGGATATTCCTGAGCCACTTGTAGAACAGGTAATCTCTGCTATGTCTGTAGCCCAGATCAAAGGACAGGATATTGCAATCGAGATTGCAGATCTTTCTAGAAAGCCGGCTCCAAGAGAAAGAGAGCGAGGAGGATATGATAGAGGAGGCAGCAGCCGTGGAGGAAGTCGTGGTGGAGACCGAGGTGGTAGATCATCTTATGGCGGAGGCAGCGGTGGACGGTCTTCTTACGGTGGAAGTAGAGGCGGAGATTCACGTGGCGGAAGTCGTGGTGGAGACCGAGGCGGTAGATCGTCTTATGGTGGAAGCTCTCGGAGCGGAGGCGGAAGACAGAATGATTTCTTATAAAAGGTAGAAATCTAAATGAGAGCAGGAAGCTATTTCTATAGCAACCTGCTCTTTTTTTCTTATACTTAAATAGTGCTTAGCATCTTAAAGATTTTTCTATGATTATCCGCTGCCGCTGTATTCTTGAGAATGAGGAAGGAAAAATCTTTGTAGTGAAGCAGCGTCCTGAATATAATTTCTTTTCACTTCCAGGGGGGAAACTTGATGAGGATGAATCCACTCTTGAATGTATCAGCAGAGAGCTCTATGAAGAACTAGGTATGAAGATCATACCCACTCTTAGAGTAGTGCATGAACTCATCAGTATCGATTCTTTAGAATTCATTTTTTACGCAAAAATTAGTGAAAGCATGCTGCAGATAGAGCATGCAAGTCATGCATTTGAACTGCATGGTACAGAGTTTGTGGATACTTTGACTACTGGAAAAATTATTTACCCTGAATTTATTTCTGATGAATCGTTTTTAGAATGGCTTCATACGGAAAGTGGTCTACGTTATATTCTTAACTAAATCTCCCATGGCTAAAGTTCTTATTACAGGTGCATCAGGAGGTATAGGCTATGAACTTGCAAAAGTCTTTGCTCGTGAAAAATACGATCTTTTACTTGTTGCTCGTGATGAGGAGCGGTTAAAAGAGATCAAGAAAGAGTTCGAAGATGTATACCACATAGGAGTACAGTATTTATCAAAGGATCTTTCTCAGAAGACAAGTGTGGAAGAAGTCTCGGAATGGGTAGAAAAGCAGGGGGCAAAAATTGATATACTTATTAATAATGCAGGGGTTGGACAGTATGGTGCCTTTAAGGATATTGATATCCAAAAAGAGGAAAACATGATTGCTCTGAATATTACTGCACTTACAAAACTTTCAAAATATGTACTGAAGTTTATGAAGACAGGGCATATTTTAAATGTTGCGTCTACGGCTGCTTTTGAACCTGGTCCTTATATGGCTGTCTACTTTGCTACAAAAGCCTATGTACTCTCCTATTCTGAAGCATTGGCAGAGGAATTAAGAGGTACAGGTATACATGTGTCTACGCTCTGCCCAGGTCCTACCAAGACAGGATTTGAAAAGGCTGCTGATGCGGGGAGTGCTGCTATCTTTAAGTCTACGATGTCTGCTGAGGTGGTAGCAAAGTATGCGTATAGAAAAATGCTTCAGAATAAGAGAATCATTATTCCTGGAGCACAGAATAAAGCGCTGGTGTTTTTTACAAGACTGATACCGAGAGCGTTACTTGCTAGAATAATGGGAATAATAATGAAGTCTTAATAATAACTAGAAAAAGATGAGCTTATAAGCTCATCTTTTTCGTTTACCAGATTTGTTTAATGTGATCTCATCCTATACGTGTGAGATCCTGAAACGAGTTCAGGATGACGTGATTATAGTGCTTCGCAGATTTGTGTGGGATTTGAAGTTATTGATGTGCCGTAATGTACTGTCATATAGTATTTCCCACTGGTGGCATCTATAGCAATACCTATACCAATTTCATCATAGACACTGCTCATCATGCTATCATAATGCGGACGGTATGATTTGTTCTTTTCTCCGTAAAAGAAATCAAAGGTTGTTTTAATAGAAGCTAGTAATTTATCATTACAGTCTGAATGACTGCATCTATATACTCCCCAGCCAATATTTTCTACAAAATCTCTGCCGCTTTCTAGTTTGAAAGTGAGTCCTAGATTTTTAAACCATTTTTTTATGGCACTATAATCATAATATGCAGTAGTGCCTGGACGAACATGAGTGATACTTCCCTTAGATCTCGCATACTCTGACCAGATATATGCGGTCCTATCTAACTGGGCATTATAAACGTAAGGTTTTAGCCCTGCAGCTTTTCTTTTGTCGTTATACCACTGCAGCCAAGTAGATCTGATCTTTACCATATCAATATTACTCGGCATATTCTCTCCTCGTGGAATACAGTCTTGATTTCTCATTTGCTCAACGGTCTTTGATGGAAGAGTTGTCTTTTGGTTGATAATTCTCCAGATCAACTCTGCCACCTCTCCTCTGCGCATTTTTTGGCTGAGTGAGAAGAGTGAATCAGGGATATATTTTGCTGCAGCAAGCGTCTTTGTATAAGGTATATACCAGGCGGCAGCTGGATCTGCTTTGATTCCGAGTTCATATGCACTCACTACGATCTTAAATGCCTCTGATGCTGCAATCGGCTGCTCCGGCTTGAAAGTACCATCCTGATATCCCGAGACAATACCGCGGGATTTTGCATAACAGACATAGGATTCATACCAGGATTTCTTCGGCACATCCTTAAAACATCCTTCAGTAAAACTTGTAGGAGTCCCATACTTGCTTGAGACGATGATTTTGATGAATTCTGCTCGGTTGACGTTCTGCATTGGTTTAAATGTCCCATCTGCATATCCGTTTATTATTTTTTGGGAAGAAAGACTGGCTATAGCTTCTCCGTAGGTGTGGAAGACCGGTACATCAGTAAAGGCTTGTGCTTGAGGAGTAAGGTAGAGAGTAAGAAGTAGTAGGGGTAATACTGCTCTTGTAAAGATACGCATGAAAATGTGTAATGGATAAACCTAACTTTTACAAAATCTGTTTTTCTTCTATTGTATTTTTTTGAGTATACGGATTATTGAAAAAATTGCAAAAAATCATCTCTGCAACAAATTCTCTCCACAAATTTCATATCATGAGTAAGATAAAAGGGTATTTTTTATCCTGACCTATGGAGTACCGAAATAATCCAAGTAGACATTGGAAGCATATTGCTTCTATTCCATTCATTTATGCTCCTTTTTTCATTATGGTCCCTATGGATCTCATTATGGAGCTCTATCATAGAGTGGCATTTCCTCTCTACGGTCTTCCATTAATAGACAGAAGCAAATATATCAAAATAGATAGACAGAAGCTCTCCTACCTTACTGGACTTGAAAAGCTCAACTGTATGTACTGCGGCTATGCTAATGGTCTTTTCCCCTATGGAGCGGCAATTTGTGCAGCTACTGAGGCATACTGGTGTGGTATTCAACATGAAAAAGATCCAACTTTTATGCAGCCTAAGCATCATGAGAACTTCGTACCTTTTGGAGATGAAAAAACCTTCCATGAAAAATTTGGAGAGTAGTTGTGTCGAGTCAAAGCATTTTTACTTACATAATAGACGGTTCACATGGATCTTTATCATCTTTTTCAGTCCCTTGTACTTGGAATTCTTCAAGGGCTAGCTGAATTTTTGCCTATCAGCTCTTCTGGTCATCTCAAAATTGTGCCTTGGTTTTTTGGCTGGGAGACGCCGGGACTTGTATTTGACACATCCCTTCACTTAGGTACTTCACTAGCACTGTTGCTATTCTTTTATAAGGATTTCTGGGAAGTTATTAAAGGATTTGTACGGCCGTCAGACTTTAAAGAAAAGAAAGAAGCAAGGGATGCGAGAATGCTTGGCTTCTATATTATTATAGGAATGCTACCTGCAGGTATACTAGGTCTTCTTTTTGATAAACAGATTGAATTTCTCCTTCCTGAGCCGCTCACAGAATATAGTGCACTCGTCATAGCAGGACTACTTGCAGTCTTTGGTCTTATCTTGTATGGAGTAGATAGGATGAACACTCGCAATTATGATATGAAAGCTATGAATTGGCAGAGAGCGCTTTTAGTAGGTATATTTCAGATTTTTGCACTTCTGCCAGGTGTCTCAAGATCTGGTATTACAATGACCGCAGGAATGCTTTCAGGGCTAAAGAGGGATACTGCCGCACGATTTTCCTTTCTTGTAGGAGCACCTCTTACCTTTGCAGCGGGGATATTTAAATTAAAAGATCTTGTCGATATTCAGTTTACTACAGAACTTATACTCTACTTTGGTATTGGATTTGTAGCTTCAGCGGTCTCTGGATATTTATGTATTAAATATTTCTTGAAATTCTTAAATTCTCATAATGTAGGAGTATTTACAATATACCGTCTTTTGTTTGCTGCGGTGATTGTGGCTGTTGTGGTGTTGAGGTAAAAGGGTGAGGATTAGGATTAGGGATAAGAATTAGGGAGGGGAACCCCACGTCCTATTGCATTAACGCCTCTTCATGAGTAGTATTGAGGCGTTATTTCGATATTTTTGCACTATGTCAGACCATTCAGAACAGGAAATTCTTCAGATTGATCCGTTAAAAGAGCGGACAGAACGTCTCCGAAAACTTTCAGAAATAAAAGAAATGGGTATTCAGCCTTATCCTGAGCGTTTTGAAAAAACTCATTCCATCGCACAGATTTTAAAAATATCTGAAGATGAAAATAATATAAAGACTGTTGAAGAGATTAGTGCAAATAATGCTAAAACTTATAGAACTGCTGGGCGAATAGTAATGTCCCGAACTCATGGAAAATTGTCTTTTCTGCATCTTTTGGATGATAGTGGAAAAATGCAGCTTGCACTTATGCAGGATTTGATTGGGAAAGATACATATAAATTTTTTGAAAAAAAAGTAGATCTTGGAGACTTTATAGGTATTGCTGGAGAGCTTTTCCGTACAAAACACGGAGAGGTGACTGTTCTTGTAACTGAATTTACATTTCTTGGAAAAGCGCTTCGACCTCTTCCTGATAAATTCCACGGTCTTAAGGATAGAGAGACACTTTACCGGCAGAGATATCTTGATCTTATTTCCAATCAGGAAACTAAGAAAAGATTTCAGTTTAGATCAAATTTTATTAAAGCTTTAAGAGAGTTCTACTGGTCAAAGGGATTTGATGAAGTTGAGACTCCTATCCTTACTACAAATGCTTCTGGAGCTTTAGCTACACCATTTAAGACGTACCATAATGCTTTGGATACGGAGATGTATCTTCGTATAGCTCCAGAGACTTTCCTTAAAGAATGTGTTGTGGGAGGATATGAAAAAGTATTTGAAATAGGCAGAATATTTAGAAATGAGGGAATCGATCCTAGTCATCTTCAGGATTTTACCATGGTCGAGCATTATGCTGCATACTGGAATTATGAAGATAATATGAAGTTTACGGAGGAGATGTTTACGCATCTTTTGATGAAGCTCAATGGTTCAATGAAAGTAAACCTTCTTGATAAAGAGGGAGTACAGCATGAGATTGACTTTACTCCTCCTTGGCCGAGAGTTACGTTTCGTGATCTCTTGATCAAAGATGCAGATATTGATCTCGCTGATCATAAAACAGTAGAGAGTCTGAGAGAAGCAATCCGTGAGAAAAATATTCATATCGAAGGCATGGATAAGCTTGGTTTGGGAAATCTTATTGATCACCTCTATAAAAAGGTCTCACGACCAAAGATAATCAGTCCAACGTTCCTTATTGGTCATCCTCTTGATCTTTCTCCTCTTGCACGAAAAAATGATGACAACCCTGCTATTGTAGATAGATTTCAGCTCGTAGTGGCTACCTGGGAGGTACTCAATGCATATTCCGAGCTCGTGGATCCTTTGGATCAAAAGGAGAGGTTTGAGTCCCAGTCATCAGCTAAAGATGCAGGGGATACTGAAGCTCATAGTAAAGATGATGAATATGTGGAAGCTATGGAGTATGGTATGCCTCCTATTTCTGGTTTTGGAATGGGTATTGACCGAATGGTAACTTTGCTTACTCAGCAGGAAAACCTGAGAGACACAGTGCTTTTCCCCCTTATGAGACCTAAAAAGTAAGAATATATTTCCTATCATTTGATATATTCGGAGCAAAAGTGTACTATTGAGTATGTACTGATTTATTCATATTATGACTATCCGTTCGCGCGTCATCGTTTTAAATTCAAAAGGTGAAGTATTTGTCGTAAAGCATCGTCCTGAAAATAAGTTCTGGGCATTGCCGGGCGGCAGACTGGATAATGGAGAAACTACACGAGAATGTATAATCCGTGAAATCCAGGAAGAATTGGGTGTCACGCTTAAAAACCCTGAACTTAAATTTATAGTAGAAAATATTCCTGTGGAGTCGATGGAGTTTTTTTTCTTTGAGGAAACAGATACCCCTGAAGCTTTTGTGGAAGGTCGAGGTGATGATCATTATGAACTCGCAGGTCAGGAATTTGTGGATATTGAAAATGACGATATTATAGTTATGCCACCTTTCTTAAAAGGAAAAATGAAGAATATAAAAACTATGGAAGGTGTTGAGTATATTATTGAGACCGGTCCCAAAGTGATTTACAAGTAAAAGCTTTCAAAGATTTGAAAACTTTACAAAATATTTTAAAAGGATTATGTTGATCTGTACAATAGAGTACAGATCATCTTTTTATCTATAAATATTACACTTATGGCAAATATTAATAGGCGAAGAGAGGACAATATCATACAGTTCCGTCCTAGAGCACTCAAACCTGAACCTCTGCATATTGAAGTGGGAAATAGTATTGATACAAAGACTATTATGCATTTAGAGTCATGCATACGTGAAGAAATTCAGATCATAGTTCAAGATACGCCTACTGTGTTATTTCACCATCAAAAACTTCCTGATAGTAAGGAGATTATTCGATTCATAGGGACTGATACAAAAGGTATGGAAGTTGCTTTTGATGTAAATAGATTTAACGGCAGAATTTTGGATGTTATTTATAGATAAACAAATATCTCTTTCTTTTCTTGTGATTTTTATATAGTGTAGAGTTACTTTTGGTAACATTTTATGTATGCAGCAGGAAATAGAAGTGAAGATTCTTGAGATTCCAGTAGAGGAAACTGTAAAAAAGTTGGAATCACTTGGTGCGGTAAAGGTATTTGATGGACCTATTGAATCCATTCTTTTTGATTATGCGGATAGTTGGCTTTGGAAAAAGAAACGGGCTTGCCGGCTAAGAAAAATGGGAGATAAGGTGCAGTTTGTCTTAAAAGAGAATAAGAGTTATGAGGATGTGAAGCATAATGTAGAATATGAGGTTGAAGTAAGCGACTTTGATACGATGAAGGAGATCATTTTAAGAATGGGGCTTGCTCAAAAGTATGAATCAAAAAAACGCCGCGTTTCATACCAGCTAGAAGATGCTCACTACGAATTTGATACGATAGATGGTATTCCAACTTATTTGGAACTAGAGGTACATATCCATGCTGACCTTGAAAAGTATCTAGGGCTTATCGGGTATACGATGAAAGATACAGTGGACTTTGGTGAGAGGCGGGTACGAGAGCACTATCATCTCGTACCATCACGTAGAGGGCGAAGAAGATAGATTATCTATTTCGCCAGTTCTTGTCTACTTTTACCTGAAGCTGCAGATATACCTTTCGCTTGAACATCTCTTCAAGTTCTTTTCGCGCGTCCATTCCTATTTTTTTGAGCTGTTGTCCTCCCTTTCCGATGATAACTCCTTTTTGTGAGTCTCGTTCTACATGTATTTCTGCCATGATAGAGATAAGACGTTTTTCATTATCTTCATCAATGTCTGCTACATCTACACTAATCGCATGAGGAATCTCCTCATAAGTACGGAGCATCGCCTTTTCGCGGATGATTTCACCAACCTGAAAGTCTAGCGCCGCGTCCGTATGTATACCTTCAGGATAGTAGAATTCCTGTTCAGGCATGAGTTCCATAAGATCAGTAAGCAATTCCTCAATATGATTTCCTTTGAGACCTGAAATATAGTGCTCTGAATGGTGAGGAAGCTCTGCAACTGCCTCTTTATACCGGAGACTATTCTCTACAGTATGATTTGAGATAATGTCTGCTTTATTGAAAGCAACTACTACTGGTTTCTCAGTTTTCTTGAGCATATCAATAACACCTTCCTCTTCTGCACCGAAGGGACGTGAGATATCCATGATGTATAAAATTGCGTCTGCTTCTTCCACTGCCTGTACAGCCTGAGAAGTAAGCATCTTATTGTAAGTCCGGATACTGTCGTGAACACCAGGTGTATCAAGAAATATCAACTGTCTGTCATCTTTTGTATAGATACCCTTAATGGTATTTCTAGTGGTCTGAGGTATGTGAGAAACAATAGCTATCTTTCTTCCACACACTGTATTCATGAGTGTTGACTTTCCGCTATTTGGACGTCCAATGATTGCAACAAAACCTGCTTTTTTCATAAATGTTCAAAATAATATGTACAGCTATACTATATCAGCTCTTACGGGAAGCAAAGAGAAAGTAATTTCTTTTTATCTGTGAATGGTGTACACTTACCTATACTTATGTGTCATAACTTTTAAGATATGAAAAAAGCAATTATTTATACAAAAAATTATTGTATGTACTGCTCCAGTGCTAAGAGACTGCTTCAAAAACTTAATATACAGTATACTGAAATAGATGTGACCTATGACCGAGAGCTGGAAGAAGAGATGTTTAAACTCTCCGGCCGTGATACGGTGCCTCAGATCTTTCTTCATATCGGCGGCTCAGATGATCTGCATGAGTTTTATGAAAATGGTGATCTTGATCCTCTCTTGAAGTAATCTGAGCGTATAAAAAAAATCCCCTGCTGCGTGAAACGCTACAGGGGATTTTTTTTATATTTCTAGAGATCGCTCATATTTATATCTGAGACGTACTCACTGAGATCTTCTGCTCCTGTTGGAATTTCAATTGTGACAGAAGCTGGATAGTTATATTCATCTCCACCAAACATTTCAAGCATCATACTTCCTGCTGTACCTCCTGTGAGTTCTGCCGGGAAGATAAATGAAGTTGGCATAAGTTTCATTGAAGTTGCGAGAAGCATTTTATTACTCTTTGCTGCCCAAAGCTCTGAAGAAAAATTAGCAAAGAATTTTTCTATGAATGGTCCTGCTCTTTTAATATCTTTTCGTATGCCATATTTATTTAAAGGACGAGGAGAAAACTTTGCGGCCATCTCCGGAATATGTTTCACAAGAGAAGCACCATCAATAGTTAATGTAAAGTGGTCTGCATCGATACCTTTATATATTGTACTGTCTTTTTTAACTATAAGGAAATCTGCGTTCTTTTCGAAGAATTTAGTTATCATCTCCATACCTTCCTTTCTCATATCTGTCTGATCTGGATTGATCATTAATCCTTTCAGCTCTTTTTTAATTTCATCATTAAGAGGAAGTGAATACCACTTTCCAACATAAGGTGTCACCTCTGTCTGAACAGTCTCTATAGTATCCTTAAGTACCTCAGAGGTATCAGTATTTACCATAGTAAACTGATCAAGTCTCATATAAATGCTGGATTCAGCATCAATAACAAGTGTACCTTTCATGTCTGCAGATAGACCAACCTTCTCTCCCATCGCATCTACCTGGATATCTGTATGAAGAGACAGAGTAACTTGTGCTCTATCAAGAGTATCCTTTGTTCCTGTTACCATAGAAACATTTCCCATGCTTAGGACGATATTTGCACGTGCGTCTGATGCAGCAATTGCAATCTTTACAGTACCACTACCACTTCCTGTCTGAGGCTGGTATCCATAATCAACAGTATTTGTAATCACAGAGAGTATATCTTGCTTCTCCTGAGAGAGAGCAGTAGGAGCTAGAGTATCTTGTCTTGCTGGTAGTCGTGAGATATCTCCTTTAACGAAGGTATCTTTTTGAAGCTCAGATACAGTGAGAGCTCGTGTGAGCTGCTCAAATACATCTCCTCTGAGAGCTGGATGTGCAAGACGTGATGCAGTATCATTTCCTACAAGATTTCTTTTGATAGCTGTGTTGTAATATCCCTCGTACCACGGACGTGAGCTAGGAATAGAACTGTCTACTCCAAGAGAGAGAGCATTATTTATGATCTTAAGAGCCTCAGCTTCTGTTACAGAACGTTCAGGGTGAAACATACCATCATCATATCCCTGAATATATCCTTCTTCTTTTGCCCAGCAGATATATGAAGCAAACCACTCCTGATGAACATCAGGGAAACAATTGTTATATTCCTCAGCACTAGGTTCGATACTTGCTACTGTCTTTACGACGATCTTCATAAGCTCTGCGCGGTTGATCTCCTTTGAAAGCATCAAATCTCCTGAATTATTTGCTCCCTGTACAATGGATGCATCTTTAAGATATGCCTCACTCTCAAGTGTAAGAGCTGCATGAGCAGAAGTAAGTGAACCAAGATAGAAAGCTGTACCAAATACAGCAACCAGCAAGACCCGTTTAAATGAATATTTAGCAACCATACTGTGTGTCATGCAAAATTGATAGTAATATAGATACATGAATTATACTCTAACCACTTAGATGTCAATGATTTGTTCTTTCTCTGGTGTCTTTGGCTTTATAAGTGAAAAACCATATTTATAGCTAACGACGACTCCGACTGCTAGAAAGAGAATATCACGCAGGCGTAGTATAATAAGTGTGGGGAGTGCAAGAGTGGGGTCAATGCCGGCGATATTGAAGGCTGCGATCTGGAATAACTCTAGAGAGCCTATGGCACCAGGAGAGGGAATCAAATAACCGATCAACGGAAGTGCTGTGACCACAAGAAGCTGAGTAAAATTTGCATGAATACCCATAGAGACGAGTACTACATAGTACTCCACCATCATCATGACAAAGCAGATGAGTGATAGGATGATAGTATTGAGGAGTGCAATTTTATGCGTGAGAAAAAATGTTTTTATATGTGCTTCAGTTTCGATAATATGTTGTTCTGTTTTTTTGAGTATCTTGATCTTTTCAAGATGAAGAATCCTGAAAAAAAATGTAAAGAAACCCTCTCCAAAAACACTCATATAGAAAAAAAACCCAAGGGCAGATACTATAACTAGTACTGCAACTATACTTGTGGTATTTATCTCTTTCGTGTTAAATAGAACCAGGATAAGAGCAAGACCTGAGAAACCGCTGGTAACAGATAACTCAAAAACCTTATCAAGAATAACACTGGAAGTTGCGATATTTCCTGGAATACCTTTTCTCTTTAAAAGAAGAATACGTGCGGGTTCTCCTCCAACCTGCCCAGAGGGAATAAGATAGCTGAATGTATAGGATACAAGCCTGTAGAGAGAAAGAGTGAAGAGTGAAGGAAGATTTTTGTTATGAGTCTTTAAAATGACTTTCCACCGGAGTGTAAAAATCATAAAATTGATTATAGAGACAATAATGAAAAGTATGGTTGCCCAAGGAGATATGTGAGATAATGCATCTACAATTTTATCTACTCCGGTACTTACTATCATTTCATAGATGAAACCTACGGCAAGGAGAAGGAACAGTGTCAGAAAAATGAAACGTTTCATAAAGATTGTAAGAGCTGAGAAACACTACTAAATAATTATTACTTCTGATGGATACTACAGGCATTCTAACAAAGGGACTTCCGAAAGCAAAGAAAAGTTTAGGACAGCATTTTCTTAAAAGTACGAAAGTACTAGAGGAAATTATTCAAGCAAGTAATATAACTGATCAGGATACTATTCTAGAAATAGGTCCCGGGCAAGGAGCATTGACGGATTATCTTGTTGCGGCAAAACCGAAACATTTGATTTTAATAGAAAAAGACCGGGATCTTATCCCGTATTTGAGAGAAAAATATGGAGAGTTGGATTTTGTTGAAATTCACGAAGGAGATATCCTCACTTCACAACAGATCAAACTGCCAGAAGAGTATAAGGTGGTAGCAAATATCCCATACTATATATCCAGTCCTATACTGAAGTACTTTCTGCTGCATGCAGTAAATGTACCTATTTCAATGACGCTTCTCGTGCAGAAAGAGTTTGCTGAAAAGATCACAGCACTGCCTCCTAGAGCCACTATTCTCTCTAATACTGTACAATTTTTAGGATTGCCCACTAAGATAATTACTGTTCCGAAAGGTGCTTTTTCTCCTCCTCCGAAAGTTGATTCCGCAGTATTGCATATTCAACTGCAGAAACGTATTGAGGGCTATCGATCTTTAGTAAAAATGATGGAAAAATGTTTTCAGCAGAGTAGAAAAAAACTGAGTAATTCAATTGACAAAAATGCGATAAATATGAATAATACCCCAGACAAAGGTAAGCTGATACAAGATCTTTTGCAAAAACGTCCTGAAGAGCTTACTATAGAAGATTGGAAACTATTGTTATAAAAAATATATGAATATACCTAGAGAAGATAAGAGTTATTATAGTGCACATATTGTTAGGTATGAATGGAATTCTATTCATCAAAAATTTGTTGTTTTGCAAAATAGAATAGATGGACTTATTAAACAGAATCCTCTTGATGCTCGCTATGAAGTGAAAAAGAAAATTGATGATTATCTGCAAAATGCTATCAGTGAGGAGATAAAGAATGTACGGTTTTTAAAAGACATTGAAGCATTAAGTTCTTTTGATGAGACTAAAGAGAAGCTCAATATTATTAGCAATATATATAGTAAACTTGAATCTTACATTGCTGCAGAAGAGCGTGAAGAGACGTCGCTTGAGATTGAGAGAGATATTGATGCTGTAGAATCTGGTTATAAAAATCTCATAGATGAGAACCAAAAGCTAAAGGAGGATTTGGAAAAAAAGAATCAAGAAGTTGAGAGTGAAAAAAACAAATATAGCGAGCTTGTAGCTCAAGTATTGAATATGCAGCAGTCTGCAAAAGACAGAATGTATCAAGAGATTACTGAGTGGGAAGTATTGAGAGATGCAATGATGATGGATTCCGATGGTATTGTGGGACATTTAAAAGAAAAGGTAGAGATTAACATTTTTAGAATGAAGGATGCTCTAGAGAGCATGGATGGAGACATAATGGAGAAGGTACATGAATTTAGCAGTGCACGACATTTGATCCAGAAGGAGCATATAAAAATCTTGTACTCTAGTCATAAGCCGCAGGTTATTGATGAAGTTTCATTTGAGCAAGCTCCGGTCTTATCAAACGAACACGAAGAAATTGCAGTAGTATTAGAAGAAGTTCATGATTTCTCTGAGCTTGAAAGTGGTCCAAGTTTCTCTTCTAGATTTAAGGAATCTTTCCGAACAAAATTTACCAAGGCTGTAAATACATTTAAAACAAGACCTGCTACGGCTATGCTTCTTGCGGTGGCTACGGCAGGAATTATTGGTGCTACTGTGGGGACTGCAGCTTCTTCTTCAAGAAAAAACATCAATGATGCCCCAGCCCCTATCGCTAAAAATCACACTGTGAAAAAAGTGCAGCCGTCTGCTGTGAAGCCTGATAATAAGCCTCAGGAGAAAATACAGCATACACAAGAACATGAACCTACGCAGAAGCAGTTATCAAGACAGGTACATAATGCAGTGAATGCTCATCCTCTGCGGCATGCATCTATAGGAAGCTATGCTCCAGATAAGAATGGTATGACTGTCTATGCTGGTAATTGGACTGTAGATACGCTGATGAAGCATAATCCTGCTTTGGATAATATTATGAATATGCATGGAGGTGCACGTTCTATCAAACCCGTAGGATTCTTTAAGACGAAGAGTGGTATAAAAAAAGCCGAAGGACAGACATATGCAAATGGTCACATGGGAGTGACATCATCTTGGGGTGCAGTACCAATGACTTTTGCACTTGAGATTGAGTTTAATAATGGAACTGCAACTCATGTGGGAATTGGAAGTATGTTAAGTCCTGTGGTACAACAGCAGACTGTAGCAGCGGCTCCAGCTTTGGAACAAAGCTTTACTCCTCCGACTATTACGCAGGATACTGTTGTAAGTCCTCATATTGAGATGCAGAAAAAAGCTCAAAACTCTTTGGAGCATATGAAAGAGAAAAATACTGGTCAGGTAGATACAAAAACAGCACTTGGTAAGATAGGAAAGTTTGCATCTGGTATAAAGAGTAAACTCTCTCGATTCTTTGGATAATACATCTTTGTATAATAAAAGCCCTTTCATGTGAAAGGGCTTTTATTAAGGTTATTACTTCTTGAATTGTTCTCTTAAGTAGCTAAGTGCCTTATCAAGCTGAGGGTCTTTTTTATCTTTTCTATCTTGAAGACTTAGTGATACTTCTTCATGAGGCGCAAGTCCTGCTTTCTTTCCATCAGCCTTATCTCCAACATTGTAGCCGTTTGGAGTGAACCATTTTGCAATCGTGATTCTAAGATAAGAACCGTCTGAGAGTGGCTCTAATTCCTGAACAGATCCTTTTCCATAGCTGTTTGTACCTATAATGTGCGCTCTATTGTTATCTTTCAATGCTGCAGCAACGATCTCCGCTGCTGAGGCAGTCTGTTCATTCTGTAATACTACGAGAGGGAATTTTCCAAGTCTCGCTCCTCCCTTTGCTGATTTCTCCTGAAATGAATCTGCTTTTGTACCACGTGTAGTTACTATCTTACCTTGCTCAAGGAACATAGATGCTACATCTGCAGAGGCATCAAGGTATCCGCCTCCATCATCTCTAAGATCAAGTATGATTCCTCTTGGAGGAGTAAGAAGAAGCTTATTTACTATCATATTTAATTCACTGACTGTTGATTCAGAAAATTTTGCTACCTTAATATATGCTATCTGTCCTTCATCCTTTGATTCATATGTAACGCTTGGAACTCTGATCTCCTCTCTTTGTATTGTAAAATCAAGCGGCTGAGTTTCATTTTTTCGTATTACTGTCACTTTAACAGAAGTACCTTTTTTTCCTCTAATCTTTTCGACAGCCGTGTAGAGAGTAAAATCTACAACAGATTCATCATTAATCTTATATATAATGTCTCCTGGCAGTATACCTGCTTTTTCAGCAGGAGTACCCTTAAGAGTAGCAACTACAGTAAGTACGCCTCCTTCACCTTCAGTAAGCTCTGCACCTATGCCTTCAAGCTCACCGTTAAGCGAAGTATTGAATTCCTTTGATTCTTCGGGTGTAAGAAAATATGTATATGGATCACCTACTGCATTGGCGATGCCTTTTGTTGCACCGTAGAGCATATCCTTATCGGAGACTTCCTTTCCATCAGGATGCTCAGTGCGGAGTCTATTCCAGACTTCCCAAAATATTTTCATCTGGGAGCTTGCCTGATCTGCGTTAAGTGAAATGCTCTTTTCTTCAGGAACAGTAGTGCCTGAAGTAGTACTTACTTGAGTAACGGCTGGAGTATCTTTATTCTCTGCGGAGCTGCCGATACCGATACCAAGGAAAAGTGTAAGTACGGGGAGAAGTAGAAGAGTGACTAATTGTTGTGGACTAGATGGACGCATGGAAAAATATATCACGAAGCATGATTCTCATACCTCAATGTAAGTTATACGCAGAGTTTACACGGCTTGTGTTTAAAAAGCAAAAATAAAGTTTGAGGATTATTTTGACATTTTTTATATAAAAGAGCATATGTAAAATGTAAAAACTAGTGTGCCACCTCATCACCTCAAAGTATATTTTAACCATCTATGTATGGATTCAAAACGTCTTGTGGGTATGAATGGTGAATCACTTGCATGTACCTTTCTTGAAAAAAAGGGGTATCAGATACTTGATAGAAATTTTTCAAGCAGGTACGGTGAACTTGATATCATTGCAAAAAAAGAAGATGAATATGTGTTTGTTGAAGTAAAGACAAGAAGTCAATGGTCTGCAAAGATGGTCAGCGGAGAGGAATCTGTGACCTCTGCTAAGAGAAAAAGAATGCTGCAGACCATTCAAGTGTACTTTGCAAAGAAAAATTTTGAGTTTGAAATACCATGGAGATGTGATGTTATAGTAATTGAAGTTCACAGGCATCATTATAGAATCATACATTACCCTTACGCATTTGAAGTCTATATTTCATAAAACAGTACTCATCACACGTTTCCCCTACGAAGCGATTCTTTCTGGTGAAGAATGGCATACTATTACGATGGCGGAGAGTCTAAGAACCCGGGGATGGAGAGTGATCTTTATGGGAAGCTGTCCGGTACTCACTATAGAGTTCAAAAAGAGAGATTTTGAAGTACATGAGGTGTGGGGGGGAACACTTCCTGTTACAAAGCCAGCACTGATAGTGTTCTTTTTAATTTGGCCAGTTATATTACTGAAGCTGCTTCTATGTTTCAGAAGGATAGATAAAATTCACTCAATAGATAGTATCTACATGCTTTCTCTTACCGAGAAAGTGCTGATGACTCCTGTATTAAAATATTTGAAAAAAACAGTACTGTGGGTGGAGCACCAACGTTTTGGAAAATGGATGTATCTCAACCCATTGCGGTATTTATACACGTTACTAGCCAAGAAGGTAGATGTAGTGGGAGTAAGTCCGATGCATGTAGATCAGCTTAAATTTTTGAAGATCCCTAAGCGGCAGCTGCACTGTATTACAAATGGTATTGATACTGATTTCTTTTCGCCTGAGGGGGAATGTATAAGGGTACCTGAGGAAGCTGAATTTGTAATTGGTACTCTCGCAAGATACTATGAAGATAAAGGATTAGATATACTGATAAAAGCTTTTGGACTACTTTTAGAGGCACATCCAAAATGGAATGTTCATCTTGTGATACAAGGTGAAGGTCCATTGGAAGATGAACTGAAAGCTTTAGTAATGACAGGAAAAATAGAGAAAAATGTACATTTTCTCATACCCTATACTCTTGTACCAAGAGAGAAGACACCTGCGCTCTATAGAGGAATGGATGTCTGTGTACTGCCTTCACGTGCACAAGATCCTTTTGGACTTGTGGCTGCCGAAGCAATGTCCACTGAAACTCCAACTATTGTCACAGATGTATGTGGAATATCTGTCTTTATGAAAAATAATGAAGACGCGATTATCGTTCCAGCCGGAAGTGTCTTAGCTTTAAAGGAAGCTATTGAACTTCTTTTGTCTGATGAAGACTTAAGAAAGAAATTGGGGAAAGCGGGAAGAAAAACAGCTGTAGAAAAGTTTTCACTAGATAGGATGGTAGGTGAGTATGAAAAACTTCTAGAGAAAGAATAGTTTGATTTGATGAGAGCTCTTCAGTACAATGCAAAGCGTCCATGTGATCCCGTAGTTAAACCGGATATAGCGGCAGTTTCCTAAACTGCAATTCTGGGTTCGATTCCCGGCGGGGTCACCATTCTTCGCTTCTCACGAAGCTACGTATGGCACGGCCAGAATGGAATGAATCTTCGCAGGCGAAGATTTTTTTTAATATAGAGCGAAGAATGTCCCTCGTAGCCTGCACCTGAACTATAAGTGTTTGGTTCTTCTTGGCGAAGAGGGATGCCCAGGCATAAAGCATTGATGTATTTTTGTACCCTGATGAGTCTATCGCAGTTCTTTTGTGATATACATCGTAAAAAAATTTATCCCTAACTACTAACTACTCTCACTATCACTCACACTCCCGAGCCTGTGCATGCCTCTGTAGTAATATTTTAATAACACTTCCACTCCAGCTTATCTTCCCATGAGGCGGATCCTTGTCTATGCTCAGTATAGTATTTTTTTCTGCTATTTATGAAACAGCTTCCTCTTTCCTCCCGTCCTCGGGAGAAGTTTAAAAACGTTGGTACTGCGGGGTTAAGTATGCAGGAGCTGCTGTGTATTCTTATTGGAAGCGGTACGAAGGGGTATCCTGTGGATAGGATTGCGAAAGAGATAGAGCAGAGTATTGATATGAATAAGAGATGTATTATGTTTGAGAAGGTGAGGAAAATTAAAGGACTTGGTCCCTCAAAGCGTATGATGATTGAAGCTGTGCTGGAAATAGGGAAGAGATTATTTGCTCCTGTAGATTTTAATATCCAGATTATCAGAACGACTGAGGATGTTCTGCCTTTTCTTAAAGAGTATGCTCTGCTTCGTCAAGAACACCTTATCTGCCTTTATCTTAATGCACGTCATGAGCTTTTAGAGAAACGGGTTGTGACAAAAGGAACGCTTACTATGAGCCTTATTCATCCGAGAGAAGTATTTGCTCCTGCATTATCTCTGGGAGCTGTAAGTATTATTATTGCTCACAATCATCCAAGCGGATCACTGGAACCGTCACATGCAGATAAAACCGTCACTGGAGTATTATCCGATGCAGGAAAACTGCTTGGAATAGAGCTCCTTGATCATATTATTGTAAGTAAAGAAGGATGGAAGAGTATTCTTTTTAATTAGTAAAAAAATATATATAAAAGTATTTGTCAAATGCGTATAAAATATGTTATTATACAACGAATATAATATTAAACAAATATATATACAATGGCGGAGCGGAAAAAAACAATCACTACCCAACTCATCAATAAAGTACTTAATGTATCTAAAAATGAATGGGGACGCATTCTTGAGGCATGGATGCTTCGTATCTTTTTTCAGATAGGGTTTGTTATCGGATGGACGATGATGACAGCTATGGTGGTAAACGAGTTAGGAATTACATTCCTGCCATATCTCTATGTGGTGAATGGCGCTTTTATTGTGATGGGTACCCTCATCTTCTCACGGCTTATTTATGTTCTGAAAAACAGAACGTTGATTATTACAGCCTCTCTTCTTTCAGCTCTTGTGCTGCTTATCGCAGTAGTTTTATTTAAGCATCATTCTATATATTTTCTTCTGCTTGCTCTCTTTAGTATCTCTATATTTGCTACCCAGGTAAATATTCTACTTCTTGGATTTATTGAAGAGCTATTCTCGCCTATTGAAAACCAGCGTGCTAATCCTCTTATCGAGACCTCTGAACCTATTGGAGGTATTATTGCCGGTATTATTCTCTCGACGCTTGCAGGAAAGATTCACGTGACAAGTTTCACTTATTTCTGGATAGTATTTACTCTAGCTGTTATTCCTATTCTTTTGTTTTTCTATCATAAAAAACATAAGTTTATCAAAATCCTTTCAAAGAAGGATATGGCGGAACATGCACAAAAGGAAAATAAAATGAAGAAAGGTCTGCAGCATATTAAGGCTATGCCTTTTGTGAAGGGACTCGTTGTGGTGGTTTTCTGTCAGTGGATGTTTGTGAATATTATGAATTACCAATATACGAAGGCTGTGGATTCCAATCTTTCTCATGGCTCTGGTCATGAAACTACAGCTGTACATGACACAAAAGCTTCTGCTTCCCATGAGGATACTTCTCATGATAAACCTGTAGACTCTGCACATAAAGAGAGTACAGAAAAAGATCATGCTGCTGAGTCTGATACGCATGCATCAGCACCTCTAAGAGACTATAATGAGCCTCCCGTTGCTGAGGCTTCCCATGAAGATGCCCTTACTCACGGTCTCGGAACACTGCATATTATGTTCTCTGTATTTATGCTCCTTACACAGCTTTTTGTCTCAAGCCGTGCGGTTAACAGAATGGGAATTGTACGTTCTCTTGAAATACTTCCTGGTCTTTCTCTCCTCAACGTTGTTGCCATGCTCTTTAACTTTACTTTCTTTACAGCAGTTCTTTCAAAGGCGATCTATGAAATCACGCTGGTGCTTTCAAATAATGCATATCATAACTCATATTATGCGGTCTATGAAAGCATACGTGAGCAGATAAGAGAGTTCCTTGAGGGAATGGTGCGTCCGCTTGGTGTAATTGCTGGAACACTCCTCCTTATTATTCTTCAGTTTACAGTTGGTCTAGCTTATATTGATACTGTTATTACTGTGGTAATGGGTGTGATACTCATTATTATGATCTGGACTTTATATTCAATGCAGGATAGATATACACAGCTTTCAAAGAAGAATCTTGATATTATTGGAGAACATCCTGAAAAATTTAATGCCATAGAAATCTTATCTCAGCAGGGACATAAGGAGGCAAGCATGATCCTTACAAAGAATCTTATTTTCAAAAAAGAAACACCTCGTACAAAGGTCCGCATTCTAAAGGCTTTAGCTATCTTGAAGGATGAAGAATCTCTTCCTGAGATACTTACTTGTCTCGAAGATGAGAGTCTTGATGTACGGATACAGGCTTGTAAGACACTTGCTGCATTCAAAAACTTAGGTACGAAGTTCTATACACAGGCCTTTTCAAAATTTAGAGTAATGACAGTATTATCTGAGACTTTTAAAAGAGAACACTCTAGAGAGTTGAAGCTTGCAATCATAAATGTATTTGCAAGTATTCACCATAGCGATATTGTGCCATTTCTCCTGGAATGTCTGGAGAGTGAGTCTGATGAGTTTAAGGCTGATATTATCTATATCATAGGAATGTTTAATGATATCAATGCAGGCTCATACATCGAAAAATATCTGGAAAATGAAGATCCAATGATCAAGGCAAATACTATTATTGCTTTATGGAGATTCAAAAAATACCGTCTTAAACTTCTGATACATCTTACAGCCATGCTCGATGATGAGAATGATAAAGCAAGAGTGCTTGCCGGTATATTTGTACTAGGTGAGACTCAATCAATCCAGGAAGCACCACGTCTCTTTCAGTATCTGGAGTCAGAAGATCAGGAGATAAAGCTTTATGCAGCAGTGGCGCTTGCGAAGCTTGGATATCAGGAAGCTATAGATCCGCTTCTTATGTTTATGATTAGTGAAGACCATGCTATTGCGCAGAAGACAAAGGAACTCTTGATGTATGTGGATGAAAAGTTTATGAAGTTCTTTAGATCTCATCTTGAACAGCATATACATATACTTATCTCAAATGACTTTGGAGATAAGAGACATATATCTACTGAGGAGATTACTCTGCACCAGCTGGATAAGCTTAAATACTACTATAATCTTCTTGAGTACGATCAGGGTATATTGAGAATCGAGAAGGTGCTGGATGAGAAAAAGAAAGGAGAGAGTGGACTAGTTAGTCTGCATACGACGAAGACATAGACTAAAGAAGTTTATAAGAAATACGGACAATACCTTTTTTGGAGCTAATCTTTGTGATCTGCATCCCTCCAACCTCCCCCGAGTGGCTTATATGAGTGCCTCCGCACCCAACCTCTTTGTATCCTGCAAAAGTTATCGTTCTTCCTTCTTTGCCGGCAGGAATGGAAATCTCTTTTTGTTTACATTGCTTAGGACTTAATATTTCCTTGTGTACAGGAATATTTGCTTGGATTAAATTCTGTGTTTCCTGATTAAGAAGATCTTTTACTTCATCAGTGTTCTCTAGGGATCCAAAATATTCTACATAGGGAGAATCTGCAAAATGGTAGCTTCTGCTATGTGGGAAATGATATCCTAGACTATCCATGGCAATATATAAAAGGTGACCAGCAGAGTGGTTTCGTGCATTGAGAATTCGTCTCTCCTGATTAATTGAAAGAGATACAGAAGATCCTGTTTGTGCTCTTTCTCCCTGCCAAGTTCCGTAATGAAGTACTTCACCTTCATCATTTAAACGTGTATCTGTGACATGATATACTGCCTTTAAGTATGCAATGGTTCCATGATCTGCAGGCTGCCCGCCGCCTTGCGGATAAAAAATTGTTTGATCTAGGATAAGGGCATGCCCTTTATCTGTCTCAAGTTCTTTTAAAATTACCGCTGAGGATTCAAAAAGATATGTATCTTCAAGATAAAGGGCTTTTGTCATAGGAGAATAGTAGTATCTAAGATAACTGAATGATATATGTGTATTGCCTGAATAATCAATACTAGATATAGTAAAAGCATCAACAGTAACTACTGACAATATGAATGATTATCTTCAAACACTCGGATTTAGTGAAAAAGAAACAAAAGTATACTTAGCTCTTGTGGAGCTTGGGATGCAGGCAGGATCTACTATTGCGCGGACTACTGGTCTATCTAAATCCACAGTCCTTTTCCTGCTTGATGGATTAGCGAAGCGGGGTATTGTACAGAAATCTCACAGGGGGAAAGTGCAGTATTATTTTGCAGATCCGAAGGATTTAATGATCACAGAACAGACAGTGTTAAAAGGGAAAACTGAAGCACTTAATAAAATAATTCCCTTGCTCACAGAACTGAAGTCTCCGTTCAGTGCATTACCAAAGGTAACATTTTTTGAAGGCATAGAAGGCTGTAGAAAAATCTACTGGCAGCTTCTTGATTCGAAGACTGAGATACTTGAATTTGGTGTACATAGCGATCTTGTACAAAAATTTGGAGAAAAATTTATGAATGAGTTTATAGAAGAAAGAGTAAAGCGAAAATTGTTTCTAAGAGCTTTAGCGCAGGAGGATCCAATTGAAAAGATCTTACAGAATCTAGATAAAAAGCAGTGCCGTGAAATCAGACTATTCTCAGGAGAATTTGGGAGACTCTACTCATCCGTAGCAATCTTTGAGGAAAAGGTATTACTGCTGAATCTCTTTCGGGATGCCTTTGGTATATTGATAGAAAATCCGGAGTTTTCGAAAACAATGAGAACTATATTTGAAGTTCAATGGAGTTTAGTGAAGTGATCTACTGATTTTTATCCATGGAGATACCTTGTTTCCGAATCCACCAAGACTTTAGAGGAGGAAGAGTGAGGGTTGAAAGAAAGTATCCAAGTACAGGAACACATGCATTCAAAAATACTGGCTCTGCATGGATAGTTTTCATGAAAAGACAGGCACATAGATATGTAATCAGCATAATGCTTAATTTTCTTGTCCAGCTGCCTTCCCATTTTTTATCTAATTCTACTTTTTTATTTCGTAGCTTTATTTCTTGAAGGAATTCTTCAGTAGACTGCATAGGGGATTTGGTAAAAATGACAACTTTGTGCCGATTTTACATAAACATCCGCACAAGTGCAATGATAGCTATAACTGCCCAAATTGCATTAAGCACCGCTGGCTGCCAGTCTTTTTTTAAAGACGCGATATAGAGAATACCAAAAGAACCAGTGATATTGAGTATTTGGTACAAAATACTTTGCGTAGGAAGAACACCAAAGTTGTTGAGAGCAAATGCTCCAACTATTGCGACGGTGCCGTACCATCCAATTGCTTCAGAAATGGTGCTATTGATCTTCATAAGTGTAATTATAAATAATAAGATACTATCCTATTGGTGGAGCTTGAAAAATAAGTCCAATTCCGTATCCGGAGAGTGCAGCAATAATTCCTATAACAGCAAGCTTGAGTCCGCTTGACCACCAGTTTCCAACCATCGAGATTGCTTTATATGCTCCAACTGCGAAGAGTGTAAGAGCAGATAGCACAAGTGCTATCCAAATCGATGGCTCTATTGAGAGAAAGAAGAATGGAAGCAGCGGTACAAATGAACCTACCATTGCAGAAAATCCTACAATAAATGATTCTACGATGAGCTCTTTTCTAGATACAGGTGAGAGATTAAGTTCCTCAGTCATCATTGTTTTCAGCCATATTGTTTTATCTTTTGTAATGGTATCTACGATTTGTTCTAAGAGTTCTCCTTTAAATCCTTTTTCTGCATATATTTCCCGGATCTCATCTTTTTCAATTTGAGGAATTTTTTCTATATGCTCTCCTTCTTTTTTCTTTTCTGCCAGATAGTAGTCATGCTCTGCCATCCCTGATGTATACGCGACAGCTCCCATAGATATGGACTCTGCAAATGTGGCAGCAAGTCCTCCTGCGATCACTATACGTACATCATGAGATGCGGCAGCTACACCTAAAATAACACCAAGTACATTTACCAGACCGTCCTGACCTCCAAGAATAATATTTTTCACGAGCTTCCCTTGCTGAAGTTTATGTGGTGCTACACCATGATGTGTGTATTTATGGTCGCTTGTTTTTTCCATGAATATATATAAAAAAAATCGTAGATGCTGAGAATATCAACATCTACGATTATAGCGCATTTATCTCTCAGTGCGCAATGCGGTTGCTCCGGATTTTGCATAAACTGCTGGATTGTACATCTCGAAGGCATGTACTGCCGGATAGGAGAAAGTACCTTCTGATATGACTTGAGCATCATATGAAAACTGTGTCTCCCTTGCATCCTGCATATACAGCATCACAAGCTGATCTTTCATCTCTATATGATCTGCCCAGCCGATACTAAAGGATGCATCTGTTTTTCCTGAAGTTGTAATACCAGGATTTAGTGCCTCTAGACCTGCGGGAAGATGGTCTTCTATCGCAATTCTTTTGTTATTTCCGTTATCTTTGTATTTAGGAATGAATGAAATATTAATCCGTACCTTATCCCCTCTATGTAGGGTGGTTGGAGAGGAGGTGAGGGATCCATTTGTTTTGTAATATTCAAGTGTACGTTTGATAATAAAATTTTCATTCTCCACATACTGTTCTTTAGGGCTCTTCTGGTAATTTACAAAAGCTTGATAGTATACTGTTCTTCCTTGGGGAGTCTGGATCGAGATAGTGAGTGGGGATGTTAGATTCTTTAGAGGGAGATGCACTACTGTAGCGTCAGAGTTACCTCCCTGAGCGAAATCAGCAGTCGCAACATTAGTGCCGTTTACAAGAATCTCTGCTTTGAAAGGATCGTTATTCTCTGCATGGGTCTGTAAATACTCGCTAATACCTCGAAGTGTTGCAGAAGTCTCATGTGTAGTTGCCCAACGGTCATCCTTACTTTGAGATACGAGATATGAAATCATATTTGGAAGAACTGTATTGTTGGAATCTACATATGCAAGTGAGCGGAGTAAGGTAGCATTCATAGCAACATTACCGTACATGAATCCAAAGTAATCTGTCTTGGGATCTACTTTTATATATGCTTTTCCTGCTTCTTTTGCCATCTTACTTAGAAGTCCATCTTTAAGAGCAGTTGTCCGGGAAGTATATACAGACTTTTCTTGAGCGTTAGTAGTCTCTCGAGCAAGGTCAAAGTAGATACTCATCAGATAACTCTGACTTTCAATAGACAAATTATCTTTATTCTTATAGAGCACATCTGCGTAAGATGAGATGCCCTTTACTCCCAGATTCTTTAGTACCGAAAGCGCAAAAGCACGTTCATTAAGATTTGCCATCTTTCCGCTAGAGAGTTGGTTTAAGAGATAATCTCTACCTTTTTTAACAACATTTACATCTACACTAAATCCATTCTGTTCTGCATAGGAAAGACCTGAGAGGACATAGGCTGTAAGGTAGTTCTCTACATATTCTTCATCTCCCCAGAGGCTCCATCCTCCATTGTCAGATTGATAATTATATAGTTTCTGGAATGCCATAGAGACATTCTTTTCAATGTCTTCTGAACTAATGCCTTCTAATTCAAGATTTGATTTCTCAAGGTACTCTTTGAGAATAACGTTTGAGAAAAGCACACTTGTTGTTTGCTCACTGCATCCATATGGATACATAAGTAGGTACTGAAGCTGCTTCTTTAGATTGGCTGTGAGACCTCCGCTTGCGTAGATCGTAAGATCTCCAGTGGCGAGTGCTTCTGCTGAGAGCTTTCCTGAAGTGAGTGTAGTACTGAAATTTCCTGTTCCTTGTCCACTTTGTCCAAAGGTGTCTACTACTTGCGCAGGGTAGACATTCAATCTATCTGTCACATGGTCTCCAACTCCAGTTGTACTTATTGCCTTCATATCTAAACTAATGTTTTTTGCATTAAGAGGAGCAGTGATTGCCCATGATACAGGGCTAGATCCCTGAGCTTTTACAAGTATTGACTTTGACTTATCTTTTATGTCTATACCAGGGATGTCTAGAGTTGCTGATACGGTTTGATCCTGATTAGTAAGATTAAATAGGCTGTAGCTAAATACTGCTTGATCTCCTGACCGTACAAAACGGGGAAGTAATGCCTGTGCGACGAAATCAATTTTTGATTCTATAGAGACTGCCGCACTTCCTACTTTGGTATCGCTGGTAGTTCCAATGGAGAGAATCTCCCAATGTGTCAGGTTGTCAGGAAGTGTAAATGAAACTTGTGCATTGCCTGCTGCATCTGTCTGGACAGTACCGCTCCAAAAAGCAGTATCTTTCATATTTCCACGCTTGATAGGGAGACCGGATGCTCCGCCTTTTCCACTTCCGCCTACTGTCTCAAGAGAGATCTTCTCTACGAGATGAGTAAGGGACTGCGCTGTAGAGACCACTATTCCTTTGAAATAATAAAAGGCATTCATAATATCTCTGTCTACTCCTCCAGCAAGAGCTATCACTGCTTCATCAACTACCGCAAGAGATACTTCTGCAGGGATACTTTTTCCTGTTGAATCCTTTGTGGATACATTAACGGTAACTTTTTCCCGCGGCTGATATGTCTTCTTATCAGTAGACAGATTGATTGAGAGCTCTTTTACGGATGTGTCTACATATAGTTTTGTATATCCTTGTCTAAAGTCCGGAGTTCCAGTGGCAGATAGAAGTGTCACTGAGACAAATGCATTTGGAAGATAGCTGGATTTTATAGGAAAACTTACAGGTGTATTGTTGTTTGGAAGTTCCACAATCATACTCTCAAGTATCTTTTCTCTTTCTATGGTGATAAGCGCTGTGGACTTCTCAAAAGGAGACTGAATAATGAGCTTTGCAGTATCTCCTACTTTATAAGTAGGCTTATCAAGTACGGTTTGTACTTTGAATATGTCTGTACTTGCCCAAGGAGTGTAGCTGTTATCAAGAGCATAGACGTAAATATAATCTCTTGAAGATCCGCGGTTGCCCTTTGAATCTGTATAGACTGTACGTGCGTAGTAGCTGCCAGCTTTGGTAGGTGTAAAGGTTACCTTAGCTTTACCTGATGCATCTGTGGTAACACTTGTTGAGCTGAGTTTACTGTTTATATTTTCACTATTTGTAACTGAGTCTCCAGAGACGTCAGTCTTCTGATATGAAGTCCAATCTTCATTATAGAATTCTACCTCGACCTTTTTGTTGCCTAGGGGTTTACCTTCAGTATCTATTGTGAGAATTTCAAATTCTGCATTTTTATTAGGCTCCACAAGATAACCTGTACTTCTGATACCTGCATAAGAGTCTGTTTTGTGTACTTTAAAGGTCTGAGTATTAGAAACTTCTCTACCAGCTTTATCCTGAACTGTTACGATCATTGTATACAATCCGCTTGTCGTCTCACTATCGAGGTAGAGAGGCAGGATGAATGCTCCCTTTCCATTTGCATCGAGCTGCACTTTTTGTTCCTCTATACCAATATTGCTGTCTTTACAGTAAAAGTAACATGCATATGTATCAAAGAAGTTGTACCACTCATCTGTATCTGCATACATGTAAAGAGATTCCTTTGATATTTGTATTGTTGCTTCGCCGCCGCTGACATTTGTGCCAAAGTAATAGGATGCTTGTATCTCTGTACTGAGGATCTCTCCATTTGTGTAATTATCATTTACTGCATAGTCTACTTTAAATTCAGGCTTTCTATAGTCTTCTACCTGGAAGGTAGCTGTGGGATTTCCAAAGTACTCATCCTCAATAGGGGAAGAAGTTCTAGCTGTAATTGTATATCCTCCAAGAGAGGCATTCTTATCCAAGATAAGATTTGTGGTAAAACTTCCCTGAGCATTCAGTGCTACAGTTTTTGAAAAAATTTCATGATCCACAGCATCAGTGACTGTGACATTTACATTTGAAAGAGAAGGCAGTATATAGCCATTTGGAGTATTCTTTCGCACGATACCTTTTATCTCCACTGTATGCTCTGGACGGTATATCTTACGGTCGGTATGCATATAGATAGTATAATCGTTTCTTGGATCATGTTCCCAATAACCAGAGTAGGTATCAAGTCCATACTGGTATGGCTCGATTCCTTTATCCCAAAGAGAGCTCACAAGTCCAAAGTGATTCTCCGCATCTGCAACAAAGATATATTCGTTTGTTTCATATAAGCTAGGTTTGATCGTAAACTGAGCTTTACCATTTTTATCCGTGTTAGATTTCTGGATGAGCTTTCGGTCATTACCCTCTCTGTTAATCTCATAAAGACTTACTTGGAGATTTTCCTGAGGTTTCGCAGTTTTTAAATGAAATGCCCAAACACTTGCAAGACCTGTTGGGTCAGTTTTTAATGTGAGAGAAGTATCAGAGACATAGATAAATCTATGAGTTCTTAAGTTTCCTCTGTATTTTAATACTTCAGGAGCACTGAATGCTGCATAATAGAGACCTGGCGTCATAGGCTGTCCATAGATAGCTTCTAGATCTATCTCTTTAGTACTTTCTCCTGCTGAGACAGGAAATGACTGGCTTTTAAAGTTACTGCACTCTTTCTTTAGCTGAGGATTATTCGCTGGATCTTCATTTAAATACATGAACTCATGTGTGCCGCGGTTACTATTTGTATCTCCCTGAATAAAGCTGTTAATAAAGTTTGAGGTGTTGAGTTTACATACGGTTCCTGTAAGTTTTGAAAGATTTGTCTGAGTGACAGTATTTGTAATCTTACTACCAGTCATAAAATAGCTCTGTCCTTCAATCTGAAGTCGAGATGCTTGGTTGGAGAAAGTAAAAGTATATGTCTTATCTGTCGTAAGGCTACTGCCATACGTGCTTTTCAATCCTTTTTTGAAAGTAATACTAACAGGTCCAGTTTCACTAAAGGTCTTACTGTCTATTCTTACTTCAAAGGTATTGTAAGGATATTCACCTATATTAATTCTGTCATTTCCATAACTCCATCTTGTAGAATAAAGGTTATAGTCAGTGATTTTCTTTCCGTTTTGTGTAAGCTCAATAAATGATTTTGCATCTGAGAGCTGTACAGGTTTATCAAAATAGAAATAGAGGTCACTTTTATTGACTACATTACCTTCATAGCTTTCCCAGCTAGAAAGAATAGAGAGTGAACTATTAATACGATCTTTTGCTTTTATAGTGTTATAAAGCAGCATTGCGACCTGTTTGCGGGGCATAGCCGATCCGAAAACATCAGGAGCTTCAGGGTATTGATCTCTTACACTATAAAGATCTAATAAGTTGAAATGTTCAATGACTTGTATGTAAGGGCTATACCATTCATCTAATGGATACGGGAATCTTCCCGCGTCTGCTGATGCATATCCAAAGAACGGATAGGCGCTAGGATTATCTTGAGAAAGTACCTTTGGAAGTGAGACTTTGTAGAACTTCAAAAAAATCTTTGCAGCTTCTTCATATTTTACTGGCTGCCCAGCTTTAAAGGTGCCGTCAGGATATCCTTGCACAAACCCTTCTTTCTTTGCAGTAGAGACGTAAGGTGAAAACCAGTCCTCTGCTTTTAGATCAGAAAAAGAGTGAGCTGTATCATACTTGATCTCTCCGCCAAAGCCGCGGAATGCGAGCGTCATGGCTTCTGCGCGGTTGATGGAATCATCAGGTCTGAAGGATCCATCGGGGTTACCTTTTATGAGTTGTTTTTCCTTGAGGTACTTTATTGCTGGATAGTTTACATCACCGGCATCACAGACATCTGTAAAAATACAGTCATCCTGCGCATTGATAGTATTGATAAAATCCTGACCAAATGATGAAATGAGCAGGGTGAGTATTAATAGGAGAGAAGAGGTTTTTTTGAAAAGAGAGAGGTTCATAGGAGTATTAAATAATAGGAATGAAAGGTTGTGAGTACATGCGGATACTATGGAGATGAGATCTGCAGACTAATGCTTCTCGCTGATTGTATGCCTGAAGTAAGCTCTGCAGCAATACTATATTGGTATGACGCGGCTGGATTAATTGTCTTGTCTATAAAGCTTGTTGCTTGAGTTCTTAGGATTATTTCATTTCCGGAAGAAAGATCTTTTCTATAAATAATATATCCTTTCATATCTGTTGCAGAAACAGCTTTCCATTGCAGGCTAATGGTATCATTTGCATAAGATCCTTCGAGATTTGAAGGAGCATTCGGTACAAATGGAAAAGTAGTCTGCACTTTTACGCTTTTTCCAATTTCTGTTCCATCTTCACCTATCACACGCACCTGGTATTGATAGGATTTTCCTGATTTCACATCAGTATCCGTAAAACTTGTATTTCTTAATACTGAGACATTCCTTTTAATATTATCTCTATAGATATTGTATCCTCTCGTATTTGGAATAGTAGATGTTCTCCAAGTAAGCTTAAACTGATTTACAGCTTTCATTTCAGGGATTACCTTAAGCTGAAGATCAACGAGAGGCTGCGTCTCATCTGCAAAGTCATAGACTGGAGCAGGTACTGAGCTATTCTTGTTCGTGTTAAGAATAGGAACAACAGGTGGAGTTGTGGGTACTACTGGATTTACTGAAGGTGGTGCGACTGTATCTGATGTAGAAGCAGCTTGTGCAGGCCTTACAGCTGAAAGAACTTCTTTTGCCGCATTATCCTGCCAGTCTATAACCTTGATCTGGTAATAGATTTTTTCAGTTCCAGAAATATTCTGATCGATAAATGTTGTTTCTGTTTGTTCCGCAATCTTTTGCCATGCAGAAGTAGTACCAATTGAGCGTTCGATAATATATTTTGATGGAAGCGCACCGCTTGGGAGACGCTGTTCTTGCCAAGAAAGTTTTACTGAACTGGAATTTAGAATAGCTAGTGAGACAGTAGTATTATTCTTATAAGATATTTCCTGTGTTGAGCTGCTAGGTATCTGCACTTTATCTTGAAGAGAAATGGGGAGTGCACGACCAATTTTTGAAGAAAGAAGTGCTTTCTCCTCTAAGCTTCGTGTCTCTGCATAAAGAGTTGTTTCTTCCTTGGATAATCCTGGAAGAATTGGAGTGGGAGCAAGGTTTAGATGTGCAAGAGTCTGCTGAACTCCGATCTGAAATTGAGCTGAGAATCCGTAAATGTCACCATAGAGCTGTGCCACTGGTGAGCTAAAAGCCTGGACGCTAAATATCGAGCCTAATCCGAGAGTTAAAAAGAGTAGGGCATATAGTGGACTCACGAAGAGCAGCTTATACTTTGCAAAAAGAGAAACTTTTTCCTGACCATAGAGTTTTCTATGCTCCTTCAAAAGCATCTGTTTTAATGCTTTCTGTCTGCCGGGATCCGGTGTTGTGTAGGGAAATAGATTGTTCATATAGTATGTTTAGAGTTCTTATGTAGAGAGGCAAAATTTTGTTGAAGTTTCTTATAGAGTCTGTGGTACTTTACTTTTATCGTCGAAGGTGGAATTCCCAGGATATGAGCGATCTCACCATACTTGAGATCTTGTTCAAATCTCATATAAATAAGCTCACGTTCATCTTCTTTTAGAGTCGTAATGATTTCCCGAATCTGACTGAGAAATCCTGCTCTTTCTATATCTTCTTCTTCCAGCTGAAGCAGCGAATCCGGCATATCTTCCTCAGGTGCTGTAAGATCTTCATCCTGGTGAATGATCTTTGTGACTAGCTCCTGTTCTTTCTTGTGTCTCCTGATATTGTCGATATATGTATTTCTCGCAATACGGTAGAGGTAACTGACATACTGATATCCTTTGTCCTGATAGGTGGTGATAGATTTGAGCGCTTTCATGTATGTCTCTGAACAGAGATCCCAGCTCATATCCTCATCACCTGAGGTAAGTACCATGCAGTATCGAAAGAGAGCTTGCACCGTCTGTTCATACACTTCTCCGAAAGCTTCTGGATCTGTCTGTGCTTTTTGTAACAACTCGTTCATATGGTGAGAAGTAGACTTATCTTTCAGAGAAATAAAATTACTGCTGTTTAATAGTGAATTGAACTGATGAAGTTCCTAATTGTATAACGTGTGATCCTTCAGAAGGTTTCATAAAAAATACAAATGGTAAGGTAAAGTTCTCAGCGATGATCTGATTGTCGAGTTTTAACGGCATCGAAACGGTACCGCGACCTGTAACTTTGATAGGTATTTGCTGTGCAGAAAGAGGCTTTGTCGTATCAATAAAAAATGTATCTTCTCCTCTTGGATGTGTAATGAGCGGAGCTTTCTCAATGAGTTCTACTTTCGTATGATCACAGTATTCCAAAGGTGCCTGAGGAATGTGAACACTTTCTGCCCATTCAAGCAGCGGCGTAGGGAAAAATACCATGACTTTTTCAACTGTATTGGATGTACAGGATGCATTTGCTAGTAATCCAGTATCAATATCTATAGGGACTTTTTTGTACCACGTATCTGTCTGAATAGGAGCATTTTTTTTAGTGAAAAGAGCAAACGTACTTTCTGGACACTCTGTAGTAGCAAGGAGTCCTGAGGTTGTACAAATTCTCTTTTCAATAATGTTTGCAGAACGTTTCCACTCTGATTCATCAATATTTGTAATCTCATTCTCTCTTCTCCTCAGGAAATCACTCCAGATAGGAATAGCTCCTGTAATACCTGAGACACCTTCCATAGGGGTATTATCGTTGTTGCCTACCCAAACACCTACTGCGATACGCGGCGTATATCCAAGTGCCCAGTTATCTCTATAATCTTTTGTAGTTCCTGTTTTTACAGCTACATATTCATTTATATCAAGTCTATTTGCAGTACCAAAGGAGAGCGACCGGGCATTATTATCCCGAAGCACGTGGTTAATGAGATAGACACTGTCTGAGAAATTTTCCTGCTGCTCAGGAAAAAGACTTCCTGAGGCAGAGACATCATTTGTAAAAAGTACCTGCCCGTCTTTTTCTATTTTCTCTATGAGACTGATCTCTGTCTTTAGACCGCCGTTTGCTAGCATAGAGTATGCATGTGTGAGATCAATCAAGCGAACTTCTCCACCCCCTAATGTGATACCAAGGCCATAGTGATCAGGAGTATTCGCAAAGGTCATGCCGAAATGCTTCAAAGTATCATAAAAGGCATGAAAGCCAACCGTATCAAGTACTTTTACTGCAATAATATTCAGTGAACTGCCAAGTGCTGTAGAGAGTGAGACGGGTCCATGGTATTTGAGATCATAGTTTTTTGGACTATATTTATCTCCTTTTGAAGTGATAAAATCACTTTCGATATCATAGACTACATCAGAAGGACTTGCTCCCTGCATAAAATAAGTAAGATAGGTAAAAGGCTTGAGACTAGAGCCAGGCTGCCTTTTTGCTGTTGTAACATTGAATTTTCCATCAATGTCCTCTGCATCGTAATCTTTACTGCCGAGCAGGACACGAACTTTTCCACTAGATGGTTCTATCACGACCATAGCTCCGTTTGAGATTTTTCGATCCCTGAGGGCTTCGATCTGTTTTTTTACGACGCTCTCTGCATCTTTCTGCCATGTGAGATTGAGAGTAGTAGTAATCTTATAATTTCCTTCTTCAAGATCCGGGTAGGTTTTTTTTACTTCCTGGATGACATAATCAACGAAGTGAGGGGCTTCTCTTGGGGCTTTATCATATGAAAGTGTTATTGGAAGAATAAGAGCTTCCTGCTCCTCTTCTTCAGTGATAAAGCCTAATCTCTGCATTCTATTCAATATCTCCTCCTGTCTCTGTTTTGCTCTTTCTGGATATTTGTAGGGATTATAATTCTCTGGTGAAGGTATTAATCCTGCGAGATACGCAGTTTCACTTAATGAAAGAACTTCAGGTGTTTTCCCAAAATAGGTATTGGAAGCTGAGACTATGCCATAGGACTTATTTCCAAAGTAGATATGATTAAGGTATGTTTCCAGGATAGTATTTTTTGTATGAAAAATTTCAAATACTGGAGAGGCAACCGTCTCTCTCGCTTTTTGTAGAAAAGAACGGGAAGAATCAGAGTAATAGAGCTGCTTCACCACTTGAGACGTGATAGTACTTGCGCCGCTTTCAATACTGCCTGATGCTGCATTCTGAAATAATGCGCGACCGACTGCCTCGATATCAATGCCGTGATGGGCATAAAAGTTCTTATCTTCTCCTGCGACCACAGCTTCTAGTAGTGTCTTTGGAAGCTTTTCTATATTGATTGATTCTCTTGAAGTTGCCCGGGATGAATGAATCTCATAAAGCAAAGTACCACTACTATCATAGATCTTTGTACTGTCCTTGATAGGAGAGGATGTGAACCATGGTATAAATACATACAATAAAAAAATCACAGCAAACAGTGAGGCAAGAATGATCCAGAATTTTTTTGAAGAAAGAGTTGAGAGAATGTTCATTGGATGCAATATATAGCTATTACTTTAACTATACTTTTAACGTATGCAAGGGAAGAAGGTTACAGGGATCTCAAATTTTCTAAAAAGGAATTTTTGGTAGTTGAGGATGGTTTGTGGTATACTTATTGGAAATATATTTTTAGAAAATATGGATAATTCAAAACTTGAAAAGGAGTACTTCAAACTAGAGTTGGAAAAATATAAGGCTGATAATGCTTTTTTGGATACTCAACTGACCTCTCTGAAAAAAATGGGGTACGACTTAAATACTCTGGAAAATGCTGAAGAAGCTGAATTGAGTGAAGATCTTTTACAGGAATTATAATCTTCTATGAAAGAGTATAGCGAAGGTATAAAAAAAGATTCAGAACAAGGAAAAAATGACATATATAGATTGGTTGATAGGACCTCAACTATTCTTGAAAAGTCATCACCTTTAAGTAAAGAGGAGCGGGCAGAGATCTTACAGCTCCTTAACCAAATTACAAGCATTACGAAACAAAAACAGCTTAAAAATATAAGTTTTTTCAAGGATCGTATACAGGACAGAATACAACAGTATTTTCCAAATCACCCTTTTTTAAAGGATATTATACAGTTTTCACATAAAGTGGAACTTCTCTCTGACGGAAAAGAGGCATTTGAAAAGACTGAAAAACTGATAAGGGAAGCGAAGAACAGTATCGAAGTACACATGTTTCTTTGGAAAAATGATCCGGTGGGTGATAGTATTATGAAGGCACTGCTTGAAAAGGCAAGACAGGGAGTGCGTGTAACAATCTATAAAGATATGCTTGCTGCACCGCATGAACTGAAGGATACCTATTCAGGGAGTATGTTGCATACTTCGGAGAGTGTCTTACCTCTCGTACAGTCTTATACTGGAAATCAAAAAATACCTACCGCGAAAAGGTTGAAAAGTACTTATTTCTCTGAGCTTGAACAGCTTGCAAACACTCAGAAGAATGTCAAAATTATCGGATCTCAGATACTGAATGATCACTCTAAGTTTCTTATTACTGATAATTCTTCAATAATTATCGGTGATATGAACTATGCCCATGAGTATAAGCATAAATGGAGAGGATTTATGATGGGAATGTACAATAGCACTCTATTTGTCCAGCATTTTAAAGAAAGATGGTCTGGAAAGAAACCAAGTACTTTCGCATCAGTTGAAGTCTCACTGAATACTCATCCCAATACTCCATCTGAAAAGAATTTTGAGATAAAGAAAAAGGTATTAACACTGTTATCTCAGGCAAGTAAAAGTGTCGTTATTGAGATGGCGTACCTTGGTGATAAGGATATTTCTCAGGCACTTGTGAATACAGCTAAACGTGGAGTTATAGTTGATATAATCATACCAAAGAATGCAAATATACAGCAAAACTTAAATATGCGTGAAGCCAATAAACTTCTTGAAGCAGCAAGTAGAAATAAGATTCCACTGCATATTTATCTCTATCCAAAAATGACTCATGCGAAGTCAATGCTTGTGGATAATCGTATTTCATTCCTAGGATCAGCCAATTTTAATCCTTCGTCCATGCAACAACTTGGAGAGACAAATCTTTATATGGACGATGCTGATAGTCCTTTCACAAAAGAATTTTCCTCACAGTTACAAGGGGACAAAGCAATTTCTAGTCAGATGTTGTCAGTGCAACCATTTGATTCCAGACTTGCTATGATCGAGGAAGATCCTGCTGCTGTAAAAGATAAAACAAAGGAGTTTCAGACGAGAGGAATGGAGAAGGTTCTTGAAATATTTAATCCGATTAGTCTCTCTGCACACCTGACATCAATTTTTTTGTGCCTTAATCAAAGAAAGGATCCATCCAAAGCAGTAAATAATTTTAGAGAATATCTTTATAGTATGACTCATGAGAGTGTGTTCAGTGATCCCTCAATCAATACACTGATATTGAAAGAAACAACGGATATGTACTTTAAGTTTAAGGACTTTGTGGTGAAATTTAGTAAAAAGTCTCTTTTAGACGTTATGATTGGAGAAGCAAAAAGCGCAAAGGAATTCATTGCCCATGTTGCCAGGTATGCTGGTGGTGATCCTGAAGCAGAGGAAGGTATGCGATTCTACGGGAAATTCATGTCTTCTTTTATGAATGTATCACCTGATCTTAAACAGGATATGAAAGTGGTAACAACAAATATGAGTGCATTACTTCCAACTTTTACAAAAAAAGAAAAGGATGCGTCGTTGTCCAGAAATATGCTTGTGGTTCTTCTCTGCTCAACTATTGGTGCAAAGGGGGTAGGGTTTCTGGCAAAATTTAGTAAAGTTAAAAAGATGGCTGGTCTCGTTGGAACTGCAGGTGTTGTTGTATATAGAACAAATCTAGCAAGTGAAAAGATCAAACCTCTAAAGTAAGGGAGAATTATTTGTCTATCTAGTTTTTTGTACTCAATAGATATTTTCTTTCCATAATCTGAAACCCATGTAGAATTATGGCATATACTTATCTTACGCATGTTTATGAGTGATCTCATTATTGTAATTGGAGTAATTGTTGTATTTCTACTCCTAATATCTATCCGGATTGTAGAGCAGAATACTGTGCTTGTGATTGAATTTCTTGGTAAATTCAACAGAGTCATGGGGGCTGGATTGAATTTCAAAGTTCCATTTCTTGAGAGAGTTGCAGCAAAGGTAACTTTGAGACAGCAGAATTTTTCTATTCATGGGAAATATCCTTCTGCGGATAAAGTAATCGTTGATATTTCGACAAACCTTATCTATACAGCTCAAGCAAATGAAGATGGTATCAAAAAATTCACATATACTCTCCAAAATAAGGAGCAGTCTATAGGTGCGATTATTGAGAACTCTCTCAGAACATATATAGCGAAGGAGACACATGAGGGAATCCTTGAGAAAAAAGAGGAGCTTGCTATGCATATCAGAGCAGATCTTGAGAAACAGTTTGATGAATGGGGTATGACTATTCAGAGTTTTCAGATTACAAATGTGGATTTTCCAATTCAGATTACTACAGCCATGTCTGAGGTAGTTGCATCTCAGCAGCTTCGAAAGGCAGCGGAAAATAAGGGTGAGGCTACAAAGATCCAGGCTATCAAGGAAGCTGAGGCTGAGAAAGAGAGAAAGAGACTCCAGGGAGAAGGTATTGCTCAGGAGCGAAAGGCGATTGCGGAGGGACTTAAGGAATCTATTGAGGTGGTACGTGAAGCGACTGGACAGGGGTCTTCAGAGATCATGTCTATCCTGATGCTTACACAATATCTTGATACCCTAAAAGGTGTAGGTATGACGGAGAATAACAAAGTAATCTTTATGGACTCCAGTATGGGAAAAACAAATGAACTGATGCAGAGTCTTATTGCATCATATGAAGCACAGAAAGAGAAGTAGAAATAAAGATATTTTGAAAACCAAAAGCCTGCTTTACGAAGTAAGGCTTTTTGGTAAACGGGCTATTATTTCTTTTAAAGACTGTTGAAGATCATCAATGGACTTTTCAGAAGAGAGGATATGATTTTTTTCTTGAAAACTTTCCAGCACAAATACGTTGTAACCTTTGTGGGCAAGGATAAAAGATAAAGGCTCGGCTGCCGTATCAACGGAGAGCTCTTTCATAAGATCTATAAATTCATGTGCAAGTCCTATTGTGACGCTGCCGTTTGAATTTTTAAGGTGGGAGACAATATTATCGGCAAGCAGGTAATTCTCTAAAAGTCTTGAGGTAAAAAAACTAGCTGCTTCTGTCTTAGAAAGAGCAGATGCTACAAATGTTTTTGTGTTTACCGTTTGAATAAATCTTTCTTCCATCCCATATTTTTTCGCATTTGCAAAAGTGTTGAATTGGACAGAAAAACTCATATTTAAAGGGTCAAAATGTTTTCGCGTGAGAGAATCATGGTGACTTCCTTCAAAAACATGATTATTTATCTCGTGATTGAGTAAATTGATGATCGCATCATGAAGAGGTTTTTTTGCTTCCTCTATAACCTTCAGTATCTGTTCTATGTTCTCTTGAGAAGCATTATAGTTCTCTTGTATCTTCTTCATTATATTCTCTTGCTGTCCATGCACTTGAGGAAGAAGAATAATATTTCCTTTCGCTTCCTTAGCCTCCACTACATATATTGGATCAATATGTAGTTGTTTTGCAAATTTCTGCATGGACTCTGAAGATTTATTCAAAGATACTCGGTGAATATTTTTTGCTTGAATCTGGGGGCTTTCGGTCTCATGAATTTTTAAAAGGATAGTGGATATTCCTTCTTTAATTGAAGCTGCATCTTGCAAATGGAGAAAATGTGAGTAATAAGTTTTTCTCTCAGGTGTGAGCTCACTTTCTAAAAGAGTTTCTCTATAATTTGCAAAAAGTTTTTCTTCCCAATCTGCTTCTAAGTACATGCAGTTATTCACATACTTAGTGTGGTCAGATACAAGCCTAGTAAGAATCTCTGATAAAATTTCCTCTCCCTCAAGAGTCTTTTTAATCAAAGAGATATCACTTTCCACTGAAGTTGCCGGCCATTTAGGTCTATCATTCTCTTGATATTCACTAGGGAAATTATGCATTGTATAATAATAAATATTTTATGTAATATATTTCTTTTTTATAGTTTGTCAAAACCTGATCTATTGAAACATTGTTTTCTATAACTTGTTATTCTTGAAAGAAGAAGTACAATAAAAAATACTCTTATTTTCATAATAAGCACCTTATGAAGAAACACACTGGAGGCACAAAGTCTGTCTGGATGGCAACTGAAAAGACATTAAGGGGGAGTCCTTTAATACAAGATTGGGAATGTGATGTGTGTATTGTGGGAGGCGGCATAGCAGAACTTAGTATTGCTTATATGCTTGCGAAAGAAGGCAAAAGAGTAGTAGTGCTTGAGGCCGGTGAAATAGGAAATGGTGAAACAGAAAGAACAACTGCACATCTATCGAACGCACTGGATGATAGATATTCTGAAATAGAAAGAATACATGGAAAAGAAAAAGCAAAACTAGTATGGGAGAGTCATAGCTGGGCAATTGATCAAATAGAAAAAAATAGTAGAGCTGAGGAGATTGAATGTGATTTTACAAGGCTGGATGGATATCTCTTTTTAGGAAAAAATGATACTGAAGACACTCTTACAAAGGAGTTAAAAAGTATCAAAGAAATAGGAATTACCAATGTGGAGAAGGTGCTCAATATTCTGCTTTTTCCTCAATCAGGTCCAGCTTTGAAATTTAAGAACCAGGCTCAATTTCATCCTTTGAAATATCTTCATGGTCTCACAAATGCCATAGAAAAAAGAGGAGGTAGAATCTTTACGCATACAAAGGTTAAAGAGATTGTGGATAAAGAAGATACATATGTCGAGACGGAAAATGGTCTGCAGGTAAAGGCTGATAGTGTGGTTGTCGCTACGAATAGTCCTATACATGATAATCTCTGGATTCATACAAAACAGGCAGCATACAGAACATATGTGATTGCGTATGAAGTAGAGAAAGGGACAGTACAAAAAAACCTCTATTGGGATACAGAAGATCCCTATCATTATGTGCGTATTGTAGAGGATAATGGCAATGATATTGTGCTTATTGGAGGTGAAGATCACAAGACAGGTCAACAGGATGAAAATCATGATCCATATGTTTTTCTACGACAGTGGGCAGAAGAGGTATTAGGTATGTCAGGTGAACCTAAGGATTGCTGGTCTGGACAAGTAATGGAAACAATTGACGGACTTGCATATATAGGAAGAGATCCGAAGTATAAGCATATCTATATTGTTACAGGGGATTCCGGTATGGGAATGACTCATAGTACTATCGCTAGTGTTTTGATTCCTGATCTTATTAATGAAAGAAAAAATAATTGGGAAGAGATATATGATCCAGCAAGAAAACCGGTAAAAGCCATCAGAGAGTTTTTGAAAGAAAGTATAAATATGGCTGCTCAACTTCCTGATAAAATCTTGAAGAGAGATGTACATTCAGTATCAGACATATCCAGTGGAGAAGGTGCAGTGATCAGTGAATATGGAAAAAAGATTGCCGCATATAAAGATGAACAAGGTGTACTTACAAAATGTTCTGCTGTCTGTCCGCATTTGGGATGTATCGTAGATTGGAATAATGAGGAAAAAAGCTGGGATTGTCCATGCCACGGATCAAGGTTTACCGCAAAAGGAAAAGTAATCGCAGGACCAGCTGTGTCAGATCTTTCTAAAGAGCTGTAATCAAAAAGACCACTTATGAGAAAGTGGTCTTTTTGATATCCGGATCTATTTACCTTTTGCGTGTCCTTCTTCCTTGTGATGTTTCATTACCGTCCGCGCTGCCACCTCCTCTTCTCGTCCTTTATAGCGACCGTCCGCCTTTGCGCTTTTTAAGATTCCTTCATACATTTTTTGTTCTTTCGGTCCGACACCTCGAAGATGTTTTCCTTTTGGCATGGTAGAATGAGTTATGATGTAGAAGAGAATTTGATTCTCCTTCTATTATAGGCTCATTTCACAAATGAACAATATGAAGTATTTGAAGATTATTTTCGAGGTAGAGCACATCTTTGATCTTGCGGATCAAAAATTGTTTTTTCTAATGTACGATGATTGAGAAATTTCGAAATTCTTTTTCCTCCAAATATAGAAGAAAGAATTCCTACTCCATTACAGCCGAGATTATATAGTAGTACAGGATTGCAGGGCTCAGGTCCAATGAGACGGACTCCATTTTTTGTATAACCCATAAGCCCATGCCATTTGAAAGTATAGGCGGGTTTGTGTTTATAAGTTTTTACTACAAAATTATCAATAGCGGTCTCAGCATCTTTTCTAAACTCGTGATCACGGATATACATAGATTTATCAGGCAGTGGCTGCTCTGGTCCACCGATACAGACAAGATTGTGCTGCTTGCCTTTTTCGTATTCATACTTTCTGCGAGTTACATAGAAATAAGGTTCATATGCATCTGCTCCAGTTGTTGTAAAGTATGAGATCGCAGTAGGTATCTTTTCTGGATCCGTGAGATATCCTGACATATATCCGACAAGTCCGCTAACTTCCTCATGAAACTTGAGATCAATATCACTTCCTAAAGTATTTAATATTTTTATATATTCAAATCCATTTGTACAAAGAACTGCTCTCTTAGTCGTGGTTGTACAAGCTTTTGTGACTACCACGGCATGATCCTTCTCAAGTATTAATTCCTGAACAGGAGCTTCTTCAAATACCTGAAACCTCGTAGAATATTTCTCTAAAAGATACCCTATAATCTCCTCACAAAGCATGGCACTATTGATACAGCCTTTACGTGTAGAGAGCAGTGCAAGATAGCTACTATCCTCAGTCTCTAATCTTTCAAGTATGTGAGACTGAGGAACGGGAGCGCAGAGAGATTGAAATTCCTCAGGCAACTCTTCTATTTTTACAAACTCCTCTGCAATAAGAATGCTCTCTATATCCAATCCTTCTTTATGTCGTAGTTTTTTATTATTCAAATGTAAGAGAAGCTGGTCAAGGCTTGAACAGCCAGCGTATCCTGTACAGACACTAAAAGGAGTCTGGAGTTCTGCTTCCGCTATGATTTCTACTAGTAAATCCCACGCATGTCTGAGAGATTCGATACCTCGAGTCGCCATGTCTAGACCGAACTCCTCCACGAGTTCTGAGAAGGGTCGTTCAAAGTATGCAACTACCTGTCCTGCATTATGTCCAGTAGCCCCATGAGCGATCTTACCTGCATCTATGAGAGTAACAGTTTTTTCAGTATCTCTCAGAGTAAAGTATGCTGTCATAGTTCCAGCAATACCGCCTCCAATGATCGCCACATCTGCCTCATGACTTTCACATAAGGTTTTGACTGGTCGCGTTCGTGCGAGCTGGTGTATCCAAGGAGATAAATTCATGAAGAATAATGAAAAACTAATCATATAATTATATCATAGAGAGAGAGAAATTTGCTCTATTGACTTACAAATTTTGCTACTTATATTACCTTTGTTCAATAATCATACTTGAAAGGAGTATTTAGAAGATGAACGATAAAATAAAAAACGAGGCAATAGAGTATGCAGATGCGTACATTGAAAAGCTAAAAGGAGGTCGGCTTAATAAGGATGATACGGAAATGTTTCAGCAGGCAATAAAGAAACATATCTCTGGGAAACGAGATAATGACATATTAATAAGACACTTTGCTTTAGGCGGTACTAAGGAAAGTCTAGAGTCCATTGGTAAAACGTATGGAATCACAAGAGAACGAGTGAGACAAATCGAAGAAAGGGCTCTAGTTATCTTGAAAGAAGGAATAAGGGATGATTACTATGAAAAACAAAAAACCATTTATTCTATGAAATAAATGAATAGAGATTCTTTTCAGAATCTCTATTATTATTTAAAAAAAATATCCTCGTTACCTCACTAAGGAACAAGCAGAATCAGAGTTTTTGAAAGGGATACTTGCGAGCAATGAATACGGTTTATGACTCCTTAGAGTGGTAGAAGTGATGAAATCTATTCAGAGCTAAGGTTGTAAAAATATAGAATTTTGATAGAGTAGTAATCATAACTAACTCTTCCCTTATGAAAGAATATAATAAACTTATACGTGATAATATTCCGGCTATTATTGCTTCCACAGGGAAACATGCTGAGATTGAAGTTCTGGAAGATAATACAATAATTGCTGCATTGAAGAATAAGTTAGAGGAAGAAGTGAAGGAAGTAATTGAAGCATCAGATAGGGAAGAGGTATTGGAAGAATTGGCTGATGTTCTTGAGATCGTTGATTCTTTGGCTCGTGAACATGGCTGGAATCTTGAGGATGTACTCAAAAAGAAAGAGGAGAAAAGAGCTCTTCGAGGAGGATTTGAGAAGAGGTTATTTTTGAAACATGTAGAATAGTCAGCCTACATGCATATATCTTTTGAATTAAAAAACAGCCCCAACGAAGGAGCTGTTTTTTGTATATGTTTACTGCTGCTGTCTATACTTTATAGTACTCGCAAACATCCAGATAATATCCTCACGTGAAGCAAGATCGTTTGGATGGAATGTCTCATCAGTAGATGGTCCGATGATTCCTTTTTCAAAAGCATAACTTACGTATTTGTTATACCAAGACTGTGCATCATCCCATGCGATATCCTTATATGGTCTTGCTGCTCCGCTGAAAGTATTTGTACCATCACCCAATACCACTTCAAGTATGATTTTTAGAGCTTCAGCTCTGGAGATATTATTATCAGGTTTGTAAGTACCGTCTGTAAGATATCCTGAGATAATATGTCGCATCTTTGCGAGTGTTATATATAGTGCGTCTTTATGACTGATAAGTACATCTGGGAATGGTGCTGTTTTTACAACAGTCTGTGCGAAGATTTCACAGCTTCCCTGTACTACAATACGGAGCATTTCAGATCTGGAGAGTTTATCTGCAGGTCTGAAGCTTCCCATCTCTGTATCAAAAGCAACGCCTTTGAGCTGAAGAGCTACGACGAAGTCTCGGAGAGTATCATTTGAAATATCTGTAAATCTTGCAGTTGCAGAACTTGCTGTACATATATTTTGCGTTGGATCAATTGAAGAGGGAAGATGAAGAAGCTTTCCAAGACGATCTCTAGAGAGCAATGGTGCTGGCTGAGAAATGTTTATATCAGCATCTCTAGGGGCAGTATTGTTAGTAGTTGAATTTGAATTTGTTTGGGTATTTGGACTAGTTGTTGTGTTGTTTGTGTTAGTATTTTCATCCGGAGCACTATGAACTGAATTTGTATTACTGTTTACTGTTGGAGCATTTATATTAGCATTTACAGTAGTCGGAACTGTGGATGTGTATCCGCCACCACCTCCGCTGAAGGAGGGCGCTGGAACTGCTACAGGAGCCGTATATTGGAAAGATGAACTAGCAGAGAACGCACCCTGTCCAACAGCATCAAAGAATGCAATTCTCCAATAATAAGTAGTACCTGAAGTAGGTGTGAACCCAAGGACGCTCAAATCTGGAGAACGTGCTCCAATAGCAGTTGCAGTCATTGCTGTTCCACCGGCTCCTGTATCCTGAACAATAGAAGTAAATGCATTATCTGTTGCTATTTGAATTCGATAAGCGGAAGAGGTATCACCAATATTTGTATCATTAAATACTGAAGAGAATACTACTGGAGTACTTGTGATGCTGCTGGGACTAGCATTTCCGGTCTGCGCAGTCGCTGTCTGTGAGTTTGAAAATGGGTTTGTTGGAGCTGTTGGAAGTGCATTTACTACGGCTGCACCCGCATCAGTAATGTTTACTGTAGTTGATGGCGTAGCTGCACCGTCATAGTCTGTATCAAGAGAACTCACTGTATAATCAATAGTAGCTGTTCTATTTATTCCGGCTGTAAGGTCATTTGGAATACTGACCTCCACCACTTGAGGTGAATTCCAGTTAGAAGTGGTAAATGTAACGCTAGGGGTACTTGTTTCTAGCCCGCCATTCGCTGTAAATGAAACAGTGACATCGCTAGTTGGAGCAGTGCTGAGTTCAATAGTAAATATATCTGCAGCTCCGCCTTCCGTAACATCAGTACTGCCTCCAGTCTCTGTAATGATCGGATAGACATTAAAGAGCATGTTCATAGTAAAGTTTTCCGTGCTCTGAGTGCCCGCTGAGATAGAGGACGCAAATGCTCCAAAAGTAGGTGCTGCTGCCCAGATGCCTGAAGAAGCTCCGCCAAGTGTATAACTTGGGATAGATGCGATATCATCTATCTGAAAAGCTAAATAGTAATCTCCTGCTGCAAGCGCAAGGGTACTTGGAGTTCCTGAAGAAATAGGTGCAGTTATAAGATCTCCACCCGCTGTGTTTGCTATTGTTCCGCTGTCCCACAACAGATTGCCTGCGAGAGAATAAAGACCAAGACGTACATTTCCTGAAGCGGAGTGAGAATAAAATTTAAGATTATTTACACTGGTTGCAGGACTAGCAAGAGTGATCTTAGTACCAAGTGTAAGTCCTTTGTAAGACGTAGTCAGTTTATGTATAACACCTGGGAAAGAGTATGTAGGTGCGTAGAGCATACCGTCGTCGGAAGAATAATTCATATCCATGATTTGATCCGAGAAAGTACTCGTGTATGTCCCAATTCTAGTTAGTGTATCGAGATCAAATTTTATAATTTTACTTGATCCACTTACAACTGTTGCAACGTAACCAAATCCCCGATCAGGCGCTATTGAAAATGTTCTTGCCGTGTTTTCTCCCGCATTAAAAACAAGATTTGAACCTCTTGTAAAGGTTGTAGTATCGATTGCAGTAATAGTTCCGGGATTGCCAAAGGTTCCTACATAGAGTTTATTTCTTGTAGTGTCCATTCTTAATCCGAGACTACCAAATCCTGATTCTGATGCGGTCATTGTTATTTCTGATACCACTGACATTGTAGAGAGATCTATCTTTAAGATCTTATTCTGACTAATGCCAAGGTCTCGTACTGATGTATAGGCAACGTTATTTGCAGGGTCAACTTCAATTCTAGATGCATTTGCATATACGCCCCCTAAAACAGTTGAAGAAGTAATAGTGAAACTTGCGAGGTCAATCTTATAGATTCGGGATGCAACTGCATTGGTAATAAAGTAACCTGTTGTACCGTCAGAAGTGATGTATCCCTGCTGGGCATCGACACTCTGATCAAGTACGAGATTTGCTTCTAAGGCAAGTGTGTCGGCATTGAGACGATAGATGCTTCCTGGACTGAATCCGCCAAAGGGATTGATTGTACTTACGTAGAGTTTATTATTGAAACTGTCATAGGTCAGAGCATCTCCAATAGAAATCCAGACATTGTTTGGAAATGCATATTCAGCTTCTCGTGCAAGAGTATCCTTATTGATTCGTATTACTTTGTAAGGATTATTTCCTGTAATAGTGAAGACTGCATTAATAGACGGTACTGTAAGGACATTCAAACTTGTATCTTCTGCTGTGGGCATAGTAAGACTACCATCTATACTAAAAGTCGGACTATCTATTTTTACAACGATACCTGGATCATCGTAGACAGCAAGGTACACCTTTTCAGTAGTAGGATCAAAGGTTGCACCATAGACGCTTCCTGCAGTTTGTGTAATGGACCCTTCTCTCGTAAATGTTGCCAGATCTATTTTTATAACATTATTTGCATTTTCAAAGGTCGTAAAATATGCTTTACCATTTACGCTATCGATAGTGGCAGACCAAAGATATTCTTCTCCAGCATTAAGCGATAGTGTACCGTCAGTGGTAAAGTCGCTAAGCCGTATTCTTTCTATAAATCCCGGAGAACTATTACCATCTCCTACATAGATATAGCCATTGTATACAGGTGTAGTGGCAGTCGCACTTACAACGTTAAGTGGAAGAGTAGTCCGCTGTGTAGGGTCACTCATACTTACCTTTATCATCTGTGAAACTGGATAAGTACTTGTGACAAAGTATGCCTGTCCTGTTGCGGCGTCATAGGTTCCGCTCTGAATTGCGTCTTCACCTCCCCCTAATGTGTATACGCTTGTTTCTGTCATGGCTGCAAGATCTACTTTGATGACCTTGGCTGGATAACTATCCGTACCTATGAGAGCAGTCTGAGTTGTCTCATCAATGACTAGAGAACTACCATTATCTTCTCCTGCAGCAAGAGTCAAAACACTTACTACGCTGAAGTCACTGAGTCTTACCTTTGTAAGCTTCGTAGGCGACATATAGGATAGAAAATATGCATACCCATTTGTTGAGTCAATCTTTGCATCTATCAGACTATAATCATCTGTTTGTAAAAATCCGGCATATGAAAAATCGCTGAGTTTTACTTTTGTGATACCTCCGTTAGAATAATTTCCCAAGTAGAGATATCCGTTTGTACTATCAATGGCGCTCGCCCAATAGTCCTCGGCAGCACCGGTTGCGGTAAATTGATCTATCTTTCTGATATTTGGCTCAGGGTACGTGGTACTTCCTGGAGTAACTGTTCCAACTGTTGCTGCATTTGCTAAAGGTGCAGCAATGAGCAGAAAAGTAAGCAAGACCTTAAGAAATGGCTTGCTTAGAGCAAGAATGCGTTTTTGAAGTCTGAACATTTTTGTGTTGAAGAGAAGTAATACACTATAAGTATATCACACACTATATTTAAATATTGTAAAATATCTTCAAATTCTATGAACACTGCTGCACATACAACTTAAATTGTTTTCCCTTATCCTCAAAATTCTTAAAAATGCTATAACTTGGAGATGCGCAGGAGAGAAGACAGATAGTATCAGCAGGAGTTGAACTATATGCATCTTGTACACAGTGCTGCATATCTGAAACAAAAGAATGTGACGGTAGTTCCATTGCTGCTGCGTTCTCAGAGATAATATCCCAGATCTTTTTACCTGAATCTGGAAGCAGTATGATGTGAGAGATTTTGTTTTCTAAAACTACTTTGGCAAGCTCTGCAAAATCATATCCTCTATCAAGCCCACCTAAAATAATGGTACCGATCTTTTTAGGCATGGCATTGATGGCAGCGATTGTTGATTCGGGAGTAGTGGAGATAGCATCATTGTAGAATGTGATTCCTCTAAAGGTTCCGACTTCTTCCAGGCGGTGCTCGAGTCCCGTAAACTCTGATACGGTATCTTCTATAGTTTTATTATTCACACCGTAGTGTTTTACCACTCCGATCACTCCCAGGATATTCTCAAGATTATGTTTTCCGATAAGCTGAATCTTTTCGAGATAGACCACCTTTTCATTTTTATAGTAAAGCCCGTCTTCTTTTATCTGACTTATATTTCCATCGTTAAAAGGAGCTTTTACACACGTCAGATTCTCTGCAAACTCTACAACTTTCTCTGACTGGGCATTATATACAAAAATGTCATCTGTTTTCATATTTTTTGCAATACTGCTCTTTGCCTTAAAGTATTCTTCTATATTACCATGATGATCTATATGGTCAGGGAAGAAGCTGGTAAATACTCCCACATGCGGCGCATATTTGAAGTCTTCAAGCTGATAACTCGACATTTCAAAGACATAGAGCTGGTCAGGAGTTTCTTTACCTAGATATGCGATAGCCGGTTCTCCGATATTTCCGATAAGTTCCACATTCTTACCCGCATTCTTTAGTATCTGATAAATAAGGGTAGAAGTAGTACTTTTTCCCTTTGATCCGGTGACAGCGATGATCTCTGCTGTGGTATTTGCATAGAAAATATTTGTAGAAGAGGTTATAGTTTGCCCTCTTTCTACTGCTGCTTTGATGCTTGGATCAAGATAAGAAAGACCTGGGATCTTGATAATAATATCAAATTTTTCAAGATGACTGAGGTACTGTTCCTTCAGTAAAAGTTCAGGCTTGTATGTACCTATAAGTTTTTGAGCATCTGCGGGAAACTCCTCTAGTGCTCTCGTATCAGTAATTGTAATTCTACTCTCAGGAAGATTTTTTTTCAGAAAAGAAAAAGTAGCCATGCCTTCGCGGGCGAAGCCGATGATGAGGATAGATTTATTTTTGAGTTCTTGAAGATCCATAAATTAATTCTACGTAATGTAGGCTTAGTGTAGTAGGAAACTACTAAAATGGAAACTAAAAATTTATTGCTACTGTTGTAAATTTTTATGAACACTTCTTCAGAAATGTAGTTTCAAAGTTTATAGAAATACTTATGCTCATTCTATAATATCAGTGATCTTTACTCGTAATTACCTTTTATGTTACAATTTCTATGAAATTAATTAATTTAGATAATTTTATGAATTATACATTAAAGCTTTTTAATACAGGACAAGTAACCCTGCCAAAGAAATGGAGGGAAAAATATTCTACTGAGCATTTTACTGCAGAAGAAACTGTAGATGGATTACTTATACGCCCTTTGATCGTAGATGAAGAACAAGATGTAGTATACTACGAAAACAAAGAAGGGTTTGGAATCTACTCAAATAAGGGATTAGATGCCACGAAGATTTTAGAAGAGATTACTAAGCTTCATGGACAAGATTAATAAATTCCTAAAGAATCTTTCTCACAGCGAAAGAGAGCTTTTAAGAGAAATTATTCTGCGGATTGTTCAGAATAATCTAGAGACACTAGATGTAAAAAAGCTTCAAAGTACGAAGAATTTATACCGCATACGAAAGGGAAATATTAGAATAGTATTTGTGAAACAGAAGTCTCAGAATGTGCTCATAAACATTTATTTTAGAAAAGATGCCTATAAGGATTTATAAGCATTGCGGTAGGAGGTATCATTGACTTTTTCTAGTATCAGTCTAGGATCTGTCAAAATAAAAATTATTACAGACAAAATCTAAAGGAGAAAAAATGAACAGATCACTAGCAATAGGAACAGGAATAGGATTTATGGTCTACATACTACTTTGTATTATGGCACTTAAATTATCGGATTCCTTTGGTATTACGGTGGATGGAGATATGGGAATGGTGGGTTATATCCGGGCATGGATATTCGTTATAGGAGTGGGATTTGTTCCTGCAGCTATTATAGCGAGAGAAAAATATAATGAATATCAAGAGAAGCCGGCTTTAAGTTTTCTTATTGGTGCGGCACATCCTTTATTGCTACTGACAATCGTATTCATTCTTTTAAGACTTGCTGTAGGAGCGGAACAAACTGGAATGATGACAACTCTTGGCGCCGGATATGTATGTAACTTTTTCGTACTTGGCTGGTTTGCATACCGTCACTTTCCCAAAGAATAAAAAACAAAGAATGCTTCAAATAATAAAAAAGCCCTGAAGATCTAAAAATCCTAGGGCTTATTTTATAGTATGAGACAAACGATCTTTATATAAATAACTTTTGGATTTCTTCCGGCATTGTCTTTGTGAGAGTAGTTGCCATTACTTCCTTCTCCCATTCTTCATACTCTGTAAACCCAGGCATATATTCCTTTTCAAACATCTCCATCATTAGGCTTCCTTTAAATTCTCCCTTCTCTCTTACCTTATAAAAAGCAACTGCACTCTCTTTCGGCGTACCCACACACTCAAAGGGCTTATGACCTTCAAGTCCAAGCAACTCCTTATATGTTTTCAGCTGATCATCATCTTCAAAAAGATCTGCTCCAAAGATCTCAAGAAGTTTCGCTTTAGGCAAAAAGGCTGCAAGCATGAGAAATACAAAGGCGCACTTTTCACACTTTCCGCACCACAGGGTGGACGGAGCTTGTTTGTTGATAGTGAAGTTACGGTTGCAGCTTGAAAAAATGGAAAGATAATCTCTCTCGGGTTCAGATGTCTTTTTACTATGAGTATATCCATGTGAAGCTGCAAACTGTTCAGTAATTTTTAGTTCATACCATGGACGGAGAAGACTGTAATACTCTATAGAAGGAGATATATACTTCTTTATATATGCATGCAGCATTTCTTCAAATTCATAACTCTTTGAATACTGATGATTCACCATCATTCCAAGATACTCTACCATCCCTTCATCAGCACTTTTTTCCAGAGAGAAGACGATATCAGAATATCCGTAAAGGATGCAGCAGATGACCATCACAAAAGAAATATATGCTGTGATCGGTACGTGACCATTCCAGACTGTACCTGATTTATTCCATTCAAAAAGTAATGGATCCATTTCACGTTTGATAAGCAGCCATGGCTTTCCTATCTTTTCTACACAAGGTTTGATAGGTCCGTGAGCGTGAACACTAAAGGAAGTGAACCCCTTATTGTTTTTAAATAAAAGCTCTGCGGAGACGAGAGAGTCTTTTCCTCCTCCGATAGGAAGCAGCACTCCGTTTGGCAGATCCAGCTCTTTAGATGCAGCAGCTTCTCTATCTATATATGGAAAATGTACAAGGTCTCTAAAATCAATCTGATTCTTAAAGAAGAACTCGCCGAGTCCTTTTGTATATAATGTATCCCAGAATGCAGCTTGATCTTTATCAAGAGAACCGCTCTTTATAGTCATCTCCTTTGGAAGTGTAGTTTTCCAATACCCTATGCCACCTATAAGATGAAGATTGAAGAAAGCCGTCTCGAGAGCATTTTGGTTTACTTTATTCCAATTAATATTCTCTACAGGGAAATATATTTTCTCTTCAAATTTATCTTCATCAAGAGAGTACACTAATGAAAGTGCGCCTGTTTCCTTATTGAATTGGTAGTTTTCAAATGTGAAGTTTTGATGTGTCCGTTTGTCTGTCATGAGTCTAGGTGCAGTGATAGTGGAAAGATAGTAGCAAAGTTCTCTGACTTTGGCAAAAGAACTCTCTTTGTATATGAATTTTACAAACTAATAATATATGTTTTTGTATAGAAAAAATATTGACTAATTTATCAAAAAGACTAATATCCGCCTGCCAAAATTTGGCTATTATGATTATTATCTTATGAAAGGAGGACCTTGTCATGAGATTTGGTCTACTAATAGGAGTATTTCTCATTTACCTGTACTTTGGTCCCTGGGCATTTGAGAGCGGTATCGCTTCAGCAAGGCATTCACTAGCAACTGGGGACGGGATCGCATCTATAGTACTTGTGCCGGTGATAATTGTTGCTGTTATAGCTGGAGTTATCATTGCATTAGGAGTCCACTTTTCTGCCCCAATAGGGGCAGGATATGCAAAGATAAAACTTGCTAAAGATATAGTAACAGCTGTTGCTCCTCAAAAAGTTAAAGATGGGGTTACTCATTTGAAGGATTCATTCTTTGACTGGCTGAGTGATTTAGCTGAAGACTTCATTGCTCCGCCTGCAGTAAGTCTAGGAGGGGCAACTCTGACTATTGTGGCAATATGGTGTCTCAGTAGATATGGATACCTGATGCTGAAGATAACTTCAGGACGCAATATAGTGTATGTAATATTAGCTTTAATAGTTATTGTGACATGCAACTATTGGATTCTTAAAGTTCTTGGCTTTGTCGAAGACTTTATAAATTGGAGGGAAGAGAGAGATATTCCATGAAAAAAACCCTATACACTTTTGGTATAGGGTTTATTTTTTATATTACTTTAAAATTCTTATTGTATCCTCATCTATAAACTGCACATCTTGACCAAGGCTTAAGTACACAAACTTTGTCTTATCCTTCTGGAATTCAAAGAATGTTTTTGCGTTTGTCCATCCGTAGGCACCGCAGTATCCCCAAGCTGGTTCTCCTTTTGCTTCAGCATCAGCGAGTACTTTATCATTTGGATCAATAGTATAACGTACTGCTCCTACTGCAGATGCAGGTATATCAAGCTTTGTAAGTTCACAGTTCTGCTGCTCTTCAGTTCCTAGTTTGGATACGAAGAGGCGTTTTAGGACTGCTTCGTCTGTCTCATCTCCCTGTTTATAAAACACTGTCATTACAGGATACTGGTCTGCAGATCCGTCTGAGTTTACAAGCTTATTATCTTTCCACATATAAGGCAGCTTTGTTTTATCTTCTCCGCATGTCTGCTCAAGAAATTGCACTCCAAGTTCTTCGTTTTTTATTTCCTGCCAGCTGCAGCCTTCCGCAGGTGCTCTTGAAGGAATGATACTTCCCACCTCTGCAAAACTTGGCTCTGCAACATTTTGATTAGTGATACTCAAAAGTCCCATGGAGGTATTACTATTTATATTCTCTATACTATTATTATTTACTATTGGATTATTTGTATTTGAGGACTGAGAACTGAAAGGAATCTCAACTGAACAGGAAGTAATGAGAAGGATTCCTGAGAAAACAACAGAAAAGCGCTTGTATAGTAAGTTCATGTGGAAGATAAAAAAATATATGTGTATTTTAACACGGATGGGACTATCAACTCAAAAATATTTATAAAAATGAATGACAGTATGTGACGGATATAAGACGATAGTTCCATATTTTAGAAGACATATCGTTTTTCATCCTGGTAGAAGATAGTGGCTATCTATTGTATAACGATCTTTTGTGTGCTTTTGATTAGTTGTTTTTGTAGAATTATCCGCATTAATAGATGCCGCTACAAAGGAATATATAGAGTATGAAGAGAGAAGAATAAGTATGGAGAAAAAGATAATAAGAAACTGGAGTGTAGAAAGTATAAGATACTATACTTTTACTATTACATCTTATAGCAAAATTTTTTAGAGAGGAGAGAGGGCAAGGTAAGAGATATTTTTTTGAAAAAAGAGGGGCTCTTATTTCCTTTATTAGAGCCATTATTTTTCGGCAGTGGACATTTTACTGTTTTTCTTGTGAAAAAGTGTTGACTTTATTTTGCTAATCCGTAAGATACATCTCGCATCCTGGTTCGAAAGAACGCACGGATGAGTTGGACCTTTGATATCTAGAGTGTAGTAGACAAAATTACTTGGTAAGTAATATGGATGCTCTGCTTATTAGTTTATACTAGTAATGCAACATTTTTTTTGAAGAGTTTGATCCTGGCTCAGGATTAATGCTAGCTGTACGCCTAACACATGCAAGTCGAACGAGATCACGCAATGAGCTTGCTTAGAGCGTGAGAAAGTGGCAGACGGGTGAGTAACACGTCGGAATCTCCCCCATATTCAGGGATAAGCTCGAGAAATCGGGTCTAATACCGGATGGTCCCGCAAGGGTAAAGCTTCGGCGATATGGGAAGAGCCTGCGCATTATCAGCTTGTTGGTGAGGTAAAAGCTCACCAAGGCTATGACGATTAGTTGGTCTGAGAGGACGACCAGCCACAATGGAACTGAGACAAGGTCCATACTCCTACGGGAGGCAGCAGTGAGGAATTTTCCGCAATGGCCTATTGGCTGACGGAGCGATACAGTGTGAAGGATGAAGGTTTTCGGATCGTAAACTTCTTTTCTGAGGGAATAAAGTTTGAAGTTACCTCAGGAATAAGCACCGGCTAACTACGTGCCAGCAGCCGCGGTAATACGTAGGGTGCAAGCATTATCCGGAATTATTGGGCGTAAAGAGTTTGTAGGCGGCGAATTAAGTAGGAGGTGAAATCTCCGGGCCCAACCCGGAATCCGTTTCCTAAACTGGTTTGCTAGAGGTATGTAGAGGTAAGTGGAATTTCCGGTGTAGGGGTAAAATCCGTTGAGATCGGAAGGAACGCCAAAAGCGAAGGCAGCTTACTGGACATACCTGACGCTGAGAAACGAAAGCGTGGGGAGCAAACAGGATTAGATACCCTGGTAGTCCACGCCGTAAACGATGAACACTCGGTGTTGGCGGATCGATCCCGCCAGTGCCTTAGCTAACGCGTTAAGTGTTCCGCCTGGGGAGTACGGTCGCAAGATTAAAACTCAAAGGAATAGACGGGGACCCACACAAGCGGTGGAGCATGTTGTTTAATTCGACACAAAACGGGGAACCTTACCAAGGCTTGACATCCTAAGAATCCGCTGGAAACAGTGGAGTGCCGCAAGGAGCTTAGTGACAGGCGCTGCATGGTTGTCGTCAGCTCGTGCCTTGAGGTGTACGGTTAGGTCCGCGAACGAGCGCAACCCTTGTCTTATGTTACAATTTCATAAGAGACTGCCCGTGTCAAACGGGAGGAAGGTGAGGATGACGTCAAATCAGCATGGCCCTTATGCCTTGGGCTACTAACGTGCTACAATGGGGTGTACAATGGGTAGCCAAGTCGCAAGACGGAGCCAATCCCATCAAAGCACCTCCAAGTTCGGATTGAGGGCTGCAACTCGACCTCATGAAGCTGGAATCGCTAGTAATCGTGAATCAGACATGTCACGGTGAATATGTTCCTGGGTCTTGTACTCACCGCCCGTCACGTCATGGAAGTTAGGGGCATCCGAAGTCTCTCGATCAATCAGAGGGCCTAAGGTGAAACTAATGACTGGGACGAAGTCGTAACAAGGTATCCCTACGAGAACGTGGGGATGGATCACCTCCTTTCCAGATTTTTTTTGGATAATGGTCGACACACGGAACTTCGGTTCTGTGGAGAGATCAAGTAATTTTCTCTACTACGCTTTGGGTATCAATCGCATCAAAGGCGACATATATACTAAAAAAGCTCATCAGAAATGATGGGCTTTTTTGTGCGTTGAAATAGTTGGCTATATATAGGTATAGTCGCTTTTTTTAGCTGAATATGGTACTATATAAAGAATACTTTTTCTTCTCTCTCATATGGACACAAGACTTTGTCTTACATATTTCTTAAGATTACTACTGCTCAGTATTATGTGCTGTAGTTTTTTCTCAATAAAAATTGTAAGTGCAATAGATAATGAAGTACAAAAAGAAAAGGACTTTTTGATTCTACCTCAGGAGTTTTATAATACCGATGGTGGGTATGCATATACATATGCTCCATCTATAATTAAAGAAAACGACACATATCATGTATTTGCCTGTTCTCTTCCTAAGGATGAACAAGGTGGAAATCCTTATGGAGCTTGGGATTTTATAAGATATACAAAATCTATTGATAGCGGAAAAACTTGGAGTACTCCTGTAATCAGTCTTAAATCAAAAATGAATGCACAAGGGATAGATAGATCCGCATGTGATCCAAGTGTAGTATATTACAAAGGATATTATTATATGTACTACGGTTCTGTATATAGAACTGGTTACATAAACAATGTTCCTCAATACTATACTCATGTCCAAGTCGCCCGAGCTGAGCAAATAGAGGGACCATATCTGACTTATACAATGAATAATACCTGGGAATTTGAACCAAATGATCCAAAGCCGATCATATATCCATATTATAAGGAACCAAATCTGAATGGTGTACCTCTTGCAGGGGAGCAGTCACTGGGATATGGAGCAGGTCAGCCTACTGTACTTGTGAAGGATGATCAGCTCTATCTTTGGTATGTTGATACCTCACGTTCTGATAGAAAAGAATCCCCTGCTGCTTCTCTTAATCTTATCAAGTCAGATGACCCTGTAAATTGGGGAAATCTTTCTATTGATGGTAAGACCTGGTCGCCTAAAAATGTAGCAAAACTTACGAGTGATGAAGCTCTTGAAATAGGTGAAATAAAATACGATGATATAAGAGGACTTTTTACTACTGTGGTGATACATGATAATCATAATGTCTCATCTTCTCTTTGGATTACAGATTCTATAGACGGTGTACATTGGTCTAAGGCACGTATACTCACTCCTGCCGTAGCATTCCCAAATTTTTCTCATAATATTGGAATGGAGGGAGATAGAACTGGTCATATTCGATCTGATAAACTTATGGTAGGATTTGGATCTGCGAAGGATTTTGATGCGCAAAGTGATAGGTGGGGTAACTGGGATCTCAAAGGCATCTTTGTCTCTTTAAAACAGCAGACAGTGTCTACTGGGGCATTGACTATGCTTGAATCGGAAAAGAATCTTCAGGAACAGTTGTCACATTCAGCAGTTCTAAAGGAGAGTGCTATGACCAAGCTTATTGATACAAATGTATTTCTAGATTCTGCAGTATTTGACTGGAAATATTATACAGCTGCGTATCCCGATCTAAGATCTTTGACTGAGACTGAAGCACGATTTCACTGGAAAAATTACGGTTCTATAGAAGGACGAAATGCTCATTCAAACTTTCTCGCACGCTACTATATACAATCGAATCCTGCTCTAGCCCGAATACTGCAGTGGAATCCTGATGATCTGAGCACTTATGCCCGGGCGATTCAGCATTTTATTTTCTCAGGTAGATCACTAGGAAAGACTGGCACAAAGCAGGAACTTATAAATACGACGAGTATACTTGATCCAAAAGTTTTTAACTGGGAGTTTTATACAAGAAAGCCTAAATACGAATCTCTTTATCTTGCAGATGCGGCAATTGTAACGAGAAATAGTGATTTGACATTTATGAATGAAGAGCAGGCAAAGAATCACTGGATACATTTTGGTCTGTATGAAGGCAGACCATCTAGCCCTGAATTCTGGATCACAAGATATTTTGATCAGCATCCTGAACTGAGATCTGAGCTTGGAAGTACACCAAAGGATTATTTAAAATATGTTATGCATTTTATGCAAAGATAGGTTTATTGCCTATGGATACTCTTCATGGTAAAATGATCAGAAGTATTCATAAGATATTGTGTCAGATCATACTTTAGATAAAGAAAAATATGATCTTCACTAAAAATCTTCATTAAAATAAATAAAAAAACACAATGCAGCTTTCGACTGAGCAAAAAAAATACTCACTGGCAATTCTTGGAACCATACTTATAGCAGGTATTGTTCTCCTTCTGGATGACAATGGTGGACTGCTGCGATCAAGTGTTCTGTTTTCAGGTTCTGATTCCGAAGTGGTATACAATAATCCGCTTGAAGATAATTATGAAGAGAAAGCACCTTCATACGACATAGATTTAAATTCTCTTGAGAGCTCGCCTTATACTAAAATATACTCTTCCTCATCACTTGGGGCGGAAGGACAGCATATGCTAGCTGAAACGTCATCAGGAGCACTTGCAGTAGTTGGTAAGACAAATGTAAAGAACTTTAGAATTGCATACAATGAAGATAAGGATCCTCTCTCTGGACAAATGTCTTCTGCGCTTTTTCTAGCAAAAACCGCATTTTTGACACAGGCAAAAAATGTATTTCCTGGGATTACTGTACCTGTAACGGAGACAGACAAGCTTCTTACTCATAAGATTGAGACTCTCAGCTTAGAGGATTTTTTAAAGACCACTGCTTCAGGAGCTTTATTCTCTCCAGAGCCTGGAAAAATATCGATAGCATTGAATACTGCTTATACTTTTGACGCTGTTTCAAATACAGCAAACCACCTCACTGGTCCTCTAGTACAAACTGCAAGCGGTACTTATATCGTAAATGACGTAAGTACTGTACTTGCAAAGGAGAAGAATATTCCTCTCATTGCTCTTCAGAATCAGGAGGCGGTCAAGAAAGTAAAAGAAGTACTTCAGTCACAGTTTGTAAAACGGGGATTTTCAAGTACAGTTGCTCTTACGAAAACAGAAACACTTATTGCAGATCATATTTCCTTTGAGCTTGGAAGCAAAGTATCTTCTGTAGAGAATGGATATCTTGACCCTAAAACCTACGCAGAAGTTGCTGCTGCATCAATTTTGAAAATAAAAGAAATAGCACCTAAAGCTCAAATAGTTTTGAGCGTACCTGCGAACGCAAACGGTGACTGGTGGAACTGGGGTACTCAATATAATCTCAAGGATCTTTTTCAGACGCTCACTGCGAGTACGCAGTACTCAAGTATCAAGAGTAACATAAAGGGATTATCTCTTTCATTGCCAAATTATGAAAAGTGGAAAGAAAGTCTCCATTCTGTTCGAAGTATTGCTGATGCTCACGGCTTTGGAGGAACTCCTTTGTGGATCATCGGACAGGAAAAAAGCGGCAATTCTATGCAGAGTTTTGAGCAGGCAATGGTGACATTCAAGGGATTTCTTGAGCTGACTGGTAGAAAAGATGTGGCATATACAAGTATCTTTAGTCTCTTCGGTGATCTCGCTGGAGTAAATGTAAATGGACGCTGGTCTAATGATGCCGCACAAATAAAAGATCCCTTTTTAGCTTCACTTAAAACTGATACGGCTCGTGTCCTTCCGCTTGGAGTACTTAGTCAGATATTTCAGAAAACATTTTTCTCTGGAGAAAATTTTACAACAAAGCTCTTTAGAAGTTCAGAAGTACTTACAGAGTTCTTTGGTCAAACGCAGGATGGTAAAAAACGTGGTTTGGTCATGAACCTTACTGATAGCCCTAAGACATACACTTTAAAGAATTCCGCGAAGCTGCAGGTGACAGAGGTAACGAATACAACTGCATCAGGATCACTTATAGATCAATTTGGGGCGTCAGCTGTACGAAATGTAAAAATAAAGGAGCCGTTTATCTTCGGAGTGAATGGTCATCCGATGAATCAGGAGAGCTATAAACAAACCGGTGCACCTTCAATAACAGAAGGAGTACTTCTCACTGAGCAGCTTGACCGTATTCAGGATATGGGACTCACATCATATAGAATTGATGTGGGACAACCAAATGCTGTTTTTGACCAGGCAGTACTTGAGGGAAAGAAAAGAGGAATCACTATCCTCCCTGTTATTTTTCCTCCGGTAAACCTGGATGTTGAATCTGATCTCGCAAAGATAGAAAAAATTTCTCATGACTACGCATTGGATTTTGCAAAGAAATATAAGGATGATATTCCTGTATGGGAATTGCACAATGAGATGGATAACTATACACAGCTCCGTAAAGGTGACATCGTAAACGGTCAGCCGTGGCCATGGGAAGCCTGGATGATCAATGGCGACACGAAAGAGCAACATGATGAAGGACGCAGTGCAAAAGTTGCTGCTATGATGAAAGGACTCACAAACGGTGTTCATGAAGCTGATCCGAAGCTTAAAACAACCATAGATGGCGGATGGCTTCACTTTGGATACATCCAGAGAATGGTGGATGCTGGTGTAAACTTCGACATTCTTTCTTGGCACTGGTACTCAAGCATGGGTGATATTACAAAAGTAAATGGTGCGGTCAACGCAGTTGCCGAGCTTGCTAAGTTTGGCAAGGATATCTGGATCACAGAAGGTAATAAATGGGGAGGAGATATGGGAGCAACTGGTGCTGAACAAGCTCAATATGCAAAAGACATCATGCTGCAGATGGTAAATCTTCCACAGGTAAAAGCTTATTACTTCTATGAACTCCTGGATGAACCCTATTTTGGAGAGACAAATCCTGAATCCCATTTTGGTCTTTTCCAGATGAAGAAAAGTGCACAGGGAACTTGGATTGTTGATAAGCCAAAACCTATAGTGGAAGTGATAAAAGCTACTACGAAACTGATACGTGAACAAGAATACCGACAAGTGCCTGGTAATGAGAGCTTTGAACTTGGTATGAATGGACATCCTTTTATACAGGAGGGATATAGTAACATTGGTGTTTCTGTAGAAGAGCAGATAGCACTTCTCAAGGAACTTGGTGCAAAAGCGTACAGACATACCGTCCCAAAATCAGATGAAGACTTTGATAAGCTTATTGCTGCTGCAAAGAAAGAAAATATTGAGCTCAAGCCAATCATGTTTCCAGTTATGTTCCCAATTCTTGGACTGCCTGAAATGGACGCGAATGGTAATGAGATAAAAACAGCTGATGGATCAGTAAAAATTATGGACCCAGGATACTATCTATGGAATAGTCCTGCCTCTAACTGGACTTCTTGGGAAAATATTACTCTTGAGCAGATTGAGCAAATATCCTATGACTATGCTTTCAATAAAGTAAGTAAGTATAAAAATGAAATACACGCTTGGGAGTTTCAGAATGAGCTAGAAAATTATGCGTTTCTGCAGCAAGGAGAACGTGATATTGAAGGTAAGCTTCTTGAAGTTCCAGGATGGCATTTAGATGGAAGCTTAAAGAAACATTACAATCAGACTAGATATGAGAGAGTGCGGGCAACAATGAGAGGTATGTCCCGGGGTGTACATGATGCAGATCCTACTGCAAAGCGTATCATAGATGCTGGATGGTTACATTTCGGATTCCTTGACCGCCTGACTGAGGATAATGTTGGGTTTGAAGTTATTGCGTGGCATTGGTACTCTAATATGGAGGCAAAAGATGATCCAAAAACTCCTCTAAAAGATGAGACAACTACTATTGTTAATGTAGGCGGTACGATCAATGTGCCGCAGAAATTAAACTCTTATGGAAAAGAAGTATGGATCAATGAAGGAAACAGCGGATACACCGATGATGCAGTTATTGAGGAAAATCAGTCAAGATACCTGACAAATACACTTACACAACTTATAGGGCTCTATCCACAGATAAAGAAGTACTTTATCTATGAGCTCCTGAATGAACCGTATCTACTCAACAGAATCGAAGCTGAGAGAAAGTTTGGTATTGTGGATATCGTCAAAGAAGGTGGAAGATGGGTGCTTGGTAAAAAGAAACTTTCATTTGCTGCAGTAGGAAATCTGATAAGAAATTATAGATTGCCGGAGAGTACGCTTCGTGACAAGTATCTTGCAGCGCTACGAATACAAGAGTTCCCTAAAATTAATAAATATACGATCCTGCCGAATACAAAGGATAGTGTCATACTTACATTACCGCCAAAGAGTGCAGTCTTCCTCTCTGAGGATATGATAGAAACTAATTCTGAAGACCTATTGCTTGGTAGTCAGGATATTATAAAGAATACAGCGAGCAGTTATCTTCCTTCTTTGGAAACAGCACCTCGCGTCTCTCCTGAGCCGCCTCAAGATCCTGTTGCAGTAAATGGAAACAGTAATGCGCAGAATGCCAATCTCAATCAGAATAAGACAAGTAATGGGAATGCACCAATTCTCAACACTAACCAAAATCTACCTAGCTCGGTGAATTTGAACCTAAATACTAATGCCCGTTCATCAGGATCGGTGACAAATTCAAGTACTGGAAGTTCGGGCGTATCATATGCCGGAGGAAGTGCTGCAAATGCAAACCAGAATCTAAAAGCATCAGCACCAGTAAGACAGAGTTCCTTTAAAGATATTACAGGACATTTCGCGAGTATATTTATTGATGAGCTTGCAGAGAAGGGTGTATTACAAGGCAGGGCTCCTGGGAAGTTTGATCCAAATGGCACATTAAATCGTGCGGAAAGCACTAAGGCTGTTGTGAAAGCATTTTACCCACAGCAGGATGAGGTCAAATTTACAGAACAATTCAAATCAGCACATAAAAACTATACCTACATGTACTTTAAAGATGTACCTCTCCAGATATGGTATGCAGGGTTTGTAGGAATAGCTAAGGAGGCAGGTATCGTCTCTGGTATCGATGCACAGTTATTTGAACCAGCACGGTCTGCAAATCGTGCGGAAATACTCAAACTTCTTTTGACTGCAAAGAAAGTGAATGTGGATCTTCTCTCAAGAGAATTTATCAAAACAAACCGCGGATATTTCCGGGATGTCTCAAGTACAAGCTGGTATGCAAAATATGTGTATGCTGCTGCAAATCTTGAACTGATTGATAAGCGTACTGCCTTTGAACCCGCACGGTCTATGACACGTGGAGAATTTGCTAAAGTTCTTTCTTTATCTCTGAAAATAAAATAATAGATATTCTTACTAAAAAGAGCAGATCCTTAGATCTGCTCTTTTTTTGAAATAATAGATATGTAAAACAAAATTATGAGATGTATAGGTATTTACGTAAAAATGCACCTTCCAGGTACTTGTGTAAAATGAGGGGCTAATGGTACAATGGTATGATAGTCTTATACATAAACAAACACATATGAACAAAGCAGGCAGGGTATCCCTTGCAGTAGGCGCGGTAGCAATTGTTGGAGTTGCTGCATTCGTGCTGGGAAATTACCTCTTACCCGGAGGACTCTTCCAATCAGCTCTTATTTCACCAGTGGACACGGAAACGGTTATTGGTGACGGATTTGGACCACCGAGTGGAGTGAACTTTACGGTGAATCCAAATTTGACCATAGACAATGGATCTATTGCCATGCCTAGTGTCTATGCAGGAAGCAGAGTAGATAATAACACAGCAAATGACGGATATCCTGACAGATGGTATCCTAATCCTGATGCTACTTGGACATATCAGCTTCCTGAGGGACATCCAAATAAACCAATCATCAAGATCATAACAGATAGTCTCACTAGTAAAAAACGGCTTCTCATGGATGCTAGAGATAAGTCTATTGAAGCTAGTATGAGACAGATCAACTATCTTCCTCCAGATAGGCTTAAGATAGGAGATAAATTTGTGCTTCGTGCATGGGTATCTTCAGCAAATAATGCTGATCAGGATGCTCAGGTGCGGCTTAGTCTTCTTCATAATTCTTGTAATACGTGTTTTGGATATACAGCAGGTGGTAATACATATGCTAATTATGCCGAAGCTGTACAGAGCGGTAGTCCATATTTACCAGTGGCAGGTGGTGCTGCACGTATGATTACTACTTCCGTGATGACAGTTACAAAGGAAGAGGTCATGAGTTTTGACGGAACTAAGATGGTACCAGATGTTGCCAAAATCGGAACTGGTACTGTAACTCCTGAGGGGTATACTGTAGGACTAGAAGGAAATATGCTAGCCTATATTGCAGTAAAACCAGGTCATGCGGCATTTGTGGACCGTATTGAGGTAGTAAAAGTAAGCAGTGAGGACAGTAAAATTTTAGCTAACGGAGATTTCCCTGCGGATAATACTGGGTATGTACGAACAATCCAGCCTAATCTAGCAGCTGGTGCTCCTAAGTACCTTCCTGCAGGATGGTCTTCTCAGCCATTTACAAACAGCATGCTTAGCTGTGGAAATGGTTCTACTGCTATTACAAATACTGGCGCAGGAATCAGAATTGATTCTGGTGCAAATGACGGATGTATTTATCAGTACAAAGTTCAGGGAGACTGGAATTTCGGACTTGGAAAATATGTGAGTGATGTAAAAGTAGGTGATGAATATGTAGCAAAAGCTACAGTACAAGGTATAGATAATGATGCATATCTAAGTATTTCTGCTAGTCATATTACTGAGCCTGATCTAGCAAAAATGACAAATTATGACTTTGATCATGTAAAGGTATGGGGAACTGCAAAAAAGGACACTCCAACTGTCCTTACTACTACTCCTCTTCGAGTTACATCTGAAGATGCAACCGGACTTCATGTGTTAGGAACTTCTATTAGTGTGTACGGACCATCTAAGAGTGCTCTTGTCACAAAGGTCGAGATGATCAAGTGTACAAAGGATGCCAATGGTGATTATCAGCAGGCAGACTGTAAGTCCAACTCAGGAACTACTACGGTCATGAATGCAGGTATGAAAATTGATCAAGGAATTACTTACAATAGTGGGCCAGTTTACAATAAGATTGCAGCGGATGGCAATCCAGATTCATGGAATATTGGTTGTAAAAAATCAGATGCTACAACAGATGCAAATCCTACTGCTGCTATTAATATCACAGCTGAAGGAGCAACGGTTCAGCTGCCTGACGATGCGAGTTACTGTGATGTATACCAGATGCTCACTACTCCGATGGTAAAAGATGATACATATGTTAGTGTTACACGAGTAAAAGTTGCTGCTGATCAAGCTATAAGCAGCAATGCTTATACTCAGCTAGGACATAATAGTCCGTGGACTGCATCAGATAGAAGTAACTTTGAATTTACACCGCAAAGTGGCAATACAGAGATTGATCTTGGAAATGGTCTATATGAGTTTGTAAGTAAACGTCTTCATATTTCAAAGCCAAATCTTGGACCTGGACAGCATCCAGTATGGCCTTACAGAACATCTATCGTATATAGAGTAGCTAGAACTACTGCATATGGAGTACCTACACCTCCAGTGACTATCGTAAATATGGATATAGTCCAGTGTGGTACATTAGATAAATCATCTGATAAATTTAAAAACTATTGTGTACAGGATATTCTTCCAGCAGGAACAAGAGTTTCTACAAATGGAGATCTTCTAGATAGTATCGGACTTCTTGTAAATGCAATTGCAGGTGACTTAGTGCCTGATGGATGGACTGCTGCACGAGTGACTCCTGAGCTTAAAGATAATATAAAATATGTGAAGCCAACACACACTATTAACGCATTTCAGCTTTCAAATAAAGATATTCCGACGAATGTTTTACTATATCTTACGCAGGCAATAAAGACAGATACTACAAACAAGAAGTATATGGCGGTGGCACAGCTGCAGTCTGCAGACGCTGCCCCTATAGCTGCACGTTTTCTACTTTCTCATAATCTTTTCAAGGGAGCTGCCGGCGGAGAACAAACTGTAGATCGTGCTCTCACAGTAGATGAGGGAATTTCTGGAGTTGGAGCCAATCCTGATGCACATCTATATCCGAACTTGAAGATGTACACTACACCTATTCTTAGTGTAACTACCCCTACTAAAGCAGGCTCTAATGATCTTGATCTTGTTATTCATCCAGCACAGAATGCTACTCTTAATATTCAGAGAGCAAAGGTGGTTGAAGTAGCAGATAGTGATCTTGAGACTATACGTAATACTCTTCAGCTTAAGCCTACTTTAAATGGATCCTTTGAAAAGGATAATGGTACTGACTATGGTTATACTACGGTAGATACTCTTGCCAATAACTCTACACCTGATGGATGGGGTAGAAGCGGATGTGCTGCTGATACTGGTGTCACTGCAGAAGATAAGACTGAAGGAACTAATAGCTTGAGACTTACCCAGGCTGGTACAGGACTCTGTATGTTCCAACAGCCGAGTACAGCACCTATTAAACAAGGTGACTTGTATGTTCTTTCTGCTAAAGTAAAAAATATTGGTACTCGAGATGGTGTCTTCCAGATGAGATGGGTACATAACTTCTTTGATGCTGACCTACAAGAAGGACATCCTACTGAAAGATATACAGGTAAAGTAATCGCTAAAGGTGGAAACTGGGAAACTGTAAAGTACGCTACTAAGATTAGAATAAAGAATGCCGACGCAGCTACAGACTTTACTTCTATGACAGAGCTCTTTAATGTAACGAATTCATCTGGACTTCTCACTCCAGGAACGGATAATGTTCCACTTCTCGTGGATGATGTGAAGCTTACAAACTGTACTCAGAATCCTACTGCTCCTGAGTGTGTAAATACTCCAGATGAAAGCCTCGCTCCTACTAATCAGCTACTCTACAATCCAACTTTTGAAATTGATAACGGAAAATTGCCATTTAATGAAAAAGAGAAATTGATTGTAGGCAATAATAATGTTGAAAATGACAGCCTGCCTGATGGATGGTTCGTCGATGGTTGGGCAGGACCAAATGCTGCAGTAAAGGTGGGATATGAAGATGTCCTGGATATTGACTTCTCAAATGGTAGTACATCAACAAACAGGTATTTTAAGATTGATACCACAGCTGTACCAAGCTCTCAGACACCTCTTACACTCTTTATTCAGACACGGTACATACCAACTCAGAAAGGAGAGAAATATAGAGCTGTTGCTATGGTACGTACAGCTAGTGAGAATAACACTCCTGTACGAGTTGCTATGAATCTTGAACATAATCCTTACCAAGTACCACGTCCAGCTGAAGATTTTGCTCATGGTTCTGTTGTTGCAGGAAATGCACTGACAAGACTTGAAACGGGTATTTTGACTATTAGTACAGATGATAAGGTCCCAGAAGTAAATATGTGGGATCGAGGAAACTTAGGAGTAGGTATTTACCTTGAACGAAATCAGAAGGTACTTATCGATAGTGTTTACCTTTATAAAGTACCAAGTGACTTCACTGAGCTTGTAGCTAATAAAAATGCAACAAGAGATGATGGAAGTGTTTATACTTTTGGTGAAATCTCTGCAAATAAAACAGCAGGAGATAAAATCCCTGATGGATGGAGATCTTATTGTAAGGACGGTGCAACAGCAAAGGAATCTTTGAATAGTTCACAATTCTTTACAAATGGACAGAAGTATTACTTCCAGGAGAATGTGTATATTACAGCATTCCCAACAGCAGCTGAGGAAATCGGAGCAGGTAAAAAGTATACTACTGCACTTTCACACTATAATGCTGTAGGAAAAGCAGGAGGGTATCTAGATAAACCTGAATATGCAGCAGCTATACAGCAGCTTGCGCCAGGTTATAACGAAGATGCATACTTACTTGCATTCCCTGATGTTGCGAAGTCTGTAGGGCCAGGTCGAATGTTTATGTCAGGTCTAGAGCATTACATTCCTTATGGAAAGGATCAGAATGGAGATAGACTTACTAAGACTTCATACGCAAGTGCGGTTGCAGCACTTGGTGCCTTCGATAAACCTCTCTTTACTGCAGATGCTGGATATCAGACATGTCAGATAGAGCAGGTGCAGAATACTTCGACAAAGATCGGAGATGAATATGTAGCTTATGCAAAGGTAAAGAACGTCTCTCTTACTTCAGAGTCACTTAAACTTATCCTTGCACATAACTGGTGGCATAGTGAAGCTGGTGTTACTACTGAACCTAGTGCATCTTCTATTACTCCTATGACTGCTGGCCAGGAAGTGACTATGAGAACAGGTAAACTAAAGATTGCTTACCCAGATGCGAATAACAACATGTACAGTGATACTTATAAGCTAGGTCTTATATTACAGAATCATGTACCTGCTGTAGTAGATCAGGGAAGAAGCAAGGCATTTAAGATCCTTGATACAGGTATCGTAAACTGTACAAAGGAACCTACAAATGAATATTGTCTTCCAACACCTGACCTTAACCTTATCGGAAAAGGAAATCAGATCTTGGTTAATACAGATCTTACATCAGATAGTGGTTCTATACCTCAGGCAAACATCGGTAGAAAGATGAATAAGCTTCCAAATGATGGAATCCCTGACGGATGGAATGATGATACAAATACTGCATCTATTGTAAGTATCGCTGCAAGCGGTGCTAACGGTAGAGTCCCAGAACCAGTAGTAAAGATTGATGGTACAACTGGACTTGCGAACTTTAAGCAGGCAGTAAAGGTGAATAATACTTTAGGAAAGAAATATCAGGCGGTGTTCCAGGTACGAACAGCAAACCCTGCAAATCTAGATGCATCATTTAATATTCAGCTCTATCATAACCCATATGCGGGGACAACAAATACTGATGCAGCAGCAGCTTCATATAAAGCTACTGGCACATTCCAGACATTTGTATCACCAGTACTTACGGTTACAAAACCAGATGTCTCTCCAGCGAGTACAAGCGGATTTGATAATTTATTCTTCAATATTTTCCCAAGTACGGGAAATATGATCTACATCCAGAAAGTGGAAGTCTTTGAACTTGTGGATGACGCAAACAGCCTTGTACAAAATGGATCATTTGAGAAGGATGATGCAACACGCTACATCTCTGTAGTAGACGGAAATGCGACAGCAGGAGATAAAATCCCTGATGGATGGCATGGATCTGCAGCTACAGGTGTAACAATGGTCACTACTCCTGTGAAATCAGGACAGAACGCAGTAAGTATTGCTTCTGAGACTCAGCAGGGTGGCAAGAGCATTATAATGTCACTTGATACTCCTACAACTGTAGGCGATAAATATGTAGCCGTTGCGAATGTATATTCTGCAGCTCCAGCAGCAGTAGGTATCAAGCTTATGCACAATGCTTCTGCTCCAAAAGCAGAACAGTCTAGCCCAGTAACAAATACTCTTACAGCTTCAGGATCTACATGGACGAAACTTATCTCTCAGAAGATGACTATTAGTAAACCAGACGTAGCAACTGGAGATAACCTTGAACTAAGCGTATCTGTTCTTAGTCCAAACTCTACTGTAATCGTAGATGATGTCTCACTTATCAATTGTACAAAGAATCCAACTGTATCTGAATGTACTGCTGTAATCCAGCAGAATCCAATTCTTACAAATGGAAACTTTGAATTAGATAATGGTACAATCGCTATTGAAGCTCTAGGTGACTCTACTGTAAATGGTATTCCAGATACATGGAGTAGAGACTGTATGGGTAACGGTACTATGTCTTCAGTAGCCGGAAAGACCGGTACAGGTATGATGCTTTCAAATACTGGAGCAGCACATTGTCTCTACCAGTATACAAATGTTCAGCCGATCAAAGATCATGTATATGTTGCGACAGCAGATGTGAAATCAGCTTCAAACAACATCTATACATTGGACTTTATCCTCTCCCATAATCCTAATGTTACTGATTTCCTAGAGACTGCTGAAAATAAGTCACAGCAGATAACTCAGAATTGGAAGACAGTAAGCAGTGGACCACTCAAGATAGTAAAGGCAGATGCACTTCCAGAAAAGATGCCTTACAATATTTTTGAGAAGTTTGGAGTGATTCTTAGAATCAACGAATCTGGAGCAAATGTGATCTTTGACAATGTTATAATCACGGACTGTACTCTTTCACCAACTGCTACTGCATGTACTCAGGCTCAGGCTAAAATAACTGCCGTAAAGAGTACGACTATGAGCGATGGTATACTCGTGAAGGGACAAACAGCACAGAAAGTAGGAGCTCTTACTCTTACTGCTGAGAACAGTGATACGGTAATCCATACAATGAAATTTACATTACCAAATGGAACTTCAGGATTCAGCAACTTTACTATCAAGAATGATGCTGCTATCCCAACAATAGCTTCTGGAACAACATCTTCAGGAAATGTACTATTCCAGTTCGGTGGATCTCCAGTGCCAAAGAACACGCCACTAAACTATAGTGTTTATGCGGATGTAGCTGCGAATGCTGCTGCTCCACTTAGCTCATCAGGATCAGGTATCTTGCAGCTGTCATTAGCAGAAAATGGTATCGGATTCCAGGATCAGGTATTTATAAAGCAGTTTACTTCTACTTCTCCTGCGATAAGTCTTCAGAAAATGCAGCTTAATACGACGGCACCTGCTGTTGTAGGCTCACTTGCTGTGACAAAGGCAACACAGTTTGCTGATCAGACAGTAACTAAGTCAGGTTCTAATCAGAAGATAGGAAGCTTTGCTATAAAGGCAACTGGAGAGAGCTACAAGGTGGAATCTATCGCGATGAAACTAAGTGGTATCAATGGAGTCACTAATCTCTACTTAACTTCAAGTGGTCAAACTCTTGGAACAACAGTTACATCACCAGCACTTACAAACATGTTTGCATTTGCTAATACGCCGGTATATGTAGCGAAGGATGCAACTGTAACCGTAGATGTATTTGCAACTATTGCGAGTACTTCTACTATGGCAACGCTTCAGACAAGTCTCGATGCAAATGCTATAGCAGCTAAGAGCAATACAAACGCGGTACTAACAGCTCCTGCAAATACAACATTGCTCCAGGTACTTACTCTTAATGGAACTCTCCTACCTTCAGCACCGACAACTACATCAAAACCTGGTACTAATACAGGTGGCACATATGTTGGAGCAGGTAATACAGGATCTTCAGCAGGTCTTGGACAGTTACCTTCAGGTACTGGCGGCGGTGTAAGTACTATTGTATGCCCTCCTTCATGTGAGACAGCAGTAAATCCAAAGGATGTCTCTAGTACACACTTTGCATATAATGCAGTGAAGTATCTAAGTGCACGAGGAATTCTCAAAGGATACTCAGATAATACATTCCGAGTAGAAAATGCTATCAACAGAGCAGAGTTTGTGAAGATTGTATCAAACGGATTCAAGCTCACTACAACTGAGAAATCAGCAGCGCTTCCATTCAAGGATGTACGTTCAGCTGACTGGTTCTATAGTGTACTTCGCACTGTATTCAAAGCAGGTCTTGTGAAAGGATATGCATCAGGTGATTTCTTACCTGCAAAAAATATCCAGCGAGACGAGGCTGTGAAGATCATGGCTCTCGCAGATGCAGCAACAGCTATCAAGCTTAAGAACAAGAATCTTACTGATACTGAAGCAACTGCCCAGGCTGAGACACTCATCACTAATCAGTGGAATACATGGAAGGCATCACATGCAGGATTTACATATGTACAGTTCTCTGATGCAAGTGTAAACGCATGGTATGCTAAATATCTCCTCTATGCAGTAGAAAAGGGATATATCTCTGGACGAACAGTAAATGGAGTGAAAGTATTTGCTCCAGCAGATCAGATCACTCGTGGAGAAGCAGCAGTACTTATTGCACGAATTATCGATGCAAATAAGATCACTTATCCAGCAGAGAAGAAAGCTGATAATACATTTACAGTCAAATTCCCTGAGTAGTGTATAAGGCAAGGAATAAAAAAACTCCTCCACCGTTCCAACGCGGTGGGGAGTTTTTTTAGTAAGGGGCTCGGTAATTGGGCGCACATTATTGGGCTCTAATAATTGAGCTCAATAATTGCAGCCCAATTATAGGAGTCTAATTATTGAGCCCGTCCTCCCTCCCTTTCCTAATTTTATCTTGCAATTTACTTTGTGCCTGATATATTCAAAAAGCCTTAAAACAGGCAGGTATATGCGGGTGTATAGCTCAGTTGGTTAGAGCGCGGCACTGATAATGCCGAGGTCGAAGGTTCAACTCCTTCTATACCCACCATGAATTTTCTGCGAAAATTCGAGTGATTAGTCTTTAGTACTTGGTACTTAGAGGGCTATTTTTTGTTATACTGTAAAAAGAATCCCTCTTGTCCTCATCCATATAGTGACCTTAGATTTAATTACTTTCTTACTCTCTTACTAAATTACTTGAGCCCCCATTGACCATTTATTTCATAGGGGTACTATAAAGTATTACAATGCTTTATTTTTTCAGCTTTAAGATTATGAATACTACAAATAAATCTATTATATATATCATCATGGCTTTGGTGGTTTTGATGATAGTGTTTTTTATCGGTACTATGTTTACTAGAGTTCAGGATGACGACATTGCGAGTAATGCGAATGCAGTAATGAACACAAATATAAACTCTCCAAATCTCAATGGAGTCCTAGATGTAAATGCTAATACAAGTACTGTGGTTCCTGTTGAGAATCTCAATATGAATATGACGGGCAATCAGAATATAAATTCTGAGGATGCTCTCCAGACTTATGAAAATAGAGATGTAAAACTTTCTCTTAAACATCCAGACACAATGAATCCAGAGAGTAATTTTATGAATACCTATCTGCTACCTGATACTTGGAATGCTCTATCGCCTCAAAGTACTACTGGAAATAAGCTTGTGGCATTTAAGATCCCTGGATCGAATGATATTACAAGTGCGGGAATCAGGATCAGTACTAGTAAAAATTCTGTTGATATAGCTGCATGTACCACTACTCCTTCAAATGCTTCATTTGAAAAGACCACTAGGGTTATTAACGGAAATACGTATACCGTTTTAGCACTTAGCGAGGGTGCTATGAATCATTATAGTACTATCAATAGCTACAGACTTGTAAAGAATAATCTATGCTATGTCATTGATACATACGTGACAGGTACTAATCCGGAAGTGTATGATCCAAAACCAACACCTCCATTCACAAAAGATTCAGCTTTCACTCGTATTGATGCGATTCTTGGAACATTGAGTATAGAGTAAAAAAGTGTAAACACAGGATCGAGTATTGCGCTGAGTCTATGAAATCTTAGATTCTAATGTCAAAGTGGACTTCACAATAAAAAGCTCTCTGAGGTGTAAATCTCAGAGAGCTTTTTGTGATATAAAAATATAAATTAATAATATGTATATAATCTGTAAATCATGCTTAAATACTAGAACTGACGGATGCTCATAGGAGAAATTGAAACTGCAGTTACTTGACTCTTTGTGTCTCGCTCTTCATAATTCTAGATTCTCATAATTTACATCTTAAATTCTTGTCTTATGGTTAAAGGACATGATGTTATCGGGAAGTCAGTTATCGCATATGATTCAGGAACAATACTTACAAAAGTAAAAGATATACTTTTTAACGCTCAGGAAAATATTATTCTAGGATTCCAAGTAAGCAATGGTAGTCCGTTTTCAGAAGCAAAGGCGATTCCTTTCCGCTATATTAAAGCAATAGGTCCGAATGCAATTACTGTTGAAAGTGATTCTGTAATTGTGCCTTCAAGTGAGGATAGGCAAATAAAAGAGTCCTTGGAAAATAATAGTGTAAAAGGTAAGAAGGTGATGACCGAAGACGGTAAGGATCTAGGTGTTATAGCAGATATTTACTTTCGAGAAGATACAGGAACTATAGAAGGATATGAAGTAAGTGGAGGGATCTTTTCTGACGCTGATACAGGGATATCTTTTCTTCCAGCACCGGCAGAATTTTCCATCGGTGAAGATGTCGCTTTTGTCCCATCTGCGATGGTGGAAATTATGAGGAATCCTGTTCATCAAGGTGAGCAAACAAACGTACCTCAGATGTCGAATAATACTTTTCTACAGCATTAATAGTGTCTATATCATAAACTTCTACTACTATGGATGAGATTAATAACAATGATAACAATGTACGTTTCGTAGGAAAAAAACCTATCTGGCCCTTTATTCTTTTGGCACTTCTCCTTCTTGGATTAATCGGACTTCTAGTGCCGTATCTTTTAGGAAAAGCAGTACAAAATGCCAATACCAATGATACAGCAAATGCAAACATGAATCAGATGAATATGAATGCAGCGAGTGTAGCGCTTCCTATGAATGAAAATGCTACGTTTGCTCCTTCGTTAAATATCAATAGTAATTTTGGATTTACGAACCAAAATACGCTTACTCCCGGCACCTCTGGAGCAACGATTATTATTAGTCTTAATGAACTAAAAGAAACTTCTGCTGCTTCCGGAAGAACTGCGAATATTATGGATCTCACGGTAGAAAATGTACTTGAAGATAGAGTATTCCTTATAAGAGATGCTCAGAATAACTATGCAGCTGCCTATCTGGATACGGTCCTTGATGCAGGCACTACGGAGGAAAGAATAGTTGTCAAAAATGGACAAACAGTAAATCTAAGCGGTACTGTTGCGGCACTGCCAAGTGAAGATATGCTAAAGACACAGTGGGGGTTAACAACGGAAAATATAGCTGCAATGAAAGGCGGTACTTCTTATATACGTGTCACAAATATTACTTTTAAATAATTTTATGTTCTAAAAAGCCACTCTTCAGTATGTGAGAGTGGCTTTTTTCTATCTTATGCTTTCGTATCCGCCTTGTACTCCTTTCTTTGAAAAGACAATCTGCCACAGCTGATTATTTCTGCTTCTGAAGGTAGCAGCGCAGGAGAGAAGGTAAAATCTCCACATGCGGTAAAAACGTTCATCATACTTATTTGAGAGCTTATTCCAGTGTTTTCTAAAATTGCTTTCCCATGCCATAAGGGTCTTATCATAATTTGTGCCAAAGTTGTGCCAGTCTTCCATTACAAAAAGTCCTTCACTGGCTGCTGCTATTTGTTTTACTGAAGGAAGCATGCTGTTTGGAAATATATACTTTTCAATCCAAGGATCAGTGTGCGTTGTAGAGACATTTCCCCCAATCGTATGTAAAAGAAAAAGTCCATCATCTGCCAGGAGCCTTTGAGCAACTTTCATATAGGTCCTGTAGTTTTTGAATCCCACATGCTCAAACATCCCCAGAGAAATAATATGATCAAAGGATCCCTGCATCTCTCTATAATCCATCAGTTGAATATCCACATCCAGCCCTTTACACCGTTCTCTCGCGAGTTTGACCTGCTCTTTTGCTATAGTGATTCCTGTCACATGTACTTTATACTTTTCTGAAGCAAATTTCGCGAAACTACCCCATCCGCAGCCTATATCCAGTATTTTTTGTCCTTCTTTTAGACCTATTTTTTTACAAACAAGGTCAAGTTTTGCTTCCTGTGCGGTATCAAGATCTGTTGCATCTTTCCAGTATCCGCAGGTATAGACCATATTTTTATCAAGCATTGCTTCATAAAGATCATTTCCAAGATCGTAGTGTACTTCACCGACTTTCAATGCACGCTGCTTTGTCTGTCTATTTGAAAGTATAGCCAGTGCGGAGTGAAACAGAAACAGAGGAGATCCGATCTGATCGTGCAGATTTGCACAAAGCAGTTTGGTGATCAGTGTATCAATCTCTTCCGCATCCCACCATCCATCCATATAGGATTCCCCAAAAGCAAGCGTTCCGCCTTTGAGGACGCGTGCATAAAGATTCTCATTATGTACCTGTATATCCCACGGATGTGATCCATTGATTTCAACTCCCGCTGAAGAGAGTAACTTTTCCACAAGCTGTTTCGCACTTTCCATAAAAAAATGAAAAAAATGTATACTTGCCATTTATAGTATCCCTCTCACAGAAAAAGTAAAAGGAAAGTGGGAGGGCGCAGTAATTAGGCTCGATAATTGGGCTCCTATCATTGGGCGCACATTATTGAGCTCAATTATTGCAGCCTAATTATGTGCGCCCAATTACCGAGCCCCAAATTACTCAATTACTTTCTTACTCCCTTACTCGAGCCCTTTACTCCTTCCTCATTTTTCTGTACCATGCAGATACTTTGTCTATTTATTCTGCATATATGAATCCTATTACGATTAACCCTGAAGTTTCCACTGGAACTATGCTTACAGCTCCTACAGGAGAGGCTTATACTACTCCTGTTCCTTTAGATGCCCGTGCACTCTACTCTTCTGAAGTGAATAACACGGATATAAAAAATGAAATGAATATGTTTGATGCTGTGATCGGAGCAGCAATGCTTGTAATCATAGGACTTATCATCCTTCTTGTTGCGACTAGCAATAAAACACCAAAGGAAGAAAAGAAGATGAAGAAATAATATACAACAGATCTATTACTTACCCCAGGTTCATGTCACATAAATTTTCCCTTCAGCTTTCAGAAAATGATATTGAAATGTCTAGACTTATAGATGGTGAACTTGGAAGAATCCGGGATACACTGCAGCTTATACCTTCGGAGAACTTTGCAAGCCGTGCGGTAATGGAAGTGACAGGCTCTATTTTGACAAATAAGTATGCAGAAGGATATCCGTATAAGCGGTATTATGAGGGAAATGAGTTTGTGGATCAGATTGAGAGTCTTGCTATTGAGCGTGCAAAAACACTTTTTGGAGCTGAGTATGCAAATGTGCAGCCTCTTTCTGGAGGACCTGCAAATATGTGCGCCTATGAAGCAATCCTTCAGGATGGAGATACAGTGCTTTCTTTAAACCTTGCTCAGGGTGGACACCTTACTCATGGAGCCACAGTAAATTTTTCAGGAAAGAAGTATCACTTTGTGCACTATAATCTTGATCCAGTGACTCATCTGATCAACTTTGATGAGGTAAGAGCACTTGCTCAGAAGGAAAAGCCAAAGCTTATTCTAGCAGGGTATACTGCCTATCCGAGAATGGTAGACTTTACACAGTTTAAAACCATAGCAGATGAAGTAGGAGCACTCTTCATGGCTGATATTTCTCATATTGCAGGACTTATCGTAGGCGGAGTTCATCAAAGTGCAGTACCGTATGCAGATATTGTTACAAGTACGACACATAAGACACTTCGAGGTCCTCGGGGAGCTCTGATCCTTGCAAAGGCAGAACTTGGAGATGCTATTAATAAAGCAGTATTCCCGAGAATACAGGCCGGACCGCATATGCATAGTATCGCAGCAAAAGCTGTAGCGTTTCATGAAGCAATGCAGCCGGACTTTAAAGAATATGCAGCTCAGATCCTGAAGAATGCAAAGGTTCTTTCAGAAGAGCTTATGAATCTTGGCTACGATCTTGTTTCAGGAGGTACGGATACACATCTCATGATCGTAGATTTGAGAAAAAAAGGAATTACAGGAAAAGCTGCTGCAACAGCTCTTGATGAAGCGGGTATTGTAGCAAACAAAAATCTTGTACCGTATGACACTGCTTCACCTTTTGTGACAAGTGGTGTACGCCTAGGTACTCCTGCTATGACTACAAGAGGACTAAAGGAAAAGGATATGCTTCAAGTAGCTGCGTGGATGGATAGAGTAATGAGAAGTGTAGAAAATACTGAAGAGAAAATGAAGGTGAGAGGGGAGATTAAGGAGTATTTGAAGGCATTTCCGCTGTATGACTATTTAGGGTAGGAAGGTATTTCTTCTAAAAAAGGTAATGACTCTTTTGTCTCATTGATGAAAGAGTCATTACCTTTTTATTAATACTTCTTCTCTATTTTCTGATTATTTAGAAAATAAAGGACATGGTGACATAAATAAAATATATTATAAAATATAATATATTTTTGACAAATTATAGATTTTAATTATAATCCGGCAGTTCGATGAAGTAGGTGAGAATCTTATTACATTGAATAACAAAGAAAATAAACTAGCGCCTATATGGCAGAAGGAGAGAAAGTATGAAAAGATTTTTTGTGACCGTATTAATGTCAGGTATCCTAAGTTCTTGTGCAAGTGCGAGTATGACAACTGTTAAACTATTGGACAGTCAAACTCTGCTTGTCTCCGTTACGGAGGTCGATAGCGCAAAAATTGGATTGGAAGTCTATAATGGTACAAAAGGGAAAATTAAAATTCCTGAGATTGTATTACAGAATAGAGGAACATCTGCTGACGCACATATTGGTAAAGTATCAGTATTTGTTGGGAATAAGATGTATGGTGCTCCTGTTACTTTCAAAAATGGTATAGCAAGTACCATAGGTGAGAAAGATGCATTGTCTATCCTACCTGAGGAAATGGTTCGGCTAAGAATTGAAGTAGGATTTAATTCTGACCAGCCAATGCCTAGTACATTTTCTGCTGAAATTCCGGCTAACGGAATTAAGGTAAAAGATGAAACTGGTAACGATCTAAATATATCAGGTCTTCCAATAAAAACTCAAAAATTCAATCTTGTACGGGGCAAGACAGATAATCCCGCAAACTAAATAAAAATTATTAAACATCTACCCAGCTGAGCGCTGGGTTTTTTTGTTCTTGAGCACTATCTTAGTGTAACTTCACATTCTCAAGACAGAATCATCTAATATTGCAATATAATTTATATGAGATACAATACACTGGACTTTTTGTATTTACTTATTGTTTGTGTCTAAGTATTCCCAGATTCAAATACGGGAATAGAAGCTAGACCGAATCATTTACCTCTCTATGACATTTCTCACGCAGTTTCTAAACTTCTTTTTTCTCAATTCCTTTGTTTTCCTCTCATCCGTACTGCTTGCGATCTATTTAAGTAACTACCGTATCAAGGACTGGGCAAAAGTACTGATCACTGTCTCTGTGATCTTCTATTCGCTCATTACTTTCTCCTCAGTGCTCCTTGGAATGTTCAAGGTGCTTTTTTTCTGGCCGCAGATGATTTTTCATTCTTTGCTCCTGATCACACTGCTTGCTACGGTAGGAAGAAGAATGCTCAAGGAATGGCATAGAATGGATATTTCTCCAGAAAGTAAACCTATAGACTGGTTTCTTTTTGCCGCGATATTTACACCGTTTCTCATTCTCGCATTTACGAGATTTTTCAATGCGCTGTATCAGGTGCCTATTGAGTATGATAATCTTGCCTATCATCTGCCTTTTATGGTGGACTGGCTTCAAAATGGAAATCTTTGGAAAGTATATTACAGTGCCTTTGCTGGACCTCTCGGATACTATCCAAGCAACTTTGAACTCCTTGATCTCTGGATTGCGCTTCCATTTCATAGTGATTTGATGATCAATCTCATCAATATCCCTATATTTGTACTTTTGCCGCTGGTACTTTACAAAGTAGCACGTAATTTTGGTATTACAGGACATGGCTCACTTCTTGTGGTGATTCTCTTTCTGATGATGCCTGTAACTATGCGTCAGCTTGGTGTTCCGCTTGTGGACATCTATTTCTGTCTTACATTTCTCTGGGGACTTTATTACCTTCAGGAGTTCAGAAAGACTGGGCATCTCAATGAAGTATTTATTGCAGGACTAGCTCTTGGACTCTTTGCCGGTACAAAGTATCTGGGTATTGTGTATATAGTGCCTCTGGTGCTTATCTTCATGATTTTCCTTTTTTTCAGTTCAAAGAAAAAATTCAAAAGCCTTTGGTGGGGAAGCTTTATTCTTATCTCTGCGATGTTCCTAACAGGAAGCTTCTGGTATCTCCGTAACTGGATAGACACTGGCAATCCATTATTTCCTACAGATGTGGTGATTGGCGGACAGACTATTTTTAAAGGATATCTTGGTATTACGGATAATCTAGTACAGACCTCTCTTGTAAGTAATATTCCGTTGGGCTATTCCTTTGACTACTTCGCAGACCGCTTCTTTGTGATGGTAGGAGGGCAGTCATTTCTGTTCCTTGCGTGTTTTGTACTGCTTCTGATGATTATTATAGTAAAAGGAGTGTTTTCTCTTATCGCAAAGGATCTTGAGAAGAAAAAGAGAGATAGAATGAGATTTATTGCGTATGTGCTCGTAGTAGGTGCTATCCTCACCTACTTGATCGGATATTGGTTCTCTCCATACTCATTCAAAGATCTGATCCCGAATGTGAGGTATGCGTTCATGTTTCTACTGCTTGCCTGTATTATGGTGGGTATTGTGGTGTCTGAGATACGGTTTCTGAGACCCTTTGTCTATCTTGCGGGCTTTGGTGTAGTGCTCTACAACTTTATCTACCTCATTCTCTTTCCGCCTCCATCTATTCTTACAAATGAAAAACTGCTTTTGGATTTTATGCAGTTAAAGGATTATCTGGCATATGTTATTGTCTTCATTCTTCTTCTCGCAGGTATTGGAGCATTCTTCACATTTCTTAGATTTACGCTTCGGGATAAAAAACTCCTCATTGTATGTGTTCTTCTTGGACTCAACACTGGAGCTCTTTCTTACATACTCTTTTTTAATACCGGGCAGATAAGAGAACAGGTAAGGACAAATCTTTACTACTCTTGGTATAATCAGAATCAGGAGTGGCTGAACCTTCTTGAGTCAGCGGAGTGGTTTAATAAAAATGCTCCGAAGGCAAATATTGCATACACAGGATTCAATTTTCACTACCCGCTTTTCGGTAGAAAGCTTGATAGAAAAGTAGATTATATTAATGTCAATGACTGTTCTGAGTGTACCTATAAGGATTTTAAAACAAGCACCACTTCTATTCGTTCGGATGCGGCATATCCAGCATGGGAGAGTAATCTAAGAAAATTCAATAAAGAGTACATTGTCGTGAAAAAGGGACATCTTACTGACTCTATGGAAATGACATGGATACTCGGACAACCGAATGTATTTAAGGAGGTATTTAAAATAAATGATGTGATTATTTACAAGATAGAAAAGGGTGTGTAGTAATATTGACAAATATTATTTTAATGATAAATTATCGTTAAACTATAAAATTACTCCCATACTCTTATTATGTCTTCACTTCCAAGTACTACTACAATTACCTTCCCGTATGCACAAAAAGCAGCATGGGAGTTTCTCAGAGTTCATTGGTTACAATTACTACTTCTTGTAGTATCTCTCTTTATATTGAGTGTTATAGCTGGAATTCTCTTAGCACTTATTGTAGGAGGTATGGTTTTCGCTTTCTCTGCGGGCAAACTAACAGTAGGGACATATCTTTTTTCCGTGATCGGAGGGATGATAACAGCCTGGATACTCTTCACATATATAATTGGTACCTGGTTTGCAGTTTCTTTCAGTGAGTATGTGGCAAACAATTACCGCGGTAATAAGATTAATTTTTGGTCAGCAATAAAAAAAGGATGGCAAATTCTGGCTAAATCCTTTGGAACAATGCTGATCCATTTCTTGTGTCTGGGAGCATGTTTTGTTAGTATGCTTCTAGTTTCTGCAGTACTTTACTCTTTTGTTTCTTTCTACATTGCGCTCAGTAATTCAGCCAATCTGGTACTGGTATATATACTGAATTCCTTATTTCTCCTTATCCCATTTCTGGGCACATGGATGCTTGCTCTCTATCTCAGTTTTACCATGTATGCTGTAGTGACACCGGGAAAATATTATTTCCCTGCAGTATTTTATAGTATCTCTCTCATCAAAGGAAAATGGTGGAAACTCTTTGGATACCATATGTTCTATACGGTCATCACATTACTAATAGTTGCTGCATATTATTTGCTGATGGCGGTCACTAAGGAATCAGCTGTATTAACAATACTGATAACTCTTCTCTACTACATAATCACGCTGGTTATCTCACTTAGTTATGCAGTCTGTATGAATATAGTATTTCTACATTTTTCAGGACAAAATACGCCAGTTGGTATAATAGATACTGAATCACAAGATAAGAAATCATCCCATTTCGTACGTATGAGCGTTATCTGCCTGCTGCTTATAGCTTTAGCAGGTGTAGGGACATACTCTGCAGCTGACACACTACAGCCACTACTAAACAACTTTACTAAACTGATACAAACCCGAGAAGGAAGTACCTCAGGATCAGTACTTACTGGTGGTCTCACAACAGGAGATACACAAGGTAATGGCGTATGTATGGAAGGATATGAGGAATACTGTAAAAGTATGAATAGTCAGACTTCACGAATTAATAGCTTCGGGACGAATGCACAGATAAATAGTAATCAAAATCAGGAGTATCATCCTAATAGAATCTATCACGATAAGGAATAAATATATCTTCGTGACAGTACTGAATTAACAAATTTTCTGTATAAAAAACCTGGACTATATATAGTCCAGGTTTTTTTAGTGATAAAAGTATCTAAAGAGTGAAGTTATCTGTAGTAACTCGGTTCATACCCGCATCTGCAAATCTCTCATATGCCCTCTCAGCATCATCCGTAAAGTCCACGACTCCTGGAATAACTACCGCAGAAGAGCAGTCATCAAGGAGGTAGACTTTTTCTGCAAGCAGAGGATCTCTGGTTCTTATCTCGGATAAGAGATCATCTATGGTCCAAGCGACACAGTGAGACTTTGCCTGACCTGCTATAATGATTTTGTCATAAGTGAGGAGTGTTTCCACAAAGGCAGTGTTTTTTGTTGCTATAGTTTTTCCGTTGTGATCATCACGTACTTCTGGTGCGAGCACGGAGTAGTTTTCTGTCAAAAAATTATCTCCTTTTATCTCCATGTGTACTTTACTGGATCTTGCGATGCTATGAAAGAAGATCGCCTCTTCTACTGATGATACTAATGCATGACCAATTCCGCCCTGCATTGCGTGGTATGGCCAGATGATAAGCGGGTATTTCTCATCCTTCGCGAGCTTTTCTACATAATGAAGTGCGTATTTTGAAAGCTCTTCATGAGAGATATCCTTTGTTGTTGCACGGGGGCTTACTTTCCATTTGCCTGTTCGTACTTCGTTTGCTTGGATTATTGTAGAAGGAGTTGGATGATGTCCTTCCGCGTCTACCCAGAAAAGAGGATGGAATATCTGAAGTGCTGCATGGGTATCTAAAGTAGGGAAGATAGAAGTAATTTTTCCTAGATTTTTATAGATAAATTCACATAGACGTACATTGTCTTCAATAGCGCCTCTTCCTGATCTGCCACCAACGTAGAGCTCAAACTCTGGAAGACAAAAGGTGTTTTGAACATCAATAAGCAGCAAGGCTACTTTCTCTTTATCAGTACTGCTTGGGGTAATATCATATTTTTCTTTCCATTCACGAGCATCTTCTGCTCTTTCTAAGTAAGGTACACGGTAGAAAGTCTCAAGTTTCTTTGTATTAAAGTATGGAGGTATATTCATAAAAGCGGGGTTATTGAATGCGAAATGATATTATCACGAAGGATTTATCAAACACAAGCAGGAGATATACATGCTAATTTACAAAGATGCGTAGGCACAGTATAATGTATGCATATTCTATTTTTACACCTTCTATGTCTACTCAAACTCTAGATCCGAATCTTAGCTTCACTGACTATTATTCTCTTGCCTGGAAATTTTTTGCCACGAATTTTAAAGATATTGCGATACTAGCGCTTATCTTTCTTCTGCCGGGGCTTATACTTGGACTGATCGCAGCAAGTGGTGTGATCTTTGGAGCTTCAAACGCTTTATTCTCACAAGATATCTTAGGAAGTATCACTACATTTTTGATACCCACTATTCTTATTGGTGTGGTATTTCAATTTGTGATTAGTATCTGGATGGTGCTTACGTTTACAAATTATGTAACGGAAGTCTATCAGGGAGCTCAGATGACATGGAAGCAGGCACTTGCAGAAGGATGGAAAATGTTTAAACGAGGATGGAGTACCTACTTGATACTAGCAGCCATTTTTCTTGCTGTATTTATTATTGCCGGTATCATCGCAGGATTTATCATGGGAGCTACGGGCATGTTTGATCAGGTGAGTAGTGTGTCTGCCGATGCAACTTTTGATATTCTCTCACTACTTCCATATATGTTGAATATGGCAGTGATAGTATTCTTTGCAGCTATTCCACTTATTATTCTTGGTATATACTGGATGTTTGTAAGTAACGCTATTGTAGTCTTTGATAAGAGAAATATGGAGGCATTAAATTTCAGTAAGAGTCTTGTAAAAGGAAGATGGCTGCGCATGTTTGGATATGCTGTTGCGTGGGCATGTGTTTCCATCTTTGTTAGCTTGCTCATGGGATTGGTGATTGGTATTCTTGGAAAGATTATCCCTGAAGAAATCACATCACTTATTAATTCATACTATACTTTAGTCCTACAGGCTTTTGGTATGGTCTATTTTACGATAGTGTTTCTTCATATTGCTCCGAAGACAGGTAAAAATAAAGTAATCGGGGAAGCCACTGCTGAGTAAGACAGCACCAAAATAGAGAGATGAGATAGTATGTATAAATATAATTTTCATATATTGTGCATAAGATTATCTCATCTCTTTTTTTATACAGTGCCTTTCAAGTTCGTCGAAAGTATATCAACAGACGCTTGAGGTAAGCACAAAATCACTTAAAGAAAATAATAATATTATTGAAAGTGAAGGCCAGGCAAATACAAATAGCAGCTATTCTTTCTCAAATAACGGGAATGCTTATCAGACTTACGGTTAAGTATATTAATTCTTTGACACTGCAGAAACTTTACGTAGAGTAAAGACATATTTTATAGAATTTATCTACTATTTATGGAACACGAAAGAACACTCATTATTATCAAACCAGATGCGATCCAGCGAGGACTTGTAGGTGAGGTAATCGGACGATTTGAGAAAAAGGGACTTAAAATCATGGGTATGAAGATGATGAGTTTAAATGATGCTATGCTTAGAGATCATTACTCTCATATTGCTGATAAGCCTTTTTTCCCAGGTATCTCTAACTTTATGCAGAGCTCTCCTGTAATCGTTATGTGTATTGAAGGTCTTGAGGTAGTGGAGGCAGTACGAATCCTTTGTGGAATTACAAAGGCTCGAACAGCTGAGGCTGGTTCTATCCGGGGAGATCTTGCGATGAGCATTCAGTGCAATGTAGTACATGCATCTGACTCAGTAGAAAACGGTCAGGCAGAGGTAGCTAGATTCTTTGGTGAAGAGGAGCTCTTCAAGTATGACAAATCAGAGTATCTTCATGTATATGCAAACGACGAGCGAGCATAAGGTATAAGTTTAAAAAAGCACTCCTAGCAAATAGGGAGTGCTTTTTTTATAAAATATTTAATGAGAGCTATTGGTAGATTTGATTTTAAGATCCTGCATTGCTTTTATATATTCCTTCATAGAAGCTTCATAAGGATTCTGGTCAGCGGTTTTCTTGACTATGATAGGTTCACCAATCATAAGCTTCCATTTATCATCTTGCTTGGAAACGTAGCAAGGTATGATCGGAGAAGATGTTAAAGCTGCAATCTGAAAAACCCCTACTTTTAAGCTATTTCTCCATATCTCAAAAGCATCCTTATCTTTGCTGGATTTGTGTTGGGCATGTTTTGGAATAATATGCTCATCAGTAAACTCCTGTGAATTTTTCTCATACCAATTTCCGTAAGGATACATTGTGACATTTGTATTGTCAGTTTTTTGAGTATTTTCAGAATCTGGAGAAAGTACATCTATGATATCTTGAATGTTGTCTTTATTCTCTTTTCTTATTAATTGAGGTTCATGCACATTGATATTTACTGGTAAGGCATTTACAGCTTTTTTTGCTAAAAGACTAAAAACTTTCTGATGTGTTTTATATGCTAAATACTTTATTTTACTTTCTCCAATTTCAAGATCCATATCACCTCGTGCTACAGGGCGGTTTTTTTGTATTCCGTAACTTTTAAGCAGCTTTTGAAGAGCAGGAAAGTCATCGGCAAGTGCAAACTGCTGCCGCATTTTACTGTCTGGCATTATGTGATTAGGTGCAATAATTGCATGTTTTCCTAAGAGATTTAAAGTCTTTATATATTCTAGATTTTTAAGGGTTTCCTTATCTAACTCAAGCCATTCTTTTGGATGACCAGATTCTTTTTCTAGCTTTCGAAATACATTTAAAATCTTTGACGGCATAATATAAAAAAGAGGTATATAACAAGTATACACCTCCTCTTATGTCTTGAACAATTATCTATTATTCTTGTTTCTGCTTCTCAAAATCAAGTACCGCATTCTGGAATGCACTCAAGAAACTTCGCGCAACTTCCGGCGTCATAATGATTCTCTCCACGAGCTCACCTGTTGGTGGATTCTGCGCTGGAAGCATGAATGCAAAGTCTACGATGACTTCATTTTTTCCAATAGTGATTGATACGAGGTTTGTGTAAGCGCCTGCAAGCTTATGCGGAGGTATATTAATAGTGATATCTGTAGGTTTATTATCAGCCATAGTAGTATTTGTTAGTGATGACGGGAGTAAGTATAGCAGAGAATATATCTGCAGTCATCTTGTTTATGCAGTTGCCTCCGCCTCTTTCTTATCCTTTGCCGCAAGCTGTCCGCATGCCGCATCGATATCCTGTCCAAGTGTTACTCGTACTGTAGTTGGGATATTGTGCATTTTGAGTATATTCTGGAATCTGATGATTTCAGGTCTTGGTGTACACGTAAGATTCTCGATAGAACCTCCTGGATTGAAAGGAATCAGATTTACATGTGCATGCTGATCTTTGAGAAGGTTTGCAAGCTGTCCTGCATGCTCAAGTTTATCATTTACCCCACGAAGCATGACATACTCGTAGAAGATACGTTTATCGAGAGTCTCGGAATACTCTTTTAAGATTGCCATGAGACTTTCTAGATTATATGCATTGTTGATAGGCATCAGTTTTGTACGAAGCTCATCGTTCGGTGCGTGAAGGGAGACTGCAAGATTTACAGGGACATTATCAGTCATGAGCTGCTTGATCTTCGGTACGATACCAGAAGTAGAGATCGTAATGTGTCTTACTCCGATACCTACTTTTTTCTGATCATTCAAAATAGCAATGGCCTTGATCACTTCATCATAATTCAAAAGGGGCTCTCCCATTCCCATGAATACAATATTACGTACCCGGGCATCCTCAGCTTTCAGTTTCTGATTGAAGAACACTACCTGACCAGCGATCTCTGAAGCAGTAAGATTTCTACCAAATCCCATAGTTCCAGTAGAGCAGAATACGCATTTTACAGGGCATCCTACCATGGAAGAAATACAAAGTGTTGTTCTATTTTCATGACGCATCAGTACACTTTCGATGGGTCGACCGTCAAAGGTATGGAAAAGTACTTTATTTGTACCGTCTTTGGAAAGAAGATCTCGTTCAACGGTAAGAGGAAGTACTTCAAATTGCTCTTTGAGCTGATCTCTTAGTCCTGCTGGAAGCGTAGTAATCTCATCGATAGAAGCTGCGCAATCTCTAAAAATAGCCTGCTCGATCTGGCCAATGCGATATTTTTTCTCGCCTATTGATGTGAGAAATTCTAAGAGTTTATCTGTATCTAAGAGTGAGTGTTTTGTTTCGTTCATTGCAAAAGTGATGGCTTAAGTACGGATACTATACTGGAAAATTTAATAAAGGCAAGAGAGCACAATACGTCGAGTTAAATAGTAACTTATATCGAATACTACATTGATAGCCAACGTATAATCTATATTAGAAACAAAAGCATAAATATTTTAATTCTTTTTGACATTTTTCGAAACAAAATTAGAATCCTTCAAGTACAATTTTTGAAAATAGAAAGGTTATTCATACGTGAATAATGAACAAACAAAAAAGTTGACAGCTTTGGTTGATGCAGTTGCTCTGAATGGTTGCGACGAACATGGATTAGGGTTAAGTTCATCTGAGTTCCTTGATTTGATCCAAAGTAATTCAGAGAAAGTAGTTCCTTTTCTTTCGGAAGATCAAGTGAAAGAACTATGTAAAGTTCTTAAACTGGAGTTTGAAGAATATACTTTCTTATATCAGGCTATACGAGACAAAGGGCGTCATAAAGACAAAAAAACTGAAGAAGACTCTTCAAATATAATACAAATATCGAACATTAAGGGCATCACTAAGAAGGAGTTAAAAACGATGCATTAAATAAATTACATTGAAGAGGGTAGACAACTTTTACCCTCTTTTTTCTTGATAGAAAAAAATCTCATGTTCTTATGAAAAAACGTTGCAAACACTACTCTTTTACTGCATAATACCCGCGGTTCTCTTTCCCGGAAGGATTGGCCTTACCAGAGAAAGAATCTTTTTTTATTTCCATAGGACCGAATATTATGGCTACAGTAGCGAAAAAAACGCACTACGAGCTCATGATTATCCTTAAGGATAGTTTGAGTGAGAAGGCAACAAAAGAGGCTCTCGAGGCAATTCGAGGTCATATTAGTGATGCTAAAGGGACAATCACTTTTGAAGATCTTTGGGGAACAAAGGTATTTGTTTATCCAATCAAGGACTTTACACAAGGATACTACGCAATTTTCTACTTCGATCTTGCAAAAGAACAGGTAGCTGAGCTTAAAAAAGAGCTTGATCTTGAGCAGACTATTCTTCGAAAACTTATGATGACACTTCCTCCAACTATGAATGTGAAGGAATTCATCGAGGAAGAGAAGAAAAGAACTCAGGCTGAAGACGAAAGACTAGAGGCTGAAAGAGAAAAGAAGAAATCTGAGCAGGCAGCAAAGAAGCCGTCTGTACGCGCTCCAAAACCAGAGGAGGCTACATCAGAGACAACTGAAGCAAAGCCTGAGAGTGAAGCTTAAAGCTTTCCTGTTTTAATTTTTTTAAACGTGAATTTATGAGAAGTGTAAACAAGGTGATCCTCATCGGTAACCTTACACGCGACCCGGTGCTGAAGCAGACAGAGAATGGACAGCCAGTATGTACATTCGGTATTGCAACAAACCGTGAGTGGACGACACGCGATGGTGACCGAAAAAGTCTCGCTGAATTTCACAATGTAGTAGCTTGGTCAGGGCTCGCAGAAAAATGTTTCAAATATCTCAAGAAAGGAAAACTTGTCTATGTTGAAGGTTACCTCAAGACTCGTGTATTCCAGAATGATGATGGAACAAAGAGCTTTAGAACAGAAATCGTTATATACGATATGATCATGCTCGATAAGAGAATGGCAGGTGAAGGTGATATGATCGAAGAATCATACAATGAAGCAATGAATGAAGCCATGGCTCATGATGAACATCATTCAATGAATCATGACATCTCTTCTATTGAACGCTCTATAGACACTCTTTAATTTTTATTTAATTTCACAATGGCAACACAGAAACTATGCAAATTCTGCGGGCAGCGAATTCAGTGGATTGACTACAAGAACGTCAAGACTATGCGCCCTTTCCTTGACCGTTTCGGACGAATCAAGGCTAAATACTATACAGGAACATGTCTTCAGCATCAGAAGCAGCTCTCTGTAGCAGTAAAAAGATCTAGAATCATGGCTCTTCTTCCTTTCTCTAAGTAAGTATTGTCCCGCGAACCACTGTAGTGATAGCGAAAGTGGAGAGAGGAAGACAATACTTATCCTGATGAAAATCAGGATTCAGGAAGTAACAATAAAAATACTCCGCTGCATCAAAGCCAGTGGAGTATTTTTATTATATATTTGACGATAGTTTTTTGTCTGGTAAAGTATCGCAGTTATTCATTTAAAATGTACTCTATGTACGGTAAACCTAAGCATACTTTTACTGTTCCTGCTAAAAGAAATATCAGCAAAGTTAAAGAACTGAGCGTTGCGCAAAAGCTTAACATGGAGCAAATTATTGAAACCATAGGTCTTGATGCTATAAGCTCAGAAACATTTACTAATGTGGAGATGTTGAGAGACAAAGATGATAATTACAATGGAATTATTTTAGAGGCAGGTGATAAAGCTCTGTCTTTTCAGACTTCACGAACAGCAAATGTATTCAATGTAGAATTTATATCTGCGAGTACCAGAGAAGTGATCGGTAGAATACCCGAGAGTATTGCCGGATTGCAGGCAGTAGCAGGTGCGCAGGGACTCTACTCTGTAGATGCAAAAGAATATGCACAGGTAATGAAGTGGTTTGAAGATATGTGTATATATGAAATGTCAGATACGGTGAAAGAACGGATTCAGCATAATGTCTCATCAATCGTAAAGTAATAGAATAAGAGTAGCCGGAGAGACTGTAGACGTGTCTCTTTTTAAAAAGAATGTATCTACTATAGTCCATACTTGGCTGAATGCTAAAAAATGCTTACTAAAGGTAAGCATTTTTTATTTTTACTTGTTATTTTCTTTATCAATAATTATTATTAATAAGTAAAAGCTTACTAATATATATTTATGAATAAATCATTTTTTGAGAATTATCTTACTCTTCTGCAAAATGCCGCTGAGTATTTAAAGCTCGATGAAACTACTATTAAAGCCCTTTCAACACCGCAAAATGTGTTTTCAAAGGAAGTGCCTGTGACGTTAGAAAATGGCAAAGAGCAAACCTTTGAGATGTACCGTGTACAATTCAATAATGCGCGGGGTGCATATAAAGGGGGAATACGTTTTCATCCGCATACAGACCTGGAAGAGGTAAAGGCTCTTTCTGCACTGATGGCAATTAAGTGTGCTGTAGTGAATGTGCCTTTTGGAGGAGGAAAAGGGGGTATTACTGTAGACCCGAAGAATCTTTCTGAAAAGGATCTTGAGCTGCTCTCTCGGGCGTACATGAGATCTCTCGCTGACATTGTAGGACCAGATCAGGATATCCCAGCTCCGGATGTAAATACTACAGGTCAAATAATGGCATGGATGATGGATGAGTATGAGAAGATTACAAAGAAATCTGCACCGGCAGTGATCACTGGAAAGCCGCTTTCACTTGGGGGATCAAAGGGAAGAGATATTGCTACTTCACTTGGCGGTGTGTACGTACTTCAGGAGCTCTTGAGTTCTCAGAAAAAGGACGGCAAAGGAATGACAGTAGCGATTGAAGGTTTTGGAAATGCTGGAATGAATGCTGCCAAGATTCTGCATGATCGTGGATTTAAGATAGTGGCTGTATCTGATTCAAAAGGGGCAATTTATTCTGAAACCGGAGTAGATCCATATGAAGTAGAGAAGGTAAAAGAAGCAACGGGATCAGTTACGGCATATTCAAATAGTGATAGTAAACAGATTTCGAATAAGGAACTCTTTACTCTAGAAGTAGATATTCTAGTTCCTGCCGCACTTGAGAAACAAATCACTGAGGAGAATGCAGATCAGATAAAAGCTCCTATTGTCCTTGAACTAGCGAATGGACCAACCACTCCGGAGGCTGATGTGATCTTAGATAAAAAAGGAATTATTGTAATTCCAGATGTACTTGCGAATGCAGGAGGTGTTACTGTTAGCTACTTTGAATGGGTGCAGAATAGAGGAGGATATTATTGGGAAAAGGAGGAAGTATTTGAGAAACTTGAAAAGATCATGAAAACGGCTTTTAAGGACGTCCATGAGATGAGTGAAGGTAAGAAGGTCTCTTTGAGAAAGGGAGCGTTCCTACTGGGTATAGAGAGGATTGTGGAGGCAATGAAGATGAGAGGGAGAGTATAGGAAGTAATAAAAAAGCTCTGATGAATGTCAGAGCTTTTTTATTACCATATGATTTTTATCATTTCTCCTGCTCCGATAGATGCTGCATTACAAAGTAATGATAAAAGGATACATTTCCAAAGAGGAATACGCAGAAATGCATAATAGAAAAATCCTTCGATCAGCCAGATACAGATTTCTCCTATGATTGCATAGGTTAAAAAATCAGTGATAAATGCAGGAAGAATGAACCAGAAATACGGCAAGGTAAGGGCGGAAGCTATGAAGCCAGCGATAATACCATTACCGGTCTTTACTTCATGATGTTTTAAAACAAATCGTAAAAGTAGAAGCAGTGTTAATGTTTCGACACTTATAGTAACGATCAATGCATGAAGAAACTGTAGTTCGTAGGTGATCATTTCTAGTCTATGAAAATAATAGCTTGGGTCTCTTTGATAAGCCTATAAGTAAGCTCCGCCATGTATCCTCGTCTGACTGATGCGGAGACGTCATTCTTTGTATAATCAGCATTGAATAGGCCGTACTGTTCTCCCTTATCAAGATAGACCTGATACCATGCTCCGGAAGAATACTCTATTGCCTGAATATGGAATGATAAGAGAGATATTTTCAAAGCCTCTGGAAGTATGATGGTTTTTTCTCCGTGAAAGAGTCCATCAGAATATCCTTTAATAATTTCTTCTTCAACCGCACTGCATACATATTTTGCATACCAGGCATTGATATTTACATCGGGGAAGTACACATAGCTCCATCCGCGTTGTTTCTTGTCTGAAAGACAGCTCTCAACACCATTTTGATTTTCCTTGGAGGCTGATACAATAATCTTCAAAAATTCTGCACGGTTCAGAGAACTAAATGGCTTGAATGATCCGTCGCTATAACCGCTGAGGATATCGCGTTCTTTAAGATCATTTATAGACTGATAATACATATTTTCTTGAGTAACATCAGGAAAAGAGGTAATGCTTCGAATAGTGCCTGGGATTGCCTGCAGCTGCTCAACTCGTGTTTTGATCCCTGCATTTTGTGTGAGTATTCCAACATACTCTTTTAAAATATCCATAGTACGTGAATCATTCATTTCTAACCGGACATCATGTAGTGCATACCAGTTAGAGGTACCGGATGAATTTATTGTCAATTTTTTATTCTCCAAAAAAGCACCAAATTCTGTAGGAGCTGCCCGCACCACATTCCCGATTGTGTTCCATTGGAAGTTGTATTGGAGAGGCGTATCAATATATCCTATAAGATTTTTTTCTTTAATATAAAAAACAATCTGATATCCGATAGCATTGCCTTCCTGCGTTAACTTATTGTAGTACCATCCAAATGCATCAACTGCGGTATTCCCGGTATTAATTTTATGCGGCAATAGGTAGAAAGCACCATTGATCTGAGTATAAGGATTTTCTGCTCGTAGTACTTTGACTGGATGAGCTTGAAGATTCGTCTCTGTCAGTTCCTTTTCTCCATTAAAAAAACGTAAGGCATTCGTGACATGAGATACTGTTTCACTATTGTTTTTCCAGACTGCTTCTCTCTTTAGTAGAGGAGCGTAATCAAAGATCTGGATATCTACAGGATTTTTTGTGCCACTTAGTGCTGTTGTATTTGCCCTGAAAGAGGCTTGGAATAAATCTCCATTCATTACCATATCCCCGCAAACTTTATCTATAGAAAGATTTCCTACGATGAAGTCTCCATTTTTATTCATGAGTGCACAGCTGCTCCGTTGATTTGAGAGCTTCATATCTTGGGATAACTTGAAAGCATATCCGTTGGAGTAGATATTGTCACTAGGAGTTATAGAGTCCATGAGGTCATGAATCTCATTCACTTCTACTTCGAAAATCTTAACGATTTGCAGTGATTCATCTTTAAATTCAACAATCTTGTAGGATGTGATTACGCTTGTAAACGATTTTGGTTCAGTGGAATAACCAGTGTAAGAAACCGGAGTAATGGAGAGTGGTATGAATTTCTGCCTATCATCAAAGGAAATAGTATCAGGTTCTTTTATGTTGAGAGAATCAAATGTACCTTTTTGAGTGATATATATGCTAAATGGATTAAATTTATAACCATATTTTGAGATACATTCATTATCTTTGATGACTTGGACATCTAGTATATCTGTCTCACTCATAGACCTAGTCACGCCTAAGAGTACAAATTTCGTTCCAGATCCTGTAAACTCATTAACATTGATGATCTTTTCGCAGTAATCTATTGCCTGAGAATTCTCAGGGATCACGTCTGCTTTCGCAAAAGGTGTACTAAGGAATACTGAAAAGAGAAGTGAGGCAAAAATGAGATGTTTTTTCATAGGGGAAGGTAGAAATATTGAGAGGATCTTAGCATAGGGGAGTGTAGATGACAATGAGAGGTTTCTTCTTGTGCTTTTTGCTGAATTTGATACAACTTAGAAAAATAAAAATTAGAGGAGATAAAAATGACAGAGAGTATATCTATCTTTCCGTTTGGAAAAGGTACAAACAAAACAAAGATCTTTCTTCTCAAAACCAATGACGGTATGTGGTCTCCACTTATTGTCGAGTTTAAAGAGAAACAGCTAAGTGTGATCCAGAGAAAGGTGTATGAAGTTTTTGAATATGCTATTCAAACTGCGTTCATAGAAAATAGTAACTTTCCTAACATTGGAAAATATCGATGTTACGAAATAGAAATCCCTTTGACTCAACACTCAAGGCTGGAAGGTGAATGGTTCGATAAAGATGAAATTATGAATCTTGACCTTGCATTGCCTTGGGCTGAATGGTGGAGAGAAAGAGCATTTCTTGAGCTTCAGGAAATACAAATGAAGAAGTAAATAAAAAATAAACCCCAGAGAATATCTGGGGTTATTTCTATTGTAAGTATACTTAGTTTAGAGCTTTACTTTAAAATTTCACATTGTAATTCAGTTCCAGAGATAATACTAAACTCTGCACTTTTCACGACACTCTTAAGATCATCAGCAAATTTTTCCATTTCTGCTATCTGATCATCGCTACATGCCACAGTCAGCTTCTGAATATCAGCTCCAAGTCCGATACCTTGAGCGGCTTTTTCTTTTCTTGCTATGGATACAATCTCAAGCAGGAGTAAACCACTCTTTAGACTCTCTTCACTATTTACTCGAGTTTCCTTAGGATACTCAGTGATATGTATACTTTCAGCATTCTGGTATTTTTTAAAGTATGCCTGATAAATCTCCTCTGTGATATGAGGCATAAATGGTGCAAAGAGCTTCGTAAGCATGTCGAGAGCTATGTAGACAGTATACTGCGCAGACTTTCTCTTCTCAGTTCCATTCTCAAAACTTTCAGGTTTGTAGAGACGTCCTTTGATAAGTTCGAGATAGTTATCACAGAAATCATTCCAGAAGAATTTTTCAAATTCTGACCTTGCAGGTCCAAACTCAAAAGCTTCAAGATATGCTGTCATTTTCTTTGAAAGATCTGTGAGCCGTGCAAGCATCCATTTGTCTGTTTCATAAAGTTCAGGTACATATGCAGGATCAAAATCTTCAAGATGCATAGTCATGAATTGTGCCACATTCCATAACTTATTTACTATTTTTTTTCCACTCATCATCTCTTTCTCATCAAGTGTAATGTCCTTTCCAAGTGAAGCTCCGCAAGCCCAGAATCGTACAGCATCAGCTCCGTATATCTTGAGAAGTTCCTCAGGACTTTTTCCTGCGTTGTTTTTAGATTTGGAAATCTTCTCACCTTTCTTGGCGAGTACATGTCCAGACATCATGATATTTTTCCAAGGGATCTGCTCAAAATGAAGCTCACTCTTGATGATCGTGTAGAGTGCCCATGTCCGGATAATGTCATGTGCCTGAGGTCTGAGGTCCATTGGTCTAAGATATGGTCGCTCATCTTCTTCACCCCATCTGCTGTTGATCTCAGGAGTTGATGACGAAGTTGCCCAGGTGTCTAGAACATCTTTCTCAGGAATCATATCTTCATAAGTATGACCTTCCGGAAGGTAAGGGGGTTTGCTTTTTTGCGGGTTTACAGGGAGATCTTTTGGATCAGCGAGCACTATTTCCCCTGTCTTTGCTGAGGTCCACGCCGGGATAGGTATTCCAAAGAATCTCTCCCGTGAAATACACCAGTCCCATTTTAGATTTTCTACCCACTGATCATAGCGTTTTTTCATGTGATCCGGGTACCAGTTTACTTCATTTGCACGTTCAAGGAGCTTGTCTTTGATATCTATAATCTTTATAAACCACTGAGGTACAGGCAGGATTTCTATAGAAGTACCACATCTCTCATGGACGCCTTTCTCATGTGTATGAGATTTTTCAGCAAGAACATATCCACCTGGACGGATCATTTCTATGATTACTCCGCGGGCTTTCTTGATATAAAGACCGTCAATTTCAGGCATGTCTGGAAAGTTAATATGCCCGTTTTTCGTAATAAGAATTTTTTCCGGTAAATTATGTTTTTTAACCCAATACATATCTGTCTCATCTCCATATGTACAGCACATAACTGCTCCTGTCCCTTTATCTATCTGGACTTTATCATCTGCCATTAATGGTACAGTATCTCCAAGCGGAGTAGTCACTGTTTTACCAATAAGATCTGTATACCGGGCATCATCAGGATGTACAAATACAGCCACACATGCAGGTAAGTATTCAGGGCGGGTTGTGGCAATAGTAAGATCTTTGCCTTCTACTGAAAACTTGAGATCATAAAATATCGTTTCAAATTCTTTATCTTCCACTTCTGCCTGTGCTACTGCAGTCTGACATTCAATACACCAAAGAGCGGGAGCGAATCTTTTTTCTATTCGTCCTTTTTTAAAGAGCTCAATAAATGATCGTTGTGATACGCGCTGTGCCAAAGGATCAATACTAGAGTATTCAAGATTCCAATCAGAGCTCAACCCCACTGACTGCCAGAGAGACTGAAATTCTTTTCTGTACTTTTTCGTGACGTCTAGACAAAGTGCCACAAACTCATCACGATCCATTTCAGAACCTTTTACCCCAGTCTCTTTCTCTACAAGACGCTCTGTGGGAAGTCCATTGTCATCAAAACCAAATGGATAGAAGACATTATATCCCTGCATACGTTTGAATCGGGCGATCACTTCAGCCTGAGTATAAGAAAAGATATGTCCAATATGAATTGTGCCGGAAACAGTAGGAGGAGGTGTGTCTATTGAGTAGAGAGGTTTTTCAGATTTTGGATCAAAATGATAAGTGCCTGCTGTCTGCCAGTAGTCCTGCCATTTTTTCTCAGAGATTTGCGGATCGTAAGGAGTTGCCATTGTTCAAAAAAGTTACAAATTACAGCTATCATACGCAGGTTTCCAGCAGCCTACAAACTGTAATGTTTGAGTTTTGTTGACCTGTTATATTTTTATTTCATAAAATATAAAGTAAAAAGACCCTCATCATTGAAAGTCTTTGTAGTTTTTCATACCGCTGTTCTACTTTCCAGCAGTTCATTTATGTATTTGCAAAGTGTTGGCAGTTCAACCACACCTTTTTGGATGAATGTCATATTGTTTTTATTTAACCACTCATCCAAGCTTTTCTTTGCACTACCGCTATAGACAATTACTTGGTAACCTTTCTTTAAAAGATTTTTAATACTTGTCTCTGTCGTATAGTGAAAGTGTTGATCCTGTAACAGATCTGATATATCCCAATCATGCAGAACCAGCAGAGGTTTCCCTGTAGCATTATGCACAGCATCCCACATCTCTTTCGTGACTGCTGATATAACGCTCAGCTCATTTTTAAAAGCTAGATTTATCGTTTTTTCGATAATTCTCCGGGCACTTCCTAGATTGTCATAATGAGAACTATCATCCATGAGAACAATTTCGTTCCCCTTGAATTCTATTTTGGTCATTTCTGTTTTTACCTCTATACCTATATGTGTTTGCTCACTTATAATCGAAATGTGTAAAATGATCGTTAAAAAATGATCTATTCTTATCAGAGATGCTTATTCAGATAAAACTTCCATATATTGCATATCATGAAAAATACTTGTACCATGGGTAAAATATCCTTACATATTCTTCAATGAAAAAGACGTTTACCTTACTCCTTCTTTTTGTTTTTCTTGGAAATACATCTGTAGCTTTGAATGCAAATGCTTTTACTGAACTCCAGAAAGTAAGGGATTGGAATCAGAATTTTTCAGACATTGAAGGACATTGGGCAGAGAGAGAAATAAAGAATTTTTACGAATCTGGGATAGTAAGTGGTGATCAGGGTACTTTTTCTCCAGATCGGCCTATTACGAGAGCTGAGTTTGTAAAGCTCTTAACACTTTCTCTGAGAAATCATATCAATCTTGTGCCGATTATCTCAGAAAAATCTGTAGAGTTCTTTGATGTCCTACCAAATGCCTGGTATGAGTACTCCCTGAAAGTATTAGTTCCTAGAAATATAATAAAAGGGTATGAGGATGGTACATTTCGTCCAGAAGCATATGTGAATAGAGCTGAGGCTACCAAAGCTCTGGTCTTAGCATATGGAATATCAGAGGAACAAATACAGGCTGATAAGATGTTAAAGAGTGGAATGGTCTTATTGAAGGATATCCAAACAACTGCGTGGTATGCTAAATACATTAATACTGCAATGAAGCTGAGCTTAATGTCTGGAAAAAATGATGCATTCTTTGGAGTAAGTGAGTATTTGACGAGAGCTGAAGCTGTCAGTATGCTGTATACTGCTACTTATCAAACTATTTTCTTTTCAGATGATGATGTAAAGGACATGTCATTAGGCTATACGAGAGAACCAATAGAGCCCACAATAGTAGAACTTCAAGACAACACTTCTCCTGCTGGTCTGCATGTTGCTGGAAATGCTGATGCACCTTTCACCATGACTGTATTTACGGACTTTGAGTGTCCAGGCTGTACGTATTTCTATTTTGATGTGACTAAGAATCTAAAAAAGGAATTTTTAGATACAGGTATTTTGAAACTCGTATATAAAGATTTTCCACTGATAAGTATGCATGAGCGTGCATTTGCTGCTGCTAATGCGCTTCATTGTGCAGATGGACAGGGAAATGCATCTGGAATGTATCAGTTGTTATATGAAAAAAATGCGAACTGGAAATATAATAATAATATGGCTGTAGCATTATTTGGATTTGCAGAGCAACTGGAGCTTGATAAAGAAGTGTTTAAAAAATGTGTACTAGGGGCAGAGGAAAGAGAAGCTGTCTTTGCTAATATGCAAGATGGATATGCTCTGGAAATATCAGGAACACCTACAATCTTTCTATCAAAGACTGGTACGGGTATAACAATGGAAGATAAGGTAGGAATGCAATATGATGCAATTCGAGAGAAGCTTCTGAATTATGAATAGAGATGTGAATAGAAGGCTATTTCTTAGAAATAGCCTTCTGAGGTGAGAAAAATTAAAGGTAGATTCCAACTGGTTCGTCAGGATCAATAGGTGCTGGAGGATTTTTTGTATTTGTTACAAATCGTTCCATGCTTTCCAAGATGATAGCACGATTATCATCTGAATTTTCCTTTTTTTCAAAAATTTCTCTCATGTTTTTATATGCTGCCTCTAAGCGATCGAGGTGTTGACACATACTGTTAACTCCTTTTATTTTCAATAATAATTTTGTTTGTTCTGATTATAGGTAAATGTGGGGAAAGTCAAGGGGGCTGTGTATTGTTTTCACCTGCCGGTGAGGGCTTTTTCTTTTGTAACCAAAAGAAACAAAAGTTTTGGGGGAGGAGAAAAGCGTCTGGCAGGGTGGGGCGGCTTCGAGAAGTGATCAGACGCTTCTCCTCCCCCAAACCCCCAGGGACGGTGCAGTTTAGGTGAGGGCTCAAGTAACTAGTAACTAGTGACCGTCACTAGTTACTAGTCACTGCGCAGTCAGGCGATGTACCTGCGGTACATGTCATTGGCTCGAAGGGGAGAGGGCACAGGCGCGTCATCCTGCAGGGTGATTCTTTATCTTCAGTCTCTACATTTAGAACTGTGGGAGGGGTCTCCAAACACAGGCTTAGGAGTAACTATCACACGAGCCTTTTACTCCTTTTGAAAATTGAACTATAAAACTTAGACAAATAACTTAATTTGCCGGTGGATAATATTTCTCCAATCCCTTAGGGAATACAGGTATAAAAGGTGTGTCTAGGAGTGTCTGTATTTCCTTACAAACATAGGGGTCCTTTGCGAGTTTTATATATTCCTGTGCACTCATTAGACCTACATATTCCTGTCCTAAGAATTCATATGCTTCAAGCATTTCACAGTCATATGGTGCTAAGATAGGAATTTTATCAATTGGTGTTACTTCTTTTGTAGAGATATATTCTACTCCTTTCTCCCATTTGCCGATTTCCCAGTCTTCTCGCTCAATGCGGTAAAAATCTTGTCCTAAAAAGACGTAGATAAATCCTTTCAACTTTGCCCCAAGTAAGATGTGACGGTTTTTATAGTATAATCTGTGGAATACAAAACGGTATTTCTCTTTGTATGATTGGTACTGTTCTGTAGGTTCATAGCAAAACATGCCTGAAGGAGTGGTGTGCCCAAACACTACAGGTTCTCCGAATTCATAATTTCCATTCTCAGTTGGTTTATGGAATGCGGGACTTAGTGTAGAAAAATCTTTTCCGGAGCCATGAAAAACATATTTTTCTGTACAAGGCTGTACATCGAGAATATGCATTTGTGATGAATCATATGGCGTGAAAAGCATAAGTATTCTTATAATTTTGAATGATGGTTTCCGTTGGGCAGACTTCTTCGGCTTCGTTATAATCATCGAACGGAATGACAGGCTCTAGCCCTCCTTACAGTTCTTATTTATCCGCTTATTCCTATTCTCGCCTCAATCTCCTGATCTACGAATACTCTTTTTCTTCCATACTTCAGACTTGAATATTTCTTCAAGATAGCTGCTACTTTTTCGTTTCTGTCACGTTCATCATTTACTGTCTCGAGGGAGAATGGTCTTGAAGTGGTGTTGTGGATATTGAGTTTTATATAGGCTTTGTAGTTGGCGATATTTACGATATCCTGATCTGATAGGGTAGGTGCGTATTCTTTTGCTAAATATTCCGCATCTTCTGCACCTACTTTAAAGCTCATCATAGTACCTACGTTACCGAAGATGGCATCTCGTACCTGTGTGCTTTGTTTACCGTTGGCGCTCACGACCAGCTGGCTGATATACTGATGGGCCATGATAAGGGCGAGGCGGTACTTTCTGGCCTCGGAGAGGATGCTGGCAAAAGTATCTGTGGCAAAGTTCTGGAACTCATCCACATAAAGGAAGAAGTCTTTACGGTCCTTAGACGGAATGTCTACACGGCTCATGGCTGCCATTGAGATTTTATTTACAAGGATCAGTCCTAGCAGCTGTGCATTAAGTCCTCCGATTTTACCCTTTGAAAGGTTTACGAGGAGGATCTTCTGCTGATCCATACATTCCCGGATATTAAAGGCACTCTTTGATTGTCCGATGACATTTCGGATCGTAGTATTTGTAATAAACGGTCCAAATTTGGCAGAAAAGTAAGGGATCATCTCCTCACGTTCTCTTGCTCCTGTATGGGCATATTCATGCTCCCAGAAGGATCTTACCACTGAGTTTTTAATCTTCGCTACCTTGTATTTCATGAACTCTTCATCCGTAAACATACGGGGAATATCAATTAGTGTAGCGCCGTCATCCTCATCGTCCATAAGTGTCAGACACGCATTTCGGAAATAATGCTGGATTCGAGGACCGAAGATTTCATCTCCATAGAGTTTAATAAAGATTTCTGTGGCGTCGAGACTGGCTCTGTCTTTTTCTTCCTCTGTCTTTGCCTCTAGGATATTTAGTCCCATCGGGCGATCCTTGTCAGAAGGGTCAAACACTATCACGTCCCGTGCACGTTCCTTTGGAACATAACAAAGAATATCTTCAATCAAGTCTCCATGAGGATCGATCACACCTACTCCATCGCCGTTCCAGATATCCTGACGTGCCATATACTGTAGAAATACCGACTTACCAGAACCGGATTTTCCGATCACGTAATGATGTCTTGTACGGTCATCTCTAAGTATGCGGACAAGTTTTTTTACGCCGCGGTAACGGCTATATCCGAGCACAACTCCTTCGTTTGGAAGATCTATCGGAGGAGGCAGGATCTTGTAAGACTGCCAGAAGATTACTGGAGATTTATTATAGATGCTATTTGGGAAATGGTAGACTGTGGCGAGCTCATCCGGAGTAAGTAGACATGTTTTTACAGCAAATCCGTAGAGACGTTTCTCATAGCCGTAATAGATAAGTGGTGTACTGATAAAGTCCAAGGGGACTACTCGTCTGTTTTGAAAAAGATTTCCTTTACCGTCACTAAAGATGCTAAAACCTACAACCATATTGTTGAGGATGTCATCAACTCTGTTATTTCCTTCTTTTGATGCTGCAACGATTCTGAAAGTTACATTAAATCCGCCGCTCTGAGCTGCCTTTTCACCTACGCGTTTTGCAAACTCTTCATCTGTCTGAAGCATACGTACATATGAGTCACCTCCTGAGGCACCAGGTGCATTCGTTTTTCCTGAAGGCAAAAATGAGTTATTATTCCATAAGAATCCTAGAAAGCCAAAAATAGGTCCTATAATAGGGATCTTACCAAAGAAAGACTGATGAATCTTTTTACCTTTAAAGAGAAGGGTACCTTTGGCCTCTGCCTCACGTCGCCATTTATTGCTGCTGGGACGAATGATCATCTGGATAGCTGCGCGCTCGTCTTCTCCGAGTTTACTCATCACGTTTGTAATATCATTGAGAGGGTCGTCCTCCATTGTTTGATACGTCTTGATAGGATTCCAGAACTCTTTCTTTGTATGCATATAATATCCTTTCACATGATATCCTGTCTCATACATGACTGGAGCTTTTGTAAGCTCGATCTCGGCTTCAGGATAAAATGTTGTGATCTGCTTTTCTACGATACTTTTATAATAAGGAAGGGTAGCTACGTAAAAGTAGAGATTCTTTTTATTGATGTGAAGCTCGAAGCAGACGATATCAGTCTTTAGGAGATAACTTCTGATCATATTCCAGAGATTGATTTCTTTGATCTCAAACAGTGCACGGTAGAGCTGCTGCATGACAATAAGTGTCTCTTTAAAGTCTTTCTTAGTTTCTTTTTCTTTATCAGATTTAGAATCAGATCTAGAAAGGACTACTTTCATAAAGATCAGATGTTTACTTACCCACAGTGCTACAAGCCATTTGAAGAAAAGCTTAAATAGCTTCCATCCGTAGAATATAACGATGAAGGCTACCAGAGCAATAAGCCAGTATTTTTGAATGTAGGCGATAGCTATTGTGCCGTTTTTGACTGTGCTAGCTAAAAACTGCTGTAATAATAAAAAAATATTATTAGTATTGGCTGCTGCTTGTTGTGTGGTCCGTGCGACAAGCTGGATGAACATGAGGAAAGAGAGAAATGTGAGTATCATAAAAGTATATCATACTCGTATTTGGCTATGCAAGAATGTGGTGGTAGGAATGGGAAATTATTGAAGGGTGATATTTTTTTTGAAGTTGTTGAATATTTATCTTTCAATTCTTTTTAACGTTGACAAATTATAAATTAAGCTTATTTTATTAATAAGCTTAATCGCAACAAAGGGATACGTGACCACGTATCCCAGATCTTTAGGGTCTGGTGATTGAAGTGAATATGATATTTTGAAAATTTGGAGAAAAAATGAGCAAAAAAGGTTTAAATTTACATCTACTTGATGATTTAATATTTGCAGGTCTGTATTCATGGTATACAGCACAGCTTGATATTTATCATAAGATCGGATTTACTTCGATCCAAGATGGAAAGGTTGGAATTTTTGACCAATATGGCACTTTCAGACCGGTTCCGACTTTGGAAGAAATTCATGCAGTAATAAATGAAAAGAAGGAAAATTTGGAACTGGAATATAAGCAATCACAAGGCTTCTCTAGATATATGCTTGTTCCTATTGGTCTTTCTAGTGAGAAGATGTACTCTACCTTAGTTGGATTGTATAGACACTATCAGAGAAAGGTTTCACTTTTTCAGGATGATAGAAAAAAGACTCCTTTGAAAATCACTCTCACCCCTACAGGGAAAGAGAAAAAAAAGTATAACATGCATGCTTTCAGCAGATCGTTAACGATTAAAGAGGACCAAGTTTACTATTATCCAAAAGATCTTCGTCAAAACGATCCTGCATTATCGGGGGGTGTTCTAAAGGATACACTTCTTGAAAGTCAGCGCTTCCCAGGTTGGGAGATTCATATACTTCAGAAGGATACGAAGCTTCGTAGGAGAGGAACAGGAAAGACTATTAGTGATCGTCCTGAGTTAGATGGAGGTCTTAGTGCGGCGGATTGTTTAGATTTAATTAGTGACAGGATTGAAAATCTTCCAGGAAAAGCCATTAGGGATAAAAACGGGAAACTCGTCTACCGACATGAAGTAGGAAGTACTTCAGAAGTTTGGATTGTTGAGGCTATTATGAAACTTACTGAATACAAGAAAGTTCACGGCGATATTGAGAATAAAGATGATGCTGGATGTCTACACGTAGGAACTGCAATATTTTATCAAAATATATATGGTAAAAATATTAATGTGACTTGTTCGCAAACGGATATTCACAGGGGTAGAATACTGTGTCTTGGTGAACATACTGAAGTGGATTATTCTGATTTAGCTCCCAGTACAACTGTAAAAGTTTGTTGATTTTTCTCCAAAAATAAAAATTGCTATGCAAAGCACTTACAGTAATGTGAGTGCTTTTTTATATGTTTAAATATAAATACAATAAATATTTATATATATGTCAACTCTTCTCTACTGCAAAAAATAATCCAGACATGGTACAATGATATGATAAAAATTTACATAAACAAAAACATATATGGACAAAATGCCTTCGTCTCCCCAGGACGATCAGAAACAGAAGATGATAAAGAATGCATCTATAGTAGGAGGGTTTATTGCGGTTACTCTTGCAGGATCCATATTATTCAGCGGAATGAGTGGATCAGTCTTTCAAGCAAGTCTTTTAGGCAGCACTACTCCAAAGCCATTTGATGGGACAGTCCTTCCTATTCAGAAAACGGCAAATTGGGTAAAACTTACTAGTAGTCAGTACACAAATTTTAAGAATGGTTCATTTACCTATGAACAGGCTGGGGCAGTAAATCAGCTTATTGATATACCTAAATATGATTCGGCAGCTCTCGCTAATGATCCTGCTAAACTTAGCTGGAAAGGATCAGATCTCGATATCCGGAATACTCTTTTGACATATGTGACTGCATATATGGGAGCATATACGAGTGGATCAGCACCTGCTATCGAAAATGCAGGAAGCCATTTGGCTGTTGATATCCGTGCTCCAAAAGGAACTCCGATCTTCTCAATTGCTAACGGAAAAGTCACTAAAGTAAAAAATGATAAAACAGACGGAGGTGTAATAGTTATCGAATATTCAAATGTTCCATCTGTAGAGGATCCAAAGGTAACTACTACCTACTATGCAAGTTATCTCCATATGGATACGGTAGCAGTATCAGAGGGGCAGGTAGTAGATAAGGGAGCTCAGATTGGTACTGTAGGAAATACAGGTATTGCCACTACATATCATCTACATCTTCAGCTCGATAGAAAGGAAGCGCCATTCCATCCATACTGGCCATATACACTTACAGAAGCTAAGGCAGCAGGTCTTGATTTCGTTACTGGTGTAGATAATGGGCTTGGTAAGGATAAGGGTATCCAATATACGGTTAATCCATATAAATGGATCTACTCAAATCTTAATGGAACTTCTTCCACAAGTACTGGAACAACATCTACATCCTCTGGTGTAAGAAATGCTTCTACAAATACAGCGCCTGCCTCTACAGCAGGTGCTGCTCCTACTCTCAGCAAACTCCAGGTAAGTTCGACAGATACAAGTATTACTGCAGGGAATATTGCAACTATCACTGTGACGGCTCTTGATACGACAGAGAAGCCTATAGATACTTTTACAACACCAGTAAGTATTTCTGCTTCTCAGGGAGCGAAAGGAGTACTCTCTACCCTCTCAGCATTTCAGAAAGGAACTGCAACTTTCACGTATAAGACTTCTGATACTGAGAATGTAGCATTTACTGTTGTAAGCGGATCTGTAAGCTCCTCTATCTCACTTTCTGTGACTGATAGAATCAAGAATCCTGTGAAGTTTGCACTTGATTATAGTTCAGCAGGAACAGTGAATACTCCGATGGATATTCAGATTAAGGCTGTAGATGAAAATAATCAGCCGACTCTTGCGGGTCTCACAGATGCTATCATAGTGGGGATGGAAGGCGGAACAGGAAATTTTTCAAAGACTATCTTAGGCTTTGCTGACTTTAAAGATGGTGTAGCAGTGGTAACGTTTACACCAAGTTCTGCGGGAACGTATACAATCACTGCTAAGGCAGGAAATCTTGCGGGAAGCGGACCTGTGATGACTGTACCAAGTGATGCGGTTGCTCCTACTGGAGCGTTTAGCGACGTAACGGAGGCTACTGTTCATGGTAAGGCAATCCTTTATCTTAAGCAGAAAGGAATCATCGAGGGATATTCTGATGGTACTTTTAGACCTGAAGCTGATATCAATCGTGCGGAGGGTACAAAGGTAATTCTTGCAAGTCTTGGAAGCTCACCGCTTTCACCTCTTGAGCAGACATCATTTACTGATACTGCTGCATCAGACTGGTTCAGCGGCTGGGTAGAGCTAGGTAAGTCTCTTGGAGTACTTGCTGGAAACCCTGATGGTACCTTTACTCCTGCGAGACAGGTAAATCTTGCAGAAGCACTTAAGATAGTACTTCTTGCAAATAAGGTGGATCTCACAAATGAAACGGTATTCGAGAAACCGTACAATGATGTAGAGATTGATTCATGGTTTGCAGTGTACTTCCAGTATGCAAAGAACAAGAATCTTCTTGAGGCGGACGCGGAGGGAAATATCCGTGCAGGCCATACCCTCACACGAGGTGAAGTGGCAGAGCTCATGTACCGGTTAGTTCGAATCCAGGAAACTAATTCGGAGACTTATTCAAACGCGATAGACGCGTAATCCTTTCTTTCGGAACCATAGCGGTTTACATATACAAAAATAAAAAGATCCTTTGTGTGGCTACAAGGGATTTTTTTATTGTGTCATTCCGGACTTGATCCGGAATCTTCAAGGTTTAATAGACTCCAATGCTTTAAGATCCCGGGTTAAGCCCGGGATGACATTAGGAAGCATTCTCTCTTTTTAAAATAGTGAGCACTGTTTTAAGAATAACAATAATATCCTGTTTCATAGACCAGTTCTCAATATAGGAAAGCTCTACTTTGATCTCCTCTTCAAAACTAAGGGAAGATCGTCCGCTTACTTGGGCAAGTCCTGTAAGACCAGGCTTAACCGTAAGTACTCGTGAATAATGCTTGAATATTTTTTCTACCTCCGAAGGCATATGAGGTCGAGGTCCCACAAGGCTCATATCTCCCTTTAAAATATTCCAGAGCTGGGGAAGCTCATCTAGACTAGTCTTTCTAATAATCTTACCAACAGGAGTAACTCTAGGATCCTCTTTAATCTTTAAAAGTCCGCTGCGTTCACTCATACTCTCAAGAAGCTTCATATGCTCTTTTTCAGCCCCTTGTCTCATAGACTGAAACTTCAGACAGGTAAATGGTTCTCCATGAAGACCAACTCTCTTTTGTCTGAATAAGATTTGTTTAAAAGATTTCTGCTCAATCCATACTGCGATAGCAGTTCCAAGGATAAAAGGTGAAAGTAGAATGATGCCGAAGAAACTCCCCATAATATCCATGAAACGTTTCAGTACCCGCCCCCATCCGTCTAGCGGAGTGGGTTTGAGTTCGATGAGTGGAATTCCAAAATCATTATTTACGTCAATATTCAGCATTTGGACCTCCACTAGATCAGGTACAAAACGATACCGTACATGCATAATTCTGCAGAGTTCCATGACCGTATTGGCAGTACCTTCTTCTTCATTGCTGTTGGTCTGGATAATTTCATCAATATGATATTTCGTTATAGACTCCTCAAGGTCGTGTACAGTACCAAGTACTGGTAGTTTTGCTTGTTTTTCTGTAGATGCGGAAAGTACTCCTGCGATCTCGTAATGCCGTCCTTTTTTTAATTTTCTAGCAAGTTCTGCTGTGAGTTTATTATTTCCTATGAACAGTACTTTATATCTACCCACTCCGCTTCTCAAAAACATCTGTTGTACGATACGTACTAGGATACGTGCAGCAAAAATAAGAAGAGTAGCAAATATCCATCCATAGATCAGGATCAGACGTGAGAAGAAAAACTGTCTTGTGAGAAAGAATCCAACAATGACCAGCATGACCCATGCTGTTGAAAGAAAAAGAACCTGTTTTAACTCTGATCCAAGTTTGTGAGAACTTTTGAGAGAATACATTCCATTGAAAGCGAATACCAAAGGTATTGTTGCTGCTCCTATAAATACATAATAGACAAGATAGAAATGATGATCGGGAAGCAGTCCAATATCGAGCTGAACACCTGGAATAAGATCTGTCTTTGCACGGATAAGATACGCTGTATAAAATCCAATAGCAGCAGCCAGATAATCAAGTGGTACTTTTATAATACCGAAAAGTATTTCAGAACGTTTCATAGGAAAGGTAAAAAATGCATGCGGATGTATTATAGGGAAAAAATAGAAATGGGGAAGGAAAATGGGGAAGTGAGGGGTGATTAGGCTCAATCATTAGGGACTCATAATTTGGGCTCAATAATTGGGCGCACATAATTAGGCTGCAGTAATTGAGCTCAATTACTTAGTGATTGAGTCCAATTATGTGAGTCCTAATTACTGAGTGTAGTTGCCTCCCTTCTATAAGCCGAGTTCTGTACATATCTTACGACATGCGATGCGAATCTCTCTTGATCCGGATTTGCACCCGGATTCTAGCGGCTGTCTACCTTTCCTTCTCCGGAAAAAGAAACGGATTGAAGGAGGATAGCCATACAGCCTTGCAGCACACAGGGTTTGCCGGCACATCCCGATCACTCGGGAGGCAATAGTGTAGCTGATTGCTCAACACCACTATTCTTTTCACCTTTAGGAGTAAACTCCAAGTATCGTCTCTGTGGCACTTTCCCTAGTCTTCACCAAGACTACAATTGCAAGCTTCTGGGCTTGCCAGTCGTAGCCTTGGCGAAGACTGGCGGACGTTATCCGCTGTGTTCTTTTCCATGCTGCCCGGACTTTCCCCAGTGAACCACTCACTACGTTCAATCACACTACATCTGATAATATGAGAAAACCAGCTTGCAGTGTACCTGAGCGTAGCGAATGGTTCACTGTACGCATCCGAAGGGAAGCAGACTTAGGATATAGGAGTCAGGTATGCTGGTCAAGGATTGTTCTTTTTGACAATTAAGAATTATATGTTTAAATGCTTGCGAAAGAAATATTATTCTTTTATTAGAAATTGTTTCGGCAGTACCGAAAAGGAGGAGTGTATGATAATAAGACTTATGAGACATGGGGATGCGCCTAAAGGTCAGGATGGGGAAAGGCATCTTTCCATAGAACATAGAGCATTACTGGAAGCAGGTGAAGTAGATGTTGGTATGAAGGGGGAGAATAAGTTTATCTTGCATTCTCATACTGTAAGGACATTTGAAACAGCTGAGGCACTTGCGAAAGGTTTGGCTTTAAAAGATGGATCTTCATTGAACATAGGACGTACAGCTTTTTTAGGAAGTGATGAAACCTTAGCAAAGATGGAATCTTTCGAAGGCTTTGAAGAGATCTATAAAAGATACTACAAGCCTGGAGAGAGTTTCGAAAAGTATCTCAAGGCATTAGAGTACTATCCTGCTTTGAAAGCATATTACGAAGAACTCGTAGATACTGCTGGTGAAATTATTCAGGAAACTGTTGATAGCAGCATCATAGATGCGGGAATTATTTTTGTATTTCACAGTACTCTAATTGAAGGAGTGATATGGAAGATAACAGGTTCAATTGTAAAATGCCTACCAGGTATGGGTCATTATTCTATTGATACGAACACAAAAAAGCTCATATAAAAATAAGCATTAAAAGAGGAATTCATACTTCCTCTTTTTTATTTTTCCATTAATTTTTTCTCCACGATTTTATTTGCCCGCTCAACTTTCTCAGGTTCTAGATAATCAGTAAAAAGCTTTCCATCCAAGTGATCGATCTCATGCTGTACTTCACGCGCATTTAAACCGCTAAGTCTAATCTTTTGTTTCTTTCCGCTGAGATCAAGAAATTCTACTTCGACTGCCTTTGATCTCCGTACATTGTCATAAAATCCTGGGATACTCAGACATCCTTCTTCTCCCATTTCCGTATCAACGGAGAAGGAAGTGATGACAGGATTAATCATCGGGAGGATCTTATCCTCTTCATATTCGATCTTTCCATCCTTTGCTATGAACTCCTTAAAAATCGTAATGAGAATCACGCGGAGATGTACTCCTACTTGAGGAGCTGCAAGACCAATGCCGCTTTCGTCAAGCATAGCTTCCTCCATCTTTTTTAGGAGACGCTTAATATCTTTTGTTATCTGCAGCACAGGTTGAGATTTCTTTCTCAGAATGGCGTTTTCAGTACCAGTTTCTATATAGAGCATTAAATTCAAAAAATTGTAGGATATGGATCAATAGTATTGGATTATGGCGCGGATTGCAAATATTAAAAGAGCGAAATATAAATATTTAGTTTCTATGAAAAAAGAAATATTGATATTAAGAAATATATTTGTAATATAACAATGTGTTATTTTGAAAATTAGGAAGGAAAAACAAAAATGAAGTTAGATATACTTGATAAATATCTTGCGATTTGGGAACAGTTTATCTCTCATTATGAGTGTTATTTTGAGTTAATGGAGAAATATCAAAAATCTCCTGGAATCTTTAAAAAGATTCCTGATACAAATATTGATCAATCTGCATTAAGAGCAATTAAAGCTCTTAATGTGCGAAAATCTCTTTTTTTCGGTTCGAAGCTGATTGACTATGCGAAGAACAGTCTATCAAAGGAATATTATACTCATTATCATGAAAAACTTGGCCTACATGGACAGGGGAAACCAGTAACAATTGTGAGACAAATATTGGATGTTGTTCCAGATGTTGCATCATGGTTTCTTCATTCGAAGAAGGTTTATAGTCTTTCTGGGAATTTTTTTGCTTTAATGTGTCATACTGATATTAAAGACTTTTTCTTATCAGATATCGTATTTCCATTTGATAGCTACCTTATCGCACTACCGCTTTCGGTGCAGATTATGCAGGAACAAATTGAAATAAGTCATGTTTTATTTCAAAAATATCAACTTCTTGATGAATGGAGAATCCGAGTAGTTTTGCTGGGACCAACACTTATGAAGAAGCATGATCAGATTAAAGTTTTTGAAAAACGTTTTTCAAAAAGCTTTCAAAGTAATGATCCAACGATGTATCTCACTTATCTTGGGCAATGGATCAACGATCTCAGAATTCCTATGATTGACTTTGGAGTTGAACAGAATATCCATCTGGGAGGACTATATGATCTGATTGCGAAGGATGATAAAAATAGTGCAGATGTATTTCTGTTGGCATTTAAAGTAGCTCTTTACTTTATGTCCATGGATAATAAGACAGATGAAACGATTAAAGAGAATAAGGAACCTGCTGTTTTTTCTTTGAAAAACGGATCAATAAAAAATATACTTGTTGATCTCTTTGAAATTGATACGTCATACTCTATATCGCACTTTTCATCGAGTTCTTCGGAAAGTAAGAAAGGAGCAAGTATGATGGATCCTAGGTTTCGTAGAGGATATTTTCGTAGAAAACCAGGTGAAGGCAAAAACCCAAATGCTGCAAAGGTGGTGCAAGTAAGACCAACCATTATAAATAAACATTTGCTCTCGGAAAAATCTCTGAAGATTTCCGAGCAGAAAATATAAACAACGAAAGATCGACTCTAGTCGGTCTTTTTTATTCTACTTAATAAGGTTCTCCATAAAGTATTTCTATACTAACTATTCAAGCAAAAACTATTCTTTTCTGCTATAATTATACGATTTCATCATTTCAATTATTTCATGAAAGATCTTACTCTTACTGACGCAATTAATATTGTAGAACGCAGACATGTGCAGGAACCTGAACTGCAAGCTGCAAAGGATTTTTTTGACGTACATTTAAAGGAAATTGGAGCAGAGGAGTTTGAAAAAAGAGCGGAATTTCACTATTATTTACTGACGATTATGCTCTCTCAGCATCTGCTTTATGAAAATCTTCATGTTCGGAAGCATTATGATGAGATGATATTTAACTTTAGAAAGCAGGAACTAATACTTCTTACTGAGTTCAAGAGTTTTAAAAATACTGATAGATCAATTATTGCGATACAGCTTCGGTCCTTGTCTAAAATTTTTGAGCATTATTGTAACTCTCTCGAGTTGGCTTATAAAAGGCTGGGATTTAGCGAGGCAGAGGAGCGTGTCTATGTGGTAAAGATGCAGTGCCGCAAGATGCATGCATATTTTACGAAAAATACCCGCAACTGGTTATTTTATGCTCTTTTTGAACTGACTAGTAACTTTGGTTTGAGTTTTTATCGTTGGGGATCAACTCTTATGGTAATCATCTTTTCTTTTGCGGTAAGTTTTTATGTGATCGATCTTTTCTCAGTAGAAAAGATCATTAAGGATGCTACTTCCTTCAACTTTGACTATGTCTATTATAGTGTTGTGACCTTTTGTACTCTTGGTTTTGGAGATATACTTCCTCATACTACCCTCCAGAGAGTGGTTGCATGTATAGAGGTAGTGACTGGATATACGATGCTTGGAATGTTTCTGAATCTTATTCAGAAAAGAATGTAAAATTCTAAATTATATAAATCTTAGATATTCTCCATTAAAACTCGCGACACCTCCTTTTTCACTTGCAGGATCATTATCAAATCTTTTACCAAAGAGTTCTCTCTTTGTCCCCATGAAAGCATTTGATGTAGGGAGATCTATTTCTTTGCGGGATTATGAATTTTTAATATTCATAACAGGAAAAGTATATATTTTATTGTATATATACATGTTAAATTAAAATGTCAACATCTCAGATTTCTACTTCTATTAAAAGTATTACAAGATCCAACGATATTATGCTTCTAATCCTCTAATCTCTGCCTGGATAAACTCATCCAAATCCCCATTTAGTACATTATCCACTTGAGCTACTTCCACACCAGTCCTATGATCCTTCACCATCTTATATGGATGAAGCACATATGATCTGATCTGCTTTCCCCAGTCTACAGAAGTGACTTCTCCTTTTATACCCTGCTTCTCCCGTGCCTGCTCTTCTTGCTGAAGCTGAAAAAGTCTTGCGCGGAGAGCCATCATTGCACGATCTTTATTCTGATGCTGAGATCTCTCTACCTGGCAGGATACGGAGATACCTGTGGGAATATGTGTAATACGAATTGCGGAGTCGGTCTTGTTTACTTTCTGCCCTCCAGCTCCCGAAGATCTGAAAGTATCTATTCGAAGATCCTTTTCGTCGATCTCGATATCATCTTTGGAGATATTTTTGATAAGCGGCATCACATCTACCAGCGCAAAGGAGGTCTGTCTTGAATCAGCAGATTTGAAAGGAGAAAGTCTTACCAGACGATGCACTCCTTTTTCTCCTTTAAGCATCCCGTATGGGAACTGCCCATGTACTTCTAATGTTACTTTCTTTATACCGTTTGCTCCAGCACCTTCTGAGATATCAAAGATCTCATAGGTATACTCATTTTTATCAAAGTATAGTTTATACATACGGAGCAGCATACCTGCGAAATCTTCAGCATCATCGCCACCTACACCTGAGATAATGCTGAAGAGTATAGATTCTTTATCATATGGTCCACTGAAATAGAGAAGAAACGAGGATTTTTCATATTGAGCAAGGATGCTCTTATACTCTTCTTCGAGCATAGAAATCTCATCTTCACTGCTTTGAGAGAGCATTTCCTTTAGAGATACAATACTGCTTTGGAGACCTTTCCAGGTATCTAAAGAGGATTTTGCTACTTTCAGCTTTTGGATAATTTCCTGCGCATATTCTTGTTTACCCCAGAAATCAGGAGCATTCATGGCGTCTTCATATTCTCGTACTTGATCCTCAAGCACCGACATATCAATCTTTGTACACGCCTGAATGATTTGAGTCTCAAGATCTGTGACTGCCTGTTCTAGCTCGTAGCGTTCCACATGATAGAGTAAAAAAGTAAGGTTACCGTTCTGGCGGAATATGATAATAGTCTATCATAAAGTCTGTAATTTCCTTAAATAAAGGTGCTGCTGTGGAGTCAGCCCATTTTGAAGATCTTGGGCGCTCAATGACTACTATAATAACATAGCGAGGTTTGTCAGCAGGGAAGAATCCGGAAAAGGATCCGTTTGTATTTCCCACTTCGTCCGGCTCATATCCTCCTCTTCCTGCTATCTGCGCAGTACCTGTCTTTCCAGCCACAAAGTAGCCGTCAGTCTTTACTACCTTTGATCCGCCGTTCTCTACCACTGACGTAAGCATAGCTGCTACAGTATCTGCTGTTTCCTTTGATATAACACGTTTGATGTACTGCACTTTACGTTTTTCTTCTTTTCCACTTGGGTGAACAATCTTATCAATAATACGCGGTGAAATGAGAATTCCACCGTTAGCCAGAGCCGAGTAGGCTTGGGCCATTTGCAGTGGTGTCACAGTGAGACCTTGTCCAAAGGCTGCATTAAAGAGTTTTGCGTCAGACCATGTATCAAAATGCGTTACAATTCCTTTTGATTCATTTGGAAGCTCTATGTCTGTTCTGCTTCCAAATCCGAATTCTGTAATATATTTATATATGAGAGCCTTTCCAAGCTGCTTCGCGATAAAACTCATTCCGATATTACATGAGTAGTTGAGGACGTTGATCATATTCTGATATCCGAGACATTTTTCACTTACATTATGTATAGTAAACTCATCTACTTTGAGTTCGCCCTTATCCATATATCTAGTCTGAGGTGTCACTTCGCCCGCATCTATGGCTGCTGCCATGACGATAGGTTTAAAGATTGAACCAGGTTCATAGGTGCCCTGTACGGGCTTATCAAAGTATGCCCCAGGTCCAAATTTGTTTGTATAGGCTGCCCTTTCAGCTCCTGCGGGTATAGTGCTTTTGCCGTATTCATCCACTAGGATCATCTGACCTTTATCATCTTTATAGAACATTGGGATACCTTTCCCAGGATCGTAAGATATAGGTTCCGTCGCATAAACATCACTATAAGTATTTGGGTTGAAATTCGGATGCTGCGCCATGGCGACAATATTTCCTGTAAAAGGGTCTATGACTATGACTTGTCCTGAGTTTGCCTTAGTATCCTGCACTTTTTTCTCAAGAAGTTCCTCTACTTTTTTCTGAAGTACGCGGTCGAGCGTGAGGTAAATATCGATACCATTTTCCTTTGGCTTTAATTCATCAGCCTTAAGATCGGTAGCAATAAATCGCCCCATTGGATCACTCTTGAGCTTAAACTCTCCATCTGTACCTCGAAGCTGATTGTCAAATTCTTCTTCGATACCGTATACACCAGTCTTTTCAAAGTTCACAAATCCTATGACTGGAGATGCGAGATTCTCTTCAGGATAATATCTCCAGTTCTCAGTTTTGATACCAATTCCGTAAAAATTACGTACAGGCTTACCCTTTGTATTTGCTTTTACGTGCTGGCAGATCGGATCTGAAGGATCAGTAAGATCTTTCTGTCTTTCAGGTCTCGCATAAAAGATGGGACACTTTTGTTCTTTTATATTAAATTCTCGAATTTTTGCCGTGAGTTCAGGATGTATACGATCAACGATCTTTACATAACGGGAAAGACGCCGGGAGAGAAGAGTACCGAGCTTATCCATAGGCACATTGATGGCTTTCGCAAGTGCTTCATACTGAGGCATGATATCTCCTCCGTCTCTGCGGAGTACTTCCATAGGCTGTCCATAGATTAATCCTTCGCCTACATAAATGCCGGGCAGTTTATAATCATCAATAATCTTTTGAAGTGCAGGCTGATCCTTAGAGTAAAAAAGAGGCACAAAATTTACTTCCTTTTCCTGTAGTTTAGAGCTCATATACTCAGCAATATCCTTGATGAGGTCTTCTTTCGTTTTTTCCAGTTCTATGCTTTTAGTTTCTTTTTTCTTAACGGCAGTGGCTGCAGTCGTAGCATTTTCAAGTAATTTTGTAGTCGGTTTTCCAGTAAAATCACTGATGATCTCTACACAGGTCTTACCTTTGGCTAGTTCATAGACATGAAGTTCACAAAAATGACTGTAGAGAATGGGTGCTACATTTAGTGCCACAAACTGCTGATCGATATAGTTATCAAGTTCTTTACTATTGTATGGATTTGGATCCACATAGAGAAGATCTAGTGGTACATTCGTAGCTACAGGTCTGTATTCTCCTGAATTATCCGCCTTTATGAAAATCTTTCCTCTCGTGGCAGGCTCTACTGTGGTGGTCACTTGCTGGTTCTCTGCAAGGGCCCTATAATATTTATAATTATTTACTTGAAGGTAAAATAAACGTATAAGTATAATAAGAGCGAATATCCCGATGAAAACTCCGATGATAAAGATACGATCTGTTGCTTTTTTTCCTCCTTTATAGTATGTCCTCATTAGGCAAAAATTGTATTAAGAGTTCATCTCCATACTACCGGGACATAAGGATTTTTCAAACGTAATTTTCAGAATATTTATGATTTCTTTTTTAAAGAGAGGAGCAGCCGTAACTTTAGCTCTTATGCTGATCAGTTCTTGCGGATCTGGACTACAGAGTAATCTGGTAGAAGATCAAATTACTCCAAAGAAGTCTCTCCAAGTCACATCATCTCCTGCTGTAACGGTATCCAGCTGTAAACCAGTGGTGATCACTTCATTTAAAAATATTAGAGATTTCATGGTAGGACCCATCTCTTACTCACTTTTAGGAGTAGAGTTTTTTGACAGCCGACCTATCCCTCCAGAGTATATGGCGTCTCTGCAGAATGATGCTTTTTGTATCAAGGAGGATCCAGGCGTAGATGACGGACAATTTGTATATCTCATGAGTGCAGACAATAAACTTCTCAACGGAAAGATTATCCAGGATGGATTTGCGAAATCTACAAAGGATATAGATTATGTCTATAAGAGTTATTTTCAGAATCTTCAGCAAGAGGCGGATACGAATAATACTGGCTACTGGAACCCTGACTTTAAAGTGCAGAGGGCACCGCAATCAGTAAATCAAAATGTGAATGCTCCTATCACTTCAAATGGAAGTACTGATCTTTCTGTACTTACGAATACACAGAAATCTCCTCAGCAAACTGAGACTCCTGAGACATCTTCTACAAAAGCTTATAGTGTCATCCTACCTCAGCAGGCAAAGGCGAACATAGGTGCTACTGTTGTGCTTAGGATGAAAGTAAGCTCGGTCGGACAGGGAAAGAATGTGTTTTATCTCAATTCTGATAAGGATTATGCGAGCAGCGTAAATGTGGCAGGTGTAATAGCTTTGCCTGCTAAGGATCTGACACTTCAGGATGTGGTGAAAGCTGATAAAAATCTGATAGGAAAATATGTGGAGATGACGGGGACGATACGGAATATTGAGGGGAAGATGCAGCTGATTGTAACTGAGGGGAAGAATATACGGCTGGTACAAATGTAATGTGTCATTCCCGTACTGATCTGCATCAGCATAAACTCCGGCGGGAATCCATTGTAAGTGTTGATTATATGGCAGTGTTTCTTAAGTGATTTGTTCTTCACCTGCCGGTGGGGCGTTACTTTTGTGACCAAAAGGTAACCAAAAGTCTTGGGGGAGGAGAAAAGCGTCTGGCAGAGGGGGTGCTTTCTATAGGTAATCAGACGCTTCTCCTCCCCCAAACCCCCTATGGACGGTGTGGTCTTTAGGAAGGCTCTATTAGTATGTGTCCTTTTTTATGCTATACTATTGTTAATAGAGATAACTTATCATTTATGAATTCGTCCAAACTTCCGCCTAAGGCTCCTTCTAAACAAAAAGTAGTGGTTATGATGATTGCTATTTTTGTCCTTTCAATGTTAGTGGGTATTGGTACTCATTATATGGAACATGGGACGGTGGATGTAACGACGATGTTGTTTTCGAGTATTGTTATAGGAATATTGATTGCTGTGAGTGCGGTGATAGGGTATAAGAAGAGGAAAACTATTCAGAAGGCTCAGCAATCGGGGCAATGGGCGGTGTGGCAAATATTTATTGGTGTGGGAATGCTGGTACTGATTACGTTGAGGTCACTTATCTCAGATACGAGCTCTGTTTCGATTTATCTGCATATTTTTGGCGGCTTATTCTTTTTGATAGGCGGAGTGATGTACTTTTGGAAAAAGAAAAAGTAGCCTCTTTAAGACTGTAGATAAAAAAGAGTGCTCTGCGCACTCTTTTTTATCTATCAAATTTCAATAGTTTTTTACCCAATCTTCTCAATCGGTGCAATATTTGCTGCCAGCTTCTTTCTGCCATACAGCGGATTCTGAAAAGCAACTGTCAGCAAATCTCCCTGTACTTCAAGTACTTTTCCGATACCCCAGCTTGCATGTCTAATGAGGTCTCCCGGATTGTAGGTTGCTATTTCGTATGTCTCGTCTTCAAAGTCACTGCTGTAAGATGGTTCATCTATAAACGCGCTATCGATCATTCTTTTTGCCTTCTTAGAGACGCCGTCATACTCTACAAATTCTTCTGGTATTTCTTCGATGAAGCGGGAAGAAGGGAAGTATTGATACTCTCCATAGAGCATTCGGCTCTTTGCGTAGCTGAGGGTAAGTTTATCTTTTGCACGTGTCATACCCACATACATAAGTCTTCTTTCTTCTTCAAGCGCCTTTGGATCAAGCTGTGATCTCGAGCTTGGGAAGATGCCTTCTTCCATTCCTACGATGTAGACATGAGGAAACTCAAGTCCTTTTGATGCATGAAGAGTCATGAGAGTGACTGCATTATCCTGATCATCTAGAGTATCTATGTCACTCACGAGAGCTGCTTCCTCAAGAAAAGTGGCGAGGGAGATGCCTGATTCGAGTGCGTCATATTTTGATGCAACGGAGATAAGCTCCTCCACGTTTTGGAATCTTTCTTCACCTTCTAGAGTACCATCAAGGATAAATCTCTCGTAGCCTGAGAGTTTCAGTATGTGTTTCATCACTCCAGAGGCACTGAATTCCTGATTTGCTTCACGGAGAGATTTGATGAGCTCGCGGAAACTCATTAGGGCTCCTCTTGCTGCGGGAGTTAGTTCTGTAAACTCTTCTACTCTTTGTATGAGATCAAATAAAGAAATACGCAGCTCACTTGCTTTCACCTGAAGTGTCTGGATCGTTTTCAGTCCAATCTTTCTGGCTGGTACATTGATCACTCGAAGGAGACTAATATTGTCCTGAGGATTCAGAGTAAGTCGTGCGTATGCGAGGATATCCTTTACTTCTTTTCGCTCGTAGAATTTTACACCTCCGATGATTTTGTAGGGCATACCATGTCTCATCATGCCTTCCTCGAGCACTCGGCTTTGTGCATTTGTACGATAGAGAAAAGCAAACTCACTATAAGATCTATGTCCGTTTCGAATCTTTTCCTGGATCATCTGTATTATTTTCTCCACCTCGTGACGTTCATCCCGGGCTTCAAATATATGAATCTTTTCCTCAGATTCCTTTTCTGTCCAAAGTTCTTTGTCAGTACGTTCCTGATTACATTTTATCACTGCATTAGCAGCCTTTACTATGACCTGTGTAGATCTATAATTTTGTTCAAGCTTGATGGTCTTCGCATTTGGGTAATCCTTCTCAAAGGTAAGAATATTCTGCATATTCGCTCCTCTCCAGGAATAAATACTCTGCCAGTCATCTCCAATCACGCAAAGATTTTTATATTTATCCGCAAGCATTTTGATCAGTCGGTACTGAGCATTATTGGTATCCTGATACTCATCGACAGAGATATACTGAAATTTTTCCTGATACTTTGCGAGGATATCCGGAAAGGTCATGAATAATTCTACTGTCTTCATGATCAGATCATCAAAGTCCAGTGCTTGAGCAGATCGAAGCTCTCTTTGGTAGATAGGGTAGAGTTCTGCTACGAGCTCATGGAAGCCGCTGGCAGCATAACGGGAAAATTTTTCTGGAGTAATAAGCTCATTTTTTGCATTGCTGATACCTCCAAGTACAGCTTTCGGATTGAACTGCTTGTCATCGATATGTCTTTCCTTAAAAATATTTTTCATGAGAGCAATTGTATCTGCACTGTCATAGATCGTGAAACTGTTTTCAAAGCCAAGATGATGAATCTCCCTCCGAAGAATACGTACACAGATGGAGTGGAAGGTTCCCATCGTGATCGTAGAATGCGGAGTATATGGGCAAAGCTGAGTTACCCGCTCTTTCATCTCATTTGCCGCCTTGTTGGTAAATGTTACGGCAAGGATCCTATCAGCAGTTACACCTTTCTCTTCCATAAGATAAGCTATTCTATGCGTCAAAGCTTTCGTCTTTCCAGAACCCGCTCCGGCTATAATCAAAAGAGGTCCTTCTGTGGTGAGGACAGCATCTTTCTGCATTTCGTTGAGACCTTCCAGGAGACGAGACATGTAGGGAATAGGATTAGGGATTGGGATAAGAAGTAGTGATGATAGTTAACCACTTTGAGAAAGGGGCAGGGGGGTTGAGCCTCTCTTAGTGTAAGTCAAAGTGCAAGTTACCAGTCACTAGTAAACTCATTTTAAGATGTACTTTATTTATAGGGGAGGTGGTGGAAAAAATCTAGGGAAAGAAAAAAAGAGGGGTAAGTGGTTCGGTAGATCCGTAGATTTGAGCTGTTAATAGTTGTTAACAACAGTTCAAACTATACATCAATAAATATTTAGAGTATTTTTGAGATATATAACAATATGTTGTAATATTTTATAAAAGTTGATACTATAAAAATGAATTATTTTAGTAGAATGTCTGTTATGGCTGATAAAAGTACTTCTCATAGAGGCAGAGTAAGAAAGTTTGATAATAATCTTACTTATTTTGGTATGAAGCTTACTACTGACGAAAAAGAAAAAATTAAAAATCTTTCTCTTACTCTACATACAACGGCAACTCAGGCCGTACTTAAAGCTGTCGATATTGCCCTTGCCCAATATGCTCATGATATTCCTACTGGCAGACGAGTTACTGCAGATGAGCTTTTATCAATGGATAAGGCGACACGAAATAAGGTGATACAGAGTCAAATGAAATACGTTGATAAGGATGAATCTATTGAAGACGGATTTGATATTATTGATGATTAATTATGAAAGATATAAATCCTAAAAGAGGAGAAATATGGCTTGTCGAATTCCAACCTAAGGTTGGAAGTGAGATTGAAAAAACTCGCCCTGCTGTGATAATAAATATTCCAGGTATTGTGAGTAGTACAAGAATAATTGTACCAATACGTGAACAAAAAGAGCATCATAAAAAAGTATCTTTTTATGTACCGTTGGAACCTGGGAATTATAATGGTCTTAAAAAGAAAAGTACTATTGATTGCTTACAGATAAAATCCTTTGATCTCCATAGATTTCAGAAGAGACTGGGAAAAATAACTACTGATCAGCTTGAAGAAATTACAAAGCTGATAGCTATAGAGGTTGGGTATATCTAATAACTACTTCTTTTCTCCATCCGGAAACAAAAACTTCACTACGATTAGACACATACCCACAATCTGCAGAAAATTCTCTCCAATCACCAGGCTTATAAATGTAGGATAGGCAGTAAAATCAATAATTCCGAAACCTATGAAAAATGTAATTACGAACTGGAAGAGAATCATTGCATAGAGTGCAATGACCAGATAGATAGACCATTTATTCCTTAGCTTAAAATATTCTTCACGTCCTTTTCTTTCAGCTTCCTTGTCTTTAATCTCTTGTTCAGAAAGCTCGCTTCTCGTGGGGAGACCTTCCAGGAGATTTTGAGAAAGACTATTCTCAGCGTGTTCCGTCACAAAATCCATCAGGCTTGAGAGGTGTTCTTTGCTTGTTTCTTCTGGTACAGGAGGAAGGATATTATCTGCCATATTCAATTTGTAAACGATAACCAATGACTTCAGGGGAGACTCCGAATATTTTTGCAATGGATGCTACATCCAGATCCTTATAAGTATCCAGGAACTTTCTTGGGACTAAAAGATTGGCAGCAAAGGCATTTGCTTCTTTCTCAAGGGGATCTGTAGTGGATGCTCCGAGGGGTTTTCTATAGAGAATGGCATACTTATGGGGCTCATCCCCAAGCTCAGGCTGATGCAGTATCCAGTGACCGAGTTCATGAGCGATCGTAAATGCTTTTCTATGATCCGGATCGGATTTGCTGATATACATGGTTTTGCTGCTGGGATCGATAAATCCGGCAACACTTGCATGTTCACCTATGAATTCGATCTCGACTAATGATAGACCGTAGTTCTTGGCAATCTCAACAATATCTATGGGCGGAGTGCAGACATAGTTGTCTTCAATGATCGCCAGTGCCTTGTCTACAGCGTTTTGATAGTTTGGCTTCATAAAGGGAGGATTAATTCATCTCTATTATAAAACACCCGTGTATCATATTCAATGACTTTATTTATACTTTCAGTTTTATAGTACTTTCTTGATATCCGGTGTAAGCCCGAAGACAGTATTTCTAAAATTTTTGTATATATATTCCTGTTCTCCTTCTGGTGTTTCTATCACATTCATTATGTTTTTATGAGCTTCAATATATTCCATTTCTTTTTCTGCAAGTTCGAGACGTTCGATAAGTTCTTTTTTTGAAATGGGAGCTCTGTCTGTAATACGTTTTTCAAGCTTCTTAATACTTTCAGGAACAATAGCAACTATTTGAAGTCTATTTCTAAATTCAGACTTAAGAAAAACTTCAATTCCTGGAACATCCATTTCACGTAAGACAAAAGGTTTTCTCAGTTCTGTCTTTAAAATCCCATACTGTTTTCCTGCTCGTAAGGTAGGTGCAATAAACTCACCATTATCTTTACGTTCTTGAAACTCTTTTTCATCAACAAAATAGTATGTCTCTCCATTCTTTTCTCCAGGACGCATATCTCTCGTAGTCATTGAGAGGGCAAAATGTATTTTCGGCAAAAACAGCAGACGTGTTTCATCGATAGAACAATCAGCATTATGAATCGGCTCAAATGTATCCTTATCTACAGCAACAGGCTTCTTATGGTACTTTGCAAGCTCGCCTATATTTGTACCTTTCCCCGCTCCTGCAGGTCCCATGACAATAATGATCTTCTTTTCAGAATCATGCGGAGTTTGATCAATCTGAGTCTCAGATCCTACAAAACTGGTCTGCTTTGTATTCATGTCCAAAAGAAAAAGTATATTTTTCCTATCCTACTATGTTTTAATGTAGAGTCAATAATAATCTATTCAATAGATGTGTCTCTTAGTGGAAAAGAATAAAAAGCTTAAATTGTGCTCCTCGCTAAGTTTGATCGCACTTTTTGGTTATTAGTCGTGTTAAAATAGATGTATAAAATTGACTATTCTTATATTTATTATATATTGCTTGAAATAAAATTAAATATAACGAAGGAGAAAGAAAATGTTTTATTATGCAATTTATGATAATAAAGAAAGAGAAGTGATGTGTGGTACGGTATCTGATGTACAACTCACGCAAAAAAAATCTGAAAAGTGTAAGGAATACGGTCTAGCAGATATTATCATTGTTACCTTCTCAGGAGGGGATAAGGTATTTATTCTTGATACAAACCATGCGTGTATCGGACGTGGTTCTTCTCTCGATGCTAAATTTGGACCTGTAAGTTATCAAGACATACAGTCATTCCTCTGGTTAGTTGTAAAAACTGAAATAAGACTAAAAAATATCAATATAAAAATTGACAGAGATGAAATACTTGAGGGAACCTTGGTTTTAAAATCATTGCTCGCAAGAATAATTTAAATAAATATTAAAGAGCTCCCCCGCGTCAAACGCGGCAGGGAGCTTTTCTTTACCTCTACTAAATTATGCTTTATCTGCTGCTGCCTTAATCTTCTCAGCACTTGCCTTACCGATACCACCGATCATAGTAAGATCCTCTACACTCATCTGCTTCACTGTACTGATATCTTTGATACCTCCACCGATAAGCTTCTTCTTTGCAGAATCTGCAATATCGAGATTGTCGATGCTATCATCAGCTCCGCCTTTTTCGATGTCCTTCTTAGGCTTCTTTGCTTCTTTCTTTGGAGCTTCTTCTCCCTCAGCAGCTTCTGTCTCTGCAGCCTCTTCCTTTGGAAGTTTGGCTTCTTTCAGTTCTGTAATATCATGAAGATTGATCTCATATCCAGTAAGGATAGATGCGAGACGTACATTCTGTCCTGCCCGTCCGATGGCAAGTGGTCTCTGGTCTGTAGGAACATAGACATCAGCTACTCTTTTCTTCTGATCAAGCTCTATGACAGAGATCTTAGCAGGGGAAAGTGCCTGAGAAATATACTTCTCAATATCATCGCTGTAAGCCACGATATCGATCATCTCATTATTGATCTCATCCATAATTGTCTGGATACGTACACCTTTCTGTCCTACACATGCTCCGATCGGATCTACCTTTGGATCGTTACTTTTTACAGCAACCTTAGTTCGTACTCCAGCTTCACGAGCAATTCCTTTGATCTCTACTATCTTTGTCTTTACTTCAGGGATTTCAAATTCAAAAAGTTTAGCTACGAGCTGCGGACTTTTTCGGGAGATCACGAGACGTGGTCCTTTTGTAGTCTGCTCAACAGTAGAAAGGTATACCTTGATACGCTGTCCAAGCTGGTACCGCTCAGACTGTACTCGCTCTTCACGTGGAAGTGGTATAGTGTTTCTGTCGATTTCTACATACACCATTCCTTTATCTACTCGGGATACCTGTGCAGTAAGTAACTCATCTTCTCTTTCTTTGAAAGTTTCGAACAAAATATCTCTTTCAGCTTCCTGAAGTCTCTGTAGGATTACCTGCTTTGCTGCCTGGGCTGCAATTCGTCCGAAGCCTGGAGGTGTAACGTCAATACGGATCTCGTCTCCTGCCTTTGCGTCTTTCTTGTATTTCTTTGCATCTGGTGCAAGAATCTGAAGCTCCTCAAATCCTTCTTCCTCTTCGTTATAAGTGTCTACTACCTGTCGTACTATATATACTGTAAAGAATCCTGATTCGTCGTCTACAGTGACGTCGATATTCTGATCCTTGTTTCCAAAGTCTTTTCTGTAGGCTGTCTTGATGGCATCCTGTACTGCATGCATTACCTTGTCGCGGGGGATGTTTTTTTCCACGCAGAGCTGGTTGATGGCTGAGATGAACTGTTTGTTCATGGTATGAAGAATAATAAATAGGCTTTTTAAAAATGCGCATACTCCACATTAGGAAGTATACGTTATTTGTAGATATATAGTACACGGGAGTGGGGAGAATGTAAATAGTTTGTCAGGGTACTGGTGATTTGGGGGTGTAGGTGTGTTGTTCTCACCTGCCGGTGGGGCTTTTTCTTTTGTAACCAAAAGAAACAAAAGTTTTGGGGGAGGAGAAAAGCGTCTAGCAAGATTGAGTGTGATCTAGAAGTGATCAGACGCTTCTCCTCCCCCAAACCCCCAGGGACGGTGCGGTCTAGATGAGGGCTCGAGTTACTAGTGGCTAGTGACTGTCACTAGCCACTAGTAACTACGCACCCAGGCGATGTACCTGCGGTACATGTCATAGGCTCAAGGGGGGAGAGCCTATCCCCTGAGAAGGGGGACACAGGGGGTTTGAGCCTCTAGCCCGACAGCTCTTAAGCTAGACAAACTGGGTTATCTTTACTATGGTGATAAGGTACATTTTCTCTCTGATTCTTATGAAATACAAAATTTTTCTTTCGGGCTTACTTGTAGCCTTTGCGGTGGTTCTTTCTCCTGTTACTGCATATGCTGCTTCTAGTGTTGCTTGGTCACAGGTTTCTCAGACTTTAGATATCCTTCATGGAGACGAGATTGGTAGTAAAGGGGATAGTTTTTTTAATAATTTAGCTAAGAAAACGGGCACGGTAACTGTGTCTGCATTTTTTGATGCGTACCGTAGTATGGATAGTATGCTGCCTATTGATGCGCAGTCTATGCCGGCTTCTCAGATGGTCTCTCCTATGATCTCTGCGCGTGCGAGGGGTTTTATAGATACTGCTGTAAAAGGTTCTGATCTTGTGACGCCTGAGCTTTTTGCGTCTATCAGTGCAAGAGATATGATCGTACAGAAGTATAAGCCGTATATTATGAAATTTGAGCGCGGTCTTGTCCGTTCTCCTGCAGAGGTAAATGAAAAGAGTTTTTCTTCGAGAGTAGAAATAAAAGAAATCCTCGTAAGATACAATGGATATCTTTCAAGAGCGGAACTTCCAGATTGGATGAAGAAGGAGCTCGGTAACAGAAAAAATCAGTTTATCGCACTTGATAAAGTACTAGAGCGGAAAGAGAAGGAAGCGCAGGCTCTTGTAAAAGAGGATCTTTCAAAACAGCGTGTAGAACTTGCTGTAAAGTTTTATAAGCAGCAGAGGAATCTCTCTTGTGAGATGGCAAGTCTCCGAAGTCTCCTCTCTTTTTATGGAAAGGAAGTCGCAGAGAAGGACCTGCTTGCAACTCTTGGTGTAGATGGTCCAGTGAAAATGACAGACGGAGTATGGGGAGATCCTCAAAAAGGATTTGTAGGTAATGTGGATGGCAAACAGGCTACTAAAACTGGGTATGGTACATATTGGCAGGCTGTGGCGCGGGTGGGTGCAAGCTATTACGATAAGATAGGATATTTTGAAGGATCATCAGTATCTTTCCTTACATCCTCGATCCTTGAAGGAAAGCCAGTGATCATATGGGGACTATTACCTGCTACTGGAGGGAATTTTGAGATTACATGGAAGACAGAGGAAGGAAAAAGTGTGACTGGGTATAATGGAGAGCACTCTTATCTTGTCTATGGGTTTGTAGGTCCGAAAGAAGCTCCTACAAAAATCCTAGTGGTAGATCCATGGTACGGTTATAAAGAAATTGACACGGCTAAGTTTGACGGCTTCTGGTCAAAGTTTGGAAGAAGCGGAGTGCGTGTCCAATAGGCATATCCGCAGAATGTAAATACAGAATCTATGCAAGAACAATGCGTTTACACTGATATGTGCATGTCATATAATGAATCTGTACCTTTAATTAAAAACTATATTTATGTCATATTTAGTACCTACAGTTATCGAAAAGACTCCCATGGGAGAGCGCGCGTATGATATCTATTCAAGACTCCTCAAGGACCGTGTTATTTTCATGAGCGGTCAGGTGACGGATGAGTCAGCAAGTATTGTCATTGCGCAGCTTTTATTCCTACAGAGTGAAGATCCTAAAAAAGATATCGTCATGTATATCAATTCTCCGGGCGGATCAGTATCAGCAGGAATGGCCATCTATGATACAATGCAGTATCTGAGCTGTGACGTCTCTACCGTGTGTATTGGTCTTGCTGCAAGTATGGGGTCAGTTCTTCTCATGGCAGGAGCGAGAGGAAAAAGATTTATTCTTCCTCATGCTGAGGTCATGATCCATCAGCCGCTTATGCAGGGATTAGGTGGACAGGCATCAGATATTGAAATCTATGCAAAACACATCGTAAGAACAAAGGATATTCTTCATAATCTCTACGAGCTTCATACCGGTGAATCAGTAGATAAGATCGTGAAGGATATGGACCGTGATAATTTCCTCACGGCAGAGCAGGCTATAAAATACGGTAAATTTGGTCTTGTGGATAAAATCATCGAACACAATACTACACGGCTTACATATTTGAAAAAGAAATAGTCATCTATAGGCTCAAACCCCCTGTATCCCCCTTGTCAGGGGGAAGGCTCTTGGGTCTACATTAATTCTTACTTATCAATTCTTATCCTCAACCCATGTATATCAGAGTCAATTATCTGAGGAAGAACGCAATGCATGATCTGGAAATACCCAGAGAAAAAAGTGCTGAGTTCAAGCAGGGTGATTATGTTATCCTCCGTATTCCGGAAGAGGAACGTGAGGAAGTAGGAAAAATAGTGCTCAAACATGATTTTGAGACTGCTGAACATAATCCTCCAGTACTGCTACGTAAAGCAACGGAAGCTGATATTTCACGAATTTCCTACCTTCAGGAGGAAGAGAAGAAGGCATTCTCTATGTTTATGCAGAAGATTGAAAAATACAGACTAGATATGCAGCCTGTGACTGTATTTTTTTCCTTTGATGGAAAATATGCAGATCTGCTCTTTACCGCAAAGGAAAGAGTAGACTTTCGTGAACTCGTAAAAGATCTAGCATCGTTTTTAAAGAAGAAAATATTTCTTGAGCAGGTTGGTCCCCGTGACCGTTCTGCCGTTGCAGGCGGATGCGGCACATGCGGACGTACTCTTTGCTGCTCCAGTTTTTTGAAGGATCCTCCTCCTGTTACTATGACCTCTGTCCGTAATCAGAATCTTTTCTTTAAGGACCGTGAGAAACTCACTGGTCTTTGCGGAAAACTCAAGTGCTGTCTCAACTATGAGCTTGATGTGTACGAAGAGCTGGCAAAAGCCTTCCCGCCTATGCAGAGTGAGGTAAAGATCATCTCTACAGGCAAGATGGGGACTATTGTAGGCCGAAGCATCCTGGATCAGCAGGTAAAGGTACTTACAAGTGACGGCAACAGACCAGCATTGATACCGCTCTCAGATATACACGTACTGAAGGCTGCCCGACATAGAGAACAAAGTGCGGTGGCGGAAGTACTCGAATAATAACTCTCATTTCTATGGATTGTTTATTTTGCAAAATAGTATCAGGAGACATACCTGCACCGCGTATATACGAGGATGAAAACATAATCATTATTGAAGATCTTCACCCGAAGGCTCCTGTGCATGCTCTTGTTATTCCTAAAAAACATATTGAAAGTATCGCACTCCTCAGAGAAGAAGATGCCGGGCTTGTAGGAGACATGCATATAGCAGCTGCAAAGACAGCAAAGGATCATTATAAAATACCTGGATATAAAGTAATGTTTAATGTGAATAAGGAGGGAGGACAGGAGATCATGCATCTTCATTTACATTTGCTTGGAGGCGCAGAGCTTTCTATGCCTAACGCAGGACAATAATATGGATAAGCCAACTCTTATTATTATCAATGGTCTCTCTGCCACAGGAAAAAGCACACTCATAGACCGGATTACTAGTGAATTTCATCTGCCGATCTTCTCTATGGATGTAGTCAAAGAGTATCTTTTTGATGAATTAGGTACAGATGATACAGAATGGTCAGCAGCACTTGGAAAAAGCTCTAGAGGGCTTATTTATATGAGTGCAAAGGAAGTACTCGCAGTGGGACAGTCATGCATTGTAGAGGGCTTGTTTGAGCCAGAAGAGAATAAGAAAAATATTGAATATATCCAGAAAAGTGCTTCCTGCAATCTTATACAGATCATATGTACAGCTGATAATGCAGAACGTATTCAGAGATGGAATGACCGTGTGAAAAGCGGCGACAGACATCCTGGTCATAATGACGAGATACTTACAGGAGAAAATTATGTGAACGCTCTTGAGGCTTGTGATCCTGTTGTTCCTTTAGAGGCACCTCTTTTATGCTATAGAAGTGATGCAGAGGACGCTGAAGGGGAACTAAATTCACTGATTTCTGCCCTTAAAGAGCTCCTATGATGCCACTTGTTACGGTTGGATTTATTAATTATTCTAATCCAAGCATAGGATACTCCAGTAAAAAGTATCTTAAGCTTTTTCTTGAAACCCTCGCTGCACAAACGTATGAGAATCTTGAAGTTATATGTCTTGATAACGGTTCCACAGATAATGAAGAATCACTTCAAATGATCAAAGAGTTCTATCCTGGAATAAAAATTATTAGAAATAAAGAAAATACAGGGTTCATTGCACATAATCAGATTATCGCTGAAGGCAAAGGAAAGTATTACTTATGCATAAATTTTGACCTACTCCTAGATCCCCATTATATCAAGAATTTGGTGGATTTTGCGGAAGCCCACCCTGATGTTGGAACATTTGGAGGAAGTATTTACCGCTGGGATTTTGCAAAGAATGTTAAGACTGAATATTTAGATGCGACTGGTATTACTATTTCTCCATCTCATCATTTACGTGAACGTGAAACTGGAGTACATGTACCATTTGTTGAAATAGAAAAAAGAAATCCGGAAGAGGTATTTGGAATATCCGGCGTAAGTGTGATGTTCAATAAACAGGCACTTGAAGATATTTATTCTGTATACAACTATTACTTTGATCCGCTTTTTGTCATTTATAAAGAAGAAGTGGATCTCATGTACCGACTCAGATGGCTCGGATGGAAATCTTGGTATATTCCAAGTGCATTAGCATGGCATGATCGGACATTGGGAGAAAAGCAAAAATTTAGATTGAGAAATCTTACAATTCTTACAAACCGTAAACATAAGAGTGAGTACAATAGGAGACAGTCTATCCGGAATCATCTTTGTATACTCTATAAAAACTTTTCTTTCTCCTTTTCTTTAAAGGTAAAAGTTCTGACATTTTGGGATGAGATCAGGAAATTCTTTTGGGTGCTACTTTTTGAGAGCTTTGCGTTAAGTGCTTATAAGGATTTTTGGAGAATGAGGAAAGAGTTGAAAGTGAGCAAGAAGAGTGTAGCGCCGGAAGAGATTGAGAAGTTAATGATGTAATAGAACAAGAAGAAGCCTGGAGCCGTCATCCAGCAGAGTGTTAAAATAGGAACATAAAGTATCTTGAACTGCAGGAACCATCAAACTCAAGCCAGGTAGAAAGCATATGAGCTATTATTTAAACGTGTTTATAGAAAATATCTACAACTCTGTTATAAAAGGGTATTTTCCTGCTTAAAATTTAGTAAGCTTTAAAAAAGCTTACGGCTTACTTATGACATACGCCTATATCCTCGCATCTGAAAAAAACGGTACCCTTTACACAGGGGTAACTATAGATTTAGAAAGACGACTTTGGGAACATAAACAAGAATCTAGTAAGGCTTTAAAAAAAAATACAGAATCTGGAGGCTCGTGTATTTTGAATATTATGAATCAATAGTTGATGCAATTCATCGTGAAAAACAGATCAAAAACAAGAAGCGAGATTGGAAGAAGAGGCTTATTCTTTCTTTCAATCCTGAGTGGAAAGATTTGAGTGAAGCAATGGGCGCTTAAGCTCAGTTTTGTTGTTTCAGAATTTTTTGTGTTTGGAGACCCCTCCCACAGTTCTATTATTGAATCTAAAGTTTCTGTGTCACTCTGCAGGATGACGGCTCTAGGATTTATTCTGCAAATCTTAAAAAGGGATTAGGTTTCTTATATCTATATTGATACATGAAGCAAGATAATGAACTAATCGTTTCACGCAGATAATGGTACTGGGACTCTGTCACTAACAATATGGCCTATTCAAAAAGGTTTACTTACCAACTAAAGAATTTACTCTCTTACTCTCTTACTCTCTTACTCTCTTACTCTCTTACTCTCTTACTTACTTCTTACACTAGACAAACCTCTTCTTTAGGATTATAACTCTCCACTATCATATAACTCATTTCTCTATGGAAACAGCGAGATCATATGTGGACGGATATGTAGGAAAAAAGATAGAAAGACTCTCCTCTGAAAAGGAGGAAGTAGCAAAGAAGCTTGCCTCTCTCGGGCTTGAGCATTTTCATAATGCGGTGGAGAAAATAGTAGATGATCAGGTGACAGAAGAGACGAAAAGACTAGAGAAAAATCAAAGAGGATTAGAGGAGCATTTGCAGAAGAATGGTATTAATAGAAAGCTAGAAGACACAGGGGTGTTTGAAGGGTCTAACACTGATGACGGAATGAGAGTCGTAGGTACTCATAATCATGCTACAGAAGAGACAGCTATCGATCAGAGAGAAATGGAAATGGCAGTAGAAAGTGGAGACTATACTAGAGTAAATCATATCTTAGCTCATGAGGAGACTCATGAAAATTATCCAGGTCCAGATATATATCAGCAGGATCCTGAAATCCTTCAGAAAACTCTCATCGGTCTCTATGAAGGGTGGACTGAAGATAAAAATAGAGAAAATTTAGGCACCGCTGTTCTGGAAGCATATGAGAAAGAGCGGGCATTGCTGAAAGAAACGGTGGAGAGAGCTGGCAATAAGGAGCATCTTGAAAAGGCATTGAAAGAAAAAGACTCCTTTGGAGCGCGTATTATTCTGCTTCACAGTCTGCAGCATACTCGTCCGGATCTGCTCGGAGGATACGATCCGACCTTTGAGTTTATGCTCTATAAGAGTAAGAAAAATATATAGATCTGGAATTCAAGAAAAGCCTCCCTGTAGAAGAGAGGCTTTTCGGAGAACATTACTTTTTGATAACTCTATTAGAGTTTGTCTCAATTAATTGATGACAGACTTCTTGAAAAGAGTAATGGTTCTGATCTCTGGGATCACGTGGCAGACATCTTTTTCTAATTTTATAGTCTCAACATGATCAGCATATCCTGCTTTTTTCACTGTAAATTTATAATGACCTTTGCCTTCCCAGATGCCTGAATACATACCGTCATCACCTTCATCAAAATTGGACTGCTGTGTGGAATCTGAAGTGAGATTCGCTGTCACAGTAGCTCCTTTCAAAGGATCACCATTCTCATCCTGAAGGATAATCTGAAGTCCGGATTTTGCTTCAAGAGTACAGGCTGTCGCCTCACTCTTTAGATCCTTTCCTAATAGAGAGGCAAATCGATCAAGAATTACTGCAAGTTCTGCACGGCTTACCTGATTATTTGCTCTGAAAGACCCATCGGGATAACCTTTTATGACATCGTTATACGCGAGTTTTTCTACAGATGGTTTGAACCAGTCTGAAAAACTTCCTTGATCAGAGAAGCTGCTGGTAGCAGCTACCGCAATGCCTGTAATACTAAAAATACTTATAACTCCTAGGGTGAGTAAGATATTCTTTTTCATAAGAAATGAGTAAGGAATAATACTTCTCAGTATATACCGCTTAGAGAATATGTATAGTAAAATGAGTAGTCGAAAAAAGACCGCCTTGAGGAAGCGGTCTTTTCTTTATGCAGTTACTTTTTCAAATGAATTACACTCATCGCATTTGTAAAATGCATTGTATGCTCTTCCAGTCTTCTTACTGATACCGGAAGGGACATATTTCATATATCCGTGAGTATCATCGAAGCTGCACATTTTGTGGTTCGGCAGGAAACTTGGAAGAGTGAGCTTTTCATTCTTTTCTACCTGCTCATCCTTCTCTGGATCATCACCAGTAGGGATAAGGAATGAAGAAGTTAAGATATATTTAATGGCTCCTGTGATAGCCTTGTAGAGTGCTTTGTCGCCTTTATCTTCGCCAGATCCCATGAATTCTCCAGTAAGTTCTTCTCCTGACTCAAGATCGGTAAAGTAATATTTTACTTTTATGAGCAGAAGTGTGTCGTGTACCTGAGAGTCGATGACTTCTAGACGAAAGAGTATCTTTTGCGCTACAAGATGTTTATGGAGCGTTTCTTTTATAATTTTTTCTGAAGCATACTCATAATTGTGAAAATCATTTCTTTTGTCCTTTTCAATAAAAGGAACTGCTTTCATGATCGTATGCATCTTCGCGAGTAGATTTTTCATAGCTTTGAAAAATAATCAATAAAGTGTGCAGAGAAGGCTACTTTGTGAAAATATTTTCAAAGGATGTATGAGAACTTATCCTTTTTTTAAGATAAATATAAAAAGTGAGGAAGAGTAAAATAATATAAGTTTTATTACATGTTTATTATATATTTTACGTAAAAAATTGCAAGTATATGTCATAAAAATAACAGTATTGACCTATGTTACTGTCAGGAGTATTCTAAGGATAATTACCTCATTACTTTGTTTTTATGGCTAAGACTCCCATATCTACTCCTAAAAAGGAAACTTCAGATAAATATGAAGCAAAAATATGTATTTTTACATCTAAGGATAAACGTGAAGCTCTTAAAGGAATATTAAAATCTGAAGGCAGGTCTCTTACAGGGGCTGTCAAATATTTGATAAAAAAAGAGTACGGAATCGAATTATAATAGGTAGTAGAGTAGAGAAAATTAAAAATATTTAGAAGACGTAATGAATGTATTGTCAAGATGAGGAGAGGCTCTTTGTAAAATAGCTATAGTACTAGATTTTCTAAAGCATTTTTTTGTTTAGAAAGCTTAGTTTGGCTCTTAAGCTCACTTGTAATGGTTGATTTTCAGTAAAAATCGTGCATACTAAGAGTTGCTTTAGTTCTTCATCCCTATTCACATGGATAATCAAATTAGAAGAAACGATCCGCTAAAGACTTTTTCAGACATTCTTCTTCTTATAGGAGGTTTGAACTGGGGACTTACCGGACTCGGAAGATTGATAGCAGATCAGAACTGGAACGTTATAAACGTTGCATTAGGATCTGTTCCACAACTTGAGTGGTTTATCTACTTGCTAGTAGGTATCGCTGCTGTCTATAGCATTTATGCTTGGAATAGAGATGCAGCACATTATGGACGAACTGCACACATCCATTAGGAAAACGTAAAAAGCACCCGCCGCGTCAAACGCGGTTGGGTGCTTTTTTTTATCATTATGGTCTTCTTGAGTTTCCTGGATTTTCTGTCATACTGCAGAGGAACTTTTTTTCTCATCTATGAAACTCTCTATTCTTTGTCTGAACTTAAGCATCCCCGGATACAGTACGACAGAAAAATATAATGCAATGCTTGAGTCATTCTATATGTACCCGCCCACTGTAGAATTTGAAATAATTATGGTAGATAACGGATCAAGCGATCATGCTTTGGAATCCTTAAGATCAAGATGGGGAGATAAAATCACTCACTATATACAGCTTCCAAAGAATGTTGGTTTTCAGAGAGGAAATAATGAAGGAGTGAAAAGAGCATCAGGGGAATACCTGGTATTCATGAACCCTGATATTACGATACAAAAAGGCACGATGGATGCACTGGTACAGTATATGGATAAACATCCTGAGGTGGCAGTCACAGGTCCTCAGCTTATTTATCCAAGCGGAGCAGTGCAGGATTCTTATCGGCGTTTTATGAGACCGCTGGATTTTCTGATCAAAAGGATCAAACCTCTGCACAGAATCCCATACTTTAAAAAGCGTATGATGCAGTACCTGCTCTGGAAGATAGATAATACAAAAGTGCAGGAGATCGACTGGATTGTAGGTGCGTTCATGATTGTCAGGAAGAGTATGTTTGATGCAATAGGAGGATATGACAACCGTTTCTTTCTTTTTAATGGAGATACAGATCTCTGCAGACAGTTCTGGGAAAAGGGGTGGAAGGTCATCTATAATCCGATGATCACAGCTGGACATAAGGAATCGCGCCTCTCAGGAAATGGATTCTTTGACGCATTGTTTAAGAAGACTGCATGGATACATGTATTTGATATGGTAAAGTATTTTTTGAAGTGGGGGATTAAGTAAGCTGACGCTTACTAGTGACTAGATTTTGGTCGCTAGTAACTAGAATCTAGTGGGCGCTGGTTGGGGGACAGGATGAATGTTTAGAAGTATGAGTATTAAAAAAGCACAGATAATACTATCTGTGCTTTTTACTGTCACTTTAGTACATTCTCGTATCCGTTGACTTAGCAAACTCAGCAAAGGTAATCTCATCCTTTGTAAGTGTAAAAGTAACTGTATCGCTATCTCCAAAAGTAAGAGTATTGCCCGCTAGACGTATGGCTGTAGGACCATACGAAAAGCCAAGGAGGAAATTTTTATCTGCTTCTGAATCTCGTGATGCAAGGAAGGATTTCACTTTTGGTGAGATGGTGATGGTCCTCTCTTCCAAGTTTGGATTGCCTGTATTAACGATCACTATACTCTCTAAATCTTTTAATGGATGGGAAGTATTGGCATCAATTTTTGAGATACCTTTATATGTTGCAAAAAAGATATCTCCGCTCTTCTGATCTTCAGTGATAAAGGATTCAAGCGTGATATTTTTAATGGATTTTCCCGTAAGAGAAGTAACTTTTATAGGACCGCTGGACGGCATATAGTCCCCCCACGGACCTCTGTAGATCTCGTACGCGTGTCCAAACCAGGCTATTGTGCGTTCATTGATGCCGTCGTAGAGAAATGGAGAGTACGCGAGTTCGCCTTTTACATTTTTTGATGTACCTTCTGAGGAAGCATTGTAGTCTATAAAGTTGTTCTCAGGGGCAGCATTATTGACGCTAAGAAGCACATCTTTTGTACTATCATATGTGTAGAGTGCATCCGGTGTGGATGAGAAGTTTATAAAGACGCCTGGTCCAATCTCCTTAGAGACTTCTGCACCTTGCATTGTAAATACTATGAAAAGATAGCTTCCTTTTTTATTGAAAGCTTCTTTTGCATAAAGACCTTGATCCTTTTCTACAGCCAGCTGAACCTTTGTGTCATTGGCAGTGAAGGGAGTTATTTTCTGTGTACTTGGCTGGTAGCTGTATACTTTGCTGTCTTTGATAATAAGAAGATAGTCCTTTGGCAAAGCATCTATCTCAAGAAATTCATATCCTGCAGGAGCTTTCATCGAATTTGCGACGACATTGCCGTTTCCATCATTTTGACTAGCTTCACTGCATCGGTAGAAGGTACACCCTTCGCTGAAACTCACGAAGGTATCTTTTTTCAGGGAACGGGCTGCAAACTGTGCAGGTTTTTTCCCAGCTGCAGATTCAACAAGGGTGTTGAGATTTGTTTGATCAAGCGGTGGAGTATCCGTATTTACATTTATGTTGCTTACCTGTGTGGTATTGGCACATCCTGTAAAAATGATACTGATGACTAAAGAGGCGAGCAGCTGCTTTTTCATGAAGTAGAATATAAAGTATTAGTTCACATTATAAGCAAAAGTATTGAGAAAGGTTACATAAAAATGAATTTGCTAGAATGTATTGTCATTCTTGCTTCTGTACTTATAATTCCTTCATATGCTACAGCTACAAAACGTTACAATCAGCCATGGAGTACAGACATTTATTGAAAATGTTTCTTTTTCCATGGAAGGAAAAGCCAAGAAACGTATCGCTCTCTTGGGGGCAAACGGTACGGGAAAATCTTCTCTTTTGAAGGTGCTTGCGGGAATAGATGAACCTGCTGGAGGATCCCGTTCTCTGAGCCGTGAAATGATCGGCTACGTGCCGCAGGAGCTGGTGATAGATGAACAGGTGAAATTGGGAGACTATATGGAGACTCTACTGGTGGAATCATGGATGAGCTACCGGATCGTGATCGCCCTGGATGAAGTGGGACTTGCAGAGGATATTTTAGAAAAGAATATCGGTATGCTCTCGGGCGGTGAAAAAGTACGTTTGAGTATTGCGATCGCTCTCCTCTCTGAACCTACGATCCTGCTGCTCGATGAGCCGACCAATCATCTCGATGATCAGGGCTTACTTTGGCTTGGTGAATTCCTGACTAGCTTCTCAGGATCTCTCCTTATGATTACTCATGACCGTGCTTTTATCAATACGTATCTGACAGAGCTTTGGGAGATCGATCTGCAGTATAAAGTGCTGCAGAAATTTACTGGAAACTATGATGATTTCTTACTCCAGAAGGAAAAACTCTACGAAATAGCAATGCGAGACTATAAGCGTTACCAGGATCAGATAGATGAGGCAGCACTTTGGCTGAAGGAAAATGAATTTCATCCGAAGTTCAGATTCTCCGACCGTGTGATGGCAAAGAAAAAGCAGCTTGCAGATCTATTGGAAAAAAGACCTCCTGAGCCTATCCTCCGCAAATCTGTAAAATTCCTGAAGCCTCTCCAGACGAGTGAACAGAGACTTTTGAAACTCAATATTCAGGAAAAGAAGATAGGAGGAAATATTATTCTGAAAGACAAAGAGATCATTATCCGTGTGGGAGACCGTATCCGGATCATGGGTGAAAACGGCAGCGGAAAGACTACGCTTCTCAGGATCCTTGCGAAGGCAGATAAGGATTTTACAGGTGAATATTCAGATGGAGTAAATCTCAAACTTGCATACTTGGAGCAAGGCGTCTCTCTTCCGCAGGATAAAAAAATGCTGGATTATGTCCTGGACACAGTATACGGAGACCATACTTCACTCCGTCGTATGCTTGCGCATTATCTATTCAATGACAATCAGATGGATCAGAAGATAGGTAACTTGAGCTTTGGTGAACAGAAACGTCTAGAACTTGCGATCATGCTTCAGCAAAAGCCAAATCTCCTGCTGATGGATGAGCCGACGAATCATCTTGATATCTTTGCCAGAGAGGATCTGGAGAAATTCCTCATTGAGGAGGCACCGAGTATTATTGTGATTACTCATGACGCGTATTTTGCTGATAAGATAGGATTTACAAAGGAGATTGTTCTTGAAAAGGGCAGATAGAAAAAAAGGGAACCTATGGGATTCCCCGTCCTTTTGTTTACTGGTGTTTTTTGTTTTGCAAACGTTATTATAGAGAGATTGGTAAAAAGAAGGTAAGAAAAGAAAAACTTTTCCTCTTCTTAATTTTAAGCTACAGTGAGGGATGACTTACTCTCTTATCCAATGCCCATGAGATACCTTCTACTTGCTGTAAGCTTTCTCTTCCTTGCGGGATGCGCGAATGAAAGCACGGTGAATACTACTGTTTCAAATGTAAATACGAACACAACTGTCACGTCCGCTGAACCTGTCATGACTACTTCTGCCAGCGGTAATCTCATACAGACTCAGGAAGTAACATACTATGGCAATGTGAAAGGATACCTGGCATATAATCCTGCACTTTCTTCACTGCGTCCGGCTGTGATAGTGGTGCACGAGTGGTGGGGACTGAATGATAATATGAGAGAGATCGCGATGAAGCTTGCTGACGAAGGATATGTAGCATTAGCGGTGGATCTCTATGATGGTAAACTTGCTACTACGCAGGATGAGGCTAGGACTTATTCTTCTGCGGCACGGGCAAACCCGGCGGAAGCTATGAAAAACCTAGATGCAGGTATCTCATATCTTAAGACGTTACAGAATGTAAATAAGGATCTCATAGGTGCGATCGGATACTGTTTCGGAGGTACATGGTCCTATGAACTTGCGAGACAGACGAAGGATCTGAAAGCTTCTGTGATGTATTATGGACAGTTTAAGCCGGAGGATCCGTTTACAAACGCAGATACTGCTGTACTTGGACATTTTGGTGAAGCAGATACGAGTATTCCTCTTGCAAATGTAGAGAAGCTCAAAAGTACTTTGGCTGGTGTCTCTGCTCAGGATGTGATCTACACTTATCCAGGTGCGGGTCATGCCTTTGCAAACAAGGGTAGCGCAAACTATAAGGAAGAACCTGCGCAGCTTGCATGGGGAAGGACGCTTGCATTTTTGAGAGATCACTTGAAATAAGAAGTAATATAAAAAAGACTCCTCAATAGTTGAGGAGTCTTTTTTAATATCATGAGATGTTTTGGAGTTCCACTAATGTTTGTTTCATGTGTTTATTGAGTTCAGACAAATTTAAAGTTACTTTCTCATTCTTTTCATAAATACAAACTGGTGTAAGAAGATCATTACGTTTTAGCAGAAAAATATATACTCTGTAGCCAGCTGATTTACCTCTGTTGTTTTTCTTTAAACGTATTTTGTAAATATTCCCAGAAATCTTTGCTGCAAGCAGTACATTAAATGTCTCAAAGGTTTTAATAAAGTTCTCTTTTAGAGCAGCATCTTTTTTACACAGTATTCTCAGCTGTTTCTTGAAATGCTGCGTAATAAAGACTTTATACATCTGCAAGCTGAGCTTTGAGTGAAGTAGGTATTTTTCCTTTTTTATCCAACTGAATTAGTATATCTGAGAGTTCTTGGGAGAGCGCATTAAGTTTTAATAGCTCACTATTCCTATGGTATTTATAGAATTTGATGAGAAATCTGAAAAACTCTGCTTTGCTGTCATAACCCTCATCCTGCATAAAGGTTTTTAACTCCTGATCGAAGGTTTCGTTCACTTTGAAAAATATTGAGGACATAAGGAATAGTATATCAAATATATATCAATTATATAGTATATTGATATTTCTGTATACTGTTTTGAGCATACTTACATATATGACAGTCTGCAACCAGCTAGTGTAATTATATCTTATAAACAGGGACAGTTCATAAGTCTGTTTCAGGTTTCCAGTGAGATCTTAATGTGTTATAAATGACTTATGATTCCTCATATTTACTATGCTCTCACGCTCAATCCTTAAGAAAATATATATAGCTTTTGGTACACTGCTGGGAATACTTCTTTGTCTTCTCGGCTACTTACTTTTCCCCTATACACTTCCAGCTGCATCTGGAGAATTTACTCTCATAGCCCACCGCGGAGTGCATCAGACTTTTCCATTGGATGGGCTGGAAAATGATACCTGTACTGCGAGTATCATGAATACTCCTACTCACGAGTATCTGGAGAATACGATTCCTTCTATCCGGAAAGCCTTTGAGAGCGGAGCTAATATAGTGGAAATAGATATTCATCCCACTACGGATAACAGACTCGCTGTCTTTCATGACTGGACCATTGACTGCAGGACAAATGGAAAAGGAGTGACTCGTGAACAAAGTATGGAGTACCTCAAGACTCTGGATATCGGATACGGATATACGGCGGATGGAGGGAAGACCTTTCCAATGCGGGGGAAAGGCATCGGTATGATGCCGACGATAGAGGAAGTGCTGGATGCTTTTCCAGGTAAGAAATTTGCGGTAAATCAGAAGGATACCTTTGATAGGACAACGGATCTATTGGCTTCAGTACTTGAAAAATATCCAGTAAACACACGGGAAAATATTTATTATTATACGGCTACAAAGCAGTATGAGCTGCTCAAGGCAAAGACCCCTGAAGTAAAAAAAGATATGCCCACACGCGGAGAAGAGAAAGCATGTATACCAGAATATCTGGGGATGCTCTTTACAGGAAAAGTCACCGAGAACTGTAGAAGATATATCATGGGAATCCCTGCCCGCTATCTGATATATGCACCAGGATGGCCGAATCTTTTTCTGATGAGAGCGAGGCAGGCGGACTTAAAAGTATATATTATAGATGTGGATAGCCGGGAAGAATATGAATACCTAAGATCATTGCCCATCGATGGTATTACGACGAATAAGATAGAGTTGATGGATTCTTTTGAATAAATACAAAAGCCTGCTAGGATAAAAATATATATTTTATGTAATGCCTATGCAGCCTCGACTCTCTCTCGTCACACTTGGTACTTTGGACTTCGATCGTGCAGTAAAATTCTATCGTGATGGTCTCGGGTGGGAAGCACAGCTTCATGAAGATACTGCTTTCTTTCAGCTGCCTGGGATTATTCTGAGTATTTATCCGAGAGAAAAGCTTGCGGCGGATGCTAAGATAAGTCCGGAAGGGAATGGTTTTTCAGGTATCACGCTTGCATACAACACTGGAAGCGAAGCAGAGGTAAATGAAGTATTTGAGACGGTAAAAAATCTTGGTGCAGAGATCATAAAAATACCTGAGAAAGTATTCTGGGGCGGATATAGCGGATATTTTAAGGATCCGGATGGTTTTCTTTGGGAGGTCGCTTTTAATCCTTTTTGGAAAATGCATGAGGATGGACGAGTAACATTGGCATAATAAAAGAGCTGTCATTGATGACAACTCTTGTGTGGAAGATCATAGCCCTCACTGGATCTTTGAGAGAAAAAAATAGAGCGCTTTCCGCTCTGCATCTAGTTTTTTCTCATCCAATGGGAGTGATTTTGTTTCCTCTTTTTGTTTTAGACTAAGTAGAAAAGGCGGTATGGGTGCAGCATGAAATTCGAGAATACAGGAAGAGAATTTGAAGAGATACTGATACGGAATCTTTTCTTCACCACTTTCTATAGACTCGAGATAAGTAGGTCCCAACTGCATTCTGAATGCTGCATCAAGGACATCAAGTCCAAGTGCTTCCCGTAAAGCCTTTAGTTCTTCAGCGAGAGTTTTCATTTTGTATTCTCCTTTTTTATATATTTTTTGTGAGTATAGTAAGTACACTGCTGAATGTACAACAGATCGGCTGTGAAAGAGGCAAATATGACAGAGTTTTGACCCATCAGACTTGCTGAAAATACTATTTATGAGATAAGAACTATTTTGTGGAAATCGATCATAATCCGGAACTAGATCGCGCACTTCATCTGCTGGATAATACTTCAAGTCACGTGATCCTCACAGGTCGCGCGGGTACAGGTAAATCCACGCTTCTTACCTATTTTCGTCTACATACGAAAAAGAAAGCTGTGGTACTTGCGCCAACTGGTATTGCTGCGGTGAATGTGCAGGGAGAGACGATCCATTCTTTTTGCGGATTCAAGCCGAGTGTCACGCTTTTTTCTGCTTTGAAAAGGGCAAAGAATCTCAAGAAAAAGGAGAGGGAAATGTATAAGGCGGTCCAAATGATAGTAATTGATGAGATCTCGATGGTGAGAGCTGATCTTCTGGATATAGTGGATAGATTTCTCAGAAAAGCAGTGGGAGATGAAGCTCCTTTTGGAGGAAAACAGATGGTATTTATAGGAGATCTGTATCAGCTTCCTCCAGTCCTGCGTGAGGAAGATAAGGAAGACTATGCGGTATTTTATAAGACTCCATATTTTTTCAGCTCCCAGGTCATCAAGGAAATGCTCTGGTCTGCATTCCCGCCAGAACACGTGGAGCTGACACGCATCTACCGTCAGGAGCAGCAGGAGTTTATAGAACTGCTCAATGCTATCCGTGATGGATCCTGTACACAAAGAGACATAACGAAACTTAACGAACGCAAGATACAGCTCCCGCCTGAATCAAATGCTATTCATCTCACTGCCACCAATAAGCAGGCCGATATAGAAAATCAGACAAGGCTTGATGATCTCGACGAGGCTCTGGAAATGTATCAGGCGAAGGTCACTGGAGATATTGATGAACGTATTTTTCCTGTAAAAGATGTGCTGGAGATCAAAAAAGGCGCACGGATCATGATGACCAATAACGAGACAGACGGCAGGTGGCAGAATGGATCACTAGGCACAGTAATAAATTGTGATGAAAACGGGATAGAAGTACACCTGGATAACGGACGAATCTGTGAGATAGATCCTTTTAGATGGGACATGTATCATACGGTGCTGGATGAAGAAAAGGGACAACTGGAGCAGAAATCTGTAGGATCATTTACACAGTATCCCATCAAACTTGCCTGGGCGATCACTATTCACAAGAGTCAGGGACAGACCTTTGATGAAGTGCTCATAGATCTCGGATGGGGAGCCTTTGCGGAGGGTCAGACTTATGTGGCGCTATCCCGGTGCAGGACTTTTGAAGGGATTTATCTCAAGAAAGCACTGCAGATGAGGGATGTGAAAGTGGATTTGAGGATCGGGGCTTTTTTTGAAGTATTGAAAATGAAGAAGATATAAAAAAGCCCGGGAAGAGCTTTCCCGGAAGTTCTGCATACACATATTATTTCTGTATGCTTTTTTGTGTGTTTATCAATTTGTATACATCTTCATATACCTCATCGACGCAACGTAGTGTGAAATACGCCACAGCACCCTTTACAAGTAATGCCATAGCAATACATAGAAGAAATATATTCCCCTCAGTTCTATAGAGTAACATTCCTATAAAGCTGAGAAAAGCAGAAACGCCTCCAAATCCTCCTATAACTATAATGTCACTAAATATACCAACCATATACTCTCTGGATGACACGCCATCAGTGTCCAACCTTATAAGCATAGTAACAGGTCCTCTTTTCCAATGAAGTGTTGCCACAAGCGTGTAGAGAGCTCCCATTGGAACGATATTTTTAAGCGCACTATATGTAAAATGCTGAGCATTCATGCCCTCATAGAGACATATAATATCGGGAGTCAAGACTCCTAAGAACAATATCAGTACTTCAAAGTATGAAGTATTCTTCATCACTATTTTCCTCCTTCTTTTTATTTTAGTGTTCGCAAAATACTCTAAATAAATAATTTGTCAAAATTTCTACAGGAAAAGGCATGTATAGAGGTCATGCAAAAACATTATTTTTACCTTTCTCGAATGTACAGACTTACGATATACTTCTTCTGTTATTCTATATCTTCTCTTAAGTTCTCATGTCCCAAGACTTCCTCATATTACTGCTGGTAACACTTACATCACTCCTTGTCTGCTTTATATTTTCAGTCGTCATCGGTCTCAAACGAAGAAAACATAAGATCGCTGCACCTGCTATGGTAGGACACCCTGAGGTAGAAAGTGCGATACGCGTGCATTACAATACTATTGAGCAGATCATTCTCTTCCTCCCATCTCTCTGGATGTTCTGGTATCTCGTATCTCCACTTTGGGCAAATATCCTGGGTATGATCTGGATAGTAGGACGAGTGCTCTACGCTCTCGGATACTACAACTCTCCGCTTAAAAGATATCCTGGTCATCTTTTGACTCTTCTTCCGCTCTTTATCCTCATGTTTGGAAGTATGTTTGTCATCATCGCGCAGCTTGTAGGTATGCGGATGTAAGAGAGTATATGTAGAAAAGGATCTCTAGAGATAGAGATCCTTTTTTTGTACTGTGTTTTAATTCATATTTTTGTAATATTGAGTCTGCCGCTCAGTTCTTATGTACTGAAAGAGGTAGAGTGTAACCATGGCTGCCTGGGTAGTAAAACTGAACCTCAGATGCCAGATCTTATCTAAATGCATCTCAGGATCTGCATATGTCCCCGCAGTGTAAGCTGCATAGCTGATCAGCATGCCGCATACGGCAGCACAGCCAGCAGATACGAATACTGATCTCTTAAAGCGCTTCCAAACAGCTGGGCTTAAGCCATAGCGTTTGTTGAGCATCTGATAGAGCATGGTCTTCACCGCAACTTCCATCATAAAGACTAAAGTTACTGTATAGGGTATACCTGCTATAAGACATATAAGGAGTGGAAAGCCTACCTGTCCCATATAAAATGATAAGGTATGCAGTGCCAGTAATCCTAGTACCAATATTGTTGTTTGCATGAACATTAACCCCAATTCCATATTGTTTTCCTCCTTTGTTTGTATGTGTGGAGGTAAAGTAGTCTTTTTATAAGATTTGTCAATTGATGTGAGTGGAGATAAGAAATATATAATAAAAACAGAGATTTCCCCTCAAAAGAAGTCTCTGTTTTATTTATGTACATATGATTACTATTATACTGTAGTTTTACAGTATAACAAAGAAAAAAGAGACCTTTTGAGAAGTCCCTTTGAGCATTTGTATTATTTTAACGAATTTTTAGTTTTATGTATTTTAATTTTTTCCTCAAGATTTTCCAATGTGTGTATCACGTTGTATATAATGAGGACGATGCTGAGATGGGTGATGATAAGGTAGATGAAGCTGCCGAAGTATACTCCGTACTTTACGCAAAGCCCGCCTTCATAGGCACATACAGCAACCACTGCTCCGAGGGTGCCAGTAGTTATAATGCTATATACAAGATTATCCATGTAGAAAGTTTTTTCCTCCTCAGTAGGCGCCCTACGCTTGGTCTGCTCTTCGTAGAGCTGCCTCCAGGTATCTACTTCAAAGATACCTACAAATACTAAAGCGCATACAAATCCTAGAGAGCAAAAGTCCATAGGTTCATATTCTAAAGATGATATTATCCCTAAAAAGAATAAGAAAGCAGTACCGAAGATGAAACAATATTTGCATAAGTCGGCTTTGTACTTTACCTCCGGTGAGATAGCAGAATATTTTTCATAGATCTCTTCCTCTGTCATACACCCCTCCTTTTTTTCAAAAATATTTGTTTTGCATAGCATAGAGATAAGCAGAAAGATGTCAATGGTTTGAAATGGAGATGTGGAGAAGTATCAAATGCAGTTTTAAAGTGGGATACTGAACTCATTGACAAATGTAAAAATATGTCTATAAGTTGTTTAAAAAAATATTAGAAAGGAGAAATAAAAATGACAACAGTAGATGGAAAGACATTGATCTCTATGGTGCTGGAAAATGGAATGGATCATAAAAAGTTTCTGGAACTCATAGATACGGGATGCAGGGGAAATGATATCCTGACCATGCCTATCTCTCTAGAATATCTGGAAGCGGAACTGATCCTGGTACAGGAGCTCATAGAACAGAGTAATATGAACTTCTCCATCAAGCAGGAGAAAGTAAAAGCATTTACTTTGAAGACAAATGAGTACGAGAAAGTTTTGCTCTCTAGTCCGAGTCTAGAGCAAAAGGCATTTGCAGGAAAAATCATACGATTCTTCCGCCTGCTCGTACGCGGAGTGACGGTCAAACCGGTATCTGATCAGAAGGATCTGTTGGGATATGAAGCGTTCAATCTCTATATGGCTTGCAAGTGCTATCTGGAAGTACAGGCGATCTATAATGCATATCAAAGGACTCTCGCGATCTGTCCCGAAGAATTGCTCGCAAGGGCAATGGTAAGTGATATCGTAGCTCTGTATAAAAGACTGCGTGAGACAAAATTAGGAATCGTAGAAATGTCTTGGCGGCATTGCCTTACAATCGATAGATTGGTGAGGATGATGGAGTCTGGACGGTGAAAGGAATGAGGGGGCAGGGATGCTCCTTTTTTTTGTAGATTGGTAAAAAGAAGATGAAATATTATTTTAGCTGTAAATAAATCTATGCAGAAGTAAAATGTAGTCTAAGAAAGAAAAACTATACTTCACCTCACATACATGTCACAAGATCCAAGGTTTCAAAAAGTTATTGATCGTATCAATAACTTTAGAGAAGCACGAGAATGGAAACAGTTCCACAGTCCAAAGAACTTAGCGATGTCTCTTGCTATGGAAGCTAGTGAGGTAATGGAGTTTTTTCAATGGTGTTCTACGGAAGAAGCACGGGAAGTAGTAAAGAAAAAAAATGATGCTTTGAGTGAAGAACTAGCAGATGTAGGTATCTATCTCCTTCAGCTTTGTGAAGAGTCTGGAGTGGATTTACTCTCGGCTATAGAAAGAAAAATGGATATTAATGAGAGCAAATATCCAGTAGAAAAAGCTAAAGGAAATGCTACAAAATATAACGAACTATAATATGATTCTCTACAAAGCAACGGCAGGTGAGTTTTGTGAAGCAGTGGATGATAATAAGATTGCAGATTTAGTGGAGAAGACTTTTGCTGTAAAGCTTGGACATCGAGTAAATCAAAGTCAGAAAAGAGCATTCATCAATTCTCTTCCAGCTATGGAGAGAGTTCTCAGACGTGCTGCTGTTCCTAGTGATTGTGGAATTTTGATTGAATATATTATCCCTCTAACTTCTAATCGTATCGATTTTGTGATTGCAGGGGAAGACAGTATGGGTAAGAAAAATGTAGTAATCATCGAATTGAAACAGTGGGACTTGGCTCAAAGCACTGATATGGATGGAGTTGTAAAAACTTTTATTGGTGGAGGAAATATAGAGACTACACATCCAAGTTACCAAGCAAATTCATATAAAACTTTTCTGGGAGATTTTAATGAGCATATTTTTAACGGAACTATAAGAGCATATGCCTGTGCATATCTTCATAATTATCCCCTCCATAATCCTGAACCATTGAAGGCGGAGATTTATCAAAATGTGATCGAAGAAGCTCCTCTTTATTTGAAAGATGATGTCTCTCTTCTTGCAGATTTTATACAGAAGCATGTGGGAAAAGGAAAAGGCATGAATATTTTATATGAAGTGGATTCAGGAAAGATTCGTCCAAGTAAACAGCTTATTGATTATGTTTCTAGTATGTATCAAGGAAACCAGGAGTTTGTGCTGCTTGATGAACAGAAGATTGCTTATGAAACTGCGAAGAATATAGCAAAAAAGAATGAAGGGAAATCCGTAATCATTATCAATGGTGGACCTGGAACTGGTAAATCAGTGCTTTCAATGAATCTTCTTGGAGGACTTCTCAAGGAGAATCTCAATGTGGCTTTTGTAGCTCCAAATGCTTCTTATCGCGATACTCTTATTGATAAATTGGCACAGAATGAAAGAAGGACTAGATTGTATCACTTATTCAAAGGATCTGCAGGATTTACACATGAGAACGCCGATATGTTTGATGTACTTGTAGTAGATGAAGCGCATCGTTTGAAGAAGCGTGGCGCTTATCAGTATAAAGGTGAGAATCAAGTGGAGGATCTTGTGAAAGTTGCAAAGACTACGATCTTCTTTATTGATGATGATCAGATGATTCGTCCTGACGATATTGGATCTGTAAAAGAGATCAGAAGAGTAGCTGAAAAGTTTGGTGCACAGATCTCTGAGATAGAGTTAGTAGCTCAGTTTCGATGTGCGGGTGCTGAAGGGTATGTGAATTGGGTGAATGATATTTTACAGATTAAAGAGACTGCAAACTTTGATGGATGGGATCAGAAGGACTTTGATTTCAAAATCTTTGATAATCCAAATGAGATGCGAGCGGCTATTCAGAAGAAGCATGAGGAAGGATATAATGCTCGAATGCTTGCTGGATATGCATGGAAGTGGACAGGGCAGAAAGATGGTAATGCGAATGGTGAAGTGAATGATGTGGTGATTCCGGTGTTTGACTTTAGTATGCCGTGGAATAGTCGAAAGGTGGGGACTACTTGGGCGAGCGATCCGAGAGGGATTCATCAGCTTGGATGTGTACATACTTCTCAGGGATTGGAGTTTGATTATGTGGGAATTATTGTGGGAAAAGATCTAAGTTTTGACCCTGTTAGTTTAAAGTACACGACTGATTGGAGTGAATATAAGGATGCTACGGGAAAAAAGGGATTGAAAGATAATCCTGAGGAGTTGAATCGGTTTGTGAGGAATATTTATAGGGTATTAATGACGAGGGGGAAGAAGGGGTGTTATGTGTATTTTATGGATGAGGAGGTTAAAAAACAGTTTAAGGATATTAAATAGGAGAATTTTTTAATCTATCTTAAAAATGTTTAAAAAAAATAACTACTAATAGATATTAGTACAGGTTTAAGAATATTGTTCCAAATTGTCGGAAGATTTAGAGTGCCCACTGCTCCTCCCGTTAACCAGAGGAGGTTTTTTAGTAAATCTCTTCCAATAATTAAAAATTCTCCTTTTGGTTTGTTAATAATAGCTAAATCGATGTCTCTTTTATAGACATATTTATTACATTTTTGAGTGTAGCTTTTTTGAGATGTTGATGCCATATATTGCTTTTTAGAATTATATTTTTTGTTCTAAAAAGGCACATCTTCGATTGAAATTTCTTCTTCTTGTTCTCGATCTGTTATTTTTTGATTCGGTAACCTAAACTCACCCTCACCTGTGAAGATTAACTCATCTCGATTATCACTTTTTCTCTTTAAGTATGCGTAAAGAGCTTTTTCATTTAAATCGTCCTTCCATCCGATATTTTTCATTTCCGTAAAGATTTCCCTGTATGAAGAACTTTGACCTAATCTTTCAAGTGCTCTTACTATAAAGGGCCATTTATCGATGTTTCTATTTTTTCGATGTTGCTCTTCATCTATTCCAAATTGCTCAAACATTTCTAAAGCATGTTTAAGTTTAAAGTACTCTTGTTCTAGTTTATTTAGCTCACTTTGTTTTGTTTCGTAAAGCTGTTTGATAGTTTCAAACTTGTCCTTTATAAGTGTTTCAGGTAAGATTCTCTCGCTCATAGAAATATGAGAATAAATGAATAAATGTGTCTACTTTGATCTAGTTTAAGCATCTTGATCTTAGCAGGCATGTTTACTCGTGTCAAATTTTAGACATGCTTTACGGGTACGCGTAACTTGTGATTATTAAGAATATGTTTACTGTAAATGCTTAACGTGAGTTACGAATCGTTATTTTTTTCGTAACTTTTATATAAAAACGTTCTAGATATGTTTCTTAAGTAATAATTTTTAAAATTTGTAGTATTAATATGCTTCCACTTTACTTACATAGAGGGGCAATTTTATTCTATAAATATTTTCTACGTACTAATAAAAATTTTGCTTTCTCAGAAGATCTAAATACCTATCGATGGTTCTGAAATGCATTTTAATAAGAAAATATAAGTTATACAGTATACATCTTTGTATGAATTGAGAAAGCCTAGAGATTCCTTCTCGTATTTTCAGCGATATAGAAGGAGTGTTAGGAATTTGATTTTTCCCTTATTTTCTCTTCCATTCAAGCAAGTCCTCACGTACAATCCCCACACTAACCTAAAATTATACGCTCATGTCATCCAACGAAACCATCCTCCGATTCTCCGGAGTCACCTTCTACCACAATGAAAAGAAACCTCTCCTCGATGAGGTGGATTTTACTGTACGAAAGGGAAATAAGATCACTATTATGGGACAGAACGGTGCAGGAAAAAGTACTATCTTCAAGCTGATAACGAAAGCACTGAAGCCGCAGAAGGGGACTATACATATGGATAAGGGACTTACCTTCGCTACAGCCTTTCAGGTCATAGCTCCAGAAGACCGGGATCTCACAGTAAAAGCTTTCTTTGAAAAATGTTTCTCTGAGAAGATCTATAATATCGACGTAAAGATAAAGAACGTCCTCGATGTAGTAAATCTCGTGGCACCGAGTGACCGGATCATTTCTTCTTTTTCAGGAGGACAGCAGGCTAGACTCCTCCTCGCAGCAGCACTCATCCAGGAACCAGACCTCCTGCTCCTCGACGAGCCGACAAATAATCTTGATCCTGAAGGAATCTGGCATCTTACAGCATTCCTGATGACTTACACAAAGACCTGTATCGTCATCTCCCATGATGCAGACTTCTTGAATGCCTTTACGGATGGCGTACTTTATCTCGATGCAGCTACAAAGAAAGTAGAGCAGTATACTGGTGACTACTACAATGTGGTAGAAGAAATAAAAGCACGGATAGAAAAAGAGAACCGAAAAAATACACTCCTTGCTAAGGAAATCCAGGCGAACAAGGACCAGGCAAATGCCTTTGCAAATAAGGGAGGAAAACTCCGACTCATCGCGAAGAAAATGCGTGATAAGGCTGAGGAACTTGCAGAAGAGATCGTAGATGTACGACGAGAGGATCGAGCGATCCGTGACTTTACTATTCCTGTACAAGATGATCTCAAGGGAGATCTTATCAAGATCACATCCTATATGATGCTCCAGGAATATATCCCCATAGAAAAGAAAGCGAATATTTCTCTCCGAAAAGGACAGCATCTCCTCCTCGCAGGTCCAAACGGCATCGGAAAAAGTACACTTCTTGAATCCCTCGCGAACGGTACAGCAAAAGGAGTAGAGCTGGCAAATGATCTCGTGATCGGATATTACAGACAGGATTTCTCAACATTGAACTTTGAGCATACAGTCTGGGAATCCCTCCTCGATGCGTTAGGCAATTCAGAAAGCCGTGAAGCAGAGCAGTATATGCGGTCCACAGCGGCAGGATTCCAGGTCTCAGGAGCCATGATGGCTACAAAGATAGGACACCTCTCCGAAGGTCAAAAAGGACTTGTGGCATTCACAAGACTTGTACTTCAAAAGCCGGGATTACTCATACTCGATGAGCCGACCAATCATATCAACTTCCGTCATCTCCCTGTGATCGCAAAAGCCCTCAGTGAATATGAGGGAGCAATGATCCTCGTATCCCACGTCCATGACTTTGTGGATCAGATCAGGATCGATCAAGTATTGGATTTGAGTAAGTAAGTAAGTAAGTAAGTAAGTAAGTAAGTAAGTAAGTAAGTAAGTAAGAGATTACCTTACTTGATGATCTAGAGAGACTTTGCGCTTATACACTTCGCTGAAATATGCTCTTAGATCCTCGGCTGTTACCTGAGCAATCTCTGCTTTATCATAGAGCTGAATAATCCAATCATTTGAGAAGTATAAACAAATAACTTCTACAAGTTCGATAAAAAGATTTGAAAGAATCTGAATCTGTTCATAAGTGCTCTTTGCTTCGGGAAGTTCCTGTACAAGAGATTGTATAGCTGATTTCCGCGTCTCATTGCGCATATTTTTTTGTACTGTGAGATAGTCTACACAGGCAAAAAGTGCATCCTGGTGCCTTAGGATATTATAAGTATCCAGATAATCCTCTAGAGATTTCCTGGTAATTTTAAACTCTCTAGGGTTTTTCGGAAACTTTCCAATACGAGTTAAGGTATCCTTCATGAGAGAAGCGTCATATTGATTTTCCCTTGAAACGAAAGACGTGAATTCTTTAAAAAACGCATAGTGCTGTGTACAAAACTGCAGTGTGAGCAGCTGATTCTTTGTACAAATCTCATCAATGGTCTCTTGTCTTGGGTAATAGGGAAGCTCGTGCATAGGTACATACAAAATTTAGTGCCAGAATACTAATTAATATTTAGTATAAAGCAATGTTTTTTTATATATACAAGCACTCAAGAAAGAAAAATATCACACTCTATTTTCTATAGATCCTTCATGAGATATCCAGAAATCTTTTCTCCAAGTCTCTTCATTCCGAGGTCTCCAGGATGTGACAGGATACCAGCTATATTTGCCTTTACCTGTTCCTGATTGAACCCTGATCCAAGTTTAGTTTCAAAGTGAAAAGGAGCTGCACATGGATTCTTTGCTACTTCAGCTAGGTTCATGAGTACGATATGTCCGCATGGCTTTGAAGTGGGATCTGACGAGATGCCTGTAGTATCTATAAATGTCACAGTTGGAAATTCCTTGAGTACTTCCTGGATCACAGTATTTTTTGATCCAGTAAGCGGCTCATACCATCCGCTGAGTGCGTATATTTTTGCATTTGTTCTGTTTTGGATGCTTTTGATCAGATCCCGGTACTGATTTTTAAATTCAGCAAGCCGTATTTGATATGCAGCTGGAGTCTCGTCCTTCACATATTGGAGATCATTCTCTGAGAGCTGGATGACGAGATACTCAGGGGCTAATTTCTGTATAGTCTGCTGTATGTTTTCATTGAGATAGCCTGCGACATTGCCAGCTGAAGGGACATCTTTTCCTGAAAAAGAGACAGTGACGTTTTTACCAGCATTTTTTAGAAGTTTTTCCACTTGATGCACATAGTCATTCTCAATGGAAGTTGCTGCCATTCCCCAGTTGCCGGACCAAGGGAGATTATTGGTAGGACTTGCCGGGGCATGGTGCGTAAGACTATTTCCTATGAAAAGAATCTTAGCAGGAAGTTTTTCTATAATGATAGGAGCAATGGTCTCTGGTGAGACATTTAAAGTAAATGCCTTGATGGCTTGTGCAAGGGGGCCAAACCATTTGGATGCTATCTTTTCTTCTCCAGAGGAATTTGGATGGACATCATCCTGAAGATCCTTGCCTGTGATATCTGTCCACTGATCCACAAGAATAATAGGTGAAGTCTTGGTAGTAAGCTTTGCTGCAAGATCAGTAAGCATCGTGTTGTATTCGATCACCTTTCCTTGAGCGTGATAGTTACTATACCAGATAGTAGTCGGTATGATCTTCGCCATCAGGATGACCGCTTTGGGGTTTTGGGTTCGTATCTTTGATATGATAGTCTTCATGTTTTCTACCGCCGCTGAAAGTGGAGTTGACTGGTTTTTAAGGATATCGTTTGTACCTAGGTGGATCACCACAATGTCAGGATTGGCATCCTTGATCCATGTGTCAAAGCTATAGCTGCTGTTACCATTTATACCCTTCAAGATATCTCCTGTAGTCCAGCCTGCATGTCCTTCATTATCTGCATCATAGTAAAGAAGTGTATTGGGAGCTCCTTCACGGGCGTTACCGCTTCCTACGAAGTCAAAGGGTAGGCTTGCGTTTGTGAGCTTCTGCCAGAGTTTGAAGCGGTATCCTCCGTCTTTTGGTGCTGCGTAAGAGTGCTCTGTAATAGAATCTCCCAGGAGCATGATCCGAGGTTTCCGTTCATTACTCTGTGAAATAATTTCTGTTACACCAATACTTTGCAGAGCTTTTTTATACCGGTCATCTTGAAGTCTGCCCTCATTCTTTCCGGAAAATTGATAATGAGTATAGGCGGAAGAAATGAGACCTTTTTTCATAACATCAGCAATATCCTGAAAGGCTGAGAGATATAGCTCTTCGCGGAAGCCGTCATTGAGAGCGCTCACAGCATCTCTATACTCCTGGGTATTTAGTTTTCCTTCAGCTTTTCCTGCATATGTATAATGAAAGAGAGCAGATGGAAGAGTGCCGTTTTTTATAGCCTCTTTTATGGTAGGATAAGCCATGATATACGCGTCTGTTGAGAATCCCACATTGAGAGCTTGAGCGGCATGACTATACTGTTCATTCTTAAGTTTTTCTTCAGCTTTCCCTGTCTTGAGATAGTGATCAAGAGCGGAAGCATATTTTCCCTCTTTGATAGCTGTCTTGACCTCAGGAAAAGCTGTCTGATACCGTACAGCATGAAAGCCTTCAGCTGCTGCCTGTGCTGCATTTTTATACTGCTGCTGCTCGAGTCTTTTTTCTGATTTACCCGCGTAGACATAGTGAAAGTAGCCTGAATACTGCTTTGTTTTGTCTCCGAATTCTACACTTTTCTCTACGTCAGGATAAGCTGTAAGATAGACCTCTTCGTCATAGCCTGCATTGACTGCAAGAGCTGCTTTTAGATATGCGATCCTTGTGGTTGTGTAGAAATTCCCAAGATTATTTTTTTGAAAATTATATCCATTCATGAGATCAGACTCTGTTTCCTGGAGTCTGTATTTATATTCATTCTGGGATTTTGCCTCAAGAAGTAGTACAAGCCGGTAAGCCTTTGCCTGGAAGGATTGGTTGTTCTTTTGTGTGACGGCTGCGAGATTTGTTTTTGTAAGGGCGTATCCATACCGCGGATCAGTGAGTCTCTTCTCTTTTTTTCCTGCATAAAAGTAATGAAAATATCCTGAATGAAGACCGGTAGATGTCCCATTTATGATGGCTTGAGTGACATCCGGATTGGCTGCAAGATATGTTTCTTCATCGTATCCTTCTGCTATATCGACTGCAGCTTTTTTATATAATTCCAAAATCTGGGAGTAGCCGGATTTACTTAACTCTTTCGTATACTCACTTTTGAGAGCTTCTGCAGACATATTTCTTTTTGCTGTATATTCATTTTGAGAAGGTGACAAAAAGAGCAGAGCAGTCCTCAAAGCCTCAGGCTGAAACTGTGTGGAAATGTTTGAATTCGTCTGCTGAGTGAGGATGTCACTTTGCCAGTATCCTCCGTTCTGTCCGGAGTACAAGCCTATCATAAGTAGGGGTAAGGCGAGGAGCGTAATATTCCGGATACCGCGTCTGATTTTGAGATTTTTTGTGTTTTTGTTCATAAAAGTGGAAGAGATTTTATATCATTATATCATATTTTATTAATTTGTATTGTTTGAGACTTCTGAATATCAAGAGCATATCCTTGCATTGAGGGGCTTTTTTTGCTTTAGTAGAAGGTACTATCCGCTATTTCCCTCATGCTCTACTTCCAGCCTCCTTCCGACTTCTCACCATCCTTCGATGTGGTTGCCTGCTATATCACCTGCGGCTCCGAGATCCTCTTCATTCAGCGTCATGAAGCCAAGGACCATGGGCGTACCTGGGATCTGCCGGGCGGAAAGATCAATGAAGGGGAGTATCCGCTGGATGCAGTGGTCAGGGAAGTCTTTGAGGAGACAGGGCTTATCTTTGAACCAAAGGACTTTGAGTTTTTGAAAAAAGTATTTGTACGTCTGCCTGAATGCGATTTTGAACATAATGTCTTTCAAGTGAAGATTCCTGAAAAATATAGAATTACACTCTCTCCTGAAGAGCATACGAGTTTTACGTGGGTGACACCTTTGGAGGCACTCAAGATGCCATTGGTGCCGGATGAGGATCAGTGTATCAGATATTTTTTTAGACTTTAAAAAAAGCCCCGCAGATCTGCGGGGCTTTTTTCTATTAGTACTGTATCCGGCGGAAAAGAGCCGCTGTGATCTTTGCTCCTTCTGCTCTTGAGATACTTCTGTCAGGGAATGCTTCCTCCGCCACGTCTATGAGATTGAGTGCTTGAGCATCTCTGATGAATGGGTATTGCCATGAATCCTTTTGGACATCCTTATACTCGGTGCTTGTTCCATAAGGTAAAAGCGCGGTACTCAATGGGTTTGAGTTTTCCGCTGCGTACATCATAATCTTCATGAATTCTGCTCTTGTCACAGGTTCTCCTGGAGCAAAGGTAGATGCAGTCTTACCTGAGATGATTTTGAGATCTTGAGCTAGTGCTACATATTTTGCATACCATTCGTTCGTTGATACATCAGTAAATGACAGCGTACTTGCCTCAGGATGCAGAGCTTTGTACTGTGCAAGTGTCTTATCTGCAGTAGTTTCTGAATAAAATGTCCGGATAGCGAGTGCTACTGCTTCTGATCTCGTCAGAGTACCCGCCGGCTCAAACTGTGTAGGTGTCCTGCCTGTGAGAAATCCTCTTACATAGAGAAGCTCTACATTGTAGTAATACCAATAGTCGTCATTATTTATGTCTGTGAAAGGCATGGTTGGTTCTTCTACAGGTATGGATCCAGGAATTTTTTCCAGATAGAGTGTGTTGCTGAGAGCTGATACATGTTTCTGTTCATCAATGTAATAGACTCCAAGTGTACCGCTTTCCATACTTACAATATTCATATCATATTTTGCCGTACCTCCTGCTGTATTTGTAGTGGTGAATTTTTTCATACAATCCACCTGGTGGTCATAGCACTGTCCTCCGAAGGAACCCCTCTCAAAACGTTTCTCCATTTCTGCCTGATCAAGCTGCTCTCCAGTATAAAACCTCACACGGTAAGAAAGATTTGGAAGCGGCTCAGTCCATTGCAGGGAATAGACGTTTCTTGTCTGACCGGAGAGCTTGAGATCAGTCACCGCAGGATGCTCTGATGCATGTGAATCTATCGTAATATTACTTCGGTACAGTTCATTGTCTTTTGTGATGTAGAGCATGGCATAGGATGTAAAACGAATGTCATTGCCGTATATGAGTGGCATATCGCTTCCTCTTGTATTCCAGACATCGCTGTCAAAGAAACTGTAGGTATTTACCTCCATATTCTCCATGCAGCCTTTTCCAAAGCATCCCACTACCTTTGATGTAGCAATATCCTTATGTGGAGTCTGAAAGGTAACTGTATCCTGTACTCTATTAAATATAAGATCGCTGTGTCCTTCTTGTACTTCACTTACTTTAAGCTGAGAATCATAATTGCTGCTTACAAAAAGCGGCTCAGAAAGAGGACTTATGGTCCCATCCATGTTAAAATAAATGCCTGCCCAGCCTTTTTCGTTGAGTTCGGGAATCTTTGCTGATATTTCACTGCCTTCATACCAGATATTCTTTAGGCATGTATTTGCGGCTTTCTCAGCAAGTATACATGTAGATATGCTCGGATCTTTTTTCTCTACGAGAGATACAAATTCATCTGCAGAGAGAGTAGTATCATTTGAATAAACTATATAAAACGTCTTATCATGTCCGTCAGCCTGCCAGATTAGTTTTCCTTTGCTGTAGGCTATATTTGCAATATTCTCATGTGCTTCACCTGGAAACGGTACGGAAGGATCTTTGAAAGGACTGAACTCTTCAGTGCTGATATAAATAACATTGCTGATATTTGATACCTCACCTTCAATAGTAGTATACCGTACAGCATAAGTACCCTTTGAAAGAGTATCCGTGCGGACAAATATATTCGTTGATTCTGCTACATTTTTTTTGTATACATTTTTTATACAGATGTCGCTTTTTTCTTTAGAAAAACTGCAGGAAACATAAGGAAGTTTTGCTGAGAGATGGTTACGGAAATCCGACACACTGAGCTTTTCATCTGGGTAGAATAAGATCTCGTAGCTGGTGATTGGAGTGTCATAGCCTGGAAAGTAGATATTGCTTGGCCAGCTGAATCCAGTAGGAGTAAAGGTAAAATTCTGAATACTTGGGAGCGGATACGTCTCGCTCTGTACTGCGGAGAGGGAGAAAAAAGCCGTACTAAGTGCAATAATAGAGAGTGCTAGTATGTAGAATAGCTTTCTAACGATAGTGTTCGCCATTGTGGTGAAGAAAGGGGATAGACTATCTACCTTATAGCCCTTTTACAGGAAATCACAATAAAACTTACTGCAGAAAGAAGAGATAAATAAACATCAGCATGAGCAGTATGATACCAATCATGAGTAATTGATTTGTTCTCTTCGCCTTTTTCAGCTCCTGGGTGGTCTGCATATACTCTTGCTCCCGCTTGAGTTTCTCTAAGGCTGCAGTCTCTAAATCCAGCTTTCTCTGTTTCTCAAACTGCTCCTCCATCTGCTTGATCATCAGTGCCTTGCTCTGGCTCATCTCAGTAACAGCATCTTCTACGGTCTGTTTGAAAAAATGTCCCAATGCGGTAGGTGTGGTCATAGGAAGGTCTGATACCTTATCCACCCAGTGAGTATCATCAGCATGACCAATAGCGGAGATCACCATAGGGCTCATCTGTGAGACCATGGATACGAGATCTGTATGATTGAAAATCTCAAGCCCTGATCCTCCTCCCCGCACAAGAGCAATAATATGGTAGTCGTCATTATCCACAGCTTCGAGCTGATCGAGCATATCTTCCACAGAGCTCATGTTCATTCTGAATTCATGGAATTCATAAAATTCTCCTGCGGCGTCGATGGCTTCTTTGAAGTCCTGATCCACGATGGAATTATGACCGTACAGCAGCGCTACTCTCACAGGTTCATTTTTGTACACATTCTTTTTGATAAAGCCAGCGATATCTCTATGACCGAGAGTGAGCTTCTGCTGAATGATTTTTACAATCTGCTGTTCTTCGTCAGACATAGTTTTTTCTTGTTCTCCGAGAAGTTTTGTGACCACAAATCGCAGACAGATATTTCCATCTTTTGTGGCAGTACGCTCCACAAAGCCAAGAAACTGATAGATACCCTCATCATTGAGCAGGGGGCGAAGTACGGACGGCATCTTCAGTGTCATCTGGTATTCACTAAGGCTTTCTTTGATCCGGTCATAATAATATCCTCCGTAATCCCGCCCGTTATAGCGTTCATACACACCCTCAAGGACGATGAGACGCTGCTCTTCCTTTACTTTGATGACATTATTATAAATCCCGATCAGAGAGGCGGGCGTATAGTATTCTGTAGATATTTCTGTATCTTTTTCCATAAAATGAGGACTCATAAAATCATATCTTATTATGGAGAGATTCCGTACCAGTAGCAATATATTTATCTTTTGGTAGGCGGACTTTGTTGAAAAAAATCAGCTTTATGCTAGATTTATATGAGAAATCTATATAAAACTGTAGTGAGAGGGGAATATTGACTTATTATAAAAAAAGTATATTAAGTATAAAATATTATGAGCAGAAATTATGAAAGACAATGTATGGATGCCGAAAAAACAGGTGGATGTGATTATTCAGCAAGAGCGGATGTCCAAGGATAATCTTGCTATGCTTACACTTGAGATTGGGATATACAAGGAGCTCCTGCTCAGCACAAGCTCTATGCATGTTGATATCTATGATGAAAATGTCCTGAATGCAGATAAAGCATTTAGTATTTTTTTCGGCAGACAGCATGTCAAACACCCTTCTGATCTGCGAAGAAACCGTGCATTCTTTGTACATGTCTGGAAGAGAGTAGAGCAGGATCTCCAGCATCAGCCGAAAAGTGAACAATTCCAAGCTTTCTTAGATGAGATCAAAAAAGCCGAAATCCCATCTACCGGTGAGACTGAGCTAGAGGAAAAGGTAGCCGAAGCTTTTAAACTGATTATCCAGATCAGGCTTTGGAGAGATCCTGAGCTGGAAGCAATGATTGACAAGGGCTCGGAGTGTGAATGATCGTGTACATACTTAGTAGTTAGGGAAATTTTCCTTATATGAAAAAAGTGCAATAGGCTCAGAGCGTACCAAAAGACATCTCTGCTTAATGCCTGGGTGTCCCTCTACGCCAAAAAGAACTAGAAACTTATAGTTCAGGTGTAGGCTACGAGGGACATTCTTCGCTGTATATAATAAAAAACTTCATTCATGAAGTTTCATTTCTTTCTGGCTGTGCCATTCGTAGCTTCGTGAGAAGCGAAGAATGGTGGATCCAAAGGGACTCGAACCCTTGACCTCCTCGGTGCAAACGAGGCGCTCTAGCCAAACTGAGCTATGGACCCTAATTGTTACTGTGCTTCTATGCCTCGTGATGGTAGTACTGGTCGTGAGAAGACACTTTTTAGAAAGGCTTCAGCAGTACCAGTCATGTAGATGAAGGAAGTGATGATGACCAAGATGCCTACTATCCGGATACCCATATAGGTACCTCCTGTGCCGAAAAGTTTTTCAGCCCAGCCCCATGTGCCGACCATAGGCCGTACCTGCATGTGATAGCGAATCATCAGGAAACCAATTCCCATTCCCAAGAGACCGATAAATATTCTCATAAAGGAATTCTTACCATTGAAGATCAAAAAAGCTAGCTCACTATAATAGAGAGTTTTTTGTAATGCAAGATATTTTTACTTTAAAAAGAGTCCCTAGCCGCTTTTAGACGGCTGGGACTCTTTTTTATGTACTACCTTTGATGTTAGAGAGAGCGGCTGAGAGCTGCTTCTTTCTTTCTTTTGTCTCTTCTCCACCAGATATATCCAGTAAGAGAAGTGGCAATAGCGAGAAGTCCAAGATTGAACCAAAGGTTATCAAATGGATTATCTCCTGCTGATGCTTTCAGTGCTGTTGTCTCTACTCGTTTGAAAGGGAATGTAGTAGTTGTAGACTTCAGATGAAGCTTCGTATTCTCTGCAGTAAGGTAGACTGTATGATCTCCGAACTCAAGTTCCCGAGGCGCCTTTGTGGCAAAGTTTGCCTGAGGAGTATCTGCAATCAATGATGATGAGAAGATGAGTGATCTAAATGTAAGTTCTACGATAGAGTCATAGAGCGCTTCTCCTCGTACTACTGGCTGTGCACTAGTAGTAGTTACAAGAGCTGATTTACTAGTTTGCTCATTTGGTAGAATCTTATGGTCATCAAGATGGGTTACGCTTGGTACCGGAAGTTCAATAGTCTGGTCGACGATGACTGAGATACCGCTTGTCTCCTGGATAAGGTTTCCTGCAGAGTCTTTTACTGCTGCATAGATTGTATAAGATCCGTTATCAAGATCAGGAGTCATAAGAAGGAATTTACCTTGATCATCCGTAGTGACACTTCCGAGGAAGAAGAGTTCCTTCGATCCTGTAGGCTGCATATAGACAGCGACCACTGTATTTGGATGAGCTGTGACACCCTTCACAAGGATATTTGCTGAAGTGGAGATATCACCGCTGTTAAGGTTTGTAAACTTCATAACCTTTGGTGCTTTACCATCATTTGGTACAAGCGGATCAGTACCGAGGTCAAGGACCTCTTCACCATCTGAGATTCCGTCTCCATCTGTATCCTTGATAAGCGGGTTCGTACCGTAGAAGTACTCAAGTGCATCTGATGTACCGTCTCCATCTGTATCTCGTGTTCCGAGAGTGACGGCTGCGGATTTCTTAAAGAGTCCGTTTTCATCAAGATCATTTGGGAAGTACTTTCGTACCCATGCATCGTCGATACCGTCTCCATCAAAGTCTGCAGGATAATTCTGTTTATCAAGCGGATCTGTGTTAGATGAGAGGACCTCCTGTCCATCAGAGAAGCCGTCCTTGTCAGTATCTATTGTAAGTGGATTTGTCTTATACTTCTTTACCTCAAGACCATCGGAGAGTCCATCAGCATCACTATCCTGGTTCTTTGGATCTGTATGGAATTTGATCACTTCATCGTAATCTGAGAGACCGTCTCCGTCAGTGTCTGCATCGCTTGGATTTGTACCAATTCTTGACTCTTCACCATCGGTGAGTCCGTCTTTGTCGGCATCCTTATTTGGGCTAGCGATTCCGATCTGATTAAAGTACATCTTTTCCCATGCATCAGAGAGACCATTACCGTCTGTATCTGTAGCGGATTCTGGAAGAAGGGAAGTAAGTGTAATTGTCTCAGGGACTACAAGAGGCTTGTCTGCCTTTTCTTCCACTGTAGTATAAGTGATCTCTCCAATACGGAGTTCTTCTATATCAGGGTAAGTAAAGGTATCGATCTTATCATCATCAGCCTCAGAGAGTACTGGTTCGATAGTCAGTGTACATTCAGATGCGCTCGCCTTGAGAGGCTTCTTGATTCTACATGCATCTCCGATTCCATTTCCGAGACTATCTCTCTGATCAGGATTTGGTACTGTAGGACAGTTGTCTATCTCATCAGGGATACAATCCTGGTCAAGGTCGATACTGTACCGGGCATCAAATGGGAAGGAATCTTCTCTATTGATAATACCGTCGTTATCGATATCAGAGTCACTTGCATCAGGGAGACCGTCTTTATCTCGATCTCTATCCTCTGCTGGGATTGTGAGGTTATAGCCAGGTACTGGACAATAACTTCCTCCTCTTTCTGTAACCACATCCACATCCTTATCATTTTCAGCCTGAGTCTCAGATTCAGGAACGTCTACTATAGGCTCCACTGCGTTGATATTTGTATTCTTTGTTGGTGGTGTACATGCATCACCTCCACTTGTGGTAGTGGTAATAGTATCGTATCCAACAAGGATATGCAGCGGCGGCATAGGGAACCGTCCGCAGAATTGGAATGTAGGTGAGACTACCACACAGATATCTCGATCTGGCTGTGGGAAATCAATGTAACGAGGGACGAGAACGGTATCTGTAGTTCCAGCTATCGGATCTCCTGGGATACACTGTTCTCCAGGACCTCCAAGTGTTCCGCTTCCTCCTCCTAGTATACCACCAGCTCCACTTCCAGCTCCACCTGATCCTCCGCCGTAGCCGGATCCTCCGCCGTAAAGCCTTCCGCCTCCGCCAATTCCTACACAATAGTATTCACCATTGGACATATAACAACTTCCTCCATCATAGATATCTCCGCCGCTTTGCTTGATAGTCTCAAGAGCTGAACCGTAGATACACTGTTTGAATTGATCTGAGTCCTGACCATACTGGGTAAGAAGATCTCCACAGCTTCCGCCGTCAACGTCAGCAACGCCCTTCTTTGTAAGCTCTTCGATACCTTCGATGTTTCCTGGATCTCCTACTGTACACTGATCATCTCCAGGAGTTCTAATATCCATTTCGATAGTACTTTCCTTACATGGTGATCCATCCTCTGCGACACCTACGATCTTGATATGGAAAGTAGAATCCTTGTCGAGATCATACAAGAAGATTCTATCAGGGTATGATCCAAGGATAATACCTTCTGAAGTCTGACCACCCTTACTAAGATACATGATCTGGTTTGCGAGTGTCTTTGTGTCACTGCCTTTCCAGTTGACTGGAACTGCATATCGCACATCTTCACTACATGAATTGCCAACTGATACATTTTCCAAGTTATTCACCTTTATATACTTTGTAGGTGTAGCAGCTCTCATATCCCGAGCTGGTAGTCCACATGTCGTACCACCAGTTGATGCTGGCTTCTGAGGCATTGGTACACAGCTAGTCTGTGATGATCCAGATGATTTGATACAGACATCATCATCCTCTTCTTTCGGTTCTTCCGGCTCCTCTTGATCGATCGTAAGTGTCGTGAACGTTCCATAAGCGATACTCTCAGGACATGCGATACCTGAGCTGTTTGTAGTAACTACTTTCACCGTATATTTTGTCCCAGCATTAAGATCTGAGAGGAGAATACCTGATGTATCTTTACCTAGAGATACTGCAGTACTTTCATGATTTCCTGAAGTAACTGTGACAAGCTGACCATTTGCGTTTACAGATCCACTTGGGGTCCAGCTTACAAAAAGACTATTTGTAGTTGGTGTTGCCTTCATTCCTGTTACTGCCGCTGGACAAGTAAGTGCTGCCACTGCTGCAGCATTGTCCTTAGGAGCAGGATCAGAATGACAGAATGTGAGCCCTCCGATGATAGAACATACTGGTGCGTGACTGAGGGTGCTGCCTACTGCTGGTGTACCTATCACTGAGCTTGGGATACCAGGTGTTGTAGGAGGTAATGGCGTAGTTGAACTATTTGTATTTGTTGGAAGCGGTGTGTAGCCTCCGTTTGAATTACCTGGGTTGGCATTAAGATTTGCAAGTGTACCAGTATTAGAATTCACTAGCCCAGCAGGATTATTGCTGTTTGGCATAGTCATATTACTCTGTGGAGGAATATTTGCATTCTGGTAGTTTGCATCATTTGTGATGTTATGATTATTCACATTCGCTGCAGGTATAGTATTCTGGTTTGCTGCATTATGGAGTTCGTTCTCATTTTCGTTACCTGGAGCAGAAGGTGTTCCAGAACTTCCTCCGCCTCCTCCGAGTACTGGCGGCTGCGGCATCGTCGTAAATGAGAATGATGTATCAAGAGTATTTGGTGTAGCTGCGAGATCCTGAACGTTTACTTCTACTACTATAGTTGTAGCGTATGGATAGTCGAAGCTTGGTGTAAATCCAACAGTTACTCCGTTTGCAATATTAGTTGATGCACAATCGAATGTTGGCTGACACATACCATTTACGATGGCAGGTGTACCATTAACTATCACATTAAGCGTAGTCGCATCAAGTCCAGTCTCTGCATCAGTAAGCGGAATACTTACAGATGATCTGAGAGGTGCCGCACTTGAATTGTGAACAGGAGTAGTTGCTCCCATGACTGGAGGGTAGATATCCGGTGCTCTAAAGTGTGCTGCTGGATCGCTGAATGGTCCTTCAGATCCATTATCATCCCAGAACTTAATTCTCCAGAAATATTCAATATCGTAGGCAAGTGTCGTAGGTGTAATAGTAATATCTTCAGTTCTAGATCCGTTTGTCACCACGTCTGCAATAAGTATCGCGAGTCTAGGTGCGACCGGCATCCATGATGTAGAAGCAACAAGTGTCGGAACTTCTCTAGGCATAAGCATAGCGAGTGTGCTTCCTGCGCTTCCATTATCGTAGACAAGGTCTACAAACTGGTCGTCCGTTGCAATCTGCAATCTATATTTAGATGCCGTATCTGTTCCGTCTGGATCTGAGAATACTGCTGAGAAGACTACATCAGGGTTTGCAAGATCTGTAGGATCTACTTCTCCAGTTTGTGCTCCGTCTGCAGCTGTATTTACATAGAGATCCACAGGGGCAGTCGGAGTACTATTGAGAGAGATATGGAAACTTGCATTTGAGTATTCGCTTGGTCCTGCAGTGGTAAAGAATCTGATTCTCCAGAAATAAGTGGTGTTATCAAGGAGAGTTACAGGAATCGCTATATCTTCACTTCTTGAACCTGCGGCAAGAGATGATGTAAGTGGTGTTCCTGTAGATCCGCTATCGTAGTCTATAGTAGAGAAGTCATTTACGGTACTAAGCTGTACTTGATAATCTGTAGCTTCATATGATCCTGGGTCAGTATGTACTGCACTTACCACCACATCAGTTTCATTAAGAGAGAATGGATTTACAAGACCTGCTTGAGATCCTTCTGTCTGGGTATTTGCATACAATGTTGCAGGAGCTCCTGGTGCAGTCTGAGTAGTAAATGTGATATCTCCATTGAAGATGTTAGGGCTTGTTGCTGTATCCCGGATAGATACATGAAGTGAATAGGTAGTATTCAATGCAAGGGCAGTATCAGGCTGGATCTCCGCATGAAGACGTTTTGAATCAGACTGAGTAATATTACATGTGAATCCTGTCTGACACATTCCGTTGATAATCACAGGAGTGCTATCAAGTGATACCTGGAATGAAGAGAGAGAAAGGTTTGTGAGGACATCTGCAAGATCAAAGACAAGTGGTGTTGCAGGGATAACTCCTACATCTCCATCTTCTGGTGTACTAGTACCTTCAAAGGCTGGCGCGTCATGGTCTGGTATAAAGAATGACTGGGCAGCAGTGTATGGTCCTTCTGTGCCATCAGGAAGTTCATCATCCCAGAGTTTCATTCTCCAATAGTACGTAGTCTCATGATCAGGCTGATAGATTCCAGGAAGGATATCTCCAGTTCTCTGACCAGCAGTGACTTGACTTGGAAGAGAAGCTTTTCCACTATCATATGTAGTAGTTGAGAAATCTGATACAGTAGCTATCTGAAGCTGGTAGTATGCTGCTTTGTCTCCTGTATTTACATCATTGTATATTGCAGAGAAAGCAAGACTTGAACTTGAAAGATCTGTAGGGTTTGTATAATTGGACTGTGCTCCTGTAACACTATCATTTACGTAAGGTGTAGTCGGTGCTGTTGGCGCCTGATTGAGTCCTATAGTAAACGGATGTACTGGGGAGTATGTGCTCCAGAATCCTGTGGAATCCTTAAACTGTATTCTCCAATAGTATGTAGTGGCATCAGTAAGAGTCATTCCAATGCTGATATCTTCTGAACGTCCATCATCGAGTACTGGACTTCCAAGTGTAGTTCCTGCGGCCCCACTGTCATAGATCATTGTAGAAAGACCTGAGTCTGTACCTACCTGGATTCTATAAGCAACTGCCTGATCTGCTTCCACATCATGTGAGATAGCAGAGAAGACTACGTTGAGAGAGTTCAGCTGTTCTGGATCTGTAAGACCTGTCTGAGCTCCTGCGGCTTGAGTGTTTACAAAGAGATCAGTTGGCGGTAGATCTGACTCAATACGGAATGTATTCGTAGTAGAGAATGCACCTTCCAGATCATTGGTATCCCAGAACTTGATTTTCCAATAATATGTAGTGTAGTTGCTGTAAGCAAGTATTGGTGCAAAGTCAGGAGTTCTAGTGTTGTCTGCAAGAGGACTTGCAAGAGCAGTACCAGCAGCGCCGCTGTCATGCATAATACTTGTAAATGCTGCATCTGATGCGATCATCAAACGGTACTTTGTAGCATCTTCACCTTCAGGATCATGATAGACAGCTGAGAAGGCAAGATTTGTTGTATCAAGGGTAGGTGTAGAGAGACCACTTTGTGCTGTCTCTGAAACACTATTTGTGTAGAGTCCGTCTGGTGCGCTTGGAGCTCCATTTACCTGAATAGTAAATGTGTTCGCAGCTGAGTATGCACCTTCCTTATCATGACTATCCCAAGTCTTTATTCTCCAATAGTAAGTAGTGTAATCAGTATAGCTCACTGTAGGATTGATATCCGGAGTTCGCTCGTTGTCTGCTACTGGAGTTACAAATGCTGTACCTGCTGCTCCATTGTCATAGATAGTACTTGCAAAGTTAGAGACTGTAGAGATCTGAAGTCTATACTTAGTGGCGGTATCGCTATCCACATCATGATGAAGTGCTGAGAAAGACACATTCATTGAATTTAATGTTGGATCTGTATATCCAGACTGAGCACCTTCGTCACTTCTATTTGCGAAGAGTCCGTTTGGAGCAAGAGGTGCTCTATTGAATGTAAAGTATGCTGCAGATACTCCGCTTGGAGAGAATGCTCCTGCGCTATCAGTAGTATCCCAGAATTTTATTCTCCAATAGTAGGTAGTATTTTCATCAAATGCAGTCGTAGGTATCGTAATATCAGGGGTTCGATCTCCGTTTGCAAGAGGAAGTGCGAGTAGGGTACCTCCTGAACCACTGTCATAGATAGTACTTGTGAAGTTCTGATCACTAGAGATCTGAAGCTGGTATTTTGTTGCATTATCACTATCCGGATCATTGTGGATAGCTGAGAACGCGAGATCCATAGTGGTGAGTGATGTAGGATTTACTACTCCTGCCTGGGCAGTTTCTGCTACGGTGTTAGAGTAGAGACCACTAGGAGAAGTAGGAGCCTGATTTGTCTGTACACTAAATTGTGCAGTAGTAGAGAATGCACCTTCAAGATTATTAATATCCCAGAATTTGATTCTCCAGTAATACTGTGATCCATTTGTATATGTAATAGCTGGTGCTAAGTCTGCTGTACGTGCATTATCTGCAACTGTGATGGCAGTTCCTGTAGATCCACTATCATAGAGGGTAGTAGCAAAAGTATTATCTGTAGATACTTGAAGTCGATATTTAGATGCAGCATCAGCATCAGGATCGTGATATTTTGCTGAGAAGACAATATTTGTTGAGTTCAAATTTGTAGGGTTTGTAATCCCTGTCTGCGCAGTAGCGGCTGCCGTATTAGCAAAGAGTACGTCCGGCGCAGTTGGACTCTGATTAACAATGTAGTTAAAAGGAAGAGTAAATGAAGAATGGAGAGGAACAGAGAATCCTTTATTGTTCGCATCATCCCAGAACTGGAGCATTACATAGTAAGTGGTATTTGGTGTCAAAGTTGGACTTACGAGTATATCCGGAGTTCTTGTTCCACTGGCGACAGGAGAAGCAAAGGCGATACCGTTTATACCACTGTCATAGACAACAGAATAGTAGAATGTTGTATCAGCCGCGATTACTAGTCTATATTTAGATGCTGCATTTCCGTTAATATCCTTATAGAGGGCAGATACTGCAAGTGCATTTGAGTTTAATACTGTTGGTGTGAGGCTTCCTGTCTGAGCTGTATTTGCCTGTGTATTTACAAATACATTTTCAGGTGCATTTGGTCCGATATTTTCAGTACTTCCGCAATTCTGAGCAGTACATCGAGCAAACCGGATTCCTCCAGATCGTGCATATGTGATACGTGGAAGATCATCCTGACCTATGAAGAGTGAACTTCTATAACCTGAACCTGCTGCTGCATCAATAGTAGAGATAGTTCTATTTGAACAATCAGCATTCGTACATGTAGCATATCTAAGGCTTGTCCCGTTATAGTGGTAGCTTATTCTTGCAAATCCGTCTGCGCCGAAGTCAAATCCTTCCGTATAGCTTGAAGCCATATTTGTGAAACGATCGATTGGCATTCTTGTAGAAGACGTACATGCACTGTCAGTACATCTATAGTACATGATAAATCCGCCATCAGCATTTCCTGTTTCGTAAGTTAAATGAAGCCTATCAGAAGGATCAAGACGGACATTAAGTGTTGAATCTCCACCTACACCTGCGGTATCTGTAAGTACCACTGGAACAGCAGCAGAACATGTAGGATTAGCACAATCAATGATTGCAACTTTCTGTGCATTATTTACATAAACAATTTTATGTGTGCCAGTAGATGTAGTCAGAAGTGTTTTTACCATTCCAACCCCGCCACCTGCGGTATTTACAGTGTTAATCGTCGGTGATGTACAATCCTGATTTGAACAAGTAATGTATTCAAGAATGTTTGCACCTATATTAGTAGAGACAAAGGTTGGGATATCTGAGGCACTAAGTACCATTGAATTTCCGTAACCCACTGCATTCGCTCCTCCGACTCCTGTTCTGATATTTGTAATTACTGGAGCAGAACAGTCTTCGTCTGTACATCGTGCAAGACGTAGAGCTGTATTGCCGCCATTGTTAGATTGATAATAGATTCGAGCAAAGCCATCTGAGCCCATTATGAGCTGAGTATAGTTATTTGAACCTGCTGTAGCATCGACTGAGGTAGTCTTTTTAAGACTACAATCATCATTGAGACATCGTACGTAAGACACTGTGGTCCCAAGTCCTACGATTCTTCCAAATCCATCAGCACCTTTGACCATAACTGGTGTACCTGAGGTAAAGCCAGTAACAGTTGTGAGTGAAGCTGGTATGGCTGTACCTATATTAAATGAAGCTCCTGCTGAGAATGGGCTAGCAAGTCCTCCCGCATCTATAAATGAGACTCTCCAATAAAGAGTTTGTCCTTCCATTGGTTTGTAGGCAGCAAACATATCCTGGCTTCTATTGCCTGAAGTCGGAGGAGTTGTGAATGCTGTACCTGCGGCTCCTGCATCATACACGATATCGCTGAATGCGTTGTCTGTAGCAAGCTGGATTCTATATTTTGCTGCAATATCACCGCTGTCTGCGTCGTTGTAGACTGCACTGAATGCGACACTCGCACTCTGAAGATTTGTAGGATTTGTCTGTCCTGACTGGGCAGTCGTAATATTTGTATTAGAGTAAAGCGCAGTTGGTGCGGTTGGAGCATTTGTACCATTACCTGTTGTGAACTGCTGTGTAGCTGAGTATGCACCTTCTGCGTTACTTACGTCCCAGAACTTGATTCTCCAGTAGTAGGTAGTATTTACGCTAAAGCTGTAAGGAACAGCTATGTCAGAAGATCTTGTATTGCTTGCAAATGATGTAAGGGATGTACCTGCAGCTCCATTATCATAGACTGTGCTTGCAAAATTATTTACAGTAGAGAATTGTACCCGATACTTGTTTGCATTTCCAAGATCTGGATCGTTATGGACTGCTGAGACTACAAGATTTGTATTTGAGATACTTGTAGGATTAATTAGTCCACTCTGAGCAGTATTTGCCGCTGTATTAATATATGGAGTAGTTGGTGCTTCAGGAGTAAGGTTGATAGTAGTACCACAAGTGGCATTTGTACATCGTGCAGCTTTTGTATAAAGAATCCGTGCGAATCCGTCAGCTGCGATCTTGAGCCCTGACTGAGTGCTGAATGCTGCTGCATCTACCGTACTCTTAGTTCGAGAACTACAGTTGGCAGAAAGACATGCAATATATCTAGGTACATATCCTCCATCTGAATAAGTAATCTTAGGGAATCCATCTGTACCATTTGCTATACCTACAGCAAGTGTTGTTGCAGGATTGTTTTGCGTATCGAGTGCAATAGAAGTAGATGTTGAACAGTCTACGTTACTACACTTAATACCCATGATGGAGTTTGTATTTGATCTTGTTACAATGAACGGTATATCTGATCCATCTAACACAAGATTTGCATAATCTACTGCAGTCACACCTGCAATAACCTGAGTTGTCGGCGAAGTACAGTTTGCGTCAGTACACTTCATATAAGTAAGTGCATTTCCGCTTCGGATAACTGCAATTCTAGGGAAGCCGTCTGCTGCGATCTGCATACCTCCTCTGACTGAACCCATAGTACCTGGAAGTGTAGTAGCGATACTAGTAGTACAAGTATCGTTTACACAACGAGTATACTCATAGCTGCTGTTAGAGCTGTTTACATAGAGGATTCGTGGAAGATTATCATTTCCAAGAGCCATTCTGATGTAGTATCCAGTGAATCCTGTGGCTGCTACTGTTGTACCAGCTGTTGTGGTACAATCAGCATTTGTACATTTGATGTATTTGAGATCAGCGTTTGAACTATCCTGATATGCTATAAATGGTACATCACCTGTTCCAAGTACAATATCCGCTGCTCCAACAGATACTGCTGAATCAAGGATAGTAGTAACCTTTAATGAACAGTCTGCGTTCTGACATCTTGTATATTTAAATCCTGGACTGTTTGCAGAGAGATATCTTGGGAATCCGTCAGACCCAAGTGCAATTCCGTATGGATTTGTTGTACCTCCTAAAGAAGTAATAGAAGGGTTTAGGTTAGAACCAATAGTAAACTGTGCGGCAGCAGAGAATGCTCCTTCAAGATTTCCCGCATCAAAGAACTTAATTCTCCAATAATAAGTTTCACCTTCCATTGGTTTGATGACAGCTGCGATATCTGAACTTCTAGAACCTGCATTTACTGCTGTCATAGTTGTACCAGCAGATCCGCTGTCGTATACGAGACCTGTGAATCCTGAGTCTGTAGCGACCTGAATCTGATATTTTGTAGCAGTATCACCTGGATCCGTATCATTATAAAGGGCGCTGAATACCACGCTTCCGCTCTGTAAGCTTGATGGATTAGTAAGTCCTGACTGTGCAGTAGCTACGTGAGTATTACTGTAAAGACTTGTTGGTGCCGTAGGTGGGATTGTCCCTGAACCTGTTGTGAACTGTGCTGTAGCTGAGTATGCACTTGTTGCATTTCCGCTGTCTATGAATGCAATTCTCCAGTAATACGTTGTATTAATATTAAACGTAAATGGTATATCGAGATTTGCAGAACGTGCATTGTTTGCAAGAGAAGGCATGAATGTTCCAGAAGATGTGTTGTCATATACAGTTGAAGCAAAGTTGCTTACCGTAGAGAACTGAACACGGTACTTATTTGAAGTATTTATATCAGGATCATGGTATACAGCTGAGACTGTGAGGTTGGTATTTGCAAGTCCAGTAGGATTTACTGATCCGCTCTGAGCTCCATTAGCTTGAGTATTGATATATAAGTCAGTAGGAGAATCAGGAGTGATATTAAGTGGTGTCCCACATGTAGAGTTTGTACATCGTGCATATCGTGCAGTGTTTGAACTTACAGAGTACATAAATCTTGGGAATCCATCAGGAGCAAGAGTAAAACTACTTCTGTATGCTCCAGTAGAAGCATCGATCTGGGAGGTCTGACGTGTATCACATGAGAAAGAGAGACATGATGTATATCTAAGATTTCCAGCGCTGCTTACATAACTGAATTTTGCAAATCCGTCTGTACCCTTTGCAATGCCTCCGTAAATGAAGGTGGCAGGGTTGCTCATCGTATCAAGAGCTCTATAATCAAATGTACTACAGTCAGCCACGGTACATGTTGCTGAACGTAGAGAATATGGAGCAGTATTTGATTCAAATACCATAAATGGCAGATTGGAACCGTTCAGGATCATGTTTACGAAACCAAGACCGCTTGTACCCGTAAGTGTGTAGATATTTGTTGCGCCACAATTCGCATCATTACATTTTACAAAGATAATCGCACCTGCGGAATCAGCGAGAGCAAGTCTTGGGAACCCGTCAGTACCGAAAGCAATAGATCCTCTGGCATTAGAGTTCGTTACAACGATGTTATTTGTTACATTAGTAGTACATGTAATATTTGTACACTTTGTGAATATGAAATTGCCAGTACTGATATTTTTATAAAGTATCCGTGCAAATCCGTCAGATCCAACTTCCATATTGAGATAGTATCCTGTGAATCCTGCAGATGCTACTGTAGTGATTTCAGGAGTAGTACATGCATTATCAGTACAATGAAGATATTTAAGATCTGCATTAGTAGAATCCTGGTAAGCAATGATAGGAAATCCATCGGAGCCCATCTTAATCGCTGCCATACCTGCTACTGCGGAAGCGTTATCAAGAATAGTGATTGTTCGAATAGAACAGTCAGCATTCTGACAGAATACGTAATTGAGCTTGCTTGTATTATTGTCTGTATAGAGCAGTCTTCCAAAGCCGTCTGTACCAGTAGTCATAGCTGTATAGTACACTGATGTACTTGAGACATTGAGGTTGGTAAGGGACGCTGGAATATTGCTTCCTACAGTAAACTGTGCAGCGGTAGAGAAAGCTCCTTCAAGATTTCCTGCATCAAAGAATTTGATTCTCCAATAATACGTTTCACCTTCCATTGGCTTGATCACAGCTGCGATATCTGGAGACCGGGCACCGATAGCAGTAGTAGTCATAGTTGTACCAGCAGATCCGCTGTCATAGACGAGACCAGTAAAGCCAGAGTCTGTAGCTACTTGAAGCTGATATTTTGATGTGCTATCTCCTGGATCGTTGTCGGCATAGACTGCGCTGAATACCACACTTCCGCTCTGTAAGCTGGATGGATTAGTCTGTCCAGACTGAGATGTAGCCGTATGAATGTTTGCGAAAAGGTTTGTAGGTGCACTTGGAGCAATAGTTCCAGCTCCAGTAGTAAATGTAGCAGTTGAGGAGTATGTACCAGTAGCATTTGATGAGTCTATAAAGAGAATTCTCCAATAGTACTGAGTATTGATATTAAATGTTGTAGGAACTGAGATGTCTGATGATCTTGCACCATGTGCAACGGGTGACATATCAGTATTTCCACTATCATACACAGTGCTTGCAAAAGTGTTCACAGCTGATACCTGAAGTCGATATTTCGTTGCATTCTGTGCTTCGGGATCTGAGTTAATGGCAGAGAACACGAGGGAGCTATTGGAAATACCAGTTGGATTTGCGAGACCACTCTGTGCAGTATTAGCAGCAGTATTCACAAAGAGATTACTTGGTGAATCTGGTGCAAGATTTGTAGTTGGTCCGCAGATCGAGTTTGTACACCGTGCAAACTTAAGATCACCGTTATTATTATCATGATATGCAATCCGTGCAAATCCATCTGATCCAGTGATTACTGAAGTCTGTACTCCAGTGAATGCTCCGGAATCAATGATTGTTTTAGTACGTGAAGAACAACTTGTATTTGAACAAACGATAAGTCCAAGATTTCCATCAATGGGCGCAGCTGCAGCTTCAGTTATCTGTGCAAATCCATTGCTTGCGATGATAATATCTGGTCTATAAAGGAGAGAGTTTGTTGCAAGAGTATCAAGGGCAACCGTATTTAGAGTAGAACAAGTGGCATTAAGACATTCTACATATTGTAGAACATTTCCTGCTCCATGGTATACAATTCGAGGTAGATTCGAACTATTGAGGGCAATAGCCGGAGACATATTTGCACTTGCACCTAGCGGAGATGAGAGAGTAGTAGAAGTCTTTAGAGTACAGTCTGCATTTGTACATGTTTCAAGTACTATTGTAGGTGTAGAAGTATTATTTCCGTATCTTACAATTCTTGCAAAACCGTCAGTTCCAAGGGCAAGGTCAGAATACACACCTGATGTGGCAATCTGAGTTTTTACGTTTGTACTACAATCTGCATTTGTACACTGTACATATTTAGCTCCTCCACCTACTCCATAATAATTTATTCGAAGAAAGTTATCAGATCCCATAGCAACTGAAGGGTACATTCCGTAACTATCAATGGAACTACTTGTTGAAGTAGTACAATCATCATTGGTACAGATTGTAAGCCGAGGAATATTACCACTTTGTATATATACGATTCGTGCGAATCCGTCAGTACCGATAGTAATTCCTGTATTCATAGCAAGTACGCTTGTTGCCACTTGGTTAGAAACAGAAGTGCTACAATCTGCGTTTGTACATCTAGTATATCTGAGGGCACTGTTGCTTGCGTCATAATGACTGATTCTTGCAAATCCGTCTGATCCGAGAGCAATAGAATTAAACCGTCCAACTATATTTGCCGTATCCACAGAAACTGTATTTGCACTAAAGGCACTTGCCATAGTAAAAGTTGCAGCACTTGCTCCTGAAGGAGAGAACGCACCTATACCGCCATTTACATCAAAGAACTTAATTCTCCAGTAATAAGTAGTGCTTTCTGTTAATGACGCACTTGTAGATATATTTGCTGAACGTGCTCCTGATGCAAAATTTGTAATAGGTGTTCCTGCAGAACCTGAATCATAGATGATTGAGCTGAAGTTATCATCAGTGGCAATCTGGATCTGGTACATGTTTGCAGCGTTACTCTCTGTATCGTTATGAATAGCTGAAAAGACAAGATTTGCTGTACCTAGGTTAGTAGGATTTGTAAGTCCGCTTTGAGCTCCGTTGGCTGCAGTATTAGCATAAAGAGTTGTTGGAGATGCAGGAGCTGAGTTTGCCGATCCACAATAATCATTGGAACACTGGATATACTCTAGATCACCGCCCGTATTATCATAATAGGCTACTCGAGGAAATCCTGTAGGGCTTAATGCGAGCGCAGGGAACTGACCAGTGAAGCCTGTAGAATCAAGTACGCTTATTGATTTTGTTATACATTCTGGATCTAGACAACGTACGTAACGGAGATCGCCATTAGTAGCATCATAGTGTGTGATTCTTGGATTATCATCTTGCCCCATCTCTAGAGATGTTTGTAAACCAACTGTATTTGCCGTATCTACAGAAGAGATGATACTACTAGAACATGAAGCGTTTGTACATCGTGCAAATTTAAGATCGCCGTTGGTAACGTCCTGATATGATATTCTTGCAAATCCATGGGTCCATATGGCAATAGATGTGTATGATCCTACATCTCCTACTGTATCCAAAGTGGTGATGCTGCTAGCAGAACATTCAGCATTAGAACATTGTGCATATTTTAGATCACCATTTGTAACATCTTTATAAGAAATCCGTGCAAATTCATCAGCACCGATGGCAATGGATGTGTGGTCACCAACATTTCCGGTTGTATCGACAGCATTAATGACACTACTAGAACATGATGTATTAAGACATTGTACGTATTTGAGATCACCGTTTGTCACATCCTTATAGGCAATTCGTGCAAATCCATCAGCTGCTATGGTCATAGAAGTATACTGACCAACATTTCCAACTGAATCAATAGTCGTAAGTACACTAGTAGAACATGCTGCATTCGTACACTGAGCAAACTTCAAATTCTGATTCGTTGCATCGTAATAAGAGATTCGTGCGAACCCATCTGGAGCCATTGCTATAGAAGTATAGTCACCGACTGAACCAGTACTATCTACTGTTGTTAGTGTCTTAAGTGAACATGTTGCATTGGTACACTGAGCAAATTTTAAATCATAGTTTGTTGAGTCACGGTAACTGATACGTGAGAAGCCATCGGATGCTATGACATGTGCTGTCTGATCACCTACATTATTAGTGGAATCAACTGTCGTCAGTAAAGGTGATAGATTTGCATTTGTTTTGAAAGAAGCTGCTGTTACACCAGATGGAGAGAATGAACCTTCACTTCCATTTGTATCCCAGAACTTAATTCTCCAATAGTAGGTAGTATTTTCTGCAAAGGTAGCCGTTGTAGAAATATTTCCTGAACGGGCATTGTTTGAGATAGTTGAGATAGCTGTACCGGCGGCGCCGCTATCAAATACGATGGCACTGAAAGCATCATCTGTTGCTACCTGGATACGGTATTTATTTGCTGCAAGACTATCAAGAGAGCTATGAATAGCAGAAAACACTACGTTGATAGAACTTAGTGTTGTTGGGTTAGTTAACCCTGACTGTGCTCCTGTCGTGCTGATGTTTGAGAAAAGGGCAGTTGGCGCTGTTGGTGGGACACCTCCACAGGTTTTACTAATACAATGGAGCATCTTAAGATATCCTCCTCCTCTATAAATAATATTTGGAAATCCGCTGCTGTTGATATCAAGCGCTGTTGCTGAAGTTCCATTACCGCTCTCATAAGTAAGATTAGTTCTAGAAGTACAAGTGCTGTCAGAACAATACATATATTCCGCACCGTAACTGATATGCACAGCATCATCTGCATCTATTTTCATAGAAATCGGATTTCCTCCAGTTTGTGTGCTGGCACTTGCATCGAGTGAAATAGGAGTAGATCCTGTACAAGCTGAGTTAAGACATTGGATATATTTAAGTGTACTTCCAGCAATATAGGCTATTCTTGGAAATCCATCGCTAGCGAGTGCTATAGATGAATAAGATCCTCCAAATGGAGTGGTATTATCGATAGTTGTAATATTGCTTGAAGAACAGTCGATATTGAGACATTCTGCATATTTCAATGTATACGCTCCATCTTCAATATAAGATATTCTCGGTAAATTTGGAGTAGGCGCTGTGGAAGGTGTAAGTACCATAGAAGCCATTCTTCCAGTAAATCCTGTGGATTCTATTGTTGTTCTTACCTTTGTGCTACATGTATCATTTGTACATCGTGCAAACTCAAGATCGGCACTTCCGCCGTCTCTATAGACAATACGTGCAAAGCCATCTGTTCCAATTTCCATATCGTGCTCTGAACCTACACCTATACCTGAATCCACTGCGGTACTAGTCTTAGTTGAACAGTCCGCTGCAGTACATTTTATAAAGTAGAGAGTTGTATTTGTTTGATTATAGGAAGTGATTCTAGGAAATCCATCTAGTCCCATTGCAATGTTATTACTTGGTCCAGCACTTGTGCCATCTCCTCCATCTAGGATAAGAGGAGTTGTTTTTTGTGAACAAGAGAGGTTCAGACACTGTGTATATTTCAAATCCTGAGCACTTGGATCATAGTATGCGATTCTGCTGAATCCTGAGCTATCTAATGCAATAGACATGACAGGAGATAATGTTCCTCCTGAAATCATGTTATCTACAACACTGATTGTTGGTGCAACATCCTGTGCGATCGTGAAAGTAGCAGCACTTGATCCTGATGGAGAGAATACCCCTTCAGTTCCATTAATATCCCAGAATTTCACTCTCCAATAATAAGGAGTGCCTACGGAAAGTACATGAGCAGTTGAGGGTCTAAGATTTGAAGATCTTGCTCCCTCTGCAGCTGAGGTTGTTTCACCAGCGGCTCCTGTGTCAAAGACGATAGTATTAAAGGCGTTATCTGTTGCAATCTGTATGCGGTATTTATTTGCAGCTTCTCCTTCTGCGTCATTATGTATAGCTGAGAAAGCGAGTTGAATTGAAGCAAGATTAGTGGGGTTGACATTACCTGTCTGAGCACCCGTATAACTTGTATTTACGAAAAGTGATGTAGGACTAGATGGTCCTGATGTAGGAGAACAATTTATATCTCCACACTTAGTGAACCGTAGATCTCCATTAGTGAGATCATAATGAAGGATCTGCGGAATTCCTGTTGAATCAACTGAGATAGAAGGATAAAGACCCACATTATTTGTTGTTTCAATTGAATTTGTATTTGCACTTCCACATGCATCACTACTACATACTGCATATCGTAGATCTCCGTTTGTCTGATCATAGTATGCAATGATTGGGATTCCACCTTGTCCGATAGTAATTGAGCTATAGTTAAGAGCATTTCCTGTAGCTTCAACTGTTGAGGTAGTAGGCGTTGTACAAGCACTATCAGTACATTTTACATATTTTAAATTATTGCTAGCTGAATCTACGTATGAAATTCTTACAAATCCATCGGTACCAGTGGTCATACTATACGAAGTAGAATAACTAGTCGTTGCGATAGTGGCAGTAGTATTTCCTGATGAACATGTTGTATTTCCACACTGTAGATACTTGATTGAAGTATCTGACGTATTGTAGTAAAGGATTCGAGGATTGCTGCTTGCATCCATATTCATGAATGTTGGAGCTGTCCCAACAGTACCTGTGTTAACAATAGTACTTACTGTATTACCACTGTTACATGCAGCTACACCACATCTTATAAATTTTAGATTATTATTTGTTGAATCAATATATGCGATTCGTGCAAAAATGTCAGAAGAGGCAATAGCTATTGATGGATATTTTCCTACATCCCCTACCATATCTAGAGTAGTAATAGTATTAGCTCCATTACAACCGACAGCTCCACATCTTAGATATTTTAAATTCGTATTCGTCTGATCATAATAGACCATACGTAAAAGATTGTCAGAAGGCTGTACGAAAGATGGATATTTACCTACATCCCCTGTAGTATCCAGCGTAAAGTTAAACGGCAAAGGTGATGTACATCGTGTGTTACTACATGTACCAAATTTTAGATCACCTCCACTAACTCCGTAATAAACATATCTTGCAAATCCTGATGAATCGACTTGTAGAAATGGAAATTGACCTACATCAGCGGTCGAATCTATGGCGGTATTGCCGTAAGCCAACGCTGAATTAATCATCTTTGCGAAGAAAGAGAAATTCCATACGCTGAGGGAAATTACGAGGATTCCTAGCACAGTAAAGAGATTTCTTTTGTTTTTGTGTGTCATAAATGTGTTTTTGGGGATATGCCTTCTTATCAGTATACATCAACTACCTCTATTTTTCAAAAAAAACCTTTCCTAGACGTTGCAAAAAAACTCGATTATACTTTCCGTACATTTTTATATTTACTTATGGATATGCTCGAAGAACAAATATTTACTATTTTTGACACAGAGACTACAGGTTTTAATGCGCAAAGTGGAGATAAGATTATTGAGATCGCTGCTATAAAGATGCAGGGAGGGAAGATCATTGAAGGACAGACCTTTGATATGCTGGTAAACCCTGAGAGAGCTATTCCTTTTGAATCTACTCAGGTAAATAAAATCACAGATGATATGGTCAAAGATGCTCCTACTATTGGATTGGTACTTCCACAGTTTATGGATTTCATAGGTGATAGTATTCTTGTGGCACATAATGCTGAGTTTGATATGGCTTTCTTAAATGAAGCCTTATTCATGACAAATCCTTTTGCACAAGCTCCAGAAGCTATTTGTACAAAGATTCTTTCAAGAAAACTAAATCCCAATGAAAAGTTTCATAATCTCGATACTCTTACCTATAGATACAAGATTGAAGCTCCTGCAGAAGGACGCCACCGTGCTCTGACAGATGTATATATGCTCGCGAAAGTTTTTGAAAAATTACTAGAAGAAGCGAGAGTGACGACGGTGGATGAACTGAAAAAATTAGCGAGGTAACAGTTATTGCGGCTCGCTAATTGGACTCAATAATTAGGGCTCACATAATTAACTAATTGAGCTCAATGATCGCAGCCCAATTAAGAGCCCTTAATGATTGAGCCTAATGATAAGAGCCTAATAACGTGCGCCCAATTACCGAGCCCCTTTACTTCCTTACCTCCCCCTCCTTGCTCTCTTCTCTCATCAGTTTTGCAAAAAAAGATCTCTTTCAAAAAAAAGTCCACTTCTGGATTGGAGTGATTTCTATTGCTCTAGGAACTGCTTTTTCCTTGGTCTTTATTGCGGTAATAGGCAGCATGTACAGGATATCTGAAGAGAAGGCGGGTACGTTGAGTGAGAACGAGATTCGTGTGACTCCTCTCTACAGGATAGGGTTTCTAAATGTAACGAAGACTGAACAGAAGAAAATAGATGACAGCAGTGTAGAGGCTATCCGCACTTTACCAGAGGTGCAGGGAATAAAGCGTGAAACCATAGCTCAATTTCCTACGTCTCTTGAGATCAGTCTTTTTAATACCAGCTTTGAGACGGATAGTCCTATCTATGGGATTGAAGATGATGAATTCTTAGCAAAAGCGGCTTCAAAGGATATGAGTGGACCAGAGCCTGTGCTTCTTTCTTCAGATCTTTTGGATATATATAATATTGGTATAGCGCAAGCCATCAATAAGCCGCAGCTCAACGAGCAGTTCCTTGTGGGGCTACCCTTTACTTTAAAGCTTGGCTACTCTTCTTTTTTTAAAGACCAGATATCTGATAAGCAGCAGATAAAACCTGCACGGATAGTGGGTATATCTGAAGGGCTTTCCATCGTGGGACTTACTCTTCCTATTTCCAGAGTTCTTGAATTAAATAGAGCTTATCTAGGAGACGAATTTGAGCCTGTATACTCAAGAGTAACAGTCACTGTAAAGCCGGGAATAGATTATAAGATTGTGAAAGAGAAGATAAAAAATATGGGATTTGACGCAGCTTCCTACGAGGATCAGCTTGCGCCTGTAAAGTCTCAGCTTGCTTTTGTATCTGCGCTTTTGCTTGGTATTGTAGCTGTTGTACTGGTCTTTATCGTGCTCAATTTCTTCTTTCTCTTTTATAGTCAGCTTGAAGCAAAACACTATATGATCAGTCTTCTCCGTGTGTTTGGAGCGGGACAGAGAGATATTTTTCTTTTATTTATTGTACAGATGACCTACATAGCTGTGGCGGGTATGATTTTGGGACTCATCCTTGGAGGAGCTGCGATTATTCTTATAAACATTATACTTCTGAGAGATTTTCCTTTTGTACAAGATCTGATCGGAACTCCGCTTACCCTTGGGTGGCAGGATCCTATTCTGCTTATCTGCGTACTCTACTTTATAGTGCTTCTTGCTGTCTTATATCCTGCATGGAGAGGATCTACTTTACTGCCGAGAGATGTGCTGGCAAATAGCTAGAAGTAAGTAAGTAAGTAAGTAAGTAAGTAAGTAAGTAAGTAAGGGGCATTTCTATACTATTACTCTCCTTATGGTTTCTGAGAGTTTTACCAAGATTTCATAATTGATAGTTTTTGCGGTAATGGCCAAGGTATCGATACTATTTGGATCGGTCTTGTGTTCGCTGATGACGGTAACTTCGTCTCCTCTTTGGATTTTATGAGTACCTGCATTGAGACACGTGAGATTCATGCAGACTCTTCCAGCGATCTGTAGAGATTTATCATACCAAGTGACTCTATATTTATTTGAAAGTTTTCTTGTAAGTCCCTCATAGTAACCGAAAGGAATGACTGCTAGTGTGGTATTTTCCTGAGCTTCAAAGGTACCGTTATAGCTTACTTTGTCTCCCTTTTTTAATGCTATTGTATTGATAACTGTGGAGATGCATCTAAGTGCAGGTTTGAGAGTATCGTAGGATTTCCTCTCAGGATGCTCCTCCGCAAAGGTATGGTAGCCGAATAATCCAATCCCTATTCTCATAGAGTTTATTCTCGCATCCACTGGGAAAAATGCTCCGTGTGTAGCGCCGAGATGAACATATTTTGGATGCAGGTCTGACTGCTTCAGGATGTGCAGCGCTTGGGTAAAGCAGTCTGCCTGTTTTTGTGTGAAAGCAGGATCTGTATTATCGCTATCTGCAAAGTGAGAGAATATACCTTCTAGTGTGAGAAAAGGATATTTTTTAAAGTATCCAAGATATGTGGATAGATCCTGTACTTCTAACCCCTGGCGGTTCATACCTGTATTTATTTTGAGATGAATGCGTACTTTCTTTTTCATAGCAGCTAAAATATCCATGGTCTCCAGATCGTAGACTGTGAGACTCACTTTTTTCAGATTCATGAGCGGAAGGTTCTGGGGAGGCGTATAGCCGATGAGCAGTACTTTTTTTGAAGAATGTTGTAGTACTTTTGCTGCTTCATAATAGCTATCTACTGCTATCATTGCGCAGTCTGTTTCTTCCAGGATGGAGGATATCTGCTGTATGCCATGTCCATATGCATTGGATTTTAGTACTGCAATGATAGATTGGTTTTCTGCTCTTTTTCTAAAAAATTCATAGTTATGAAGAATATTCTCCTGAATAATCTCAATGCGGTTAAGCGTCTTAAGTCTTTTTCTAAAAAAAAGCATAAATTTATGTAAGGAATCTATCTGAATAGTAGTGAGTATAGAACAAAAGAGAAGAATCTTAGCTTCACAAAAACCTCTACTGTATGTATACTTGTAGATCACATCTAATTGCAGCTTTATGGAATCCGTCCCTTACATCTTTGACTTCAAGAACATATTTCTCGGAAACTTTCCTCCGGAAGTGTTCTTTGAAATATTTATCAGAGTCATGATAGTATATATCTATGCTTTAGTTTTGCTCAGACTTTGCGGAAGGCGTACTAAACGAAAACTCTCTTTTTCAGAGGTACTTATCATTGTAGCTCTTGGACCAACTATAGGGAATGCTATGTTCTCTACGGCTGAGCCGCTCTTTCATGCGATTTTTATTATTACGGTAATTGTCCTTTTTCAGAATATCTTGTCTGCAGTAACCCGCAGAAGTGAAAGAATGCGCAGACTTTTGGAAGGGAACTCTGAATTGATTATCAAGGATGGAGTCATCCTTGAGTCCGTCCTTCAAAAAAGCAGCTATGCCCGAGAGGATCTATATTCATCTTTAAGAAGACGGGGGATAAGAAATATAAATGAAGTGGAGCTGGCATATATAGAAACCAATGGAGAGCTCAGTGTCTTCCGTCTCAAGCAGCCGTCTTTTATCTCTGATACACCGATTCTTCCTCTTACCTAAAAACATATATGACTACACTTGAAGTACCCGATCCTCGTGATACCGCAAAAGAAGCTGGGCTGCATTATATTCATGATGATATTCCCGGTATTCAGAGAAAAAAATCGGGGAAGCACTTTGCCTATTTTTCACTTTCCGGAGAGAGAATAAAAGATGAAAAGGAAATCTCACGTATCAATAAACTGCGTATCCCGCCCGCATGGAAAGGAGTATGGATTTCACCAGATCCAAAAGGACATCTGCAGGCAACGGGTTATGATGATAGAAAGAGAAAACAATACCGCTATCATGCAGATTGGAGCATGAAGAGAAATGAAAATAAATTTAACCGCATGATAGCTTTTTCAAAGAAACTTCCCCACATAAGAGCACAGGTGGACAAGGACCTTTCCAGACCAGGTCTCTCAAAGGAAAAAGTTCTTGCTACCATCATCAGGCTTCTTGAATTTTCCTGCATACGTATAGGTAATGAAGAATATGCACAGAGCAATGCATCCTATGGATTGACCACCATGAAAAACCGTCATGTGGATGTGGAGGGAAGTACGATCGTGTTTCACTTTAAAGGGAAAAGTAATGTGAAGCACAACATTACTATCAAGGATAGAAAACTTGCCAGGATTATCGCAAACTGCAAAGATCTGCCTGGACAGAGATTATTTGAGTATGAAGATGAAAGTGGTGGTGTGCACTTGGTCCATTCCGATGATGTAAATAACTATCTCAAAACCATTACAAACGATCACTTCACCGCCAAGGATTTTCGTACCTGGATGGGGACGGCTCTTGCGGCATTGGAACTGAAAAAGATTGTTCCCTTTGAAACTGAAGCACAGGCTCATAAGAATTTCCTGGAAGCAGTGAAAGCAGTAGCTTCAATACTTGGCAATCGTCCTGCTACATGCAGAAAATATTATATTCATCCTGCCATAGAGCAGTTTTATATGGAAAAGACCCTTTCGGATCTTATGAATTATGAAAAGAAGATAGAGAAGAAGGGGCTGTATGCCTACGAGGAAAGTGTAGTAAAGATTCTGAAGCAGTATGAAACTAGCAAAAAATAGCTTTCTTTTACTTCTTAGCTAGAGCAATTGAAAGGATCTTTGCAGCTTCACCACGTGTGATGGAAGCATTTGGTCTAAAGAGAGCAGCTTTATCTATAAGTCCTTTCTCAAGAGCTACTGCAATGTATGGAGCTGCCCAGTCCTGTGCTCGTACATCTGTGAAAGGAATGGATGCGGTTCCCCGAATCCCTGGGAACATTGAGTTTATCACCACCTTGATAAATTCTGCACGAGTGATATCTCTAGCAGGTTCAAAAAGCCCAGCCTGTGTTCCGCTGAAAATATTCTGTTCCCGGGCAAGTCCCACAAATTTTGCGTACCAGCTCTGCATCGGTACATCAGGAAACCCTAGGTAGGTGAATGCAGGATTCTTCTTTTTAAAATCATTGATATAGATGTCTGAGGCGGAGGTCTGATTTGTTGCTGCAATAATAAGTTTTGCTGCTTCGGCCCTATTGAGCTGCCCATTTGGCACAAACGTAGTAGCAGTTCGTCCCTGAATGATTCCTTTACTAGAGAGTTCTGCGATATATGTTTTTGCAAAATGCGTGGAAATATCTGTGAATAGTGGGGCAGATGGACGTACATTGGTAACCACTGATGTATTTGCATTTTGTGAAGGAATAAAGCTTCCTCCTGCATAGCTACCTCCTGCATAGCTACCTCCTCCGGAGCTTCCTGTGGAATAGTTAGGGAGAGAGGGCGTTCCTACCGGAGCATTATTTTGTGTCGTATTTGGTGGTGTTGGTGGAGTATTCTGATTTGGAATTTGAGGGATGCTCGTATTCGTAATCGGGTTTGAATTCTGCGTAGGATTAGTAGTTACAGGAGGAACATTCTCTGGTTCTTCCGGTATGGTATTTTCGCTACCCTGTGGTGTTGTAGGTTCTTCTGCTTCTTCATCCACAATAATATTCCCATTTGTAGGAGTGTTCTTATTATCATTAGGAACTACTTTTTCTTTTGTCCGGCTGCAAAGAGCTGTATGACCATACATACAGTTTTTAAAATCCTCTACGGCTTCAAGTTTCCCGAAGCCCCATTTTTTTGTCGGCATCAGATATGCACCTTCTCCCATTTCATTCCAGGACTGGATGGTAAGCATCTGAAAAGGAAGATCCTGCTTCTTCTTTGTCAAGAATCGGCCAGCGAGTTCCAGAAGTTCTCTAAACTGCTGAGGATCATCCTGTATAAATTGTGTTCGTGAATCATAACTCCAAGGTTCCATATTACGGCCTACGAATACTGTAGGGAAGTATGGGATAGGAGTAACTGTAGAGGCCATTGCCGTATAGAGACTTGCAACGGTTTCCTTATATCTTGTAAAGACAGCAGGACCTCCTACATTTACATTAAAGTGTGTCCAGCCGGTTACTGCATCAGCACCTAATGTTCTAGCTTTAGTAAGAGCACTTGTGGAGAAATCATCATTTATAAAGAAAATGTAGCCTGAATACTCTGCTTTAAGTTTATCCATATATGCTTTTACGAGACAGTCTGTCCACGGAGAATTGTTGGTAGTTGGGTATGCACCGCAAGCTTGAGTCTCAGGTGAAAAACTGGGGGAAGCAAACTCAGTATGTGTGGTCTTTAGCAGAGCGAGAGCGGTCTGATCTGTAAATATACAGTCTGCCCAGGCAGGTCGGGAGGAAGTACTTGCCGGAAAAGTTCCGCATGCAGTAGAGTTAAGCTGAGTACTTAAAGTATTCTGTGTGCCTTTTAGCAATATCGCATCTCTGAATGCTTTCTTTGTGGCATTCAGGAAATTGGATTTGAGATATGTTGGACTCCAGAAAACTATGATATTTTTCCCATCCGGAGTTTTGAGGTAGTTAGGATCTGAAAAGTACTCATTCTTCCAGTAATTCGCAAGATTCATGAGCTCAGCCATGGATTGTCCATCTGTGTAGGTATCATGATTTGCCCACACGAGATTAAATTTCAGACGGTTATTGTTTACCTTTTTGAAGTTTTTAATGGCATATGCTGAGGTCTGCCGCTCAGTAGAATATGTAGGGTTACCAAGAGGTTCACTAAACTGTTCAAGCCACATATAATCTATCCCATGGGAACTTGCCCATTCTATCTCTTTATCCATAAACGCCTCTGATCCAGTATCTTCCCAGCCTGTAACATACTCTCTTTCAGGATTATTTTTTCTCAAATTATAAGTAGCATTCCATGCATTTGCATCTTCACGCCATCCTGGAAAGTAATACATACCTATGAGAGGTTTGTCCTTTGACAGTGCAACAGTTGAACCTGAAGAAGTAATAAGATTGGACTGAAAAAGACCTCCGTTCAAATCAAAGAGAACTACTCCAGCTGTGATAAGTGTAACCGCGAAGAGAGTGCCGAGAAGAATTTTATTTTTATGTAGAAAAGTATTCATAAATGAATTATCTCAGATGAGAAGTAAGGAGATCAATGTATGCAGTGCCGTATGTTTTTGTCGGGAGCAGCAGGTTACCTGTTTTGTAATTATTCCAGTCTCCTGCAGTGACGAGATATCCTTCAGGATAGGTTCTCTGAAAGATTGCTTCAACAGTATCCAGCAGAGATTCGTATAATTTTGGTGAACCTGCCATGACAGTAGTATCAAAACTATTTTCCATATAGAAACTATCATGTGCCACGATCATTGAAGGGAATACAGGTATACCTGGTTTGAGTTTCAGTGCACTATTCCAGAGACGGACTGCTGATTCTCTGAATGTCTCGTAATATACCCATGAGGAAGTCTGTTTAACCCATGGCAGATATTTGTCCCCGATAACACCTTTAAAGCCCAAAGATACGAGTGTATTTGCTCTCTCTGAGATCACAGGCTTGTTTTTTAGGTACTGTGCAAAGTAGTTTGCGTTGAAGAGTCTATACTCTGTACTGCCTCCTCCGACCGGACTAATGCTACAGTGAGAAAGTGGATTGAATCCATTCGCATAGACAAGATTTTCAATGTCATTAAATGCTTTTCCATATACTTCCTTGTCACAAGGGAAGAGAGCGCTTTCCTGGATTAATCCGTTTACTGCTGAGGAAAGTCCTGTACCTGAGAGACCGGCAACAGCCGTAGTGGTTGCTGGTGTTTTAAAAAGATCAGACACTGCGTAGAATCGTAGTTGAGCGTATGCTGGATCCTTTAGAAGAGTGGAGAGCTGACTCCTTTCTTCTGGAGTTGCAGTATTAAAATCATATGAAATATAGACCGGTATACCTGCTGAAGCGCTTTTGAAAAGGGTTGTTTCGCCGCTTATAGCAGAAACTGCTGTTTTCCACTGTTCTTGAAAGAGAATAATATCTTTCAAAGCGAACTGCGGTATAAAGCGAAATTCACCTTCATTCAATAAGGACTTCATACGTGAGAATGCCTGTGTTTCTGCTATTCCAGTATTATTTACGGTAAGTGGAAGTATAAAATACTTGAGACCTGTAGTTTTTGCAGCAAGTATTTCTTTTTTTATAAAGGCTGTTGTACCAACCTCCGTATACCCCTCCTTCGGAGCACGCTCAGGGTACACTATTCTGAGATCATTTTCCCCACTTATCCATGAGGGATTTTCAGTAGCATAGGAGAGATCATAATACGCTCCTGCCTGAACGCCATCTGAAGTACTTTGAGCGGTACTTTGCATAGGTGTGGCAAAGATACTGGTAGAGAGTGTCAGAAGGGTGATAATAAACAGTGTTTTTTTGTGTAGTATATGCATGGTAATATTTATTTTACGTAGAAGCATTCAGGTTTCTCCGGAGTGGAGACACAGGAGATAAAGTCTGCAATAGAACTCAGCGTTGACGTTCGTGCTTCAGAAGGCACGAGAGTAGATCCGTGAAGATAATCATTCCATGAATCCATCAGAATGAGTTGATGGACAGGCTGGAGATAAGTAATAGCATTCTTTGCAGTATGCAGTGCTGTTGTGAGAGCGGTATCTATATTGCTAGTAAGCGTCACGCCTCCTGTCATATCTTCCCGACCTGTAAGTACTGAAGGGAATAATGCAAAACCTATGCTTGCTCCGGGAGCTTTTTCTGTAGTAATATCATTCAGCTCTGTCTCCATCACTTTCTGATAGATATCATATGGTGCAGTGTTCCAGCCCTCTTTACTTTTAAAGGTAGAGAGATAATTTCTCTTCATTGCACCTTCAAAACCAAGACCGTAAAGGTATCTTGTCCATGTAGGTCTTGGGGTGTCTGTACCTGAACGTGTTTCTGTAAAATCTCTGCTGTCATCAAAGAGAATAATACTAAACGCATTGAGTTGAGACTGTAGTATGGCAGTAAGTGCTTTGATATTTTCTGGAGTGAGCTTTTTTTGCTCAAGGAGATTATATGATGAGAGAAAAATGATCGGCTGTCCTGTAGCAGTTTTTAGATATGCCTGTTGTGAAGTATGATTTTTAAGAGAAAGTACTCTTGTCTTGAATGCTTCAGGAGAAGCTACGTCTGCCTCTGTCAGATTCCAAAGTAGTGCAAAGTCCATCTGTCCGTTGCTCTGGGAAACAAAATCAGAGATGCTTTCTTCCTGCATACTTTGTCCTGCAGCCATTGCCGCATCCCATGACCACTCTAGAGCAAAGAAGTTGAGATGAGCCTTTGATGCTTCATTGATATCGCGCTTCATCCGTTCTGTATTTGAAAGCGTAGAGAAATCTGCAGGGAGGTATTTTGCTTTTGCAGAGAGAAGTGTATTTTTTTCTGCCTGATCTTTCCATGAGGAACTATAAATAGCTCCATAGCGTAATGGTTTTGGAGTTGGTACCAGGGTCTGGTTACCCGAAATGAGCCGAAGATCTACATCATCAATGAAGACAGTAGCATTTTTTCCTCCATAATATCTTTCAAGCTGCTCGGGAGTTGTGCAGCCATTACTATGACTTGCCTCATCTTTTTTAAAACAGATCTTCTGAAATTGAATACCCATGCCTGGAAGAGGTACGATGGCAGGTCCCCCGATAGCACTGGTTTGTTCACGAGTAGGTCTTTTATCTCCGGAGATAGTGAATGTACAGCTTATTTTCTGCCAGGTATTCCATATTTCACTGTCCTTACCATGGTATTTTCTGCTCACAGTAGTACTTCCCGGAACAGGACTCAGCTCATTTTCTTTTGCGCTGTCGAGTCTGAAGAGGTTGTAAATGTTAGCATTGTTTGCACTTACCTTTGAGAGAGTTGGGTCATCATTCTTTACACATGATGCATTACCCATGGTAAAATTTCCGGACCCCACATCTACTTGTATTCCTTCAGCATAGTAATCTGTATCTGCTTTCGTAAGGGCACCTCTGTCGGCTTTGAGATATGCTGTGAGCTGATAAGTGCTTCCTATTTCCGGAATAATCCTTACTGTCTGTCTGAGATGAAGTCCTGAGAGTGCTACAGATTTGTTTCCTGATCTTTTCTGGAGAGTTGTAATATGTGCATCTGCAATATTTTGTGTATTTGTAGGAGACCTTGTCCAGGGATTGTTTTCATATGGTGCGGCGACACCGCCTATCTCAGTTTCTTCAAAACCGCCATCTCCTAGAAGATTCCCTGAAGCAGAGACTGGAGAGTATCCTCCTCTTTGCATATCTACGGATGCCCTCAGGAGATTTCCCTGTACCGAAAAACCCAGCAATCCTATGCAGAGAACGGTAAGTCCTGCATGAAATGCTTTGTGTTTGAGAAAAGAAGCGTTCATATGTGTTTTTGTTATGTCTTCCTATTGTATCATGGTGCTATTTTCTTTGTAAAGAATGTGAGTACAGCCGTATCTACTTTAGTCAGGCGTAAAACCTCCTCTTGATTTGGATCTCTATTCAGACTAGACTTTCTCTGACTTTAGATACTTGTGATTATTATATATATGAAGGCAGTTCTTCTCGCAGCAGGAAAGAGTACACGTACTTATCCTCTTACTACCAATATTCCAAAACCTCTTCTGCCTATTATAGGAAAAGAAATTATTTCGTATACTATTGATGGTCTCTCTGATGAGATCGTAGAATGGTATATTATTCTAGGCTTTGAAGGCGAAAAGGTGCAGGAGTATCTCAAGGAAAAATATCCGGCGCTTATTCTTCATTTTATCCATCAAAAGGGAATGAGAGGTACCGGAGAAGCTCTAGCTCTGCTCTCTGAAGAACTTAAAGGAGAATCTTTTATAGTGCTTAATGGAGATGATCTTTATTTCCCTGAGGATGTAAAAGGTCTGATGAAATCAGATACAAAATACGGAGTACTCGCAGCTCATGCTGAGGATCCATCAAGATTTGGAGTATTTCGCATTCAGGGTGAAACACTTATTGAGCTTATAGAAAAACCAGCGGAATACATCTCCAACCTTGTAAATGTAGGTGTATATAAGCTTCATGGAGATATTTTTAAATATGAATTAACTCTCTCTCCTAGAGGTGAATATGAGATTGTGGAGTATATTAATAGGCTGCTCCGGGATGGAGAAGAGGTGAGAGTAGAAAAGATGGAAGGATATTGGCTTCCTATTACGTACCCTTGGGATATTTTAAAGGCGCAGAGACATTTATTGGAAAAAGGAGATGTGAGAAATATTATCCCTGTCAGTGCGGAGCTTCACTCTACGGCGTATATTGGACAGAATGTGGTCATAGGTGAGCACTGTGTGATCGGAGAAAACGTGGAACTTGAAGATGTCTGCCTCTTTGATTATGTAAAAATAGATGCAAACTCCCGCATACACGGATCTGTGATTGCAAAGAATGTGCATATTACAGAGACGACTATTGTGGATGGCGCAAGTTCAGGATTTATTATGCTGCCGATCGGAGGTAAAGAGCATGTCTCTATCAATCCTGAATATAAGGGAATCTTTACTGAGTCACATCTCGAAGTCTCTGGGTTCTATGTAGAGCCTACTTTCATTATCAAAAAAGTATAATATGAACTACTGGCTTGTAAAAACAGAACCCAGCACTTTTTCTTATAGCGATCTTGAAAAGGATAAGAAAGCAGTATGGGATGGAGTACGCAATTACCAGGCACGGAATAACCTGAAACTTATGAAAAAAGGAGATCAGGTGTTTGTCTATCATTCAGTGGATCAAAAGGCAATCGTGGGTATAGCAGAAGTGAGCAAAGAATATTATCCAGATCCGACCATTGATGACGACCGCTGGGTAGTAGTAGAAATCGTTCCCGTGAGAGCAGCCAAGACACCGATTACGCTAGATCAGATCAAGTCTGCGAAGGGCTTGGAAAATATGGTGGTAGTCCGTAATTCCAGACTTTCAGTACAGCCCGTAAAGAAAGAAGAATTTGATGCTATCTTAAAAATGGGAGTGTAATCTTTTCTCTCTCTTTTTTATTTTTCCAATACGCGCTATACTATCCATATACACGTTTGTCACTAAATTATTGCTATGTATAAAAAAATTTTTGCTGGAGGTGCTCTTCTACTTTGTGTCTCATGCGGTGCCGGGACACCATCTGAGACTGTATCTACGGACTCTGCATCAGGAAGTATGATGGAGATGGCTTCCATGAGAAAAGAGCAAATTACTGACGTAAAGATGGTTATTGAGCAGCAGAGTGCTTATGTCATTTCTCTTCTTCAAAAGAATGATTTTTCAGCGTTAGCTTCTCAAGTTCATCCTGAAAAAGGACTTTTACTGAGTGCAGATATTCATTTGGATGACAAGACATTTCCAAGACAAATTATAGCTAGAAAAGAACTCGCTGGATTTTTGAAAAATACCACTCCCCGTATCTGGGGAAGTAATGGGTATACGGAGCTGCCGCTTCGAATGACCGGAAAAGAATTCTGGGAAACATGGGTATATACACGCACTATTACTCTAAACTCTCCGCGTGCGTTTGATGAGGTCCGGATCACAGACGTAAATAAAGTGGCTGCAGCTGAAATGATGCAGAAAAGATTTCCAAACTCTCATTTTGTAGAATACAGTGTACTTTCTTCATCTACGGGTGAGGTCAAAGAAAAAGACTGGAGCTTGAGATTAGTCTTTAGTGAATATAACGGACAGTGGTATCTCGTAGGTATTGTGAGAGATCAGTTTATCGCGTAGATACAAAAAAGGCACACGTTCCTCATTCGTGTACCCTCTCCTCTCTTGGTTCTCTCCTCACAGAGAACCAGTAGCTTTTCTCTTGCATATGTAGTATAGGTGATAATAACATCACCGTCAATAGTAATTTACATTTTTTAGCACAAAGTGTCATTCCCGCGCATGCGGGAACCCATTGCGGGGTATTGGTTTATTCAACTAGTGTTCTTATAGTGTTCACAAATGTTCTTATAAGAAATAAAGGTTCGGGTGAAGTGAAGGGTGTTTGATGACATAGGTGGTTTCTTCTTCACCTGCCGGTGGGGCGTTACTTTTGTGACCAAAAGGTAACCAAAAGTCTTGTGGGAGGAGAAAAGCGTCTGGCAGAAAGGGTGCTTTCTACAAGTCATCAGACGCTTCTCCTCCCCCAAACCCCCAGGGACGGTGCGGTCTAGATGAGGGCTCGAGTGACTAGTGACGGTCACTAGTCACTACACAGCCAGGCGATGTACCTACGGTACATATCAGGGCTCGGGGAGGGGAGCCTCTATGAGCTATCCCCCTGAGAAGGGGGACACAGGGGGTTTGAGCCCGAGCCAAGATGCGAGGGAAAATGTCTCCTCTGTGACTGTTATCATTGATTAATCTTTATTGTATTACCTGTCCTTATACAGCCGTCATGGTAATTTGACACATGTTAAAAATTATTGACTTAAACTTATTTTTAACTATTCTTCCTTTAAGCCGAAAGGCTCTATGATTATTGGAAAATGAGGTCTCTGCAAAGAGAAAGGAGAGTTGAAATGGAAAGTAGCAGCAATATGAGTGGGATTTTTTCTGAAATATTAACAAAAGTAGGAAAGCAGATTCCTGACTCTGTAACGCTCGTACTGATGAGGCATGGTGAGTATGAAGAAGGTGCTGACAAGCAGTTTCATCTGACTGCGGTTGGAAGAAGCAAGCTTTTAAAAGGGGAGTTCTCTTCTGGACACATACAGAATGCAGACTATTTTGTCAGCAGTATGCTTCCTAGAGCAGTTGAGACTGCTATGGCTGTATTGTATAATAAAGCTCTTAAAGGTGCAGTAGAAGTACCTACTTTTACTACGGACAGTAGGATAGGAAGCGATGGTCTGATCGCGAGGATTAGAACACCGCACTTCAAGGATTTGCATGATACCTACTGTAAGCCAGGTCATCATATTAGTCTGTTCCTAAAAGGCTTAAATGAGTATGCCGATGAATTTACTGCATTCCAAGCGGTGATACTGGAAGTACTGTATGGCATTGTCGACCATAGTGCCAATGCTAGTAAAAATAAAGAAGATGTGACTGTACTTATTGTCGGTCATACACCTCTGCTTGAGTCAGCGGCATACTGCATTACAGGTCAGGACATTTCTGGACTTGATAAAGCAGATGCTCTCTGCATCCGGGGAGGTAAACTACTATAAAACAAAAATGAACCGTCTGCTTAATGAGTAAGGCGGTTTTTTTCTATAAGTATTTTAGTTGATCATTTATAGAATTCTCTTATCTCACCCGACAAAGTATCAGATCAAATACCGCCTTTGCCGCTCTTTCCGCAATCTCAGGAAATGCCTTTGGATGAAATCCCGGAGCTGAATTCAGTTCTACAATACCATGATGATTTTTAATCTGGGGTACTTTAGAGATATCTTCCATTATGATATCGATGCCTAATACATCAGCTCTGAAAATGTGTGCGATATTTTCAAAAAATATTTCTACTTCCCGAGTCATTTGAGCAGTTACATCTACTTTTATTTTCGTTCCATTTTCTTTACGCTTTTCTATCACACCTAAAACTTTTCTTTCAATAAGCAGAATACGATACTCTTTTCCTTTTAATGTTTCTTCTGCGAGAATTCTGTATTCTTCAGGAAATTTAGAGAAATATTTCTGTACTCCTTCCAGGTCAGTGACGTTTTTCATAAGTCCTCTGCTTTTTTGCTTGTCTACAGGTTTACATATGAGCGGACCTGACAAGTGTGAAGGGAATTCTATCTTGTCTCTCCAGATCACTTTCCATGGAGCCGTGGGTATATGATGTTCATCAAGGATCTGTTTTGTAATATATTTCATTTTGCAGATGTGAGTCAGTGCAGAGCTTTGCAGCGGTGTTCTAGTATCCGCGCAGAAAAAACCTTCACCTGTTTGTACTTCAAGGACGTAGGGAGTATGGAGGATATAAGATATATTTCTCTTTTCACATTCCTGCACGAAGAGTGCTGTATTTTTACTTGGGATCATAAACGGCATTCAGATAATTAAAATAAGTATACTCACATTTTTCTTTTTTTCATCTGTTAAAAAAACATAACAGTAGTATTGTTTTGTTAGATGTGAGTTTATAAGTTTCCAGTTATGCTAAAACAAACAATCGGAGCACATGACATAGTAATTTTAGGAGCGAAAACCAATACTCTCAAGAATGTACAGGTGGTGATCCCGGCAGGGAAACTTACTGTGGTGACTGGCGTTTCTGGTTCAGGTAAATCATCCTTAGCTTTTCAGACACTCTATGCGGAGGGTCAGAACCGTTTTGTGGAATGTCTCAATACGTATACAAGACAGTTTATTCATACGCTTCAGAGACCAGATGTAGAAAAGATTCTCAACATTCGTCCCGCACTTGCTATCAAACAGGAAAACCGCGTACGAAGCGGAAGATCTACGGTTGGCACTACTTCTGAGATACATGATTATCTGCGTATTCTTTTTGCAAGAGTAGGTATTACCTATTGTTCAAACTGCGGAGACGAGGTAAAGGAGCATACGAAGAAAGATATTTTTGATGCAGTTTCCAAGATACAGGAGAGTACAAAACTTGCTTTTGTTTTTCCATATGCCTCTGCAAAGCTGGATCTGGAGAATCTCACAGAGCTTGGTTTTCAAAGAGCAATTGTGAAAGGAAAAGAAGTACTTTTATCAGATGTAAAAGAGAAAAGTCTCAAGGATCAGTATATTGTCTACGAACGGTTGAGCTATGACTCTTCAAAGGATAACCGGATACGTGAAGCAATAGACAAGAGTCTTCATTTTGGAAAAGGTGAGATGGCAGTGTGGCAGTACGAAGAGAAAAAACTTGAAAAATTCTCTGACCAGTTTCGATGTGATCATTGCGGGCTTGTGTACCAAAAACCTATGCCTGCATTTTTTTCCTATAATTCTCCTCTTGGTGCCTGTGATGCCTGCGGCGGTTATGGGGATGAGATGACATGGGATGAAAAAAAGGTAGTGCCCGATCCTAGCCGTTCGATTTTTGAAGGAGCAATAGACCTGCTGCTCAAACCAAGTATGTCTTGGGAGCAGGGACACTACTATAAACGCTGGAAAGGATTGGGGCTCCCTATGACTATTCCTTATTCCACATTAGATCAAAAGTGGAAGGACGTTATCTGGAAAGATATCAAAGATATTTTTGCCTATCTTGAAAAGAAAAAATACAAGATGCATGTGCGGGTATTTTTAGCAAAATATAGAGGCTATGTGCCTTGCACCGGTTGTCATGGTACGAGACTAAAGCCTGAGGTGCTTAATGTAAAAATAGATCAGAGGAATATTGCAGAGCTCTCAGATATGGTGATCGAGGATCTTGTCGTTTTCTTTGAAAAAATACACCTGAGTGCATATCAAAAGCAAGTCGCAGAAGCTCTGCTGCAGGATATAAATGCACGTCTCATTTCTCTCTGCGAAGTGGGACTTTCTTATCTCTGCTTAAGCCGCAGAATGAATACACTCTCCGGAGGAGAATCCCAAAGACTAAGGCTTGCGACTGCTCTTAGATCCGGACTTTCTGACGTGCTCTATGTGCTTGATGAACCGACCATTGGACTTCATCCGAAGAATACCCGCCAGCTTATTACGATCCTGCTCAAACTTCGTGATCTCGGGAATACGGTAGTAGTAGTCGAACATGAAGAAGAGGTGATGAAACATGCGGACTATATTATTGATATGGGACCCGGTGCAGGAGAACATGGCGGAACAGTTGTATTTCAGGGAGACTGGGATGAACTCTATGCTGCTCATGATTCATTGACGGGCAGATACCTCACAGGAGATTTAAAAATCACGCGGGAAAAGATTGAAGATAAGAGCCAGGATATGATGATATTTTCCGGCGTAAAAAAACATAATTTGAAAAATGTTGATGCCACATTCCCGCGAGAACGTCTTACTTCTCTCACAGGTGTCTCTGGATCAGGAAAATCCACACTTATGGAAGTGATCTATGATACGCTTCAGGGAGACAATAGTGCTGTAAGAGGTTATCATAACGCAGACTTCAAAGATGTAATTATGATTGATCAAGAGCCTATCGGAAAAAGTTCAAGATCAGTGCCGGTGACCTACCTTGGATTTTTCGATCCGATTCGGAAACTATTTGCAGATACCGAAGATGCAAAGAAGCTGAGACTTACCCCAGGACACTTTTCTTTCAATAGCGCGCTTGGACAATGCAAGCACTGTGACGGTCACGGCGAGAGAGTGGAAGAAATGTACTTTTTAAATGATCTTGTGGTGATATGCGAATTCTGCGAGGGAAAAAGATATAAACCTAAAGTCCTGAAAGCAAAGTACAGATTTAGAACTATTGCTGATGTATTGAATATGACTGTCACTGAAGCAAAGGAATTCTTTGAAGGGCAAAAAAAGATACAGCAGGCACTAGATACTCTCATCCAAGTAGGACTTGGATACGTGAGGCTTGGGCAAAGTGCGCTGACCTTCTCAGGAGGAGAGGCACAGCGTTTCAAAATCGCAGAGGCACTGGACTCACACAGAGAACAGAGACATATGCTCTACCTTATGGATGAGCCTACCACAGGACTGCACTTTGCAGATATTCAGACCCTGCTTAATGTATGTGATTCTTTAGTAAAGAAAGGTGCTACGATTATTATGATCGAGCATAATGTAGATATGATCAGGAATAGCGACTGGATCGTGGAGCTAGGACCAGAGGGAGGAGAAAAGGGTGGAGAGCTCTTGTACGAGGGGACAGCGGGAGAAATTGAAAAAAGTAAAAAAAGTATGATAGCAGAATACTTAAATAACTAAGGAGCTGTGAGCCGTCATCCTGCAGAGTGATACTTTCTCTTTAGTTGTATGATTCAGAACTGCAGGAACCAAACACTAGTGATTCTGAAGCCACTAATTGAGTGCTTTATCATTTGATGTATTCATTGCAGGATTACAGCACCATTGCGTTTTTCCTCTAAATCAGTACTATCTTTAAGATTTTCTATTAACTTCTGATAACCTTTTCATGGTAAAGACATCTTCAAAACGAAATACTATTATCCTTGCAGTATTGATTATTCTGCTTCTCGGAATAGGAACATTCCTTTACATCACTCGTCCTCTTGAGGCTCCAAGTATAGACTTCACAAAAACACCTGTGACTTCTTCTGGATCTACTACTGAGAGCGGAAGTACTATTACCTATAGTATTGACGCTACACGTTCAAAAGCATCTTTCTCTATCTTTGAGGTGCTTCGGGGAAATGACTTTACTGTAGTGGGTACTACAAACCAGATTGCCGGAACTGTGACTCTTGATATGAGTGATCCATCTCAGTCGAAGGCTGGAGAGTTTAAGGTCAATGCGCGAACTCTAAAGACAGATAGCCCGCAAAGAGATGGTGCCATCAACCGTATGATTTTAAAATCAGAGACACCAGGGAATGAGTTTATAATATTTACTCCTACAAGTGTTACTGGACTTCCTACAAATGGAGAGGTTGGAAAAGATTACATGATTTCTATCACAGGAAACCTCATGATTGCCGGTGCTGTAAAGCCTACTACTTTCACAGCTCAGGTAGCGTATTTACAAAATGGTGAAATCCAAGGAATAGCTACAACAAGTGTCCGACGAGCGGATTTTAATTTGAATATCCCTAACTTGCCGTTTATTGCAAACGTTGGTGAGACGGTAAGTATAAATGTAGAGTTCGTGGCAGTGAGATCTTAAAAAAGAAAATATAGTAAGTGTAGCCATCCCCCTGATAAGGGGGACCAAGGGGGTTTGAGCCCCCTTTTTTATAATTTATACATTCTTTCTCACCACCTTATACACCTCCATCAATATCATCAAACTAAGAGCGGCTACAAATACTAGTAGCCATGTCTGTAGAGAGACTGGCTGGATTTGAAGGAGATCCTGAAGAAAAGGAATATTTGATGCTATGAGATGAATGGTATGAGCGATTATTACTCCCGCGACGAGAAGCAGATTATTCCGTAATGGTATTTTAAAAGCAGAGATATATTCAGACCGTACAGTAAATACATGTACATTCTGCATAAGTACCATAAGGAGCAGAAGTAGAGTTCTCGCAAAGCTTTCATCAAATCCCTGATGAAGCATCCAGGTCCACACAAAGAAGGTAAGCAGTCCGATATAACTTCCACTGATAAGTACCTGCTCGATCATTCGTCTGTTAAAAATACCTTCTGTAGTTGGTCTTGGAGGTCTCTGCATAAGACCTGGTTCTTTCTTTTCAAAGGCAAGAGCTATTTCCTGTACCCCGTTTGTGACGAGATTGATCCAGAGCAGCTGCAGCGGAAAGAATGGTACCGGTAAACCTGAAAAAAGTGAAAGAGCAAAAAGGCAAAGCAGACCAGCTCCGGTAGGGATCAAAAGGTAGACTGCTTTCCTTATATTATCATAAGCAACCCGCCCTTCTTCTATACCGGCAACAAGGGTAGGGAACTGATCATCTTGTAATATGATGCTTGCGGTATCCTTTGCCACATCAGTACCGGATCCCATGGCGATTCCAATGTGCGCCTTCTTGAGAGCAGGAGCATCATTCACACCGTCACCTGTAACTGCTACATAATTTCCCAGTTTACTCAGAGTCTCTACGATCTGCACCTTTTGAAAAGGAGATACTCTGGCAAATACCCGTGCATTCTGTATAAGTGCTACTGTTTCTTCAGGAGTTCTAGAGTCCGTATATTTTGCTAATAATTCTCCTGTAACTACCTGATCCCATTCGCTCGTGATATCGAGCTCCTTTGCGATCGCAAAGGCTGTGGCAGGGTGATCCCCTGTAACCATTACTACTCTGATACCTGCAGTGTGACATTCCTGCACTGCTTCCTTTACGCCTTCATGGAGCGGATCGATGAGACCAATTAATCCTAAAAAGGTCATGGAACTGAGTTCTTTTTCTAATGCTCCATTGTCCTTGTAAACTGTTAGTTTTTTTTCTGCCACAGCTATGACACGATACCCCTGTTCCGCGAGATTATTTACTTTTTCATTCAGCAGCTCCTTATCAATATCTGCAGTTCCTTCAGCTGTCTGCATGCAGTCACACATGGCAACTATGGCCTCATAAGCACCTTTTGATGCAAGAGTATAGGTATCTTTTTCCTTATAAAGAGCTGCAGAGTAAGCTCTTTCAGATTCAAAGGGGATACTTTCTATAATATTTTGTCTAAGTATCTCATCAATAGGAGGTGCAGCTTTATAGGAAAGTGCAAGAAGACCAATATCCACAGAATCTCCTGAATATTTCCACATAGTATCTACTTTGTAGAGTGCAGCTTCATTACATATAACACTTGCCCGGATGAGTTTATTCACTGACTCCGTATTATTAGCCGAGATTTCTTTGTCCTGATAGAGGATATTTCCATTATCATTATAACCTTCTCCGGTCACATCCATCTCCATATGCGGGGCAATGAGTATCTTTTTTGCAGTCTGCATATTGACTGTGAGAGTTCCAGTTTTATCAGAGGCTATATAATTACAGCTTCCGAGTGCTTCCACAGCGGCAAGCTGTCTGATGATGACCTTTCTTTTTGCCATACGCTGTGTGCCGATTGCGAGCGCTACAGTGACAGCGATAGGTAAGCCTTCCGGTATGGCTGCTACAGCCAACCCAATGGACATCAAAAGAGTATCTTCCAGAGAGTTTCCTTGTAAAAATCCTACTATTCCCAATAGTACTACTACTCCTAGAATGCTTATACTTACCATTTTAGAGAACTGTTCCATTCGTATTACGAGAGGTGCTTTTCCTCTTGTAGCAGTAGATACTTTTTCCGCGATTTCACCTACGATAGTATTTTTTCCTGTCCGTATCACCACTCCTTCAGCTCGACCGGCATTTACAGTAGATCCTGCGAAAAGCACGTTTATTTGACTTGAGATATCTTCACTCTCTCCCGTGACAATATCAGCATGTTTTTCTACAGCTATGGATTCGCCAGTGAGAAATGATTCATCTACGGTTAACTGCTGTGTACTTAATATCCGAATATCTGCCGGCACCTTATTTCCAGATTCAAAAAGAACAATATCCCCGGGCACAAGATGCTCTGCTTCTATTTCCTGTATCGTACCATCTCTTCTGACACGGCATGTGGTGACTAGCATTTTTTTCAGTGATGCAGCTCCTTTTTCAGCATTCCATTCCTGTATTGTCCCAAGTACTGCATTTATAGTTATGATGACTACGATCATAAGTGCATCTTTCCATCTGCCTAGAAAAAGGGAAATGGCAGCTGCCCCAATCAATATCGCCACAAAAGCACTGATAAACTGTCTTAAGAAGATCTGAAGCAATGTTGGAGGAGGTGTTTCAGGGAGCGTATTACTTCCAAAACTCTCAGTCCGTTTTGTAACTTCATTTAAAGATAATCCTGTCTGCTGATCTGTATCCAGTATTTCAAGCACTTCTTTTGTATGTAAAACATGCCAGCTCTTCACTGACAAAATTTTTCTGTAACCTGTATGTAAATTATTTTCTGGATGTGTCATAGTAGAAATAATACTTTATCTTTTTATTATACGTGTGGATAACCGAAATAAACAAGGAAAATATGGAAGAAAAATGATCAACCAGTTTTCTTGAATACTAATCTCTAGTATAATACATATATAACGATCTTCTTATGAATAAACGCCTTCTTATTATTGTAGGAATACTTGTACTATTTGCGATACTCGCAGCTGTATTCTTTTTTTGGAAAAAACCCGTATCTATTGTGCAGGATACAGGCAGTGCTGTGACTCTTCCTGTATCTGAGGATGAGATTCTGATACCAGATCCATCCTATTATCTCTCTAGAGCCCAGCCCTATTTCCAAGAGCTGGAATCTGCTATAAACAAAAAAGATTATATTACTGCATCTCAAGCCAATGAAAAAATACATGGCTTTCTTACAAAAATGGAGCAGGTAAGTGTAGTTCAATATGCAAAAGATCAAGTTATATTTCTCATAAACGCTTCAGTAGATATAAAGGATTCACTCAGTAGCCGTAATGATGCTGATATAAAAAAAGCGCTGGAGAATCTTCGTATGATGAAGGTGCTGCAGTTTCAGTCGCAGAAAGGGGGAATTGGGACTCAGTAAGAAAGTAATTAAGTAAGAGAGCAATTAGCTCGCTATAATTAGATACGCATTATTGAGCCCAATTACTCTCTTACTTAATTATTCAATTACTTTCTTACTTCTTTCCCTTGACTCTTCCCCCCACTTTAAATAAGATAAACACGCTTTTAAAAATTTGGAAGCACTAAGTGCCACTTTAGCTCAGCTGGTAGAGCTACTGTCTTGTAAACAGTAGGTCGTCGGTTCGAATCCGACAAGTGGCTCCAGTAGAGGTTATCATCATAAGGAATGGTCGCTTGTACTGGAGCTATACTGATGAGAAGAGTTTAAGGAAACAGAGAAATAACCCCCGGGCAGATTCCAGAGCGGTCAAATGGGGCGGACTGTAAATCCGTTGGCTTACGCCTTCGAAGGTTCAAATCCTTCTCTGCCCACCATTCTTCGCTTCTACACGAAGCTACGAACGGCACAGCCAGAATGGAATGAACTTCATAAATGAAGTTTTTTTATTATATACAGCGAAGAATGTCCCTCGTAGCCTACACCTGAACTCTAAGTTACATGTTCATCATGGCGAAGTGGGACACCCAAACATGAAGTTAAGCTGTATATTGGTAGCCTTTTAATAGTCATTAAAATACCACGAATCTCTTTCCCTGAGAGCAAAAGCATAACGCTGATACTACAGCCGATTTCCGGCGCATACTTCTTCGGTCACTTTCACGACGATCCGAAACACCTTTTAGCGTGTCTTTTGCTACTTTCAACAAACATTATAAACTGAAAAACCTCACTATCATAGTATTGTAGAGAAGGTATACATTACGCTACGAGGTCTTGGAATACTTGTGGTAGATGGTCAGGAAATTGAAATGAAGCCTGAGACAATGATTCATATTCAACCAAATTCCTTAATTGCTTTTAGATCGCGTTTGACGCGACTCTCATACTTAATTACTTTCTTACTGTCCCACTTTCCCCTTGCATCTGATCTCGACTTCTTGTAAAAAGAATACATATGGGGTATACTTTTATGAACAGTAAAAGATACGATATCTACTAAGAAATTTTTAAGAGAAATCGACGAGCCTTGAATTAGAACAACTGTATCAATCTGTAATTTAAATATTTATATATATTCTATCCCCGTTGTGACTACGGAGATTATCCGAAATTCTTTGATAGGAAGGGTGTAAGAAAACTGGACATGTACTTTTTTCTTATCCTTCCACAGCTAAAGTGAGCCTTAAACAAGCAGTGTAAACAAGTGGCATGCGCCATACTATTTGCATGGATAACCATGGGACAACTGGGTAGATAACTTCAAAAGTTATGCAAGATCCAATCAACACAAATCCAATACCGGAAGGTATGCCAAGTAACGGTACTCCGCCGATCAGAAGATCACGGGAGATTAAACGTACTATTACAAAGAGTACTGGACATCAGAGAAGAATTCCTCCTGTATCTACAGATATGCAGAGACAGGGATTTATTCCTTCGACTCCTCTTGTAAGAAGACCAGAGGGCACACAAGATAGAGGACCTGTAAAGGTTGACTATCCTCCTCGGACGCCAAGTTCATCTGTGACTCCAAATGCTCAGACATCAGAGCCTCGTACAGAACAGAAGCCGGGATTTTTCTCACGTATGAGAAATAATTTTACGCGCTCAAATACACCTCAAACTCAAACTCCTGACAGAACTATGCCTGCAATGACACCTGCGGCTCAGCCAGTTCCTCAACAGAGAGAGTATGATGTGAATACTACTCCTATGCGTATTATGCCTGTAGGTGGTCTTGATGAAGTGGGAGGTAATAGTATGCTCGTGGAATACGGCAATGATATTGCTATTATTGACTATGGTTTCCTTTTTCCAGGGACTGAACTTCCAGGTGTCGACTTTATTATTCCAGATCTCACTTATGTAGAGAAGAATCTTCATAAGCTACGAGGTTTTATCATTACGCATGCGCATCTTGATCATATCGGAGCACTGCCGCATATTCTGGCAAAACTAAATTTTCCGCCTATTTATGCGACAAAATTTACGATGGGAATGATCAAAAAAGGTCTTGATGAAGCAAAAATTCTAAAAATCATGCAGCCTAAGCTTCATATAGTAGATAGAGATATTCCTATTCAGATGGGAAAGATTACTTTTGAGTACTTCAAAGTAAGTCATTCTATTCCTGACTGTTCAGGAGTATATATCCAGACTCCTGCAGGTACAGCAGTACATACGGGTGACTTCAAATTTGACTTCAATCCTGCAGACGGAGGACATGCTGATCTAGAGAAGATGGCAAGAATAGGCGAGAGAGGTGTAGATCTTCTTATGGCAGACAGTACAAATGCTACTCATGAAGGATTCTCCATATCTGAAATGGAAGTGGTAAAATCTCTTGAGAAACTCATCGTGGAGGCTGAAGGGAAACGTATTATTATTGCAACCTTCTCATCACTTCTCGGGCGTCTGCAGCAGCTTATTAATATTGCTGAGAAATACGACCGTACAATTTTTGTGAACGGACGAAGTATGATCAACAATCTCGTACTTGCGAGAGAGATGGAAGTAGTAAAATTCAAAAAAGAGCGTGTACGAAGAGTAACTGCAAATATTAAAGATACTCCTCCAGAAAAAACTATTATCCTTACTACAGGAAGTCAGGGAGAAGAAATGGCAGGACTCACACGTATGGCGCTTGGATCTCATCAGCATATCCAGATTAGCCGGGAAGATGTGGTGATCGTAGCTGCGAAGCCTATCCCAGCCACTGGTAATGATAGAAAGCTCGTAAATGTGATCAACTTTATCACGAGAAGAGAAGCTAAGGTCATCTGTACCTTTAATAATACAGCTCTACTTCATACATCAGGACATGCCTTCAGAGGGGAACTCCGTATGATGATGAAGCTTATGAAGCCTAAAAATATTATGCCGATCCATGGAGAGCTCTTCATGCGGGTAGCTCATAGACAGCTTGGTATTAATCTTGGTATTCCAGAGAAAAATGCACATCTCATTGATAATGGTGAGATCATGGAGATCTTGAACGGTCAGGTAACAAAATCCACAGATAAGATCAAACTTCTTGATCAGATCTCGGATAACGGAATGATCGGAGCCATCAATGATCCAATCATTATGGAAAGACTTACTCTTATGGAAGAGGGAGTAGTTACAGTACTTTTCAAAGTACGAAGATCTGATAGAACTCTTCTTGCAACTCCTAAGATCATATCTCGAGGATTCGTCCTCAGAGCTGGGCTTCAGAGAATCTATGACGAACTTGAAAAATCAGCTAAAAATAGCTATGAGAAACTTCTCAAGAGATCTATGCAGCAGGATAAGAGAAAGGATATTATTCACCTCTTGAAGGCGGAACTCTCCAGATTCCTTGTGCAGAAGTTCGATAAGAAACCATTGATTATACCAGTTATAATTGAGATATAAGGGCTCGAGTAATTAGGGCTCAATAATTGGGCTGCAATAATTGAGCTCAATTACTTAATTATGTGCAACCAATTACTCAATTATTTAGTTACTAAATTACTTTCATGAACCGACCAACAATAACCGAAGACATGATCGTTGCCGAGATCATTGAGCAGCATCCAGAAGTAGTAGACGTCCTTTTCAATCACGGAATTCAGTGTTTCGGATGTGGTGCATCTACGTCAGAAACGATAGGAGACGGATATAGAGGTCACTACGGACCAGATTCAGACGTAAAATCCTTTATGGAGGAGATCAACGCTGCAGTCATCGTAGAGACATGCTACAAATGTGAGCAGGTCTCATCGTATGATGAACCGCTTTTTAGAGCACTTGTAGGAGGTCAGGAGAAGTGGGTGTGCAAAGGGTGCTTCTAAAGGATAAGAATTAGGGAGATGCCTTATCCTTAATTCTCATCCTGATCCTCATCCTAAATGGTCCAACGCAGCTTCACTTATCGCTCAGCTCTACAGTAAAATTAAAAGCGCATACCAAGAGGTATCCGCTTTTTTATCAGAGTTTATCATGAATAACTTGCCAATCTAATGACAAGTTTATACCATGTAGGCAAATGTAGTTCTATTTATTTTTGTTCGCTTGGTATGAAAATTATTCTTGGTTCCTCCTCAAAATGGAGACAGCAGATACTGCAGGAGGCAGGTATTGAGTTCACGGTATGCAGTCCGGATATTGATGAAAAAGCAATACGTCATGAGGATCCAAAAGAACTTGTGAGACTCATTGCTCATGCTAAAAATGATGCAGTTTTGCTTAAAATCCAGGACCCAAGTTTAGTCATTACTTCAGATCAGGTAACAGTCTTTGAAGGGGTGATTCGTGAAAAACCTGAGTCTGAAGAAGAAGCAAGAATGTTTTTGAGAAGTTATAGCAATGCGATGGTACAGACTGTAACAGGTGTTTGTGTCAGCAACACTGAAACTAAAGAATTGAGAGAAGGTATGGATGTGGCAGAAGTATATTTTGATACTATACCTGATCATGCCATTGATCTTCTCATACGGCAGGGAGATGTGATGACCTGTGCTGGAGGATTTGTCACTGATAATCCTCTTCTAGATCCGTATGTAAAAGAAATACGTGGAGCAAAAGACAGTGTTATTGGTATGCCTCTAGAACTTACGCTGAGTTTGTTAAAGCAGGTACAGTAAGACTAATTTTTCCCTAGGTCAGCTAATGTGCTATACTATACTCTATAGCACTTCTTTTTTTATGAAAAAACAACTCCCTTCAGTCACTCTCCTTGGTCTCGATTGTCTCGATATTGACCGCCTCATTCAAGCCGCAGAGATCTGTAAAAAAGACTTTGAATTTGCAGATGTAAAACTTCTTACCTCACTCCCAAGCACACACGAGAGTATAGTTCCAATAGAAACTATCGATCGCATCTCAAAGTACTCAAATTTCATGATTCATAAGGTAAATTCTTATGTAGAGACAAGTCATGTGCTCATCATTCAGTATGACGGATTTATCTTAAATCCTGCAGCATGGACTGATGAGTTCTTAGAATATGACTACATAGGTGCTCCTTGGTGGAGAAGAGGGGAAATGGTGGTTGGAAACGGTGGCTTTTCACTTCGTAGTAAAAAGCTTTTGGATATACTTCAGAACGACCCAGAGATTATTCCTATTCCTGAAAAGGAACCTGAGGATATCTATATTTGCTATGATCTTCGAGAGGTGCTGGAGAAAAAAGGAATCAAATTCGCGCCTGTAGAACTAGCAAAAAAATTTGCTATCGAGGCAAATGAAATAGTGGGTCATATATGGACTGATCAACTTGGATTTCATGGACTTAGGTGGACTGATATTTCGAATTGGACCACACATCATCCACAGTATAAAATTGATAATACTCTCGTAGAGATTGTGAAAGATGGGAAAATTGTTCAGTTATAAATGAACCTTTAATAATAAATCTATATTCCAAAAAATCGCCTCGCATTCTCCGTAGTTACTCTCTCTATCTCCCCCAAACTAACCTCCTTATTCTCCGCAATTTGCTTCGCTACGTCCACTACATACGCAGGCTCATTCTGCTTTCCACGATAAGGAACAGGAGCCAGATAGGGGCTGTCAGTCTCGATCATCACTCTCTCCAGAGGAACTACTGAAAGAATTTCTTTATAGCTTTCCACAGCGTTTTTAAATGTAATTACTCCTGTAAAAGACATCATCATATTTGGAAATTCCAATACCTTTTTTGCCTGTTCCATTGTTCCTCCGAAACAGTGAATGACTCCTTTCATTTCCTGAGTTTTCTCTAGAATTTTAAAGAAATCCTCAAACACGTCTCCTCTAAGATGTATAATTAAAGGTTTGTTCACTTTTGCTGCAAAAGCCACATGTCCTTCAAAAAGAGCAATTTGGGCATCTCGATGAAAAGTCCGATAATAATCCAGTCCACATTCGCCAATGGCCACTATTTTTTCTTTATGATTATGAAAGTTTATCTCTAGTGCCTTCAGTAGTTTTTCTACATGCTCATGAGCATTTTCTTCATCTTCATTAGAAAAGGTATCTGGATGATATCCAAGAGTATTATAGATCGGAAGTTCAGGTGTAAAGTGTGTAGCTGTCCATTTTATATTATCTACTTGTTCATCTTCGGCGCATGAGACATTTATGATAGCACCAACGTTAGCTATTTTTGCTCTGTTTAATACATCTTTTACGCTGTCTTTGAAGTCTTTACAACCTATGTGTGCATGTGTATCGATAAACATTGGAAATCTGAAAAAAATATATCTTTAAATAATTATACTCCTCAAGGCAAGCTACCCTAAGCAAGCTTGTGTCCATAGCTTAACATGGAGACATAGAGCTTTCTATACTATCACCTATGTTTCTCTTGACAGAAGACCCTAGTCATATTACATTCTGACCATACATTATGGTCTTTTTTAAGACATTTGTCACACAAGCATTTTTATTCTTCAGATATAGGCGCATGGTAACTGCAGAACCGGTTTCAGATAAAATTTCCATCAACCTTTCCGATACACTTCAGGACCTATTTCTTGTCCTTACAGCCAAAGAAAAGGAAATATTGATAGGTAGATTCAGTCTTAATAATGAACCAAAGAGAACTCTAGAGAGTATTGGAAGCAAATTCAATGTTACTCGTGAACGTGTGCGCCAGATCGAGAATATTGCAATCAACAAACTTAGAAGAAACGTTACTAATAGCAGTCTGCAGGAGATTAATGCGCTAGGAAAAACTATTTTGAAATCAGTAGGAGGACTTCTCCTTGAGGATAAACTTGTGAGCTACGTATACCATCGTCTTGAGAATCCAAGTGAGTTTGATAAAAATATTATCCGTCTTGCTCTTCGTATTGATGAGGAGATTGTAAAGCAGGAAAAGACTAGTTTCTTTAATGTTTTCTGGTACACAAATACTATTTCAAGACAGGAGATTCTTGATATCCTAGAGGAAGCTCGAAAGAACTTGAAGCAGAAGGGAGATGTTATTTCTGAGGAGACACTTATTGCAAAGATCATGAATAAGCTCAGCCTTAAGTACGATAACCTTACTCCTTCGCTTATCTCATCTACTCTTGAGACTGACACTAGACTTAAGAGAGCAGATGACGGATGGGGACTTTCCTCTTGGAGACATATTAATCCAAAGAGTATCCGGGATAAGGCTTATATTATCTTGAAGAAGGCAGCAAAGCCTCTTCACTTCATAGATATCGCCAACAAGATTATTGACGCAAAATTTGATAAGAAGATGGTAACAACTCAGGCTGTACACAATGAGCTTATCCGGTACGACAAATTTGTACTTATCGGACGAGGTCTCTATGCTCTTAAGGAGTGGGGATATGAGTCAGGTACTGTATCTGATATTATCTCAGCTATCCTTGAAAAGAAGGGTGAGCCTATGACAAAGAAAGAGATTGTAGCTGAGGTACTGAAACAGAGAAAAATCAAGATTGGAACTATTTCCCTCAACCTTCAGAATAACCCTAAGTTTGTACGAGTGGGACGAGCTGTATACACACTCTTTGATAAGATAGATAACGAATAAAAACTTTTTAAAAAAAGTGGCTCCGGGGATGCTCTCGGGGCCACTTTTTTTTGTCTTTTTATTACTCCTTTCGATTTTCCAGTTTAGCTTCGAGGAAGATCTCCTTCGTTCCTCTTTTCACTTTGAATTTTACCTTCTCCTCTTGTCTGTAGAGGGTGATGACATCGCTTAAGGTACGGTCACCTTTGAGCTCTAGTCCACCTACGGAGATGATGATATCTCCTTTCTGAAATCCTGCTTTTGCTGCAGGAGAATTTTTTACCACCGCATCTGTACCGTCTTCAGATGTAATGTAGGCACCAAAAGAACTGCTTAGTTTCTGAGCCTTTGAATTCTCCCGAGTAACCTTCACATACTGTACCCCGAGAAATGGACGCGGAATATAGCCGTATTTTAAATATGCTTTATAAGCTGCGGTTAAGTACTTTGAATGTATAGCAAAACCAATATTTTCTCCCTGAGGATCAAAGGCGGTGTTCATTGCTAGTACCTTCCCGTTACTATCCACGAGAGGACCTCCACTATCTCCCTGACTGATACTTGCATCAGTTTGTACCATATCAAACAGTCTCTCTGATGAATTATCTTCACCATACGCAGTGAGGGTTCTTTTTAATCCTGAGATGATTCCCTCATTTACAGTATTGGAGTATTTGCCTAGTACGTTACCTATAGTATAAGCTGTCTGACCTACTTGGGCATTCTCAGCTGTATTTGCAAAGCTGAGAGACATGAGAGGCTTCAGTGTTGTGAGACGTAGAATAGCAATGTCATTCAATGGATCTTTTTGGATATCTTCTACTGCGTAGATAGTGCCAGTATCGTCTACGACTCCATAATATAGATTAGTATCCTCAACGACATGCCTATTTGTCATGGCTACGCCGTAGCTTCCTATAATAAAACCAGTACCTTGAGTAAGAGTTGTGGATGCATTTACAGCGAGTATGGGAGTACTAATACTTGAGAGGCTTGCATTCGTAGAAAGCCGGTCCATATAGTTGCTTAATCCTTCCTTTGTGCTTACTCCAACAACACTTACTACACTTTTACGGGCGATCTGCAGCATTTGTATCTTTGTATTTTCTGCAAAGCTCAGTGGAGTACGGATCTGTTGATCATTATTTACAACACTAAGAGTATTTGTACTTCCAGAGGGAGGTACGGTAGCTGCTGCCTGTACATAGGGAAGGGTATTGCTTATTGTACCCACTGCTATTAGCATAGTGAAAGCAATCACATTGCTTTTGAAGGAGAGTTTTATAGACATTCTGAAAGTATATGAGTTATCTAATAAATTGGCTGAAAGGTATTTTGGGATTAATATTTCCTGATAGCTGCCAGGTATGTAAGAAAGAAGGCGACCTTTTCTGCGGGTCATGTCTTGCTACTTTACAGGCATTGGATGTACAGCAGTGTCCAGGATGCTTTTGCAGATCACCTGAGGGTGAGTTCTGTATAAAATGTGCAACTGGAGAGTCTGAATTAGACTTTTTACTGGTAGGCACTTCCTATCGGAATAGTCCTATTGTATCACTTCTGATAAAAACCTTGAAGTATAAAAGTATAAGAAGGTGTATTTCCTACCTTCCTCAGACACTATTTGCTCCGCTTTCAGCTAAGAAAAAGCTGAATCCTGTACTTATACCGGTACCACTGCATGCCAAGCGTCAAAAAGAACGTGGTTTTAACCAAGCTTTTATCATTGCCCGCCAAGTAGCAGAGATATTTAGTTTGGATATAAACTCCTCATTGCTTAAGAGGGTGAGGTATACGATACCTCAAGCCACTCTGGGAAAATATGAGAGAGAAACAAATCTAAAAGATGCCTTTGCGGCTTCTGTAATTAGTGATCCTGAAAGACTTTATATACTTATAGATGATGTAGCAACTACGAGGTCTACACTTGAGGAGTGTGCAAAAACTATGAGAAAGGCAGGGGTAAAACGTATAGGAGCTTATGTACTTGCAAGAAAGTAGCGTGTCATTCCCGCGCATGCGGGAATGACACATTGACTCTTCTCTCTCTTCTTACTAGACTACAGATACGTTCTTAACTTCCCAACTCTGTGAAAATAGGTATCGACGCTTCCCGTTATCAATTTCCAACTCCTACCGGTGTTGAAGTATATTCCAACTATCTTATTGATGAACTTCAGCAGATTGCACATAAAGAAAAATCAGAGCTGCTGCTTTTAAGTCCAATTAAAAAAGATATTATTGAAAGTACTCATATCTCACAAAAGATCATCAAAGGGAAAAGACTTTGGACATTAGGAAAGTTAAGCTATGCCTTTTGGAAGAGACCGAAGCTGCTGGATACCCTTTTCGTACCTTCTCATATTCTTCCTCTCTTTCTGCCTCAGAGATCTATCATTACTATTCATGATGTAGCATGGAAGCATTTTCCAAAAAGCTATTCTACCTTTCAGCGGAAACTTTTGGATTTCTCTACAAAATTTGCTGTGCGAAGAGCTTCCAAGATTATTGCAGTATCTTATGCTACACAGAAAGACATTATGAAATTCTATAATTGTCCTGCAGAAAAAATCGAAGTTATTCACAGCGGATTTGATAAGGAGAAATTTTTAAGCCAAATAGAATTTGAGAACTTTCAGGAAATTTCAGGTAAGTTTCATGTAAAGAAGGAAAAATACTTTATATATGTAGGACGTATAGAAGAGAAAAAGAACATTCCTTATCTTATAGAAGCATTTCTGAAATCAAAACTCTCTTCAGAGTGGAAACTTGTATTAGTGGGGAAGCCAGGAGTTGGGTTTGAAAAGATTCAATCGCAGCTTACCTCTGAAAAAAGTGACCGTATCATAGTTACCGGCTATCTTCCAAACAATGAAACCTATACCCTTGTAAAAAATGCACGTGCATCCTTGCTTGTTTCAAAGTACGAAGGATTCGGATTTCCTCTTCTTGAGGCATTTGCTTTGGAAGTACCTGTAATAGCCAGCCGGATTCCTGCCCTTGAAGAAGTAGGCGCGGATGTACCGTATTTTGTATCTCCTACGCAGATGAATACACTTACGCAGGCTTTCAAGGTCTTTTCATTAGAAAAGTATGAGGTGGAGGGGATGATCGAAAAGGGAAAGGAGCGGTTGAAAATCTTTTCATGGAAGAAGTGTGCAATGGAAACTTGGAGTATTCTTACAAATAAAAAGGAATAATATTTCTCCTGGAAATTGCAATTGCAATTCTACGGTACTTAAAATACACTTATGTCAGTATGTAATTTATTATAAAGTATGTCCGATCTAGATAATTTTGTACCATCTGAATCCTCTGAGGGTTCTGCAACGGGTAAGGAAGCAAGCCGCGAAAGTAGCGAACAGTTTAGTGAACAGTTCAGACAAGCGCAGGCAAGACTCGCAGGAATGAAAAAAGATGAGAAGAAATCCAAGAAGCGTGATAAGAATCTTGCTGCTCTTTTATCACAGTTTATAAAAGAAAATTCTGATCCACAGATTGTAAATACACTTGTGGCTCTTTTAAAGGAAGAGGTTAGTTCAGAGTTTCTGCTTGGGATTATTTCACTCTACTATCCAAATATCCGGACAGCTCTCTACGAAGAAGAACAGGAAACTTTGATGGATAATCCGCGTCTTATAATGGAGACAAGGCAACTAACCCTGACGGTACGTCCTACTCAGGCACTTGTAGAGGCAAAGGACTTTGATGAGAATAATCTGCCTGAAAATATTAAACAGGCTATAAATGTATGGGTACAGGATATGCTCTTTACTGCGTTTCTTCATCCGAATTGGCTTCTGCCTAAGATATTCAAGGCAAACCAAGTGCATTCTACAGTGATACAGCTTGGTACATTTATAGTAGAACGGTTCCTTGCTGCGCATAATATTAAAGGTGACTTCCAGCGCAAACGGCAGTTTGTACTGTATATTCTGAATGGTATTCTAAGTGAAACGCAGAAACGTGCTGAATCTCACAAGCTCGCGTATTAATATATTATAGTAGTTCTTATACCTATATAGGTAAGAAGGATACTATTTACCTTATTGTAGATACTAAGAACAGCAGCTCTCAATTATGAAGATAATAAAGGCAGCTTCAATACCTTACGTACTTCATGCTTTTGAGAATAAAAGGGTATCTGAAAAGCTTATAAAGTCTATTGTGAAAAATGCATAGGTGAAGCTAAAAGGAAAGAGGTTTTTTTCTGATATAAATATTCATTTACTAAAGCCACTTTCCAGAAGAAAATAATAATACTTTTTATAAACTGTTGACTTTTAATCGAAAGTATTTTAAAAAGTTTAGCGTCACCTGCGAAGAAATTCGGCAAAAAATATTGAAAAGTAGCTTCAGCAAATGATTTATAAAAAAAGTAAAAGAATTTCTTGACTTTGAGAAATATATCAGTAAATTGAACTACGCATAACGCATTCAGAACTTGTTCCCAGCTACAATTACATGAACCACTTCAGGTGATTGTAGGTGGAAATAAATTTTTGTTTCCCCGGATTGATTTTTGAAAAATAGGAATGTCAATAAAAATATGTGTATCACATTGTAATTTATAGAAAGTAACTGCTAGTTAAGCAATTAGTTGTTACAATAGTACTAAAGTACTTTAAGAGTATATAATGGATGCCTTGACTTGAAGTTCCGATGAAGGACGCGGTAAACTGCGATAAGCCTCGTGAAGCCGTTAACAGGCGTTGAAGCGGGGATTTCCGAATGGGGAAACCTTACAAGAGTTATGTCTTGTAGTCTGCATAGCAGAAGGACACTTGGTGAACTGAAATATCTTAGTAACCAAGGAACAGAAATCAAATAGAGATTCCCTTAGTAGTGACGAGCGAAACGGGATCAGCCTAAACCATTACAGTGTCAAGCTAACAGGCGTTGCTGTATAGGGGTTGTAGGGATAATGACGAGCTGCTGTTAAAGCTCACAAGCGTGTATTCTAATAGAAGAAGTCTCCTGGAACGGAGCGCAATATAGGGTAATAGCCCCGTAATCGAAATTAGTTTGCAAACTTGAATTGTTTCCTAAGTAGGGTCGGACACGTGAAATCCGGCTTGAATCTGGGAGGACCACCTTCCAAGGCTAAATAAGACTTCAAGATCGATAGTGAACTAGTACCGTGAGGGAAAGGTGAAAAGAACCCTAGGTAAGGGAGTGAAATAGAACCTGAAATTATATACTTACAAGATATCGGAGCCTCTTTATGGGGTGACGGTGTACTTTTTGTAGAACGGGCCAACGAGTTAGTTTTCACTGGCAAGGTTAAGTACTATACGTACGGAGCCGAAGCGAAAGCGAGTCTGATAAGGGCGAAATTAAGTCAGTGGAACTAGACCCGAAACGGGGTGAGCTACACATGGCCAGGCTGAACCTCGGGTAAAACCGGGGGAAGGGCCGAACTCAATAGTGCTGCAAAACTATGGGATGAGCTGTGTGTAGAGGAGAAATTCCAATCGAACTCCGAGATAGCTGGTTCTCTTCGAAATAGCTTTAGGGCTAGCCTCGTGCAAATGTGTTCCGGAGGTAGGGCTCTGATAGGGTTAGGGGACTATTATGTTTACCAACCCCTGACAAACTTCAAATTCCGGAATTACTTATCACGGGAGTCAGACAGTGACGGATAAGCGCCATTGTCAAAAGGGAAACAGCCCAGATCATCATCTAAGGTCCCTAAGTCATGTCTAAGTGGAAAAGGATGTGTAGTTGCGTAAACAGCCAGGAGGTTGGCTTAGAAGCAGCCACCCTTTAAAAAGTGCGTAACAGCTTACTGGTCTATGCGACTATGCGCCGAAAATACAGCGGGGCTCAAGACATGCACCGAAGATATGAACTTGATTATATTTATATAGTCATTTGGTAGAAGAGCGTTCCTGTCAGCGTTGAAGCTGGATTGTAAAGTCTGGTGGAGCGTCAGGAAGTGAGAATGTTGGCATGAGTAACAAGATTCAGATGAAAAATCTGAACATCTAATATCCAAGGTTTCCTACGCTACGGAAATCGACGTAGGGTTAGTCGGGCCTAAGGTGCAGCCGAGAGGTTATATCCGATGGACAACAGGTTAATATTCCTGTACTACTTTTGTTTCGCCCAAGTGAACTTTGAAACTAGTTGATTTGGATTCTGAGATCTTCGGATCAAAGAATTCGAACTGACGAATGTCGAAGGAATCTAGCAAAGGAGGGACGAGGTGTGCTATTTCAGGCCTCTTAATGAATTGAGGTGTAAGTATTAAGGCTTGCTTTGTAGGAAAATCCGCAGAGCTTATACCCGAGATACGATGCCGAATGGCTGTCGAAAGACAGTCGAGCTGAAAGACGTAGGCTTCCAAGAAAATCTTCTAGCGAGAAACAAATGTAACCGTACCTTAAACCAACACCGGTGGATAGGTTGAGAATACCAAGATGGACGAGTGAACCCTCTTTAAGGAACTCGGCAAAAAAGCGTGCGTAACTTCGGGAGAAGCACCCCCCAATTTATTGGGGCGCAGCGAAAGAGCCCAGGCAACTGTTTACCAAAAACACAGGTCTCTGCTAAACCGTAAGGTGAAGTATAGGGGCTGACTCCTGCCCAGTGCCAGAAGGTCAAGCGGATAAGTGCAAGCTTTGAAGTTAAGCCCTGGTGAACGGCGGCCGTAACTATAACGGTCCTAAGGTAGCGAAATTCCTTGTCAGGTAAGTTCTGACCCGCACGAATGGAGTAATGGTTCTGGGCACTGTCTCAAAGAGGGGCTCGGTGAAATTTTAATATCGGTGAAAATACCGATTAATCGTGGCAAGACGGAAAGACCCCGTGGAGCTTTACTATAACTTAATATTGAATTGAGGTATAACTTGTGCAGGATAGGTGGGAGACTTTGAAGGGCAGACGCTAGTCTGTTTGGAGTCACCGTTGAGATACCACCCTTGTTATATTTTAATTCTAATTCCGATTTATCGGGAGACAGTGTTAGGCGGGTAGTTTGACTGGGGCGGTCGCCTCCTAAATGGTAACGGAGGCGCGCATAAGGTATGCTAGTTCCGGATGGAAATCGGAATGGTCGTGTATTCGCACAAGCATGCTTAACTGTAAGAGATACAACTCAAGCAGATACGAAAGTAGGCGAAAGTGATCCGGCACATGAACGTGGGTTCGGTGTCGCTCAACGGATAAAAGTTACCCCGGGGATAACAGGCTGATCAGGCCCAAGCGTCCACAGCGACGGCCTGGTTTGGCACCTCGATGTCGACTCATCGCATCCTGGGGCTGTAGAAGGTCCCAAGGGTATGGCTGTTCGCCATTTAAAGCGGTACGTGAGTTGGGTTCAGAACGTCGTGAGACAGTTCGGTCCCTATCTGCCATGATCGTATAGAAATTTGAGAGGACTTGCTCCTAGTACGAGAGGACCGGAGTGAACGAACCTCTAGTGTGCCTGCTGTTCTGTCAAGGGCATTGCAGGGTAGCTATGTTCGGATGAGATAACCGCTGAAAGCATCTAAGTGGGAAACTCACCTTAAGATTAAATTTCTCTGTCGCAAGACAATAAGTCTCCTGGGAGACTACCAGGTTGATAGGTTGCAGGTGGAAGTCTAGTAATAGGCGGAGCCGAGCAATACTAATAGACGAACGACTTTTGTCTATTGTACCGCTTCTCTCCCATTTGGGAACTATTCGTAAGGATAGTAACTAGATGGGGATGCTTAACTAGCAATTACTTTCCGTAAATACAAGATACATCTACTGACATTTCTAAAACAATCAGATCATTTCGTAAAAAGACATGATCTTGGTAATTATACTAAAGAGGGTACACCTGATCCCATTCCGAACTCAGAAGTTAAGCTCTTTAAGGCCGATGGTACTTCAAGCGTTGCTTGCGGAAGAGTAGGTAGTTGCCAAGATCATGTTTTTTTGTGTCTAAATAACTGTTTACATTAAGTAAACGGTTATTTTTTTGTATGTACTTATTAATATATAGAATATAAACCTGATTTAAATGCTTTGTAATGCATCTTTATAATTGGGAATGAAGTTGCTATCACATTTGATATAGTTGTTTGAAGATAAAATTCTATATATTGTAAAAACACAAAATGTATTTATATATGTTCTTCGAAATATATCTGTACCAAAAGGCATATTTCAAACTATTTTAAGAGAATTTCTTATGACTTTCCCATAAATATTATTTCATGCAAAACTGTTTCACAACCGCTATTTATTTCTTAATTTATTATTAATATAGATAAAGTTATATAAATCTGTATAGATATATAATCTGTAATAAATTTATTTTACATTTTATGAATACAGTAGTATCTTTAAAAGTATGGGTTGTAGAGAAAATTAAAATTTCTGTAACAAAGGCGAAGTTACTCCGTCTATTTAGGTGATCAACTTGTTTCATCTATCTTTACATGGACACTAATCGTCCCCACAATTTGGCTTTTGAAAAGCGTCTTGAGCTCTTGAAAAAAGAGATGAAACCAAGCCGTACATTTGTTATTTTGACAAAAGATAAGGTTTTTAGCCATATTGAGAATGCACAGGAGAGAAAGAGAATGAGCTTTGTACAAAGATTGCTACTACCGTTTTTAAAACAGGCTTCAACTTTTGCATTTGCCTTTATATTTGCATCTGCTCTTTTAAATGTTGTCTTTTTGGCAACACTGCAGTCCACAAAAGCTGATTATATCGGTGAAGTAACGAGCTCTCAGGGGAAAGTATATATTGTACGTTCAAGTGAGAAGATAGAGGTAACAAAGACGCAGAAACTCTTTGAAGGTGATACTATTGAAGTAGAGGGGGAGTCTAACGCTCAGCTCTACTTTTACAATACTGGTGAGACGAAGCTTAGTGAGAATACAAAACTAAAGATTGGAAAAGTAGAAAGACAGGAGAATCAGGAAAATGTCATTGCTCTTAACTTAGAGAAAGGTTCTTTAGAAGGTAAAATTGATCCCGTGGGAGATCAAGGAAATTCATCTACAAAACTCTCTGTTGTCACTACTAGTGGAACAGTAGAGGCGCGTAATAATGCTGCATTTGCAGTCTCTTTGAATGATAATGGTACTATTGCGAGTGTATCTGCCTCTTCTGAGCAGGTAGATCTTATTGCTACAAATACTGCAAATCCTTCTGATGCTCAGACTGTGACTGTGACAGCAGGGCAGACATTTACAACTCCTGTAATTACCGCTGTAGTGACTGACGCTGATACTCAATCTGGGGCAACTATTATAGCATCTGCTGATGCAGGTAACGCTAATGTAAATAAACCTGAAGGGGATGTTACAGAAGAAAAGAAAATCCTGCCTATAGCAATACGTCCAGTACAGACCGCTTCCGGTGCACAAATCGTTGTACAAGAGAACTCAAATACTCTTGTACCTTTGCCAGAGACTTCTATAGATGTCTATCAGTTAGGTCAGATTCAGGATCTTGACGCTGCTGTAGATATTGCACAGGTGAAACTCAATAATGCTATTACCGCTGTAAATGCTAAAGACGAGGTTCTCGCGCTTACTTCTATCCAGAGCTATCTTTCTACTCTTGAGAGAATAGACGGCCTTGTAGCGGCAATAAAGCAGACCCAGACATCGGCAAAATTCCGTATTAAGACTTTAGCGGACTTTATAAATACTACAGCTCTTACGACTATAAATGGTAAGTATGTAACTGCTGAGAACACTATAAATACTGAGAACATGAGAGTATACAATACAAGCATGAAAAAACTTCATTATCTTGCAAGGATAGAAGCATCATTTAAGTCACGCCTACAGCTTGTGAACTCTGCTCTAATTAAGAATAAATAGTACGAGGGCTGCTACTAATGGGATTGTGAGATTATCATCAATTTCAAGATCTCCGAAATAAAGAGGGAGTGTCTCTACTGTCATTGCAATAAGTGTCGCAATTAATGCATGGGGAAAGCCTACAAAATATGAGGCTGCGATTGTACTGAATATGCTCGCAATCAGAGGACCTTCAAGGCACTTCTTTGTATTATAAGGGAGGCGTATTTTCCCGAAGTATTTTCCAGCTACATTTGTAATAGAATCTCCAAAGGCAAGTATCAAAATACTCGCCTGAGCAATATGCAAAGGGAAAAGCAGTACGCTCAGAAAGCTTCCAAGAACAAAGAAAAACATACCTCGCCCAGGAAAGACTTCAATATGATGTGCTCTTTCAAAAAAGCTTAGAATTGGATAGAGTACTGGAATATTTTTCCATTTTTTAATGCAGAGAATTGCGAGAGAACCTACTAAGAGGAGAAATAATAAAGTACCTGCAGAGATAAACTGCACTTGAAGTAATGCTACTATAATAAGCCCAAATCCGAGATGTGCCACCTGTCTTCGTATTTCTTTATCATGTTCAAGCAGTGCTTGAAATTTTTTCATGCTTGAGAGATGTTCGCCTAGGTAATAACATAAGATACCAGTAAGTAAGCCTGCAATCATACCTCCAAGTACATCTGCATAAAAATGGACACCCACATACATTCTTGAAAAACCAACTAGTATGCCTAATACGACAAGAGGATAGAAATATTTTCTCTGCTTAAAGAAGAATATTGGAAGAATAGAAAAGATACTTGCTGTGTGACTGCTAGGAAATGAATAGCTGATCTCACGGCTGAGGGTAAGTTCTGTGACAATTGGTCTATCTGCCATAAAGAACAACTTTAATGCTTCGGAAAGTGCTGTACCACCAGCAAAAGCTAACCACAACATGCATTTTGCTTCGATGGAGAGACTTTTATCTTCAAAAGTAATGGTAAGAAGGAATGCTCCTAAAAAGACATAATAAAAGTATGCAGTCAGCCACTCCATAGAGACATCCAGTATATAGGAACGTCCAAGAAGTATATAAAGTAGAGCTATACTGAGACTTGATACAAGGAAAGTCAGAACAGCAAAACGTGATACTTGTGATGTGGGAAGAAATGAAGGAAGATCTGCAATCATAACAGGGGAGAATAATACATCTAGATATATACCTGCAATTGAGCTATTTGTAAATTAAAACACTTTGTGGTATACTACTTAGATAAAAAAACCTTCTTCTGGTATTCTACACTTCTCTTATGCACTACATTCCTTCTATTTCGCTTACGGTTCCTGCAGATCTCCGCTGCTCTGCTCTTGTGAGAAAAGCTGCAAAGAACGCTTTTGATCTTGCACAGATTCCTTATACATGGGGATTCCGGCTGACTCTTGTGATCGATGAACTTTTTATGAATGCTGTGAAATACGGCTCTCATTCAGCAAAAAATACTGTAGAACTTCATTTCTATCTTAAAAAAGACAAGGTAGTCATCGAGATGGAAGATAGCGGAACGCAAAAAAAACATAAGGTGTCTCCTAAGCAGCTTATGGCAATCATGAATGAGAATCAAATGCATAATGACCTGACGAAGGTATCTGGCCGAGGACTTGCTTTGATAGTGAAATCGTGGACAGATAGTTTTGCGATTACTAAAAGCAAACAGGGGGGCATCAAGATCAAAGTGGAAAAGTATTTTGCAAACTGTATCCTTGAACCAAGATCCTATAAACATCTTGAGTTCTCCGTAAAAGATGAGAAGACTATTGTTTGTCATCTAAAAGAAGACCTTTTCCAGGAAAAGTATGCTAAAGAAATGCAGCAGATTTTTGAGATGATTGATAACTATAAAGGGTATCATGTTGTCTTTGATATGCAGAAACTTTTATTTCTTGATTTCAAAAATCTTGGACGTATCACTGAGCTCTATTCACGGATTGTTACAGAAGGCGGTACCGTCTCTCTCTGTAATGTTTCTGATCATATGAAAGATCTCTTTGCACAGACAGGATTTTCAAAAGTATTTTTATAATCTCTCACACCTCCACCATGAACATGAATACACAAGTAATACTCCATACTACTCACTTTGATCATAAGCCTAGCTTTAGAATGATTGCTGTACGAGGACAAATTGATGAGTCAAATCTTGACGAAGTACGAAACCATATTGATCCTTTTGTTGGTGATATTGCCGTAGAAGTTATTCTTCTTGATTTTCAGGATCTTGAATTTATCAACAGTAGAGTTATTGGATACTTTCTTGCTCTCTATCAGCAGATGAATGATGCTGAGAAGAATATTGCCTTTGTGCAGGCAAATAATAATATCATGCAGATTATCTCTCTCGTAGGACTTACTACTCTGATCAATCACTATGAGACTCTTGAAGAGGCACTGGAAGCTTTAGATAGTGGAGAAGGAGCAGAGCATGTTCCTGATACTGCCCGGGAGACGCAAAATAATATTATGTAGTTTCTAGTTAAGAAAATAGATATAAAAAAGAATCTCATATCCGAAACGGAATGAGATTCTTTTTTTATTGTAATTATGCTGCAGCCTGCTCTGCTGCCTCTTCTTCTTTCTTCTGCTGAGCATTTGCCATTCTCTTCATAAACTTATCTACTCGTCCTTCTGTATCTACAAGTTTCTGTTTTCCTGTGTAGAATGGATGGCACTTAGAGCAGATTTCTACTTTCATCTCTTCTTTTGTTGATCCGATTGTATGTGTAGCTCCACAGCTGCAAGTAACTTTGCATGCGAAGTGAAATTCTGGGTGTAGGTCTTTTTTAGCCATATGTGGTGGTTGGTAGAGAGTAATATTTACGCCAAGTACGTAAATGCTATGGAATTATACGGGGAAATGAAAGGAAGTAAAGGGAAAGTAACTTAGAGATCTTTATAGTTTTTAGTTCCAGTTATCAAAAGATTTCTTTCAATAAAAAATAAGGAGTAATGATGCATCATGAATACTGAAATTTAATTTAAAAAAATAAATATGACTTCAACTGTACGTATTATTTCTCTTTACAGCTATTTTAAATAAGAGTAGGTTTGTGCTACGGTGTTTGGTTTTCTGGAATATAACATACCTCTTTAATAGATACTTATACAAGGATTTCTTTACATTGAATAGTATTTTCAGCATTTCTTATTATGTCACAACTATCCAAATCTCATGCCAGCTTTCAGGAAGAGCATGTGTTGCATGAGTTAGAGCATTATTTGCCATCACAAGGTCCCCTAAAAGACTTTGTGCATCATAATTCTCTTCATGCTTTTCAGAATATGAAGTTTTATGATGCTATTTTTAAAGCATCAGAAATATTTGGCTACCAAACAACTTTTTCTGTTACTGAGTACAGAAAACTCTACGAAATTAATAGAATAGATCCACAGATACTACAACGAGTAATAAAAGAGAGAAAAGGAGAAGCCGGACTTGAAGAATGGATGAAAAAGGCAGTAACGTCTTCCTATGACTGGAGTGTTACTTCCCGCATTGGAAGATTAAGAAAAGAGTGGAAAAGACTCTATCCCATAGATCTTGATAACACAGTACATCCGCTCTTTTTTCGTATTCTTTGTAGTTATCTTGACCAGGGAATTGCTATCTTCCCGTTTCCTTTTGAACAGAAAGGACTCCTAAATGCAATACGTACTTTAGAAGAAAAAAGTATGGTAAGCTTCTTTAAGACGACAAGAGCGCGTGATCTGCTTATGGATCCAAACACAACTATGAGTTCTCTATTGGAGCTTTTAGTAGGAAAAGAAGAATTATTTGAAGAATATCTCTATGATCAGCAGTTTGTCCATAGAGGCTGGTCTGGTATCGCAGCGACTCTTGCGGCACATCCAGAAGGTTTATTATATCCAAAGAGTATCTCTCTGAAAGATTGTATTATCCTGGAATTGCTGCTTGAGATTGATGCTTTGGACAAAACTCTTCATGGGAAATGGAAACCACTTGGAGAAGTAAGTGATTTGAAACCAATTGATATTTTTGAAGATACCGAAAAAAATGAGATTCATGAAGTACTCAAAATATGGCAGGATGCCTTTGAGTGGAGTTATTATGACAAAGTGCTTGCAGGACTTTCATTATCTGCAGGACAAAGAGTGAATGTTCAAGAGAAGAAATCAGAATTTCAGGCAATTTTTTGCATTGATGAACGCGAAGATTCCTTGAGAAGATATCTGGAAGAAGTGGAACCAGGAGCGGCTACTCTCGGAGCACCGGGTTTCTTTGGAGTAGAGTTTTACTTTCATCCTGCACATGCAAAATTTTATGAAAAACTCTGCCCTGCACCGGTCACTCCAAAATATCTGATAAAGGAAGTCGAAAAAGGTGATGCACATAAAAGAGCAGTTGAAGTAATGTATACAAAAAACTCTCATACGTTCTTTAGGGGATTCTTTTCGTCTTATGTCTTAGGACTTCCCGCACTTGGAAAATTGTTCTTTAATCTGCTTCATCCTACGATGAGTCCGGCGATCGCGGATGCTTTTGCGCATATGGATCATCATGCAGAGCTCACAATCGTGCATACGGGAGAACGAGATGAGGAGCGTGATCTGCAGGTAGGATTTACTGTAGTGGAGATGGCTGACCGTGTGGAAAAACTCTTACGTAATATTGGACTCACGAAGGATTTTGCAGATTTCGTATATATTGTGGCTCATGGCTCAAGTAGTGCAAATAATCCTCATCATGGTGCCCATGACTGTGGTGCCTGCAGCGGGCGTCCAGGGGCAGTGAACTCACGAGTATTTGCGTTTATGGCAAATTACGGACCTGTGAGAACACTGCTTGCTGAAAGGGGAGTCACTATTCCTGAAGGAACAAGATTCATTGGTGCTCTACATGATACAGCAAGTGATCTGATAGCATTTTTTGATGATGAACAATTGCCAGAGGAACTTACTCTTAAGCATATGAAAAATAAAGTTTCCTTTGAGAATGCGCTTGATTTGAATTCAAAAGAGCGTTCAAGAAGATTTATGTCTATTGATACAACACTGCCACTTAAAAAAATACGTGAAGCAATTCAAAGGAGATCTGTTTCCTATTTTGAGCCACGTCCTGAACTGGGTCATGGGACTAATGCATTATGTATTATAGGAAATAGAAGTTTTACAAAGCAGTTATTTCTGGATAGAAGAGCGTTTCTCAATTCATATGATTACAGAAGTGATCCGGAGGGGAAGCTGCTTGTTGGGGTTATTACTCCACTTGCAGTGGTGTGCGGAGGTATTAATCTTGAGTACTATTTCTCCAGAATGGATAACTACAAACTAGGTGCAGGAACGAAACTTCCTCATAATGTCATGGGGCTTATTGGAGTGGCAAATAGTAGCGACGGAGACTTACGTCCAGGACTACCTCTACAGATGATAGAAGTGCATGATCCTATTCGTCTGATGATGATAGTGGAGCAGATGCCTGAGGTGGTGCTAAGTGTGATCTCTTCTTCTCCAGCGCTTTATGAGTGGTTTATCAATGAATGGGTGCATTTGACAGTCTATCATCCTGAGGAAAAGAGGTTTTATAGATTTAAAGAAGGTGTCTTTGTTCCTTATGAAATTCTTGATAATGAAGTCGCTGAGGTTTGTGATGTTTCAAAAATGATAGAGTCCTGTATCAAGATGAAGACAAATTATATTCTTGATGCTACGAAAGAAAATCTTCCTGTACATATTCTTAAGAAATAACTTTTATGATGTCTTATTTACTAAGTTTCTTTATTGTTTTTCCTCTTATTGCGCTGTTTGTCTCGTTGTCACTTCCGCGCGCCTGGGAAAAGGGAATTGCCTTTACTGCCATTACAGGAATATCTGTAAATCTTATGCTGTATATAGCGCTTTTGTATCTTTGGAGTATAGAAGGATTTCATCCAATTGCGCAGCAGGGTCTCATACTCTTCTCAAATGTACACTACACCTTTGCGTTGGATTTCTATTTTGATGTTGTTTCTGCAGTCTATTATGGGGTGACTTGTATTATGACTCTGATGATCATGCTGTTTAGTAAAACCTATATGCACCGTGATCAGGGATACAAAAGATTCTATAATACTGTCTTGGTATTCTTTACAGGGTTAACACTGGTTATTTTATCAGGAAATCTTGAAACACTTTTTCTTGGATGGGAATTTATCGGAATTAGTTCTTTTCTGCTTATTGCATTTTATAGAGATCGTTTCCTTCCTGCTAAAAATTCTTTGAAAGTATTTAGCATTTATAGAGTAGCTGATGCTGTATTCCTCGGAGCATTGTGGTATGCGCATCATATATTTGAAAAGAATATTCATTTCTCTGAATTCACGGAATTAATTGCTGCACATGGCAATAGTCTTACTACTCTTGGGGTATTGTTTTTGATCGTTGCTATTATCAAATCCGCACAATTTCCTTTCTCGTACTGGCTTCCGAGAGCGATGGAAGGACCCACTACTTCAAGTGCAATCTTCTATGGAGCACTCGCTGTGCATATGGGATTATTTGTACTGCTTCGAACTTTTCCACTCTGGGAAGGCGATATGATTCTGAGAGGATGTATCGTTGTGTTTGGTGTAGCCTCAGCTCTTATTGCAAGCAGCATTACGCGTGTGCAGTCTTCCATCAAGACACAGATTGCGTATGCATCGATTACACAGATAGGTATTATGTTTGTGGAGCTTGCTTTAGGACTTCACTGGCTTGTACTTATTCATTTTATAAGTAACGCGCTTCTGCGGACATATCAGTTGTTGATTTCACCATCAATTGTGGGATATATGATTCATGAACAGTTCTTTTATTTTATTCTTCCGGTACAGAAAATAGGAGATAATTTTCTCGGTCGAATTCGCGCAACATTGTATGTACTCGGCATTAAGGAATGGAATATGGATATCTATTTTGCAAGTTATATCTGGAAGCCCTTTAAAACGGTTGGAAGAGCGATAAAAATGCTTGATAAGCCCGCTGCAATGATCGTTGCTGCTGTTGTTCTCCTGATAGGTGGATATGTCCTTTATAGTGAACAATTCTCACCTACTGTACTGCTTACTGTTGCAACACTTGCTGCCTTTGTAAGCCTGCTCTACTATGTTCGAGCATTTACCACAAAAGAACACCCTAGAACTGCCTGGAATAACGTATTCTTCGGTCATCTTTTTGGAATACTTTTCCTGACGGTGTTTCTGGAGCGAAGCTATATGGAACTTTTTATGTATCTAAGTGGAATCATAGTTGCATTTGTTCTCGGACATCTATGTCTTATCTATCTAGATAAGAAGGGAGAACATGATGAGCTCATAGAATATCATGGTCATATGTATGAGCATGGTCGATTAGGAATTTTTTTCTTTCTTGTCTGTCTTGCCTACATGGCTTTTCCAATTACTCCATCTTTCTTAGGGCAGGAAATACTTCTTAGTCATATTGGGACTGAGCACGTGCTGCAGATGATACTCTTTAGTATGGGGTATATTTTTGCAGGTATAAGTGTAATGCGTCTCTATGCAAAGGTATTTTTTGGACCGCACGATAAGACATATCATGAAATTGCATATCGATCTTCTTAATATATTGAAAGATACTTCGGATCGATTGTTCATTTTTCAAATGAAGGGACCTAACATGGATAGGGTCTCTTCAATATGAACTGGTTTGTTTTGTATGTGAAGAATAACAGCGATACTCCAGAAGGTTTGGCAAAAGATAATCAAGTATGAACAAATTTGTTTAATTATTTTTAATAGAGTTATATTCCAGATTCCTACTTATAAATGAAACTTGAGAGTATACGCCTTACTGAAAGACTCTATTATGACAAAACTGTAGTATTTCTGATCCAAACACCTGAAAGTCTTCAACGTCTAACTGCGCAAGATGTGCATTCTATCTCCGTAAAATATATGAAAGGCTATAAAATTTTCGTTCCAGTAAGTTGTACTATTGCATCTTTAGCTTTTTCTCTCAACGGTTCATCATCAATATACATATAGATTTCCTTAAAATCTTCTACACTATGGATGTGAGAACTGAACTCTTTTTTATATTTTTCAAACTCGGCGGCATATTCAGGTTTTTTCAAAAGAAAATTATAAAGATCAACATGATCTTCCATATTTTCGGGACTTTGTAAAAAACGAGGAAGATGATCTTTTTTAAAAAGCTCCATACGGTCAAGTTCTAAAAATCCTCTGTATGTACAGCGAGTGCTTGAGCTTTACTCTCTACCAATGCTCTTTGCTCATGAGAAAAAGGAAAGCTGAACAATGCCTGTGAACAGGTGTAGGTATCATTAGCAAGTGGGATAATATGTTCGTTAAGCCATTGTATGAATTTGGAGTCTTCTTCGGGTACATATGCAGAAGTATCATACAGATGCCAAAAGATGAGCTTCTCTGCTGTGTAGAAATTTTGAATATCTTTAAAGGTAATGAGTCCCTGGCTATAGAGCTTGCCTAATGTGTCTCCGTAGTTCAGAGGAAAACCTTCTTCTTTAATCTGTACAAAATGTGGTCTATGTGAAGGCATACTTTAAAAATTATCTGATGTTTTTACTGAATGGTGGAAATGTCTTACAGATATTGTCATTTATTTTAGAGTAGTTTGCTGACAATAAAATTATGAAGCAGTCTTTTTCCTTCTTTGATTTTATATCCGTTTGCAGTTGTTTCAAGCATATCGTCCATATCATCTGCATTTTTTCTTAATTCAATAAGCTCCTCATCAGATAGTAGTGTATTCATATAGCTTATATCTATACCTTCATTAAGCCGCAGCGCCGTCATCAAGTATGTATCTGCAGTATCTTTCTTAGATAAAGTTTCTATGCTTTGTAGATTTATTTTCTCCTGATTTTTCATATAAAGATTCATATTCTGAATATTACTCCACCGCTTATGATCAAAAAATGATCCTGCTCCGAGACCAACTCCTAGATATTCATATCCTCTCCAGTACATGAGATTATGTTTTGATTCAGTTGTTTCCTTTGCCCAGTTTGAAATCTCATATTGTGTGAAGCCGTTTTTGAGTAAAATGCTTTTCATCTGCTCAAAAATTTCCAATTGGACTTCTTCTTGTAGGAACTCTTTTTCCGGCAGCAGCTGAAATGGAGTACCGGATTCTATAGTCAGAAAATAAGAGGAGATATGTGAAGGTTGAAATTGAAGGATTTCCTCTAGAGTATGTATAAAGTTTTCTTTTGTTGAATCTGGTAAGCCGAGGATCAGATCTACATTAAAAGGAATATTGGTATTTTGTAGTAATGAGAGTGCGTGCAATGCTTGTGCCCGAGTATGTTTTCTGCCAGCTTTTTGAAGCACTTTTTCATCAAGACTTTGTATGCCGATACTCACCCGAGTGATCCCTATTTCTTTTAGGTCAGAGAGATATTGTTTAGTGACGTGTTCGGGATTGAGCTCAAAGGAGATCTCTATCACATCACTTTTCGAAGGAGAATCAGAAACAGACTGAGGGGGAATTATAATGCTAAGTAGATCTATAATATCTTCTTTTTTTAAAGTGCTTGGTGTACCGCCTCCAAAGTAAACTGTACGGATTGTTCTATCTTGTTCGTGAGCAAATTTTATTGTTTTTTTGAGTTCTTTTTTTAATTCAGCAAGATACTGATCATAAAAACTATGATCAGTAATCACTGCAAAAGAACAGTAATGGCACTTACTTGGACAAAAGGGGATGTGAATGTAGAGACCGATGTCTTTTTTTCTCTGAAAATGAATCATCATACTTATTATTTATTTCTCCAATAAAGAAGAATACTTATGAAAGCCAGTACAGCAGTATAAAATAGAACGTAATTTAAAGTAAGAAGATGTTCGAAGTAATTATCTCCACCGGTGATGAACTCTACGTGAAGAACGTGTAAAAGCATCAGTCCTAGAGGTATATAGAATCTTGTAATAGGAGAGAGTTTTGTAAGTTTTTTTAGTACGATTTCAGAAAATATCAGAAATAGGATAAAAAAAGGCAGCGTATTCTGCAATCTCCATCGGCGACCAATGCTAAATGTATGAGTAGCAGATTGGCATTCATCCAAAGACGTATATGTACCTTCGAGTTGTTTACTCCGCAGAGAGTATGACTTATTGATAAGGGGATCAGAAGATATTTGCTTTATGTCACACTTGTGGTTTTTAAGATCGTAACCATATGTGATAGAGAGCTGTGTGGGTTGATTATCTGCAGATATCTTGGTTGGTGATAAAACCAAAAAAAATATCATGATAAGCAGTACTTTTTTCATATCCAGTGTATGCACTTAAGAAAGAAAAGATGTTTGACTGGATGATTCATTCTTTACAAAGAGCTTTTGCATTCCTAAATGAATATAGGCTTTTTCAGTGGGTTTTCGTCCTCGAGGAGTCCTTTCTATAAATCCTAACTGTAGTAGAAACGGCTCATACACTTCCTCAATGGTGCCTTCCTCCTCTGAAGTGGCAGCGGCAAGCGTACCAAGCCCAATAGGTCTTCCTCCGAATTTTTCGATCATAGTGAGAAGAAGATGCCTATCTATGTAGTCGAGTCCAAATTCATCGATATTGAGGTGAGAGAGTGCTTCATTGGCTACCTCAAGATCAATAGTATCTTTTTTCCCGACCTGTGCGAAGTCCCGTACTCTTTTGAGGAGTCTATTGGCAATACGCGGGGTCTTACGGGATCTTTTGGCAATCTCAACAGCACCTTCCTTTGTACATTTGATATTTAAAATCTTTGCAGAACGTATAATAATCTCTGTCATCTCTTCATCAGTATAATACTCAAGTCTGAATACGTGACCAAAACGGTCGCGGAGGGGAGAAGAGAGCATATTCATCTTCGTAGTAGCACCTATGAGTGTGAATTTTGGAAGGTTCAGTCTCATGCTTCGTGCAGAAGGTCCCTTTCCTATCATCAGATCTATACAATAGTCTTCCATGGCGCTATAGAGTACTTCCTCCACAGTGGTCTTGAGTCTATGGATCTCATCTATAAAAAGTATGTCGTGCTCCTGGAGATTTGTAAGCAGGGATGCCAAGTCACCTGGCTTTTCAATAGCAGGTCCTGAAGTAACTTTGATAGAGACACCCATCTCATGGGCAATAATATTTGAAATGGTAGTCTTACCAAGTCCTGGAGGTCCGTAAAAGAGCAGATGCTCAAGAGGCTCTCCTCTTTCTTTTGCAGCCTCCAGGGAAACATGCAGATTCTTTTTCATCTGTGTCTGACCAATATACTCACTAAAACTTGTAGGTCTCAGTGTATTTTCAAACTGATCTACTGCAGTCTCCTGCTGTTCAAGAATAGTGTTTTCTCTGATTGTTTCGTTCTGGGTACTTTTGATCATGAAAAATGTAATAACATGTAGCTACATTTTAGTGAGGGTTTATGTAAAAGGAAAGGGATAATGAGGGGGAGAGTAATAAAGTAATTAAGTAAGAAAGTAATTGATAATTCAGTAACTAAATTTATTTCTTGATATGAATAATATGAGTATGTGTAAAAAAAGACCTCACCTATTTTGGAATAGTGAGGTCAGAGGGAAAAGCAGTCGGCAGAGAAATTTAGTTTCTGACTAAGACTTTAGCTTTATTAGCACATGTCTTAATTAGAGGGATTTCATACTGGCTTGAAGCTATAACTAACCTTGGAATTTCATCTACATGTTCAAGAAATTCAATCGCATCATTAGTGAAGTAGCTATTGAGGGACTCAAACTCAAATGAAAATCCTTTCTTTACCATCGTGCATAGTAAATCCTTTGGTATAAATAATATATTTTGGAAGTTAATTCCAATTTTATCGAAGTAGGCATCTGTTCTTTGAAAAGAAATTTGAAAACCTTTCAAAGCTTGTGTTGTTACTTTTAATCTCTGGATATAATAGGATGCTGTTATATAGGCATCTTGTTCAGACACTTTCTTAACTTCATCTTTTATAAACTTCTGGATTTCATCTTCTTCGGTGCGGCTATAATATCTAGTACGAAACAATAACTCTAAGATTCCATCTAAACTGTTAACTTTTTCTTTAATAGTCTGATCAACATTCTTTACCATTATAATTTCCTCTTTTATAATTATTTGTTCTCTGCGAATCTGCTTTTCAATGATCATCTCTGGGGGAGACTGGTCATACATTTGAAAGCATATCAGTCGCGTGAGATGAAGGAGTTATAAACTAATTTTAGATAAAGTCAATAGTTGTTTTTCATAAAAAAATACGGCAATGCTTCTTGTGAAGTTTGCCGTATTTTTTTATTACTTCTGCGAGTAGGGCTTTTAGATTCCGGGTCAAGCCCGGAATGACAGAGCGGTTATCTATTTTTGATGTTGAGGGCCTGAGAAAGGAAATATATAATCTCTTTTCTCGTAGCTTTATCATTAGGTCTGAACTTCTTGTCCTTCTCTATTGAGATGATTCCTTTCTCGATGGCGTAGCTTACGTAGCCTCTGTACCACGCTAGGGGATCATTCCATGAGATATCTGCGAAGTCCTGAGCATTTCCTGTAAATGTCCGCTTACCATCTCCAAGTGTTACTTCGAGGATGATCTTGAGCGCTTCCGCACGTGAGACATCGTTATCTGGTTTGTAAGTTCCATCTGTGAGGTATCCTGAAATAATATTCCGGAGTTTTGCTGCATAGATGAAGAATACATCCTTATGAGTGACTGGTACGTCAGGGAATGGTGCTTTCTTTATATTCTCAAGCTTGAAATCTTCACAATTTCCCTCGATAACAAACCGGAGGAGCTCTGATCTTGCTACCATAGCGTTCTCATTGAACTTACCGTCTTCAGGTACAAATGCTACTCCGCTTTTGATAAGCAGATCTACGAATTTTGCAAGATCCTTGTTTGTAAGATCTCCATATGTAGTCTTTGTCTTTGCTTCTATAGAAGGACATACAGATTCTGCATAAGGCACTTTACCTTCCTTAAGTATAGTTCTCTCAGGGATTGTTCCTTCATTTGTATTCGAATTTGCTGGAGTCTTCGGTTCTTCAGGAGGTGTTAAAGAATTTGTGTTCTTGTTTACTACTGGCGCAGTATTCTGATTTACATTTGCTACAGGTTTAAGATCTTCTGGAGATCTGAGTATTCCTGACTTCAGGATAAGAGCCTTCGCAAGGAACTCGGCAATCTCTTCTCTTGTAGCAGGAGAATTCGGATTGAACTTATGATCAGGTGTGTCTGAAATAATATGCTGTTCATATGCAAATCTGATATATGGAGCGTACCATTCGCTACCATTTACATCTGAGAACGGTTCACTTTGACCATCAACAATAATATTTTGATAAGAAGTGAATACCTGGATCATTACTTTCAAAGCCTCTGCTCTTGAGATAGGACGGTCTGGTTTATAAGTTCCGTCATTGAGGTAGCCTGTGACTACTCCATTATCTTTTCCAACCGTCACATAGTAGACATCCTTATGCGTGAGAGAGACGTCAGGGAAAGGAGCGGTGCTTACAGATTTGTTTCTGTACATCTCACATGATCCTTGTATGAGGTATTTGAGAATTTCAGAACGAGTAACAGGTGCGTCAGCTAGGAAGCGATTATCAGTACTGTCGATATGGATACCATATCTATTGAGCTGATTGATATAGTTCTGGAGTTCTGCGTCTGTAATATCACTATAGTTTGGTACTGGAAGATTTTGCAGAGCAGGACATACGCTCTCTATATAAGGTACTCCTGAAGTGCTAGGAGATACACTATTTGGTCTCTTTGCGAGATCTGGCTGTGTAAGTACTGTATTCTGATTAAGATTCTGCTGAGGTGTGTTTGTATTTTGGTTTTGGATAGTATTTTGATTCTGATTTTGAATAGTATTCTGATTGATATTCGTGACAGCATTACTATTCATATTCTCTGCAGATTCTCTGAGATTCTGGTTGAAGTTAGTTGGCGCTGGGATAGGAGTCACATATCCTCCACCACTTCCACCACCTCCTCCTCCGTTGGAGACTGGCGGAGTCGCTGCCTGAGTTGTAAATGAGAATGCATTGGAGTATGTATTTGGAACTAGGGCAGTATCAGAGATCATATAGTTTACTGCAATACTTGTCCCTGCAGGGAATGGGGTAGTATGTGTAATCACAGCTTTTTGTCCGCCTGAGATTGCAGTAATAGTACAGCTATACCCTGACTGACATACTCCATTGGTAATTGCTTGAGATCCGTTAAAGGCAACATTAATGCTTGTAGGACTTACACTTGTATCTGCATCTGTGAAATTTAATTCTACTCCTGCTGTTGTCGCAACTCCTGTTGCTCCATTGATAGGAGTACTAGAACTGAGTATAGGAGCTACAAGGTCCGCGACCATAAATTGCGCTGTACTTGAGAATGCTCCTGCTGTATCACTATCATCCCAGAACTTTATTCTGTAATAATATGGTGTTTCAATGGCAAGGCTTCCTCCTGGTATTGCAAGATCTTCTGATCTATCTCCTACAGCTACTGGAGTGGTAAGATTGGTACCAGTGGATCCGCTGTCGTAGACAACACTTGTAAAGGCAGAGTCCGTTGCTACCTGTACCTGATATTTTACTGCAGTATCAGAGGTGTCTGTATCTTGGAAAAGTCCAGAGACTACCACTGATGTACTATCTAAATTTGTAGGATTGGTGCTTCCGCTTTGTGCTGTATTTACTGCTGTATTTGCAAAGATAGCTGTCGGTGCGCTTGGTGCTGAGTTTGATACTGCCTCAGTAGTAAAACTCAATGAAGAGCTAAGTGCATTTGGAACTGCTGCACTATCATCGACACTATATCCAATAGTTATATTTGCTGCATTAGAAAAGGCAGCGGCTGGAGTAATGGTGACCTGTGCTGTATTTGCTGTCGGTGTGGTAGTATTGCATGTATATCCTGTTTGACATACTCCTCCCGTAATGGCATTGATACCTCCTATAGTGATATTAATGCTTGAAACATCAATAGGTGTTTCTGTATCTGAAAAATTAAGTACAATATTTGTTCCGACACTTACCCCAGTAGCACTATCAGTAGGAGTACTAGAAGTAAGAGTAGGTGCTGTAGAGTCTGCAACCATAAACTGTGCAGTACTTGAGAATGCACCAGTACCGTTATTATTGTCCACAAATGCGAGTCTCCAATAATACGGCACTTCGACATTAATAGTGCCATTTGGGATCACGATATCTTCTGATCTATTTCCTACACTTACTGCGTTTGTAAGAGTAGTTGCACCACTAGCATAAATAATATCCGTAAATGCTGCATCTGTTGCAATGTCTAAGATGTACTGAGTAGCTGTGTCAGATGTATCAACGTCATTGTAGATACCTGAGAAGACAACACTTGTACTATTTAAATTTGCAGGGTCTGTGCTACCGCTTTGAGCTGTATTAGCTGCGGTATTTGAGAAAAGATTTGTTGGAGCTGTAGGGGTATTATTTCCGCTACCTGTACCTGTAGTAAAGGTAAGTGTATCCTGCAGATAGTTTGGTAAGAATGCATTATCTTCTACATAGTAGTTTACATTTACTGCCTGACTTACTGGAAGATTGACGTCAGGGTTGATGATGACGCGGATACCATCGGTAATATTCGTAAAAGTACATACATATCCTGTCTCACATACACCGCCTGAAACGGCAGCTATAGCATCAATATCTATAAAGAGATTATTGAGATTAATTCCTGTACCTGGGTCTGTGAAATCAAACTGAATATTTGTATTTGGAGAAACGTTTGTAGCACTCATTGCAGGTATACTTGTCGCAAGAGGGGCAACCTGATCTGAGAGTACTGTAAATTCTGCTGCAGAGCTTCCATCAGCGGAGAAGGCTCCTTCAGCACCATTGTTATCCCAGAACTTGATTCTCCAGTAATAGGTAATATCTGCATCGATAGTACCTCCTGGAATTGTAATATCCTCAGAACGTCCGTCTACTACTACAGCATTATTTAGTGCCGTACCAGCTGATCCACTGTCGTAGATAATGTCTGTAAACTCGTCATCAGTGGCAATTTGAAGCTGATACTTAGAAGCTACATCTCCAGGATTCACATCCTTATATATTGCAGAAAATACTACATCGGTACTATCTAAATATGGATCATCTTCTCCTGACTGGGCAGTGTTGACCGTTGTATTAGAATACAGATCATCTGGGCTTCCCGGGTAATTATTTAAAGGTGCAATAGTAGTATAAGTGCCATCTCCTTGATCTATAAGTAGATCATTTTCGTCATAATCCAAAACATTAATGTAGAAAGTACTTGTACTACAGTTTGGTCCAGGTACAAATGCTAATAAGGAAGCATTGAGCACTGCAGCACAAGGGTTTTCAATGTTATCTACTGTCACCGTAATTGGATCTCCATTTGAATCCCCTGTAGTCTGGACTTCAATTTCTATGATATTTTGGTCAGCATCTATGAGTATGTTGTAAGTTCCAGTTATGTTTGTTCCTGAGATATTCACATCACCTGAAGTGAGTCCTGTAAGGTCAAAAACATCTGGATAGCTAAGTACTACAGACCAATGGTCATTAATATTTGTAGGAGGAGTATACGTGATACTTTGAGTGGCAGGTGCACCAACATGATAGTCAGTAAGAGTGACATTTATTGGATCAATGATACCTGAAATTCTAAAGTTTCCGCTTCCTTGGTCAATCAATGTGTCCGCGACATCAAGATGGTCCACTCCAATAGTATAAGAACCCGGATTTGGATTTGTAAGACCACCAACGAATATGTTTATCTCATCTCCGTTTGTATCTCCACCTGATGTTTGTATTTCGATAAGTATTGTTTTTGTGCCATCATCTATGACAACATTGTGAGGCATGGTAATATTTGTACCTTGAATATCTATATCACCTGCAGATAACGCCGAGAGATCAATCTCTGGTGGAAATGTCAGGAGAACCTTCCAATGATCATCAATATTCGTTGGGGGTGTGTAATCAATGTAATATCCATTATCAGTACTGCCGGCAGATGAGTCTCCAAGGCTGATACTGATTGGATCAATCACTCCTACTGCAAATTGTGTCTCGAAACTATATGATCCAGTAAGAGTATTAGGAGCTGCTGCTGTATCCGAAATACTATAAGTTACTGGTACTGTTGAGGCACTAGGCAGCTGAGGCAGTTTATTAATATAAATATCGATATAGTGCCCTGAAGGAGAAATACTACAACTGAAACCTGTCTGACACACGCCATCGACAACTGCATTAATTCCAGAAACTGTCATATCAAGGCTATTCTCATCTATGTCTGAATCTTCATCATAAAATGAGATAGAGAGTGTGCTATTTACGTCGACATTTGTATATGTATCTTCAGGATTATAGTAGCTGAGTATTGGTGCTACTGTATCGATAATATTAAATTTGGCAGCAGATGCTCCTGATGGAGTGAAGGCACCTTGTCCCTCTTTATCATCCCAAAACTTAATTCTCCAATAATACGTAGTCCCGGGTGAGAAGGTAGTTCCAGCAATGAGATCTTCGGAACGTTCACCATTTGCGATAGGTGTTGTAAGAGTCTGTTTACCGCTATCAGATATAATGGATGAGAACGCATCATCCGTAGCTACCTGAAGTCTATAGCTTGTAGCAGTGTCTGATCCGTCTGGATCATTGTAGAGGGCAGAGAAGACTACGTCATTGGTAGCAAGATCCAAAGGATCCGTCCGTCCAGTCTGGGCTGTATTAGTAGCTGTATTAGAATAAAGCGTTGTTGGTGATGTTGGAATGCTATTAAGAGGTGCAGTTAAGACAAATGTACCTGAACCTCTGTCCACGAGAACAGAAGACGGATCAAGATCCTCTACCATAAGTAGATAAGACGTCGCAGTACTCGGGTTTTGTAAACCATTAATACTTATGACTATTGGATCTCCATTTGAATCTCCATCTGATGCTTGTACATCCATGGTGATGGTTTTGGCAGTATTATCTATAACGATATTACTAGCACCAGAGATGTTTGTACCATTAAGGAATATATCTAGCCCTGTAAGGTTATATTCTGGTGGAAAAGTTAAACGAATCTTCCAGTTATTATCAACATTTGTCGGAGGAGTATACGTAATAATATAGTCTGAACCCTGACTAATAAGTGGATTTACTGGTTCAATAGTGACAGGATTAATAAGCCCGACAGATGGATCTACTCCTGTAAGAGTAAATATTCCTGTACCTGAGTCTGACACTAGTCCACGATCTGTAAGTTCCGTAACATGAAGAGGTTTTTCACCTGGAGGAGTCGTGTTTATGACATTATTTACTACTATTTGTACTGCATAGTTACTTGAGTTGTTACTCGAGATGTGAGTAATGAGCTGGATTTTATTATTGACAGCATCTACGGTCACAGTCGGACTACTCAGCGGGCCTCCGCTTATGGAGACATCTCCATTTGTTACATTGGAAAGGTCTGTACCTGCAGGAAAATCAAGATTGATAATCCAATCATTATCGAGAGCACTACTTGGAGTGTAATCGATAGTATAGGTACTCTGTGTACTTACATTATCATCTGAGAGAGTGACAATCGGAGTAATAGTACCCTGTGCTGCAATAGATAAAATGCCGTCCAGAGTTTCCACTAATGTATGCGATGTATTATAGATCTCCATAGTTACAGGAAGATCTCCTCCCGTAGAAGGATTAATGACGTTATATAAATTCATATAAATATCCTGACCATTGGAGTCACCGCTTGAGTACTGAAGATGTACTTCCACTGTTCTAGCAATAGGATCAATGGTCTTTGAGTAGCTGCCGGACATGTATGCTCCATTATTACTGATGTCACTCTCAGAGAGATTGGAAAGATCTACTCCGGCAGGGAAGAACACTTTTACATAATATCCGTCAGATATATTTGCGACAGGTTTGTAAACAATGTCATAATAGGTATCTGCAAGACGCTGATTATTATCTGGAGTGACAATTAGGTTACTTGTAATAGGATATAAAGCTACTCCTTGATCGACGAGACTGCCAAAGGAATCTTTATGCGTAATAGTAACATCGTAGTTACCTGGAGTATTAGGATTGATAATGTTCGGAATGTAGAATTGAATAGTGTTGAGACCAGATGGTCCGATCTGCATGTCAGTTACATACGTAATTGTATGATTTGCATTATCTACTGTGGGAAGTACATACTCAAAGTTATTGCCATATACCGTTATATCATTTGGATCTATATTTGAAAGATCCACAAGGGGATCAAACTGAAGTTCCAAAGTCCACCCGTCAGAAATAGATGTGGGAGTAGTGTAGCTGATTTCATAATAGGTCTCAGTATTCTTTTTATAATCCCCGAGAGCAAGACTGATCGGGGTAATGAGATTGCCGGAATTCACAATCTGAAAGTCTCCATGACCGCTATCAATAAGTAAACTACTTGGGTTGTAATCTTCTATTAATAGCTCATAGATATCCGCAGTATTAGTATTGATGACGTTTGCAATCTGAAGTGTAAGCTCTGCTCCGCCAGAATCTCCGCTTGGCATATCTACAGTTACCTCCACGTAGTGATTTGTATTATCTATGAATACCATGGGAGTATTGAAAGTTGCACCTGTGAGAGAAACATCTCCTGAAGTAACATTTGATAGATCGGTCCCATCCGGGAAAGTAGCGCGTATAGTCCAGCCGTTATCAATATTTGCTTGAGGGGTATATTTTGCTGTATAAGTCGCTGTAGCACCTACGAGTGGTGTATTGATTTCTACCGTAGGATACAGATTTCCTGGAGGAGAAATATAGAATGAATCTACTCCTGTACTTAATATATTGAGAGAACTATCAAGCACAGTAAAATTACCAAAGAAGTCTCCTCCTATGGAAGGATTGATAATATTCGCAATGTAAAATACAGCTAAGCCACTATGATCAATACCCGAAAGATCTAAAGAAAAATCTATATACTTATCTACAGTATTAATCGATGTATTATTTACGATAGCTGGAGTGCTCAATGTTGCTGTAACGTCTGGAGCAGTGACATTGCTTAAATCTACTTCAGGTGGGAACTGCAGTCTGATATTGCTTGTATCTGCGATATCCCCATAATAATAAAAGTTATATGTAGTCGAAGCACCTCTCATATCTGAGTCAGTGGTAATGGAGGGGTAGTTTGCTACTGGTGCAAGTACAAAATTTCCCAAACCAGAGTCTTTGAGTATATCTGAGGAGGTAGTAGTTTTAAGCTCCAATTCGTAAAATCCTGCGGCAGCATTTGTGATATTGTATACAGTTGCATACATTGTCGTGATAGTACCAGTAACAGTACCGATCTCCACAGTGGCGGTTCTATTTACTGTATCAATACTCACTGGACCTGCACTAGTCATTCCAGTTGCATAAAAGCTTACATCGCCTGTGGTAAGGTTGGAAATATCAAATCCAACTGGGAATTCTATAACTAGTTTATCGCCGGTCTGAAGACTGGTCTCAATATTAAATTGTATAGGGTATGTGACATTTGTATCGCCAGGAATACTACTATATGGCAATACGAATACGCTTGTTAAATTACCAGCAGCAGAAGCAGCTGGAATGGAGAAAAAGCTAAACACCAATAAAGTGAGTAGAAAACCGAATATATGTCTCTTAAAAGTATCTTTAAAAAAAGAAAGTCTGTTTATCATATGTATTTTTGTTTAGAATAATCCACTAATAGTATACATGAGCCGGTCAGATATGAAAAGTAAGTAAGTACTTACTTTTCATAAATGGCATAAAAAATGAGATCGTTAGTAGTCTCTTTTCGTGTAGTCATAAGAGCGCCGGATGAATAGACATTATTTTTTGCCGCACTTATCCGGAGAGGAGAAGTGGAGGAGATAGTAGGAAACACTTCAAAGCAGTATGGAGTGTCTTTACTTGATGAGATCACAGGGAAGTAGACTTCATAGTATTTTCCTGGGAGGAGTTGCTCCGGCATCAGAGGAGCGGCAAAAAGTATTTTTCTGCAGTCACCTTCTTTAAGCAAAAACTGGTAGGTAGAAGTAATTTTTGGGCTACTTTTATCTATAAAGAATCCAAGACCAGAGAGATTCTTTTGATCTGATATAAAAGTCTGCTCTAATGGTTTCTGTTTTTCTAAAGCATAAGGAATACTGTCTGCAGTTTGCGAAACGTAGACTTTTTCCTCAACACTGTAGTATCTCTGTTCAATGAGTGAAAATGAAGCAAGTATACTTATTATTATGATGCTGACTATGAGTATTTTTCGTCCATATTCATTGATGACGGTATGATACAGTAATAAAAACGCGAGAGGAAGAAGCGGGAGAAAATATTTACCCTGAACGAGATCTATTACATTGCCGCTGCGGGGTTCAAGAATGGATAGACCAAGAAATATTGTGCAGATACAACCTAAGAGAGTAAGCAGTGAAATGAGCGAGAATTTTGCAGAGAGAGGTTTGGTTTCCTCTTTTGCAAGTACTATGAACCCTCCGAGAAGCAGAATATAGTGAAGATTATTGAGGTAGAGCTCCTTTGTGCCAAGACCTCCTAAGAGACTCTTCCAGTAATAATCAAAATAGACATTGATGCTGAAAAAGAGATCTTTGAAAAAATCAAATGGGTTGACAAAAAACACAAGCAGCTGACTCTTCTGATCAATAACCTGCGTATTAAATTTGATAAGCAGAAAATAGCAGATGGCAAATAAGATATGTCCTATAATGAATAAAATCTTATATAAAATTGAACTTTTCTTTGAAGCAAATAATGTCTCAGGGATGAGTAATACAAGAAGAGCAAAAGGATAGTAGCCTGCCTTTGCATGTATACAGAGTAGGGATATCAGAAAGAAAAGGATGCCCTCTGTAAGAGAGATCTTTTTTTCCCGCTTATAATAGAAATATAGTATAACCGCTGTGAAGAACAGTAAGCCTACATAGTGCATTGCGTCTGCACTTAGGGATGCTGTTTGCTGGACAAACATTGGGAGTAATCCTGTGAAGGTGAAGACACCTTTTGCTAGAGGTGTAATACGAATAGCAAAAAACATCACGAGTATAGCAAAGAGCAGATTAGCTACTCTTCCTGCATAAAGTAATACTCCAATTTCAGAGGTAAATAACTTAGCTATAAATATACCAAAACTTTGAGGTAAAACCGTCCAAAGTGTCCGTGTGCAGAATGGCTGGTTTGTAAATTCTCTTTCTGTGCCTACTGTCTTTTTTGAATTTTCCGCTATGGTTTTTTCAGGAATACGTACATCTATTCTATTGATGAGGGGATCAACTCCAAAGGTTTGCCCCACATGAGCTATTTCCTTTGGAAGGTACATGCCATACTGTCCTTTTTGCTCACCCTCACTACAGAAAAAATATCCTTCTGAAAAAGCATACGCCTTCTGAAAATGCCTCTCTTCATCCATGATCTGCAGCGGCGGAAGTCTGAATGCAAAATATAATCCAAATATAAGTGCAAAAAAAAGATAGATGAATTCCCACTGCAGCAGTCTTTTTACTATATTTGAATTCAAAGGAAGTGTCTTTTAATAATATGGAAGCTTTCATACCATTCTCCTACTCCATAGCTAATATGAGTTGTGAGACATAAGAGAAAGAGCATGGGGACAAGGCTGAGATGCCCCTGTATGCCAACCTGGATACTAAAACACAGTATGACAAAGAGATAGAGAAGAAAAGGAAAAAGAAACAAATAATGTATACAACTTAAAAATAATATGATGATGCTGCTCACTACAAGCATTGGGAGTAACATATGCGGTTCATGTAGTAATTTATTTTTTGTCATAGCAAAAATACGTCCTCTGCCATATCTAAACATGCTTTTACTCCAGCTTCTGAGTGATGGCTCTCTTTTGTGAAGAATAATTGTGTCTTTGAGATACATAAATGTGTATCCCAGAGAGCGGAGTCTAGAGGTAATCTCTAGATCAGATCCCCCAAAAGTCATTGTTTCATCAAAAGGATAGAGCTTAAGAACTTCTCTTTTATAAAGAATATTAGTGGTGGGCAGATGGTCAATGAGCTGATCTTCATGATATATTTTTCCATTTGCAGATCCATGAGATCCTAGATATGACTGCAGAAATACTTTTAATGCCCGGCTATACATGCTATTTAGCAACTCTACTTCATTACCGCCTCCCACAGCACATAAGGTAGGATACTTTACTACATAATGCTTATATCCTTTCATCAGTTTCGACAACCAGTCTGTGGGGGCTACACAGTCGGCATCAGTATAAGCAAGATATGGAAAACTGCTTACTTCTATTCCAATATTTCTACTAAAGACAATTCCTTTTTTGGGATTACTCACTAGCTTAATGGTAGGGTTTGCAGCTGCTAGAGATTCTACTATTTGTACTGTTGTATCTGTAGAGCCATTATCAATCACAAATATCTCAAATCCTTCTTCATAGTCCTGCGCTAGGAGAGATTCGAGGCATGATTGTATACAGGACTCTTCATTGTAAGACACGATGACAACTGAGATACTATTCATGGAATTTTTTATGAAAGCTGCTTTTTTCTCCACTCAGAAATATTTTTATGATGACCTGACATAAGTACGTCAGGTACTTTTACTCCACGCCATTCTTCAGGTCTTGTATAATGAGGATATTCTTTTTTTCTTCCAAATTGTTTTGAAAATGATTCTTCTTCAGGAGATTCTTCGTTGCCTAGAATACCAGGTAACAAACGTGTGACAGAATCTATGAGAAATAATGCAGGGTATTCGCCTCCAGTGAGGATGGCTTCTCCGATGCAAAATTCCATATCCACATACATATCGAGTACTCTTTGATCGATACCTTCATATCTTCCACACAGCAGAATGACATGTTCATACTTTGAAGAGATCTTTTCTGCTCGAGCTTGAGTATAGCGTTTTCCTCTAGGCGTGAAGTGGATGACTAGAACTGAGAGGCTCTTACTCCTCCTTGATAAAGGGGGTTGGGGGGATTGCAGCTCGGCAATCTTTTCTTTTACCGCTTCAATAGCCCGAGCTACAGGTTCCGGACGAAACAGCATACCGGCTCCTCCTCCAAAGGGTGTATCATCAATTCTCTTATTTGGTGCTTCTTTATATTCTACGAGATGGTAAAAAGAGACTTCCACTTTTTTATCTTCTACAGCTTTTCCTAAAATGCCCGTTTTGAGCGGGGATTCGAAGAATTGGGGGAACATGGTGATGATGTGGAAATGCATGGTGGTTCTGTAAGGTCTTTGTGAGGATAGTACGGAAATGATGGAGGAAAGGCAAGAGTTTTGGTGAGCCAGTCCCTAATCCTAATCCTAATCCTTAATTCTTGAGTCAATATCGCAAAAAGAGGGAAAACTTCGTGTCATTCCCGTGCAGACGGGAACCCATTGCAGGGTATGAGTTTATAAAACTAGTGTTCTTATAGTCTTCACAAATCGTCTTATAAGAGATTAGGGTTGGGTGAGGTGAAAAGTGCTTGATGGCGTAGGTGGTTTCTTCTTCACCTGCCGGTGGGGCGTCACTTTTGTGACCAAAAGTAACCAAAAGTCTTGGGGGAGGAGAAAAGCGTCTGGCAAAGGGGGGGCTTTCTTGGAGTAATCAGACGCTTCTCCTCCCCCAAACCCCCAGGGACGGTGCGGTCTAGATGATGGCTCAAGTCACTAGTCACTACGCAGCCAGGCGATGTACCTGCGGTACATATCAGGGCTCGGGGAGGGGGGAGCCAATGAGCCATCCCCCTGAAAAGGGGGACACAGGGGGTTTGAGTCCGGAGACTCTTATTGCTAAGCCCAAGTGAGTGTCATCCCGTTCAAAGGACATTTTTTTCTATTACTTGAGTCTTCCTAAACCCTATCTTCAATCTTTTCATCATTCATTGACAATTAGTGAGAATGATTTATTTTATTGTTCGAAAAACGAAATAAGACAATAAATATAAATAGAAAGGAAAATGAAAAGACCATGATAACTTGTAAAGTAGATGCTAAGGGTGGAACATTCCAGTACTATCTAAAGATGATCGATAACTATCCAGCGATAAAAGAGATTAATCTAGAAAAGCTAAATAGGATTATTAAAGAGTTGGATAGGCAAAAACAGATGCAGTATAAGAATGCATCTAGTATCGACACCTTTAGTTACACTTTATCTGATGAAGATTGGAGCTGTGTTGTAAAGACTCTTCAAACTTTATCAGAGCATTCGCTGCTTGATAAGGTCCCGATTCTTCGAATGCTCGCTAATCTTAAGGAGCATGGAATAAAATAAAAATATTATTAAAGCTTTTCTATATTATAGGAAAGCTTTTTTCTTAGTTTAAATCTGAAGAATGCTAATTTAAAAGAGATGCCAAACGTATTTTCCCCACATGAAACACCAATTTCTCTACTAAATAATCTACCTCTTCCATGGTATTCATAAAACTAAAGGAAATCCTGATGCTTCCCTGAGCTTGGTCTGGAGTTCTTCCGATAGCTGTGAGTGTATGTGATGGTTCCTTTTTTTCTGAGGAACATGCAGCTCCCGTGGATACTGCGATGCCTTCTAGGTCAAGCCGGATAAGTAGGGTCTCTCCATCCACTCCGTCAAAACTGAGATTGAGAATATGAGGTGTAGTTTGGGTACCTTCTCCATTTAAAATAGCATCGGGAATGAACTTGATGATTCTCTCATAAGCATAGTCTCTAAGGGTTTGTACGTATACTTTATGCTCTTCCTGTTTTTCCACAGCTAGTTCTGCTGCCTTTCCCATTCCAGCAATATTTGCTACATTTTGTGTGCCTGATCTCATACCAAATTCCTGATGTCCACCGGTAAGCAGCGGCGGAAGCTGCCAGTTGCTGTTGATATACATTACTCCGACACCTTTTGGAGCGTGAAATTTATGACCAGAAAGAGAGAGACCGCTTACATGTAAGTCATGTACATTACAGCTTAGATACTGAAATGCCTGTACTGCATCCGTATGAAAGAATATTCCTTTTTCATTTAACAAAGCTCCAATCTCAGCAACAGGCTGGATCGTTCCAATCTCATTTTGAACATAAATGAGACTTACAAGAATGGTATCTTTTCTCAATGCTTCCTGTACTTGCTGTTTTGAAATATAACCCTCACTAGTAGGTTGGAGATATGTTACTTCATAGCCCTGTGATTCAAGATCTCTACACGTTTCTAGCGTTGCAGAGTGTTCAAAGCTGCTCGTAATAATATGCTTTCCATGACTGATGAGCGCATGGGCTACTCCTCTTAATATAGTATTGGTACTTTCTGTGGCTCCTGAAGTAAAATAAATTTCTTCGTGCGTACATCCAAGTATTCTTGCAAAGGTTTTGCGTGCAGTGTTTAATCCGAGATGTGCTTCCTGGCCTGGCTGATGGATGGAAGACGGATTTCCGTAATGTTCGGTGAAATAGGGAAGTATGGCTTCTACTACTTCCGGGAGGACTTGAGTGGTTGCGGCATTGTCGAGATAGATTTTCTGCATATGTAATATAATTCTTAGTAGATATATTGTATGGGAACTTTTCCAGTTTGCCAGAGTATATTGTCTGAAATATGGGTATATAAAAAAGTCCTAAAGATTATTTAGGACTTAGAGAGCTAAGACTATAGGTTATAGATTACAAACGATGTTCTTCATCTCCTGTAACTGTGCTAGAGCTTTAGCTACATTTTTGGTTTCTGCTACATCAATATTCATATGTTTTTGCATTAATTCTTTATAAGTTCCATCCCAGCCTGCATTCAGCAAATTAGTATAGTTACTCATAAACTTTTCTTTATCTTCTTTCCATAGATTGATAAAGAGAAGTGCATTCAATGACGCCAAGGTATACTGATAATTATAGTATGGTGTTTCAAATGAATGTCTTCGGGATGTCCATCTGTAAGCAGCTTCTTCCGGGACTAAAATTTCAGTTCCGGCGATTTCCTGGCTTTCAGTCATGTGCCAATCAGATATTTGTTTTCCTGAGGGCATGTCTCCTTTCAGCAGAGACTGTTCAATGTTACACTCAAGAGTCAAAGGCTGTCTTTCTCTAAAAATGAAAAACAATAATGATTCCAACTCTGAACTAAGATATGTTTTTTTTATATCCAGAGGAATATCTGCCTCAAGAATAAAATAAAATCCAATTGCTTCAAAGAAAGTTGAATGGCTTTCATTTAAAGCTCTTGAAGGTACCAGAGAATTCATATTCATGAGTTTTCCGGCTGCTCGCTGTCCATAGAGATTATCCACACAATGACCAATTTCGTGAAATACATAGGATAGGTAGGAAGTTTTAAATACATTTTTCCAACCTATAATTGCCCATGGACCATTATAACAGTTCTCGGCATGTATCACATTTTGTCTGTGAGGTAAATCCTCAAACTGAACCCTACCTTCTTCGAAGAACTGTTTTACTGAGGTGCCAATGTCATCGGATATAAATTTCCCGAGGGAAATAGTATATTCGATAGCTTCTTGAATACTAATAGGATTATTGGTATCAAGAGGAGCATTAATATCGTAGAGTGCAAAGTCATTTAATCCTAGTTTTGCAGATTTGAAACTATAATATTCTCTATAAATAGTATTCTGAAGTTGAATAGTATCCATAATATTCCACACTTCTTCGCCTGTTAAGCCGGAACCATGAGCACTCATTTCAAAGGCAGACTTAAATCCATACTTTTTTGCTAATGTAATTTGCTGCTGTATGCTTCCATTCAAAAGTTCTGAAAAATCATCGAGCTGTTCTTTTACAAATGCATAATTATAAAAAGATGCACGTCTGACTGACCTATCCGAATGATTAGAATGCTCAGATGCCCACCGTAAGTCATAAGGCAGCATTTTATGAAGCTTGGCATATTTTTCAATTTGCCCGCTATAAAATTCTCCACTTGTTGGATCGATATTCACTACAAGTGACCGAATGTTCTTAAGGAATTGCTTTGCATGAATTTTATAAGGATCGAGTATCAACAAAAATGCATCAAACTCTGCATCTGTGAATTCGATGAGATCTTTAAATGACTCAATAGCACTATCTAAATCACCATCGAGAATGGAAACAGAGATAAAGGCTTCTTTAGCTTTCATATTACTTTCATCAAGAGCACGAAGATTACGTGTATAAACTGTCATGATATTCATAAGAATTGTCTGATCTGAATATGCATGCAACATTGCGGCGTAGTCTTTTAGATCCCTTGATATCTTATAGAGATCATACTGATCTTTCACTTCCTGTATTTGAGCTTTAAGCTCTTTAAGTGAAAAATTCCATTTAGGATCTTCCAAAGAAAGAAAGAACATATCTAAATTCATTCCGTATAGAGCATTTTGCTCACTATTCGGGTACTTTTTTTCAAACATCATTATTCTCCTTTTATTTATATTTTATAAAAGCAGTTATAAGTATTAAATCACCTAGTGTCAAGTTTGCTTTTAAGTATGAGTAATGCTTTAACTGTACATATAATGATTTATTTATAGAATAGATCATGCTTATAGTATAATACTGTCTGTAAAATAGAAAATTTCAGCTGCCCACTATTCATTATTAATTTATAGTATGATCGATATTAAAGACCTTAGATCCCGCCCGGATTATTACAAAACTTCTACTTCTGCTAAAAATGCTGATCCTTCAGTAGTGGATCTCGTTATGGAGCTTGATGACAAGCGAAAGTCTGCACGGCTCAAGTTTGATGACCTTCGAGCTGAACAGAATAGACTTTCCAAGGAGATCCCCACTGCAGATGCAGGTAGAAAAGTTGAGCTTATGGAAAAATCCAAGGCTATTTCCGGTGAGATCAAGGAGCTTGATACGATCGCCAACGAGGCAGAGAAAGCCTTTGCTGAAGCACTTTCTAATATTCCAAATCCTATTCATGAGAGCGTAGTAGTAGGAAAAGACGATTCTGAGAATGTTGTTCTACGTTATGAAGGTAAAAAACCTGAGTTTGATTTTGAACCAAAAGAACATTGGGAGATTGCGGAGAATCTTGGACTGCTCGATATGGAGCGAGGAGCGAAGGTGAGTGGAAGCAGATTCTACTATATGAAAGGAGATCTTGTGATGCTTGAGAGAGCTATGATGGATTTTGTACTTAAGAAGATTGTATCCAAAGGATTTACGGCTATGGTTCCTCCTTTCCTTGTGAAAGAGCGTGCCATGTGGGGTACTGGATTTTTCCCTGCAGATAAAAATGAGATCTATACAGTGAATCCTGGTGAGGATGATCTGTATCTTATCGGTACTTCTGAGGTTCCTCTCGTCAATTATCATGATAGTGAAGTTCTAGACATTGAAGAGAAGCCGCTCCGATATGTAGGAATCAGTCCTTGTTTTAGAAGAGAGGCAGGAAGTTATGGTAAAGATACAAAAGGTATACTTCGCGTGCATCAGTTTGAAAAAGTAGAGATGGTGATCTTTACGACTCCAGAGAATAGCTGGAAAGAACATGAGATGATCCGGGAGATAGAGGAAGAAATTCTAAAAGATCTTGAGATTCCGTATCAGGTACTCAATATTTGCAGCGGTGACTTGGGATGGCCGGCAGCGAAAAAGTATGATCTGGAAGCATGGATGCCTGGACAAGGAAAATATAGAGAGGTAACTTCTACTTCAAATACTACAGATTTTCAAACTAGACGACTCAATATTAGATATAAGGACAAAGACGGAAATACGAAAATTGCCTATAGCTTAAATGGTACTGGAAGCTCAATGAGACCGCTCATTGCTATCATAGAGAACTATCAGGAAAAGGACGGTTCAATCCGTATTCCAAAAGTCCTCCAAGACTATATGCAAAAAGAACGTATTACGGTATAATATAGGTACTTATGCGTCATCCTGAGATAAGTTCAGGATGACGCTACACTTTCTCTCTTTCACAACGTATGCTCACTCTTTCCTCGGATTCACTAGAACAGTACGGTCTCAACCGTATATTTGAGATAACTAAAGAAGCAGGCTATGAAGGTATTGATATTGTAGTCTCCAAGAATATGGATACCCGGGATGCAGAATATCTTAAAGAACTCTCGATAAAATATCAGCTTCCGATCACATCTCTTCAGTCAGGTCCTAACACTTCAAGAAAAGAGGCTATTGAACTTATTAAAGTTGCAAAGGATGCACAGGTGCCGGTAGTTATTTTCTATCCGCCGCCGCTCATGGATTTTTCCTATGTGCAGTGGGTCAAGAATGATCTTCCTATTCTGCAGAAGAGAAATGAGCTTATCGTTGCTATGGTAAACGCGCCGGCAACGACACTTTTTGGAGTACTACCAGAAAGAGCTATGAATAATTTTCAGGCTTTAAATAGATTTGGTGCTCTCGCACTGGATATTTCCAATCTTGAGACACAGAGACTCAATCCTCTCCGTGTATATGCACATTTTCAGAAAGATATTATCCAGGTATTCTTCTCCAATTTTCACAAAGGACTCACTCATATGCCTCCTGAAGAGGGAACTCTCCCACTTGAATCATTCCTTACAAAACTCAAACAAAGTCAGTATAGAGGAAATATCAGTGTAAAGCTTCGTCCCTCTGAACTGACAGCAAAAACTACAGCAGATGTAGTGGAAAAACTCGTAAACACAAAGGCTTTTATTGAGAAATATTATAACGCGTAAATGATGCCTTTGCTTGAAGTGAAATCCCTTTCGAAGTCCTACGGCACTGAGAAGATACTCTCAGATGTGTCTTTTTCTATGGAGCAGGGAAAGGTAGTAGCCATTAGTGGTCCTTCCGGAAGCGGGAAAACAACTCTCCTTCATATGATTGCAGGACTTATTACTCCAGAAAAAGGTGAGATTTTTCTAGATGGTACAGATATATTACTCCTCTCAGAGAGTGCTCGTCTAAGAATACTCTCTGAAGAGGTTGGGGTGGTCTTTCAGGCTTTTCATCTTCTCCCGTACCTTACTGTGGAGGAAAATATAAGTTTGCCTCTTCTTTTCAAAAAAGAGTCCGCACATGCAATGAAGAAACGAATCTCATATATTTTGGAAAGAGTAGGTCTTAAGGATCACGAGCATAAAAAGATCTCTGAGTTATCGGGAGGGCAAAGACAGCGTGTGGCAGTTGCACGGGCTCTTCTGCATAAGCCAAAGCTGATACTGGCAGATGAACCCACAGGAAATCTAGATGAAATGACTGCAACACAGGTAACAGATCTCCTGGAGACTCTTGCACGTGAGGAAGGAGCAAGTGTATTACTCGTCACTCATGAGCAGGCATACCTGGAAAAAGCAGATGAGATCTGGGATCTTAAAGAGAAAAAGTTAGTGAAGAGATAAGTCTCCGTCATCCCGGGCTCGACCCGGGATCTCATGCGCATAGCTAGAGTCGCCAGCGTAATTTTGCGACTCATGTAAAGTGTATGAAATTCTGAAACAAGTTCAGAATGACGCGGCTTTCATGATATCACGTAAAAGAAAACCCACCACGTATGACGTGGTGGGTTTTAGAAGAACTGATTTTGGTCCTTCTTCCTCCTTTTATTCAGTCAACAGGTCTCAATAGAAATGAACCTGTCACGACTGCTTATTCTTTGCGTTGAATTTTTATTTTTACTTTTTGTTTTTTTAAAATTTTTGTTCCTTTTATTTTTGATTTTTTTTGGAATTTTGTTTTGAAGTGCAAAGAAATAAGTAAGGAGGAGAAAGGAACTAGTATTTAGGTGCTTTCTTCTCCCTGCTTAAAGCGATGAGATGTCAAAGAACAGACTTCATAGAAGTATATCATGAATAGGGAGTTTTGAGCAATAATCATCTTTGAAAAAGATAAATTTTAAACGATACAGAGAAAAGCTAGTACTTTGTAATAAAATGATCATTCTGCAAAGAGCAAGTGATTGGCTTTAATTGATTCTTTGCCGGCTATCCTTATAGTAACTCCGCAGCAAAACACGTTCATTGAAGTATCATATTATAATAAAAAAAGGAGCATATACAAAAAAATGTTCAAGTTTTTAAAAAACCTTTTTCGTACCTTTCATACAGATAAATCTGTGGAAGAAGGACAGAAAAAAGTTATTGAACAACATGTACTACCGCCACCAGTTTTTATACACCAGCCCAATATTAATACTATAAATATTAATATTGTGAACGGTGATAATAATAAGGTGGGTAATGATTCAAACAACACGGAGGTCATTAGATACGTGCCACAGTCAGATCTATTGTTGCGCGAAGTGGTGAACTACGCACTCAATAAGGATATGTATGGTCTCAGAGTTTGGAGTGTTTTAGATGATCAAGACGTAGTAGGGTACTTTTTTGTCGGCAATGACGAGAGAATGCGCATGTACGTAGATTCTGAAAAAGTCTCACTTAGACCAGGAGTGAGAGCTTCAGGTAAAAAGAGACTCATTGATGAGAACTTTTATTGTACACTAAATATAATTACCACACATACGTGGGAAAGTTGTTTAGAAGCAGATAATATTATTCAAATCAATAATGCTCCAAGCAAGAGAAGTCTTGTATTAAGTGAATTAGCTGAGGAGGTGATAATCAGCAGTAAGCGAAAGCTTGTAGGTAAATAAACAAAAAGAGTGTTTTGCGCTAAGCCGAGTCTAATAAACTCGGTTTTTTCCTATATAAAAAATTCATAGCCCGAGCTATGAATTTTTTGAGAATTACTATTACTTATTCGTTAATCTGAATCTTATCCTGCTGCAGCTCAATACGGTTATAGTCTTCTTCTTTGACCTCCTGTGAAGGCATATCTTCATCTCCAGGGAAGAAGTATTCAACTATGTTTTTTCTAGCATCATTGGCTATCTTCAGTGCCTCTTGTTCAGTGAGATTCTCTTCCTCAGAAGTAAGTAATGTCTGTAGTTCAGTATAATCCTTTAGTATAAAGTTCTTATCTCTTCCTCTCTGCAGGAATCTTGATTCAAGATCAGATATCTTTTTATCCTTCTCCTCCATAATCTGAGATTTGAATGCAAATGCTTTCTGCATCTGGACTATCTGTTTATCATCTCCCCGGTAATCTTCACTGATGGCTCTAATAATAGATTCAATTTCAGTTAATTGTCCTGCGTAAATACTGAGAATCTCCCACTTTGCTCTAGATACATCTATAAATTCAAGATATTCACTCACATTATTAAAGAACTTTCTTGCCTCAGAGAGTGACTTAAAATCCTGTACCACATGAGTTTTTTCTAAAACTTCATTATCAATACGTTCAATTTCTTTTTCAAACTGCATTGTGCCGTAACTCTGCACTGCAGGTTCCTGCTCAGACGGTGCTGGTTTATTTTCAAGGACTGCCGTATTTCCCTTTGTTGAGACAAGCGGTTGAGTATTATTATTTTCTGATGCCTTTTTCTCTTCCATAAATCTGTTGAACTGGAATCTTGGATCTGTCTCTTGATCCTCTGTAGGCTTATCATCACTATTCTGACTTGGGATCACGTGTACAAGTTCTTCTAGATTGATATCTCCTCTAAACAATGCAGTTAACTCTTTCTGATCCTCTTCTCCAAGAGGAAGTATATCTTCTTTGTAAAGCTTGTATAAAAGCATGATCTGCGCTTTTCCCTCTCCATTTTTTTCTCTATTATCATCTAGTTCAGTCTCAAAGAGCTTTCTGTCATCAGCATTAATAACAAAAGTTTTTATTACAAACTCAGGACTTAAATTCATAATATTTGAGAGCTTGAGTGCTCCAGGATTTTCTGACTCTTTCTTTTCTACCACTGCAGTAACCTTCTTTTTAAAAAGATTTTTAAATGAAGAAAATAGTCCTGTTACAGGCTCTTTTTGCTGCTCAATAGGAGATGCTACTTTCGGCTCCTCAACTCTTTTAAATAACCCGAATGCCATTGTTTTAAGATAAGTATGCATTAATGACTACATTCTATCTTAAGATAAAGGAGCCTTCAATAGATTATATAGATATCATTGTTAACCAACAGTTCTTCTATAACGCATCAGCTCTTTTGAGAGCACTTTGACTCTCCCATGTTTTTTTATAGAATGGTTCAGCACTGGTGTGAATCATGGTAAGGACATCGTTTCAAACAACACAACAATTATTTCAGTTTAAAGGAGTACAAATGCTGAAAAAACTGCTGAAGCTTTTTTCTTTCTTCAAAAAGAAAGAAGGAGCATCCTTATCTCTCTCTATGTCGTTCAATATGGAAGTGACTATGAAGTCGCCTCTAGTTGAGCCACCTACGCCACCTCCTAAAGGCGGTGAAAAAACAAACATTGTCCCGTTCCACAAAGAAAGTACTTCTAAAGCCTTGGACATTCACAAAATGTCCTACGCTGAGGAAATATTTTTAATCAATGTTTCGCATTATCAATTAGGTTATCTGAACGAAAGTTCTGTAAACGTAAAAGAAAACCTAATCCTGTATTTTGCGGGCGGAGAGATATGTGCCACTTACAGGGGTGATAACAAAAAATGGGAAGTGTTTTACAATTCTCATTTATGGGATCATACCCTTGAAGTAACTTCTTATGATATTGAGAGGGAAAAGTATAAATACTTGACCTCAAAGCTTGAAATAAGAAGAGTCCCATATCTGATGGTACGAGACCTCAATCAAATGCTTGATCTTATCAAAACGGATTTCGTTTCGAAAGATGGGCAGAGGGTTGAAGAGGTTAAACAAATATCGTGGGAGAATTGGAAGGAACTTATTCCTGCCTAATCTCTTTCTGACTGGCACTACAGCTGTAGTGCCTTTTTTTTATTGCCACTCCGTCTCTAGTATGTGTATAGTATGTATACACTATTTTTTACCCACTCCATGCACGGCAAACTCATACTCCTTCTCGGTCCCTCAGGTGTAGGAAAAGGCACAGTCCGTGCGCTTCTTAAAGAACGGCATCCCGAATTTGTATTCCCGCCTTCAGTTACTACTCGTGTACCCCGGCCAGGCGAAGTAGATGGTGATAACTACTTCTTTATTTCCCATGAAGAATTTCAGGAAAAACTCCAGAAACACGAATTTTTAGAATGGGCATCTCCTCATGGTCTGGAATATTACGGCACGCTCATAGATCCTATCAGAAAAGCTTTAGAGGCTGGAAAGACTGTGATACGGGAAATAGACCTCAAAGGACTGCGAACAGTACTCGGTACTTCTCTAAGACCAAATGTATACAGTATCTTTCTCACTCCGCCAAGTCTGGAAGATTTACAGAGAAGAATAGAGGGTAGAAGCGCTCTCAGCTCTCTTGAAATGAAAAAACGCTTACTCCGTGCTGAGCAGGAAATCGCAGAATCAGACATCTGTGATAAAAAAATACTTGCAGAGGAAGGGGAAATAGATAAGATATACAGGCAAGTAGAAGAAGCAATAGCTGAATCGCTTGAAAGTATCTGATCATTCTTCGCTAAAGCTACGAATGACCTTCGCAACTATCGTTGCTACGGTCGGGGATCGTCTAATGGTAGGACAGCAGCCTCTGAAGCTGTTTATGAAGGTTCGACTCCTTCTCCCCGAGCCAATGATTTTAATGGCTTAGAAAGACAATTTACATTAGTAAGCCAAGTGTTTGGTCGAAATTTAATAGTAATATAAAGTAATCTTTATATTGCTGATTAGATATCAGCAACTTTATCTAAGTGATTACTTTGGAGCCATGCTCTGGAAATTTTGACAAGTTCGATCAATGGAATTTTTGAGCTTTCGCTATGAGGAACAACAGACCAAATCATATTAGTCTCATCGAGTTTTAATCTTTTTAATCCGAAAAAGACTTCTTCAAGCTCAAGTCCAGGGCATTTATCATAAAACAAGAAGCTGTTTTTAAGATAGTTTACAATGGCATTATGATTATTTTTACGAAAGATATTACCCACAGCATCAGGACTTTCTAGGTGATATGCTCCGATTGATTCATCGTAAATTGGTGTATACCCATTATTAACACATAATCTATAACATAATTCTGCATCTTCAGGTCCCCATCCAATAAATCGTTCATCAAAAAGCACTTCAAGTGACTTTCTTACACTAAGATTTGCACTAAAACATGCTCTCCATGGATGAGTTGATTTGAGTAATTCTTTACGGAATATATTTTCTTTTTTCCCTCTTTTTAGTGCTGCATCTTCTGGTACAGTATTTTCAAGCTCTTCATAAGTTTTTATATTTGATATTTCCCCAAGCCATGTACGATTACCTGCTACTATTAGATTAGAAGTAGTATGTTGCATTACATGTTTCTCAATGAAATCTTTATGCGGCACTATATCCCCGTCCATAAAAACTAAAAGTTCATTTGTTGCTACTCTTATTCCATTGTTTCTTGCCGCAGCAGCTCGGTAACCATGGTCAGGTTGCCAAACATACTTTATGTCGTGTTTAGATTTTTTAATATTTGATATGTTTTCTTTTACTACTGTTTCGGGTGATCCGTCATCTGAAACAATTATTTCCATAATGCCTCTATATGTTTGCTGATTTAGTCCTTGAATAATCAAATTAAGGACGTCTGGTTGTTTATAAGTAAGTACAACAGCACTTACTGACTTTGGAAGACTAATTTTCATATTGCTATCTAACAAAATACACTAATAACTACTTAGTAGTACAGTAAAAAGACACTATTGACAATATAAGTGTTATATTATAAACCTAACATAGCCTAAATGTTGGCTTATTATATTGTTCCTTAACAAATCGAAGGAGGAAAAACAAATGTCTACTATTACATTGCATTCACTCACAAACATCCCTCTTGTAAAAAAGGGTGATAGTATTGCACAATTAATCATTGATAGCACCGTAAAAGATGGCGTTACTTTGGAAAATGGCGATATTATTGTTATTGCTCAGAAAGTTATTTCAAAAGCAGAAGGTGCAACCGTGAAATTATCAGATGTTCAAGTTTCAGAAGAAGCTAGAAAACTTGCAGAACAAACAGGTCGCGATGCACGTCTTTGTCAGCTATATCTTGATGAAGCATCTGAAGTTATTGCTGTAAAAGGACGAATGGTTATTACTAGACATAAATTAGGTTATGTTGGTTCAAGTTCAGGTATCGATCGTTCTAATATGGCTCCACACTCAGAAGAAATTGTAGTTTTGCTTCCAAAAGATCCAGATAAAAGTGCTGCAAATATACGTGATGAGATCAAAAATCTCACAGGAATAACTGTCAGTATTATTATTAATGATTCTTGTGGTAGAGATCATCGCGATGGTTCAGTTGGTACAGCTATTGGAGTTGGAGGTATTAAAGCCTTACGTATTGATGAAAAGTTAGATTTGTTTGGTAATCCATCTAATAGTAGAATTGCAGTTGCAGATGAAGTAGCAGCAGCAGCATCACTATTAATGGGGCAAGCAGATGAAGGAGTACCGGCAGTAGTAGTAAAAGGAGTTGCTTACACATCATCCGAACAAGCTACTATTCAAGAATTTATTCACAAATAGGAGGTTAAAAATGGAAGGTTTGATGATAAGTCATAATTATCAAGATCCAGCATCAGGTGAGTTTGAAGTTGTAGAACGAAAAGGAGTAGGCCATCCTGATTCATTAGCAGATGCATTAGCTAATGAAGTATCTATTGCATACTCAAAGTATTGTTTAGAGAATATTGGTGTTATACCTCATCATAATATAGACAAACTCTATATTGGTGCGGGACATTATAAGAATGATTATGGAGTTTGTGAACGTCTTTCCCCTATAATAGTTAGAGTTAATGGTCGTATGTCTTCAGTATTTGGTAATGTCGATTTAGATATTCAACAGCTACAGTCATCTTCTATTCAAAACTATTTACGGCATGTTATGCCATCTATTACTAGTAATGACCTTATTATTGAAACAAATGCATCACAACACACCAAGGTTCCTTTTTGGTTTACACCAAGAGACCTAAATGATATACCTGATGCTACTAACCCAAAAGCTAATGATACTTCAGTTTGTATTGGTCATTGGCCACCTACATTGACTGAATCATTAGCTTATAGGTTAGAAAGGTATTTTTGGAAAGATGTTTCAGGGTACGCTGTGCCAAGATTTGCTGAAATTGGTCAGGATATTAAGGTAATGGTAGTAAGAAATGGAGAACATATAGAGGCAACTTTATGCGTTCCAACTATAAGCTTACATACTTCATCCTATAAAGTATATTCTGAACTAATAAAGCTGTATGAAGAAAATCTCCAAGGTCTTGCTGATGAATTTTTGGCGAGTTCTGGACTTCAATCATTTGTACGGATAAATCCATATCAAAAGCAATATATGCTTGGATTAGGGAGCTGTATCGAATGTGGTGAAGAGGGGGTTGTGGGAAGAGGTAATAACATTAATGGTATTATCTCAACTCACAGAATTCATACGCTTGAATCTTGGGCTGGTAAAAACCCAGTCTATCATACAGGTCGAGTATACGGCTATATAACTGCTAAATTTGCTCGAGCAATCGCAGCAAAATTTTCAGTTAAATGTACTGTTATTGCAGTAACTCGTTGTGGTGATTCACTATTCCCACCATACCAACTTAAAGTTTCAACCGATAATATTGTCAATAAGTATGAACTTGAAAACTTTGTTGAACAATTAATATCCGAAACGGACTATATTCAAGAAATTCTTTCATTTAGACCATGGATTAATGACCTATAGGAGGTTTTAATGTATAAATATACAATATCATTAGATAATGAATCAGTTGGTATAGTATCAGATACAGATTTGATGACATTATTTAATCAATGGTCTGAGCTCTTACACCTTAAAGATGTGGCAGTTAGTTTAGAAGGTGAGAATGAATTTGTTGTAGAATATAGTAATTCTACTGATAATTACGTCTATTACTCAAATAAATGTGCTCATGTAAGAATTCCATTAGCAAAGCTTCAGAGTGGTGAATTATTACTTTATGCAGCATTACCTTTTTTAGAGGTCCTGCAGCAAAGGAGATCAGTCATTACTGTGCATGCTGCTGCTGTAGAAATTCGAGGAAAGGCAGTTTTATTGTTAGGCAAAGTTGGAGCAGGGAAGACCAGTCTGATAATCTCACTTTGTCAAAACCATCAGGCTCAGCTTATTGGTAATGATATTGTTAAGATTGAAATGGCTGAAGAAAAAATTATGGCATGTACAGGGTCTAAGTATTTTTTCTTGAGAGAAGAATCAATTAGAAGAAATATCCCATCCCTACTTAGTTTGTTTCCCTATTCAGAGAAAGATTCATGGACTCATAAAATTTATTGTACTCCAAGTGAATTAGGTATTATTATAGGTAAGGGCTTTGTGCCAATTACGCGTAGTTACCTAGTTCATATTGATGAGACAATGGATAAATTACATTCTGTGAATGCTGATACAATGGATACAAGACTTTATTTAAATGAAAATATGTCTCGTTATATTCGTGGTACGGCAATTGCTCTCTTTGAAGAAGGTAGAAAATTCTTAGGTTATGTTCCTTCTTTCGATACACCTGACTTCTTTTCAATGAGAGTTAGGGTAACTGAACAGCTTATTTCTATGTCTAAGATTAAATATGTGGCAGGCAATCTTAAAGATACTTGTCAGCATATCATTTCTGGAATATAGATTTTTGGACAGCTCGATTGAGCTGTCTTTTTTTAACTCAAATTATGTTTACATTTAATAATGCTATTTCGCCAGAGTACAGTTTTGAAATTGAAAATGCTATTTCATATCTAGTTACTCATTTTAATAAATCGGGTCATAATCCAAAGCCGGTTATATTGCATTCTATTAGAATTGCCATGTTACTAATGGAGATGGGATATAGTAAAAAGATAATTATTAGCGCAGTACTACATGATATTATCGAGGACACAGATGTAAATAATGAAGATCTTGAAAAGAATTTTGGACAAGATATTCTTAACCTTGTTTTAGCTGTTAGTTATGATGAGTCAATATCTGATCCAGTAGAACAGTATAAAGATATGTTTAGGAGAGTAATAAAATATGGAAAGGAAGCAGTTGTACTTAAGGCAGTGGATATTGCAGTGAATAGCCTTTATATCCATCTTGTTCCAAGTATAGAAAAGCAAAGAGAATTAATTAAGAAAGGGACTTATTTTCTTAATTTGACAAAAGAATATGAAGAAGAGCCAGCATGGCAAATGCTAAAGCAGAGAAATCTTGAAGAAATTAAACGATTATCATGAAGATTGCAGTTTGTCTTCCAAGCTTAAATGAGGCTGCCAATATTGCTAGTATTACTCATATTGTTGACCAAGGGCTTTCTGAAATAATTTTGAAATACCCATATGTTAATGCTGAGATTCTAAATTTTGATAGTAATAGTATAGATCAAACACCTCAGATATTTCAACAAACATACACTCATGCATTAAAACAATCTTTTATAGTTACAAATGGGTTAGGAAAAGGGAGAAATATCTTAGACTTCTGTGAGTATGTAATAAATAATGATATTGAGTACTGTCTGACTATCGATTCTGATATTAAATCAGCTACTCCTGCATGGATAGTATCTTTACTAACACCTTTATTATCAGGCTATGCTGACTATGTTACTCCTGTGTATAAAAGAAGTAGATTTGAGGGCAGCTCTACTAACCACTTTGCTGTACCATTTATTTTTGCTATCACTGGACAATTAATACGGCAACCTATTGCTGGTGATTTTGGTTTTACTAAAAAGATAGCAAAAGTCTTTTTGCAAAATAAACTTCTATTTGATCCTATAATTGAACATTATGGTATTGATATTTTTATGTCAATTTCTGCAATAAATGCTAATGCACGAATTGAACAAATTAATTTAGACAAAAAAATCCATGCACCAAGTTTTCATAAACTTGAGTATATGTTTCCACAAATTGCTAGTACTGCATTGCTTTGTAAAAAACAATTCAATAATCCCAAGAGCAAAATTGAGACTACAGAAAGCATAGAAATTAATATACTTGAAAATTTAGAATTTCTTCATAAGGATGAAGCAAATAAAATGAAAAAAAATGCTCTATCTATATTAAAAGAATTAAAAGATTATAAATGGTGTTCAGCTAATTTAATTGAAAATTATTTGCAAAGTTCCGCATTGGAAATTCCATCAGAGGTACAAATGTCTACACTATGGATAGATATACTTCAAGAATGGATTATCTATTATCAGGAGGTTTCTGATATTAATTCTATACAGAAAGCAGGAAATGAATTATTACCATTCTTCGTGCTAAGAGCAGTTAATTTTTGGATTTGGTCAGAGAGTGTTAGTATAGTACAAATAGAAAATGCAATTCTTGAACAGGCTTATCAATTACGCAATATTCTTATAAATAAATTATGATTGTCACTGCACTTATTGGATCTCCAGTAGATCATAGTATTTCTCCGCAACTATTTAAATTGTATGCAGACGAACATCAACTTGAGTATGCACATACTAAGTTTGATATAAAAGCAGAAGATTTAGAAAAAGTTATTACATCACTTTGTGCTTTTGGATTTGCTGGTGCAAACATTACGCTTCCTTATAAAACAGATGTAATGCGTTTTTTAGACTACATCTCTCCAGAAGCACGGGCAATTGGTGCTGTAAATACTATTAAAGTTAATAAAAATAAGCTTGAAGGATATAATACTGATGCTTATGGAGCCATTATGGCAATTGAGAAAGTTGCCTTGAGGAATATAGATGCTAGTGACTCAGCTATTGTGCTTGGCACAGGTGGAGCTGCACGTGCAATTACATGGAGCTTACTTCAAAAAGGAGCTAAAGTAACAGTAATATATCGAGAACCAGAGTCACGACGTACTAATAAAATGAAAGAAGATTTTCATGGTATAGTTAAATTTTTAACTTATAAGGATGTAAATACACATATCTTAGAAAAGATCACCTTAGTTTGTAACGCTACCTCTGCTGGCATGTATCCAAATATAAATGGAATGCCGGATACAATGAGAGTACTTGAGTATGTAGATCTACATGACGTAATAATTTTTGATGCAATATTTAATCCAAAAATAACTAAGTTTCAGGAATGGGCAAAAGAACGAGGCGGTATCTTGGCTTATGGTATTGATATGATGATATACCAAGGTATAACTGCATTTGAATATTGGACTAATTATAAAGTTAGTGCTGATACAATAGAAAAGGCTGCTTTTACTTTAATGAAATTATAATATTTATGCTTAAAGATATATTACATATAACTTTCAATCTTGATGAGATTGCTGATACTGTTTCTGAAGGAATTAGATTTTTAAAGGAACATGGTCTCCATTCGGCAGAAATTAGAACTATTGATGGTAGAAACATTGCTAAACTTTCGTTAGAAGAAACACTAAGTTTAAAAAAGATCCTGAGTGAAAATAGTATCAGTGTTGCTGCTATAGCATCACCACTTTTTAAATGGTATTCTGGAAGTCCTCAGACCGAACAAAAAGTTGATCTTTTTGGAATGAGTCCTTATTTATCAATAGATGAGAAAAAGGAAATGATTGTAAAGATCATTGAACAGGCGATCATACTTGAAACAAAAAATATTCGTATTTTTTCTGGATTAAAGTCTACTGAGGAATATGAACCTTTGCCAGAAGAAGAATCAGAATTATTACTTTTTGCATTAAAAATTGCAAAAGAAAAAGATGTAATTTTAATGTTAGAGAATGAACCTGTTTGTTACATTTCTCGCCTTGACGACTATATAAGTATGTTTACCTCAGGTAAGTATGAAGGACTACAATCATGGTTTGACATAGCAAATATATATCAAGAGGGAGAGCTTATCACAGCAGAAGACCTAGAAATTCTCATTCCTTTTGTAAAGTATCTTCATATCAAAGATCCTATTGGGAGTAAGATGCACAAATACGTTCCGCTAGGAAAAGGTTATATTAACTATAAGAGAATTTTTGATATTTTAGAAAAATTAATTACTGAACCGGTTGCTTTAAGTATAGAAACACATGTAAAAAATGATAAATGGAATGCTTCAAGTGAATCATTCTATTATTTAAAGAGATTACTCTCAACCAAACGAACTGCCTATGCTATTGTGGGAGTAGGAAGAATATCGCAGAAACACTTTACTGCATTAAAATCTAATGATAATTGTACATTAGTAGGTGTTTTCGACATTGATAGAACAAAAGCTCATTCTGCAATGCTAGAATATGACTGCGTAGATTACTCTAGTTATGAAGAGTTATTGTTAGATAAACAAGTAGAGGTTATATCAATTTGCTGTCCGCATGATATTCACATACCTTATGCTACTCTTGCATTAAAAAATAATAAAAAAGTACTTTGTGAAAAACCACTTGCACTTAACTCAAATGAACTTTACAGATTTATTGAAAATACTGATAAGCCAGACAGTACTTATGTTGTTTTTCAAAATCGCTTTAATCCAGCTATAAAGGATTTTTACGAATTTGAAAAAAATAAACTAGGTACCACTCAGTATATCGCTATGACTCTCAGATGGTGGAGAGACGAATATTATTACAAAGACTGGCATGGTAGTAAAGAGATTTCAGGAGGTCCACTTATTACTCAAGCTATTCATTCCCTAGAACTGGTAACACATTTAACTAGAGGGGCTGGCATAAAAAAAATTAATGCAATTCAATTAAAAACTCGAGATTATATTACTTTATCAGATATTATTATTGCTACTATAGAATTTGAAAATGGAGTTATTTGCAATATTGAAGTTTGTCTTGCAACACATAATCAGAATTTAGAATCAAGTATTTTTGTTGTAGGTACGACAGGTTCAATGAAAATATCTGGAGTTGCTTTATCTGAGTTTGTATATCCCGAGGTAGAGAAAACACTTAATAATGAATCGACTGAGCATTATTATGGTAATGGTCACATTGCACTTTATAGAACACACTCAAACCATTATCTAAAATCTTTTGATCATGATGATAAGTTGCTTACAGCTCCCAAAGACCTTTTAGAAACTTTAAAGTTAATAGAAGCTATTGAAAATGCATTGTCTACATCTTCCAATATAAAGTAAATATATATTTAATTGCATTATTTAGATCATTTATTGGCTATGTATATTTTTCGTATTTCCTCCAGCTTGGTGAGCCATGAACCACTCGGCTATCGCCTCGGGTACATGGCACGCCAATAAGCTCAAATCAATTCACGTACTAGATCCGAGTATGTGGTTCATGCAGTATACCTGACCCGCCGATTCGGCGTGGGAATGGTTTACTGCCTTACTACGTCGTTAAACAATAGAAAGAGAACCTACGAGCCATTTCTGTTGTTTGCTAATTACAACACTAGATGCTTGAAGTACCTATTGAATAGAATATTATCTAGAATAATACTTCTTCTTTTTCTATGAATTTTTATTATGTGTATGTGCTCAAAAGTCTAAAAGACAGTAAAAACTATATTGGTTTTACAAATAACTTATTACAAAGATATACAGAGCATGAACAAGGTAGAAATATATCTACAGCAAAACGTAGACCTCTGGAACTTATTTTTATGAAGCATTTAGAAATAAAGAAGATGCTCTACGTAGAGAAGCTTATTTCAAAACTACAAAAGGAAAAATTATGTTGAAGATTATATTGAAGGAAGGCTTTAGTTTTTCGGCTCTGTGAGCAACAAAAAATCAAGAAATTAGTGTTTTACATTTAAAGTGATATATAATAAAAGTACAATTATTAATTAAAATATCATGACGTTAAACACTTGGATAAATTTTAATGGAAATGCTGAAGAAGCATTTACTTTTTATAAATCCGTATTCGGTGGGGAGTTTTCAAAAGTGGTGCGTTTTAAAGATATGGCGAATCCTGGGGATGAGCATCCTGTAGATGAAAAAGAGGGTAACAAACTAATGCTTATTGCATTACCTATTGGTAATGGTAGTAGTCTTATGGCGAACGATGTTCCTGAAGTTATGGGTCGTGTAAACGAGAATGAAAATAGAAGTAAGATTACGATAAACGCGGACAGCAAAGAGGAAGCTGAAAAATTATTCAATGGTCTTTCTGCTGGCGGACAAGTTGAGGTTCCAATGTGCGATGGTCCATGGGGGTCTTACTTTGGAATGTTCAGAGATCAGTATGGTATTGAATGGGTAATTGAATTTTATTCTAAATAAATTGATATGGTAAATATGTGAAGAGTAAGTCTTAGCTTTTCACATATTGAATCCGCATTTGATTATCTAGAATATTTGAAAAAAGCTGCCTAAATAACTAGGCAGCTTTTTTTACATAATATGACCAACACTCTGTGCCATGTCCATGCTGGAAAGTGCCATCCAGATTGCCATTGCTATCATCACCAAGTTTTCTGTAAGAGAGATAAATCCCAAAGGAACATTGGTGCCCCCGCCAACACATGCACATTTCAGTTCACGCTGATCGATATATGCAGCCTTGAAGACAGAAATAGCTCCGACTGTTCCGATGAATAATGCGATAGATGCTGATAACCAGGTGAAAATCCCTGCGATCATAAGTACCCCTGCCAAACCTTCCGCAAAAGGATAGATATAAGAATAGGGGATCCAGCGTTTTGCCAGGAGATCATAGTTGAGGAACATGGTAGAAAAACTCTCAATATTCTGGAGTTTCAAAAGTGCTAGGACGCTCATACTGAATGCTGCGAACCACTCGATTGTCTTGATGGTGAATATAGTACCAAACGCAGCAAAGCTTGCCGCAAGAGCCATCAGTAACGTCATGCTAAAGAGCGCAATGACCGGCTTGTAGCTAGTAGTATCAGGTGTAGGTAGAGCTTTGCCAAAGTACCGCCGCAAATCATCATATCCTCCGATTCTTTCTTCTCCAATGAACACTTGCGGGGTTGTTTTTACATTATGTGTAGCCTTGAAGGCTTCTACTTCTTCACGTGAGGTGAGCAAGTGGTCTTCAATCTGGAAACCTTTACGCTCGAGAAGGTATTTTGCTTTTAATCCATAAGGACATGTATGGTTGTGCATCTGCATGCGGTAAATAGCTGCTTTTCTTATCGTAGAAGTAGTTTTCATATTTTTGATCTTGTTAGTATCTGAAATCATAGCTATTATAAGTTCCGTACTATAGTACGTAGTCAAGCACATATGTTATCAATTGGAAAGTTTGCAGCAGCTGGAGGAGTTGGAGTGGAGACCATTCGTTTTTATCAGGGGAAGGGGTTGCTTAGAATTCCCGCTCAAAATGGTGGAATCCGGTATTATGGTGAAGAAGATATCAGCAGACTCAAATTTATCCGTAATGCGCAGACTGCAGGATTTACTCTCGCAGAAATTAAGGAGCTTCTCTCTATGGATGCAAACAAAGACCGCGGCAAGGTCCAGAAACTGGCTAGTGCACGAATAGAGATGCTGAACATACAGATAGCAGAACTACAGCACGCGCGGGATGCTTTAAAACGCCTTGCAGTGCGGTGTGAAAAAGAAAATTCAGAAGCTTGTCCCATATTGGACTCATTCATATAAACGTTAGTGTTTGCTACTAATTGGCAATGCAAAGAAAAGTACTTCTGTTACATCCAGGTTTTTTTGTTATAATGAAATATAAATTCTTAAGCCTTTTCACATGAGAAAAATAATCGCTGCAATGAATATGACTCTAGATGGGTTCTGCGATCATACGGCAGGGATTGTTGATGATGAGACACATCAGCATTATAATGACCTTTTGAAGAGTGCAGATACCTTGATATATGGACGGACAACCTATCAGCTTATGGAAAGTTATTGGCCGGAGCTTGTGAAAAACCCATCAGGTAACAAACAGGAAGATGATTTTGCAGTGCTGATTGATGCTATTCATAAGATTGTATATTCCCGCACAATGAAAGAGGTTGATTGGAAAAATTCTATATTGAAACACGAGATAATTAGAAAAGAGATTGTAGATATGAAGCAGCAGGAGGGGAAGAATATTTTAGTGGGAAGTCCAAGTATGATCGTAGCTTTTACTAAGCTAGGCTTGATTGATGAATATCAGATTAATGTAAATCCTGTTATTTTGGGTAAAGGATTGGTTTTATTTAAAAATATTGAGAAACAAATTGATCTCACTCTTTTGAAAACTAAGACATTTAAGGGCGGCGGAGTAGTACTCTATTACAAACCAGTGAAAGAATAATTACTACATAAATTTGTTTCTTAATTTCTAGATTATAACCTTTTATTATGAAAAAATTTCTCGCAATTTTTTACGGAGGAGCCTCTGACGAGGAGAAATCAAAACCTTTGGATATGAAAGATCAGCAGGCGTTTATGGATGCCTGGGTATCCTGGGCTACTACGAATCAAAAAGCTATCATAGATAACGGTGCTCCGCTGGGTAAGACAAAAACTGTGCAGGAAAACAGTATTTCTGACAGTAAAAATGATATAATTGCATATGCAATTGTGGAGACAAACTCACATGAGGATGCAGCAGAAATCTTCAAAGCTCATCCTCACCTTACTCTCCATCCAAAAAACCGGATAGAAGTGATAGAGATGCTGTCTATGGATATGCCTCAATAGCTTGGTATTTTGCGAAAGTAATCTTATTTAATGAATATATATCTTTAACTACTTGAACACTATGCAACACTCAATTCAAATCAATGCTTCAAAAGAAAAAGTGTGGGATGTGCTCTGGAGTGATAAGTCTTTTAGAGACTGGGCAAATATCATAGATGAAGGCACATACATAGACGGCGATCTGCAGGAAGGCAAAGAAGTAAATGTTATGTCTGCATCAGGGTATGGAGTGACAGTAAAAGTAGAAAAGCTTACCCCTTATCAATTCCTGTTGTTTAAGCAAGTGGCAGATATTAAGGTTGGTAAAGATGGTGCAGTTGAAAAAAGGGAAAAGGAATGGGAGGGGGGTAGTGAGAGTTATGAGCTGAAAGAAAAAGAAGGAAAAGTGGAACTGATTATAACTGAAGATGTGCCTGAGAACCTTGTTGAATATTTTGATGAGAAACTTCCTGAAGTGTTGGAGCGTATAAAGGTGCTTGCAGAAGCCAAGTAGGTGCTATGAGAAAAAACCCACTAACAATTTCTGTCAGTGGGTTTGTAATAACTATTTTTTTGTTTTTAAACAGGTAAGAATGATCCGGACTGGATACCCCAGAAACGGGTATATCTGCCTTCTGCATTTTCAAGGAGTTCTCTATGTGAACCATCTTCTATGATGTGTCCTTTCTCAAGTACTATAATACGATCCATGTGGCGAATCGTAGATAGCCGGTGAGCAACAACGATGACGGTTTTCTTGGCCATGAGGTTTTTTAATGCCTCCTGGATATGAAATTCACTTTCGCTGTCGAGAGCAGAGGTTGCTTCATCCAACACAATAATCGGAGCATCAACTAGTATTGCTCGCGCAATTGCAATTCTCTGTCGTTCTCCTCCTGATAGTTTGATGCCTCTCTCGCCTACAAATGTCAGGTACCCAAGTTCCTTTTCCATGATGAAATCATGAGCATGGGCAAGCCTTGCAGCTTCTTCTACCTCAGCTTGTGTAGCATCTGGTTTTCCGTACGCGATGTTTTCAAAAAGACTTCTGTGAAACATCACAGGCTCTTGTGAAACATACGCGATATTACTGCATAGGCTCTTTTGAGTCACTTCAGTAATTTTTTGTCCATCAACCTTGACTGCACCATTGCTCACATCTGTGAAGCGCATGAGCAGTTTTAACAATGTTGATTTGCCTGCACCAGATTCACCTACAAGAGCAACTTTTTCTCCTGCATTTACTGACAGTGAAAAATTATTGAATAAAGCATTTTCCCCAAACGAAAAATCTACATTATCCAGATGAATATGTCCTTTAGTAACTGTGAGTTGAGTATCAGTAGTATCCTGAATATCGTAAGGCTTATCGAAGATCTCTACCATTTCTACTGCCTGAGCAGCTTCCGAGAAGAGGTGACGTACCTGCCATCCAAAGTCCCACATCCTTGCTTTTAAAACATTATCTACTCCAAAGAGCAGGATCATGTCAGCCGGGCTTATGAGATGATGATAACATGCATATCCGTATACTACATACATAGCTGTTCCAAAAAAACTCATAAGGTTTTCCTGAACCATTTTGATGTAGGTATCAAACCACCACAACTTTGCCGAACTCTTTTTAAATGTATCTACTACATCTGCGAAGTAAGCAGATTCACGGTCAATCGATGCAAATGACTTTATATTGATCACATTGGTGAGTGTATCTGCTAATACACCTGAAACTTTTGTGTTCCAAAGTGTTGCATCAAGATCCAATGGTTTTTTCTTTATCAGTCCAAACATTGTGATGCCCATAAACAGCACCATGTAGACAGCCATCATAGTACCGAAATACAAATGAATACTGAACATGATCCATAGACTAATAACCAATTCTAAGAAAAATGGTGCAAAAAAGAATAAAACTTTGTCTGCAATTGATTCAAATGCAAACACGTACCTATTGACCTTTTTCACCAACGATCCGACGAACTCGTTTTGAAAAAAATCCATGGAATGACCATGAAGATTCACGAATACGTCTTGGAACATTTTTTTGATGATATCGAGCTGAAACTCAATATTCACCATGTCTCGAAACATTCGACACCACACTCCTATCTGGCTGGCTAAAAAAAGCAGAAGCAAGGTAGAAACAATTGCTGATGTCGATACTGCTTTGTCTAGAAATAAGTTCGTAAGATCTCGTAGGATATACGGGATCCACAACTTTTGCGCTGCGCCGATAACTGTCATGAGTGCCATAAGGGTCACTCTTTTCGGATAACAAGAAATGTATGCAGAATAGTTCCGCAGTACATGCATAATTGAGAAATTTTTTTGGTTCATAATGAACCCTCCTTTCATTTATATATTCTTACCTGTTTTTCAAAGATCGATTACTCTCTAGTGAGAGCGAAGCAATTGCCTCTGTCACGAATCTTTTGGGTCATACTAGGGTGTTAAGAATAATACGACTAAGTATTTTTATAGTATTATTTTGGATATGTCAAATTTTGTTTATGAAAAAGGGTTACCGGGAGTGTAGAAACGTAGGCTTCATTCGTAACAAGAAATTGAGTATATCTGAGATATAAATACAGGCATTACCTTTAAAATATATGTATCTCAAAAATGCTTTTTCTTGAAGATAAATCAGTATTAGTGTAGTATAGAAACTATTACTAATGAGCACTCCACCTTATTCTATTTCAATAAAAACCTCCTATGAATAATGCAACACCAGGAAATCATCGAATATACGGTATGAGTTTTTTTAGCGTGTATGTATTGTATATACAGAAAGTCGAGAAAAAAGGACGGACTAAGGAGGAAGTAGACCGGGTAGTTACTTGGCTTACTGGATACACTCAAAAGCAGCTGGATGAACAATTGGAAAAGAGAACTGATTTTACTAATTTTTTCAAAGATGCTCCAAAGCTGAATCCTGACCGTGCTCTGATCAAGGGGGTGGTCTGTGGAGTGAGGATTGAAGAGATTACTGAACCATTGATGAGAGAGATTCGCTACATGGATAAATTGATAGATGAGTTGGCAAAGGGGAAAGCTATGGAGAAGATCTTACGTAAACCGGCATAACTACCAATAAAGTGACAAGTAGTTATCTTTTTGTTATAGTAAGAGATCAAATTTCTTATTCAATTGATTATGAGAAAAATAATTGCTCTTGAATTTATCTCGCTCGACGGCGTGCTGCAGGCGCCAGGTGGTCCCGAGGAAGATACTTCCGGTGGATTTAAATTTGGAGGATGGACGGTACCTTTTTCTGATGAAGCTTCAAATAAGATCATGACTGAACAAATGAGTGGAGAGTTTGATCTGCTTTTGGGCAAGAAAACCTTTGATATCTGGGAACCGTACTGGCCGAATCAGGAGGAAGGTAATCCTGTGATGATAAAGTTTAATAAAGTGCAAAAATATGTGGTCACTCATCATGACTTTACGCCGAAATGGGAGGGGACAACTGTGCTCAGTGGGGATGATGTGGTAGAGCAAATCAAAAATTTGAAGAAGGAAGATGGTCCTGATTTGCAGATCTATGGAAGTGGAAATCTGGTACAGACTTTACTAAAGAATGATCTGGTAGATGAACTATGGCTGAAGATTTATCCGGTGCTTTTAGGAGCCGGGAAAAAGTTATTTGCCGAGGGGACTATTCCTGCTTCTTTGAAATTGATGGATTCTCAAGTTACTCCGCTTGGAGTGATCTTTGCGAATTATAGGAGAAATGGCGAGGTGAAGACAGGGGAGTTTTGATGAGAAAAGATAATCAATAAATCGTATTGAAAAAAACAGATAGGTCGGATAATATAAATATATAAATTATCCGACCTATCTTAAGTATGCTTCTCTCAAAAAAACTACAGGAACTCCTGGATGAAAAACTAGCAAAGCTCAATGCACTTCGGCCTATCTCTAAGGTCATGCTGATGAAGCTCCGTGAGAAGTTTGAAGTTGATATGACCTATAATTCTAATGCTATTGAAGGAAATTCACTGACTTTAAAAGAAACCTTCTGGATTGTTCAGGAAGGACTGACTATCAAAGGAAGACCTATCAAAGACATTCTTGAGGCTAAGAGTCACAAGGATGCCCTGGATTTTCTGTATGATCTTATTGACCATTCAAAAAGAAATACTTTTTCAGAGCGAACGATCAAAGAACTGCATCAGTTGATTATGCAGCCTATAGAAGCGGAATATGCTGGCCGTTATCGAAATGTGAATGTGTTCATTTCCGGTTCTCCACATACACCACCCAGAGCTCTCCAAGTTCCTGGGGAAATGGAGAAATTTATTGATTGGACTGTCTCACAAAAAAAGAAAATGCATATCGTAGAATTTGCTGCGATTGCACATCATAAGTTTGTAAACATCCATCCTTTTGCAGATGGAAATGGCCGTACAGGCAGACTACTTATGAATGTTTTTCTCATGCATCATGGGTTTCCGCTGACTATTATTCAGAAAAATGATCGCAAGCAGTATTACCGCGTACTACAGGAAGCAGATGAGGGAAACTACCAATCTCTTATAGATTTTGTTGCACAAGCGACCTTAAGATCTCTGAATATTTATCTTGATGTACTCACTCCTGATGGAGAGAAAGAAGACTATATGTTACTTTCGGATGTTGTAGAGCAGACCCCTTATACACTTGAATACCTGAGCAAATTAGCACGACAGGGGAAACTTGATGCGCATAAGGTGCAGAGAAATTGGGTGACTACGTGTGAGGCTGTGGAGAGGTATGTGAGGAGTACTGAGCGTTCTTTTCATAAGAAGAAGTAATTAAGTTAATATTTAGTATAATTTTCATATGACTTATAGTGGCAAAAAACTTGTTTTACCCAAAACGGCTTTTCAAAAGCTATGGAGAAATGCTACACCTGAAGTTCAATGTACAATTATCAATATATCAAGAATAGTGATGTTGATAAGTTACTTTAGGTTTGCTCAAAGACAACTGACTATTTTTAATAAAATAGATCAAAAAGAATTAACAGATACAAAGCTATTTCATAGTAGAGATATCGCCTTACGTATTGAATTTATGTATTCGCATTTCGCAGAAGTTTGTAATGCTTTTATCGTTAAAGACGGCATGATCAAAAGTGAAGTTGCAAGGTTACAAAGTAAGATTAACAAACAAAAGAAACAAGAAAAAATAGATATTGAAGCATTAGTAGAAATAAAATTTAATATAGAAGCAGTTATCAATAACTACGAGAGTAAATATCAAACTTTTGTTAGAGCAACTATTGATATGAGAGATAAAATAGGATTTCATGTAGATAAAGAAACTATTCGAGGATTTTTTGATGATTTAGATAACTATACTGAAGAAGAGCTAGTAGTTATAATGAGAGATAGTACTTTTGCAACTCAACTATATCCTATGACATATGATATAGTTGAATTGCATTTAGAAAATTATTTTATGGCTGATATAGAAAAAAGTATTAGATCTAGAGAATTGTTGCTTAAAAGTTTCGATACAAACCTAACTCAAATGAAAGAAATAGTTGATGATATTGAAAAGGCTATTTGGGAGCTAATAGAATATATTAATTTTTTAAGTTCTGAAATGGATAAAGAATAAATATGAGCCTTATTCAATTTAAAACCCTCCCACATCCTCCGTCCTATAAACCGCCTGCAACCCTTCTGCCTCCAAAAACTCACTAAACGGCTTCAATCCCTCCGCCTCATACCTCTTCTTAAACTTCTCAATATCTTCTTTTTTATATACCTTCGGATCAAGAATAAGCTTCTCCACCGGTATGGGTCTTTCGCCTGATATCTTCGCATCGATAAGTACGGTAAATCCAGCTTTCCGATCCTTCTCCGCCTGATCAAAAATATCCTTCAAATCCTCAATCTTTCTCGCTGTATAAGACTTCGCTCCCATCGCCTCTCCGATCTTCGCATAATCAACATCCATAAATTCCACTCCCAGATATCCTGTATTCGTATCCTCTTGCTCATCCTTGATAAAGCCGAACTGCTTATTGGCAAAGACTACATTTACGATAGGAAGTTTATACTGCACCTGTGTCGCAAGATCCTGCATGACCATCTGAAAAGCTCCGTCTCCAGAAAGTGACCAGACTTGCCGGTCAGGGAAGTCGAGTTTTGCTGTGATTGCTCCCGGGATACCGATACCCATGGTTGCAAAGAGATTTGAAGTTCTCCACATCTGCTTCGGATTCATGTGGAGATGGCGGATGGATGTCTGTGTGACATCACCTACGTCCACTGAAAAAATTGCATCTTCTTCCACATGCTTATTAATCTCATTAAATACCTGATAGAGCTGCAGATCTCCTGAGGGTTTTGTTTCAAGCATGTTTACGTACTCACGCCAGTTTTTGATATTGTTTATATTTGCTCTCCACCATGGAGTATCTTCCTTTTCTTTAACCATATCAATGAGTGCTCTGATCGCATCACCTGCATCCGCCAGGATAGTTACTCCGTTAGAATGTCTCTTTCCCAGATTTCCTACATTCACATCGATCTGAATGAAATTTTTCACATTCGCAAAAATATTGCTGACTTCACTAAAGGGATAATTATTTCCTACAAAAATAACCGTATCTGCGTTTGGAAAAGCTTCATTTGTAGGTTTTGTCGCAACTCGATTTGCAGAACCTAAGAGTCCTTCGTAATCATGTGGAAAGCTGTCATAGTTGATGGCAGTGATAGCGATTGGTGCTTTGATTTTCTTAGAAAGTTCTATGACATCCTCTCCACTTTTTCTCGTTCCGATTCCTGCATAAATAATAGTTTTTTCGGAACTATTCAAGATCTTTGCTGCAGCTTCCAGGTCAGTAATATTCATCACCGGATTTGGATAGTTTCGATGAGCACAGGCACTTGAGTAGAATTCTTTTGCTGGAATATCTTTCCATCCGAGATCCACAGGCAATTGTACTACAGCAACTCCTTTTTTTGAATATGCCTGCCGTATAGCTTCATCAATCACATGAGGCAATTGTTCCGCATTCATTACTACGCGATTATAAACCGCCACATCGGCATAAATGGGGTTCTCATTTATTTCCTGAAAAGCATCCATGTTCATACCCGTCGTTGCAAACTGTCCGATAATAGCCAGAACTGGCATATGATCTTCACGTGCGTCATAGAGACCATTGAGCAGATGCGTTCCTCCTGGTCCGGCACTACCAAAGCAAACACCTATATGTCCCGTAAATTTTGCATGCATACTTGCTGCCATGGCTCCTACTTCTTCATGCCGTACTTGAATATATTTGATTCTATCTTGTTCAGCTAAAAGAGCATCCATCAACGTGTTGATTGATCCTCCGGGAATACCGTAGATATGTTTTACTCCCCATTCTTCGAGGACTTTTACTGCTGCGATGCCGGATTTGATTTTTTCAGCCATGGACTTTGTGTTTTTATATATGTGTATTCATACTATTTTACGCTATATAGGCTCAATTTACAATTTTTCTACTTTCCAAATTTCTTCATAATATCACTATTCAGCTTCTTCCCCCAATCATCCGTATATGTCTTCGCATTCCTCAAAAGCTCATCACAAAATGCTGCAACATCAGGGCCAGTGACCTCCAGTACCTTCTTACCATCCGCTGCACTGGATTCAAATAAATCGATCAATTCATAGTGGATCTTTAGCATGTCATAGCCGTTTCCAGCTGCGAAATTCCACATGTAAGCCTGAATCTTTTTATAGACAAACTGATAGTCTTCAGGAAGCTTTGCAACCTTTGCCATCATTTCTCTATACTCTTTCTTTTCACCGATCATTTTTTTGAAAATTTCAAACATAATTTATTGTTTTAAGAGATTGATTTTTGATGCAATGAACTTCCATTTTTCCCAGAAGTTCTTGAGTTCTTCTCGTCCAGCATCATTGAGCGCAAAGAATTTACGAGGTGGTCCCATATCCGACGGTTTTTTTGTAATATCCACCAACTTGTTTTTTTCAAGCCTAACCAAAATGGTATAGACAGTTCCGTCTACTACATCAGTGAACCCAACAGCATTGAGTTTCCGGGTGATTTCATAACCATAGGTTTCCTGATGGCTGATGATCTCGAGGACGCAGCCTTCCAGAACTCCTTTCAGCATTTCTGTAATGTTATCTGTGATAGGCATCTGCTTTCTTTAAAAATAAAGTATGTAGTAGTACTTACTACTGGTATATAGTACTACGTAGTAGTGAAAGATCAAGAGAAAAGTTTTAATTTCTGGAAAACTGCAGTGAAATCCATACTGCCATTCATAAAATAGACAAATGAGTAGAGAGGGAGTACTATGGTATATTGATACTTTATTCATACACCTATGAGAGCACTCTGGTCAGGCGCACTAAGTTTCGGACTCATCAATATTCCTGTGAAAATGTACAGCGGTTCCAAGGAAAGGGCACTGAAGTTTCACATGCTTGATCAAGCAGCTTACTAAACCTTTTAAAGCATCTCATTTTGAGGACACATATACTGATAAACTTCTCTCTGTTATTAAGAAGAAGGCCAAAGGAAAGACGATTGAGATAAAGGAGGAAAAACCAGGTCATGAGGATCATGATACTACGGACATCCTTGCAATGCTGAAAAAGAGTCTTGAATTGGACCCTAAATAATTTCTTATGGCACTTGATCTCTATCAGTCAAAAAGAAACTTTAAGAAAACCTCTGAACCCAAGGGTAAAGAGAGAAAAACTGTAAGTAAGCTTTTGTTTGTAGTACAAAAACACGATGCTTCACATTTGCACTACGATTTTCGCTTAGAACTTGATGGAGTACTGAAAAGCTGGGCGATTCCAAAGGGACCGTCACTAGATCCTGAAGATAAAAGGTTAGCTGTGGAAGTGGAAGATCATCCTTTCGAATACAGGAATTTTGAGGGACACATACCTAAGGGTAATTATGGTGCTGGAGATGTGATCGTGTGGGATACAGGAGTGTATCATTCTCCCGATGCGAAGACTCAGAAAGAGAATTATGAGATGCTCATGAAGGGCTATAAAAAGGGACATTTACAGTTTGTGCTTGAAGGCAAAAAACTCAAAGGATCCTATGATCTTTTTCGTATAAAAGATGGAAAAAACTGGCTTTTAGTAAAAAAGCATGATGAGTATGCATCGACCGAAAATATTTTAGTGAAGAAAGATTCAGTGCTTTCTGCAAAGAAGCTTCCATCTCCTAAAAAAGGTAAAGACCCAATGCCGTATCATATCAAACCTATGCTTGCGACCCTTACTGAAAAACCTTTTGATGATAAGGACTGGATATTTGAAATAAAATGGGATGGGTACCGTGCTATTGCCGAGGTAAAAGATGGCAAGGTGGAACTGTACTCCCGGAATTATTTGAATTTTAAAGAAAGGTATAGTGCAGTCACAGAAGCTTTAGAAAAACTTGGTCATGATGTAGTATTAGATGGGGAAGTCGTTGTCCTGGATCGCAAAGGGATAAGCAAATTTCAGCTTTTGCAGAAATACACGGAAGAAGGAGGAAATCTCACGTACCAAGTATTTGATATATTGTATCTGGATGGTACAGATCTGCGCAAATACCCTCTGATCGAACGAAAGAAACTCCTGGAACTTCTACTTCCTAAAAAAGGCATCCTCAAATATAGCGGACATATAGAAGAAAAAGGAGCAAGTATGTATACAGAAGCTCAAAAAGCAGGACTGGAAGGTGTAATGGCAAAGAATAAAAATAGTGCTTATATACCTCAGAGAAGTGAGCAATGGCTGAAGTTGAAAACAGAAAAAAGACAGGAGGCAATTATTTGCGGATTTACAGAACCTCAGGGGACACGGGAGCATTTTGGTTCCCTGATATTGGGAGTGTATGTGGATAATAAACTTACTTTTGTAGGGCATACGGGCAGCGGTTTCGATGGAAAAAAACTTAGGTCTTTACATACATTATTGCTTCGCCTCAAGACCAAGGACTCACCTTTCGAAAGAAAACCAAAAACAAATATGCCCGTCACATGGGTAAAACCTGAACTTCTCTGTGAAGTAAAATTCTCTGAATGGACTGATGATGGTATCATGAGGCATCCTATTTTTATGGGACTGAGAGAAGACAAGGATCCTAAACTTGTTAAGAAAGAAATCCCGCAAAAAACTTCACATGAAGAAAAAACTGTACAGGGAAAAGTAGAACTTACGAATCCTAAAAAAGTATATTGGCCGGAACTTGGTCTTACTAAAAAAGATTTATTTTCCTATTATGAGAAAATTGCAGATACTATTCTTCCTTATCTAAAGGACCGTCCTGAGTCTCTGAATAGACATCCTAATGGGATTCACGGGACAAATTTCTATCAAAAGAATACAACTTACGATCTGCCTGATTTTATAGAAACTACGACCATTTACTCTGAATCTGCAGAGAAAAATATTCATTATATTCTTTGTCAGAACAAGGAAACACTCTTATATATGGCAAACCTCGGCTGTATAGAAATCAACCCATGGAACTCTCGAGTTGGTAAGCTAGAATACCCTGACTATATGGTGATCGATCTCGATCCTGGCGAGAACACGATAAAAGAACTCGTACAAGTTGCTCAAGTGGTGCATGAGATACTTGATATGGCTTGTGAAAAAAGCTATGTAAAGACCTCAGGTAAAACGGGACTTCATATTTTTGTACCTTTGAGAGGGAAGTATCATTATGGCCAAGTACGTATTTTCTCTGAATATATTGCGACGCTTGTACATAAGGCATTACCAGATATTACAAGTATTGAAAGAAGTCCTTCCAAAAGAAAGGATAAGATCTACATAGATTTTCTGCAAAATCGTATTGGACAAACACTGGCGGCTCCCTACTGCCTACGGCCCGTTAAGGAAGCTACAGTCTCCACACCTCTTCTCTGGGAAGAAGTAAATGATAAACTCGATCTTACAAATTTCACTATGGATGTTATCTTCAAACGGCTGAAAAAATACGGAGATCTTTGGGAATCTTTACCGAATGAGACCGTTGACTTAAAGAAGTCTATTACATGTTTGGAAAATGCATTAAAGAGTAAATAATTTCTATTTTATAAAAATATGCAACAAAATAGTTGCATAAAAATAAGAGATAAGGTATAGATAATAAGTCAGCATTTATTATCAACAAACTTATGGAAAATACTGTACAAGATGTGATTGAAAAAGAAGTAATAATTAATGGTTCAAAAGAACGTGTATTTCAGGCAATCAGTGATCCAGCTCAAATAACTTCATGGTTTCCTGAAGGGATAGAGGGCAGTCTTGCAGTAGGTGAAAAGCCAGTGTTTGATTTTGGAAAACATGGAAAAGTGCAGGTTGTGATCATCGCTAGTGAACCGAGTGATTATTTTGCATATCGCTGGATACCTGGGAGTAATGTACATTCAGAAGAAGAAATATCTGAGACCCTGGATCATCCTAATACACTTGTGGAATTTCGATTGGAAGATATAGAAGGAAAGACAAAGGTAACAGTAAAAGAAACAGGCTTTGCTTCATTGCCGTCTGAAACATATGAAAAGATCTTAGGAGAAAATACAAAAGGATGGGAATTTATGTTAGGGCGTTTAGAGAAATTCATAAACTAAATAATATGGAAGCTGCTGTATTTAAAGCTCTTGGGGATCCAATACGTCTAAGAATGATGAAAAGACTCTCATCAGGAAGCTCTTTTAACATTACTTCGATATCCTATGAGCTGGGTATTACAAGACAAGGTGCGCGAAAGCACCTGCAAGTTTTGATAGATGCTCAAGTTGTCCGAATGGAGCCTCAAGGAAGAGAAATGATTGTGCAGCTGAACCCTGATGTATTAGAAAAAGCAAAGAAATACATTGATATGCTTGGAAAGCAGTGGGAGCAGCGTTTGGGAGCATTGAAGGATTTTGTAGAAGGTGGGAAATAAAACGAGAGTTAAAAAGGGTTATTTCTTACTCTCTCCAAATATGCTATATTCAGTGTACTACAAATTATTATAACGATTGTGAATAAGATCATTCTTATTGGCGGAATGCCTCGCTGCGGAAAAAGTTCTCTCGTAGACTTCTTAATGAAGGAATATAATATTCCATATTATTCTACAGATATACTTTGCCAGCTCATCAATGCTTCTTTTCCTGAGTCAGGCATAGATGTAGAGTTGCCCATTGAAGAGAAAATAAAGACTTTTCAGCCTATCTTACAAATGCTGGTGAAAACCTTAAGTTTCCAAAAGGGCACTATTGCCATCGAGGGCGATGTGATTACTCCGGGTTTTGCAAAGGAAATGGAAGCCATGTATAACACAAAATCTTGTTTTCTTGGCTCTACGAATGCTACTTTTGAAAACTACAAGATCCGCACTGGAGGAGGTTATGACTGGATCTCTGAGAGATCAGACAGAGAAGTAAGTGAGACTGTTGAGTATGTGAGAAAGTATAGCCAACAGTATAAAAAAGAATGTAAGGAACTGGGATTACTTTATTATGAACTTGAGATAGGGAACTTTGAAAAGGGATTACGAGAGCTCAGTGAGTATTTGTTAAAGCAGTAGATTCCGTGCGTACGACATATTATGAGAATCCTTCTCGGATATCTGCATAGGTACATTCTTCATATCCGGATATTTTTATCCATTAGACAGGAATCCATCCATCAATATACTGAAGACATTCTAGCAATTTTTTATGAAAAAATTTCTCTATACATTGTGCCTACTTGTTCTTCTCTTGATTGCGGCAGGAGCTTATCTTGTCTTTGTGCCAGCTTCCGCTCTGCAATCAAATACTAATTCTTTTTCTTATCCTACTTATGAGGCAGCGGTAGCTGACATAAAAAATTTTGATGAGCCAGAGAAAGATCAGATCCGTGAAGATTGTGGGAGCAGTATATACCATACAGGAAAAAAAGAAGCCCGATCTATCGTTCTATGGCACGGCTATACAAATTGTCCAAAACAGTTTGATGAGTTTGGGAGACGTTTGGCTGAGAAAGGCTATAATGTATTGATCCCTCGTACTCCAGGTCATGGATATCAGGATCGTATGACTGAGGCACTAGGTAATGTCACTTTTGAAGATTTTCAAACGTATATCCAGCGTTCCATTGCGATCGGAGATATGCTGGGAGATGATGTGACGGTAGTGGGACTTTCTGCGGGAGGAACATTTGCTCTTTGGGCTGCTGTGTATGAAGAGAAAGCAGACCGCATTATTACCATTGCTCCAGTGGCATATCCATGGGGATTTGAACCAATCCTGAGAGAGTTTGTAGTAAGATATGCAGCATTCTTACCAAATGAGTTCAAGTGGTGGAGCGACGAACAGAAGGGAGATCTGCCTGGTCCGCCGCATGCGTATAGAAGATATTCTACTAGATCTATGGGCATTGTGCTGCATATTGCATCCACTGTAGAACACATGCTGAGAGGAGGTAAGAGAATAGAAAAGCCTGTGACTTTTGTCATCAATGAAGCAGATAAAGCTTTGCGTGATAAGGAGCTTATAGAAATGAGTAATCTTTTTGAAAAATCAGGCGCAAAAGTATCACGTTATTTCTTTGAGAAGAGTAAGGGATATCCGCATGATTTGATCGATGAATATAATATCAAAGAGAATAAAGAGGATGTGTATAAAGTTCTTCTCGAATTAATTGGATAAAGATGTAGGTAGTACTTTCTTAATAAAAAACCTCACTGCATGTGAGGTTTTTTATTTTTTATCATAATTAAGCTGTGAATTTTTTCTGATTTGTGAGAGATGCTTTTTGGAAAAGGAGTGCAGATGTAATCCACAATACCGTAAAGAATCCATTTATTACAAGTGTCATGCCAGGAATATCGAGTCTCATGACTAGTACAATAACAGCAACAAGCATCTGCGCTGAAGCAGTTGCAAATAAGGTCTTTGCCATTCCTTGTGGATCAAACCGGTTCATGAAAGATCCAAGGATGCCAATACCAAGTACTCCAATGTACATCAGATTCGCAGGATTGTTTCCATCTCCTATTATTCCCACTGCAAGATTGCTCCAGATAAGGAAAAGTCCAGTAAATACTGCTAGTCCGACAGCAGCCTTATAGGTAAAACTATTGGCTTTTCTTGATATGAGTTTATAGGTAAGACCTGAGCCGAAGAGCAGTGTACCGGCAATAATAAAATCAAATAAATCCCAGTGTACTTCATCAGTAAACTGCATTGCAAAGAAAGGGATAAGCAGGAGAACTCCTGTAATAAGTGCAACGCGGATAAGGTGTTTGCTATTCATAATAAATGAGGTTAAATTTTCTTTAATAATGCTTGTAAGTGTTTCAGAAAAAATCCATACAATAAACCAGGGTATTCCTTTTTGAGCATTCTGATGCTCGTAGTACAGGTCACTGAAGGTCTGCTCCATTCCTTCTCCAAACTGTTTCCTGTAGGATTTAGGATAGAAATAAAGAAGTCGTTTATACCACATCCTGTAAGACTCTATTGAGTATTTATATGCCATAAAAATAAGTATGTGGTAAAAGCCGTTTCTCTTTTGCAACCTCAATAACTTCACTGTATCTCTCTAATTCAGCTTCAAGGGATTTCTGACCGATTGCTGTAATTTTATAATAAATACGGCGCTCGTCACCCATCTTGGGATCTATTTTCTTTTCACTCTCAGAGATTAGTCCAGCACTTATCATACGGTTAAGTGATCCATAAAGAGTCCCAGGTCCCATCTTTACTTTTTCCTGTGAATCCAACTCCACTTGCTTCATGATCCCATACCCATGACGCTCCTCGATGGAGAGAGCAAGTAGGATGTGGAGCACAGCAGGGGTAAGAGGAGTATTTGTAGTGGTGTTTTTCATGACTCGATAATATATCCGTAACGGATATATGTCAATAAAATTTAGACTTATAAAAATACCGAGTCCTTTAAAGCGATTCGGTATTTTCCTAGTTTAGTTTAAGACAAGAGTCTCTCTTTTACATAAATAAAGGAATGATATCAAGTAGAAAGCTTTATTTGCATTGGAGTATCAGATCTTCTTTCCGATGCATAGATAAATTCTCAATTACTTAATCTATTAAGAGCTGATTGGTATTTATATTAATATTTGACGTATTCATATTGCCTGAAGGCATCTCATCCGTACATGCTGTAAACGCGACTAAAAAGAGAGCAAAAAGTACTAGGTGGAGTGGAATATTGTTTTTCATAAATAATGGAAGTTATTTATAGAGATGGGCAAGTGTAACTCCTTTAAAAAAAAATGGCAAGATAGTGTGGATATTTTTATAGATGTTCTCCATAAAAAGATAAAGTAGAACTTTATAAAAGAGAGCACATATTGGAATGTGCTCTCTTTATCTGAAAAATCAGCTTTGTACGTAACTTATTTATAGATAACTTGTAATTTCAGGAGGATTCATCCAGTTATTATGAAGTCCGTCACTATATCCTACTTTGAGATCTGCGAGTTCTTCAGGTGTAATATTATCGATAGTTGAGATTTGGATTGTAGCAAAAGCTCCTCCCATTTCAGGAATATTTCCGCTGCCGTGAGTACGTACTCCGCAGGTATTGCAGAAGTAATTATGAATAGTGTTTGATCCCCACTGATAATCAGTCTCATTTTCCTGACCTGTAAGAATAGTAAGATCATCGGGTTTCATTGAAATACTCCAATTACGTGTCTTAGAACAGATGGTACAATTACACTTGCCTGTACCTGAGGAAAGATCTACTTCGGCGCTATAAGTAACTTTTCCACAATGACAGCTTCCAGTATAAGTCTTTTTCATAGATAGTCTTATAAAATAGTATAGTGAGTATGAAGAAACTTCTGTTTTATTTCAATAATGAAAAATTTTTTTAACTGCCTATTCTTTCAACTCTACTCCTGCTTTTTTTTCTTGTCAAAGAAACGAAAATTTGAACTTTAGAGTGAATTTTCTTTATAAAATTTCTATCATTGCTTGGCACCACACTATTGACAAAAATAGTATAGAGTAAATTTTACTAATCTAACAGTAAGAGATTTTCTGTAAATTGCGCTTTAATTGAGCAGTAGTATATTAAATACGAACATGTTCACTATCTTTAGATCTTTGACCCAATAAACTATGGCAACTAATTCCAATGATCAGAATGCAGGTTATACTAATAAATCGGGAAATAATACTGATGATAAAAAGACAGGAAATGGATTTAACGCATTGAACAAGACACAGCAGAGCTATGACAATCAATCAAAGTCAGATGACACTATGGGGAATATCGGAGGTAAAAGAGATGCAGAAGAAGATATTGATAGTGTGAGCCGCTAAAGTGGAATAGAAATCGAGAGAGAAAGATTACTAGTTTTTAACCTTATGTTTATGGCTACAAATAACAAATCTGGTAATGGATCACAGAGAAGTGCGAGAGGATTTGCTGCAATGGACCCTGCAAGACAAAGAGAGATAGCAAGTATGGGAGGAAAAGCCTCTCATAATGGAAATAACGGTGGAGGAAAGGGAAGATCCTCCAACGGAAAATAAGGATGTAAGGTAAGATAAAAGAAAATACCTGTGGGTGAGCCTACAGGTATTTTCTTTTATAAAAATTATCGCATAAAAATATAAGTAAAATATGTCTATGTGTGTTATAATTTTTTCAAATACATATACAAATACTACACCGATGAAAAATTCTGTCCTTCTTACATTTCTTTACGAAATATAAAGTGGGTTTTTGTATATTGTAAAAATTTTTCTATTTGTTGATTCCGATTTATGAAAGTCCTTCTCAGGCTTCAAACACTTTTACTTTCAATGGTACTTATCGGGTGTGTGTCGGGAGTAGTGCCTCCAAGTGCGGAGGCAGCAGATTCTGAGAGCTTTGGGGTGCATCTTTCCCAGCCGTCATATAAAAATGGTGAGCAGATGGTAGTAAAAGCAGATTTATCTACATATGAACATATAAAGCAGGTCTATGCTGTTATAAAAGAAACTGATGTGAAATTTCCGCTTTTCTTAGATAAGGATGGGGAATGGAGAGGTACCTGGAGTGTACAGGGGCTAGAAGAATTAAAGTATACACTGTATGTGCATGCTTTTTTAAGTGACGGTACAGAGGTCCGCTCAAATCCGACTGAGTTCTCAGATCCAGTATTTGGAAATACCAGTCTTGGAAATACTGCATATCCGGAAGGAGGACTTGCAAAGTTATCTAATACTCTCGTAGAAGGAACTTTAAGCTTCTTTAGAGATACTCAATATGATGCTGATGATGGATTCGCATATACTTCATCTTATGGTCCAGCTCTTTCAAGAATACTTAAAATACGTACCTCAGATTTCAAGAATGTTGCACAGCTTGATCTGCCTAATCCAGACTGGGCAGGAGATATATTTATTGATAAAGATGACGATCGTATTCTAATGATAAATTATGATTCCCCCTCTACTGTAACGAAGGTAAGGCTGTCAGACTTTTCATATCAGGGAACTTTTACGATAGATCTCAATGGTATATATCCAGGTATAATGAGCTTCGATAAGGAAAATGATATGATGTATATCCCCACAGATGATACGCCGTCAACGGTCTATAAGGTGGATATGAATACAGAATTAGTCCTGACAAGTCTTACGCTTGATGCGGGGGAAGACTATATCTATAACTTTTATATAGATCCTGTCGCTCAGAAGGCTTATGCCACCACCTATACATCTCCTATCTCACTAGTGAAGATCGATCTTGCGACAATGACTAGAGAAGATGCTCTTGTGCTTTCATCTGACATGAATGATGCATGGCTTTCAGTACCAGATGATACATTTACGAAAATGTATGTGATTGCAGATACGACTCAGTCTTATATTGCACGTATTGATCTGGCAACCATGACGGAAGAAGACGTAGTACCACTGGATGTGACAGATATATATCCAGGTTCAATGATATATAACCCGGATGATGATAAAATATACTTCTCTGTAAGTGACACTAATATTGGTGGAAGGATAGTAAGAGTTGATGCGGCTACACTTACTCGTGAGGCTGAATCCCAGCTGCTCATAGATGAACAATATATTAAAATTGAGTTCATAGACCCGGCATCTCAGTATATGTATGTAAGAATCAGTACTGATAAAGGAATCCTGACAAGAGTTGATCTCAATACTTTTACACGCCTGGACTCTATCCAGGTCAATGGAGACGGAAGCCGAGATCTCTCTGTAGCATCAGTGGCAGATACAGAGAACAGATTTGGATACTATGTGATGGGCAGCACGCCTGGTGCAGTAGTGAAAGTAAATCTTGATACTCAAAGAGAGCTAGATATCAAATCCTTTGGGACAGGGGAAGCGGGAGCAAAAGCAGTAATTATAGATAAACAGAATCAGTTTTTGTATGTCGGTATTAATAGTACAACGGGTGGTATCAATGATAAGATTTTGAAATATAATTTATCCAACTTTACTCTCGCGGGTACTCTGGATCTGGGATCCAACGCCTATAACCTTATTTCTGCTTCCATTGATGAGGCCAATACACTTGGATATTTCGGTAGCGCTGGAGCACCGGGTAAAGTCCTTAAAGTGCATCTTCCATCCATGACGCTTGATACGGAGACAACGCTTACTACTTCACAGGACAATCCTACTGCTTCTCTAGTGCTGGGAGGTTATGTGTACTTGACGACTGAGAATTTAAGTAGAGATATTGCTATGATTGTACGTCTCGATAAAGATACTCTTGCAGTCGATAAAGTTCAGACTGTAAGAGTGTACGGTTATGGAGTAGAGAGTTTTAAGTCTATTTTCTATGATGCAAAAGTTGATAAAATCTATGCATTGGATTATCAGACACTCTACGTCATCTCGCCTGATAATTTTCAGATAGATAAAGAATACGATCTCGTGAGTGCACATGGTGAGAGCAGACATTCTCCATTTTATTACGGCATGCCTGATATACCTACTACAGCGGTATTTGATGCAGAAGGTGGGAATATCTATGTCACATCCTATTATCCAACAGTTGTAGTAAAGATTAAGCCTCGTGAAGGCATCATTGCATGGCTTAAGTCACTTCCGACTGGGACCTTCGATGAGTACTCGACTAGTGTTCTTTTTGATGATAAGACAGGACAGCTGCTTATTGGTACGATGAATTATCCAAGCCGTATTATTACTTTCCGAGTAAGTCCGGAAGGGTATATCTCTGGTACAAAGATTACTTTGCCTGAAAATGCAGGAACAGTGGATAAGGTAAAATTCTACTCTCATCAGGTAGCAGGAAATGTGAGACTGGCACTCTATGATAATGCAAAAAATCTTGTTTGGCAGAGTGCAGATATCACCGTAACAAAAGAAAATGACTGGCAGGAAGTAGATATTTCTACTGGTTCTCCATCCACACTTGCTAATCTTCCGGCAGGTGAATACTGGGCTGCTTTCCAAACAAATAGCGGAGCAAGTACCATGAGTTTCTCTCAGGGAAACACGGATTCAGGATTTGAACTTGCATCTGCCTACGGCACGTTCCCAGCTGCGGTGACAGGTGAGACTTTGACTTCCGGAAACTGGTCTATAGCCTTTGTCTATAACACAGCAACTGCTCCTGCGGGAAATACTAATTATCCAAATGGAAACATGAAGAGAGTTGGAAATATCGACCTACCATCTTGGGGAGATGATGTACTTTCAAGTGTGATCGACCCTGTGAAAAATATTGCATATATTTCTACAGTGTACGGAGAGATCATGAAATATGATATTACAACAAGCAAGGTAACTTCACAGAAGCAGATGGGAGCATTGGGAATCGGAATGAGTGTTTCAGTGCTGGATTCTACTGGAACTTATGGTTACTATATCGCAAGTGACGGCAGTCCGAGACGTCATGTAGTGATGAAAATCCGTATGAGCGATCTAGAGATTATGGATACCGTTCGTCTTGAGTTAGGTACAAGTATCTTGCTTCATGGTATGATTCTTGATCCGGCAAATACCTACGGGTACATTATGGATGATGCAAATAACCGTGTGATTAAAGTGCGTCTCAGTGATATGACTCTTCTGGATAGTCTTGCATTTACCAATCTTGAGAACCCTCATGCTCATCCGATCATCGATAGTACTACAAATATGATGTATGTGAGCGTGGGATACGGTGATCCTGAGAGAAAAATAATTAAAATTGATCTTTCTACATTTACCCGAGTTGGTGAACTCTATGGTCCATCAGGAGATATGTTCCTTTCACCTGATAAGCAGTATATTTACTCTCTTGTTCAGCAGAATCTAGCATCAGGTACTGACATTAAACGAATCAAATTGAGTGATTTTAGCGTAGATGCTTCTGCCGTTCTTGCCACACAGCTTGGAGATCCGACCTTTGGATTTCTGGATGCTACGGGAACCTTTGGATACTTCATGGATAGCTCTTCTGATCCAGTACCTTTTCTCAAAGTAAACCTCTCAACTCTTGCTCTTGATACTCAGCTTGCACTTCCTCTAGGATTTGAAAATCCTCTGGATGTCCTCTACGACGCTGACAGCGGAAAAGCCTTTGCAGTGAATGAGGATTACCCAACCAAAGTAATACGGATCGATGTTCCTACATTTAGTGTAGAGACTACGACAACTCTTCCTTATGAATATGGAGAATCCTATGTACTATCCTTCGATCCTGTTCATAGAAAGATGTATTCCATGTCCTATTTCCAAGAGGGAAAGATCGGAGTATTTGACATAGATGGAAATGGATATCCGGTAGATGTGGAACTAGGCGGAGGTCGTGAAGTAGATTATGAGAGAAAAGGATTCTTTGATCCGAGTTATTCATTCCTTTATTGGCCAAGCAGCAATCGTCAGAAGTATTATAAAATAAGTACGGCAACAAATACCTATGATGGTGAGCTTACACTTCCTGCAGGTGATACATATGCAACTAGTGTATTCCATCCTGACGGCAGTACACTTTATACTGGTGTGACATCCGTCGCAGGTAGAAAAATACTAAAGATTGATCCGACTACTCTTGCAGTGACTCAAACTTCAGCGGCTCATTCAGATATTTCTGATCTGGTTTCCTTTGTCTATGATGAGCAGAATGATAAGATTATTGCTATGACTCGAGTAGGAGCAGGATTTAAAATTATCCGCTTTGATGCAACTACACTTGCAAGAGAGACTGAATTCTCAGTACCGACGGTACCAGGATTTAAGATCCCGACAAGTACAATGTATAATCCAAATACAAGAAAGATTACGTATAGTTTCTCCTATAACAATGCTAATACTTTCTCTACTGTAAATCCTGATGTGCTCAATAGCTTTGATATAGATACGTTTGCTATTGATGCAAGTATGAATGCTCCGGAGAATGTAGGACTGGAAGTAGGTACTATCGATATTGCTAAAAATCTTGCCTATTTTGTAGGATGGGGTGGAGATGAGGATATACATAATGTCACTCAGATAGATCTAACTACGATGAAAGTAAAGGGAGTGCTGCCCTTTGAGAATTCTGAAGGATATGGTGGAGATATCGAGTTTGATAACGTAAAAGGATATGTGTATCCGCTTGTATGGAACGGTCCAATGAGTGGAAGTAGAGTAATCAAGATTGCGACTTCACAAAAGGGACTTATCAACTCATTCAAGTATGTTCTTCCGACAAATGCAAGTGCCATAGACTACTTTAGATTTTACTCAGAGACTGCCGGAGGAAATATCCGTATTGGTTTCTATGATGATAATAAAGAGCTTCTCTGGGAGTCAGGTTCGATCGCAAATACAGCCACAAAAGATTGGATTACTGTGCCTGTGTCTTCAGGTAGTCCCACAGCTCTTACTAATATCCCTGCTGGAGATTACTGGCTTACTTTCCAGACAGACTCTACTCTTGATATAGGTAGTTTCTCTCTAGGAAGTACACAGTCGAGTTTCATCAGTGAATGGCTCTTTGGTACATTCCCGGATGCTATAGAAAATATGGTAGCTGCCTTTGATGAATGGACCATGCAGACCATATACAATATAGCAGTACTATTAAATGAAACAGGAGGAAGTACGGCTGTCACAGAAGGAAGTGCAACTGATACCTATACTATTGTCCTGCAGGCTGCTCCAGAGTCAGATGTTACAGTAAATATAACACCTCAGGATAGTCTGATTGCTGATAAAGCTTCTGTCACATTTACACCTGTAAACTGGAATACTCCTCAAACGGTTACTGTCTCTATTACAGATGATAGTACTCCAGGGATTGCCCGGAATGGAACTATTACCCATACTATTATAACTACAGATACCTACTATACTGGTAAAACTGTACCTTCACTCACAGTAGCCATTACGGATGCGACGAGTATGGCTGTATCCAATCCTCCTTCCGCTCCATCACTGCTTTTTGCAAATGAACAGACCATAGGTTCTCAGCTCGGAGCAAGTAATCCAATTACACTTGGAGATGGTGCACTTGTGTTCTCAGCACAATATAATGATCCAAATGGAGCTGATACTGCAAATAAATATCAGATTCAGATCGCCACTGATTCAGGATTTACACAGATTGTGCATGATTCAGGTAATACTGGAGTAAGTATGGCAAATGTGACACAAGGGGCTAGATCTGCAGACCTTACGGCTGCCAGTTTTACACCTACTGAAGGAGTCCGCTACTACTGGAGAATCAAGTTCTTTGATCAGGATGGAAATGCAGGTGATTTCTCTACAGAATCCGCATTCTTTGAAAATCCCGCTCCTATTCCTCCTGTAGTTGTACCTCCTGCACCAAGTGTAGGCGGCGGAGGTGGAGGTTATACTTCAACTCCAAGTATGCCGGCACCAGTACTTCCTCCAGTAAATTCAAATACGAATAACTCACCAGCGCCAGTCGACACTCCGGTGAAGACTCCTGATGCTCCATCTAAGCCATCTGCGCCTACTGTGCCTACGACGCCAACAGTTCCTACTGTTCCAAGGACACCCCTTGATGCTGCAAGTGTCACTCGTTTACTAAGACTTAGCTCATCTATTCCTGCTGAAAAAAGTATATGTGCTATGAATTCTGCTTCTCCAGTTTACAAAGATGTTACGAGTGCTGATTTATCACTTTTCATTGATGCACTGCAGAAAAAGGGAGTAGTCTTTGATACTAGTGAAGGCAACTTCCACGCTGCAGATAAGATCAATCGTTCTGAGATGCTTCGTATAGTAGTCCAGGGAAGCTGTGAGTTCTTTGAAAAGCTTAAATTATCTGAAGCTCCTTTCCCTGATGTGAAACTGGATCATAAAGATAGTCTCTATATTGGACTCGCGAAGTTACGAAAGATAGTGAATGGATATCTGCATGATGGATTATTTAAACCTGAGAAGAGTATTACTCGTGCCGAAGCTCTTAAGATTATTCTAGAAGTAGTCATCGGAGATGGTAAGAGATCATTTACAGGTACAGCAAAACCATATGATGATATTGCCTGGGATGATGAAAAGGTATGGTATCGAGGGTATATCAGTTTCGCATATGAAAAGGGAATTATCGGAGCTTCCGTAGATAAGAAGTTCCTTCCTAATGATCTTGCATCAAGAGAGGATATTATCTGGATGTTTGCAGCTACTATCAAATATAGGCAGACATACTAAGCATAAGACTAATAAATTAGCATATACAAAAAAGAATCTACTCCCTTGAGAGTAGATTCTTTTTTACTATTACTTAGAGTTGCCAGCTCTTCCTCCGTGTGAGTATCCCTTAGTATTATTGTGTATTCTGTTTCCTTTTTTCCCATCCTTATGAAAGGCAAGATTACTTTGAATAGCATTTGTACTTCCAGGATATGCAAACTTCATTGCAGGCTGTACGTACTTGTCGATTTTGTCATTGTGAGCTCCTGTTTTATGTGCCATAAAGAATATTTATGAGATAAAAACTGTAAGTATCCTACCCCTAAAGCCTTTCTAGAGCAATTGTCTAAGCCGGCAGTTAATGTTAGAATAGGTCTTATAAGATGATTTTAATCTTTTAGTTGCTGAAAGAAATCCCACATATATTGTCCTGTACCTCTCGGCCATGTATGAGGAGTATACTGTCCTCCAGAGTAGGTATCAGTGGTATGAGGGCACCAGACCACAGGGGCAAATTCATTGCAGCCTTGATAAAGTATGCAGTTGCCTGAAGGAGGACTTGTAGGTACAGCGTTCATACTACAGCTGTTTTGTTTTATATAGAGATTCCTGGAATTTTCTCCCTGTGAGAATGCGGTAAGATTATCTTGAGGGTTATGCCATACCATCGCTGCTACAGGTCCATTACAGTTTTTCTCGGCTCTTCCTCCTGCTATAGTTGCAGCGCCTCGTATTACATTTCCGCGTACACAGGCAAGATTGTTGGCAAACCAAGCTCCAAGAGAATGTCCTACAATATGAATCTCATCTGTATTGATGCAGTATTTACTTGTGTATTCTGCAAGCATAGTATCAAAGAATGTATAGTCTTTACCTAGGGTCCAGTTATAACTAGAAGATCCAGCAGATGTACCTGCAGGATAGATAACGATTGCTTTTCCGCCTGAAGCTCTATCTAATCCTACATATCTCTGAAAGCTGGTATTTGATGTGGTTCTACCGTGAAAAGCAAAGATCAGAGACACTGGCACATTTTTATTGTATGAACTTGGTACATAGACCGCCGCTGAACGTGTCACACCATTTACGTTAAATGTATTTGGTGCACCAGAAGGAGCGTTCAGTCCGCATCCTGAGGACTTCGCATTTCTTACGGATCCAAAATTTATTTTTCCTTCCTTATAGAGGAGTATGTTGTAGAGCAGGTGTGCTGTTTCTTCACGTGTAAAAGCTCTTCCTGGATCATAGGAGAACTTTGAAAAGATGTTATTATTATGGTAATAATCTACATATTGTTCAAACCACGCTTCACCAGGTTTCGCAGCGGCGACAGGCATTTGAAAAGCTTTCGTAGCGATTGAGAAAGCTTCTACTATATTGATGGATTGACCCGGACGGAAAGTCTTATCGGGATATCCCTGGACTATACCCATCTGCACAGCCTTACAGATATATGGTGCAAACCATTGGTTCGTAACATCAGAGAAACAGTTTCCAATCCCTGAAGGTGCAGCAGTATTATTGCCGCTCATGATAAGCTTGAGAAATTCAGCCCGGTTGATTGCCTGATAAGGACGAAAAGTCCCGTCTGAGTATCCTTCTATAAGTTTACGGTCAGCGAGATTCTGTACCTCAGAGGCATAAGAACTCCCTGTGAGATCTTTAAAAGAGGCATCTGCAATAGGAGCAAAAGTCAGGTTTATTATAATAAGAAGAGACAGACACGTTTTTATGAGATTTTTCATGGTGTATTGCTCTTAGAAAATATTTATGAGAGTTTTTCAGCTTATAGTATACTCTAAAAATGAATTTATGATACTCCAAAATACTGTGGAGTTATAAAGCCTCATTGCTCAATCTATATTGTTTCCTTAAATTACTCAATTACTCAATTACTTATTTTACTTATTTACTCCTCATACCTTTTTCCGGTATACTCATCTATGCATATTCATCTTCGATCATGACTAAAAACCAATCTATAAAATACCTCGCCTTTCTCCGGGGAATAAATGTGGGGGGTCATCATAAAGTAAAAATGGACGATCTCAAGAAAATATTTGTAGATCTTGGATTTCTAAATGTGAAAACCGTCATTGCAAGCGGAAATGTGTATTTTGAAAGTACTGAGAGTGATGCCGTCCTGTTAAGAAACCATATAGAAGAAGCACTGCTGCAAACCTTCAGTTTTGCTATTCCTACCATTATTAGGACGCAGAAAGAAATCCAGGATCTTGTCATATCTGACCCTTACAAAGGGAAAGAGGTTACAAAAAATACAAGACTCTATATCACATTTCTGGGAGCCAGACATAATAGTATGCTGAAAGCTCCCTATATGGCACCGGCGAAGGATTATGAGATTCTCCAAATTACGGATAAGGAAGTGGTGAGCATTCTTGAACTTAATCCGGAACATAAGACTCTGGATAGCATGAATGTTCTAGGGCAGTTCGGGAATAACGTCACGACCCGCAACTGGAATACGGTAATGAAAATGGCAGCTTTATAATTTTACAATAATTGTTATGGAAAAAATCACAGGACTAGGTGGAGTATTCTTCAGAGCAAAGGATCCTAAAGCACTAGGGGAATGGTATGAGAAAAACTTTGGTATCACTGCTATGTCTGAGTCAGCAGCTGAAGTCTGGACACAGGAAAAAGGTCCTACTGTTTTTGCACCTTTTTCTGCAAATACCACATATTATCCTGCATCTCAGCAATGCATGTTCAATTTTCGCGTAAATAATATGGACGCGATGCTCTCTCAGCTTGAGGCTAATGGAGTGAAAATAGAAGAAGAAAAAATGAATGATGAGATAGGTAAGTTTGCTTGGGTATGGGATCTGGAGGGAAATAAAATTGAACTCTGGGAGCCTGCGCCTGGATCGAAATAATCTATCTATTTACTATCATTTTTATGGAAAAATCATATATACCTGAAGGATTCATGGAAGTGACTCCATGTATTTCAGTAAAGGATGCAGATAAATGTATCGAATTCTTAGTGGATGTGCTGGAAGGAAAACTGATCGCACGCTACGCAGATGAGAATGACCGCATTATGAACGCTATAGTCCGCATCGGTGCTTCTACTATTGAACTCTCCGATGCAAATGAACAATGGCCGGCAAGACCCGCCGCATGCCATGTGTATGTGCCTGATGTAGATGCTGCCTATGAAAGAGCATTAAAAGCAGGAGCAAAATCTCTTGGGGCACCTACGGATAAACATTATGGAGAAAGAGGAGCTGAGCTGGAAGATGAGTTTGGCAATCACTGGTATATAGCTACAGTAAAGTAAAATTCATATTTTGAAGTAAAAATATATAAAAGTAATATTATTGTCTAATATTACTTTTAGTATTGACGGAAAAAAGAAAGAGAGTAGTTTTGTTCGGTAAATAAAAATAAGTAAAAATAGAGTAAAAGGAGTCTGAAATGATCATTAACAAAAAAGGAAACGCATTAGAGGAGATTTCTAAATACTCTAACGAAAAAAGAGTATATGATAAAAAAATTGCTACTATTCTCGAAGAGCTCGAGAAAAAAACATTATTACCGTATCAGAGAAATGAGTTGAGAAATCAGCTCTACTCATACTCTAAAAATCCTATTTTGTCTTTTCAAGATAAGTTAGGGTACATAAAAGAGTGTTTTCATTCGAAGCACTTGATAAATGCTTTTACAAAGAGTCGCGGCATTTGCAGCTGTGTAGATGAAGGGGTCTATGCTGACATAAATATCACAGGTGGTGGTATGAATGAAGGCAGGGCAAGATATGGTCTTGTCTATGAAAGTGTTTTTCTGCCCATAAGGCACGCATTTGAAGGACTGAAGCTTAAATTTATTTGGGCAAATTCAAATGATATTTTGCTCCCAAGAGAGTATTGTGTCAAACTTTGGCGCAAGATGGCTCTAAAATCTATAATCAGAGTTTATCATTCTCATAGAGGATGTGGGGCTGCTAAGGTAGATTTGCTGAGAATAATCAGGATAAATCTTGAAGAAAACAGTGAATTTGCTCTTAGGAGAGCAATGAAGCAATTTCTTGTAAGTTATATTAACAAAGCTGAGGCTGTTAAATATATTTTATCGGTCATTGCAGGCATGATTACATCAGAAATGGTAGACGCTCATGCAAAAAACTACATAAAAAAAATAAGTGAGGAAGTAGGAGTCCCTCACGAGCATATAGATATGCTCGATAGACCCGCAATCTATCATCCGGGTGAAATACTGTATTTTGACTTCAGGCAGGACTTAACCTATTCTTTTCATCCTGAAAAAATAGGAATGCCGCAGGGATATACTCTGCAGGCGGCCGCGACTAAATTTAATAAAAGTATCAAGCGCGCAGCGCTGGTTACTGATATAGTCTTTGGTCCATCCGGTGCTGGCGGACATGGGTTCGTCAATCCTGATAATAAATTTTTAGTTATTATGCTACATGATCCTGGATATCGGGATAGTGTAGACATTGCTAAAAATTCCTTACTAAAGGCAATAAACCACCCTCAGGATTCAATTCATATTGAAAGCTTTCAACCTTACAAAGGAAAAGTTTTGGAATTTGAAAAGAAACTGAAAGTAGTTTGTGGTTAGTAACCAACTTAAAGAGATGTGTGAGCATCTCTTTTTTTCTATCTTGATAAAAAGCTCTCAAAAGTTCATACTGGAGAGTAACCATTATTATTAACTATTCTACTATGGCAGATGATAATTTTAATCTTATGGAAGAGGAAGATGATGTGGATAATGTCCCAGCTACAGAAAAGGGGAAACTCTATAGACCAAATCAGGGTGGACTTGATGCGGACGGAGACAGCCTGCCTGCTAGCGGAGATATGAATGAGCAATATGAGCAGGAGGATGACGAACAGGAGAATAAAGAGAGCCTCGATGAGTACGAGGATGAGATGAATAATTAATCTTTACATTAAAAAAACGCTTCGCATTTTACTGCGAAGCGTTTTTTTATGCAATTATGCATTCATATCTTCATCATGTGAAGACTGAGAGTTGTTCTCTCGTACGAGCTCAACGTTTACAGCGTTGATTCCTCGATCAGACTCCTGCTCGTCATAGCTAAGACGATCTCCAGTTCGAAGATCATCAAACATAACTCCTCGAAGCTGCTTAGCGTGGAAGAATATATCAGGACCCTTTTCATCAGGAGTGATAAATCCGAATCCAGCTTTTAAAGTTTTGATTACACCAGTCATAATTTGAGGTGTGAAAGAATAAAGTACAAATGACGTGATGTAGACAAGATGTACCTTATAACAACAACAACCCCTTTTGATTGATGTAACGATACACGATAAAAAAAGTTTTGTCAAACTTTATCTTCATTTAAATATATTTCTTTGAAGATTTCGTTATCTTTTACATATTCTTCATTACTTTCGTTTGAGCTATCCTGCAGATACTGCCAGTTCCAGCAAAGCTGATCTTTTACCTGAAATCCAAAGTAAGAGAGTACTTCTTTTTCTGTTTCCAGGACTTCTTTACCTCTCCAGTTGTGACCCGTAACAATAATACCCGCATCAATATGACCAAGAATATTATCTTCCTTCAAAGTAGAATGTCTATTCTCAAGCCATGTGAGACGCTCAATAAGTTTTTGATACATGCTATTAGTCTGTCCCCAGCGTACAGATGTGAAAAATACTACTGCCTCAGACATAAGTAACGCCTTGCTTACTTTCCAAAGTTCATCTGATGGATTATTAATACTTGCCCAGCATCTATGATTTCCCGAAGGATTCTTTTCTTTGTCTGCGAGGAGGGCATCCTTTAGACCGCAGGTATTACCTCTTGCAGTAGAGACGTTACCTTCACAGGGAAAAATATTCAGTGAGGGAATATCAATGAGAGTCACTTTTTCTTTTCCTACAATCTGGGCGAGATGATGTGCAAGCTGAGTACTTTTAGGCTGTTCTCCTCCGTGCTCGTCCTTCCATCTATTTGAAGTGGTGAGGAAAAGTATACGTTTTTTATTTTTCAGCGCTGATATCGTAGAGAAAAGATGAGACTCCATAGAGAAAAAGGAAATATTTATTTAAGTATAACATGAAGCAGCTACACTGCTTAGATAATATTTTCTTGCAACTAAAACATGAAAAAGCATATAATTACTATATATAATAATTATGACAATATATAATGGAACATTACAGAGACAATAATTTGGAGCACGGAGAAAAAAATGAAGTAAGTGAAATGTTAAATAATCTAAAAGACAATTTATATCTCCCAACACCAGAGCAGTTTGAAAAACTAGAAAGTGCAGCAGATGAAGATATTGAGAAAATCATCATTTTCTTTAACAATATGTATAATCTATTTCCAGTGAATACTGCATGGGAAAATAATATGAACCAGACAAGAACCCGTGCAGCAGAAATCTATCATAGTATTTTATCTGTAAAGAGTGCAGTAGGGAAGATTCTTGCCGAAAACAAGAGCGATGAAGATAAAAAGATAGACCTTGCAAACACGTTTCCTAAAGAGCAGAAGATTCCGCTCACAGCTCGCAAAGTAGTAGATGAGGTATTGTCAGAAAACTTAACTGATGAATACAAGGATTCATTTGATCAACATACAGATGCTGTCTTGCAGAAATATTCTGATATGATGAATGAAAAACCACTTCGGAAAGAAGCGCGGGAGATTTTCGAAAGATTAGCTCAGAATAGTTCAGTCTTTGTCCCCACTGAAGAGGACTTTAGATTACGAAATAATATGAAACTACTTCCTTTCTATACAAGCTTTTATATTGAAATGCGTAAAAAAGGTTTTGAACATGGTTCACTGCGAGCTTAGTTAACGGTTCTTTTCTTTAAACTTTTTTCTATCTTTCTCTCCATCGTAAACTCCTCCTCCATATCTTTGAGTTCTCTTGTGAGAAATATACTCAGAATTGTTCTGATGACGATGATAGCTCCAAGTTTGCCGAGATCATCCCAGGAAGGATCAATAATAGTATCTACGATATCCTTACCAATCAAAAACTCCAGACCAAGTGCAAGGTGCTGACCGAGTTCTATACGTATCTGCATAAGCAGGTTCTCTTTTCTAAAGAACTGCAGTGCGAAGAGGTAGATACCCTTTATGACTCCCATACTTATCACTAGTATACCTATAAACCCAAAGGTGCCTGCAAGAAAATCTCTTAAAACATCTAGATTGAGTAGAGATAGGATAGTTTCTGAAGAACTATGAAACATAGAATAAGATTGGATATATCATCTTATTGTACTACGCTTGAGTGAAACTGCGCAAGTGGCTGCACAAATAAATTGAAATCCTTATCGGATATGATAGGATCCATACACTATATGTATTTTTTCCCTTATGAAATTTATCTTTGAACCGCAAAATATCCCTGAAGTTATACTTATTACTCCTACGAGATTTCAGGATGAACGTGGATTTTTTATGGAGAGTTATCATAAAGAGGCATTTGCGGAAGGCGGCATCAATGTTGAATTTGTACAGGATAATCATTCCAGATCCAGCAAAGGCGTATTGAGAGGTATGCATTTTCAGAAAGGAGCTCATGCTCAGGGAAAGCTTGTACGTGCAACTCAGGGAGAAATATTTGATGTCGCAGTGGATATCAGAAAAGATTCTCCAACATACGGCAATTGGGTAGGAGTTTTACTTTCAGTTGAGAATGCCCAGATGCTCTACGTCCCTGCAGGATTTGCTCACGGATTTATGGTTACGAGTGAATGGGCAGAGGTACAGTATAAAGCGACAAATTTTTATCATCCTGAGTCAGAAGGAGGCCTGCTTTGGAATGATCCTGAAGTAGGAGTGATATGGCCTGCTATTGAAAATCCGACCATTGCTCCAAGGGATGCTGCATGGCCGGTACTCAAAGATATCACTGAGTAAGAATTATTTTCTTGAAAGAAAATCAAATAGCTCATCCCTCCAGTCGGGTATCTCGATTTGGAGGTCATGAGCTATTTTTGAATTATCCATAGCTGAGAATGTTGGTCTTTTGGCAGGCAGATTCCAGGTAGTGATTGAGACTTCTTCAATGCTTTTCTTCATACCTTTTATCTTTAGAATCTCTCTTGCCCAGTCTGCTCTTGAGCAATATCCAGAGTTTACTACGTGATAAAGACCCGAAAGGTCTTTATCGAGAGCTTTTAAAGTAAGCTCCACTAGTAGTCTCGTGGATGTGGGTACGGATATCTCATCAAAGGTGCCGGGAAGTATGTCCTTCTGCTCAGCATTTTTTAAAAATTTGAAGATGAAATTCTGTTCTCCATCTCCGTACACCCAGCTGGTTCTTAGTACAAGATGTTCTGGGTAGACAAGAACCTCCTGCTCACCGTGAGCTTTGCTTTTGCCATATTCATTGAGAGGCTGCTGAGGATCTTCTTCGGTATAGAGCGTCTTTTTATTGCCGTCGAATACGTAATCACTTCCATAATGTACAAGTTTTGCACCGTATTCATGGGCAAACTGTGCAAGCTTCTTAAGCGCTTCACTATTTGTTTTGTAGGAATCTATTTTTCCTTCATTTTCAGCCTTATCTACAAGGTTATATGCAGATGTATTGATGATGTGAGTGGGCTTTACTGATAATATTAGTTTTTCCAACGCAGATGTGTCTGTGATGTCACACTCGCTATGCCCAACTGCGGTATAAGAAATATTTCGTTCAATAAGCTCTTTTTCAAATGCTTTTCCAAGCTGCCCGTTTTTACCGATGAGAAGGATATTCATAACGTTATGAAATGGATAAATTCTGTAATTCTTTTATGCGTGCCTTAAATGGTTTTGTAATTATCGCGTGTGCTTTGATATAAACGATAATATCCTTCATATGCTGTACCATTTTTGGGTACTTTTCTTCAAGCATAGGGTAAAAAAACTCTTCTGTTCCTTTTATCATTCTCTGCTTCTTACTTCTCTTCGGCTGTACATAGGTAGAGTAGAGATTTGCGATGCGGTCGCAGGACTTGTGAAAGAGACATGCAGGACGTGCCAGAAGACGTTTCTGGTAATCTTCGACGCTCATCCTCGCACCTCCCTCAGTATGAGAAAGTGCCCGTACATTATCAGCTACCTCGGTACCGAATAATTCTGCAATCTCATCGTAAGAGGTCTCCGTATCTTCAATAGTATCATGCAGCAGGAGAGTTACTATATCATCTGCATTGCCTTTATTCTCATAAGCAATCAGGGCTGCGAGTACGCAGTGAGAAATGTAAGGAGTTCCTTCGTCCCGCTGCTGCGCATGATGTTTCTTTGTAGCAAAGGTGAGCGCTTTCTCTATGGTTTTCTGTTCTTTTTTTGAAAAAGAGACGATCGCTTCCTTGAGCTTCTCTTCTATTTTTTCCGGATATAATACTATCTTAAAATACTCTGAATTCATAAATCTGCTCGAAATCTAATATATAAAGTCTTTGAAAATACGTACTTTATCATACAGTTCTAGTTGTTGAGATCAATCTCATTATTTGGATTATCCGTGTTGGATGACTAGTGTTTTGTGAGAAGATTCTATTTTTTCTGAAAGGAGCTCTTCTACAGTGACAAATGTGTAGCCTTGTTCTTTAAGGATGGGAATGAGAGTAGAAACTGTATCAACGCTTGTGGCATGTATGTCGTGGAGTAGAATGATATCTCTATCTTTTACGTGTTTGAGAATATACTCCTGAATATAGGTACTGTCATGGTGCTGCCAGTCTTTTGTGTCGATGCTCCAGAGAACAAGATCATATGTGCTCCATTGTTCTAGGGCTTTATTCAGGGTACCGTAAGGGGGTCTCAAAAATAGAGGTATTCGCTTTGTAAGGCGCTCTATAACTTCATCGGTTTGTCGAATCTCTTTTAATAACTGCTCTTGAGAGAGTTTAGTAAGGTCTTTATGATCCCAGGAATGATTTTCGATTTCATGACCTTCTGCAAAGGCTCTTTTTATAATCTCGGGATGGGCTTCTGCATTTTTACCAAGGACAAAAAAGGTAGCTTTTACACGCTCTGTTTTGAGAATATCTAAAAGACGAGGTGTTTCTTTTTTGCTTGGACCATCATCAAATGTCAGCGCAATGAGCTTCGTACCTGTAGAAGTAAGAGTGGGTGCAGAGGTATGGAAAATCCGCATATTTGGTCTAAACCGGGGCTCCACAGGAATATTTACGTAAAAAAGCGGTGCTTGTTTTTTAGGGGCAGTGGTATTTGCGGGGAGCTCTGCTGGAAGAGAATAAAAGTATCTAGCAGCTTCCACATACTCATGCATATGTTCACTATGCTGATTCCCTAGAAGAAAAAGAGCTGCAATACTAAGAAAAAGGGACATACGGAGAGGAAAATTAGATCTTCCTATAAGTATATCCCTTAGTCTCACTTTCTCTCAATAGTCTCTTATTGCGGAAATATGAGACTAGTATGGAGTGTTATTAGTTGATTTCAACTACAACATCTTCTTTTGGATAGCGCATTTTTGCTCGAAGAGCTGAGTGATCTTCGTCACTTCTGTAGCCTACTGGACAAATTGCGCGGATTTTGTATCCGTCTACTACAGATCCTAATATTCTCTCAAACTCTTCTTTATTGAATCCTTCCATAGGACAAGCATCGATTTCCTTAAGAGCAGCTACTGTTAAAAGGTTGCCAAGTGCAATATAGATCTGATTTGCGTTCCAGAGTTCTACCTGCTCAGGAGTCATTCTATCCCGAGCACCTGTTACTACACTTTTTAGACCTTCAAGCACTGCACTTTCTATACCCTGTGCCTGTGCCGTACTCTCAATAAACTTTATAATGTCAGCATCGCTGATTTCTTTCTTACTTGCAAGAACGATGAGGTGAGAAGCGTCAGTAACCTGAGACTGTCCCCATGCATGTTCTCTGAGCTGCTGGCGGATCTCAGGATTGCGTACCACTATAAATTTCCATGGCTGTAGACCGAAAGATGATGCTGTAAGGCGTAGTGCTTCAAGAAGTTCATTGAAATCCTCCTCAGAAAGTTTTTTTGACGGATCAAAGGTTTTTGTCGCATATCTCCATTCAAGACTTTTAATTATGTTCATATTCCAAATTAATAAATAGTTACTTACATATAGTAAGTAAATTGAAAGGAGATGTAAAGAGCTTTTAAGAAAGAATATTTACTGAATCTTTTGTGCTACTCAGTGCTGTCTTTATCTTTTCTTTTATCTCAACCTTTGTATTGTCTGCAGTAGCATTGATTTTTGCAAGGTACACATGAAGACCATGGTATGTCAGAATCTCCTTAGGTTCCTTGTGGGGGACACGTTTATCATGAAAAGCTACAGCATTGATGGTGTTATGTTCTTGAAGAGTACGACCGATATATGCGCTTTCATACTTTTTCTTATCCTGATTGTAGATACATATAAGGCTGCCTACGGCATCTTCAAGCTTTAGTTTTGTCAGATCAAATCTATAGGATGGCATTCCTGTATTATCAGGATCATCTATTTCAGTAATGGGATCATTCTCATGCAGAGCTAGGAAATATTCCTGTTGGTGCATACTCATTTTTTCCACCATATCAGATAGCTCAAAATCTGCGGAGGATGAATTATTGATTCGGTTGTTCATAAAAATCGTCTAAAAAATAGCGTGAACACATTAGTGGTCTGTAAGTTTTTTGCAAGATAACATTATTAAGATTGTCTTCTCTCAAAGAATTCTCTACAATAGCCTTTGTTTATACTGATTGATCGTAAGCATGGTAACTACCAGAAAAATCCTTTCCAATACCTTTGCGCAGATTGTAGGAAAAGTGGGACTATCACTGCTTGGATTTCTCTCAGCAAAATTGGTCGCAGTCTACCTTACTCTCCCTGAGAGAGGTCATTATGAGTATGCATTCAATTTTCTCGCACTAGCAGGTACCTTTGCAGATATGGGACTGTATACTATTGCAATACGCGAGTATTCAAAAAAAGAAGAGCCAGCTGAAAAGGTTTTAGGAAATATTCTTTCCATACGAAATGCTTTAAGTATTTTAGTACTCACAATTGCTTTGATACTGTTATTGATCGTTCCTTCTTTTAGAGAGCGGGGACCGACATTTATAGTAGCAGTGCTTCTTGCTGGAGGGGCAATGATGCTCTCACTTTTGAATGGAACTATCACTGGTGTACTGCAGGCCGAGTACAAGATGAAACAAGCATCATTTTCTCAAGTATTGGGGAAGATACTCAATATTCTACTCATGGCGCTGGGTATTTTTGCGTTATTTCCTAAAAATTCTCCTGGAGAGCCTGTAAGTTTCTGGGGATTTGAGTGGCTCTATTTTGCTGCTCTGTTAGGGAATCTGGCAATGTATATGTATACACGTCACCAGGTAAAAAAGATTTTGCCCATCAAATACAGATTTGACTGGGATTACTGGAAAAAGCTTTTTAAGGATGCTTTTCCATATGGACTTGCACTGACACTCGGACTTTTCTATTTTAAAATCGATGTCCTTCTGATTCCAGCCTTTATGTCCAAGGAGCTTGCAGATCAGCAGATCGCGATTTATGTGGGTGCCGTGAAGATTCTTGAAAATGTAAGCATCATTCCTCTTTTCTTTCTGAATGCACTGCTACCTCTGATGCTTAGTCTTATAAAAGAGAAAAACTATGAGAAACTGAGAGCTGTGATCCAGTCCTCATTTGATCTGCTTTTCATGATGTCGGCTCCTCTTGTGATCGCAACATATATCTTGGCATATCCGATTATTTTTGTGACAAATAAAGGAGACTATCTTTCCAATCTTTCAGCAGGATTTTTCGGATCGGATATCATTCTTCAGATTGTTATCTTTTCAGTGTTTTTCTCATATCTGAATCTTCTATTCAACTTTCTTCTTGTCGCTCAGGGGTCACAAAAGAGACTTATCTATATCAATGGTCTCACGCTTTTATTTAATTTGGTGAGTAATATCCTATTTATACCAAAGTTTGGAATCGTTGCGTGTGCTGTGAATACTGTTATTTGTGAATTTATTGTCCTTGTGTGTACATATCATTTCTCAAAGCAGGGAATAGAGTTCCGTATAGGAATGAGTAGAGTAATCAGGATACTTATTGCTGCCTTATTTATGGGTGGAGTGCTTATGATGACAAAGGAATGGTTTGTGGTGAATTTTGGATCACTGATTGGACTAGCACTACTATTTATACAGGCATGTATGGTGTATGGTATTATATTGATAGCACTGAAAGTCATCAATAAAGATATTATGCGTCTTCTAAAAAGGACTGAAGATTAATCTGATTACTATGTTTCCTCTCAAAAAAATATTCAAGTTTCTCACCACTGCTTTTAACCGGTGGAATGAGCATGAAGCCACTTCTATGGCTGCATCTCTTTCCTATTTTGCCATATTTTCCATCGCGCCGCTGCTGGTCATGATGCTGGGTATTGCAGGGTTAGTATTTGATCAGGCATATGTGCAGACGCAGATTCTCGCATACCTTGCAGCACTCCTTGGTGCTCAGGCATCTACACTTATTGGAGATCTGCTGCTTACACAGCTCAATCCAACCACGAGCTACTTTGCCCTCATCTTTGGTATCGTCACTTTGATATTGGGTGCTACTGGTATTGTGGGACAGCTCCAGAATATTCTCAATAAAATCTGGGAAATCCCGGGAAACAAGCGAAGCGGTGTAGGGTATCTCATTAAAAGTAAGATTGCTGCAGTGATTCTTGTCTTTGTACTCGCTGTGCTTTTGATTGTATCCATACTACTGAGCACATTTGTCTCATATCTCAATAGCTATCTGCCCCTCTATATGGCAGTGGTTCCTCTTTCTGATACTTTACTGACATTGTTTTTTCTGACATTATTCTTTATTATAGTATTTGGATATCTTCCGCATCGAAAGCCAAATCTGCTGAAAGTATTACCTGGTGCTCTAATAACTGCGATCCTTATTTTCTTAGGGAAGTATGCAGTCAGTATCTATCTCTCATCGAGTAAATCTATTTCCGCCTTTGGAGCAGCAAGTGCTCTTGTGATCTTGCTTCTATGGATCTACTTTATGAGTCTTCTCATCCTCTTTGGAGCTGAGATTACACGTATGCTGGAGGAAAGAAGCACTACGCCCGCAACTACATAATTTATTCTTCTTATAAGACTCTATGACTTACTTCCGAACAATAATTACTCCGCTGTTACTACTTACTCTCATGGTATCATGTGGTGTAAACGGCGATAATCTGCAGTCATCAGTGAGCGGGAATAAAGTAGCGCAAACACCTGCCAAGGTCCAAACCTATGATACCCTTACTGTATTTTTCTCAAAAAAATCAGCTGTTGCTAATGCAAATGACTGTAGTGCCGTAGTAAGTGTCTCGGAAAGAGTATTAGATAAGGCGACACCACAGCGCGCATTATTAAAGCTTCTGCAGGGACCTACTGCAGCACAGCAGGATGCTACATCTTTTTTCTCAGTTAAAACAGCAGGACTCTTAAAGTCAGTGAAAATAGATAAAGATACAGTCTACGTAGACTTTAGAGATATGAGAAATATTATTCCAAATGCAAGTACAAGCTGCGGAAGCCAGTCACTTCTTGCTCAGCTTGATACGACTTTGAAGAATTTTCCAAATGTGAAGAAAACCATTTATGCGATTGAGGGTAGTCCAACAACGTTTTATGAGTGGCTTCAGATAGGATGTACAGCTGAAAATAACAATTGTGATGCTAGTGCTTTTAAGCCTGCTGCAAATCAGAACAGCAATAAAAAAGGAGGCATCTGTATCGACAAATGCGGAGATAACAAGTGCCAGGAAGTAGTATGTACTGGATCTGGATGTCCTTGTCCCGAGAGTGCAAAGAGCTGTGCTATGGATTGTAAAGGATAGCAGAGGAATAAAAAAGAAGCGTCAGACAAATTGTCTGACGCTTTTCTTGAAAGAGAGAGTTAGAATTTCCTCTCCAGCACGATCCGCGCATCTTGATAAATCGTATTATGATCAATCGACAATGCATCAGAGGCTTTTATCTCTCCAATGGCATAGAGAGGAAACATTATTTCCGGACCAAGTTCAAAGGAAGTAAGATTCCTTATTACTAAGTGTATTCCTAAGAAAAGTTCTTCAGCACTTGGATGGTTAAATAAAAATTCAAACCTCGTGGCATTTTTTACGAGCAGTGGAAAATATTCCATCTCTACTTCTGTAAAAAAATTCTGATCTCGGGATGAGAATTTGCTTTTTCCTTCCAGGAGAAGTAAAGGGGATACAGAGGAAACAGGAAAACCTATTTCTCCAGCTCCGATTCCTAAACTTAGGTAGAGATGTTCAGTTGGATGCCAACCGAAACCAATACTTCCATAGGTGAGGTTCTCTTTAGGTGAGCCGGTCATTTCATATGATAACTCCATATCCAGTTCGAATGGAGTGTTTTCTAACTCTTTTTCAAGGACTATCCGGGATGTGAGTCCCGAAGATTCTGTTTTGTTCTCTTCTGCATATGCTGGGCTTGATGCCCACACAGCAAATAGTGAAGCAAGCACAATAATAATTCTATACATGTTTTTATTTTTCCTTTCTAACGTATTTTTATGTGCACTCGCATTCTAAAAAACCCGCTGGAAAAAGCAATTCCTAGCGGGTTTTCAGGTTTACATAACTCTATATTAGAGTCTCTCCTCTATCTTTTTCTTCAATTCTTCTATTCCATCCTTTGAATAAGTGGAGATGAAAATAGGATTGAGATCAGCAAATTCGTCCTCAAGCTCCTGTCTTCGCTCTGCTGAAATGAGATCAATCTTGTTGAATACATAGAGCATCGGCTTATCAAAGATTTCGATTTGACCAAGGACATCATGTACTACTGCCATTTTCTCTACAATCTTTGGATCGCTGCAGTCAAGGACGTGCAGGAGAAAATCAGCATGTATTGTCTCTTCAAGTGTAGATCTGAAGGAATTGATAAGCGTAGTGGGGAGGTCCTGTATAAACCCAATCGTATCTGAGACAAGAATCTCTTTGCCGGATCCCTGGAAATAGATCTTACCGACACGGGTATCAAGTGTTGCAAAGAGTTTGTCAGCCACATAGGCACCCTTCTTTGTAAGCGTATTGATGAGACTGCTCTTTCCAGCATTCGTGTAGCCGATTATGCCAACTGTCTGGAGACCTTTGCGTTTCCGTGCATTCATCTGAAGCTCCCGATGCCGTTTGCATTCTTCCAGATCCTGCATGACTTTCCGTTCCTGCTCCTTTAGATGACGTTTCATCACCTCCGTATTTGTCTCTCCCTGACCTCGGGAAGTACCTACACCACCCTGCTGTGAGAGTTCCATACCCATTCGAAAGATTCGTGGTCCCATGTGCTTCAGAGAGGCGAGACGTATTTCTAGCTGAGCTTCTTTGGTAGAGGCATGCTTCTGAAATATTTTTAGAATGAGATCTATTCTGTCCCATACCTGCATCTCAGATTCACCCTTGCGGAGCACTTCGCTTACATTCCAGATCTGCTGAGGCTTCATCTCGTTGTTGATGATGAGGATATTTGCACCAAGTGCCTTTCCTTCATACATGAGCTCGTCGAGTTTACCAGTCCCGATATAGGTCTGATAATTTGGTATCAGCTTCCTCTGGATGGATTTGAGGATCACAAGTCCTCCATATGTCGAGACAAGGCTTTCAGCCTCGCTCAATCTAAATGCTGCGTCCTCCTTGGACATATCCGGAGGAATACAGTCTATAAGTATTGCTTTTAATTCTTGCATATAGTCGTTTTAATAATCAAAATATTTTGTACGTCTCTTAATTCTTCATGATCGTGGAAAAAATCTAAACAGTAAGAATTGTAGAGGAGAAATTGAGATTTGTATAGAAAAAAGGAGTGGGTCTACAATAGAGAGATGTCTTCTAGTTGTATAAGAGATGAGAGTGTTGTAAAATGATAGTAAATTACTTATTAGACATTATGAATAATCAAATAGATAAGCTTCACGTATATAGAACTGACTTAAATGCCAAAGAGCCTATAGAAAAAAATAAGCCTTACACAAAAGCACCGCTTGAGATTGCAGTCCTAGGTCATTTTAAAAAAGCACTTCAGCCGGAGAGGCTTTTTGTATCAAAGGAAAATCCTCTTGATTATGGTGTAATGCCTTATGCTCCAAATGTAGACGTACATCCTCTAGAGACAGCTGAAGCAGCGGCGAGATACCATAGAGAAGGATTTCCTGTGTTTGTAGAGAATACTTACAAGGAAGATTTTGAAAAAGCTTTAGATGACATGACACCTCAACATCAGAATATTGAAGATAAAATCTCAGAATTGGGTCATACAGACGATCTAGGAATAGATCTTGCACGCCGGGCAGTACAAAAAGATCCTTCTTTATCTCAGGTTCTGCATTCTTCAAAGGACGCAATAAAAGTGAAGGACGTGATATATTTTGATATGGATCAGGAAGCTCAAAGTATTGATGATGTCCTAGAAGCAGCCTCTGAGCGGGTACTCAATCTCTTAAAAAAGGAAAATAGTCTTACTCTTGAAAATATGCTTATCCCAAAGCCTAAATTTGTATCTATGAAGGAGAAGCGTGAAATGCATGATGAAAAAAAACTTTCTCACAAGTTTGTAAAATGGGTAAAAAAAACCTTTAAAAAAGCTTAGTACGAAGTCTCTATGACTTATAATGACGCGGCAGGATAAGTTGCCTATCCATCGGATTATCCTGCTTTGCCAGTTCCACAAAAAGCCTATCTGTATAGGAGGTTCTTATATAGTTGAGCTCTTCCAGATTAAAGGATGCCGGTAGTCTTTTTTGGATGTGAAGTTTTTCTATACGCCTCTTAGCGTCTGCTTCTATCGCATGATAGAGTGTCGGATCTAGAAGTACTGCGTAATGAATATGCTTAGGATCAATGATTTGCGTAATAGAATTGTGTGTAGCTCTAATTAATAACCCAAAAAAGTAATGTACTTCATTTTCAGGAATGCTTGCAATTAGATCAGGTATCTCTGAAATATCGGGAATTTTATACGCGAAGAGTTGAGGAGCGAAGGAAGATTTCATTTTGAAGCGATTATGACGCTTCTACAGTAGATTTATGTAGCTGCTCCCGCAAGTAAATTCATCAAATATTATAGACAAATAAATGAAATAAGGTGACTTAAGGTTTTTATCCTCCTTCGTATCTTCTAAGACCGAAATGCCAAATCAAGGAACTGATACTTAAAAAACATACATAAAATAGTACGTAAAAGAACACATATTGCAGAGTAAGTTCATCTTTAAAAACTCTATAAAGCGGATCTGAGACCATAAAATATGGAATGCAAAAAGTGAATAATATACCGATCCATGAGGGAAAAAGATCCTTTGGATATTGAACGAGGTCGGAAAAATTACCGGCAGTTTTGTAGAATCCCCAGAAACCCTTTAAGTAGAAAAGCACAGATATACAGATCACATAAGTGGCATGTAAAAGTATCCAGCTGCTGATAATAAGTACAAAAGAGAAAGGGAAGAACCATAATGATACTTTTGGTATTCCTATAAAAAAGAAGAGACAAACAAGTACAGCCTGTATAAAGAACATCGGCATAAAACTATTTACAAATAGTTTAGGAAGCTGAAGAATGATAGCTGTATGAAAAGGCTTGATGAGCTGGAGATCAATATTTCCTTGCTCAATGTCCTTTCCTAATCGCTGCAGATTCCCCCAGCTATAAAGGAAGAAGAGAGCAATAGAACACTGTGAAATAAAGAAGACTGTATAAAACTGCTGGAAGGTGTATCCGCTTAAAACGTTCTTTCCAGAGGTGAAGAGAAAATAGAAAAATGCCAGCTGCATAAAGGTATACACGACACTTCCGATGCCGGATGCGAAGATATCCTGAGGATACTGCATCCATGTCAGGAAGGACATTTTTGTGATACGCCTGAAATAGAGAAATAGCTTTTTCATAAACACAAAAGAATATAGATCATATAGTATAGATATTTTTACGGATGGGAATACAAGACTACGAAAAATTGACTAATGTAAATCTCAGAGTATTATGCACAAAATTTATAACAGTGATGATATGCAGGAATCGGGTGAATACTATAATAAGAAAGATGAAACTGAAATACAGGCGATACCAGCTAAAAAGGAGATTGATCTGTTAAAGAAGAAAATTGCAAAAAAAACTCAGGAGCTCATACATATGCAGAAACAGCTCGCTGAACTTGAAGAGAAGCTATACTATAGTGAGAGTGAATTTTTGGAAAGAATAGATGAAAGAATGGGGATTTTATCAGGAAGCGTATTTGAATGGACTAATAAAGATTATTTTGCTCAAAAAGGATTCAGCTTTACTCAGCTTTGTGTTTTCTTTGATATAAAATGGGAGAATACCTTTGTGGATATACTGAACAAGATTCATAGTAAAGTAAAAGAAAGATCTCTCACTATGGAGCAGACTGTACTGCTGTTCATGGATCTCTGGGTACATATAAAGAATACACCTCTGACCGAAGTACCTGAAAAACTTGCAAAAAATATTGCTGTATTTACTGCTGATTTTTTCAGAGCAGATCGCAAGAAACTCTCAGAGGAACTGAGTATTCCTGAGTTAGTGTTGGAAAGAGTGAAGAAAACTGTGAAGAGAAATTTTAAGGATGGGTTTGAAAAAAAGATCTAGATTAGAAAATTTTTAATGAAAAATCTAATTGGCTGATTCATAAGCATTTTTTCCTTCAGTCCAAAAGTACCATGCAATCAATATCCACAAAAAAGTTATTACAAATGCCGTAATCACATGTGTAAATGAGTATTCATTTTTTAGAATCAGATACACTGGATTTACCAGGAGAAAAATAGGAAGGATATAGGTAAATATAAATCTCATCATCGCTGGGTAAACTGCTGCAGGATAATATGTGGTTTGATCAATCGTATCATAAAGTACATTTCCCATATCAAGGTTTGCAAATCTAAATGAAAGACTCTCTGCTGCGATGAAAAGCGCATAATAAAGTATAAGTGAAGTGGCCAGTACATAAAGAATTTGAAAAACCTGTAGGATACTCAAGGTTAATTTACCAAAATAGAGAACACAGATAAGAATAATGATTCTGACAAAAATCTGGAGAAATCTTTTGATATAAAATTTTTGTCCGATGACTGCGATAGAGAAAGGCAGCGGTTTTAAAAGAAACATATCAATATGTCCGCTGTTAATCTGTCTCACTATAAGCCCTGCGCCGATAGCACTGAGAGAAGTAAACATCCATGTGAGGGCAGCAAGAGATGATACAAATACGAATTCAACAAAGGTAAATCCCGCGATCCTTTCCAGATTGCCGGCGGCGAAAAGAAAGTAGATTCCTAAAAGCTCTGATGCGAGAAAGACAGGCATCATGATAACAAACCAGATGAAATCCATCCGGTAAGCTGCATTAAGCAGAAATGACATATGAAGTGTACGGCTGAGATAACGGAGTATCTTTTTCATATTAGTTTGCAGAGGAATAATGACGTAGTCCCTGATTCCAAATATATAAAGAAATCAGAAGTGTAGCTATCGTCATAAACAGCTGCAGAAGTACGTCATTGAATGTATATGTATGTCTTAAAAGTGAAAAGACAGGAGTTGCTACAAAGAAAATCGGAAAAAATATCCACTGAAACACTTCAGGATAGATATCTTTTGGATATCTGCAAATCTGAGATGCCTGATCTTTAAACCAGTTTGGACCTTTGAGAAATCCCTCAAAGTAAAAGCAGCAGGAACTAAACATAAGGTTCAGAGAAGACATGATAATGCAGGAGCTTATAAATATTCCCAACAGTGCCATCCATTCGAGGATAGTGAAAGAATTGTAGTACCATGTAAGTCCTATAAGTAGTATCGCTGAATAGAACATATCACGCGCTGAGGTGGGGTAGATTTCCTGGAGTAAGATATTCCATACTGATGAGCACGGACGGATCAGTTTGTTATCCAGCTGTCCTCGATGGATCTGCAGTACCAGTTCAGGTGAGTTGTAAAAAAATATTCCTAAAAAATAGAAACATGTCTGGAAAAGGAGAAATGCAATGAGTGTATCCGAAAAAGTTGCTCCTGTAATAGTAGAACCTTCAGGCAGCACTAGGTATGCAAAATATATGACCCCGATACCTGAGAGGGCATATGCAATTCTTGTGAGTGAATTTATAAATGCATTTATGGGATAGGCATATAATTTCATATATGTCATTTTGTAGACTCTGTGAAGATAGCGGAGTGTTTTTTTCATGTTAATTTCCAACTAATTCAAGCCTCTTCAACCCCTTATTCCACACAAAAACTAAAACAACATATAGTACCATTAGCCACATACCCTGCACACAGAAGTGAAATACAAGATCCATCCCGTGTATTTTCCCAAGATAGATAGACGCTGGCAGATTAAAGAGTGATACAAAAGGAGTAAGATTAATGACATTTCTGATAATTGGAGGGAGAAACTGAACTGGGATGAGCTTTCCTGCGAGAAGCATTACGATAAAGTTGAAAGCCCAGATAATATTTCCAGTCTCCACAGTCCAGAACGCAACACTGCCAAAAAGTGTAAAAAGAAAAAGAGACATAAAGATGGCAATAATCGTCATCAATACTGCTAATCCAAAATGCATCAAACTTGCCGGTCCCACAAAGAAATTTACAAAGACGATCAGCAGGATAACGGGAATGACGAAAATGAAGAAAGTATTCACTGACCTTGCTAATGTCCGCGCAAAATAAATGTAGAGACTCTTTACTGGCAGCAAGAGATAGTTTGCAATCTTTCCGTCTCTTACTTCATCTCTGATCTCGTTAAAGGTCTTTGCTTCAAGAAGGTTTCTAAGAAGCTCTGTCAGAAGGAAATAAGTAAGAAGTTCATTAAATGTAAACCCCTGGATATTTCCGGACTGTGCATACACTGCTTTCCAGAGATAAACGATCACAAAGAACCCAAGTGCACGGGAGAAAATCTCAAACATAAAGTTGGCACGGTATGCGAGTACTGCTTGAGCTGCATTACTAAATATTCGTTTATATTTTTTCATGCTTTTTCGCATTAGTAAATATGTCAGCTACGACTTCACTTGCCTCCATTTCTTTTACGGAAATATCTGCAAGTGTAAAACTACTTACTGCCTTTGCTAGAATCTCTGAAGCTTTTTCCCGAGGTACTGAAAGAATTACTCCTGTGTCAGACCATGATTTTACATATCCCAATTCCTCCACTTCTTTCTTTGGTATATCACCGTCAAAGGTAAGCTCTATAAGCTTGTCCTGTACATATTCTTTTACAAGATCATTATAAGATCCATCATAAATCTTTTCTCCTTCGTTGATGATAATTACTCGTGGACAGAGCTGCTTGATATCCTCCATATAATGACTCGTGAGGATGATGGTTGCTTTCTTTTCCTTATTATATTTCTGCAGAAAATCTCTCATATTTCTCTGACTATTTACGTCGAGACCAATGGTAGGTTCATCCAGAAATACTACTTTAGGATCATGAAGAAGAGCTGCGATCAGCTCACATTTCATACGCTGTCCAAGAGATAGTTTTCGTACAGGTACATCTAGGATATCTCCTGCATCAAGTGTTTCAGAAAGGTATTTGAGATTCTTTTGAAATCTTTCCTCTTCTATCTCATAAATATCCTGATTAAGTCTAAAGGTCTCTATGGGAGGCAGATCCCACCAAAGCTGGGATTTTTGTCCCATCACCATAGCAATCTGCATCTTATATTCTTCCTTTCGCTTCCAAGGTATAAAGCCTAATACGGATGCTTCTCCTGCAGTAGGATAAAGAATACCTGAGAGCATTTTCAGAGTAGTGGTTTTTCCAGCCCCATTTGGTCCTAGGAATCCTACGAATTCTCCTTCCTCAATATCAAAGGAAACATCTTTGACTGCGTGCTTATAGATTTTTTCTCTTTTAAACAGAGATTTGAGAGATGCTTTAAAACCTTCTGCCTTTTTCGTCAGTTCAAAGGTCTTGGAAAGACCGGACACATGGATAAGTGACATAGTTTTTTGGGGTAAATTAGAGAAAGTATAACAGGAAATGAAGCAGAGAAAAGAGAAAATGCAGTATAAACCATAATTATATTAATATGTCTATCGACTTCTAGAACTCGATTCTTGACTTTATCTTATTCTCTTATAGTTTTGGTCAGCATTATTTTATGAATATATATGGAGGATAATAACAAGATCGTATCGTTTACAGGAAAAAACAAGCCCCTCTCAAATGATCTACAGTGTAAAGAAGCAGAACTACTTGGAGGAAAGTTTGCGGATGAGATCAAAGAGACATTAGAGATGATAGAAAACAGCGGGATTGTGGAACAGGATGATACTCTTACGAGAGCTTTGACAAGCGGTGAGAGTACATTGCAGAGAAAACTTCGTGCTGCTGTTCCTGATCACACTGCGAGGTATACTGAACATACTCAAGGGTTCGATAAAGAGATCCAGGCATTATTTGAAGACTATTTAGTAAATCGAAATTTTGAGGGGTTAGCTGTCTCAGAACATGCTCTGCAGAGAACAAAACAAGGTGATATGTTTCCACTTCACTTGGTGCTTTCAAAAAAAAACTCGAATGATATAGAATTTGCTGAAGTGGTGACCCAGCTTCAAGAGATAGATGAACAGATCATAGCAGGAAATAGTGTGCCAATGTCTGAGGAAAATGCTGCTCTCTATTGGTACGGTATATTCTCGTTTTTGTTTACCATGGCAAAGGATAAGAGATTCGCAAACCATGGAACTGCTGCGATGTACTTTCAGAGAATCGCTGTTCTCCGACGTGACCCTGATGTCCTAGATGCATTAAAAAATATTGTGGAACAGGATCGGGATATTCAGAAAAAAACCTCTGAGTTATTTAAGGAACATGCTCGAAGTATTGAACTGCCGCTTAATCTTGAGAAAGAAAAGATGTATCAAACATTTAAGAATAGTTCTCTGCATGCTTTTCAACTTCTCTTTACTACCCTCGTTGGGTGTGGCGTATTGAAAGCAGAAGCTCTCTCTCAATTTTTACTGCAGGTAAAGGATGTAAAAAGCTCTCCGGTATTTATGCAGAGTGCAGATAAGATCACGGAAGTACTGCATACATTATTTCAGCAGGCAGAAGTAGACGTAGAAAAAAGACAAGCAATTGCAGATCAAACAAAGGTGCTTGAAATACAAACTCCGCAGGAAATAAATCTAAAAAACGAAGTATACTTGCGGATTCATAGTGCTGCAGAAAAAAATAAAAATCTGATGAAAGGGATTATAAAAGATAATTATGAAGACTTTATTAATAGTTATAAAGAGAACAGTATTAAGTTTCCAGACTACTGGCAGGAGGCAAAAATTCTTGAGAAAGAACATCAGCTTGTGGATAATAAAATCAGTACTGTAACGGAAATTCAGAGAATGAAAACTAACCTCTGGGAGGAAAAGCTAAAAGAATTCCTGAAAAATTTTGAATTTAATGGCAGAGAAAAAAATAACCTAAGCTTTTTGATTGCGATGGGAGAGAAGATGAATGTATTAGAGCAGACTTATGGACATCCTCCTGAGAGAAAGAAAAATTTTGAAGAATTTAATAAGCAGAAAATCGTTTCAAGTATCTGTAGTGCTGTAAGTGAGATATTTGGGAATGTGGTATATGATGAATCGAATAAAGGCTTTGCTCTTCAGCCTTGGGAACAAGTCGTGCGAACTATGAATATATGGAATTTATTAAAGCAGATTGCGAAAAGCTGGGGGTATACTGATGATTTAGAAAGTACTTTTAACCGTGCTCTACAGCCAAACTTTGTTGCTAGGCAGTATCAAGGGAGAACAATAAATATAACTGAATTGGAAAAGGCATATAACGGGGAAGTGGAAAGACTAGAGAATGTAAAAAAAGCACCTAAAAAGAAAAAAGGATTTTTTAAGAGATAATTTCTATGACTTATTATAAAGAAAATACTATATTGGCCGCAAATGCTGGAAATAATGCATTTTCTTATGATGACCGGGAAAAAATAATAGGCAGAAAGCCATCACTTATTGTCCCGTCTATCATGAATGGCACGATAAATGATGTATGTGTTGGTGAAGATATTGTTTTTGAAGAAGTAGAGGAGGGAATTTTGAAATCCTGTAGAGGCTTGCGAAAATTTGTAAGAATTAAGGATAAGGAGCAGGATGGGGGAAGAGAAATCATTATCTTCGACAACCACAACCACGCATACTATTTTTGGGCTGAGGCTAGAAGTAGAGGACTGATAAGAGACGGCGCGACGCTTATCCATATCGATCAGCATAAGGACATGAGAGACCCAGAAATTTACCAAAAAAATGAAGATCTCAATGACCTGGGAAAAGTCGCAACTTATACAAATGAGGTCCTCAATGTGGGTAACTTTATTATTCCTGCCCGGGAAGCCGGTATGATAAAAGATATTTTTCTCCTGGATGCGGAGCAGCACTTTGATCAGGATTTTTCTCAGATCTCAGGAAATCTTATCGTAGATATTGACCTAGATATGTTTGCTCCAGAGCTTGATTTTATGGATCAGAAAATGATCTTGGAAAAGACGAGAGAATTGGTAGCAAAGGCGAGCTTTGTGACGATGGCGACTAGTCCGTTTTTTATAGAGCAGGAGGAGGCGATAGAGTGGGCGAGAAAGATATTTTTATAAATCCTGATACCAGTGATCAAGCTCATTCTGCTTTAGTATATAGGAGAGAAAGTATGCTGCTTTTTCACGCGTCAGTGCTATGTCCCGATTGATGTGAGTATAAGGAATGATAAGGGAAGAGAAGTAAAGTGCCTCTTTGAAATCTTCATTTAGAGAATGAAACCATTCTAGGTAAAGCTGCCCATTGGGAATGTAAAATGGTGAGGCTTCTGAATTTGTTTCTGCATCTGAGTCTTCTGACTGAATCTTTATGATCAGCATATTGAAAACTAGTTTTAGAAATTCCTGGTCAGATATATTAGCACTAGGTTCAAACATCGTAGGTGATCTTCCTTTAATGAGGTTATGTTCTTTCGCATAAACCACATAACCCTGGTACCATTCATGGATACTTACATCTTTGAAGTATGCATAGGTGTAGGTCGGATGTTGGACTTTAAAATTAGTCGCATGGTTTTCCCAGTTTTCTTTTGGGAAAAAAGTACGCAGTAGTAATGCTAATGCTTCAGCTCGTGGAATATATGCACCAGGTACGTATGCTTCCGGAGTTCTTCCTTTGATGATTTGTTTGTCATAGAGATATTCAATACTATCTCTATAGCCGCTAAATTCTATATCTGTAAAAGAAGATGCACTATCTTGATGGGAATGTGGAGGAATGTAAGCTGTATTGCTAAAAGCATTTGGATGATTCTTTGAGAAATATTCAAGATATATAGTCCCTCCTTTTTCTCTCAGATCACGGTGGATACCTGTATTGAAAAGTAATAATCCGGAACCGCTCGCAGTATTGAAGATTGAGCCAGTACAGTCTTTATAGATATTGCATATTTTTTCTTCTCCTACAGCTTTTTTCTGACGAATATTTTCTGATGATAAGACTTCTCCAGTATAAAAACGAATACTATATGAAAGATCTGGAAGTGGAGCTGACCAGGTAAAAACATCATCTTTAAAACGTTCCTGAATATGCTGAAAATCTGTAATTGCATAATCTTTGCTTTCTAGAGCATAAACGTGAGTTTGTAGATGCACGAAAACTAGTACCGAAAAAAATACTGTGAGAGCAAGGAAAGATTTTCTCATCTGAGGGTGTAAGAAATATGTAACTAAAATATATGGTTGAGACGACTTCTTTTCAAGAGTTTATTTTTGCTATCAATACTTTTACTAAAAATATGCTATACTAACTATAGATTCATATCTTTCCTCCATTACTATGAAATTACCGATCAAACTCTTAGGCGTATGCGCTTTCGTGCTCGCTGTATCTTGTACTCAGACACCTAGTACTCCTACTGAAAATCTCAATGGGAATCTTTCAGGCGCTATCATTCCAACTATTGAAGTACCAACTTCTTCTGGTGCGGAGCTGCCTCTTACGTCTTCCGGTGTACTTGCAAATCAGGCACAGATAAAAAAGTTTGGATCCTATGATGAATTAAAAGAGTATCTCGAAAACAATCCTTCTACAAACACTTATGGACGCGGAGGCGGTATCATGAGTCTTGAGAGCTCAAGTTCTGTAGGAAAAAGTGTAGACGCCGTAGCTCCCACTGCGATGCCTGCAACAGATAGAGATTTTTCCGCAAATGGAGGTTCAGATGATTATTCGAAGACAAATGTACAGGTGGAAGGTGTAGATGAGGGAGATATCGTAAAAACTGATGGAAAGTACCTCTATAGTATTTCAGGTCAGGATCTCTATATCACAGATGCATATCCTGCTGATAAAGCCTCAGTACTTTCAAAGGTAGCCTTCAAATCTCAGCCTGAAGGACTGTATCTTGATGGTAATACACTAGTGATCTATGGAAGAAATAATACTATTTCTACTTATCCGATTTATTCCACCTTCAGAAGATATTCTGACTATATGTTCGTAAAGGTCTTTGATGTAAGCGATAAAAAGAATCCAAAGCAGATCAGAAACCTTGATTTTGAAGGTAGTCTCATGACTTCACGGATGACGGGAGACCGTCTCTATCTTGTGACAAATACCTACGGCATATATCAGCCAGGTGAACCAGTCGTACCTAGAGTGCTTGAAAATGGAACGATGCTTTCCAATGATGTAAAATCCCCTGATTGTCTCTGTCCAAATATCTACTACTTTGATATGCCGTACCGTAACTATGGGATGACAAGTGTAGCATCGATCAACTTAAAAAATCCTGCAGAGAAGATTCAAAACACCTTGTTCCTAATGGATGGAGCGCAGAATGTATTTATGTCTCAAGATAATCTGTATCTTGCCTATACAAAATATATCAATGAAGAGGATCTGACTGCCGAAGTGCTCAAGGATATTGTATTCCCAAAGCTTGATATAAAGACTCAGACAAAGATCAATAAGATTCTGGATGCAGATGATGTAGTCCTTTCAAGACAGGAAAAACTTCAGAAAGTACGGCAGATCATGGAAGGATATGTTTATTCACTTGCTGAGAGTGAACGGAATACTCTTGAGACGCTTTTGAAACAAAGAGTACAGGCAAAATATGCAGATATCTCAAAGGAACTTGAAAAGACTGTAGTACAAAAACTAGGCATAAGTAATGGAGCTCTTTCCTATAAAGGTTACGGTGAAGTAACTGGTCAGGTACTCAATCAGTTTTCCATGGATGAGCAGAATGGATACTTTAGAATAGCGACTACAAAGAATCAGTCGTGGTCCAATCTTGCTCCGGAGAACATGCGTGAATCCTACAATAACCTCTACGTTCTTGATCCTTCTATGAAGATTGCGGGACAGATCGAGGATATTGCCCAGGGTGAGAGGATTTATTCAGTGAGATTTATGCAGAACAGAGCATACATGGTGACCTTCAAACAGACAGATCCACTCTTTGTGATAGATCTCGCAACACCTGCAAACCCAAAGATCCTCGGACAGCTTAAGATCCCGGGTTATTCCAACTATCTTCATCCGTATGATGACAATACTCTTATCGGATTCGGAAGACAGACACAGGAGCTCGAAGGCGGAAGAGTACTCAATAAAGGTCTTAAACTTTCTCTCTTTGATGTCACAAATGTAGCAGCTCCTAAGGAAGCTGCGACCTATGAGTTCGGAGATGCTGCGAGTACGTCACAGGCACTTTATGATCATCATGCATTCTACTTTTCTAAGGAAAAAGGACTTCTTGCGCTTCCAGTAGAATTAAATGAGAACCCAAATATACCACTTCCAAATGCGGCTACTACACCTCGTACTGGAGCTGCTACGTCACCTGCAATAGGTATCGTACCTCCAATGCCTCCTGAAAAATCCATCTGGAGAGCGCCAAACTTTACGGGAGCCTATGTCTTTGGTATTGCAAAGGATTCGATTACTTTGAAAGGAAAGGTAAGCCATACTGATCCAAACCTTACGCAAAGTGACGTAAATTATAATTATGGAACTTCATACTATACGACTACCGTGAAGAGAATGCTCAATATTGGGGAGACTCTCTACTCACTTTCTGATAAGTATTTGAAGATGCATACTATTGCGGATTTGAAGCTTGTGAATACTCTTGAGCTGAAGAAGATGAAGGAGGGAGCAAATAATGACTTTGAAATAGTAAATTAAATTCTGGGGCAAGAGATTCAAAAAAGAAAAGAGCTTATCATCTGATAAGTTCTTTTTCTTGTTAAGGCTGAATTTATTTATATCTAGGATAAAATAAAACATTGAAAGTTAGGAGGAATACTATGAAAAATGCATTTACTGAAAAATATTTTGGGGTGATTACTTCTATAAATTTTGGTTCCCAAATGGAACTAAAGTGATAATTCAACATCAAACCTGGCGTTCAGGAGAGCTAAAGCTGAAGCTGAAGCGCGTAATGATAGTATTCAGTTCACTATTTATGGATTAGGTGGCGAAAAAACCATAATAGAAAAACATGTCACAAGTGAGGATGTACTTTGTGAATGGGAGTTTGAATACTTCACGAGGTATCCGGATGAGAAAGAGAAGTGACTTCAGATCATACAAACATATAAAAAAAATACTATAGAGTAAATAATATAGTATTAAAAATTATTAAAAAACCCGAAGCATAAAGCTTCGGGTTTTCTTTGATATCTCTTACAGATTCAAGTCTCCTCCAATGCTTGTATTATCCAATGGCTGTTTAAATAAGGCTATTGTCGTTGCTATGATTTTTGCAACCTCAGCTCTATTTATAGAATCATTAGGTCTAAATTTCTTAGAACCATCATCGCCAGACACAATACCAAGCTCGTATGCATAATAGATATGGCGGGCTGCTATTGTATCCTTAGTCACGTCAGAGAACGCGAACTCCACTGGATCCTTTGGATAAAATCCGAAGGCTTCGAAGATAGTACGTACCACCTCTGCTCGAGTAGCTGCACGGTTGAGATCAATCTTTGCATTAGCCAGTATGCTGAGCTTCAGCTTTTCACCCTGTGCCACATATCCTTTTGCCCAATGATTCTTTGCCTCACTGTGAGTAGGCTCTGTTTGAGTACTTCCTGCTCCTGAAGTCTCCAGAGTCATCTTAAGGAGCTCTGCGATAGTGACATTATCTGCTGGTCCAAAGAGATTGAGATTCTTTCCTGATTTATCTTTGTATCCTCCGATGATGCCGAGACGGGAAGCTTCAGCTACATAAGTATGAAACCATGCATTTTCATTTGCATCACTGAATGCCAAGATCCCTTTTGATACCTTTGCTTTTGTAGATTCTGATAATACTTTTTTTGTATGTATCATAAGTGTCGTGAGCTGTATATCGCGGTCTTCTTTAGTAAGAATAGATACTCTGGAGAAGAAGTCCTCAAGCTCTTTATAGATAGATGGAGTCAGCGTAGAGTCATCTATCATCACAGCTCTCAGCTGAGAGAATATTTCTTTCACAGTATTTGCTTGTCCAGTGGAGATAAGTGTCTCAATCTGTTTAAAATTTTTATCAAGTGTCTCGAGCTTTTTAAGTTGATCGAGGTATTTTGTAAGCGCTGCATCTGATTTATCTAGAGGTACTTCTGCTATAAAATGCAGAGCGAGCGTAAGATTTGAGAGAGAAAGAGATTTTAAACTCTGCCAATTTGACGGGCTGATTACACCAAGCCGCTTGAAGAGCTGTACTCTTTGAATATCAGGCATAGCCTGAATGATTTGTCTAAAATTTCCATAAGTCGTACTGTCGAGCATTACTTGTTTTGCAAGACCAGCAGGAAGAGATCCTTCTAATATTAATACTCTATCCTGAAGCTCCACAGAAAGCGTCTTGATGAGCTCAGGAGCAGTATCTAAAAGTTTCCGATAAAGAGTAGGGGAGAGATGTGTAAGTTCTGTAAAATCAAATTTGTGAAGATCTTCACGGGTAAGATCTGAAAGTGCTTTTTTTCCTAAAAGGTTTAAATAATCTGGATGAATATTTTTTACTAAAAGTCCCAGATCCGCATTGCTTCTCTCTTGAGAAAGTGCGGAGAGCTTTTGCTGGAGTGTCTTGAAAGTAAGATCTTTTGTGAGCTGAGCAATACATTCATTCATCCTGCTTCCTGAGGCGCTGCATAATACTTGTCTCTCTGCTATAAGTGCATGGAGCTGATCCTGCAGACTTCCCATATCATAAGCAACATCAGCTACTTCTGCTACGATTGTATATCCTGATCCGACAGCTACTGTCTGAGTTTTATCCCTCGCTAAAGTTTTCAGCGGAAAAGCAAATCTTCCATCTTTTTTTGAATCGAAAAACAATGTTGGATTTGATTCACTTTGATCTGGAATAAGACGAATCTGTAGCCCGTCATAATCTGAATTAATATCAGACTGGAATTTTATCTGCTCTCCGTCTTTGTTGAGGATCCTATCATTTGGATCCTGAAAACGGAGCTGATTGAGGACTTTGATCTGTCCTCCTGAGAGAGTAAGAGCGCCATCCCATGTGGAAGCCGGATCTGATGCTGATACTGTATTATTTACATCACCCCAGCTGATGATAAGACGCATACCCTGAATATTGTATGATGAAGAAGGCACATTTGCTCCATCTGCATCTGGAAAAGAAATGATAAGTAGAGAGAGGACCACAACAATGATCGCTGAAATTTTGAGAGTGCTTTTGGCTGCCATACAAGCTGGATTAAGGGGAAAATTTGCACTTACTATAGCTTGGAATTATGAAAATCACAATTTTACTGCCTGCAGTCTTGTATTTTTACTTTACAATTTAGTGCTATTATAACTTCATATCATATATTGACACATGTTTTAAATATTATTTATTGACATTTTATAAAAATATAATACTCTTCCTATGCTGCCAAGTTTTCTTGGGCGGCAAGCTCATTACAAATTAGGTAGTCATATATTATAGAAAGGAGACTAGTATGGTTGTGGATTTTTCTATTGAAGCCAAGATTAAAAATTGGTTACAGGAAGCTTATATTGGATTCTTAAAAGGAAAGGCAATTGATCCTAAAATAATATTTGCTAAATTCACTGAAAGTGATTCAGCAGAGCTTGAACTTGTCTTTGTAAAATCAATTTTTGAACTTTATGAAAGACATGATTATGAGAAATATGAAATAGATACTGATGGAAAAACCGGTCTTTATAACACTGGTACTCAGTATGACAATTATGTACCAAGTCGAGATGTACTAGAGAGTTCATATTTCTATGAAGGCAAAGGATACATTGAGGTATCTTTCATAGCCCATGTCGCAAGAATCTTGCCATTAAAAGATGCCATGGTGAGATTAGTTCAGCATTATGCTGAGACCTTTCAGGAAAATAAAATTAGTAAGCTAATGTGGTATCTTAAGCCACTTGAAAAACTTATTGCTGAATGCTCGAGTAATCCTGACTTTAGGGGATATTATTCTCTTGAAGAAGCTGATAAGGTCTTCAACCAGTTTTACGGAGGTCCATATTGACTATCTAAAAAGCCTCTGCTGTATTTACAGCAGAGGCTTTTTTTTATGAATTTTAGAGGAGTTTATCGATCTCAGCTTTCAGCATGCTATAATCCATAGCTCCTGCTGAATCACCATCTGCAGTAGTCACCATTTTCCCATTGATAAATGTAGTAGGCGTACCTCTTACACCAAGGTAATAGCCTTCAGTGTAATCCTTTTCAATTGCATCTTTATAAGTGAAATCCGTAAGACATTTACTAAAAGTATCTGTATTTACACCTATATTTTTAGCAACTGTCGTGAGGCTGTCTTTGAGGTTGGAGCCTTCAGTCCAAGTATTGTATGTCTCAAAGAGAGCGTTGTGCATTTCATAATATTTATTCTGAGCTCCTGCACATCTTGCTGCATTTGCAGCAGGAAGAGATAACGGATGAATAGAGTGAAGAGGGAAGTCTTTATAAATAAACTTCACTTTACCTGTACTGATATACTCTTTCTCCAGCTGTTTGATAGTCTGATCATAGAATTTTTTACAGAATGGGCACTCGTAGTCTGAATACTCCACGATAGTTACCTTTGCATCCTTGTTTCCAACAAAAGGAACATTTTCGATATCCGGTGTTGTGCCTGTAGGCTTAGCTGCACTATTTACTGCTAAAGAGCCTCCGATATAGCTGAGTGAAGTATCCTGACCCGTAGGAGTTCCAGTAGATGGAGCGGCAGGTGCCGTACCAGTAACGGCTTGCGTATTTGCCGGTGCATCTGGGATACTTGAGAGTTTATTCTCCAGCATTTTTGCCCCTGCGTAAATAGTACCTGCAAGTACTAATGATGAGATAAATATGATTCCGGAAAGTGTAAATAGAGCCTGAGAAATATTCTCAGCTTTTTTCACCACGGCTTTTTTTGTTACCGCTAGTGTCTCTATATTTTCTTCTTTTGCTGTTTTTGTAGTTTTAGTTGGCATATTGATGATTAATTAAGATGTTGTTCAAGGTAAGATTTGATTCTGCTCCCATCAGCCTGTCCGGAAGTTTTTTTGATCAAGAGACCCATGAGGCGTCCCATATCGCTTTTTTTATCAAGACCTTCGGTCTTCATAGTTTCTTCGATAATTTTTATTAACTCTTCATCTGACATTTCAGCTGGAAGATATGCCTCGATGATAGAGTATTCCTGCATTTCCTTCTCTGCAAGATCTGGTCTGTTGCCGGAAGTAAACTGTTCGATGGAGTCTTTTCGCTGTTTACCAAGCTTCTTAAGAATCTTGAGAGATTCTTCGTCAGTAAGTGTGTCTTTCTTTACACCTGAGACAAGCTCATTCTTCATTGCTGCGAGTATTGATCTCAAAGTAGAAAGCTTAAGAGTGTCCTTTGCTCTCATAGCATCTTTGATATCGTTTTGGATTTGTTCAAATATCATGTAAAAATAAAAAAAGAATACATATATATTGTACTCTGATACTCATTGCTTGCCTACTTCTGGAGCTCGCATGAGATAGGAATTGTTGGGAAATGACATGCACATTAACAAATCAAAAAAAGAGTAGAGAATTTCTCTACTCTTTTTTTATGCAATCTAGAACGGTACATCTTCAATACTAATCTCTTCATCGGCAGAGGATTTACCCTTGGTTGCCTTTGGAGACGGCATGTCATTGATCTCTGTAACAGAGTTCATCATGTCATCAGAGAATGGACTCTCAGAGCCTCCTCCTGATCCGCCTTTACCTCCAAGCATGATGAGATTGTCTGCAACAATCTCCATCTTATAATGTTTCTTTCCCTCTGGATCATCCCAGCTTCGTGTCTGCATTCGTCCTTCTACGAATACTTTCTGACCTTTTGTACAATACTGTGCAATGATCTCAGCGAGTTTTCCCCATGCTACGAGATTATGAAACTCAGCCTGTGATACTTTTTGTCCGTTTCCGTCAACGTACGTGCGGTTGGTTGCAATACTAAAAGATACAACATTCTGTCCTGTGTTAGTCTGTCTCAGCTCAGGGTTTTGGGTAATATTCCCGATAAGCTGCGCTCTATTCAAGTCCATTGCCATAAATAAATTGTAATACGAAATAAGGATACTTCGAGTATAAGTTGGGATGTAAAAAAAGCAACATGAGAAGGTGCTATGCTGTTTATATTACGTGACAACAAGTCTTATGAAAGACTATAGGAAGTATCTTCATGTAGATAAGGAAGTCCAAAGTTCTTTGTACAAACTTCACGGTAAATCTCTTTTTTAATATTTTGCTTCATCTGCAGCATATTAGTCTCATCTTTTGAAACCCAAAAATGAATATCGTAGTAGTAGTTGCCATCATTGATACGGGTTAAGAGCGGATCTATCGGATACTGTGTTAAAGCATGTTCATTATTTTTTATCACATTAATCACTGTTTCATCAATATCTGCAATTTTATGTATAATAGGAAACTCCATTTCTATGCTTATTCTTCGGATAGGAGAACGGGCATAGTTCTTTATTATTGCTTCAAAGAGGTCATGATTTCTTATAATAATCTCACCGCCATCAACCGTATTAAAGAATGATCTTCTGGAATTACGCTCGTATATCTTTCCGGAAGCATCAATTTTTACTGCAGGATTTGTAATATGTAAAAAACTGAGCAGCTGAATCTTTCCTTCAAAGATAAGAGCAAAATGCTCTGCAATATTCTGGAGAGTCTTTCTGTTCATATAGACGAGAGCGATGGTAAGTGGGGCTAGTATCCAGCTAAGCTCACTAAATACACTAGTGAGACTTAGTATCATTATAGTCAGGAGAAGAGTTCCGGCTGCACGTATAAAGAGTTTGACCTTTCTTCTATTTTCTTGAAGCCATAACGCATCGGAGAGATGTTCCTCAAGATATTTATCAAAGCTTCTGCTGATAATCCATGCTATAAAAAAGCTTATCACAAGTACAGCAACTATTATAATAAAGCTCGAAGCATCGGCTTTAGCATTTTGTATGAGCTCCTGTGTATCTATGCCCTCAAGTGTCATAGCAAGAAATTAAGTATTGGTCTCTGGGATCTTATGTACAGGATGCTGCATGTCTTCGCGGATAACATGTATCACTCTCTGAGGGTATGGAACAGTAATATTATTTGTATCATAGAGTCCTTTGATCTGCTTTGTGATATCTGACTGGATAGTCCACCACTCAGAACGAGACTTGATCCAGAATCTTACGGTAAGATCCAGATAACTATCACCAAAATCACTCATCAGTACTTCCTTTGGAGCATCTTGAATGATTTCCTCATGTTTAGAGAGGAGTTCAAGGATCAGTTTCGATACCTGAGAAATATCGGCGTCATAACCAAGCTGTACAGGCACACTAAGTCTTCTATAAGGATTAGAAGTATAAATGATTACTTCATTATCAATAAAATTTTTATTTGGTACCAGTACTTCAATACCGTCCAAAGTTTGTATGGTTGTAGCTCTAGTGCCAATCTCAAGGATAGTACCCTCGGTATCTGCAAGTTTCACATAGTTTCCTACACCTGTTTTTTTCTGTAGAATAATAAGTATTCCTGAGATAAAGTGAGTAGCGATACCCTGAAAAGATACACCGATAGCAAGACCTATAGCACCAAATAGCCAGCCGAGATTACCAATAAGACCGGTAATACCTAGACTTATAAGAGCACAAATGACAAATACTAGTGTAAATGCTAGTCTTTTCATCAAGATTACAATCTCGACTGGAGTATCGCGAAGTTTCTCCTCTTCAAATTTTCTTGAAATGACGTTTCTCGCAAGACGTGCAATGATAAAAGAAATACCAAGCAGTACAACTGCAATAAGGTAGCTTGGAAGTTTTTCAAGTAAAAATGCTGTCACGGGATTTGCTGTTTCAGTAGCAGATCCAGAGCTATTCGTGAGAGCTATCAAACTGTATGTAATGGATGATAAGAAAGACATAGTTTTTATTTATGAAGCTGCCGCTTTATTCTGAGCAATGATTTCCTCAGGATTTGTAGTAATGATTTCACGTTCTGTATAAGAAGCAATAATCTGAATTGCCACATGTTTATTACCTGCGAAGAATAATCCTTGTCCTACGTCACTGTTGAGAAGCATATATTTTTCTCCCTCTGTAAGGTTGAAGGTCTGTGCGAGTATACCTACCGCTGCGGGAGACTGCTTGAGCAGAAGCTGCATTGATGAGTTGGTAATGACAGGTTTACCATAGGATGACTGAAGCATATCCTCCACGTCCTGCGTAATGGTAGTAACGCCCAGGTAGTACTTTCGTCCACGTTTTACGATACCGTAGAGAAATTTCGCAGAATCCTCATGCTGAAGGATGGTCCATGCCTCCTCCACAATAAGGATACGTTTCTTCAGTTTGCTTCGTACCTTTGTCCAAATATAATTTAGGATAATATACATGGCGATGGGACGAAGACTATCCTCAAGATCTCGGATACAAAAGACCACAAGACCTGAGTTAAGATCAATATTTGTAGGCTGGTTAAAGATTCCTGAGAAAGTACCAGTGGTAAATTTCTGTAAACGTTCAGCCATGAGCTCTCCGCCTTTCATATTCATGAGAATATGAAAGAGATCTTCAATTGTTGGAGGTTCTTTCAAATGAGGTTCCTTTGTCTCAAGCGTAATCCCTTTCAGGGCATATGTATTTAAGAGTGCTTTATCTATCAAGGCTTCTTCTGCAGGAGTCATATCTCCCAGCATAAGCTTTAAAAGACCCGTAATGGTAATGATATTTGAACGGAGAATATCTCCTGGTCTCTCGATCTCACCTTCGTATGAGGCAGGCAGATCAAAAGGATTGATACGTTCAGGAGAGTTAAGTGACATGTTGATAAATGTACCTCCAATCGTATCGCAGAGTGTCTTATATTCCTTTTCCGGATCGATGACGATAACGTCAGATCCAAGCATGATACTTCTCAGGATTTCAAGTTTGACCGCAAAGGATTTTCCGGCACCTGATTTCGCAAATACTACAGAATTAGCATTTTCAAGTTTAAATCTATCGAAGATAATCAAACTGTCATTATGACGATTCACTCCATAGAGAATACCTTCATTAGAAGTAAGATCTGAGGAACTGAAAGGGAATGTACTTGAAAGAGGAGATGTATTCATATTTCTTACAATACCAAGCTCATCTGAAGCGATAGGCAGGGTAGAGTTGAATGCATGTTCCGTCTGGAGATTGGCAGGTTTTGTCAGGATAAGACGTCCTCCAAGCATACTCTGAAGCTGCCTTGAGACATCTGAGAGTTTCTTTTCAGTCTCTGCATATACAGTCAGATACAGACCGTAATGAAAGAATTTTTCTATACCTCTCTGGAGCTGATCTCTAAGCTCCTCTGCGTCTTGCAGTCCTGCCTCTAGAGCCGGATCACGGACATATCCTTTATCCTCATTGATATGGATCTGAGCGCTGATCTGTGCTACCTTGTTTCTCAAATACTTTAGAATCTGTCCTGAATCAATAGGGTAGATAAACATCGAAATATCAAGCGTAGCATCAAAGTTGATGATGGGTGAGAGCCAGTTACTCTCGATGAATCTCGGATAATTATAGACAAAGAATGTCTTTACATACATTCCTGATACCTTGATCTTATCAAAGTTGATATCCATGCTGTCTGGAGCAATAATGCTGTTGATTGATGTGATACCCTGCTTATAGATTTCCTCTGCTTTCTTGATGGCTTCCTTCTCTTCCGGTGTAAGTGGTGTGTCCTTTGTCTCATGAGGTACTGCCGCATCCATAGGAGTCTTTGGCGCAAGAGTGCCAAGTGCTGCTTGTACTGGAGCTGGCTGAGTAACCTTTGTCTTTGCTGCTGCCGGTATATTTTCTTTAGATGCTGTAGGTGCTTTGTCGCCTGTGTTAGCTGGTGCGTCTTCTGCTAGATTCAGAAACACTTTCATTTTATGGATCAGACCTCCTTTGTTTTGAGGCTTCTGCGCTGCCTGAAGACCAAGCATAGATCCGCCTGATGCCTTTGGGATTACTCCTGGAGCAGCGGGGACTACTATATCCTGATTGTCTTCGCTAGATTTTTGAGTTGTATCAGACATGAAGAGGAGAAAACATGAAATTTCATATTAGTATACCAGATAATGAGTATATTTACTCCTCTGAATAGTTGGATGTATGTGACTTTTGTGTCGTAATACTATTTTCTAAAATTTTAAAAAATATGTACTTATAGTTTTATTAATATACAGATAAAAAGTATACAGACATTAAGAGATATTTGCTTACTGATGCACTATATTTGTTCTAGTATAAGCATTGACATAATATAAATCAATAATAGAATGCCAACAATCTAATGTAAGTCTGATCTATGTTCACAAAAAAATCTGCAGAATTCTCTCAACTTCTAAAGAAAGGTGTAGATTCAAGTCGAGAATTGAAAGAAAACTTATGCTCCAAAAGTAAGGATTTTTATAGAAAAACGCTTTATTTTACAATAAGTAAGGCTACAGATGATTTTGAAATATCAGAAAAGATAATGGAGAATAGTTCTTTAGTGAACAAAGTAAAACTCTACTGGAAAAAATTTCTCAATGTGGTAATTGATAATAGTATCCCGACTACTACTTTGAATGCTGCTTTTTTGGAGAACAAAAGTGCCATAGAGCAAAATATAGTTATAAAGTACATGCTCTCCAAGGATATGTATGATGAACTATCTACATACATTCACTTTATTCACCCTGAGTTAATTACTGAAGAGCTAGCTAAAAAATACATTGCTAAAGGTAAAGAGAAGGAAGTCTTTTCTGGTTTTCTTGATAAAAATCCTTCGTGCCTTTCTGTAGATAATTTCCTATTTTTGCTCAGTAAGCATTTTGAAAAATATACAGCTCCTTTACCAAAGGGGTCGTATGGGGTTTTATCTAATACAAAGAATTATAAATATTTCCAAGAGCTTTTCTCAAATATAAAATTTGATCAATTAAGTGCACAGAAAATAATAGATCAGGGATATCCTCAGGTTATTATACTATTTCCTAAACAATTCCCTGATCTTTCAATGACGAGTGTGCATCAATTGCACAATTGCTTTCCAAATGAAACGGAATATCTTTTTCCTGAATACGCTCAATTGTGGAAAAAAACTTTTTCAATGCAAGATTCAGCAGCAGATCTGGATAAAGAATCTGCTAAAAGCAATAATGTGATCCATAAGAAGCCTGATCTTGTAGAAGATACCACCGAGCAAAAAAAATATAGTGATACAGCTCAAAGGGCAGAGAAAATACCTGTGGAAATAGATCTTAATGATATTGATGAAGCTCACATCGATGAAATGGAATTCAATGAAACAGAAAAAACAGCCAAGAGTAATCCCTTGTCAGAAAAGAAAAGTGTAAAAAAAGATGATGAACAGGCGATTACAAGATTAATAGATGAAGGAGAAAAAACTACCATTGATAGTATACGGGCAAGTATTATGGGCACCGCAAATTATAAAAATCTTGAAGATCTTTTTCAGGATGATAAACGAGTTATAAAGATAGAGATAAGGATCAGAACGTATACAGTGTCTTTGAAAGAAATATTTAAGTTATATGCAAAAAGACATAAGGTTTCAGTTTCTGATGCAAAAAAGATGATAGCTGATAGGCTGATAAATTTTGAATATATAGAAGGTGCAACTGCCACACAATTAAAAGATCCACTGTTTTTACAATCTCTCGCAGTTGCCAAACTTATGACAGTTATGATTGCTAACGATACTTTGGCAGTAGCTGCTTCTATTGCAACTAGTTTAAAGAATGCGACTCATCTGGACAGTGTGCATGCCATTTCTGAGGACGATGCCACTATTTGCAAATTACAGGGACAAGGAAAAGAGTATGAATTTACTCCTCATTTCCTTTTTCAAATCCTCGGATCCTATTTTGACTGTGACAAAAGAACAGCAAAAAATAAATTTTTGGAACATGCATATCGCTTTACCGATAATCTTTCAATAACTGAAGCACAGTTATATGTAAAATCACTTTATGATAAAGTACTGATCTCAAAAATTGGTAATCAGAATCGGGATTTTCTTTTATTGGAGAAAAGACTTATTGATCCTACTTATGGTCCTATATTTGCCAAAGAACTTGTAGAACAGATATTACAAAAAACAGGTAAGAAAGAATTTTTATTTGTATTGGTTGATATACCTCAAGAGATTGAGCTGCAATATGAGAATATCACTGTTATTACTACGGTTTCTCAAATTTTCTCAACTATTGCGCAACTTTTACGACGGAGTAAGTCTGGTGCAAGAAGCTTTCTTCTTCAACAATCTCTTGATTCTGATCCAGCTGAAGTGGCGTACCGTTATTCTAAGAAATGGGATATTATAAATAAAAGACGACATCCCGGAGAAAAAATGCGGTATAATCATCCTCTGTTAAAAAATATTGATCTTGATAGCGGTGGAGGAAAAGAGAAGATTCAAAGAATTGTGAAAACAATGATGGATGCACAGAAATTAAAATCTTTCCTGGAAATCGATCATGAAAGCACGACACAGATCGCTGTAGAGTGGAAGAAGCAGATTTATTCATTAAGTCCTAAAGAGCTATTTGATGATTTGAAAAATGCAGATCCTACTAAACGGTACAGTATTTATTATCTGAAAGAAATCCTCACTAGAAGAGCCTTCCAATCAATGGGACTCACTGAACAAGATGCATTAAAAACTGTAAATGCTGAAAAAGTGCAATTATTGGAAAAAAGAAAAAAAGATGATAAAAAACCACCAAAGTAATGACACTTTGTAAATTAGATTGAAAAGCTGTCCACACTTCAGTATATTAGCGAAGTATCATTTATGATATAATAGTTTGGTAAGTATAGGGTGCTTTGGCCGAGTGGTTAGGCAGCGGTCTGCAAAACCGCGTACACCAGTTCAATTCTGGTAGGCACCTCCATTCTTCGCTCCTCGACGGAGCTACGAATGGCACAGCCGGAATGGAATGAATCTTCGCAGGCGAAGATTTTTTTAATATAGAGCGAAGAATGTCCCTCGTAGCCTACGCCTGAACTATAAGTTGCTTGTTCTTCTTGGCGTAGAGGGACACCCAAGCATTAAGTATAGATGTGTTTTGGTATGCTGGTAAGTCTATCGTAGATTTTTTGAGCTGCACCGTAAAAATTTATCCCTAAGTACTCCATTCTCCCACTCACACTCCGAGCTATCAGGACAATACCCAGCACACAACATCACATTGACAATTTATTGCATAATACTAATATCCTCGCGGTTATTATAACAAAAAGGTATCAGTAAAATGATGACCTTTAGTGAAAAGGAGAAAAATGGTCAAAATAATTTTTGTATTTCTTACAAGTATTATTTTCATTCTTACTGCGAGTACCTCTCATGCAGAAGAGAAAAATTTATCTCAGGAAGAAAAATTTTTTCTTATACATCTTATGATCAATAAGATTATGTATGAAGGTCCTTTATGTGAAAGTATATCTGATACAGATCAGATCTTTACCTTTGAAATCAATCAAAAGCTGCATAGCTTTAAAATCAAAAAGGGTGATGAACGATTACTTTCATGGCAACAGAATGAAATGATACTAGAGGAAAAAACTGAGATTAATGAAGTAATTTTGGTACTTGATAAGTATCTTGAAGGGACTTGTGATCAGTATCAGAAAAATGTTGTCTAATAACTGCTAAAAGAGAACTAAAAACGTTCTCTTTTATTTTACATATGCTCCAAACTCTCTTCAATCAAAGGTATTTCATCCTCATATTCAAAATCCTCGCTTCTTACAATCAGCACCCAATTCTTCATCTTTGCATCTCCTCCGGGATTAAAGAATTTATATCTATTCGGGTCTTTTTCTAGTAATTCTTTTACTGTAGCCGGCTGTGCTTTAATGACTATTCCGTCGTCATAAACAAAGGCGAACATTTTCTTTCCCAGATAATAAGCAGGTTTTCCAAAGGTTTTTCTTTTTGTAAGACCTATATTTTCCAGAAAGTAATTATCTGCCCAGAGTTCAAGATCTTCGCGGTAGCTCGCCATGTGTGTGGAGATAATATTCGAAAGGTATTTAAACTTTGCATGAGAACTAAAGTAATGTCAATTTTCCTCTATAGACTCTTTGCTTTAAAAAGAATCTTTGCTGCTTCTGCACGTGTAATAGGACGTTCAGGTTCAAATTTTGCCCGCGCATCTATAATGCTCAGCTGAGCTGCATTGAAGACATTATTTTCGAACCAGGCATTCTCAGGAATGTCTGTAAAGAACCCTTGGTCACGGTAGTTGTAGAGACGGAAAGACTGTTTATCTGTACTATTCATGACTATCTTTAGGAACTCTGCGCGAGTGACGTTTCTTGCGGGTTCAAAGGTTCCTTTGCTGGTACCTTCTACAATGTTCTTTTCTTTAGCGATCCCTATAAATCCTGCATACCATACATTTGTAAGAACATCAGGGAAGTATACGTATGAGTAGCTGCTGTGTAGTCCTTTAAAGGATGTAAGGAAATTCTGTTCGTTCTCTTCCGGCATAAAGGTCTTTACCGCCAGCTTCACAGCTTCTGCTCTATTCAAGGTTTCATTTGGTTCAAAACGTCCTTGGCTTCTGCCCTGCACAATTCCCATTTCAGCTAGTTTTACAATAGCGTCTGCAGCAAAGTTATTTGAGATATCAGTAAAAGTTATTGCCTGCGAAGTACTGCTTTTGAGATTCTGATTACTGTTTATAGTTGTATTTTGGGACTGCTGGGGAGGAGTATATGTGCTTCCGCCTCCATTTGATCCGCTGCCAGTATTTAGTGTAACTTGTACAGGTGGGTTAACAGCTACTGTATTGGTATTGAGATTGAAGTTACCATTACTATTACTGAGAATCACAGAATTTATATTTGTATTACTGCTATTAGTGTTTAAGTTTGGTAAGTTTGTATTTGTATTCAAGTTTGTATCCAGAGTACTTCCGCTATTTGTGTTTGTCTGAGATGTACTATTTGTATTTGTATTCTCAGTTATCGCAGTATTTTGATTATCATTTGAATCAACCGTACCTGTGATGATTTGTTTATACTTCTTCGAGTCAAACTTCCAGAGATTACGTCCATTTATCATGTAAATATCTCCGTTAAAAAGATCTTCTGTAAAGAGATGATAAGTTACGCCGAAGTTACTTTTTATAATATTTTGAGTAAGAGTATCTTCCGAGAGTGTACCAAAGCCGTTAGTTCCAGTAGTATATATAGTTCCATCGCTTGTGATCATCATATTATTCATTCCAGTACCGGTCTTGGTACTTAAAATTGCTCCGGTAGTACTATCTAGTACAAACAAGGTACTGCGGCTAGTTAGGACATACACCTTATTTCCTTTTGAGACTATATCTATATTGTTATAGTTATATCCTGATGCTGGAATCTCAGGAATAATATCAAAGAGCACTTTTTTCTCCTTAATATCCCATTTTACAACATGTGCATTTTGAGGAAGATTTGTAGCTCCTGTGCCGCCGGCTGCACTACTTCCGAGATATGCAATGTCTGAGTTATTTCTGTCAAAGGCTACAACATTGATAGTGTGATCCTGGACGATATTTACAGAAGTATATTTTTCTTTTGTCTCTGTATTGTAGAAAGTCATTGCACCGCCGTATGCTGCATAGTTGGGTTCTGTACCTATGAGGAGTTTTTCTCCTTTGACAGCTATATCCTTTGGTCTCGTCTGTGCTGAAGCAATAGTGAAAGCCCGGAATTTTTCTATAGAATTATAGTCATCAGTACTATCTAGCGCCAAGGCATTCTGATCATATCTCCATACATCGGTAGAAGTATAGTTTGCTGTATATAAAGTATCTTTTACAAATTCAATAACTTTTGGTTCTCCGGGTACTTCCTTTAACATGCTTTGTCCAAGCAGTGTATCAAAGATTCTCATCCGCACTTCTGCTAATGCTACTTTTCCTTTATATGCAGCTATCGAGAAGGGTTGTGTCGTAACTCCTTCAACTCCATAGTCAGCTAAATTGCTGGCTGAAATTGTTTTTCCTGTAAAATCCTGCTCTAAGATACTGCCATCTGCAGTGACGAGGAGAATTTTTTCATTATTTACTATGCTTGCAGCTGCCGCATAGCTACTTACCCTTTTTAAAGGTTTTGAGGCATTTTTTGTATATTGGAATAATGCGCCGGCATACCCTGAGAATGTGTCTGTACCGCTCCCTGTTGCAGGTGCCCCGAAGATGTTTCCTCCGTTAAAAAGATATCTCCAAACCCCAGTCTCTGGCGTATACTCGAGCATTTTTGTACTACCTGACGCAAAGATGATCTTTCCTCCCGCGGCATTAAGCTGAGCGGGTATCCCTAACCACCGGTACTCTGGCGGAAGAATATTTTTTGCGATACCTGTCTTCATATCCAGTTCTACGATCTCCATGATTGGATCCTTCGTATCTCTTCTTGCTCCTCCGTAACCAATATAGACTTTACCATTCAGTACCGTAATACATCTCGAATACTTTGCCTCAGAGTGATGTCCTAGACTGATCATTTTTCCAGTAGCAAATTCATATCGGTATGGATCCCCACTATAAGTACCCATATAAATATTATTGTCGTCTATTGCAAGTTCCCAGATATATTCATTCACTGCAGGAAGGGTACCAAGTACTTTTAAGGTCCTCTCAGTTGGAGAATATTCCATGAGACGCCCAGGATATACAGTGCCAAAATAGATTTTTCCTTTATGCTCATGCATTTTCCAAACAGATTTTGCAGGAACTGGAAGTTCCTGCTCTAATTTTAGCTTTGTAAGATTAAATCGGATAAATTTTGATTCAGGGTTCCCGGCAATGACACCGTAAAACTCATGTTCTCCTGCTTCGTTTTTTACAATTGTACCGTATTTAAAAGCAAGGGAAGTAAGTCCTATGCCATAATCAGTAAAAGCGGCGCTCGTATCTATGGTGGAGCCAGACGAGACAAGATCACTTTTTAGAAAATCTGTATCCTTTAGGAAAACTGCCATGATGCTTACTAGTGCAATCACAGCCAGACCAATAAGAATGTGTATTTTTTGTTTAGACATAGGTGGGAAACAATAAGTATTCATTTTATTGTACCATATATATGCTATTTTATCTTATTCATTTCCTACGCCGTATTCACTGGATCCACATCTATTCTCCATCCGCTAGGAAAGACAATATTTGTGATGTACTCATGGACCATCTTTCCTTTTAATAGAATGTGATAATGGAACTTATCATACTGTTTTGTAATATATGAAGGTGCGATAAATACTTCACCATCTATTTTTTTCTCTTTCATATCTTTTTCAATAAAATCAAACATTTTTTTTGCTTCTGTATAAGCTTTTATACGGTCTTTATGTACGTAGATACATTTTATGATCTGTGTAAAGGGAGGGTATTGGTAAATGTTTCTCTCCTGAATCATGTACTCATAAAATTCCATGTAATCTTTCCTAGAAGCTAACTGTATAACAGGATTTTCAGGATTGAAACTTTGGATGACTACGGCACCTTCCTGACCTCTTCTGGAAGCTCGTCCCATTACCTGAGTAAGCAGTTGAAAAATTCTCTCTGATGCGCGAAAATCAGGAATATGCAGACCAGTATCGGCTTGGAGTATTCCCACAAGAGTCACATTTGGAAGATCCAGTCCTTTTGCGAGGACTTGTGTCCCTAGCAGTATATCTATTTTTCCATCTTTCATCATATTATAGAGCTCTTCATGGGAATGTTTTGCACGAGTGGTGTCCAGATCCATTCGGGCAATACGGGCTTTGGGAAAATGTGCGCGGAGTTCATACTCTACTTTCTGTGTTCCCCAGCCTATAAATTTCAAGTCCTTGCCGCAGCTCTCACAGGTAAGCTCTACTGGAAACTTGGTCCCACAGAAGTGACACAGTAAAAATTCTTCTCCCGTGGCAGGATGTCTATGATGTGTAAGTGCGATATCACAATGTTTGCACATTTTAACTGATCCGCAGGAAGTACAGATAAGTGTACTTGAATGTCCGCGTTTATTGAGAAAGAGTATTGTCTGCTCTCCGCGCGCGATAGCCTGCTCCATTTGATGCAGTAAAAAGGCGGAAAATAGAGAAAAATTTCCAGCCTGCTGTTCCTTCTTTAAGTCTACTAGATACGTTTTTACAGACATGTAAACTGATTTTGATGCAATAAAGAACGGTGTTAATGCTATAATAAAGGTGTTTTATATCCCATTCAATAAGAAGTAAGAAATTAGAAAGATATAGTAATTGAGTAAATAAGTAATTTTTTAAAATTGTTTATTAGGAGACTAATTCAGATAATGGCTTGCAAATTACTCAATTACCAATTACTTCAATTACTGCGTCCCTGACCCACTTGACTAAAATCACTTAGCACTTTAATATTGAGAGTGCTAACGAGAATATAACCCAATACTATGTCATCAAACAATTTTGAGAAGTTTACTCCGGACGCTAAGAGAGCTCTCTTACATGCGGAGCAGGAAGCTAGAAATGAGAAAATCGGATATATCGGCACTGAACATCTACTTATAGGTGTGCTAAGCCAGAAAGATAGTCTTGGAGCAGCAGTGCTTCAGCATTTTAATATTAACGCAGATCAGGTACGTAATGTACTTCGCGAATCCAATGCGAAGAGACAGCACCGTGCAGAGGAGGCAAATATGCTTGAACTCACTGGTTTTGCAAAAAAGACCATTAGAGATGCGGTGTCTATCGCGTATAAATATAATCATACCTATGTTGGAACTGAACATATGCTTGCGGCTCTTGTAAGTCAGGAAGGTACAGCTGCAGTAGTTATCCTTGAGGATCTCAAAGTTCCTCCTCAGGAAGTAAGCAAGAAGCTTGAAGAGATATTTACTCAGGGGGATCAGTACCGCCAGAGTCTCAATAACTTCTTCCAGCCCTTTAACAATATGATGCAGCAGCAGCAGCCGGGAGCAATGGGAGGAATTTTCTTTTCCATGGGACAAAACGGTCAGCAGCCTGGATTTAATCCTGAAATAATGGGAGAAGGTATGGTGCCGCCAGAGATGAATGAAGATGGTAAGGCAAAGAAGGATGGTAAGAAGTCTTCTACTCAGGCTCTCGACTACTTTACGCATGATGTGACTGAAGAGGCACGTGCGAAAAAATTTGATCCTGTGATCGGACGTAAGAAGGAGATAGATCGAATGATCGCAATCCTCAATCGAAAGACAAAGAATAACCCTGTCCTAATCGGAGAACCTGGAGTAGGTAAGACTGCTATTGTTGAGGGTCTTGCACAGGCTATTATTGCTGAGGAAGTACCAGGAAACCTTCTTGAAAAAAGACTTCTCTCTCTTGATATGTCTGCTCTTGTGGCTGGTACAAAGTACCGAGGTGAATTTGAAGGCAGACTGAAACAGGTCCTTGATGAAGCGAGTACAAAAGAAAATGAAATCATTCTCTTTATTGATGAACTTCATACTGTGATAGGAGCGGGGTCAGCAGAAGGATCTCTTGATGCTGCAAATATGCTGAAGCCTCTTCTCGGAAGAAACAAGCTTCAGATTATAGGTGCAACGACCATTAAAGAATATAGAAAGCATATCGAAAATGATCATGCTTTCGAGAGAAGATTCCAGCCTATTATGGTGGATGAACCTAAGACAGAGGATGCTATTGATATCCTAAAAGGACTGAAAGAGACCTTTGAAGAATATCATAATCTTCGAATCTCTGATGAAGCTGTGGAAGCCGCAGTAACTCTTTCAAAAAGATATATTAATGATAGATTCCTTCCGGATAAAGCTATCGACCTATTGGACGAAGCCTGTGCTATCCGTGATATAGAGCGAGGAGACAAGGATACTGAAAAACTTAAGGGATTCAAAAAACAGCTTGAAAAAACTGTGAAATCCAAAGAAGCAGCAGTTGCGGCTCAGGAGTATGATAAAGCTGGGAAATATAGAGATAAGGAGCTTGAGATCAATGATGAGCTTAAAAAGATCAAAGAGAAGAGAAATCTTCCGAGATCCCGAAGACCTGAAGTGGATGCAAATGATATCGCATCTGTGGTATCAAAGGCTACAAATATCCCAGTTACAAAGCTCATCGGAAGCGAACTTGCGACCCTTCGAAATCTCGAGAAATCACTTGAGAAACGTATTATTGGTCAAACTGAAGCAATCGAGAAAATCTCTAGAGCAATCCGAAGAAGCCGTGTAGGTGTAGGAGATCAGAACCGCCCGATTGGATCATTTATTTTCCTTGGTCAGACTGGTGTAGGTAAAACTGCGCTCGTGAAAGCTCTCGCAAAGGAGATCTACAATGATGAACGTGCTCTACTCAAATTTGACATGAGTGAAATGATGGAAAAGCACAACGTCTCTCGACTCCTAGGAGCCACTGCTGGATATGTTGGATATGATGATGGCGGACAGCTCACAGAAGCTGTACGAAAGCAGCCGTATTCTATCATCCTCTTTGATGAGATCGAGAAAGCTCATCCAGATGTCTTCAATATTCTTCTCCAGATCCTGGAGGATGGATACGTGACAGATGGAAAGGGAAGACGGGTGAATTTCAAGAATACTATCGTAATTCTCACATCGAATATAGGTGCAGACAGATTCTCTAAGCAGGCACAGAAGATCGGATTCAATCTCACTACAAATGAGCGAGATGAGCAGCTTCAGGAATTTGAGGAGATCAAAAAAGATGTCATAGATCAGCTCAAGAAATCTTTTAAACCTGAGCTTTTCAACCGTCTCGACGGTGTAGTAGTCTTCAAACCGCTTGGTAAGGAGCAGATTCACGAGATCGTGAAACTCGAGCTTTCTTATATTCAGGAAAGACTGCTTACAAAGAATATTACATTATTCTCCACAAATGACGCTGTGGAAGTACTTGCGAAGGAATCCTATGATCCGATCTACGGAGCACGACCTGTACGACGAAAGCTTCAGGAAGTGGTAGAGGATGCTATTGCAGATTTATTCTTAGATGAGAAGATTACTGAGGGAGAGAATGTTCTCCTCGAAGTGATGACTGCTGAGAATGGAGATAAGAAAGTAGAACTTAGAAAATATGCAATAGAGGAACAGGTGAATGAACTTCTTAATTTGAAGGAATTTCATGAAGAAAAGAAGTTGAAGAAAGAGGAAGTGGAGACGAAGAAGTAAAAATATAAAAAGCACCTTTAGGAATAGAGGTGCTTTTCATGAGCAGCTAAATTAAGATTTAATTTGCTAGATATGCTCTTAGTTGGCCTTTTTTATATATCTGCTTTTCTACAAAAGATCTTTTCCTTCCTCAAACGTTTCTCTATTCTTAATAGAGAAACGGACATCGATATTATTTTTAATCAATCTTTTACATAGTTTTTTTATCTGAGATATGTCTCTGTCTATCGCAAGTTTTTTTAATAATTTTTCTTTATCAAGTCCAAGTATTTCTGCTAATTTTTCACATTCTGGATCAAAAGGAAAAGACTTACCTTTTTCAATATGATTAATTTGTGCCTGAGTTTTTCCAATCATATCTCCAAGCTCATATTGATATAGATTCATTAATTTTCTATACTTTGTTATTGTTTCACCGAATGTCAGGTCTGTTACGTTCTTTTTCTCTATAGCAACTTTCTGAGAATTGATAGTCATTTATATCAAAAAATCAATAAAACGTTTTTTTCCCAATTTTAGAGTTGGAAGATTCATTTCATACTCTACTACTAATTTCTAAAAAAACTATAGTAATTTGATTCCTCATAAGTTCTAGAATAGGATTCGTATCCTTGACTTTGCCATCTATAACGCTATATTCCATCCAACTTCCTTATTTTAGATATGGCACTTATACGGAAAGATACATTAAATAAAGAAATGCTGCGGAATGCTGAAAGAGTAGCAACTGTATCTGAAGAAGACTTTACGCAGCTTCTCTCACTTGCAACAAAAAAAGCTTCTGAACCATATAGATGGATTTTTCGCTCTCTAATTGATGATATTTTAGATGTTCTTTCTACAAACACAGAAAAACATATTACTGAAGAAGAGTTGGATATCACTTTAGAAGGAGTACAAAATGCCGTTGATACTATAGATACAAAAGATATTTCAGTAGAAACATTTTCGAAATATGTACAGAAATGTATCAAGTATATAGCTCAAGGGAATATTAAAGAGCTGCATGAGTTTAGAAAAAATGAATTTATAGATAAATTCCACTTGGGAGGATATTTTTACAGAAAAGATAACATTGCCTCTATTGATAATGGAACCGCAAATACGCATTTATTAAAAAGATATATTGCGAATAATACAGTGGTGAAACCTATAAAAGAGAAAAAGATTTATATTCCAGAAATAATCAATGAACCAAATAGTGAGTTTAAAAATATAATTGAAAAAGAAACTAGCATAGATTCGCAAGTTGAAGAAATCACTGCAGATAACGATATATTTGTAGTGTATCCTGAAGAGGAATCCAGGCGAGAAAATAGAGATCTTTTTCTTAAGCATTTGTCTTCTGAATCTAAAGATAGTCTTGAAAAAGAGTTGTTACTGCATAAGGTTGTTCCGGCTGAAAAAAGTGTAAAGTACCTCAATCCGTTCTCTTTGAAAAATGCCTCTGACCTTGAGTGTACTGCAGAGATCAGAGATCTGGCAATGTTGCATGTATCTCGAAGGTGGGATCCTTTTAAGCAAAGTGAAAAGATGCTACCGAGAGAACAGGAGTTAAGAGACAGGCTACTGGAGAATCTCCATATGATGACAATAGCAAATCAATTAAATTCTGAAAATGATAAAAGGCTGATAGGAAAATTTCTTTATGAGAAAAATCATATCCTCCTGGGACATATAAGAAGTATGAGAAAACTTTTTACTGATAGTGCTATGTTACCTGGCAGTCCAGGTGAGTTAAGTCTGTACATTGGATACAGACCCGTAGAGATAGCAACTCTTCTCTCGGAAGAATTGGCATATGAATTTTTTCCTCAATCTGCGTCGTATAACTGGCATTCTCCAGTCTCAGAAAATAATTTTTATAAAGATGTCATATGGGGACTTCTCTATAATTTTTTTCCTTCAAGTCCTGATTTAGAACAATTTCTTACGTTATACTTGGTAGATGATTTTTCTAATGAAGAAGATCCTGACCAGTATGAATTGTTGAATGCACGAAATAGACGAACATTAGAAAAACAAACAGCAATTTTGAAAGAGATTACTATGATTATGGATGCTCTTATAGTAGAGACGCTTATAGCTAGAAAAAATGAGACACCTAGTATTGTATCAAAAGAGACTATAGAAAAAGTGTTGAGAGAAGGAGCAGTTTCATTGCTAGGAGAACTTGAAAAAAGAGAGGTTCAGTCAGATTTCTTTATGGGGGGAATAATGGATGCCTTGCTTAAACTTTATAAAGTGAAGCCTCTAAAGAAATAGAGTTTTATTAATTTATTTGGCAACTGTTGCTTTTCAATAAGTATCTATCTCATCAAAGATACACATATCAATGAATAAGAATCTTGTACGGTTTATGGCGGGTAGTCTATCTTCCTAGATATTTTGATCTATATGAATAGAAACTATATGCATAAAGTTTCTCCCTCTCTCTCGTAACTATCTCACTCAAATGCTCAAGAGAGATATAAGCAGGACTTTCCTTCCTCCACAGTCACGGCTGCCCAATACATTACCTTTCTGTTATTTCTTTTGTATGCTCGTTTAAATCATCTTACATTTGAATAAACAGGTCTTCAAAAGAATTGATGAAGTTCTGTGTAGAAATCTTACCTTCATAATACTCTGTCATGAGAGATATAATGCTTTTTGAATACTGACAATAGATAGTTTATATCTGCAGTATACTCAAAATTATCCCAAGTGGGAATTGAAATACTCAGCTATTTCTTGCTATATTGGTCATTTTTACTAGTATGTTTGCACGTATTATTATCTTGTTGTTACTCCATTTTATGACTCATTACGCTTGTACCTCCTGCAAACATAGTTCTCCTGATATGGCTGTTTGTGAAGCTGATGGATGCTCCTCTCAGTGGGAAATGATGGAAGAGTGTAAATGTGTTGATGGTACTCATGGAGTACAAGAAGCAGTTGCTCCCACAAAGGATTCCAATGGAACTATTCTCCAGACTGGAGACAGCGTAGTACTTATCAAAGATCTACCTCTCCGCGGTACTTCCCAAAAATATAAACAGGGAACAAAAGTAACAATTTCTTTGCGGGATAATATTGAAGAAGTAGATTGCAGGATAAATGGAACTGCGATAGTACTGAGAACTGAATTTTTAAAAAAGGTGTAGTGTCTCTATTTTCTTAAACTTCAAATACTATGTTCATTATTGACTTTATTCTTCATATAGATACACATCTCATCGCACTGACTGCTCAGTATGGCGCATATATTTATGGTATCCTCTTTACGATTGTTTTCTTGGAAACAGGAGTGGTCTTTTTCCCATTTCTACCAGGTGACTCATTGCTTTTTGCAGCAGGTGCATTTTCTGCACAAGGAGTGCTGGATCCTTGGCTTCTGACAGGACTTTTCTTGGCTGCGGCTATTTTGGGTGATGCATTGAACTTTTGGATAGGATCTGTCGTAGGAAAGAAAATGCAAGCTAAAGGATGGATTCCTGAAAGTGCGGTAGCTAAAACAAAGGGTTTTTTTCATAAATATGGAGCCAAGACGATTGTACTTGCCCGTTTTCTTCCAGTGGTACGTACCTTTGCTCCTTTTGTAGCTGGTATGGGACATATGGAAAAGAAAGTATTTTTTTTCTACAATATTATCGGAGGGAGTGCGTGGGTACTGATCTTTATGTCCCTTGGGTACTTCCTCGGAGCTATGCCGATCGTGAAGGAGAACTTTGAAATTGCCATTCTATTCATTATTTTTGTATCTGTAGTGCCTACAGCTATTGAGATTTACAGTCATCATAGAAAAAACCGAAAAATATCTAAGGCATAAAGAATATGAATATCATATTTGGCTATTATAAAGTTATAGAATACTAAATGACACTGTACTACTTTGCGTATGGATCAAATATGAATCCTGAGCGAATGAAAGAACGTGGAATCAATTTTGAAAAAAGAGAAGTAGGAATACTGCTGGATGCAAAACTTGTCTTTAATAAAAAAGTGAAAGGAATAGAAGGGAGAACCGTTGCAAATATTCTTCCTGAAGCAGGATCTATTGTTGAAGGGGCACTTTATACAACAACTGAAGAGGATATTTCTAAGCTTGATATTTTCGAAGGTGTGCCGCATCACTACCAAAGATATACAAAAGAAATTCAGCTCTCAACGCTGGAAAAAATAGAAGCAGTTGTCTATATAGCAAATGAGGAAGTCCAGGGAGAAGGTATGCCCATTAAAGAATATTTGGAGCACTTGCTGGTGGGAAAAGATATCTTAAGTAGAGAGTATTTTGAAAGACTTACTCAAGTCCAGACAAGAGAATAAAATGTGAATAGTTCTCTGGTAACAGCTTGAAGAATATGTATATATTACTCTTTACTAAATCAAAAAAAACACTATTATTCTATCTTAAGCGATTATCAATTATTTATACAAACCATAGATGACTCAAGATCTTGCAATAACTATTCAGGAAGGGGTAACAGGATATATAAAGAAATTTGTACCTGCAAATAAAGCAGGTAAACACGAAGTGCGTATTGAACTTAAACCGGGAGGCTGCAGCGGACATAAGTATTTTCTCTCTGCTATGGAAGAAAAGTTTGATGAGGACATCGTGGTAGAGCAGGATGGAGTGCTGTTTTATATGGATGGACTTTTGAGTGAATACTTTGAAGGTGTAGAAGTAAATTATGTAGAAGGACTGAATGGAACTCAGATCAAAGTAAAAAACCCCAATGCTAAAGGCGGCTGTGGATGCGGAGTATCGGTGAAGCTGTAGAGTGTCATGCCGGACTCGATCCGGCATCTCATGCACGCTGCAAGAGTCGCAGAAATACTATGGCGACTCTTGCAATACTCATGAGATCCTGAAACGACTTCAGGATGACGCAAAAATATATTTGTTGCAGAAAAACAAAAAAATACATACAAAACATTTTATCCTGCACTTGTATGTATTATGACTCACGAACTTTCAAAGACGTATAAATATCCAGAGACTGAAATAGAGGCATTCAAAAAATTTTTGACTGATCATACACATTTTCTTTTCCTTGGACCAAAGATTGCTGACGGAGATACTATCGGTGCGAATACTGCGATGGCAATGTTTATCGTGGAGCAGATGGGTAAAAAAGTAACTCTGTATAATCCAAGTCCTGTGGAGAAGATGTATAAGGATCTTCCTTGGGCTGATAAATATGTGACAGATTTTGATCCAAGTACTATTGATGCGGTGTTTATTTCTGATACGGGAGATAAAAGGCTGTTTGCAAATACTCCTGCGGAACAAAAACTCTTTGAAAGAGATCTTCCTGTAGTAAATCTTGATCATCATATCTCCAATCAGTTTTACGGCACAATTAATCTTGTAGATCTGAATAAAGCTTCAAGTTCTCTGATTGTTTTTGAGCTTCTTAAAAAGCTGAGAGCGAAGATCACTCCTGATATGGCGACTCACTTACTGCTTGGTATGTATTTTGACACAGGAAGCATGTATCATCCAAATACTACTGCGGAAGTGTATGAGAATGGAGCTGAGCTTATCAGTCTTGGAGCGAAGCCGAGAGATATAGTGGATCCTCTCTATAAGACTATGGATTTTGGAAAACTGAAACTTATCGGTCTCGTACTTGAAAGAGCAAGTCTTTATCAGGATGGAATGCTCATGTCTGCTATACGTCAGGAAGATCTCATCGCATGTAATGCCACAAGAGATGATCTTGAGGGAGTAGTGGATTATCTTTTTTACGCTCCTGAAGCCCGCTTTGGTATGCTTCTCATTGAAGACGAAAAAGGGAATGTAAAAGGATCACTCCGTACCCAGCGAGATGATGTGGACGTAAGCAAAATTGCAGAGACCTTTGGAGGGGGAGGTCATAGAGCTGCGGCTGGATTTACTATTCAGGGACATCGTCTTGAGATGGAGGTAAAATGGAAAATTGCGCCAAGAGTCGCTGTATTGGCATAATTCCTACGAGTGGTGAAAAAAAAGTTATTTTCATACTTGCTACATATTAATAGTATGTGGTAATATTTCATGATATTTATTTTTAACAATATCATGTTACATCAGGAAAATAGTTCATATAACAAAGGGTTCCCTGCACTGGACATAAAGAAACGTGATCATCTCACGAATCCAAGCTGGGGATTTTTACTGATTTAATTCGTATCCGCCTTTCTACACAAGGTTTTCAAAATTTAGATTAAAACAAAAACACTTATGCAAACAAAACTTGCAGGCTTTACTGGTCTGCGCCAATTTATGAGGAAAGGACTAGCTGTATTCACACTTGCGGCTGTACTTACAACAAACCTTGCGATTCTTCCACAGACGGAAGCGAGATTTTTACAGACCACTGTTGCTCCAGGAGAGTTTAAAACAGCGAGAGCAGGATTTAGTGCTACGCTAATTACCTCCGGTAACTTTAAGGGACAAATCCTAGTGGCTGGAGGTTTTGACGGAGCAAATTATCTTGATACAGCTGAGAGATTCAATCCTTCCACTGGTCAGTTTACAGCACTCAATGCGACAACTGGAAAGATGAATGAGAAGAGAATGAACCATGCGGCGGTCTCACTTACAGACGGACGTATTCTTTTAGTGGGGGGACGCAAGTCAGCAGCTGAGCTCGCAAATACAATGGAGATCTATAATCCTGCAACGGATAGATTTGTCACGGTAAACGGTAGTCAGGCGCTTCCAAATATGATCTCTGCAAGAGAGTTTCATACAGTAAATATTTTCCCTGATCCAGCGAATCCTACTACTTCCAGCATAGTACTTATTGCAGGAGGTAATACAGGAAGTGCATATACAAATACTGCGGAAATATTCTCAACAGGAGACAATACTATTGCAAGTACCTCTGGAAATATGCTTACAGCACGAGGAAAACAGGCTGCATATTTCTTTCCAAATACAGGTACAGCATCTAAAGGAACTGTCCTGATGGTCGGTGGTACGGGAGACAGAGTAAACGGCAATCCTGTAGCAAAAGGTGCAAATGAATACTATGATGTAAATTCAAAGACCTTTGTTACGGCAGGTGTTACGATGACGGATGCGCGAGTAGGTTTTGCTCATGCAGACTTTAGTTCTACAGCTACTCCAAATATAATGGTAGCCGGCGGTAAGACATCTGCAACTGGTGTAAGTGCAAGTGCAGATACAATTACACATAATGGTACAAATTTTGTACTGACTGCGAGAGGATCTATGAGTACAGCACGTGTAGGTGCTTTTGGAGTAAGCGGATTTCAGGATTCTAACACCACAAATAAAAAAGTATATATTATCGGAGGACAGGATGTGAGCGGACAGGATCTTTTTGATTTTGAAACCTATGACGCCTCATCTGTAAGCTTTAATGCTCCTACTCCAAATACGCTTGTAGTTGCGAGAAGCAATGCAAAAGCTATTACTCTTCCTCTTACTACTGCAAACGGTGGTGTAGGAAACAATTCTCAGATCCTCATGATTGGTGGAGAGAATTCAGGAAATACTATTTTGAGATCTGCAGAGTTCCTGGATACGCAGGGAGTACAGCTCACTCCATCTGACATGCTCACTGCACGAAATTATTTTGAAGCACATGAGATTACAGATAGTCAGGCAGCTGGACAGCACTATTCAAATTATGGAAAAATTCTTATCTTCGGTGGACGAACTGCTTTGGGAAATGAAGCAAATTTTGGACCTGCGACACAGAAGGTGGAGCTCTTTGATCCGCTTACGAGTAAATACACAGATCTCTGTACAGCTGGTAGAAATGCTTCTACGCAGAGATGTAATAACGCAAGTCAGGAACTTCGAAAGGCAAGATTTGATTTTAAAAGTATCAAAGCAAATGACGGAAAAATCTATATCTTTGGCGGAACTGACAATGGGGCTGATGTGAATACAATTGAAATATTTGATCCTCAGTCTTCTACGTTCTCTGAGATCACGCCAGCCTTCAACCTCAATCGATCACAATTTGATGCAGTATTTATCTCCTCAACTCAGATTTTGATTACAGGTGGACTCATGAAGCCTGACTGGGTTAGATACGGAGGATATAACTCAGGAAACTACTACGCAGAGAGCTATCAGGGCATCACATCAGCATTTATATTTGATACAAGTACAAATACACTTTCAGATAAATGGAATGGTGTGAATCCTATTGGTGCCCATACAAAGCGGTTTGGACATAAGAGTCTTTTCATAGATGGAAAGGTATATCTTGTAGGTGGATCAGATAAGATTGATATGTATGATCCTTCTACTGGACAGTTTACAGAATATGCAACTGAGGCAAACTTTAATATGGTGTACTCCTCTATCATTCCTTATGTGGAGAATGGAGTGAATAAATTCTACTTTATTGGAGGATCTTCTCATACAGATACTTCTGGATGGACTAACATTGCAAACTACTCTCCAAACGGAATTTCTGCGAAAGTATACAGCTACAACATTATGGCAAAATCAGTGAATGCTCTTACTGACTTAAGTGAAGGCATTACTCATGCAAATCCCGTACAGATGGCAAATGGAAAGTATTATTTATATGGACCATATCAGTATAACTCTCGAGGTACTTGGACACAGGATATCTTTACTGCTTATCCAAAACCAGTGATGGCACCGCCAACACTACAAGCTGGTAGCAATGGTCTCGTGGCCTTTGCCTTTGATACAGAAATGGGAAGCGCAGATGTCATTTCCTCTAAGACAAAAATACCTCGTTCAGGATCTTTCTCTGTAGCTATCTCTTCAGCACTATCAAGTGTAACCCAGAATAGAGTACTCACACTCGGTGGTAGTACTGGAGGAGCAGCGGACACAGCTCTCGCATCAGCAGAACTCTATGATCCTGAAAATATTATTCCGAAAACTCCTATTGATGACTCTGGATTCTTTATACCACAGGCAAATCAAGAATTTGTAAGTCATCAGCCTGTGCTGAAATTTGGAACTACAGATGTGGAAAGTAACGAGCTTAAGTATCAGGTACAGATCGTAGATAGATCTGTAGGATTCCCATTTGATGATTTTGAACCTACCAATGAAGCTTCTCTTACATGGAACTTTATCCAGGTAAATGATCTTCTTGGCTTTAAAAATCCTGATGGCCTCGATGGTAAATATTATAGAAGTGGGACTCTTGCTGAGCTTGATCTCGCAACTACGCCGTACTCTCTTCCAAATGGAGAATATAGTATGAGACTTCGGGCGATTGATCCGGTGGGCAGCCATACTTATTCAGAATGGGGACCATCTGACCTTGGAGGTATCGTAAACTTTACGATCAATGCGGAACAGGATGAGCCTACAACTACTATTACAAATCCTCTTAATCAGACCTATAGCTCCACATCAACAATTCTTCCATTTACTGGAGGAGCAGATGATACAGGGGCAAATGCTTCAGGAGTAAAGAAAGTACTAGTAAGTCTTAAGGATACAACTACAAATATGTGGTGGAATGATGCAAACGGCTTTATCACAAATCAGGAAACATATTTCGATGCTACAGGTACTACCACATGGACATATCCAAGAACAGGAAGTATCACTCTTGCAGATGGTCACTCATATCTTTTGAATGTATATGCTACAGATAATGCAGGTAATAAAGATGCTACTCCTGCAAGTACTGCATTTACATATGATTCCACTTTTGTACCAACAACGGTGACTATTACAGCCCCTACTTCAGGAGAAAATGTAGGAGTAGGAGATACAAAGACTATCAGCTGGAATATATCAGGAGGTACAGCACCGACTTCTTATGAGGTTTCTTATTCAAATGATGACTTTGCAACTTCTACTGTTATCGAGCCAAACTTAAGCGGTGCTGCTACAAGTTATGACTGGGTAGTCCCAAATGACCCTAGCAGTACTACAAAGGTACGTGTAATTGCAAAAGGATCAACAGGGCAGATACTCGGAACTGGTACATCTAGTGCTGCGTTTACGGTATCTGCGGCGGCGGGAGATACAGTGGCACCGACGGTCACTCTTCTTTCACCTTCAAATGGATCCTCTATTCAGTCACTTTCTTCGGTGACTGGTACGTATTCAGATGCAGGTACCATTGCGAGTGTAGAAGTATCTTTGAGAGATGTCACAAATAATAAATATTATGATGGTACAAACTTTACGGCAACTGCCGAGAGTAAAAGACCTGTGATATTCACAAGTTCTCCATGGACCTTTGATACATCTACTATTACGTTTACCCCGAATACTACCTATGAAGTAAAAGCATATGTTACTGACGCTGCTGGAAACGTGGGTGTAGTCACTGCACAGTTTTCATACCAGATGACATCAGGTACTAATGCAAATACGAATACAGGCAACACGAATACAAATACTGCAAATGCTAATACAAACAGCACTGCAGGAAATACAAATACAAATTCAGGCGGAGCTAATACAAATACGAATACTTCCTCTGGAAATGTGAATACGAATACTGCTGCTGTAAATACGAATACAAATTCTACAGGAAATACTACAATCATTATCTCAAATCCATCCGGAGGTGGTGGCGGAGGATTTGTATACCCTATCTATCCAACTACACCATCAACTGTAGGCGGAGGACAGACTGATCAGAATACAAGCAATACTACAACTACAGCTGACAATACTGCTCCAAGCGCAATCATTAAATATCCTGCAGCTGGAAGTACTCAGAACTCTGTATCGTCTATACAGGGAGTAGCAACTGATAATGAGAAGGGATCAGGTATGAGCTATGTACTCGTAAGTCTTTATGATCAGACTACAAAGAAGTACTTTGATGGTGCGAGCTTCGCAGGTACTGATAAAACAGAATTCCGGGCAGAAGGAACAGGCGTATGGAGTTTGGAACTTCCAAATATTCTTACAAAAGGACATTCCTACACAGTATCAGCTAGAGCAGTTGATACAGCTGGAAATAGTCAGACTGAAGCGGCACAGGTAAGCTTCAAGCTTGCAAGTGCGACTACAACAGCGGAGGCAGCACCAGTTTCTCAGCCGCAGACAACATCAACTGTACCTACTTCTGCTCCAGTGGATAACTCAGCCCAGATGGCTGATGTCTTAAAGGCTATTGAAAAGATTGCTTCAAAGCCCCAGCCTCCTGTAAATGTACAGGTTTCCACTCCGAGAACTTCTACACCAGTGCAGACTTCTCAGCCTGTACAGCAGAATTCTCCTAAGGCTCCTGTAACTGATAACTCAACGCACGCGTCTGCGCCAGTCGCTACTGGAGCAGCAGATACAAATACCAATACAAATTCACCAGAATCGCTCACAGGATCCCAAGTAACTTCTGCTAACTATGATCAGTTCTACGATGATTATATTGCGAAACATCCTGATACATATGTACCTCAGGCGCCGTATAACACTCCGGGAATGAGAGATACAGATAGTGATGGTCTTTCAGATCAACTGGAATTGAAGATAGGTACTGATCCTTTCAAGCGTGATACAGACTCTGATAACTTCTCTGATGGAGAAGAGTATCTTGAATTTGGTACAAATCCGCTTGATCCAAATAGTAAACCCGGTCTCAATGGAATCCGGATTACAAATCTCAACAACGGAACAACAACTCCAGATGCAACTCCTATGATTACAGGATTTGCGAAACCTGGATCGACAGTAGTACTCTATGATTTAAAACCTGATGGAAGTAGAGAGGAGATCGGAACTACAAAGGCAGATGAGCGAGGACGATTTATTATTACTCCTACCAAGGAACTTGCTGCAGGAGAACATGCTCTTGCGTCAGTGATCCGGGGAACAGATGGAAAAGATGAAGATCTTTCTGCTGTGAAGAGTGTAAAGATTGACCCAACATTGACGGTACCAGTGCCTGAAGTGAGAGATATCAAGACTCCAGGTAAAAAACCTCAGGTGTATGGTACAACTCAGTATGGTACAACCGTAGTCGCTCATTTCCAAAGTTTAGTCACATCATCTACTATTGTAGCGGATACAACGACAGGAGACTTTATTGTAGGTTCTGCAACACAGCTTGAAGAGGGACCGCATAAGGTGACTCTCTACGCTATTCTTCCAAATGGACTGAGAAGTGCAGAAGTAACCGTACCATTTGATATCAAGGCTGTGGATACTCTCAACTCTTCTCCACTTAAAGCGGATCTTATGGATGGAGAGGGAAATATCGGTTGGCTTTTCCTAGGATTACTACCTTTACTGCTTCTCGCGTTATTACTCTATACACTTCTCAAAAAGAGAGATACAGTACTCTTTTCAATTACGAAGAAGGATCTCTCAAGAATAGAGACAAGCAAAGTGGGTGAAGCATATTTCTATACTTCAAAGCTTCCTGTGAAAAGGAAGGACCTAGATCTTGCATATACTGCATTTTATCTTAATAAACAGGAAGATACTCATACTATCCTTAGTACATTCAAAAATTCAAAGGAAGGAACTATTGTACTCTTTGGTAAGATTCTTGATATGACATATCTTGATACTCATGCAGATAATGCTGAAGTTACAAAGGATATGCTGGATCTGAAGCATTTGGATAAATACAATATACGTTTCTGTTTTGAACAGATAAGTATGGATGCGAAGGCTTTCCCAGAGTTTTATGAAAAGAAATATGTAGATAGTAGAAAATTTGTGAGTGATGTGGCATTAATCGAAGGTGCTGAACAAACTCTGTAAACCGCTATTAGAAAAAGACGCCGTAATCATTACGGCGTCTTTTTTGTAGAACAGTGAAAAAGTGGTGAAATAATAATTGTTTTTCAAGAAACTTTATAGTATACTACTTCGAATAACTTGAATTTAGTTGATTATTCTAAAACAAAAATGAATCTCCACAATGTGTTCAGAAAACAGTATGAAACAGTACTTCCTACTTCCTAGTCCGCTCCACTACTTCATCAGAAACCCGCCTCACTCGAATAGTCTCAAGTCCAAGCATATGCGCCTTCGTAAACCTATGCACTCCATCTACAATAATCCACTGATCTCTGAAGAAATAGATATCAATCGGATACTGCATATCAGCTTCATTTACTCTCTTTGCATGAGGAGCTTCATTCTCAAAATTCTCCCAGAGCATACGCGGAGACATATTCCAGTCATCAGTTCCTTTAGACTCTAGGTAAGGAATGTCCAAATTGTTGTCCAGCTCTGATAGCTTTATTTCTTCTACAGGTATCTCTTCTTTCCAGAGAAGTTCTTCTTCAAGCTTGAACCCCGTATCAATTTCTTTTGGTATCGGCATAAACACTAGTAAATAGATGTATATTTTTCTACTGCAATGATGTGACTGCAGATCTTATGTTTTTCAAAAAAACTGCAGTCGCATTGCCAGTCCGCAGTAAACACCAGATGACGTGTCTCATGATCTGTAGTCATTGTGATTTCAGGAAATTTACCTGAAAATCTCTCAGATTCTTGTACGTATCTTTTGGCTTTTGCTATTTTGCCTAGTAATTCCTTTGTATAGATCAGCATTTCTTCACGATTTTCTTTTGTGACTTCTATGAGAATAATGTCCCTCCGCTCCTTGATCATAGTAATGATGGGATCTTCGAATACTTTTGAAAGAGTCATAATGGTTGTATTGGGTGCAGCGAAGTATTTCAGAACAAGATCATTTATGAAAGAGATCGAAAATAACTGCATCTGTCCAATTTCATCCAGATAGAGTAGATCGCTATTTTTAAAATGAGCTACGCAAGGAATAATGCGGTTTAATTCATCAATAGCTACATAGTACTTAGAGACTTTAAATAACGTCTTAAAATGAGTACTAGCTAAGAGAGCTTTCTCACTTTTAGATGTTTCGATTTCAAATCCAGTTCTTTCTCCGTCTTCACGGATTTCATTGGTCGTAAAACCCGTACTGTTTGGATATTCTGAAATTATCTTTTTTATAAAAGTTGATTTTCCAGTCCCAGGCAGACCTGTGATAATAATATTTTTTCTCATTTACTGCTTTTTTGGATTTATTAATTTCTTTCTATATTTTTTATACAAATATTGCAATCGTAAATACTTTTAACTTACATTCTCCCTCCATTTCCGCTATACTTCCAACGTACCCTCTAAAAATCCAACATGAATGATAATACATCATTGGGTGGATCGGATACTGATTATACACATGAAATGCAGGTGGATCCCGCTACGGGTGAAACAATAATGTACGTGTGTCACGGAAGACAATGCGGAAGACATGCAAAATATCTTATGGATCGCCTGAAACAGGTGCAAGCAAAGGGAATCAAGGTTAGGCCTCACCCATGCGTATGTATGGGACAATGTGAAATCGGTCCCAATGTGCGCGTAAAGAAGAAAATATTCAACCGCATGAATCCCATCAAAGTATCGGATCTCGCGAAAAAACCAATGTAGGGCACAGTTAAATGTGCTGAGACTCACTGTAGAAATACCGTGAGTCTTTTTTTGTTAGTAATTGAGTAAATGGTAATTACATAATTTAGACTCATAGGCTTTTTTTCAATTACTTTCTTACTCAGCTACTTAATTACTTTGCTCAACTCCCTCAATCACTAAACAATTTTTTGTCAAATATCACCAAAGTACCATTCTATAAGCCTAGGTTTTCTTCTCAAATTAATGCAAGAGATTTTTCCACTTTTTATTCTTGATATTACTACATATAGTGCCTAATCTAAAGTTGTAATACTACATATAGTAGTTCCGCCTGAATCCACTATATGTGCATTCGTACCCTCTACTTCTCTAATCAAGCCTTTTTATGGAGCCAATCTTACAGGCAAACCCTTCTCGATTTGTACTTTTTCCAATTAAATATAGCAAGATCTGGGAACTATATAAGAAAGCGGAATCCTCCTTTTGGACTGCAGAAGAGATAGATCTATCAGACGATCTTGCGCATTGGGCAAAATTAAATGATGACGAACGCCACTTTATCTCTTATGTCCTTGCATTCTTTGCAGCATCAGACGGTATTGTAAATGAAAATTTGGCTGTGAACTTCATGAAGGAAGTACAGATCCCTGAGGCTCGATGCTTCTACGGATTCCAGGTCATGATGGAGAATATCCACTCTGAAACATATTCTCTTCTTTTACAGACATATGTAAAAGAGCCGGCAATGAGAGATCATCTCTTCAATGCAGTGGAGACTATTCCAAGTGTAAAAAAGAAGGCTGACTGGGCAATGAAATGGATACAGCAGGGAACATTTGCAGAAAGACTTGTAGCCTTCATGGCTGTAGAAGGTATCTTTTTCTCAGGATCTTTCTGTTCTATCTTCTGGCTAAAGAAGCGGGGACTTATGCCGGGACTATCTTTCTCAAATGAGCTTATTTCCAGAGATGAAGGAATGCACTGCGAAATGGCGTGTATGCTCTACGGCATGCTTGAAAATAAATTAAGTGAGACTCAGGTACACGATATTGTAAGAAACGCAGTATCCATCGAGCAGGAGTTTGTAAGTGAATCTCTTCCAGTGGGGCTCATCGGTATGAATGCATCTCTTATGAAACAATATATTGAGTTTGTAGCAGACAGATGGGTAGGACAGCTTGGATACAAAAAAATATATAACGCTACAAATCCTTTCGATTTCATGGAACTAATCTCCCTCTCAGGAAAGACAAATTTCTTTGAAAAAAGAGTAGGAGATTATCAGAAAGCTTCGATTGCGACAGGAAGTGAGACTTCCTTTGCACTGGATGCAGAGTTCTAATGTGCCTGTCATGCCGGGCTAGACCCGGTATCTTAAAACACTAATAGTACGAAAAACAATATTAATACCGATATACAAAGCTTTAAGATCCTGAATCAAGTTCAGGATGACATATACTCCCCAAATCGCGTTCGACGCGACTTATTACCAATTACTTATTACTATCCTATGGAAGTTATCAAAAGAGACGGTACCCGAGAAGCTATCATGCTTGATAAGATCACAGAACGAGTGGTGAAAATGTCTGACGGACTCACAGTAGAGCCTATCGAGATCACAAAACGTGTGGCACTTTCTGTATCAGACGGTATCTCTACCTATGAACTTGATACTCTTGTAGCTGAGACGGCTGCGGCTATGACCACTACTCATCCTGACTACGGTCTTCTTGCAGGACGTATTGCTGCATCCAATCTTCAGAGGAATACTCTTGAGAGCTTTGCGGATACAGTGGAGAAACTCCATGGCTATACACATCCAAAGAATAATCTTCCATTTCCTCTCATAGCTGATGATGTATATGAAATAGTAATGAAAAATAGAGAAGTTCTCGACGCAGCAATGGACTACTCAAAGGATCTGACCTACGATTACTTTGGATTCAAGACTCTTGAAAAGAGTTATCTTTTAAAGATGAATGAAGTAACCATTGAAAGACCTCAGCATATGCTCATGAGAGTTGCTATCGGTATCCACAAAAACGATATCGAGAATGCACTGAAGACCTATAAGCTTATGTCAGAGGGATTATTTACTCATGCCTCTCCGACACTTTTCAATGCTGGTACGGTAAACCCTCAGATGTCCTCATGTTTCCTTGCATCCATGAAGGCTGATAGTCTTGATGGTATTTATGATACTTTAAAAGAAGTAGCACTTATCTCCAAATCAGGTTCTGGTCTTTCTGTACATGTACATAATATCCGTTCAAAGGGATCTTTTATCAAAGGAAACAATGGTATTTCAGCAGGAGTTATACCGATGCTCCGTGTATTTAACGAGACAGCACGGTATGTGGATCAGGCAGGAAAAAGAAAGGGAGCCTTTGCCATCTATCTTGAGCCTTGGCATGCGGATATCTTTGAATTCCTTGATCTCAAGAAGAATCATGGAAAAGAAGAGATGCGTGCACGAGATCTTTTCTACGGACTTTGGGTTTCTGACCTCTTTATGAAGAGAGTAAAAAATAATGAATCCTGGTCACTCTTCGACCCGGCTGTTGCTCCTGGACTTGCTGATGTATATGGTGATGAGTTTGAAGCATTGTATACAAAATATGAACAGGAAGGAAAAGCAGACCGAACTGTAAAAGCACAGGATCTTTGGTTTGCGGTACTTGAATCTCAGATCGAGACAGGGGTTCCTTATATTGGATATAAAGATGCAGTAAATCGAAAATCTAATCAGAAAAATATCGGAGTTATCAAGTCTAGTAATCTCTGTCATGAAATCTTTGAGGTATCTACTCCTGATGAGACAGCAGTATGTAATCTTGCATCCATAGCACTTCCGCGTATGGTAAAAGATGGGAAGTTTGATCATCAGATGCTCTATGACGTCTCATATCAAGCGGTCTACAATATGAATAGAGTGATCGACAACAATCAGTATCCAGTGCCTGAGACAAAGAAATCAAATATGCGTCACAGACCAGTGGGACTTGGTATTCAGGGACTTGCAGATGCGTTTATTCTTATGAGATATCCCTTTGATTCAGAGCATGCAAAGCAGCTCAATAAAGATATATCTGAGACTATGTACTATGCGGCTCTCAATGCTTCTGCTGACCTTGCGAAGATAGAGGGAACATATGAGACCTATGAGGGATCTCCAGCTTCTCAGGGAATATTACAGTATGATCTCTGGGATGTGAAGCCGTCAAGCCGTTGGGACTGGGCAGTATTGAAAGAGAAGATCAAAGAAAATGGACTAAGAAACTCTCTTCTGATTGCGCTTATGCCTACGGCAACTACAGGACAGATCCTCGGAAATAATGAATGTTTCGAGCCATATACTTCAAATATGTACTCAAGACGAGTACTCTCAGGAGAGTTTATTCTTGTAAACAAGCATCTTGTAAGGGATCTTGAAGCACTTGGTCTTTGGAATAAGCAGATGAAAGACAGGATCATTCTTGCAAACGGATCAGTACAAGGTATCTCAGAAATCCCTGAGGATATCCGCGATCTCTACAAGACCGTATGGGAAATAAGTCAGAAAGTGATCATAGATATGGCAGCTGACCGTGGAGCATTCGTCTGCCAGGGACAGAGTATGAATCTCTTTATCAAGGATCCGAATTTTGCGAAGCTTACTTCTATGCATTTCTATGCTTGGGAAAAGGGACTTAAAACTGGAATGTATTATCTTCGAACTCAGGCAGCAGCTCAGGCTGTACAGTTTACAGTGGAGACTCCAGCTGCAGCGGCTACAAGTGATGTAGAAGAGCAGAAACTTCAGGAGATGGCGACTTCTCTTGGCGGGAAAGAGGATTGTGAGGCGTGCGGGTCGTAGTGAATTGTAACGGCAGTGTCCCCTGATGGGAGACACTGCCGGGGAAGTTAACTATGAGTAAAGTATAAAGAAAAAGCCCAGTAAACTTACTGGGTTTTTTCTTTAACTAATTTTACAAAGTGTCTCATCACGTTTTGCTGAAAGTCTTTATTTTGTACTAATTCAGGAGCATCTCCTTTGTCTTTTGCCGCAACTGTAATCATCATACGTACTGTACTCTCGACAGTCTGCATATTTTCATTAATTTCCCGGTCAAGAACATTCATATCTTTATAAAGTCTTTTATATTTTTTTAAACATATTTCTCCGTATTCTTCTACGGAAGTTAATAATTCCTGAGCCATAACCGCTATAAAGATATAATGAGTAAAAATAGTGTAAAAGAAAAGTAAAATATGTAAATAAATATAGAAATAAATTAGATGTACGTTTAATATACATTATATTCTCTCTTGCTCCATCAGCCTTTTTCCTTACACTTAAGGTAGATATTTTAATCTTCCATGTATATGAATAAAACACTCGGTGTCGTTGCAGTGATTGCAGCAGTTGTTCTCCTTATTGGTGCTTATTTAGTTTCAGGCTATAACGGTCTGATAGGTCTTCGTGAAGAGGTAAATACCTCTTGGTCAAAGGTACAGTCTGATTATCAGAGACGGTCAGATTTGATTCCGAATCTTGTTCAGACGGTAAAGGGTGCTGCAGGATTTGAACAGCAGACTCTTGAAAGAGTAATCCAGGCACGTGCAAGTGCTACTCAGATCACTGTAAATCCTGATAATGCAGGAGATATTGCGAAGTTCCAGCAGGCACAGGGTGAGCTCTCCAGCGCGCTTAGCAGACTCCTAGTAGTATCTGAGCAGTATCCGCAACTTCAGGCAGTACAGGGATTTAGAGATCTTCAAGTACAGCTCGAAGGTACTGAGAATAGAATCTCTGTTGCACGAAAGGATTATGGAGATGTAGTAAAAGTATATAATCAGAAAAGAAATTCATTCCCAACTATTATACTAGCAGGACTCTTTGGATTTCCTGAACGAGCATATTTTGAGGCAGATTCTTCTGCACAGACAGCTCCATCTGTAGATTTCTCAGCGCCAGTAATATTCTCAGGAAGTACACTTTAATAAGTAATGCATTCTTGCATGAGCATTGAATTCAAAAAAATTATAGTTGTGCTGATGCTGTTCCTCCTCGTGGGAATAGCATCAGTATATTCAGCATTTGCAAAGAACTTTCCTGTACCGACAGGATTTGTTACTGACTGCTGCAGTCTTCTGACAGAGACTGAACGGCAGACTATAGATAATAAATTATCGCAGTTTCAGCAGGAGACCAGTAATCAAATAGCTGTAGCTATTGTTCAGAATCTTGAAGGTGACAGTGTGGAATCCTACGCAAATGAACTTTTTAGAACATGGGGAATTGGAGAGAAGACAAAAAATAATGGAGTGCTTCTTTTATTCGGACTTGATGAAAGAAAGATACGTATAGAAGTGGGATACGGACTTGAAGGCGTGCTCACTGATGCTCTAGCTGGGCGGATTATCAACGATGAGATTACTCCTCTTATGAAACAGAGCCGGTATGCTGATGCTGTTGTAAATGGTACGAATGCCATCATGCTTGCCATACAGGGAGAATACTCAGAAGCAACTCCTTCGCTGTATAACGGTGCGGTAGGATCATCAGCAGATGAAGATATGAGCGGAATGGTGACTGCATTTTTGGGACTCCTTTTCCTCCTCTTTAATAGTGCTATATATGCGATATCATATATGGCGCGTTCAAAGAGTATATGGGCAGGTGGTATTGGTGGTGGTGCAGTAGGAATAGCTCTTATGTTTATCTTTGGATTTGGCATGATTACGGCTATTGCTACTGGTGTACTTGCTATACTTGGTCTTATCCTCGATATGGTACTTTCTAAAAATTACTCAAGTCTAAAAGCCCAAGGAAAATCTACAAACTTTTGGGAAACTTCAGGAGGACTTTATACTTTTGGAGGTGGTTCAGGGAGAAGTTCAGGAGGCAGCTCCTTCGGTGGATTTGGAGGCGGATCCAGCGGAGGCGGCGGTGCTAGCGGCGGATGGTAAAGTTTTGACAATTTAAAAAATCTCAGCATAATACCTGAGATTTTTTATTACACCTCAAATTATGGATAATAAATGTGACTGCCCGCAGAATGGATATTTACATGTGGATAGTTATGATAGCAGACTCATTGAGAGTCATTTTTCAAATAATCCTGAAGATAAAAAAGAGGTTGATGAATTTCTTGATGAAAGGAATATTACAAAAAACAGTATTCTACTGGCATTATGTATAGAGTGCCAAGGATTACGTATAAGAATGAAGTCTAGAATGGATAAGATTTTTGATACGTATAAGGATAAAGGAGTATATTAATGAGTTTTGATGACAGTTGTAATATGACGTGATAAGGTAAAGAAAACATTTCACACTTTATGGAAAATAAAATAGCTGAATATCAGAAAAGATTGCTTGACTGGTACAAGCAAAATGGCCGTGATCTTCCCTGGAGAAAAACGAATGATCCATATAAGATCCTGATCTCTGAGGTCATGCTTCAGCAGACACAAGTGGATCGTGTTATGCCTAAATATTTTGAATTTTTGGAGAAATTTCCCACTATAGAAGATCTTGCATCTGCATCCAATGGAGATGTGCTTCGTATATGGTCAGGTCTAGGATATAACTCACGGGCATTGCGTCTTAAGGCTGTGGCGGAAGAGGCTGTATCCGTGTATGCAGGAAAGCTTCCAGATAACCGTGAGAAGCTGAAAGCATTAAAGGGAATAGGTGACTACACTTCGGGTGCTATTCTTGCCTTTGCGTATCATAAACCTGTAAGTTTTATCGACACGAATATCAAACGCCTAGTGCACCGTGTATTCGTGGGACTTGAACTCCAAGGATGGAGAAAGACAGATAAGGAAATGGTAAAAGTAGTAGACGAAGTATGTGACTTTGAACATGCCTATGAGTATCATCAAGCGCTTATGGATCTCGGAGCCACTATTTGTAAAGCTACAAAGCTCCATTGCCATATATGTCCTATGAAAGAGATCTGTGATGCCTATGCTGAGATTAAAGAAAATCCTTTGGTGGTTGCTGAAAAACGTGTGAGTTACAAAAAACAAGGTACTCCTTTCAAGGAATCAAAGCGCTACATACGCGGAGGAGTGGTGGAATATTTAAGAATCAATGCGGAAGGGGCAGGATTTAAAGAGCTGTATGATCTGGTAAACGAGAACCTACGAGAAATGAATGAAACAGAATTGAAAACTATATTAGGAGATCTGACAAGAGAAGGCATGATTAAAGAAGAAGGCGGAAAATTTCTACTCTAATAAATACAAGTATAAAAAATTCTCACTCATATGATATGAGAATTTTTTTCTCCATATTCTCATTTGTATTCCAGTTCCACGTATCAATCATATCTCCGCTGCTCCAGCCTGTTGTGTCTAAAATAATTTGAGTATTATAGGGAAGATGATGTACTGAGATCACCTTATTTTTTGATGCACTCATAATTTGATACATCACTGAACTAAACTCTCCTCTAGTTATCTCACGATTAGGATAAATTCTCTTACCGCCTGGCTCTGGAAGTATCCATCCCTGTGATTTTGCCTCTTTTACAAAATTTGCATACCATTTAGTGCATTTACTCGTACTTGTATGCTCAATATCATATGTTTTAAACATCATTTTCAGTGCCTCAGCTTTGGTAATAGGTGCTTCAGGATGAAAGCTGCCGTCTTCGTATCCTGAAATGATACCATCGCTTGCAGCTGCATCGACATATGGTGCATACCAAGCATCGGTATCCATGTCGCTAAATCTCTTTTTTACATATGTTGCTGTATTCCAATTTTTTTCGCTATTGAGTGAAGTCATCAGCATCTTTACGGCTTCTGCACGCTTGACTGGCTGTGCTGGGCGAAAACTCCCATCAGGGTATCCATTGATTATATTATTCTCAGCAAGAAAGCGGATCGGTATATATGTACTATCAGCCTCTTGTACATCATAGAACTTGTAATTTGAATGAGCAGATGAAAAAGGTATATGGCTAAATGTAATAGCACCTGCTATTAAGAGGGAGATTATCTTTTTCATGGAGGGAATGAAAGACAAATGTACAATAAATATTAAACCTAGTATGTGCTAACTTTTTGAATTTGTAAAAATATCATTGTTGACCCTTTAACGGACTTAAGTCCTTATTAAATTTGTAAGAAAAACAATTTTGACAATAAAATTTATAGGTGTATCGTTAAAATCATAGTTAATTTTTAAGATATGCAGGGATTATGCTCTGACTATTTTTTCTTAAAGCATTTGTTAGAGTTCGTTTTGGATGCGTGCGGTATTTGATAGATTCTCATAAAATTTGTAAAAGTGTATTTTAGGAGAAAAGTTTTTTAAAAAATAAAAATATACCATATAATTATATTTTGTAATGCGTTATTTGCTATTACTTTATGACATTTTTGCTCCAAAAAATACCGTATCAGCTCTAGGGCTATATGACTATTGTAGAAAATTTTATATTCAAATTATATTATATAAAAAAAAGCGCCGTAGGATCTACGACGCTTTTTGCTGATTCTTTATTCTAAAGTGTAGATATATTCTCCTGGTTCTGCGATATCCTTATACTGATACATATAGTTTACATGATCCTGAGTATATTTGTTAAGCTCTGTTACAGAATTACTGATCATATTCCAGGCATTCATAAACTGAACGTGTCCAAAAAGAACATCAGGAAACCTCGTATTTACTCCATTCTGAAGCGTTTCACTGACATTATATACGGGCCACCAGTTCCATCCTTGGTTCTGATCATAGGTTCGTGTATCGTAACCATATGAAGGAGAATTTTGAACTACTGGGGACTGAGGATATGTGGATGACACTTCTGCCTCTACGCGGCGGATCTGCTCAGGTGTAGGAGTGGCAGTTCCAATACTAGCACGGATCTCTGTCTCTCCGTAGATAGGAGGATTAGGTCTGATATCTGCGGGGATACTATACATATTACTCTCGCTCTCTTGGTCTGAAGTATAAGAAGGATTATTGCTGCTATCAAGATTGAGCATAAATCTATAAAGAAGTTCACTTGCCTCACCACGGGTAAGCGGCTTATCAGGACGTACATAATCTCTTTGAGGAAGTATATCTCTATTCTTTGCATAGACCATGTAAGGAAGATACCAAGATTGAAGAGATACATCTCTATAAGGACTCACTGTAGCGTCCACAGTACCAATATTGATATAATGTGCCTTCACGAGCATTTTGATGAGTTCTGGAGAAGTAATGATCTGGCTAGGTCTAAACGTACCATCTGAGTATCCAGAAATAATACCCTGGCGAGTACCCTCGATCAGATATGGAATATACCATGCATTTGGCTCCGTATCTCGAAATGTGTACTGTGCTTGGTAAGCCGCAGTACAGCATGGAGTACCAAGACTTCTCAGTACAATCTTAAGAGCCTCTACTCTATTGATTGGCTGATTTGGTCTAAATCTTCCATCAGGATATCCCTGCATTATTCCTTCAGCGATCAGATTATTGATGGCACTGTAGTTGGGATGATTCGTAGGAACGTCGCTTGCTTCAAAGTTGTATGCCTCTACTGTGATAAGTGTACTTCCAAAGGTAACTGCAATAAGCAAGGCGGCAAATAATCTTTTTACCATATACTAAAAGCTAAGGGACAAAAGTAATGTTATAGTAGAAAGAAGATGCGTTAATGTCAAATATAGCGGTTAATATCAATTTGCTAAATAATATAAATATTTCTTAATAATATTTATTTACGCAAAAGTATAGGAACTGAGAAATGATTGCACGTGTTGTAGGATCAGATATACTCACTATATTATTCTTTCCCCATTACCCTATGGATCTCGCTCTTGCCCTACAAAATGCTCACTGGCTTCAGGTCGTTGTTGCAACTATTATTACGTTTGCTCTTGGAAGCATCTGGTATTCTCCTATTCTCTTCATCAGACCATGGCTTGCGGGACAAGGGAAGACTCTTGAGGGAGTAAAAGCAGAAATGGCTAATGGAAAAAAGATGAGTCCAGCTCCTTTTATTATTTCTATTATATTAATATTCCTCTATACTCTTGGGTTAGATATATTCTTTAGTGGAACAGTACTAGTAGGAGCTATGGGAGCTCTCTGGGGAGCACTTATTGGTCTTCTATTCGGCGCTACGGCACTTGGGATTAATTACGCTTATGAGCAGAAGCCGCTTTCGTTTTTCTTTATCAATGCAGGTTATCATGTGGCAGGATTTGCTATTGCAGGACTTGTACTGGGACTTTGGAGATAAGTATTAAAAAACGCTGCCTCAGATGAGGCAGCGTTTTTTTTTTGTATTATCTGATCTTTGTAAAAGACTTCCCATCAATGGTACAAGTCGTCTTCATCTGCCCTGTCATCTCCTCTGTCTTCTTATCAAAGATTGCGCCATAGGAACACTCTCCTTTTTTAGTCAAAGTAAGGTCCTCTAGTGAAAGTGTATAGAGAGTAGACATACCGCCAGGTCCATCTCCAAAAGCTGACTCGATTTGGATACTATCCTCATTTATTATTAAAATCCTATTCCATGATTCATGACTCGTTGTTTCTGAATCCTTTACTTGCTGAAGAGTATTTGTCTCAGGTGTAAATTTAAATAATTTTCCTCTGACCATATAATCAGTTCCAGCAATGATGAATAAACTTTTGTTATCTGGAGAAATACAAATAGTTCTTATCCAGTCTGGAGTAATTTTTCCATAAAGCTTTAAAATGCCTTCTTTCCCAAGAGAAGGATTCTCTTTCAGCATTTTTGTCATAGCTTCGTCGCTCAAAATCGGCTCCTGAGCAAGTCTTGCTAAAAGATCATTATGCCATGCTTCTTGAGAGAAATGACCTGGGACATTACAATCACTATAGGCAGCTGTAGTCTTTTCTAAAGTGTTAAATGATGAATAGAGCGCTGGAAAATTAGTACTCTCACGTTCAGTATTGGTAAATACAATGATATTTCCATTATGTCGTATACGGAGTTCTTCCTTGTAGTTATTCTGTGTATCTTCCACATTTGTCAGCCATGCGTAAGCTCCTGAGAGGATAAAAGTCGTACTGCCTGTATCTAGAAATTTATCTTCCTCAGTGCTTGTATCTTTTTGTACGGAGAGGGAATACACCTTATCTTTAGTACTCGCAGAATAGAAATTCACAATACGGCTGCCGCTTCCGGATGTGTTTTCTTCCCATGTCCAAGTGTTGGGAAGTATAAGAGAAAAGTTATGATCAATGTCTGTATAGATTTTTTCTACTGTACTCGCGATATTAGTATTAGCAGTAGTAGCTGCATTTTGATTATTCTGATTCGTGTTTACGGGAGCGCAGGATACTAGAAAGAGAAGGAGAGCAGAGGTGAATAATTTTTTCATAAAAAGTGAAAGGGGATATATAGTAGTATAACGCAATCTGTAGTAGATGGTTACAGTATTTTAATATTAAAATACAATAAAAAATAATATTGACAAATATTTTTAAAAGAGTATAAATCGCTGGTAAGTTATTTAGAAACAAAAAAGGAGAAAAAGCGCGTATGCTAAATACAGCTTTAATAAAAGGTAGAGTATCAGGATTAATTCCTACAGCAGAACACGTAACTGCTTTATCGAACAGATTTATCGAACTCGATATTTCTGAAAAGCGCGGAGAAGAATTTCTGGAACTCTGGGATGACCAGAATAGTTACAGTTTAGCTCTTCCTGACTTTAAAAAACTTGTTGATAACGGCTACACAAAGGCTGAAATCAAAGGTTTACTCGATGAGGTAGCTTACATAGGAGGAAATGTAAAAATTCCTCTTGTAGTAGGTATGAAGATTTGGGAGATTTCTCTCAGAAATTCAAAAATTTTTTCAGATCTTATCAAAATTGCTTTAAGTACTAATGTACTAAAAACAATTGAAGGAATTACTGAAGGTGAAGGCATCTTCAAAGAAGAAGCTGAAATCTTTGCTCAGGATACTCCTTGGGAAGATACAAAAGTATACTTTTCAGAAGATGTAGTAGCAGGATGGGAAACATTTATTAAAATTTTAGAAAAAGTTTTACTAGGTGAACCATCAATTCTTAAAGCAATACCTCTTCTAAAAGAAGCAGTGGCCGATGAGAACAAAAACTCTGCTGAAGAAGATGAAGAAGGAGCAGTGGATGAAGATGTTGTACCTGATATTTCAGGTGACGATGATGGTTCCATCTTAGAAGTTGTAGAAGATAATGATATACACGAAAGTGTTGATCACGATCATGAGGATGAAGATTCATCTGAATCCGAACTCCTCGATGAAGACGATTAAAATAATTAAAACACCCGTAAGGGTGTTTTTTTTGCATATAATTTTATATATCTTAAAAAATATATAAAAAAGACGCATCAAGTGCGTCTTGTAACTTTTCAGATACGCAGTTATATGCCATCCTCAAAGTCATTTTTTACCTTCTTAGTTGTTTTGTTTTGAGTCTGATCAACTTCATCAGAATAAGTACTTTTCATTGCTTCGAGGTTTTCACCTTTTAACAATGCTTCAAATTTTGCTGCCTCCGGATGGGCTGCTGCTCTAGCTGCAAGTCTTTTTCCTGATGCTGCAAAATCTGATGTGCTTAATCCTGTATCGAATTCGTTGAATCCGGTAGTTTTTTTGTTTGCCATGGCTGGTGATTTCTCCTTGCCGAAAATGTTTACTACATGGTTATACTCACAATTAATTTAGAGTCAATAGAATTTTGCTAAAAATGTAAAATATTGTTTTATAACAATCTATTTACTTTTTACCATAATTTAGTAGGATACGATGGAATAGAATGATATTTGACAAAAAGGAGGCCAATATGGCTATACAAGACAAAATAAATGAAATGATTCGTTCTCAGCAGAGAAAGGATCAGGGACTGCCGAATATTTTTTCCACACTACTTTTAAGAGATAAAAGTAATTTGGAACTCATAGGGCAGAAAGGAGTACAGAAACTCATCAAGCAAATGTTAAAGTTCTATAAAGCTTTGACACATGCAGACGTTCTGCATGATGATGACCCGAAAAAAGAAGAGATTATTAAGTTTTACAAACTTGTAGTGTCTCTTGAGGAATACATAAAAGAGTTTTCTGAAAGAGAATGGGAAGTGGAATGGAAGAATTTTATTCTCCATGACGAATTTCTGGAACTACAAAAAAACTTTATTGCTCTGCAGTCTCGTTACCACACTACTGAAGAAAGACTTAAAACTCTTTCTACTATGTCTGAAAAGGAAGTAGAAGAGCTCAAAGCTCAGGTTGAACATTTTTCAGTGATTATCGAAGACTATAAAGGATTTTTCAATACTGTTCATGGACTGAATGAGAATGTTACATCAAAGGAATTAAAGAACATCTACATACTCACATATCCTTTCAAAAAAAGTGATATACACATGGAAGAATTTGTACCTCAGCGTATAAAAGAAAGAGAAAAATCATTATTACATCTTCATAGCGTAAAAAAAACGCGAAGAGAAATTGATAATACTATTCTCGATGCATTTAGCGATGTGGTTGAACAAACTCTTCTTCGTAAGGATGTGGAACTCTTAAGAAAGTACTTTCATTCAAAAAAGGATCTTACTGATGTGGATGAAGGAGCGATTTTCCTTGCAGGAGCACGAAAGCGAATAGTAGGGAAAATGAATGAGGAGGAATTGAGTAAAATGTTTCATACAATTTACAAAAAAACTTCTTCAAAGAACATCGAAGGAATCTATAGTTCCTTTCCGGTAAAATTAAAAACAATGATAAAGGAAATACATCAAATGCTTCCTTTAATGAATAAATTTGATTTTCAAGGTAATCTGGAGATGTTTAAGAGCATGATTGATTACCTGCAATTTAGTAAAGGTCAGGCTAGGATGAATGAGATTGCTTCTCATACAACATATCTCACTCACCATGAGTTGGATATACCTTATCAGGAGATATTCGCAGTTATCGATCCTAAAAGCATCGATAATAAAGATGAACGTGCTTCTAAAGCCCGTGCAATAGGAGTATTCTTTAGTTTACTAAAGAATTTTATCTTTGTGGAACCTTCATTTTTGGAGGAGATTGATATCGATTTATTAAAATCCTTCTACTTTGGTTGTTTAATTGAGATGAAGGATAGAGGTTTTCTGTCGTATTTTCTCTTGAAAACTGCAAAACTTGATAAATTTATCGAGTGTTGCCCTGATCTGGTTGTAAATGGCATAAGTCTTGATTTTCGACATGAAGAGAGCTTCTTGCCTGCACTCTATGATGCTGTAATGAACAAAACTGATAGTCTTTCAATGATAAAGAAAGAATTGAAGTCTATTGTGAAAGCAATGGATCTAAAAGATCTTCTTACTTCCAAGGATATGAATCAGATTACACAAAGTATAGTTGAAAGACTTGAAAGTGTGTTCTCAGTTTCTGAGAGTTCAATTCCTAAACATATTTCATTGCAGGCCGGATGGTACTATCGCAAAGACATTATGCCTATTCTGGAAGAAGACAAAGGAGTCTTCAACGCAAGAATAAAGCTTATTGAAAATACAAATATACTAGGCTCTCTCTCATTGGAGAGAGCACTCATTCTATTCAAAGATACAGAACAGCAAAATTTGGATATTCTCTCACCTGAGTTAATATCTGCGATACAGCACGTGAAAGAAGGGGAGGTACTCATAGAGTACTCTCGCCGACAATACGGTGAGGACGGGATTCGCCCGGTCGGAATCGTATTAGGATATAATTAATTAAAAGAGAGCTCGAGGAGCTCTCTTTTTTTGTTATCTCTCTCTTCTCTTACAAAACACAAAACTCGTATAGTTCTCCGGATCATCATTGAGACCTTTATACGCAATTTCCAGCCCGTATTTATGTGCTGCTATTTCTGAAGCGATCACGGCTGTTCCTTCTTCAAAAGCTCCTTCCGCAAGCTCCCGTGCGCACATAGCGGTATCATAATCATCACTTAGATAATCACTTTTCAGATATGGAAATTTCTCTGCGAGCGTCTTTCTGCATTGTTTGATGGCTTGTGGGTGCGTAATTATTTTCTTTGCTTTTGTAATATCTTCGCCAGGTCTTACGAGGAGACACTGAGTAAGCTTCATATCATGTAGTTCTATAATTTCATGGGGATATTTACTCATGCTATGAATGCTTGGCAGTACCGTGCCGCTCCCGGAATTCTCTATGGCGAAGACTCCAAAGTCTATCTCACCTCTATTGAGTGCTTCGAGTACTGCTTCTGAGGTGATCAGAAAAGAAAGCTCTACATTTTTCAGGTTATATTTCTCGATGAGCTCAAGGGTTGCCTGATGATTGAAGCTGCCGTTTCCTCCCTGAATACCGATGATAGTACTTTTTCTCTCTTCCTTCATGCGGGTAAAGAGGTCGTGTTTAAGATTTGTGAGGGAGAGCTCCATTCTGAGGAGTTCTGATCTTGCATTTTCATTGAATCTGAAAAGACCGTAGTAAAGGTCAAAACTATCGTTTACCGTGTTGTTTACAAGGGAAAGAAGCTGCTCGTATCCTTTTGTATTGATAGGTGTAGTCTTTAGATGAAGCTGAGAAAGCATTCGTCCTGTGGTATGCGTGATAAACTGTGATCCTGCTGCATACTCATCGTGTTTTTCGCAGCTCATAGGGACCATGGTACATCCCTCTTTTTCAAAAATTCCTAAAAATTCATCGCATATTTTTTCATTGCGGATGCGTACTTTATCAAAGACAAAGGAGAGATCTTTCCAGGAGTTCTTGCCGGATTCAGGTCCAAACATTGGATGTGTGCAGAGAATATCACATTCATTGGGAAGTATTCTTTTCAGAAATTCCTTTGGATAAGATTTTACTGAAAGGACATCGATGATGAGTTTATCTTTCAAAAGGTAAAGTGGCAGGGACTTTACGACTGGTTCTAGAGAGAGGATGCTTGTGGCGAGTATAACGGCGTCGAGGTTTTGTGCGCAGAGGTCTTCTGGAGATGTATAAAAGTTAGCTCCCATTTCGAGGGCTTCCTTTGAGAAGTCTGTTCTATTTGTTGCGGAGACTTGGTGACCTTGTTTGAGGAAACGCTTGGCGAGGAATTGTCCGAAGTTTCCGAAGCCGATGATACCGATGTGCATAGAAGAAATAGTTTTGGTCAAAAGTCTTTCCACCTAGCCGGTGGGGGCTTTTCTTTTGTAACCAAAAGAAACAAAAGTTTTGGGGGAGGAGAAAAGCGTCTGGCAGAGGGAGTGACTTCGAGAAGTGATCAGACGCTTCTCCTTCCCCAAACCCCCTGGGACAGTGTGGTCTAGATGTTGCTCATGACGCGGGTGCAAGGCTCTTGAGGCGATGTGCCTGCGGCACATGTCAGAAGGACGATTTTATTCTATTGAAATATACAGATAAATTAAATTGAGGCAAAGAAAAGAATGGAGAGTTATTCTTCTATTTCTTTTTTTGAATTACGTTTGAAAATTTCTGCAGCACATTCTTTGTAACGGATTGGATCTGTTTATTCGCTACTCCTTTTTTTAGTACTGTATGTACTTTTTCAGCGCCGGAGAGAATGTTTGCTATTTCTTCTTCTGTAGCGCCATGCATCTTAGCTTGTTCTACCAATTCTTCAGTTTTCAGGGAGAAGTATTCTAATGATTTCTGATGGGATTTATTAAAGAAATCTGCAATATCTCCTAGAAATGGGACTGCACCTAAACCAAAATCTACAGCTTGATGTTTTGTAATCTTCCACATATTTTTTGAGGATACCTTTGCGATCTTTGCTTCCGTCAGTAAATATGCTGTCGCAAGGGCTGCTACTGCTCCATCCCCAAGACCTGGAATAAGACCAAGTAATACGTCTATTCCTTTGTTGTCCATTACATCTGCAAAGATTTTTACCCGTTCTTCTGAGTTCTTTGCTTTTTTTAAATTTTGCAGGATCTGCTCCTTGTCAGATCGTGGTTTATCAATAGTGGAGTCGTTTATTTCCATATAGTGAGATGAGATATGATAAAGGATTTCTATATAAATATAAGTGTTCCGTAAAGAAAATCTGTATGAAGCCTATTAGATTCTCATGGCAGATATAATTAGATATGCCAAGATATACTTATATTCCTATAAGTATATCATAGAATTCTTAATGTGAGAGTATGATTTTAGGATGTATCTCACTAGATATTGGAAGAACATCAAGATGTTTTCTACTCTACTTTGATAGGCAATTCCTCTTCATTCACCTGAAGCATATCAGCATCCATGACTTCGATCTCTACGATGTGATTTTCCTCGTCATCTACAAATTCCTGTTTTACTCCTCCTATGCATGAGAGGAATTGGTCATCGTCGGTGTCGATGAATTTGTCTCCACCCAGGAATGGATCTAGGAATTCCATACCTTGTTTGACCACTACGCAGCAGGTCATGCATGCTCCAGCGCGGCAGGAATAGGGGAAGTCGATATTGTAGGATTCAAGCTGCTCCAGGATTGTATCTTTGCCGTTTGCTTTGTATGAAGTGAATTCTTTTCCGTTGGGGAGTTTTATAACTACGGTTACCATTCTAATGTGTCAAAATAATGAAAAGTTGTGTGTATCCTAATGGGAAAAAGGTAAATTGGCAATATTCATTTATGAAGTATTTAGAGTAGATTTCTTAGAATAGGTTGTATAATGCTTGCGTAATGCTATCTTTTTCTATATTTCTTTCTTTCAAGCATATGAAAAAAGTTCTACTTTTCGGTTCCTTTGACTATATACATGAAGGGCATAGAGATCTTTTTGCGCAGGCGAAAACATATGGCACGGAGCTTCATGTGGTGCTTGCGAGAGATAGTACTATTGAAAAGGTAAAGGGCAGACTGCCTACATATTCAGAAGTTGAAAGGAAAATGATGCTTGAACAAGAGGCATTGATAGATGTGGTATATCTGGGTAATACAGATGATAAATATAAGATTATCAATGATATCAAACCAGCGGTAATTCTACTTGGGTATGATCAATCACATTTTACGAATGGGCTTGAGGAGAAGCTTCATGAATTTGGACTCCAGTGTAAGGTAGAGCGTGCGAAAGCGTATTTTCCTGAAAAATATAAGAGTTCTCTCCTGAAAGAAAAATAGTAAACTATTGCACTCTCTTTTGAAAGTTACTATAGTACTGCAAATTTTATGTAAAATATATGGATGTAGCACCAAGCTGTGTTTTAGGAGAATGTAAAAAAGATATAGAGTACATAGTAAGACCGGGAGCGTATGCACTGATCATGAAAGAGGTAGACGGTCAGACGCTTGTAGGTCTGATAAAGATTGAAGATGAGCTCTCAAAAAAAGAGAAATATTATTTGGTTGGAGGCGGAATAGAAGACTGTGATAATAATGATTATACATCAGCTCTAAAAAGAGAGATACTTGAGGAGACGGGATATAGCGCTATAGATGAAGAATTTATAACTAGGATGGATGAGTACTTTTTCTCACCGCACATGAATGGCCACTTTAAAAAAGAGGGGTATTTTTACCAGATTGTACTCGAAAAAAAGCAGTGTGAACCTCTCGAGACAACTCATGAACTTGTATGGTATCTGCCTGAGACTGCCTTTGAAAAAGTGCATCATCTCTGTGCAAAGAAACTCATCGAAACTCTCTTGTGAAAGAAAGTTGAAATAATCGTATGTAGGAGCGTATAATGGTATGAAAGGTTCTTTATTTCTTCTTTCATAAATACAGTGGAAAAAAAGAGACTTGCGGTATTGGGAAATAAGAATCCTGAGAAAGTCTATCCAGAACGGGTAGGTGTTTATGCTCTGCCCGTGACGTTCAATCCAGCAACTAATAGCTACCTCATCGCTGTAGCTGGAGTAAAGAAACCCCATAAGGAGACAATAGACTATCATCTTTTCGGAGGTGCCGAGGAGCCCGATGATGCTGGAAATCATCTTAGTACTTTAGAGAGAGAACTTCGAGAGGAGGCAGGATGTAGTATTGAAGTATCACAAGAGGACTACATTCATCGTATTGATGAGTATGTAGAAGCAAAGACATTAGAATGCGAAAAAATCGGCTACTACTATTATGTAAAGATTATTGAACAAGTACAGGAACCAATAGAATCCAACCATACCATTGTCGTAATGCCCATAGAGGAAGCATTAAAAAAACTGCATCATCCCTCTGCGCGGATGATCGTTTGGTACTATATGAAGATGAAGGGAATATTGGATCTGGCAGAATAAAAAAAGAGCTTCCTTTTGGGGAAGCTCTTTTTTTATTTATTTACCACTTTGCTATCTGAGTTCTGAATGTATCCCATAATTTATTATTTGATCCATAGGAGAAGAGAGAGAATCCCTTCATCTTATTTGCCCGTGTCACCATGATCTGATTCCAAGTCTCAACAGCAGAGAAGTCTGTGGTAGACATACCGACCACCACTTTATTTGGGTTCACGCTCGCGAAGTCTTTCACAAGGGTCGTAAAGTCCGGTTTTGCTCCGATAGTCCAATAGATCATTGGAGTAATGAAATCTACTCTACTTTCCTTGATCCATCGTTTTGAATCCTGCAGATATTTATCGTAACTTCCGCTCTTTGCAAGTCCCCAATTCCATTTATCTACATGATATCCGATAACGGCTGCAGAGAGCTTCTTTTTGTGTGCGGAAGTTTCATGGACTATGTCAGCGATCTTAGTGACAAATTTTGTAAGTTCATCTCTTCTCCAGTTTGAAAAATCCTTAAATTTCTTCTGGGCTTTAAATCTTTTTTGTGAAATCTCACTGTAACCATAGCTTGCAGAAGGATAGCGGACATAGTCTAAATGAAGACCATCAACATTATATTTTGTAACGATCTCTCTAAATACTTTTATAAGATGCTGCTGTAGATCAAGATTTGCAGGATCGGCGAAAATGTAGCTATCATTGAGATCCATCTTTTGTCCCTTATCATTTACCTGGAACCACTCAGGATGTGCATAATATAAATGCTGAGGAACTGCAGTCTTGTCTGGAGCTGTTTTCCCCTGCCAGACGGTAAATACATTTACCCATGCATGAACCTGCAGACCATTTTTATGTCCCTCATCTATAGCAGTCTGGAGCGGATCGTAGCCAGGATCTTTGCCGAGAGTACCTGTAAGCATCTTGCTCCAAGGTTCATATGAGGATTTGTAGAAAGCATCAGCCTCACCTCGCACCTGGAAGAAGACAGTGTTAAAGTTATTTTTCTTGATATCTGCCATGATTCTTACGATATCCGCTTTTGTTTTAAACTGAAAACGTGATACCCACACTGCTCTTACTTCGCCCTTTGCAGGAGCGATCTCTGCATACTGCTTTGGGGCTTCTGCTGCGGAAGTGAGAGGCGTAAAAGCCTGTAGGGCAATGATGAATGCTAAAGATAAGCTGAGTAGTTTTTTCATGATATATGCAAAATATTATATGATCAAAGTATAGGGCAGATTGGAGATAGGACAATTGATGTATGGAAAATTTATGTTTTGTATATAGATTACATTCTCTTATATCCTATATATAAGACGTTAAAATAAAGAATAAGTTACATTTTTTTGACTTATCCTAGCATATGAACAGTTTTCTATTACAATAAGTAAGTGTCTCCAAAAAGAGCACAATCTTTTTATCAATATAGTTTTTATGAATACAAATAGTGAACAAAAGAAGACGTCTTTAAAAACCTTCTATCCATATCTTTTCGAATATAAAGGTCGCGTAACCATCGTATTTATTTTGATGATTCTAGCGAAGGTTGCGAGTGTGACCGCTCCGCTTTATCTGAAACAGATTGTGGATTTCCTTCAGGCAAGTATTACCACCACCGTTGTCTTTTCTACTCTGCTGTTTCTTATCGGAGTGTATTTTGTCCTGCGAGCGCTCTCGGCGGGCTTGAGTGAATGGAAGGATTTTCTTTTTACAAAGGCAGAAGTAAATATCGTGAGAAAAGTAAGCCGAGATGTATTTGCACATTTGCATAAACTTTCTCTCGCTTTTCATCTGGAGAAAAAAACAGGTGCTCTTGCAACAAAGGTTACAAGAGGTATAGGCGGTATTGAATTTGTATTTAGATTCATGCTCTTTACGATTGTCCCGACGATACTTGAAATCCTTTTTGTGGTGGGAATCCTACTTGCGAATTATCATTGGTCTTTTACAGTAGTCACTCTTGTGACTCTTATTATCTATATTTTCTTTACGATTTATCTTACTGAGACTAGAAATAAGGTTAATAGAGAGCTCAATATGTACAGCAATGAAGCACAGGGAAAATCCATCGACAGTCTCACAAACTTTGAAACGGTAAAATATTTCACTAATGAGACTCATGAGATCAACCGCTATGATGAATCTCTCAAATCAATCGCTGATACAAATTTGAAGTCAAAGAAATTTCTTTATCTTCTGAACTTTGGACAGGGATTTATCATTACTCTCGGTGTAGTAACTCTCATATATCTCGCTTCCATCAATGTACTAGATAGGGCAATGACCATCGGAGACTTTACTCTTGTGACGGTTTATATCGCGCAGCTCTCTATTCCTCTTGGGTTTCTGGGATTTGTCTACAGACAGATCAAAGAGAGCATGGTGAATATGGAAGATATGTTTGATCTTTTGAATATTAATGCGGATATTGCAGACAAGCCGGATGCGAAAAATCTTGAAGGATTTAAAGAGAAAGTAAGTTTCGATCATGTTCATCTATCTTATCAGGAAGAAAGAGAAATACTTCACAATATTTCCTTCGACATTCCAAAGGGAAAGACTGTAGCACTTGTAGGTTCTTCCGGATCAGGTAAAACCTCACTTGCGAGACTTCTTTTTAGATTTTATGATGTGACAAAGGGGGCGATTCTTTTTGACGGACAGGACATCAGAGATATCACTCAGAAATCTCTCAGGACTCAGATAGGATTTGTACCGCAGGATACAGTACTTTTCAATGACAGTATTTTCTATAACATTTCATACGGAAAACCAGGTGCAACGAAGGAAGAAGTATATGAGGCAGCAAAAAAAGCGAATATTCATACATTTATAGAAAGTCTCCCGCAAGGATATGAGACAGTAGTAGGAGAGCGAGGACTTCGTCTCTCAGGAGGTGAGAAGCAGCGTGTTGCCATAGCAAGAGTTATCCTCAAAGGATCGCCAATACTTGTATTTGATGAAGCCACTTCAGCACTGGACTCTAAGTCTGAAAATGTGATCCAGGATGCTATACGAGCTCTCTCAAAAGAAAGAACAATGCTGATCATCGCGCATAGACTCTCAACTGTAGCTCACGCAGATGAGATCCTCGTACTTGAGCATGGCGAGATCAAAGAGCGGGGAACACATAAGGAACTCCTTGAAATAGGAGGAGTTTACGAGCACCTCTGGCATCTCCAGCAGGCTGGAAAAGCGAGAGATATAGAAGTATAAAGGAGTGACTAGTAACTAGTGACTGTCACTAGTTACTCCAGAGCCAATCCCCCTGAGAAGGGGGACCTAAGGGGTTTGAGCCCTCAATTACTTAATTACAATTTACTCAATTACTTGAGCCCCATGTTCGACTACATAATTGAAGCAATAAAAAAAGCCATCCCTGATGCAGAAGTTATTATCAGAGATCCGCGGAATGATGGAGTGCACCTTGCGGCTACAGTGATCTCTAAGGAGTTTGAAGGAAAAGGATTGGTCGCTCAGCATCGTATGGTGATGAATGCATTGAAGGAGGAGTTTAAGGAGGATCTGCATGCGCTGAGTTTGACGACAAAAGTGAAAAAAGAAGAATAGCATGCGTAAATGAAGAAAAGAGTACGTGATCTCTCTAGGTCACGTACTCTTTTTAATAAATTTTTTATGAGATATATCTTTAGTTTTTATATATCTGTAATGAAAAAATATGCAGTAAAATTTCACTAAAAAAAACTGTCGGTAAGATGAATAATTTCTTCTTCTTAGATATCTTCAATTTTAAAGGCAATTTTTTTAATTATTCATTTAAAAAATAGCTTTAATAGAAGCAATTCTTTTTTATTGACAAATATAAAACTAGTTATATATTGTATCGCGTTCGATATGATATTTGAAAATTAGGAAGGAGATAAAAATCTATGAAAATAGATAATGTTTTAGCCATGGTATACAGCGGAATTTTTTCGGAGGAATTGAAAACTCTGTTGAAGGAAGATGACTATACAAATAGTTCATCAAAGATGAAGCTTTTCTTGCTTACTGCAGGAAAAGTGGAGATGCTGTATCCGAAGAACGATGATGAGATTTCTCTTCTTCGTGAATTGGAAGATACTATGACTCCTCAAATGGAGGAGTATGTAATTGAAAATGAGGAGGTTTTTGAATTTATCGATAAGGCCTTTAAAACACCTGAATCTTTTCTGCGTAAACTTGAGCTTTCAGTTCAGGTAGATGAGAGAGAAGAAAGGGTGCAAGAAGAGGTGGAGAGCATATCTCCAAAAACTATACTCAATAATTATAGAGCTGATGCCAAACAAACTTGGGAAACTCTTGCAGACATCTTAGGTGTCAAAGCAGATTATCTCAAAAAGATGGGACATAGTCGTCCTTTAGGTATGCCAATGATCGCAAAGATTTATTATCTTACCGGTAATAAGGTCTTTGCCCCTCCAGAAACTCCTTCTTTGACCACAAAGAAAGTCTATGAAGAGGCGAAGCGAATCGTAGAAACAAATGCTTCACTGCATAATTTCCCTTTAGCATCTGCTGAAGAGAAAAATGCCGGTACTACTGATTCAGATAATACTGGAGAGGTATCTGGTGATGCTGAAGCAGAGGAACAGGATTTTACTCTTGCTGAAGATCTGGTTGAAGATTCTTCTACTCTCTCTCAAAAAGATGTAGTTGAAGAAAATATTCCGGTGAAATCTCATGAGAACATTCTTGAAAGTTCTGAACAAATTGCAAATAATGAAGAGAAATCTTCAGAAGAAATGCACAATGCTGAGGAGCAAGATCCACTCGATAAAGATCTTGTGAATATCAAAAATGCGTTTGATGAGATAGGACTCTCACCTAATGAAGTTCCGTCAGTGATTCGTATGATGTATTTTGCAGGACTACTTGAAGGGAAAGTTCATTCCAGTGAAGGAGTGCGCTTCTCAGTCACCTCTGCGGGATTTAAGCCTCTAGATCTTCCACAATTTAAAACTGAGGAAATTCTAGATACAATAAATCTGATCCGTGAGTTACGCTCAAGACTTTATAAAGCTTCTCAATCCGAGTTGCCTAAAAAGGATGTTGTATATGATCAGCTTGAAAAAGAGCTGAACTCTCTTTTCGATGCATATCTTGCATTTGGAAAGAGAAACCCTTTTGCCGCGGCAAAGGATATTGAATTAAAGAAAAAGATGAGAATGTAAATAATTGAAACCGGAGGAAATTTAATGAACGATACTACTGTTAATCTTGAAAATTCAGAAGAAACAACTGAATTAGACAGATCAAAACTAGTTGATAGCTTTATCAATGGGTTGGCTTCAGGACCTAATGCCATTGGTGTAGTCGCGCAGCAGCTGGGTGAAAACTCAGAAGATGCTTTTGCTAAAGAGATTAGAATTATCGTGGATTATCTAAAAAGACGAATGATCTTTTGGGATAACGGATCAGGTATGACAAAAGATGTAGAAATTAAAAAATTCTTTTCTATTCACGTACCAGATACATCGCGTCCGAAGATTGGAGTTAATAACTCCGGTCGTATCAGTACACTTGCAATTGCTAAAAGCATGCGTGTTGTGACAGTTTCGAAGGAAACTCTGCGTAATGGTGAAGCCTATGAGATTAAATTTGATAGAAAAACTGTTGAAATTATCTTTAAGGGTGGGACAAAGATTTCAAATCTTTACTCTACCATCAAGCTGGAAGATTCTGATTTAAAAGAATATTTACCTAGTACTGGGACTGTAACAATATTGGAGGATATTGATGAAAAATTTCTTAGAAGTGAAGAAGAAATTCTCAAAATGCTCTCAGTGAGACTATTGCCAAATGTGGCAAAGAAAGTTTTATTGAACGGTCAGACTGTTCCTAAACGTCCAACACTTGGGAAGCCAATTACTGTTCATCAGAAGCACCCAACTTTGGGTAAAATTGATGTAGAACTATTTATTTCACCGGAACCAAATGCCGGAGGGATACAAATTGCTGGGAAAGGAACTATTTTTCATTCTTTTGAAGATTTTGTTGAAAAAACATTTCCAAATGTTTATAGACCAGCAATTCCTTCACACCTTTTTTATCGAAATGTAGGTGGTTATATCGCAGTTGAAAAACTTAATGAGTACCGTCCGCATGGGAGTTCTACCTTGAGAGACGACTTTGTCGGCTCTCAGGATATGAAAGATCTCTTAGAATTTCTCGATACAGTTGTCGGAAAGCAGTTAAAAGAGCTTTTCGATAAACTTAACAATACCAAGGAACGTCAAAAACGTACTGGGACTAGTAATTACATTATTGAAAGAATCAATGCTGTTTTTCCTATAACCGGCACGGAGATGATGGCCCTTAAAAGATCTGAAAATGAGGATGTGAATGCAGGTTTTAAAGTTAATAAAGCTGCTTCACAGATTGACCCTCCGGCTACAGTTGATCTAGAGGAGTTAAAACTCTTACATGTAAGTAAGAAATCCATTGAACTTTATCCAAACGAAGAAGTGAGTATTCAGGTTACAAAATTGATATTTACCTCAGGAGAATTTGAGTGGACATGCTCTAAGGATGCAGGAGTCGTCGTTAAAAAAGATCCGAAAGGTATCAAAGTAGTATTTAAAGCCGGAGTTAAACCTGGTGATTATGCTCTCGTTGTAAAAGATATTCATCAGGACATGAAAGCAGAAATTTTGATTTCTATTGTTGATGAAAAACAACTAAAAATCTCACCTCGTAAGATTGAGATTGCAGTTGGAAATAGTCAGATCTTTAGTCTGAAAAATTATGATGATAAGGAAACTTATACCTGGTCTGTGGAACCACCACATGTCGGTATGGTCTTATCCCATAAGACTGGCCCTGAAACTGAGCTTAGTGTTACACACGAAGCAGACGCCGGTGACTACAAAGTTACCGCTGTTTCAAATGAAGGGAAAACAGTTTCTGCACAGGTACGTATTCCTGTAGTACAAGAAAATAGTAACCTGATCAGATTTGAGGATCAATACTATATATGGACTGCTATCTACATCAAAGGTATGGATATGGTTCAATTACAGAATACTGAACAAAGAGTGAATGGCGTATACATGCCTTTGATAGAAGTCAATTTTGCTCATTCTCTCATAAAGAGCATTGAGGACCAATCTGCAGTCTATCAGGCCATATTACCGTGTTTATTGATCACTCATCTTGAATTTAGAGCACAAAATGTCAAGATTGACTACTCAATGATTACACGTAAATTTAACGAATTGTACCAGTCACTTCTGATTTCTCCTTCCTAATAAATAATAGCATTTCAATGAACCACCACTCCGACTCTTGTCGGAGTTTTTTTGTCCAAAATTTTTTCTTACTGCTCATCATTGATGAAGAGGATTTGATTTATGAGGCTCAATGATTATTAAATCTGGAGATAGAGAGTATCGGTACTTAAGATCTCTAAAATAAAAAGCCTCTACCCAAAGATAGAGGCTTTTTATTTTAGATTATTACTCGTAGACCTTTGGCCAATTGAGTAAGAGATCTATTTTCTCGGAGAGCTGTACTCTTTCAGAAAGATGAGTAGAGAGTACATTTTTGCTGATGGGCTGTGCTTCCGTTATATAGGTACCTGCAGTACGCAATAGATTCTTCTGACGTATGATATACTCAGAGACTTTATCATTGATCTCTGAGAAGAGTTCAAGTTCTTCAGCACTAAAGAGTAGTGAAGGATTAAGACCGTTAAGCATTATTTTGTAATCTTGGCTCTTATTTCTAGAGAGCGGCAGTAGTTTTGCTTCCAGCTCACTCAGTACTCTTCCTGTAGAATAGATAATCTGCTGCGCTTCATTAAACGCTTCTGTAAGTTCATGAAAATCTTTGAGATACACGTAAAATGCCTCGTGTTCTCCTTCAAATACTTTTTTCATTTCAAGCTGTTTCGCAGTTGAAATGTTTCTCCATTTTATTCCTTCATCATTTGTATCAAACGAGGTTATTGTCTTTTCTCCGCCCACTACCATAATAACTGCAGATTTTATAAAATCATAGTATTGACCTAAGTTGGTCTTCCCGCGTTCAAGGGTGACTGCAACTTCCTGCAGAGCAACAAACTTGCTTGAAACAGTTTCTAGCTTACCTAAGAGGAAACGTATCTGCTTTTCAATCGTAGTATATTCTTTTTCTACGGCATCCCATTGCGTAAATAGATTATCTCGGAGGCTTGTTCGTATGTTCAAAAGATTCTCTAACAGTCCAGGTTGTGCTGAAAATAATTTTTCTGCCTGTGTTAGTTCAGTAGGAGCTACTGCTTCAGTAATCTTTTCCTTGAGCACAATTTCAGGTAACACAGAGACTTTTCCAAACATAGTACTTGTACCAGATGTCATCTTTCCCATCACTACTTCCTGAGGTGTAAATTCTTTCTTAATAACCTTCTCCTTCAACACGATCTCAGGAACAACTGATACTTTTCCAAAGATACTACTATTGGCAGATGTCACATTGCCGAACACCACTTCCTGAGGTGTAAATTTTTTCTCAGGCTGAGGTTCAGGAGCTATAGCTGTCTGAGAGAGCGGCCGTGGGTAAAATTCGAGAATTCTTTTTACAGCATCCGTAATCTCTTTTTGGATTTTTTCTTCTAATTCGGGTGTCTGTACTGCTTTGACTTCTGAGACAGTATCCAATGATGTGGATTCAGAAATATCTGTTTTAGGCATATTTTCAGGAATAACCGTTACATTATTTATAGGTTCAGCGAGGATCTCTTCTTCCTTGGCAGTTTCAGTATTCGCTAGAGTAGTATCTTCAGTATCTTCCGGTGCTTTCTTGTAGTCTTGAAGAACATTTTCTATAGTAGATTGAAGTATAGTATTATCTGATCTCTTTGAAAGTTCATCAGTGACTTCATCTCTTAAAATCTCAAGTTGTACTACCTCTCTCGAAATTTGTTTCAGCATTTTGTCTATCTCTTGGGAGTTCTCAGCTGTATTTATTGTTTTTATCAGATTCATCTGTTCATTTATTTTTGCTGCTGAACGACATACTGACTTTTTTTGTATATCAAAAAAGGTACTGTCATCCTTATTGAGGTCTTGTTCTATATAATTGCTATAGGTTTCATCAATAAACATTTTAAATTCACCAGTATCGTCAATAATTGATTTGATATCATTCAGTGATCTGTACTCAGTATTCAGGTGAAAATCCTGGTTGATCCGATATTGGATTTTCTTGAGAGGTAACTGCTCCTTTAAATGAAGGTTGCGAATAGTAGTATATTCAAAGGGACTGACTAAAACATCATCTAAATCTCTGTGGTGCAAAAGATCAGTTTTAATAAAAGCTATTATAGGCTCTACTGTCGGGCTATGAAATGTATCACTTCTGATGAGACCACTTATTGAAGCTGCAAAATTTTCAGGTCCATATTTCTCAAAAAGTTCAATAATAGGAATGATTTCAGAAAATTTTGTTATATTTTCATAGGAAATATCAGTGAGCATTTGGCTAAATTTCTCCGTAAGAGAGAGGTACGTGAGATTTGTGAGATCAATTTTTTTAATTTGATTCACCATTAAGTCACAGAAAACATAGAGTTGATCGATTTGTTTACGGGAACACTTATAGTAGAGGGATGGTGCTTTATCCGTGGGATAAAATATTTCATGGTGGGTGAGCGTTTTTAGAGTCACTCCTAGTGTTCTACCTGTATGATCCTTAAGATCTGTATGATTCAGTGTAAATGGCTCATCAGATTTATCTCCTAAAATATCACGTAGTTTCTGCTGGCGAGGCATCTTTATCTCAAGTTGACTACTGTCTTTAGTTTTTTCTTGCTTCTGAAGGATGATATCTTTTTTAATATGAGTGCTGGAGTAGATACTGTAAATATCCTTAATACTCTCTTTTGAAAGATCAAGATCTTGGATTTTTTCAATAATCCACAAAAACACATCTAAACTGACTTCTCCGATCTCGTTCTGTAGTTTACTCACATATTTAGCTATGACCTCTCTGAGATGTGTCATATGACCTTGCTCATCTATGTCATTTGAAAGATATGAATCAAAGGCACTCTGAAATTTTTGCGCCTCTTGTTGATTGATCAGTTCAGTTTTAAACGTCTTATTCATTCTTTTTACACTCTTTTCTACATTCATAACACTAAAATCCTTAATAAGCTTTTTCTGTGTTTGCTTATTCTCTTCTACTTTTTCTATCGCTTCCTTAATAAGCAGTATCAGCGTTCTGATTTTCTTATTTCCGACAACCGTCTTCTCTAAAGAATCTTTGCTTATTTCACTAATTTTTATTCCTTTATCATGTTCATTCATAAGTGTGCTTTTGTAATTTAAAACTGATTTATTATAATGATTATAAGTAAATGTCAATATATTTAGATATTTAATTTCATAGCTATTATCAGTAAATTTTATATGTATATTTTCCTATTATTTGCATCCTTTTACAATATAAAATATTTATTTATTGACTTATTATTAAATAGTTATATTCTACGCGGGTAATTTTGATTATTGAAAAAAAGGAGGGGAGCTATGAAAAGCTTTCAAAAGGACTTAATTGACAACGTATTACCAAATGAAATACTTTCTCTTTCTGAAGAAAAGCCCCGTAGGGCTGCATTGGTTCCTTACACCAAAAAAAGAAGAGAAGCATTCATTGCTTTTACTACTGCTCTCCATGACGGTAGCGTCAATGGAGAACATTTTGCACAGCTATTTAATGTAGCAAGTGCCACCATCGCAAGATGGAAAGGTACCAAGCTCAAAATGGTGTCAAAAGGTTTGCAGGAAAAAATTTCCAATATTTTTAAAAAAATCTTGGAAGTTTATGATTTTGATGAAGAGAGATTAGTAGTCTTAGAAAAGAATCTTGAGATTTTTGATGATGAGGTCAAAGTCTCTAAAGTTAAAGCACCTAGACTTAAAAAATCTGATCCAATACTTGATTCTAAATCTGAAAATGCAAAAGAAGAACTTCCTAAAGAATCTTCTGATGCTAAAAAAACCAGAAAACCTTTACTAAGCCTTGCTCGTGCCGAAATGCTCTGCAGACTCACCGTACTCTTCGGAGCTACAAAAAAGAACTGGAAAGCTGTTGGATGTCCAATATCCTACGACAGTCTTCGCCAGACTGCAAGAGACGGATTGATCAGTGAGAAAGTCCTTAATCGCGTAGTCGAATGGTTGACGGATGAAGTGAAGAAAACTAATGATCCAGAGATCATTAGTCTGTGGGATGAATTCAATGGAGCATCAACAGTTGCTGATGAAAATCTCTCTGATAAAGTAATCGATACTGCTGAGAAAAAATCTGATACGGAAACAAATGTTACTGCCAAGAAATCTGAAGCAGTAGATGATGTACAACCCGTAAAAGGTCATGAAAAACTCTTAGCACAGGTTGGTGATGCAGAAAGCATCTATAATCTTCTTCTTTCTCAAAAGGAAACCTTTGAAAAGGAAAGAGATGAGTATTTTTCTATGATTGAGCAATCTGGTATGAATATTGAATTTGTTGAGAAGGCAATTTTGCGTTCCAAATTGCTTCGTGTCTTTGATGAAAGTTCTGAACCTAGAATTATTAGTGAGATATTACTCACAAAAATTCAAAGTAAAGGCTGGCTGAGCGTTGAAGAAAACGATATGCCTTTGTATATGCATCCCTCTGATTATCAATTTTACACCTACTTTAAAGAGAAATTAAAGTATGAAGTCGTAAATGATGAAGCTAATTGTATAACACAATTGAGATTCATCATTTAAATGCTGATGAAACTTGCCGAAAGGCAGGTTTTTTTTGTTTACGAAATACACCATATTTTAAAGTATCATTGCATTAAAATATTGATATTTTATACTCTTGTTGTACAGACCTTTGTATTCTTTACTTGAATACTATGAACTATCTGAAGCACATATTTACCTTTCCGGGAAAGATGATTGAGCGGTTTTTTGAGTATAAAAGAAAAAAAGATAAGCGGGGGCTTGAAATCACTCGAACGGCTATCGCGAACCTTACTGTAATGCTGGATGAAGAAAAGTTGGAACGTCTGTATGGTGAGGCTTTACCGAAGGAACATGAACTTGAAAAAGAAATCCTTGAAAAGGCGTATGGAACTTTTGATGTGCCTACAGGAACTCCACTGCATACAGTGACAAAACTGTATTTTTTGAAGTGGGAAGAATATGACGTACCTGATGAGGTGTATGAACAACTTCCTTTTGCGGTACAAGGTATGATTCTAGATAAATGGGACACTATCTTCAATGCATATAAGATTATCAAAGCTCACTCTAAGATGAGAACATGTTAAAAAAAGAGCCCGAGGGCTCTTTTATTATAATTTATTCCCTGGTTAGTGAAGCTCCACTTGCGCAGTGATATTCAGCACCTGGAATACGGGGTTTGTTTTTCTGACTCTCGCAGCTATCAAAAGTGCGCAGAGTATAATCTTCCTGATTCTGAACTGTAGTACTTCCAGTATTTTCTGGTAGTGTCATATTTTTTACTGAAATTCCACAGCTTGAAACTGAAAGAATACTTATAACTATAAAAAATCTTTTTATTTTTGTGCTCATAGTAGCATCTCCTTGAGACCGTAATTTTATTTTCGGCCACTTCTTGCGAGGTGACTAATTACTATAAACCTCACATTAGACAAGTCAAGTAAATATAGTGTATTATTAATAAATATTTTGTACTAGAAAAGTATCCTTATGTTTTCATTGGCTTTTTAGAACGGTATGCATACAATTACATCATACCAATTAACACTCAATAATGGACGACATATACGCAGCAAAAAAAGAAGAAATCGCAAAGGATATCAAAGAAAATAGAGTGATCCTTTTTATGAAAGGTACAAGAGAAATGCCTATGTGCGGCTTTTCTGCAAAGGTGATCTCAGCTTTAAATAATATCGAGGCGGAGTATGTCACTCGAAATGTTCTTGAAGATGAAGTCCTCCGTGAAGCAATCAAAGAGTTCTCAGACTGGCCGACTGTGCCTCAGCTCTATATTGATGGTGAGTTTATCGGCGGGTGCGATATTACGGTGGAGTTGTATAGAAATGGGGAGCTTGCGAAGATGGCAGGGGGTGCTGAAAGAATTGAGGATGAGGATAAGAAGTAAGGATAGGATGTTCCTCCCTTATCCTAATTCCTAGCCCTAATCCTAACCCTATTTCCTCCCTGGAGAGGATATTTCTTATAATCCTGAACTATGAACTACTGGATAGGCGTCGCCACTCTTGACCATCTTGAAAGGGGATTTGAAAAAGGTATGTTTGGCATAGGACATGGAAAAAAAGCTCCGCTGGAGATGATGAAAGGTGGGGATAGGATAGTATTTTACCTTCCGAAGAAAGATTATGGAGTTTCGAGCACTGAAAACAAATACCAAAGATTTAGAGGATTTGCAGTTATTGATGATGGGGAAGTCTTCTCTGAGACAGTTGGGGATGGATGTAAGTTTCGCAAAAAACTAACTTTTTTGGATATGGAAAAAGAAGTCGCTATTGCGCCGCTTATTGGTAAACTCTCGTTTATCAAAGATACTAAACGCTGGGGTTTTCCTTTTATGAAAGGGTATATAAAAATTACAAAGGAAGATTGGAATGTCATAGAAAATGGTTCCGTCGAGAGAACTTAAAGAGTAAAAAATAAAATAGATAGTCATTTCCTGAGCTATGATGCAGACTATCTATGGTACTTTTTGCTCCAAATAAATTTGCTGCAGAGTATTTTGCAGTGAAATTTTTTATCAACGCGTTAGAATGGAAGTATGTTTATGTTTACATACCTCCCATGAAAAAAATACTTTCTTTGATACTTATCTTTATTTTTTCTTTTCAGTCCGCTGATGCTTTTTCATTGATATCTGCATCTCCTCAGCCTGCACAGCCGGGAAATACTATTTTGATACAGGGGCAGGATCTAGGAAATGCAGGGACTGTGATGCTCAATAATCAGACTATCCCCACTAGTATGTGGTCTGCGGATCAGATCGGATTTACACTTCCTGTGGGTTCTACATCAGGGACTTTAAGTGTTACAGATGCGAACGGTAATAATAGCTCTATTCCTTTTCAAGTAGCAAATACTAGTACGGGGGCAAGCATTCAGTCTCTAAGTCCTGCAGCATTTAGTGAAGGAACCATTGTGGAAGTGAATGGATCTGGATTTGGGACAGCGCCAAATACCAACACTCAAGTCTGTTTTTCAGATACTCTTTGTTCTGCGATAGGTTCTTTGAATCAGATGGTACTGACATGGTCTGATACAAAAGTAGTGGTACAGATCCCGAAGCTTAATCTTCCCTCAAGCGGAAAGATCATGCTTTCTATTTTTTCAAATGGAAGTACAAATCCCACATGGCTTGAGAGTCCTCTCTATACATTTCAATCTTCAAAACCAGTTATTACATCGCTTTCTCCTTTAAATGTAGTACCTGATACAACGGTGGTCACTATCTCAGGTACAAATTTTGGACAACTCTATGTATATGGTAAAAATCAAATCTGTATCAATGGTCAGTGTCTGGGAGATGCGTATATTGATAAATATCTTCAATCCTGGTCAGATAACGAGATCAAGTTGAAACTGCCCGTTACCGGGATATCAGGACCCGCAACATTGACTTTGAATATTTGGAAATACACAGACAAATCTACTAATCTTGATGTCTATTTTCCTGCAAGCTACTCCATAAATATTGTACTGCCTGCAGATCCTGCGATCGAGCAGGTCTCGCCGCTTTCAGTCCTGCCTGACCAGACAATCATAACTGTAAAGGGAAGTGGCTTTGGGGATAGTTATATCGCTGGAAAAAATCAGATCTGTTTTGGTGAGAGTTGTATCAGTGACCGACTTATTTCAGACTATTTATATTTTTGGAGTGATACTGAGATTCAGGTAAAGGTACCTGCTTTTGTTGATAACTATGAGACAGCACAGCTTTTAGTACGTCTCTATGTCCCAAGTAAAAATGTCTATACTCACATGTCAGCAAATGTACTTCTGAAAGTCAAACATGCTCCTTTTATAAGTCAGTATTATCCCACAATGGATAGCGGCACTACATATACGGTGTTTGGTAGATCCTTTGGAGATCCTCAGGGGAGTGTGGCTGTAGGTAATACTCAGATGCAGGTGCTCAGCTGGTCAGATACAAAGATTACATTTCGGACTCCTTCCATAGGTATAAATGATATGTTGGTCGTAACGACAGCAGATGGAAGCAAATCTACAGGTATCTCTGTAACTATCAATTATTATAATATTTATTCTCAGGATGCCTTTTCAAAGTACCAATGGTATTATGAGAATCTTTCACTTAAGGATGCATGGAATATTTCTACCGGAAGCCCAAGTGTCGTAGTGGCAGTCATAGATAGCGGAGTAAATATTAATCATGAGGATCTGAACGGAAATATATGGCAGAATACAAAAGAGATCCCAGGTAACGGTTTGGATGATGATAAAAACGGCTATACGGATGATATAAATGGATGGGATTTTGTGCGGAATTCAAACAGCATGACACCTATGACATCTCACGGCACTATGGTAGCAAGTGTGATTGCTGCAAAGAAAGATAATGGATTGGGGCTCGCGGGAGTAGCGCCAAATACAAAGATTATGGCTCTCAACGTAATGGCGACCAATGTTCAGGCGGGGACTGACTACATAGATGTAGATGCCACTGTAAAAGCGGTCAAATATGCGGTAGATAATGGAGCGCAGATCATCAATATGAGTTTTGGAGGACCGTATAATGATGCATTTAAAAGCGTCATACAGTATGCGTATGATAATAATGTATTGCTTGTGGTTGCTGCAGGTAATGAGGGGATTGATCTGTCCGTGCAGAAGATGAGTCCTGTCTGTAATGATATTGCACACAATGAAGTCATGGGTATAGCTGCTCTTGGAAAAGATTTTACGAAATCTTCTTTCAGCAGCTACGGTCCATGCATAGATGCATCATTGCCAGGCTCTGGAATCATAGTTGCGACTACAGATGAAAGCCTGAACGGCTACAGTGTGGCGGATGGTACATCTTTTGCTGCTCCTATCTTTGCCGGTATGGCAGCACTTCTCAAAGCATCACATCCTGACTGGAACGTAGCTGAGATATCTTATGTACTCCTTCATAATGGATATAATATCGATCAGTCCAATCCTGCGTATGCAGGCAAACTTGGTATTTTGCCGAATGTGTATAAAGCTTTGACTGCTGCACGTCCAGCAGTATCTTACGCGTACAATCCAAGAACAAACCTCAATGTTAAGGAAACAAATCAGGTCATTGAAGTTAACCCTCCTGTCTCTGCTCCTATAGAAATACCTGGTCCATCCACTACAAATTCCGGAAATGAGACAGGTACTGATATCTTTTCTGATATACCAGCGGATCATCATTATGCCACTGCCATAGCATATCTAAAAAATGCACAGGTCCTCTCAGGATATGCCGATGGTACCTTCAAATCAGATAATCCAGTAAACAGAGCAGAATTTCTGAAAATAATTTTCGAAAGTGCGAAAATAACTATTCCAAGTACCTATGCAAACTGTTTCCCTGATGTAAAAAGCGAGTGGTTTGCAAAATATGTGTGCTACGCAAAAGCAAAGGGAATTATACAGGGATATCCTGATGGGAATTTTAAGCCTGCAAATACGATCAATAAAGTAGAAAGTCTCAAGGTCCTCTCAAAGGCTTTTGGCCTGAGCACTACTGTAAAAACAAGTACTTTTAAAGATGTGGATCTTAAAGCTTGGTACGCACCTTACGTCATTGTAGGTGAAACACTCAATCTCTTGGAGGAGGAGGGGCAAGCTAATTATAACCCCGCAGGACTAATGAAGAGAGGATCAATTAGCGAGATATTGTACAGATATCTTTATATGAAGGAGAAGGGATATAGTTCGTTTAGGATTTAATATCTATTATTAAGCTCAATAAAGGGCGTGGTCATTGAACTCAATTATTGAGTCCAATTAACGCGCCCTAATTACTGAATTATTTCCCTACTTCTTCATAAACTCATCAAGCTTCGTAGTCATCACATTGATAATAATATTCTCAATCTCTGTACCACGTGCTTTTCTCTCCTCATCCTGCTTTTTCTCAGCTTCAGTAAGTATTCCTACTTTTACGAGAGCATAGATATTACCTATTCTCTTTGCTTCCTTATAAAGAATATAGTCTGAGAGTCCTCCTCCGAAGCCGTCTCCATTGAGGTCTCCATTTGCATCCATATAATAAGGGCTGATCGTAATAGTAGTTTCTACCTTGGCTGGAACGACATTGCTATTTGTAGTCACAGGGGTGATCACCACATCATATGTTCCCACTGGTAACTTATCCTTTGTTCCATTGGAAGCTGTATCTATGAATGTCTCAAGATCAAGTGTCGGTGTCTTTGGTATGACTGCTGTATACACAGTTCCATTAGTCTGAGTAAGCGTCACCGTTACTTCAGTGATGCTTGGATCATTCTGCCAAGGAATAGGAGTTGGATCCTTGTCCAGCGGATCAAAGGCATCATAGGTATTTGATCTTGGGGTAATAGATATTGTACGTGCAAGTGAAGCATTCCCTAAATTATCAGTTGCAATAATAGTCATCGCATATGTCTCACCTCTTCGGACATCAGCGGCACTGAGTGTCCATGATTTGGTAGTAGTACCGAAGTTTGCGGGACTACTTGTTTTTGGATATATGATTGTACCAAGAGTAGTGTTTTTTACTTCGATCCGGACCGTATCAATAGGCGTATTCAATGCATCTGCATAGTTCCAGTCCCACTTAAGGTTTCCTTCTGGAGTCTCGGCAACGCTCGCTGTAGTACTTGGTCCTTCAGTATCTCTAATGATTTGGAGGCTTGCGCTTCTTGCATTTCCAAAGGTATCTTTGAGCATTACTGAAAGGGTATTCATACCTTCAGAGAGAAGTGGAATGATGGTACTGCTCTGGGCATTTGCGTCTGCGAGAGATGCAGCAGGAGTCTGAGCATACAATGCAGCAAGAGGTTTCTGAGTACTATCGGTAAGGATACTGATAGGGAAATGAACGTCACGTCCTTCATTTACTTCTAGCTTCATACCAGAACCTGATACACGGTCTCGGGTTGCTGTAAGTAATACTGGGTCAGCGGTAGTGGTATTATCAATCTTTTGAGAAAGATATACTACATTTTTCATATCTTTAACCGTAAGTTTTGCCTCCGGTTTGATAGAGTCTAGAGTCAGTACTACTGCTGCAGATGATGTCGTCTGGCCGAGCTCATCGGTTACGCTGAAGATTACATTGTGGCTGCCCTGCGCAGCTAAAGCGAAGGCAAGAGGAGCATTGCTTACATCTGCGGTACTCCATACTCCGTTTGATACTGACTGACCATCTACTAAGACTTTATAGGTAAGACTGCTTGTAGCATCTACGCTGACACTTCCGAAGTTATTTGTTTTGTTTGTTTCTTCCTTACCATCATTGAAATTGATAGAGGTGATCACTGGTCCACTGTTATCATGACGTACCAATATTACTTCGCTGTAGCTATTTCCTGCAATATCTGAGATTTCAATTCTAAAGCTGTTGAGTGCATTCTCTGTGAGAGCTGCATCCTTCTTTGTAAGACTAAATACCTTGTTTGCTACATTTGTCATTGAGGTTTGAGGAAGGATTTCAGTGCCATCCTTGAGGATTCTGACCATTGGAGTATTTCCCCATTCATCTTCAACCATAATCACAAATGCTGCCATTGGATTCTTAGTAACGTACTCTTCAGCTACTCCTGATTTCTTCATAAGTAGTGAATCGTTTGCCACAAAGTTTGTACTTCCAATGTAAGACTTGATCATTGTGGTACCAGTAGGATGTGTAGGTGATACTGTATCCTGTACTGCTGTGAAATCTTTTTTAGTGGTATTTCCTGCTGCATCCACGAATTCAACGGAATAGCTCTGTGTGGTATTTGGATTAACGAGAGGAATATTTACAAACTGGTCATCAGTAGGGAGTACTGAGAATGATGTCTGCTTCACTCTATTGACGTAAACATCCACAGGGAAGCTTTGTTCAATATAGCTATTAAACGCATATTTCATTCTGATGGCTGAAGCGCTTGTATAGAAAGTTCCATTTGTATTTCCAAGTGGGGCATCTCCGACAGTATCAAATCCTACTCGGCTGTCATTGATCTTTGGAGCAATGATATCTTGGTTAAAGATAAGTGAGTTGTTGTATGTCACATTGTTTTGCCCAGCGATAGATACCACTGTTGTGATAGTGTACTGTCCTTTTAAAGGAGAAGTAAGAACGATACTACCTGTCTTGCCTGTCTGAGTCTTTGTAAATGTAGTAAACCCTGCCGGACCGCTGATGGTAAATGCTGCCTGTGCCTGAGTAAGATCGCCACTTCCTGAAAGCACATAGTTGAGTGGTACTGTCTCGTTTGATGGCGCTCCAAAGGAAAGGCTGAGTCCATCAGAGATGGTTACTTGAGTATCAGGATTAATACCATCACGAAGAGTAAATATGTATGGTCCTGTACCTACAAGAGTTACATTGCTGAGGGTAAGAGTTCTATCCTTATTTGTAGCTGAGGTTTCCTTCTGAATTTCCTGATTGTTGTATCTTATGCTAAGTAAGCTGACATCACTGACCGCGATGGAGAGATCCATCTGCGTGTTATTATTTTTGAAACTATACGTCATGTCGTTGATCTTTGGACTCTCAGAATCATATTTGATAGGAATATTATTTACAGGAAGGAGATTCCCCGCAGTATCAGAGAGCGTAATCTTTAATACTGAAGTGGCGCCTTGTGGGAATTCAGGAACGTCCTGATCCGTAAGTGTCCAAATGCCATCAATCTGCCGATCCTGATCCTTAAAGAGTGATGCTGGAATAGGAAGAGTCATACTCTTACCGCTATATTCAACGAGCGCAGTTTTAGCCATACCTCCTGCATCTTGCGCTTTGATAAGAAGAGGAAGATTATTTGTACCTGGCAGACCTCCAAGTTCCTGTACTATTGCAGTAGTATTCCCAGCTATTGCAGTAGGTGCTGTAGTATCCCACCAGAGACTAGCAGTATATGGCGCACTTATATTTCCGGCAGCATCTGTAAGTGTAAACTCTACTGTATTTTTGAAATTTGCAGGGAGATCAAATTGTGCAGTGGATCTACCTATTTGAGAGAAGGATTTGGTTCCAAGAACTGTAGCTCCGCTTTTCACCGTAAGAGTGAGAGGAAGAGAGAGCGCTCGACCTGTATCCACTTCTTCAAGGCTTGTGAAACTTACATTTATCTGTTTATTCTTGCTGATAGTCCAGTTTATTCCATCAAAGTTTTTTGTATTCAGTGGTGCAAAATCTGGTGTCTCAGTGAATGAAGGTACTTTAGTATCAAAGGATATTCCATCCATGGTTTGGCTTGATGTATTTCCCACAAGATCTGCTGCTGTAAGTCTTGCTCTATAGATAATCTGCACACCTGCAGCAGTCTTCTTTGGAAGATTCGTGAAAATAATGCTGACTGGCCAGTTACCGTTTGCATCCTGTTTGAGAGTAAGGACTGTAGGATCTGTCTGTGAGACATCTACCGTTGCACTTTCAGTCACTTTTCCTGCAAGAGAGACTGCAGTACCTGTATTTACATCTATGATATTCATATCCATATGATCTATACCGCTGACACCGTAACCTCCAGTATCCTTATCCTTTACACCTGGGATTGCAATGTCTACAAAGTGATTTGGATTAGGGAGATCCTGAATATTTTTGATAGTCATGGATCCTGTAAATTCTGGTGCACCTGTGTCGTAGATAATATTCACGACTTTAGAAACTGTTGCTCCTGCCACATCTTTAATTATTACTGTTACTGTATTATCTCCGTTTATGAGTGAAGACTCAAGCTGGTAGGAATTACTTGAAATGACATGTGCAGTACCTCCGTTGAGAGAGAATGAGTACGTTGCTCCTGCTCCAAGACCACTTCCCGCATCGCTTGCTGCGACCTCTATGAGCGGACGTACATCATTTGTATACCATTTGTTATTTTTGATTTCAGCTTTTGTTTGTGGCTGAGTAGCTTTAACAGTGACTGTATCGATCTGAGGAGGGGTAGTATCAAGATATATAGTGAATGTATTGGATTCAGCTGTATTCCCAAGCTCATCAGTGACTCGTACTTTCATACTATTATTTCCCTGATTTTGGACTGTAAACTGGATAGGTGCGTTCATCGGATTTGCCTGACTAAAAGTTCCGCTTCCGATGATAGATGCGCCAAGGAGGACTTCGTATTTCACAGCACTTGTGGAGGTAACTGAGATAATTCCCGCTACACTTGTGGAACTTGTCTGAATCTTTCCATTATTAACGTTGAGTGCTGTAATCTGAGGTTTAGCAGTTACCTGACGCACGTTGTATGTGGAGCTTGAAATATTTCCTGCTCTATCTTTTACTTCTACGATGACCTGGGTAGTGCTGTCAGGAGTGAGGGTAAGGTTTCCTTTTTGATATGTATATGTATCAGTAGTACCTGTTTTAAGTATGGCAGATGCGTTACTTACTAGGTAATTTCCATTAACCTTCACGGAGACAGTAGGGCTACCCCAATTATCTTGAGCTTCTACTACGATACCTGCGTATGATCCTGATGTGAGGTATTCATTTGCTACAGTACTCTTTTTGAGAAGTATATCGGGTGTAGGGGAAAACGCGCCTGCGTTACCCTGATACAGTGTAGTAAAGGATTCACCAACTGTACCTGAGACAGGTGCAGTAGTATCTTGTACAACGGTATAGGCTAGGTCAGTATTATTTCCTGCTGCATCCTGGAATCGTACTTGATAAGTCTGCTGCGTATTTGGAGTGGAGAGAGCTATATCAAGAGTCTGAGATGCGGTAGGTAGAGCAGATGCAAAGTTTGCTTTTTCTACTCCGTTTACTAGGACTTTCACTGGGAAACTTTGTTCAACACTTGGCTCAAAAGTATAGTTAAGGCTAAGTACAGTATCATTGGTCACGTATACAGTACCTGCATCATTTAATCCGAGACTTTTCCCTGCAGTCTTAGCTGTAAGAGTGGTAGTGCCGAGTGTGATCGGGATAAGGTCTTCGGTGATACTAATATTCTGTTCATAGGTAGTCTCTTTGCCATCTACAATTACTGTAGCTGTGGCAACATATGTTCCTTTTGGAGGACGGTTAAGATTGATAGTTCCAGTGGCAGTGGTAAAGCTTTGGTTGAGAGTAGTGAATGGTATTCCGGCTGGTCCTGTAATCTGAAGATTCACTGTTCTGCTTGTTCCTGCAGGATTGACCACAAACTGTACTGGAATGATACCACTAGCATTGGCTGCTCCCCGGGTAAGAGAGAATCCGTCCTGTACCATAATAGAAGTACTTGGATTTAAAGAATCCGAGAGTACAAAGGTATAAGGTGAACTACCTGAGAGTACAATATCCCGTACTGTATATGTTCTTGATGCAGTACTGACAGTACCTTCTGAGAACAACACATTTACTCCCGCGAGAAGCTGCGTCTTTGAAGTATCCTGGACAGTAAAGGTAAGGTCTAGTTTTGTTTTATTATCTTTGAAAGCATAGCTAACGTTTGTAACGACAGGTGATTTCCAGTCTACATTTGTAGCCACTGGACCCGCGACCATAGCATGATTTGAGATGTCATAGAAGGTAACTCTTAGATCATTCTGAGATCCCTGAGGGAAGTTCGGCAGGTCTGTCTCTGTAAGTACCCAGTTGCCTGAGATAAGTCTGTCAGAGTCTTGGAAGACACTGTCAGGGAGTGTCAGATCCTTGAGTGTACTACCATATGCTACCGTTACCCGATGAGAGAGCATTCCGCTATCAGATACACGGAGAGCTAGAGTAAGCTCCTTTGTGGGATTGGCTGCAGAAGGGACTTGTACGACTGCAGATTGTCCCGCAGGAATAGTTGGACCTGTGGTATCTGTATACACATTGATAGTCTTTGTAGTACTGATATTTCCTGCATTATCTACCGCTACAAACGTGACTTCACCTCCATAATTTGCAGGGAAAGTAATCGGCAGTTCCATACTACCTTCTGATGAGACTGTAGTATTCACCATAAAAGTGCTGACAGTAGAGAGATCTCTTGCTGCTCCTGCATATGCCTTTAGTGATATAGGCATAGTTTTTGTACGTCCTGAATTTGTGTTCTCCTGAAGGTTTGTGATAATAGATTGTGTAGACTGGTTTAAAATATACCAGCTCTTACCATCCGCAGCACGGAGCGGCATATCTTTGATGGAGACTTCTCCTACAAAGGTTGGAGCGAGTGTATCAAAAGATGCTGGTGCGGAAAGGATAGGAACAGAAGTGTTACCTAATTTATCTTTGGCACTAAGCTGAAGTGTATACGCAGTTTGTTCACCTGAAACTGTTTTATCAAGGTTAGAGAATGTGAGGATGGCAGGGAGTGACCCATTGGTGTCAGGAGCAATGAGAAGTCTCGTAGAATCTGTCGGATCAAGTGATATGAATCCTGTAGGTACTACTTTCCCCGTAAGACTTACTGCTGCCCCTGTCTTACTGCTGAGGAGTTTGATTTCCACACTCTCAAGTCCGACTGTTCCAATGTTTGCAGGAGTATCTGCATCCTTTGCACCAGGTACGTTATATTTGATAGAATTATTTGGATTTTGTAGATCGGATATAGTATCGACTGTTATCCCACCAAGCGCAGTCGGAGTATACGTATCTAAGATAATAGTAATCTGACTTGATACGGTGTTTCCTGCAAAGTCTGCTGTAAAAAATAACAGATCATTTGTTCCTGCAGATAGAGTTGGAAGAGTCATATTGTCTGTATATGCAGTGATTACTCCACCATTGAGCTGAATCTTACTCTTAGATGTATCAATATTTGAACCTCCTGCATCAGCCATAATTACTTTTAATGCTGGTGTTGGCGAGCTTGTGTACCACTTATTATTTTGTAGCAGTACTTTTTTATTTGCAGGTGCTGTCAGTACCATACTTGAAACAGTAGGCGCTGTTGTATCGTAAATCACAGTCTGAACTGATGTCTCTGTTCTATGACCAAGTTCATCAATAATAACGACTTTGACTGTATGGGTACCAGGTGTTCCTAATGGAATAGATATCGGTGCATTTGTTACACTAGTATTTCCTAATGAACCAGTGGAGACTACGGCGCCGTCCACGATTACTTCATAGGTAAGAGTGCTTGATCCTGCGGTGCTTACTGTAGCAGTCACAGTTGGAGTGTTGACGGTAGTGTCTCCTCCATTCACTGTAAATGATCCAATACTTGGATTTGAAGTATAATGTTTGAGAGAAAAAGGTACAGATTTTACGTTTCCGGCAATATCTGTAATCTCTACCGTATAGTTTGCGGTTGCATTTACATCAACGGCAATATCTTTCTTTGTGAAAGTAAAGTTTGTCGTGCTGCCTGCGATGGCAGTAAGAGTAGTTGAAGGCACAATGACTGCTGCACCTTTTTTGATGACTACTTTTGGCGCATTTCCCCAATTGTCCTCAGCATTTACTACAAATGCTGCAAGAGAGGTATCAGACAGATATGCTGATACTGCAGAAGAATAAGGGAGGAGTAGAGAGCTGCTTGGTACAAATGTGCCTGAAGTTCCTTCATAGAGTGCTACATTTGATGTCGTTCCAGAGACAGGATTAGAGGTCTGATTATCCATGATCACAGTATAATTATACGTAATCTTATTTCCTGCGGCGTCACTTATCTCAATGACGTAAGCTACCGGATTATTTGGATTTGAAAGGGAGAACGAAACTGTCTGAGTACCTGTAGGAATAGAAGCATAAGAGGCTGCCTGGGCACCGTTTACTTTTACTGTGAGAGGGAAACTCTGCTCTGTATAAGGGGTAAAACTAAAGCTTGCACTAGCACTTGTGTCATTGGTAAAGTATCTTGAACTTCCATCTTGGTTCATTATTTTTCCTGCATTTGTAGCACTTAATGTAGGTGCGGCAGTGATCTTTGGTCCAATAAGATCGGCAGTATTAGTGATTGTCCCGGTAAAAGTAGCGGTAGGTTTATTTGGTATAGTGACTACAGCCTGTACACCATAAGTGCCCTTTGGTGCTTCATTGATAGATATGTTCCCTAACGCGCCTGCAAATGTCTGATTGACCGGAGATCCAAACCCAGCCGGAGGTGTAACTGTAAATGTTGTTGAGCTTCCCCCTGGAAGATTATTCGGTGCATAGGTGGATGCTACATTCAAGCTAGTCCCAGAAGTGTTAGATCCAAAAGTCATTCCATTCTGTACACTAAAGGCTGCTGGAGTATTTATATCATCAGTAATTGTGAAGTTATATGGAAGAGTCCTTCCTGTCAGCGCGATATTTGCAATGCTCAGCATTCTTGTTATTGCAGAGGCCGTTGCTTCTTTCCCAAGATCAGTAGTCTCAAAGAATGTTCGTAGAGGAGAACGGTCTGTTACATTCAAGTTCAGATTTATGACTGAAGGTGTAATGGAGTAGTTACTAAGAGACTCATTAATAGTAGGTGAGGTATGATCGGTCAGGGTGGTAATATTTCCTGAAATTGCTTCATTATTTGCCGCATCAAATATTTTCACCTGAAGAGTGTCTGTTCCTTCCTTGAGTTGAGGAATACTTGCGTAGGGAATAGTCCACTGTCCGCTAATAGTTTTTTTGTCAGCGCTGAGTAGTGCAGCAGGAATTGTAAGATAATAATTGTACCCGTTTGTACTTATCAGCACATTAGTGGTAAGTGCCACATTATCGGTAAAATTCATATTTAGTGTCACATCTTTCGTTGCGAGTCCAGGTGTCGTAAGTGCTTGATTGAGTGTATTAATCACTGGAGGAGTTGGATCATGCCAGAATTGTATAGTCCGGGTTGATGTATTTCCTCCTGAGTCACTTATGGTAAATGTAAGCGGACCTTTGAAATTACTTCCAGGAAGTGTAAAAGCGTCATCCAGGTATGCTTCTTTACTACTATTAGTATAAGCACTGAAATATTCTATGATTGTTGAACCATTTCGTATTACATTTGAAATCTGACCAGACCAGGTATTGCTATTTGTCGCTTCTAGTGCAGTGAATCCATACCTTGCTGCTGTATCTTTGTAAACTATATAGTTTATGCCATTGAGGAGTATCGGAGAGATCTGTGATGAGACAGGTGAACCCTGATAAAAAGTAGTTAGAGAAGTGAAATCAGGAGCTAGTGTATCAAATTTTATATCATCGAGAATTTGTGTCGTAGTATTACCAAAAGAATCATATACGGTAAGTTCGGCACGGTAGGTAATCTGAGCACCAGCGAGAGTTGCTCTCGGCAGTATACCTTCAGTTATTCCTTGAGAGTAACCCCCAGCATTTCGATCATGGTTAAACATCAAACCTATTTGTTCCATGTCTCCATTGGCATCCTTTACGAGAGTGATTTCATTTCCAGATCTATGAGTGCCTGAGTTCCCGGCTAGGTTTGATATTTGCACCAGAAGAGGCTCCTGTATGTTTCCTTCAGTCTTATTGATTACTTTGAAAACCATTTTACTGATATTTGATCCTGTTGGAAGTATCAGAGGAGCATAGTTAAGATCCCCCCACATTTTATTTCCTTCAAGAAGCGGCATTCTTAGTGTGCCTGTAAGTACAGGACCTGCCGTTGAAACTGAAATAGATTTAGATGCTGTAGAAATATTCCCTGCATTATCCGTAACCGTAAGAGTGATCGTATGTGCGCCGTCTGAAAGAGTAGGAAGTATGACCTCAGATCCTGTGATATTTACAGGAGTACCTGTATCAATTTTCATAGTCTGAGATGCGATTCCTGAGATTGTGTCTGCAGTAGTGAACTGCATCTTTGGAGTTTTATCATTTGTATACCATACTCCTCCTGACTGAGAAATAGTCTTTCCTGCCGTAGTGGTAATAAAATTATCGATAGATGCTGTAGGCAGCACTGTATCTACATTTAGTGTATATGTATTCGTGATGCTAGGAGTACCAAGTACATCTTGAGCCTTTGCGCAAATACTTGTAGGTTGGCTGAAAGTGAGGGTATTTGAAGGACTTCCGCTGCTTGTGTATGTATAAGTTGAAGTGGGAGTACAGCTTACTGCACCTGCTGAGACATTTTGATAAGTGGCAGCTGTGAAACATCCTGGAGTATTATCTGTACAGCTTAAGATTACTTGAACAGGTGTTTTTGTCCAAGCACTGTTTGGCATGGCGGATGGCACACCATTGATGCTCCATCCAAAGACAGGAGGCTGATCATCTAGATATAGTTTCCTCGTTTCAGAGGCAGAATTTCCTGCTATATCTTTTACTGAAATTGTAATGGTATTTATACCGGGACTAAGCTGGCTTCGCTGAATTCTAAATATAGACGGGAGAGATGATGTCACCGTACCGTTTACATTAACAGTGTAGGTATTAGAGTTGATACCGCTTCCACCAGCATTATCAGAGGAATTTGTAAGAATATCTACTCCTGATGTGGTCATAGACATGGTGGTAGGGGTTCCGTTATCGTTTACGCTAATGGTATTTAACGGATATCCAGTAGTGATATTATTGAGAGACTGTATCCCAACTGTTGGTGCAACTGTATCAGATAAAATAGTCGCTACAGTGCTCATCGCTATATCGCTAGAAACTGCAGATGAAGGGAGTGAAATACTTGTGACAAGTGCATTAGTAGAAGTACTATAAACGTCAATAAATCCAGTTCTCATAACATAGAGCTGATTTCCATCGCTTGTAACTTGTGCAGATTTAGCATCACTTGCAATAGAGATATTTCCTACGTTGCTGTTAGAAAGAGTATCTATGATATAAACTTTATCTGTAGATTCACTTACTACATATACTCTGCTGCCATCAGGAGAAATAGAAAGACTATTATTTGTAGTATTACCTGAAAGTCCAGGTACAGAAATAGTCGTAATTACTTTTGTCTCAGTATTTACTTTCAAAAGACTAGTTGAATTTGCTACATATGCATACAGTCCATCAGGACTTGAAACAATACCATACGGCAAACTTGTGACAGGAATTGTACTCTGGTAATTACCCGGATCTAAGTAGACTATCTCTGTACCGGTTGTTGCAAATAGCCAACGGGCACTATTGAATAACTTAATCGGACCATTTGTTAAGGGATACGATCTAATGATTGATCCGTCATTTACATTCAATTCATATATTTTTTTGTCACCGTTACTTGCTGCAAAAACTCTATTTCCTCGAAATATCACATCATTGATCCAGGTACTGCCCATATCGGTGGTATGAGCAATTTGGCGTGAGATCGTGTTAATTGCAGGAATTTTATGTGTAGTAAGCCCTGATGCAAATACCTTACTGCCATCTGGATGTACTGTGATATCCATCGGGTACTCTGTGTTAGATACTGAATAGAGGAGACTATTATTTGTTGTATCTATGACATTGACTGTATTTGAACCATAACTTGCAACATAAGCGAGCACTCCGCTCACACTTTGTATGACAAGAATACCGGCAGTACTTGTAACTGTACCAGATCCATTACTAATACTCACCTTATATTTATTTCCGGAGCCACTTGCGGTTATAGCAGGCGTAGTGTAACTTGCGGCTGTAGCACCCGGTATGGCGGCGCCGAATTTATCAAACCACTGATACGTAAGATTGCTTCCGTAAGCTCCGACAGTGAATGTAGCAGTTTGACCTATAGATACAGAAACATGCGAAGGCTGCTTAAAAATAACTGGTGCATCAGTAGCAGCTGCAGAATCTACGATATTTACCCTTGAGGTTCCTTGTGTACACTGTGTGCCATTACATGCCTTGAAGGTAAGAACTTTGGTAGTTGCAAAATTTGTAAAATAATTATCGTAGTATATAAATGGTGCACAAGGTGTAACTGTAGGTGTACCAGTATTTACTGTGACGGAACAGGTACTGCCAGCATCATAGTTGGAAAGGTTCCAGACTAGTGGCACACGATGCTGCTGTCCTGTAAGGCCAACTATAATATTTTCTGCGGTACTGACGTTCATTGCTCCCGGAATACCTCGACTAAACTTTGGATCAAAGGAAGCGCCTCCTGTGGGAGCGTAATCCTCAATTATTCCTAAAGAATTAAGGACGGGTGCTGTTGCTGACTGAGCAGGAGTAAGATTGGGTGTATGATTAAATAAGATTGTAGAAGGGTTACTACATCCTGTTTGTGAATTATACACATGACAGTTGGTAAAAGAGACTTCGTATTGTCCCTTCGGCAGTGTTTGTCCAACCCCAAGCATCACTGTAGATAATTTAATACCTGCCGTACCCGTACCGCAAGGATATGTGGTACTTTTTAATGCATAAGGCATTGTACTCTCTGGAATGTTCTTTGGAGCTATCCAGATTTTACACATAGTACTTGTCACTGTAGCTTGTCCGTCAATGGACCAGTATGGTATAAACGATACTTCATCAAGATCACCATAATAATTATTGAAAGTTCCACTCCACGTCAACTGTCCTCCAGAGGCATCAGTATAAAATTTCCCCTGAGGATTAGGTGTTCCTCCCATTTCAAATCTTGTATAAGGTGAGGGGAGAGAGTTTGCTCTTTGAAGTGCTGTTGCGTATGTTATAGCTGAACACGTCTGAGTGCCTAGTCCTGCATCATTACAGGCTCTCATACTATCAACTCTTGTTTTATACTGAGGTTCTCCAGCAATAGTTGTAAAAGTGTGTACACCTAAGTCTATCACTCCATGAGGAAACACGCTTGGACAAGTTGCAAGTGCCCCATTATTGAAACTACATTTGATAGTATTAACTGTATTCTCTACCACCCAAGATACGGTACCTAAACCTCTTCCTCCGCCTAAAGTATAATCAAACATCGAAACAATAGGAGTGGGAGTGCCAGCCGCAGAAGCAGCAGGGAGCATATCCCACATATTAGCCGGTACCGCATTACATAAGAATGCAGCGAGTGCCATATGGGCTATGAGTTTCTTTAATCTTGTTTTCATAAATATATTTTTCATATGTGTATTTGTTTTTTGTAGGGGGTAGAGTTAGGAGTTCTTCTTTATGACTTCCATGATGATCTTCACGGCTTCGGCTCTTGTGATAGAGTTAGCCGGTTTAAAGAGTACACGTCCGTTTTCTCTATATCCCTGTAGGAATGATTGTCCGTAAGAAACATATTTGCCGAACCAGATGCCTGGAGTGATATCCTGGAATATACTCGCGCTTGGTCTCTCTGATACTTCAGTTTTTGTAGCTTCAACGATAATCTTAAGTGCCTCAGCTCTGTTGATAGAAATATTTGGTTTAAATGTTCTATCCGCATATCCTGATATCATATTCTCAGCCTTGGCTGTTGCCACCACTGTAGCAAACCAATCCGTAAGACGTACGTCTATGAATGGTTTCTGTGAAAGATTTGTAATGATCTGTTTCTTGAAAGCATTAACCACTATCTTCGTAAGCTCAGCTCGCGTGATCAAGCTGTTTGGCTCAAAGAACCCAGGTTTTTTACCTTCGATGAGACAGTTAAGTCTAGCTTCTTCTATATAGTCCTCACCCCAATGATTCCTGATGTCTTTAAAGGACACCGCAGGTGTACATGTGGATCGTGCGTTATTAGTATTTGTATTCACTTCATCTCTCTTTCCAGCTCCGAAGTAATCTGAAGATTTATAGGAAACTACCCCTGATGAAGAGTAATTTGGAAGAGAGATAGGAGGATTATCAGTAAATCTTACAAGTACGCTGTATATTCCGGTAGTAGTGGTATTAAAAGTAATTTGAGCATTAGTCTTTGAAATGATGTCTCCGGCTGGTACCGCTGTCCATTTATTTGTATAGGTATCGTATACGACAGGAATAATCTCCGCTATCGTCTTTCCTGCAGGTGTGATAGATGCAGGGTTGATGGTAAAGGTGATCTGTGATGGTATAAAGAAAGTGGTTGGATGAGACCCGTCATTTTTATTTACGAGCTCTACTTTATAGATACCTGTTGCGTAGCTTTTCTGCTCCGGCGGAGTAAAGTTCTCAGGGCTCTGAGGTATGATGCTTGGATCCACATGCATTAATGTTGCCTTTGCAGGGATGTGAAGAACTATCTCACCATTTCCTGCACTGAGATTCTTTTCTGTAGAAAGAGTAATCTCGTCTTTTATTAATACTGCAGAGATGAGGTTGCCATCCTTATCATATTTTTTGTCGATGATAATTTTACTTCCATTCTTATCTGTATACTCTGAATGTACTGTATATGATCCGTCTGGATTATAGGTATATGTTTCTACCAAGGTAGCGCCGTCAGGGTACGTAATCTGATGCTTGATCAGTTTACCATCATGATACCACCACTCTTCAGTAGTAATGCCTGCAGGATCATATGTCTTTGTACGGATATACACATCGACATCTCCAGGGCTATGTTTTTCATACCTGATTTCTCTATTCTGCGTATCGTACCACCAGTGTTCTATTGTGCCATCTGGATATGTTTTAATGATTTCTGTGATATGTCCGTCTGCGGCATACCGTGTTTCAGTAATGATACCGTCAGGATATGTGGTTTCAATGACAGTCTTAGTGCCATCAGGATACTCAATAGTATGAACAGTCTTAGTGATGTTTCCGTCAGGATCCTTGTAGGTCTCAAGAGTATGATTGATTGTATCTCCGTTTGGATCTTTTTCAGTCCAAGTTTCTTTTATATATTGTGAATCATCAGGGAATGTATGTGTCTCCTTGATCACAGTTCCAGAATTCGTTGTCTCGATGACTTCTGTTTCAACAATATGCCCTGAGGTGATGACAGGTAGCGCTTTATTTGCGAAATTTACTGCACTGCTCTCTTGATCAAGGTAAAATTCTCCTGAGCTTGCCAATGTTGGTGCAGCAAGTAGACGTAGAGATTTGAGTTCTACATCTGTATTGATTCTTCTATCATGGGTTGCAAAAGCGATTTGTGCGACCTTTTCTCTTGGTTTTGTAAAAGCTGTGTTTTTGTTAAACTGAAAACGCAGAGTTCCAGTCTCAGTCCCATTACTGTTTTTTATAATACCTGTTACAAAAGAATCCACCGTGACACCCGGCATTCCCTGTATGAGATTGAGATGTGCAGAAAGTATTGATGGGTTATAGGTCAGTACACCACTTAAAGAGTTGGAAGTAAGACTCCCACTGCCTGTCACAGAGTAAATATCAACGATCACCAAGCCGCTGCCGTAGAGTTTTCCATCATTTTCCAAAACTACACCTGTACCTGCTTTCAACACTTCACCGGATGCAGATAGAGTTTTATAGCCAAGATACATACCCTTTTCCTGAGCTACGGTATTTTGACTAATCAGATCACCACGCAGGAAGTTTCCTAGTGGTGATAAGAGCAGCAGCAGTATCGTCGCTATGGACGTCAAAGCTACTCCTAGCCAAATATTTTTTTGTTTTTGTGTCATAATAGTACTTGATAGAAAAATCGCTTTCTGATTATTATACCATTTTCTACTCCGAAAAACGACAACAATACTTGCCGTAATTTAATTATTAACCACAATACTATTTTTAAATGCTGAAGTCTCTGAGTACATTGATCAATTCTTTTGTCGCACTTACTGAATGCATAGGAAAATTAGCGATTCTGATTAATTTATCCTTGTCCTCTCCATAACCGCTTCCTACGATAAAGTTATGAGATTTTGCGTATTCCATCAGATGACTAGATCCCCAAGGGGTTGCGATGCCAAATACTGTGTCAGAACGCCACGTTTTGTTTTGTACTAGAGAATGGAGTACAGGACTATGATCAAGAAAGGTATACATGAGGTCTGCTTTTATTTTTATATCTTTTCTGATAGAAGGTAAATTGGAAAGCATATCTGATGCTACTTTTCCTAAAAGATAAATCCCTAAAATATTAGGTGTCTCAGGAGTAGAGAAGAGAGCTTCATAATGCGCAAGATTCGGAAAATTGTGATAGGTGCCAATGGATAGACCTTTACTTTGCAGCTTTCTGCTTTTTTCCAGACATTTTTCATTGATCACAAGTACACCCATTCCAGCGGGTAATCCAAACCCTTTTTGTATGGAAAAAAATACAGAATCTATCTTTGAAAAATCGATCTCTGCATAGGGTGCAGTGGTCACGATATCAAGGGCAATGAGAGCATTTGGATATTTTGCTTTTAGTGCATAAATCTCCTCAAGAGGCGCCATCACACATCCGCTTGTCTCACAATGAGACATCGTAATAAGCTCAGTATTTTCAGGCAGATCATAGGATGGAAAGTGAAACCCTTCACCGAGAGATGCAGTATAAATTACTGGTTCTTTTTGCAGCTCCACCGCACAGTCATACATTCTCTTTGAAAAAGCACCATTTACAAAATGCACACTGGTTTTCTCTACACAATTCTCTATCAGTCTCTCCATGGCTTCTGTAGCTGATCCAAGAAAAAAGATATGAAAATCTTCCGGAATATTCAGAAGTTTTTTTAAATTTTCCTGACTTGCCCGGAAAATATCGTGAAAAGCAGGACTTCTATGAGATATAGAGAAAATATGATCACGTTTTGCATCCTCCAGAAACTCATAGAGCTTAGGATAGTGCATCGTTGGTCCTGGTGTGAAATACTGTGGAGACATAAAATAACGCGTTGTATAAAACGGAGTGAGTATAGTTGAGGTAGGTAGAAAAAAGCAAAGAAATTGGTGAATTTATTTTAAGGTGAGTATTTTAAAATAGATAACTATGAAAACCTTCTTCATACCATAAGGGTACCTTAATATCTTTCTACGCCTAAATCCGCCTCCTGAGAAAAACGATCTATTCCACCTTCCAAGTTGTAAATCTCCGTAAACCCATTTTCATCTAAATACTCACATGCTTGTATACTTCTTATTCCATGATGACAATAGAGTACAAGAGGAGTATTTCTTGGAAATACGTCTATCTTTAATGGGAGGAGATGGAGAGGAATATGTACCCCTCCAATATTGACTAGTTCACGTTCCTCGGAGGTACGTACATCGATCACTATCGCATCGGGGTGTTTTTCCAGGAATGTAGCATACTCTAAAGCAGGCAGCTGATGTATCATTTTGTATACTTAAAAATCTTATACAAATAGTATGCACTTTGTACTAGTAAGCAAGAGCTAGATCTTTATTTCACTAAGATCTATGAAATCACAGAATAGGTTGAACTAAAAAGCCTTTGCACTAGTATGGGTATATAATAATTAGTTTTCTTTCTATGCAGCTTCCCGAAATCTTTAAGGCGCAATTTGATGAACTTCTTCCTGTAGAGGAACAGAATGCTCTTTTTGCAACTATAGAATCCGGAGAAGCTTCTACTTCAGTGCGCTATAATCCTTTGAAAAAGGCTCAGAGAATGGATGGAAAAACCATCCCGTGGTCTGAGAATGGTATTATTCTGCCTGAACGGCCGGACTTTACTCATGATCCGCTTTTTCAGGCCGGTACATATTATGTCCAAGATGCCAGCACACAGCTTTTGGAATATTTTATAAAAGAAATTCAGAAAGAAGCAAAAATTGAAACAGTACTGGATCTCTGTGCTGCTCCAGGAGGGAAAACTACCCATCTCTTGTCTCTTTTAGGGGAAGATACTCTAGTGATCGCCAATGAAGTCATCGCGACCCGTACCAAGATGCTTTATGAAAATACTGGTAAATGGGGATATCCGAATCTTGTGCTTATCAATAAAGATCCTAAATATCTCTCGCATGTGGCAGACTACTTTGACTGTATTGTCGTAGATGCGCCATGCAGCGGAGAAGGATTATTTAGAAAGGATCCAGGAGCAGTAGATGAATGGTCTCCTGAACAGGTCATGCAGTGCAGTCTCCGGCAAAAGCGTATCCTCTCTGATGCTCTGATTGCTTTGAAGCCGGGAGGCTACCTGATCTATAGTACCTGCACATACAATTATCTTGAGGATGAATATATCGTGGAATGGCTGCAGGAGGATTTTGGCTTTGAAGGACAGCATTTCGACTTGCCTGAGGTGTGGAACCTGTCTGCCACAGAAGCGGAGAATACTTCCTGTTTTAGGACATTCCCGCATAGGATTGAAGGAGAAGGCTTCTTCATTGCAGTACTCAAAAAACCTCTTGATCAAAGGGCATTAAAGCCTGTGAGAGACCGAAAATCTGCATTTACCCTGAAGCCGCTTGCCGAAAAAGCAGTTACAGCTTGGTTTAAGGAGCCTAAAAAATATATGCTTTTTGAGGATCATGGAACTATTATTGCTTTCCCAAAAAAGCATTTTGAAAATTTTCAGAATCTTGCAAAGGAACTGTGGCCGGATAGTTTCGGGATAAAGGTAGCTGAGAGAAAGGGACGCGATATTGTCCCGACTCACGACCTTGCACTCTCCACTATTCTTCGTGAAGATGCATTCCAAACTCTTGAAGTCTCAAAGGAAGCTGCCCAGCAGTTTCAGAAAAAGGAACCGCTCACTCTTGATGAACTGAATATTTCTGCACAGACTGGAAATCTTGAGGGATATGTCCTGCTTACATTTCAGCAAATACCGCTGGGATTTATAAAGGTATCCAATAAAAAAATATCCAATCTTTACCCAATGGATTGGCGCGTAAGAAGATAGTCTTAGTACCTAAGTGTGTGGAGACGCTGCTTGATATGATATAAATTGATCAGTTTCTTAAGGATGAATTTTTCTTCACGAAGTTCTGAATGCGATAGACTCTTAGTATAGATAGGATCCACTTCCAGCTGAAATGAAATATCTTCAAGATATTTCAGATTTAAGATAGTGAGTGGTTTGTGAAACACAGTAAGCTGCTTTATATGTCCGCATAGTTCCTGCATATATATAGAATTGCCCTCACAATCCAGTACTGTCTCCAGGTCAGCTTTATAGGTTAGAAAACTATACATATAGGTAAGTATAATATAGCTTTTTACAGAAACGGGGTAACAGAGATGTGCATGTTTTGAAATATACTCATTGTAGGCGGCAAGGTATACAATTTCTTCCAATAATACACTGGCAGGTAAAGTATCCATCTGATCAAAGAGCTCAGCTATTGTGAAGCGTGGAGGACGTTTAAGGAGCTTCAAATCAAACTTACGAAGCTCCTTATCTATCAAAAAGATATCATCTTCCTGCGTAAGAAACCCTTCCTTTTGATCTTGAAACAGCTGTTTCAATTCTGGAGTGACATCCATATCCCTAGAAACTTCAAGGGCATTAGCCGAAAGATTCGAGGACTGTACTGTTAGCAGCGACTGTATCTGCTCAATAGTAACTTTTGAAGCTAAGTTGACGGAGGTGTCTGCACATACTGGATTATTTGGCCAGAGAGGATTTGTACTCGGATCCTTAAGTGTATATCGCTCAAATTGCCGGTCCATAAGTAGAGTATGACATTTATTATGCGAATATTATTGTATTACTCGTAGTTGTCAATTCTCTTCAAAAATTTATACATTTCCTTTGCTAAGTTCGAGCCTCTTATTATATCTCATATGTAAGATTACACAGATCAAGATTACAATATATGCCGTCAGTGCAAGGAATGGTATGGTAATAAATCCAAGATATTCCACCTGCAGCGCGCTGCATGGACTATTGAGAGTACATGGAGTATTGATAGGCAGCTTCACATGCTGAAGCAGGTAGTGAAAGATGCTTAGAGGAATTCCAAGTAAAGGGAAGGGAAGAATATAGTCTGTAAATTTCTTATCCTTCTTTAGCAGTCCTACAAGACTTATGAATACAAGCGGGTACATAAGTATTCTTGAAAACCAGCAAAGCTCACATGGTGTAAATCCATAAGAGACAAAAGGTGTGCCGTTCATGAAATTCATTACAGGGTCTCCGAAGGTAGAGTAATAGAGAGAACCAAGAGTCGCGAGGAGTGCTTGTACGAAAATAATATACTGCAGCATTCGTTGTTTTTTTGAGATAGCTACTGCCTGTTTTGTGTCCATGAAAGAAAAATAGGAAATCTGTGTATACTGACTCTACTTGCAGTGAGTAAAAAGTAAAGTGAGCTTTGAATATATGAGAAAAGAGACCCTAGGTAGGATCTCTTTTCTTGCAGTTTGAGCTTACTTTATATCCACCAAAGCTTGTCCGTAGAAGCTAATAATCTTTGGTGCATCTTGAGAGGATTCTACTTTTTCTGCTTCAATGGAATTCATTTGGAATTTAACGCGTAGTTTTTCATTTTCGAAAAGATAGCTCATTTTTTCTGCTGATGTGGAATTGCCTTTCAGTGCTTCAGAACAGTTTTGTTTTGCGACCTCATTGAGATAGTCCCGCATATTGATTGCGGCTATCTCCGCTCCTGCTTCTTTTATTCTTACTGTAAAAGTATCATGATCTGTTGTAAGGGTATAGTTTTTACCAGAGATAGACATATTCTGTGGTTGAGTATTTGGAGAATAGATATTCTCACTTATATTACTGAGATAAAGATCATACCCTGAGACATCTATGCTTGACTCTGTGTTCTCTGTACGAATATAACAAGTCACTGTTCCCCGATTCCACCCTAAGAAGCTCGTAGCAGGATCAAGATTGAGCAGAGAAATTATTTCACCCCGAGAGAGTGCACTAATATCTTTATCAAACCATGGGGCAAGCACTTGTATAGAATGGGTGTTATCCAGGTAACTCACAATATTGGATATTCTATCTGCGTCAGATCCTCCAATCGGTGAAGGGATTGCAACTACTTTGTTGTCCTTGAATGCTCCGTTTTTTTCAAGTAATTCTGAGAGCTCATGCATCTGACTGTTCTTTGAAACCTCTCCTATACTCCATGGACCTATGGATCCGATGAGTATAATAACCAGCAGTGAGAGTGAGAGAACCTCTAGTCTCTTCTGACGGCTGATAATAAAATAGAGAGACGTAATACTCAGCCAGACTCCTCCAGCAAGAAGAGCATATCTGCTTTCAGTGATGCCGACACTATCTATACGGAGCCATGTTGCCAAGAAAAGCATCACTACTTGAGGGAGCAGTATCAGGAAGAAGAGTGGCTTCCAAATACGAGCGTTTTTATGTTCAGAAAGTCTGCTATGTAGGATGACAAAGGTAAGTAATCCAATGATAGAGAATCCAAGTACCAGCAATGCTACTTGTCCATTTGGCCACATACCTGTGAAAAGAATTTTTGCAGAATATGTATAAAGAATAGCAAAATAAATAACTGTAGCTGGAAATGCAATATACAAAGCAAACCACTGCAGCGGAAATGCCACCTGGGAATGAGGCTGCACCTTGCTGGATGCTACTGGTATTCTTGAGAGAAAAAATACGGGACTGAATAATGCGGTTACTATAATCCAGAAATCCGTATAAGTGGTGCTTGAGATATCTACACTGAAAAGCAGGCTGATACTTCCAAATGCCACAGTAATAGCTATGAAAATACAAACTGCGCAGAATATTGTGACGATAGCGTTGAAAAGCAGTGATACTACGTGCTCCCAATAATATTCTTTTATATTACTCAAAGGTACTAGAGTCATCAGTACAAGTCCCAATACAAATATAATAAGCGAATAGATTATATATATTGCAGGAGCAGCACTAAGTGGAAAGGGAAGTATAAAATAATAAGCTGCAATAAGCGCAACGAAGCCCAGGTAGCTTCCTATCTTTCCTAGGAATGGAAGCTGCTTTTTTTCCAAAAAGAAAGATAAAGCAACGCTTGCTGGAAAAAGAGTTACAAAGATAAGTAGGAATCTGCGTACTATATCTGAATCCTGATTGTGCGTAAATGAGATGCCAAACACCGTAATAAGTGCAGCAAGTAGTATGGAGAGAGGAAACCTGTTGATTGATGTACGGACAGCTTGAAATATATTTTCGAAGGACCAGGAAAATATGTGCATAGAGTGGAGTAAAGATAATGACTCTATTGTACTCCTTGAGTATGAAAGGTCAAATATCACATTTGTGAAGGATATTTCTATTTTACTGCAAGCATAATTCCTAGGGTTTTGGAGTATTTTGAAGGCTTGAGATGTCTAATAGTAAATCCATTTTTTTCAAAAATTTCTATTAATTCTTTGTGACTTCTGCCGAAGTGTTCATGATATTCCATAAAAATAGCCTGTATTTTTGAAAAAGTTTCAGGGGAAGTACTTTCAAAAATATCATATTCAGCTCCTTCACAATCGATTTTTAGCAAAGAACAGATTTCAATGTTATTTTCTTTCATAATATCATCAAGGGAAATACCTGGAACTATTTTGTACTGCTTTGCGTCTTTAGCATAAGGCTCACAGAGAGAGTTATTGTGGTTATTGTTACTGATATTGAGGTATACATCTTCAGTGGTCCCAGCTGCTGCCATATGAAATGCTGTAATTTTCTGCAGAGCATTCTGCTTTATATTTTGAGTGAGTAATTCAAAGTTATCAACTGCAGCTTCATAGGCAATGATAGGTACTGAATGATTGAGTGACCGTACAAAAAACTCAAAGGTACCAATATGAGCACCAATATCGATGATGCAATCAGAAGCTTCTTTTATAAGTTTTTTGCAAATCTTATAGTCTTGATCAATAAGGACCTCTTCAATAACTGACTCATCAGTGGAGTCACGAAAGAGGATGTTATACGTATATTTTCCTACGCTTATTTGTTTAGTACGATGAGACATTATTCGGTGTAATATGCATGATGAGTCGATTGTATCAAATGAATGAATAAGCCACAATAATAACACATATTCTTATGTAAATATGTTACTCAGCTATTTACAAAATAAATCTAAAGGTTACAATGAACTATTACATAATAACTTCCTACACTATGCTTTGGAACATACTAGTAGTATTGCTTGTACTTTGGCTTCTTGGACTCGTAAGCTCCAATACTTTAGGAGGATACATCCATGTTCTTCTTGTGGTAGCAGTTGTACTCTTTGTGGTGCAGATGCTTACTGGAAAGAGACCATAAAACGATAAAAAAACACCGCATTATGTGCGGTGTTTTTTTATGTATGTTTTTTCAAAAAATTTATTTCAATATTAGAATATTTTCTTTTCTTGCATAGCATTCAGGTAGCTGATGGATGAAAAAGTGATCTTTATTTTCTAGACTATTGACTCCAGATTGGAAGGTACTAGCGAGAGCAGTTGTCTTGCTTTTGTAGACTCAAATAATATATTTGTCATTTGTCATGTCTACATTCAAAAAAGTCTCCACCAGATCCAGCCCAGATTCAAGAAATATGATATTATAGTATGATACCCATTTCATAGCTGTAATATGCTGCTTTCGTCTTACAAAAAGAATAAATTTGGACTGCTTACCAGCATCTTTCTGCCTTTCATTCTTTTGGTTGCATACACCTTGGTGATGCTGCCAAAAGCAGATGCAACCACGATTTCTACAGTTGTTACATCTGCAACTGATGTTGGTTTCTATTCTGCAACCAAAGTTGGAACGGATGGCTTTGCCAGAATTGCATACTACGACACGACCGATGGCGACCTCAAATATATCCAGTGTACCAACGCAGATTGTAGTACAAAAAATACAGCTACCTTGGATACAACAGGAGACGTAGGATCTAGTATGGATATGATCATTGCTCCAAATGGCAAGGCAATGATCTCGTACCGGGATGCAACAAACGGAAAAGTAAAGTTTGCAAACTGTAATGATGATGCTTGTAGTGCACCTACCATCAACACCATTGCTTCATCCGCGCAGGTCGTCTATACTGAAAAAATTTCATTAACCTTGGATTTCGATGAGCGTCCTAGAATGCTCTATCGAAATTCAGGGAACTCCATACGACAGATTCGTTGTACGGATGTAAACTGTGCAGGTAGTGTTGAGACACAAGTCACTAGTTCTGCAGCGTTTCCAACAATACGAATGGGGCTTGATGGTCTTCCAAGATTTTTCTTTTTCAGTACTTCAGTTGGAAAGCCATATTACGGTGTTTGTTTTAATGCAGACTGTAATTCAAATACTATAAACCCTACAGATACAGGATCAAATACCGGTTATTTTACTACGTTTGAAATTGGCACTGATGGGTTTGGGCGACTGGTCTACTATGATCAGACAAATGGTGATTTACGTTTTGTTCAATGTACAAATTATATTTGTACCGCATTTACTGGAACAAATCTCGATAGTAGCGGTACGGTAGGAGCTACGCCAAGCATTACTATTGATGAGAATGATTTGGCACGGATTACTTATTACGCTGGTGCACCGACGAATGACTTGAAGTATATTCAGTGTCTAAATGCTACATGTTCTAGCCGAACTACTACGGTACTTGATACGGGAGGAGATGTTGGTACAAATAGTTTTGTGACACTAGGCCTGGACGGTTTTCCACGAATTACATACTATGACACAACAAACACTGACTTGAAATTCATACAGTGTACAAGTATGGCTTGTGACAGTACCTTTGAACCTAGCAACCTCTATGCAAATACAAGTAACTTAGGTGCACAAAATGGAGACACGCTTCCAAATACTTTGAAAAATACAAATGTGGTCTTTTCAGCTGTTCATCATGATGAACAAGGTGACTCAGCAGATAAATATGAACTACAAATTGCAACGGATACTGCTTTTAGTGCTCTCGTCTATGATAGCGGAGGAGCTGGTACAGGAATGAGTACCACTCTGGCAGATGCACGTTCACCAGATATAACTCCAACTGGATTTACACCTGAGGAGGGAATAACGTACTATTGGCGAATTAAATTTTGGGATATAAATAATAACGAAGGCTCGTTTCCGACCACATACTCGAGGTTTCGAGTACAGCAGACTCCGCGAGTGACCACGGTGGATAATAGTAAAGATGTGGGTATTTTTAACATCACAAGAGTTGGCAGTGACGGCTTTGCAAGGATTGCATATTATGATTATTCCAATAAAGATCTGAAGTATACGCAATGTACCAACGCTGATTGTACAACAAAGAATACAGTCGTGTTGGATAGTACCGGAGACGTGGGATCAGATACCGGAATGACTATTGACACCAATGGTAACGCAGTCATAGCTTACAGAGATGCCACAAACGACCGGGTGAAGTTACTTCGTTGTAATGATGCAGCGTGTAGCAGCCCAACGATCACCACCATTACAGGTTCCACATTGGTAGGAGGGTACCGAATAGATGTCGCCCTTGGACTGGATGACTTGCCGCGTATGATCTATGCAAGGTCAGATAGTTACCTTTTTCATATTCGATGTACCAATGCATCCTGTAGTACCAATGTGGTGAGTCAGGTTTCCGGTATCAGTAGAGTCGCATTTCCAAGTTTAGCGATAGCAAACGATGGCAATTCTCGAATCGCATATTATAATATAGATGTATCGGGGCGTCCCTATTATGCGCAGTGTAGTAATATCAACTGTTCTTCAGCAACTCAGGTGGAGATCGAAGCTATAAATTACAGCGGGTACTATATATCTCTTGCGATAGGTACAGATGGGTTTGCGAGATTGGCGTACTATGATGCTACAAGTGAAGATGTACGTTTTTCACGCTGTACAAATGCAAGCTGTTCCACGAAAACTTCTGTGATAGTAGACGGAACCGGCACTATGGGTACGCAAACATCTATGGTCCTTGATAGAAATGACTTTGCACGTATTGCGTATATGTCTGATACGCCTAATTTTGATTTGAAGTATGCACAGTGTCTGGATATGACCTGTACCACAAAAACGACGAATCTTCTCGATACACAGAATGCGGTGGGATATGCGACCTCCATCACGCTCGGGTTAGATGAATTCCCTCGAATTTCGTATTATGATTACACCAATCATGATGTAAAATTTGCACAGTGTACGAGTATGGCGTGCGATGGTACCTATGAGCCTAGTAATCTGTTTGCAAATACAAGTGACTTAGGAGCACAGAGTGGAGAATACCTCCCTAACACGTTGAAAAATACGAATGTTGTTTTTTCAGCAATACATCATGATCACGAAGGGGATAGCGCAAACAAGTATCAACTACAAATTGCAACTGATACTTTATTCAGTTCCTTAGTCTACGATAGTGGAGCAAGTGGAACAACAATGACTACTACCGCAGTGAATAGTCGTTCGCCGGATCTTTCGCCTACGGGATTTACACCAACTTCGGGTACGACCTATTACTTCCGAATCAAATTTTGGGATACAAACGATACTGTTGGACCTTACCCGACAGTATATTCACGCTTTAAAGTGCAGCAGGCAACAACAATTAGTCGTGTAGATACAGCAAACGATGTAGGAATCTATTCTGCAGTGAAAGTGGCTCCTGACGGGTTTGCACGTATTGCATATTATGATTCTTTTAATCAGGATTTGAAATATACGCAATGTACCAACACTGATTGTACTACAAAGAATACACGAATACTCGATAGTACCGGTGATGTGGGAGCATTTCCGGGAATCACCATTGATCCTTCGGGGAATGCAGTGATTGCTTATAAAGATGCAACAAGTGACCGGGTCAAAATCGCGCACTGTAATGATGCAGCATGTAGTACTCCTACACTTACAACAATTGCATCATCATCTTCAATTGGATCTTACAAAATAGATGTAGTGCTTGGCTTAGACAATTTGCCACGCATACTCTATGTTAGATCAGACGCAAACATGTTTCATATTCGCTGTACCAACGTATCCTGTAGTACAAATGTGGTAAGTCAGGTTTCCGGTATAAGTAGAGGAGTGTTTGCAAGATTAGCAATGGGACTAGATGGAAATTCAAAAATAGCTTTTTATAACATAGATACTTCAGGACGTCCTTATTATGCGCAGTGTCACAATATCAACTGTTCTTCCGCAAGTCAGGCAGAGGTCGAAGCTGCAAATGGATATGGATACTATATGAATATTGCCATCGGAACTGATGGCTTGGGAAGGCTCGCATACCAGGATGCCGTAAATGAGGATTTGAAATTTGTACGATGTACAAATGCCAGTTGTTCTACAAAGACTATTACTTCTGTAGATACAGTAGGGAGTGTAGGTTCATATATTTCAATGCTACTTGATAGAAATGACTTTGCACGTATTGCGTACATGTCTGATACGCCTAATTTTGATTTGAAGTATGCCCAGTGTCTAGATATGACCTGTGCCACAAAAACGATGAATCTTCTCGATACACAAGATGCGGTGGGATATACCACCGATATGGCTTTGGGAGTAGATGAATTCCCTCGGATCACTTATTATGATTATACAAATCATGATTTGAAATTTGCACAATGTACTAGTATGGCTTGTGACGGAACGTATGAACCTAGCAACTTGCTGGTCAATACAAGTGACTTAGGAGCGCAAAATGGCGATGTTCTGCCAAACACTTTGAAGAATACTAGTGTGGTCTTTTCCGCCATTCATCATGATCACGAGGGGGAAAGCGCAAATAAGTATCAGTTACAGGTCGCGACAGACACAGCATTCACCGCGGTCGTCTATGACAGTGGGGCAAGTGGAACAAGTATGACGACCACTGCTGTCAATGTACGTTCACCAGACTTTACACCGACAGGATTTACTCCTACTCCGGGTACGACGTATTATTGGCGTATTAAGTTTTGGGATACAAGCGATACCGCAGGACCATACCCGACCACATATTCGCGATTCAGAGTACAGCAGACTCCGACGATTAGTAGTGTAGATACAGCAAACGATGTAGGTATTTATTCCACTACAAAAGTGGCTTCCGACGGATTTGCCAGGATCGCTTACTATGATTCTTTCAATCAAGACTTGAAATACACACAATGTACCAATGCTGATTGTAGTACCAAAAATACACGTACACTTGATAGTACAGGAGATGTGGGAGCATATCTGGACATGGTACTGGATGTATCAGGTAATGCTTATATATCATATAAAGATGCGACCAATGATCGAGTGAAAATCGCACGTTGTAACGACGCCGCATGTAGTAGTCCTACACTTACAACCATAACCGGGTCTTCAGTGGTGGGATTTTATAAGATTCCAATCACGCTCGGATTAGATGAACTCCCCCGTATCGTCTATAGCTCGTCAGCTAACAACATATATCATATCCGATGTACAAATGTAACCTGTAGCACCAGCGCTCACAACGGTATAAGTGGCATCAGTCAGGGTGTATTCGCATCGATCGCGACAGGTCTCAACGGGTATACCCGAATAGCATATTATAATGCAAATGTGTCAGGTCGTCTGTATTATGCGACCTGTACAAGTGATGCATGTTCCTCAGCTTCTCAAGCAGAAGTAGAAACTATATCAAGTATATACTATCCATCATTGGCGATAGGTTCCACTGATGGTTTTGCACGTATTGCATATTGGGATACAGCAAGTAGTGATTTGCGTTTTATACGATGTACCAATGAAAGTTGTAGTACAAAGTCAGCAGTTGCCGCAGATACTACAGGAACCGTAGGTTATTACCCGTCATTAGTGTTGGATGGCAATGATTTCGCGCGTATTGCCTATTTAACTGAAGTTCCTGATTTTGATTTGAAGTATATGCAGTGTCTGAATACCACCTGTACTACAAAAACAACAAACTCAGTTGATACACAGGATGCAGTAGGGTATCTGCCGTCCCTTGCTCTTGGCTTGGATGAATTTCCGCGAATTTCTTACTATGATTACACGAATCATGATTTGAAATTTGCACAGTGTACGAGCATGGCTTGCAATAACACTTATGAACCAAGTAACTTGCTAGTAAATACAAGCGATTTGGGAGCACAAAGCGGTGATACTTTGCCAAATACTTTAAAAAATACAAGCGTGGTCTTCTCTGGAATCCATCATGATCATGAAGGCGATAGCGCAGACAAATACCGATTACAAATAGCGACTGATACTGCATTTAGCTCAATCGTGTATGAGAGTGGTGCCACAGGTACGGCTATGACGACTACATCAGTCAATGCCAGATCTCCTGACTTCACACCCACAGGATTTACACCAACTCCGGGGATCACCTATTACTGGCGTCTGAAGTTCTGGGATACAACCAATGAAGAGGGACTATTTACCTCAGCATATTCTCGTTTCAGAGTACAGCGAATTCCAACAATTAGTACAGTTGAGAGTCTCAAAGATACCGGTTTTGCTTCTTCCGTGAAGGTTGGCTCTGATGGGTTTGCACGTATGGCGTATTATGATTCCTACAATAAAGATTTGAAATATTCCAGGTGTACAAATGCTGACTGTACTACCAAAAACACGGTTACCTTGGATGGTACTGGTGATGTGGGGGCGTATCTTGATATGTTGCTTGATCAAAATGGATATGCACAAATTTCGTATAGAGATGCCACAAATGGAAGAGTGAAATTTGCAAAATGTTACGACAGTGACTGTAGTAATACTACACCACCAACCATTACTTCAATCCCTTCCGCTACGTCAGTAAGTGAATACATGATCACTATCGGGCTAGGCACTGATAATCTCCCCCGAATGGTCTACCGAAGAGATGATCTGCAGATTGTGCATATTCGTTGTACGATTGCTACCTGTGCTACAGCGACTGTAAATACCTCTGGTCTCAGTCAAGGAGCATTTCCTGTTATGAGAGTGGGTACAGATAATCTTACAAGAATTGCATATTACAATCATAACATAGGCGGACGTGTATATTACGCTGTATGTAATAATGTGGATTGTACAAGCGCATCTAATACTCAAGTAGAAACAATTGGTACTAGTTATTATAACTCTTTGGCACTTGATAGTTCTAATATTGCCCGTATTGCATACTGGGATCCAAATAGTAACGATCTGCGTTTTGTACAGTGTACAAATAGTACTTGTAGTGCAAATGTTGCTACCGCTGTAGATACAGTTGGAAATGTAGGTGCCATGACAAACATGACTCTAGGAAGTGATGGTTTTGCCCGTATTGCATATCTCTCTGATACACCGAATTTTGATTTGAAATACATGCAGTGTACCACTATAAGTTGTTCCACAAGCCAAGTAACAAGCCTAGTTGATACACAGGGAGTAGTAGGATTTTACCCATCCATTGCAATGGGGCTTGATGATTTTGCACGTATCTCCTATTACGATTATTCAACTCACGATCTAAAATTTGCGCAGTGTGGAAATTTTGCTTGTGATAGCACATTCGTTCCAGATGCACCAACAGTACTTTACATTAATACCCCTGAAAATACTGCCCAAACAGGTCTTGCCAGTCCCGCAAACTTTACTTCGCCTAATCCGCCAGTATATTCTGCTATCTATAACGCTGGCCAGTCTGGTGAAGCTGCAAATAAATATCGATTAGAAATCTCAACCAGCAATGCAAATGAGTCAGCATTCATAAGTGGAATTGTGTACGATAGTGGTGCGGCTGGTACAAGTATGACAAATACAGCAGATGGAGCCAGATCACCTGATCTTACTGCCACAGGCTTTACGCCAACAGCAAATACTACTTATTACTTCCGGGTAAGGTTCTATACAACGAGCGGTACTATAGGTGTAAAATCAACAGCTGCGCAATATAACATTATAGCAAATGTCCCTCCGACACCACCAACCATTCCTTATGCAAATACCGCAGCCAATGGTGCACAAAGCGGCCTCACAAATCCACTTAGTCTCAATTCTACCTCCCTGGTATTCTCAGCAATCCATAACGATCCAGAAGGTGATGCGGCAAATAAATATCAGCTTCAAATCTCTACTGACAGTACTTTTGCAACCACTGCTTATGATAGTGGAGCATCAGGCACTTCCATGACTTCGACTGCAAACGGTGCTCGTTCACCCGATATCACACCGACTGGTTTCACGCCATCAGTCGCAACTAACTACTTCTGGAGAATCAAGTTCTGGGATACGGCTGGAGCCGCCGGAGCTTACACTACAGGTACACATTCCTTCTTTTTACCTGGATATTGTGCTCCTTCTCCATCCGATATGGTTTCGTGGTGGAAAGCAGAGGGTAATGCTGCCGATTCCAGTGATGGGAACAGTGGAACACTGATGAACGGTACTACATTTGGCCCAGGAAAAATTGGACAAGGATTTAGTTTCGATGGGGTCAATGACTACATCACTATCCCTGATGCTGCAAACCAAACTCCATCTACAAATCTTCCTCCACTGAACAGTAAAATCACCCTTAGCGCATGGGTAAATCCTTCCACTCTTAGCGGCCATCGTTCAATAATCACCAAGTATTCTTCTAATATCAGCCAAAGCAGCTGGTATCTCGAAATAGCAGACGGAGGCGGTCTCTCTTTTGGTGTTTATCAAGACTCGAGCACTTATCGAGGTGTCACAACTCCTGCAGGTACACTCACGGCAAATACATGGCAACATGTCACCGGAGTCTTTAGTTCAGTGGATCAAAGTTTGACAGTCTATGTCAATGGCGTAGTACAGTCAGTAACAGTTGCAGGAGGTACGGTAACTTCTATAGCCGACTCCTCAGCTCCAGTCTTTATTGGTGCTATTACTCCCGGTAGCGGAGTCATCTCTGACTATTGGAGTGGATCCATCGATGATGTACGATTCTTTAATAGAGCACTTACGCAGACTGAAGTAACAAACATTTATAATGAAGCAGCGGGAACAGTATGTAGTGCAAATACTCCATCTACACCAACAAATCTTTTCTCAGAAACCTCCTATACAGGTGCCCAAAGTGGACAAACGAATCCAACTCTCAACACAATAAGCCCAGCTTTCTCTGCAATATATACCCATCCTGACGATGTTTCAGGAAATAAGTATCAACTACAACTTGCAAGCGATGCCGGATTTAATGACCTCATTTACGACAGTGGATCCAGTGGTACAAATATGCCAACGGTCACAAGCGGTGCAAGGTCAACGAATCTCTCTGTGCCAATAACGCTTGCAGATGACACTACGTATTACTGGAGAGTAAGATTCTGGGACATAAACGAACATATAAGCGCATATTCTGCCGGTTCTTCATTTTCAACAGCAGCAAACTGTATTCTATCTCCCTCAGATATGATCTCTTTGTGGGCAGCTGAAGGAAATGCAAATGACAGTACCACTCTCAATTCAGGAACTTTACAAAATGGAGCCACCACTGCTGCCGGAAAAATTGGACAGGCATTTAGTCTTGATGGGGTCAATGATTATATACATATCCCTGATGATCCTAGTCAGACTCCCGCAAGTGGAAAAATCACTTTAAGTGCCTGGGTAAATCCTACTGCTCTTGGCAGCGTACAATCTATTGCCACTAAATATACTTCGAATACTTCTAACATAAGTTGGTATCTTGCAATGACTCCAACAGGAAAGGCATATTTGGCAACATACTCTAATGGAGGTTCAACTTCACGTGGGATGACTACTACCGCGAATGTTATTACTGCCGGAACATGGACACTTGTGACTGCTGTGTATGATACTAGTAACCAGACCAGTGCCATTTATATCAATGGTGTATCGCAACCTATTGATATCACAGGATCCAATCTCACTAGCCTCTTCGATAGCACTTCTCCTATTCGTATAGGTAGTGTCGTTACATCAGGTGGAAACCTCAATGAATTCTGGAACGGAAAAATTGATGATGTTCGTCTTTATAATCGAGCACTCTCAGCAGCTGAAGTTTCAGAACTTTACTCTAGCCAGACAGATGGAAACTGTAATCACGCTCCCACTGCTCCTACTAGTCTTTTCTCAAATACAGCAAACAATGGAGCACAATCAGGGCTTACAAATCCTACTGCTTTGGATTCTGAGGATGTGGTATTCTCAGCAATACATAACGACCTAGATACAGATGCAGCAAATAAATACCAGCTACAGATCAGTACAAATAGCACCTTTACAAGTACAGTGTATGATAGCGGTGCAGGTGGTACAACTATACCGACCATTGCAAATAATGCCCGATCATCGAATATTTCTATCCCTGGTGGTACTCTCGCAAAAGGTGTGACTTATTACTGGAGAATAAAATTCTGGGATACGGATGGAAATGCTGGAGACTTCTCTCCGAGTGGCACAAATGCTTCATATTTCTTTATTCCTGGCCTATGTCCTCTCGTTCCAACAGATATGGTCTCTTGGTGGAAGGCAGATGGAAATACAAATGATTCTATCAGCAGTAACAATGGTACGCTTACCAATGGAGCAACATATGGTGAAGGAAAAATCGGAAATGCTTTTAGTTTTGATGGAGTAGATGATTACGTATCTGGCACAGCAAGTAACTTTGCTGGAATAAATCAGTTTACGATGTCTGCCTGGGTGAAAGTGAATGCATTTAATGCTACGCAAGTACCTATACGTATTGGTCTTGCGGAAGGTAACGGAGGTCGAAGACTTGAAATTAGAACCAACGGTTCTGTATGTAGCGACTACTATCTACAAGGTACTATTTGTTCATCAGCTGGTGCAATGGTCGCAGATACCTGGTATCACCTTAGTATTACTCAAACTGCTACTACACAATCCGTATATAAAAACGGTGTATTATTAATATCCACACCTAATACTCCATCTCCAATTGGATCGAATGACTTCTATATAGGTCGAAGAACAAACACCGGAGGTGTTTCGTATCCAGTGAATGGTTTTGTGGACGATGCCCGTGTCTACAATAGAGCGATAAGTGCCACAGAAGTTGCTGCACTCTATAATGAAGGATCAGGTAATACTTGTAATAATATACCTGCGGCACCAACAGCACCTTATAGCAGTATTGCTGCAAATGGTGCTCAGTCAGGACAAACAAATCCTACAAATCTTACTTCAAACACACTCGTATTTTCTGCCATCCATCATGATCTGGATACGGATGCTGCAAATAAATATCAGCTCCAGATCTCTACAGATAATACGTTTGCAACTACAAACTATGATAGTGGCTCTACGGGAATCAATATGGCCTCAACTGCTGATGGAGCTCGTTCCCCTGATGTTACCACTACGAACTTTACGCCTGTTTCCGGCATTACCTACTATTGGAGAATCAGATTCTGGGATACAGTAGGTGATCCTGGAACCTATTCTGTACCTGCTACTTTCACAACAGCAGGATATTGTGTGGCTCCTCCAAGTGATATGACAGCGTGGTGGCAGGGAGAGGGAAATGCTGACGATACTCCAGGTACCAATGACGGTATTCTTACAAATGGTGCAACATATACTTTAGGTAAACGTGGACAGGCTTTTCAGTTTGATGGAGTAAATGATTATGTGAATTTACCTGCGGGAGGAGCGGTCAGTAGTGGAGATTTTACAATTTCTCACTGGATTCGGGCTTCTGACTTTGCAAGTGCACATGTGATCTACGAGCAGGGAACGAACGGATACATCCAGACTCGTGTCATGCCGGGTGGACAATTTCTCGCTTCCGTAGATGGAACAAATCTAGATTCAGCAAATACTACTTTAACTGCAAATACATGGTATCTTCTATCCATGACATATCAGGGATCTTCCATGAAACTGTATGTAAATGATAGTTTAGCTGGAACATACACACGAACAGCCAATTACCTTCGTGACCGTGCTCAGATTGGATCCAATACTGACGTGAGCGGCAATCCGATTGCATTCTTTGCCGGACTGATCGATGATGTGCGTATTTATGGGCGAGCACTTACTGGAGGAGAAATAACGAACCTTTATAATGAAGGAGCTGGAACTCCGTGTAACCTGGCACCAGCAGTTGCTTCGAATCTTTATTCAAATACTACAACTGCAGGAGCTCAGAGTGGTCAGACAAATCCTATGAATCTTGCTACGGAAAATCTTGTATTCTCAGCAATACATAATGATCCCGATGCAGATGCTGCAAATAAATATCAGCTTCAGATATCTACTGATAATACATTCTTAAGCTTAGTGTACGACAGTGGGGCTTCCGGTACAAGTATGACAAGTACTGCTAATGGGGCACGATCTCCGGATATCGCGCCTACAAGTTTTGTGCCTGATAGGGGAACTACATATTACTGGCGGATCAAATTCTGGGATAGCCACAATGTACAAGGACCATTCTCACCTTCTGGAAGCAGTGCTGCGAGCTTTAAGGTGGTAGTAAATACTGGTCCTAGTGCACCTACAAATCTTTATGCAAACATAGCGAGTATTGGAACAGCCTCAGGAAGGACTAATCCTACTGATCTTACATCTACAAGTATATATTTCTCTGCAATAAATAATGACCTAGATGGAGATAATGTAAATAAATATCAACTCCAGATAAGTACAGATAATACCTTTGCTTCAATAAATTATGATTCAGGAGCTGGCGGATTAGCTCTGACCTCCACCGCAGACGGAGCACGTTCACCGAATATTGGAACTGCAAGTTTTATACCAGCTGTGGGAACTACTTATTACTGGCGGGTGAAATTCTGGGATATCTATAACAATGAAGGAACATTCTCGCCAAGCGGTAATGATGCATCTTATTTCTTTATCCCAGGCACTTGTCCATATATTGCAAATGATATGGTGAGTTATTGGTCTGGTAATATTACAACGACTGATACGGTTAGTGCTAATAACGGTACTCTTACCAATGGTGCTACCTATGCCGCTGGAAAAGTAGGTCCTTCTTTCAGTTTTGATGGAGTAAATGATTATGTTACCGTACCTGATAGTAGCTCACTAAAAGTTGGTTCAGGAGACTTTAGTATTTCACTTTGGTTCAAAGCAACAAGTACAGGAAATCATCAGGCACTCTTTTCTAAGGAAGGTTCTGCTCCTAATTTTCCTCATTATGGTATCAGAATTGACCCGAACAATAAACTTAGCGCTTTTGCGACCGATTGTGGCACTGGAGTATGCGGCTATGGTACTTCACGACATGGAGTTACTGGTAATACTACTGTGACGGACAATAGTTGGCATCATGTGGTTTTTGTAAAAAATGGTGCTGAGCAGACTTTGTACTTGGATAATATTCTCGATGGAAGTCTGTCTGAAGGTCCTTGGAATACAGATTCTACCGCACCACTGACTATTGGATCACAGCAAGGTCTGGCAGGAACATTTGTTGACGGGCGGATCGATGATATACGTTTCTTTAATAGAGCGTTATCTGCTCAAGAAACAACTGACCTCTATCATTCAGCAACAGGAACGCTCTGTAATGCACACCCAAGTGCACCTACTACTCTCTATGTAAACACTGCTAGTCTTGGAGCTCAATCGGGTCAGACAAATCCTACAGATCTCGGTTCAACAAATCTTGTTTTCTCTGCGATCAATAATGATCGAGAGACAGGTGATGTTGCAAACAAATATCGATTACAAATCGCCACTGACAATACTTTCGCAACGCCCCTCTTTGATAATGGTGTCGCTGGAATGTCTGTTCTAAATATTATTGCTGGCAACAGATCTCCAGATATCAGTCCAACGGGCTTCGTACCTGAGAATGACACAACATATTACTGGAGAATAAAATTCTGGGATGACACTCCTTCAGAAGGTGATTTCTCTGCACCAGCGACTTTTGGTATTGCTGTCAATACTGCTCCTACCGCACCAACAAATCTCTTCAGTAATACAGGCACGGCTCAGGCTGGACTCACAAATCCTACAAGATTAAACTCATCATCAGTTTTCTTCTCTGCAATTTACAACGATGCTGATACAGGAGATACAGCAAATAAGTACCAGCTCCAAATCTCTACAGATAATACTTTTGCAACTACTGACTATGATTCAGGTACTACCGGCACAAATATTGCAGATATAGTAAGGGGAAGCAGATCTGCTAATATTACAGCGACAGGATTCACTCCTACCGCAGGTATTACTTATTACTATCGAATAAAGTTCTGGGACACGGCAAATGAGGAAGGTGCTTTCTCTGCTTCTGGCAGTTCTGCCGCGAGTTTTTATGTAAATACTGCACCTACTGCACCTACTGTTCTTTACACAAATACTGCAGCTGTCGGAGCGCAAAGTGGTCTCACTGATCCTACTACATTAGACTCTGCAAGTATCGTATTCTCAGCTCTTCATGATGATGCTGACCTCGATACTGCAAATAAATATCAGATTCAAATCAGTACGGATAATACCTTTGCAACAACGACTTATGATTCAGGAGCTGGAGGTACAGCTATGGCTACTACCGCCAATGGTGTGAGATCTCCGGATCTTATTCCATCAGGCTTCACGCCTGTATCAGATACTACTTATTACTGGAGAGTGAAGTTCTGGGATATACATGGACTCTCAGGATCATACTCACCAAGCGGCAGCAGTGCAGCAAGTTTCAAAGTACATCTCAATGCTGCACCTACAGCACCAACAACACTTTTCTCAAATACTATAGGTGCCCAAACAGGACAAACAAATCCTACAAATCTTAATTCTACTGACGTTGTATTTTCAGCAGTGAATAACGATCCTGATGGGGATAACGCTAATAAATATGAACTTCAGATTAGTTCCAATAATTCTTTCTCAAGCTTGATCTATGACAGTGGATCTGCGGGGACAGCTATGACCTCTACAGATGATGGTGCAAGATCGCCAGATATCACTATTCCAGGTGGTACTATTCTTACTGCAGGCACGTATTACTGGAGAATAAAATTTTGGGATACGAATGGCAATATTGGAGCATATTCTCCAAGTGGCTCCTCTGCTGCTTCCTTTGGCATTACGCTTAATAGTGCACCATCAGCACCAACAAATCTTTTCAGTAATACTCCTGCCGCTACAGCCCAAGCTGGTCAGACGAATCCTACAAATCTTGATTCTTCGAGCATTGCCTTCTCTGCAGTCTATAACGATCCAAATACCGGAGATATCGCGAATAAGTATCAGCTGCAAATTTCAACTGACAATACCTTTGCCACAACAAACTTTGATAGTGGAAATACAGGTACACCTATTGCAGATATCACTCAGGGAAACCGCAGTACTGATATTGTACCTGCTGGCTTTACAGCAAGTGATAATACTACTTATTACTATCGAATAAAGTTCTGGGATGACGAGAATGCAGAAGGTATATTCTCAAGTACTGCCCAATTTACCACTGCTATCAATGATGCACCAACAGCACCTACAAATCTACTGGTCAATGGTGCCGCGACATCTTCGAATCTGACAACAACAAGTCTCGTATTCTCAGCACAGAACAACGATCCGGATACGGGAGATATCGCAAATAAATACCAGCTCCAGATTTCTACAGATAATACCTTTGCAGCGACTGATTTTGACAGCGGAGCTGGCGGTACAAGTATGACAAATACAACGCGGGGTACTCAGTCGCCATCTCTTACTGCGTCAGGATTTACACCTAATCTTGAGACTACTTACTACTGGAGAATAAAATTTTGGGATGATCAGAATACGGAAGGTACCTTCTCAAGCACTGCTTCATTCTATGTTCATGAAACAACTCCTCCGGCTCTTGCTTCATCCACACCAGCAAATAATACAACAAATGTAAATCCGACTACGAATGTTGTGTTAGCCTTTACGGATGCAATTTCCGGGGTAAATGCTTCAGATGTAAATGTGGTTATAGGTGGTCAAGATGCAATTCTAAACGGAACATGTCAAAGCGGCTATAGCTGTTCTTCAAACGTTATTACAAACGGAATTGAAGTAGCTGTGAATCCTGATGTGGATCTTACATTGAGTACAACATATACAGTAAACTATTCAGTATCCGATCTCGCAGATATCCCAAATACATTATCAGGGTCTTTCAACTTTGCAGTACAAGCAGGTCCTTCTTCTCCTACAAATCTTTTAGCAAACGGAGAGACAAATCCGACAGCTCTCAATACAACTGACATAGTATTCTCTGCTGTTCATAATGATCCGTCAGCAGTAGACGCTACTAAATATAGAATACAAATTTCTACTGATAGTAATTTTGGAACGATATTCTATGATAATGGAGCCGGTGGTACTTCATTTAGTATTCCTGTAGAAGATGGAGAAAGGTCAGAGGATATTTCTACGCCAGCAAATTTTGCAGACAATACCACTTATTATTGGAGAATTCAGTTTTGGAATAATGCAGGACCAGGAGAATTCTCTCCTTCAAATACCGGAAGCGCAAGTTTTAGCATTCATCTCAATAGTGCGCCGACAGCCCCGACTAATTTATTTAGTAATACAGCATCAGAAGGTGCTCAGACAGGAATCACAAATCCTACTCTTGATAACAGTAATCTTGTCTTCTCAGCGATCTATAATGATCCTGATGTCACAGACACTGCAAATAAGTACCAGCTTCAGATTTCTACAGATAATACTTTTGCCTCCACAGATTATGACAGCGGTACTGAGGTCTCTATTGCAGATATTGCTGAGGGAACAAGAAGCAGCGATATTACTCATGGATCATTTACTCCTGCAGATGATACTACATATTATTGGAGGATTAAGTTCTGGGATGATGAGAATACAGAAGGTACATTCTCAAGTGCAGCAATTTTTACTATGAATATTAATGATGCTCCGGATGCACCTACTGATCTGTTTAGTAATACTGCCTCCAATGGTGCTCAGACTGGAGAGACAAACCCGACGGTGGACACTGAAGATATTGTTTTCTCAGCCGTATACACGGATCTTGATACAAGCGATGCTGCTGTAAAATATCAGCTTCAGATTGCTTCTGATGCAGCCTTTACAAGTGTCAGCTATGATTCAGGGGAGACAACTCTTGGCTCTTCCATAGCAATTGGTGCGAGAAGTGAAGACATCCAGGCAACTGGATTCAGTCCTTTAGATAATACAACATATTATTATCGAATAAAGTTCTGGGATACGGCAGATACAGAGGGAGCTTTCTCAGCTGCTGCTACATTTACTACAAATATAAATGACGCACCTGCAGCTCCTACAAATCTCTTTGCAAATGACCAGACGGATGGTGCGCAGACAGGTCTCACAAACCCTACAAACCTTGAGACTACTTCTCCTGTATTCTCTGCCGTATACAATGATTCAGATGCAGGAGATACTGCAAACAAATACCAGCTTCAGATATCTACAGACGGTACTTTTGCAACTACAGACTACGATAGCGGCAACACAGGAACTACGATTGTAAATATCACAGAAGGAAACAGGTCTACTGATCTTACTCCAAGCGGCTTTACACCGCTCCGAGATACAACATATTACTATCGAATAAAATTCTGGGATGCTTCTGGTGAAGAAGGTGTATTCTCTGCAAATGCAACTTTCCGTATTCCGACTATTATTATACCGGATACGACACCTCCTGTACTGGCACTTATTTCTCCTACTAACGGTCAAATAAATGTAAACGTAGGAACCAGTCTTACTTTTGATGTTACAGATATAGAGTCAGGGATAAAAGATATCAAAATAAACTCAAGCTCTGCAGTCACTAACGGTATTTGTCAGGCAGGGTATACGTGTGATGTTGTACCAAATGGATACCATATTATTTTCTACCCAGCCCAGCCATACTCCTATGCCTCTACTGTGACCATTCAGATAACCGCTGCAGATAATGCTGCAAATACTCTGAATACTTCATACAGCTTTACGACACAAAAAGAGCCAATATATTCAGGACCAGGAGGAGGATATAATCCTCCAGCTGCAAATACGAATACAAATACTCACGGAGCTCCAACTACGCCTGATACTCAGACAAATACGAATGCAAACGCTCATGTTCCTGGAGCTATGGATAATGAGTTCAAAACTCCAAGCATCAACCAATCTTTTGAACTTCGCTTAAATGAACGCATGAATATTCTTCTGGATACTATGGAGAAAAAAGAAGATATTCTGCATGATCTTCTCACCACTGATCCTGATGGTTTTGTTATGAGAGGTTTCCTTGCAAAGATCCTCATGCAGAGCAGATGCGCAGACAGCTGCGGCGCACTGCCACTTGTACCTCCATTCCCTGATGTGCCCTTAACCCATGCTAATGTGATCTATATCCATGTAGGCAAAGTGGCAGGAGTAATTACGGGATACTTGATGGATGGATACTTTAGACCGGATCGCCTCATTACGAGAGCGGAAGCATTGAAAATGATTATAAGATTCTATATTGCAAATCCTCCGCTAGATCCTGCTCTTCCAGTGCCGTTTGTAGACGTACATAAAGAGGATTGGTTTAACCTCTATGTGTCTCTCGGCTTAAAGTATGGGATGCTGAATGCTTCTGAAAGCGGTTTCTATTATCCAAATGAATACATTACCCGTAAAGAAATCGCTCAGATGATGGCAAAAGCTCTCGATGCCATCAGTAACTAATCCGAAAAACAGCACAGTAGCGTCATCCCGTTTGCTGCATTAAAACCCCTCTTCCATATACTGCTTTTCACTAAAGGAAAGCTCATCCTTATCCAGCCATGAAAGAGCTTCAGGAATATTTTCAAAAATCGCGAGTTCTCTTATTTCCTCTTTTGTGACCCACATATTTCTATTTGTCTCCGTACCCTCGGAAACCTCACCTTCAATATGCTGTGCCTCCATTATATAGAAGTATTTATCCTCAAGCAGATTTCCCTCCGTATCATAATCCATTTTATGCTGAATACCCAAGAGCCTAAAAGCAGCCCTGCATCCTGCATATTCTTCAAATACATGTTCAGCAGCTCTAAAGATAGTTTCTCCGCTCTGGACTTTACCGCCTATAAATCCTACTTTCCCTGCAAAAGGATCTTTTAATCTTCCTGTAAGTAGAAAATACCTTTTTCCTCCAGCTTCTCTTTGAGCTGTGATACGGACACTGATCTTTCCCTGCATAGGAATCTCTCTCGTTTTCAGATCAAAACGGTTTGCAAACTCTTTTCCTCTTGTGGAGAGCAGATAGATCCCATTTACTTTCTGGACATAGCCCCGGTTGATGAGACTATTTACATGAAACGTAAAAGAATCTGTAGGAATTTTATTCGTATTGAGTTCAGAAAAACGCGCAGTTTTTATCACAAGAAGTCGTGTGAGAATTGAGGCTTGTATTTTATGCGGCTGATCAGACATGGTCGTGAATAGAATCTTTTGATTTATTTAGTACTAAAACACATTCGAAGTCAAATGCAGGTAAAATATCATATGTTTTACGTATTTCATTTATTTTTTAGACAGCATTTCCAGAGCAAGTGCTACTGCTTCTTTTGGGCTTGATGCTTCTCTTACTAAAGGCGCATCTTCGCCAAGCAGCGTACAGATTTGAAGAAGATTATCTGCACAAGCACCTGATCCTTTCAGTACTATAAGAGGACGCTTCTCTCCGATTGCCATGCAGGCTTCACTTAAAGTTCCCGACTTTCCGTTAATGGTGATCACAGCATCCGCGCTTCTTATAAAAATAACATTACGACCCTTGTAGCCTGCACCAGTATAAACAATAGTATCCAAATACTCTGATACAGTTTCAAAGTGAGCATCATGTCTGCCGTCTGCAGGTGCTATACCCAAAGTATTTCCTCCTGCAGATTTTGCTCCCCGTACAGCGCTGACGCCTATTCCTCCGCAGGCGCCTGTTAGAGTTATATGCCCCTGTAATCCAATTTCTTTTCCTACCTCATAAGCTAATTGAAGTATCTCATCGGAAAGTTCTGCACTTGCAGCTCCGGAGATTGCTATTTGATACTTGAGCATTTTTTTGTAATATAATGAATAAATACTTCAAAGATAGTATGTAGATAAAAAATGCAGAAAAATAGTGAAGTACAATTCACTAGAACCACATCTGCAATTTGGATAGTATAACTATCGAAGCTTCACTATTTATTTTTATTATACCCATGGAGGTACACTTATGATGAAAAAGATTGCTCTTGATGTCCGGACCGTATTATTGCTGCTCGATCCATCCAAAACAAAAATCCTTATTTTGAAGAGGAGTAACACAAAAAAACTGTTTCCTGAACTTATGACAGGTATCGGGGGAAAGGTAGAGGAAGGCGAGTATACAGATATTCTTGGTTCCATGATGAGAGAGTTCCAGGAAGAGACTTGTATCAATCCTCAAGATCTTGAGAGTATCAATCTTCGGTTGATCACATTAGATCAGAGAGGAGATAGTACACATCTCTTATACTGGACTACTGGAGTCCTAAAAAATCTTCCTGATGATTTATCATGTAACGAAGGAGAGCTGGAATGGCTGGATATTCAAAGATTATTGAAAGGGGAATTTGATCAGTATGGAAAAGGATTTATAGCCTCTGCGGAAGTATGTATTAAATATATACTGCAGTTAGATACTCATGATCAGCTTATTCATACGGCAGTAATGCATATGAATGAAGGGAAGCTTAAGCTATCTGCTGGCGCAGCATAATTCATTTATCATGACTAAAAGAGATATCCTTAAAAGATATCTCTTTTTTTATTTATATTATTTAAGAAGAGAGATAGAGCTCTTTAATAGCCGCAATACTTTTTTGCTTATCAAAAAACACATGAAGATTCATGGAAAAGTCATGAGATTTTTTTAGGGCAAGTCTCTCTTCAATCGTATAGGAATTCTGCTTGTCGTAGAACATCTCTCTCATACGGTCTTGCTGTACAAAGATAAAATCCTGAAATATTTCAATATCATCAAGCTGCTTTACACGCATCAGACTTCTTATTGCCATCTCAGAGATATCTTTATTGATATATGAAGCAGCAGGAAGGTTTTTGAGATCAATGAAGAGTGATTTAGTAAGATCGATTGATTCCTTTATGATATCCATGATCTTTAGAAAATTTACTTTATGCTTTCCAGGAGTTGTATGTTTCTCAACGCATGAGGCAAGATATGAAATTTTGTCAGAAGCTCTTTCAAGATGGCCACACTCCTCGATATCAGATAAAATCTCTTTTAAAATAAGATACTTATCTATTTCGGTTTCTTTTTCTTTCTGCTCAGAACCCATGTCCGAGAAAAAGGCAGGTGCCCATAAATTGCTAGGGGAAGGCTTACCACCTTTAAAATCTATAACTGAAGTACACTTTTTTCTAATTTTTTCCGCTTCTACCTCTGTTTAATGAAGGAAATCTTTTATACTCGAAATACTTCCTTTGGATGTCTCCGTAGTCTCTACACTTTTTCCTTCGGTTTTAGTAGTGAAAACCTTAAACTCAATAATGTCGCCCATAGTTCAGTAAAAAATATTTGCTTTATTTTAGTAAAAAGGCTTCAGGAGTCAATATAATATAATGATTCATATAACCAACTTTGAATGATGAATCTCCTGGAATCACTTTATAGAATAATGCAGATTGTTTTAAAAGGTACTCTATAATTTTAGTTCTCCATGCGCTAATGACTCGAGTACTCTATTGTGACTTATAAATCTCTTCTCATTTTGCTCTTTTGCAAAGATTTCATGTTTTTCAAGGAGCATTAATAGAAAATATCCATGGATGAGAAGGAGGTTCTCAGTGGTTTTCAATATATTATATCCTTCCAGGAACGCATCGAATTCTTGGGGATCATAGATATAATGAGTATCATGAAGAAGTAATGAGTAGAGAAACCTTCCGGTATCTCCATATGATTTCCCGCGCATTGCAGTATCAAAATCAAGAATTCCTGTGATGTGACCTGAGGCGTCTACATGTACATTTTCGAGATGAAAATCGCCGTGCATCGCTACTATTGGCAAATGTGATGATGCCTTTAACTGCTGTTTAAAATTTGAGAGTATTGATGATGTATAGTCATAGATATCCTGAGATAAGTTGGCATGACTATATACCTCTACTTTATCAAGTCTCTCTTTTAACCAAAGATCCCAATCCTCTGATGTCTGTATAGGATAGGTCTTACGAAACCAAAAAGGCTGAATCGGAAGTGCATGAAGTTGGGATAAGCTCGATCCTATTGATCTAAATATAGCTTTTTTCCCCTCGTTATCTGTGTTTCTCAAGTATTCAAGTGCTGTCTCTCCTGGAATAAACTCCAAAAGACTAAGCCCTGTATCTTCCCAAATGTCATGATAAAAAATCTTAGGTACAGGCAATTTGCACTCTTTTAAATAGTTGAGGATCTGAATAGACTTTTCAAAATTCTTTAATCCGCTTTGTCGTGCAATAACAATAAAAGGATGTGAAGAAAGATGAGCTTTGTAAATCTTGCTGTTAAGACCTGAGGTTACCTCTTCGACGGAAAGAATAGTAGCTTCTGGAAAAGTAAGAGAAATGCTCTCTGATACTTTATCTAAAAGTTTTTTGTCTGTAATATCAGGCAGCATCTTGAACAATAGTATAAAATAAAACTTACTCGCCTATTCTTTTTAATGTTCTCCAGTCAGTACCTTGATGAAGAGCGATTTGCCCATTTTTTAACTTTGCTAAATGTATGTTAGCTTTAAGCTCCTCTGGAGTCCAGTTATGTATTTGCTGCAAGAATGTCTTATACCAATTGCGATGACCAAATACTACAATTGTATCAATCTTAGGAAACTCTTCATCCAGCGTAGCCAAGAATGCTTCTGCCCTAGCTCCAAGTTTACTTCCTTCTGGTCCGCGTGAAGATTCTTCGTTAAGAGAATTCAGTTCACGAAGCTGTATATTAGAGCTAAATAACTCTCCATATATTCTTTCCATTTCTTCAATTGCGTGTTTCCTAGTCTCTATGGCACGAAAACATTCAGATGAGAAAAAATGCTCCGGACGGAATCTATCAAAATATTCTACTAGTTTTTTTCCTGCTTCCTTTGCTTCCTCAATTCCTTCCTCTGCAAGTAGCATCTCAATATCTGTTTTTATTGATGTCAGCGCACTAAGATTTGGGCTAATAATGTGTGGGTTTTTCCCTATGTTTTCTGGGAGAGCCTTGTCTGCTGCGTAAGCTTTATTCCATTCGCTTGTACCATGTCTTACATAAATGAGTGTCTTTATACGTTCTTTTTCATTTTTTGCTATTTCTTCTACCAAGTTTTTTCCTACATTTTCCAACGCAAAATTAGTACTGAGGTTCTGCAGATTACTTTGTTCTCCTAGTAACTTTTCACTATCATACATTTTCTTTTCCATAAGGGATATGGTGACGGATAGGTATAGAAACAGTTAATAAAGGTTCTTGTCTTATTTTAAGCTGAAATAAAATATAATTAAAAATTAATTTTGTCAATGATTGTCATTATTCAAAAAACTAGTTCCTACTAGTGTGACTCAAAATTCTTTTACACAACTTTATAATACTTTATATGAATACTTTTCAAATAGTGTCTTGAAAAGGAGAAAGTTATTTGATGGGAAAAGAGTATCAATGTTTACTGCTTTAGTTTTTCCACATCCACCACACGGTCATAGCGTCTCTCATCAAAAATGATCGTAGGAATTTTGATAGTCTTCATCTCCTTTTCTACAATATGCCTTTGCGATGCAAGTGTACGCTTTACTTCTTCCGATGAAGCTCTGCTTTGAATATCCACAATATCCGCATCACTATAACCAATGCTCTTCAAAATCTCGTGAAGTTTTGCAGTTACTTCTGTCTCTGTAAACACATTGTTGATTTGGTACTGAAGTTCTGTATCTTTTCCGTCCTTTCCTATGAAAATATATTCAAGAAGCTGCCAATCGGCGGGGACATCTCTCGCGTTCGCCGGAATACTTACTTGTTTGACTGCTTCTAGATAAGAGGCAATTAATGGAGAGTGTTTGAATTTATATCCACTCTCAGTAGTGGTATCTACTATAGGATAGACAATGTAGCTGAGATTATATTTTTTTTCAAAACCTGCTTCTTTGATATTTCGAAAGAGTTTCTGACAAAATATACATCCTGGATCTATAGCCTCAACAGCTATTTTTTTCGATGCATCAAAGGTATGGTAATAAGTAGCACTTGGTGAAAGATATTCTTCTGCCTTCCAAGTCTGAAATCTAGCAGGTACCCTAGATAATGTATCCGCAAATGTAACAAAAGGCTGAACTGCCCATTCGCCTACTTTACCAAACTTGATTGCTGTAGAGAGATCCATCTGGTTTGCGCTGATTCCGCAGGACTCTCCGCCCAGTGAGCAGGACTCAGGTGCTGCTGGATCACAGGTATCATAGACAAGGAGGTTGAGTCCCGTAATCATAACACTGATGATGCTCCAGATGGTCGCGATCACGAAAGCAAAGGCTATCCAATCGATCCACTTGCCTATGAACTTTGCAAGTCTCGGTCTTGTGAGGATCATTTTTCCTATAATTTTTCCTTTTATTTCCTGAGAAAAATTGATATCGCAGGGTTTGAATGTAAGGCGTCTCCCTACACAATACCAGGCTTTTCCTGCCAGATTGCGGTAGTAGGTGGAGAAAATACCGAGAATCAGAAATACAATGAATGATGCAATACAGAGCATAAAGTTAAGAGTGTTTTAGAAGGAGAGATAAAATATTTATGAAATGGTCTACGTCTTTTTTCGTTGAATGAACACCTAGGCTTACTCTCAAAAGAGGAGGATACTTTTTCTTATTCTTGAGATAATAATGGCAGCAGAAATAGCCGCTTCGGCACATAATATTCTGCTCAGCGAGATACAGAGCAAGCTGGTGGGAGTCTATTTTCTCAGTATAAAAACTGATAGTAGTAGAAGGTTCTTTATTTATGAGACACACTCCTTCCATACTCTCTACAGCCTTGAATAATTCTTCTCCCAGTTTTTCTGTAGCTTCTGACTTATACTTCTTTTTCCAACGAATAGCTTCCAGAAGCCCGACAATTCCTGCCCAGTTCTGAAGTCCCGGTTCGAGCAGGGAATGGAGTTCATTTGGATCTGTGACCAATGAGTAGATATTTTCATGCACGTCCTCTACCGTTCCTCCTCCTATAAAGTAAGGCTCCATGGACTGAAGCAGAGATTTTTTTATCACAATAAATCCAATGCTTGGTCCATACATCTTATGACCCGATCCGAATGCAGCATCAAAATCTACATTTTTCAGAAGATCTGCATGAAAGGAAAACATTTGTGCACAATCAAAAAGTGACAGACCTCCATGTTTGTGAATCGTGTCTGCCACTTCCTTTACATTTGTTAAAATACGACCGTCAATATTGGAGACAGTATTCACTAGAAGGATATTTTTTCTACTAGGCAGTAGATCGACATCAATACTTCCATCTTCTTTTCTTTCTATGACAGCTCTTTTCTTAGTATTCTTTTCCGCCCAGGTCATAGTTGGAAGGAAGACAGAGTTATGCTCAATGTCCGAAGTGATAATGCCCTCAAAAGAATGGACAGGGAGCTGATGAAGCACCATATTAATTCCCATGGTGGTATTCAGGGTAAAAACCACTGCATAGTCCCTTTCAGATTTACCTATCAATTTCAAAATTTCTTTTCTTGCCTCTGCTACTTTCTCATCCACCTTTTGTCCCCATTTATATTTTACTCTTCCTCCGCAGGCATTAAATCCTTCATAATATTCACGTTCAGCATCGATTACTTCTTTAGGACGCAGCGTTTGGCAGGCACTATCAAAATAATAGCTCTCTGCATGAAGATAGCTAAAACTTCCTTCTCCTTTGATTTCTTCTTTTCGTGCACTATTAAACAATTGAAACATGTGTAGAAGTCTACAAAATGAATAATTGTCTGATCTTTCCATGCACTAAAGAAACAAGACTACTTCATTCTAATGAGAATTGAAAGATATGCAATACTGAAAACTTCTACAGGTATATAAAAAAGTCTTCAATTCTATATCAGAATCTGCTAGTAATATTCCCTGGCGTGCCATGTGCTCGAGCAAAGCGAGTAGTACATGGGGTGAACGATGGGGCTCGAACCCACAACCGTCCGGACCACAACCGGAAGCTCTGCCAATTGAGCTACGTTCACCATAAATTTGTGCTCGTAGACTATACAAAATGGCTGTGGAAAATGCAAGGGAATATTCATCGGGATGCCAAGAAACCTACATCTGAATTGATCAGGTAGTAGGTTTCTTTAGCTATTAGTAACGATACGAATGCTAAGAAGACATTTTATAATCACTTTTCAGATACTCTTCCATCATTTCGATGAATTTTTTACGTTCTTCAGAAAGAGTGCTGATAAACTTCATACGAGTTCTGAGCAGTTCTGTAGCATTTTGTATCTCCATTGTACTGGGTTCCAGTGCCTGATTTTTTACTTCAAATAAGATATGAGATTTTTCCAGCATGATATTATTTTAACATTTTCTTAAGCCATTCTCCTGTATAGCTTTTCTTTACATTGGCTACATCTTCAGGTGTTCCTTCGGCAATGATCTCTCCACCTCCAGTGCCTCCGTCAGGACCCAGGTCTATGATCCAGTCTGAGGACTTGATCATATCCATATTATGCTCGATTATAAGGACTGTATTTCCTTTGTCCACAAGTTTGTCGAGTACAGAGAGAAGCTTCTTTACGTCATCAAAGTGAAGTCCTGTCGTAGGCTCATCAAGGATATACATAGTTTTTCCGGTTCCTCTTTTTGCAAGCTCAGTGGCAAGTTTTACTCGCTGCGCTTCACCTCCTGAGAGGGTAGTGGCACTTTGTCCGAGATGGATATATCCGAGACCTACTTCCTCAAGTGTACGAAGTTTATTCTCGATGCTTGGAATAGCTTTAAAGAATTCATATCCTTCGGAGACCGTCATATCTAGTATCTCTGCAATGTTTTTCCCTCTATAGGTAATCTCAAGTGCTTCTTCATTATATCTTCGCCCCCTACATACTTCGCAAGGCACATATACATCTGGTAGAAAATGCATTTCGATCTTTTTTAAACCTTCACCCTGACAAGCCTCACACCGTCCTCCTTTTACATTAAATGAAAATCTTCCGGCATCGTATCCTCGTATCTTTGCTTCATTGGTCTTTGAAAAAATATCTCTTATATCATTGAATACTCCTGTATATGTTGCGGGATTACTTCTTGGTGTTCGTCCGATAGGGGACTGATCTATGTCGATGAGTTTATCCAGCTGCTGTACTCCTTCAATTTTCTTAAATCCAGTAGCGATGGATTGAGCTCCGTTGAGCTCGTGAGCAAGATAGTTCACTAGGATATCATTGATAAGCGTAGATTTTCCTGAGCCGGATACTCCTGTGATAGCCACCAGCACTCCAAGAGGTATATCAATGCTTACATTTTTAAGGTTATGAAGATTTGCCTCTAGGATTGAGAGAGTTCTTTTCTTATCTACTTTTCGTCTTTTCTTTGGTACTGGGATACTGATTGCTCCTGAGAGATATTGTCCAGTTACTGAATTTTTGTCTTTCATTACTTCTGCTGGAGTTCCTTGTGCTATGACAGTACCTCCGTGTACACCGGCTCCTGGACCAATATCTATGAGATAGTCAGATGCCATCATTGTATCTTCATCATGCTCCACCACGATCACTGTATTTCCAAGATCACGCAGTTCATGCAGAGTCTTGATCAGTCGGTCATTATCTTTCTGATGGAGTCCAATGGATGGTTCATCCAGTACATACAGTACTCCAAGAAGCTTGGATCCTATCTGTGTTGCGAGCCGTATTCGCTGTGCTTCACCTCCTGAGAGGGTGTTTGCACTTCGGCTGAGGGTCAGGTAAGAAAGTCCTACATTCAGCAAAAATGAGAGTCTATCCTTTACTTCCTTTAAAATAAGATTTGCAACGACCATTTCATTGTCTGTTAGAGACATGGCATCAAAGAAATCTACGAGATCTGTGACACTTTTTTCAGTCAGATCAATAATAGAAACTTCTCCTATAGTAATAGAAAGAATTTCAGGTTTCAGTCTTTTACCTCCACATGCAGGACATGGAGCGATAGTCATATATTTTTCAATCTTCTTCCGTACAAAATCAGATTCTGTCTCTCTGTATCTTCTCTCAAGATTCGGTATCACTCCTTCGTATACCGTAGAGTAATCACCTTTGAGCGTCTCACCTTCAAGCTGGACGGTATACTTTTTATCTCCAGTACCCCAGAGTATTTTATCAATAGCTTCCTTTGGGAGATTCTCGAAAGGAATGTTTGTCTTAAATCCTTCTTGATGAGCGACTGCTGTCATGATCCTTGTATACCAATTCATTTGCGTCATTGTACTGTTCCATGCATGAACTGCTCCTTCATCGAGAGAAAGCGCTTTATTCGGGATCACAAGCTCCTGGTTTACCTCGAGTTTTGTGCCAAGACCATGACATGTCTCACAAGCTCCCTTTGGAGAATTGAAAGAAAACATGCTTGGATCAATCTCAGGAAAACTAATGGCTGGATGATCAGGACAAGCAAAATGTTCAGAGAAGGTATCTTCTTCTTTTGTGTCATTATCTATTACGGTCATGAGACCTTCACCGAACTTCAGTGCTGTCTCTATAGAATCCGCAAGACGTGTCCGATCCGGGTTTGGTATTTCTATCTGATCTCCATTGGAGAGTGCCTGATACTTTTTTTCAAAATTCTTTACCACAAGACGGTCAATGACAATCTCAATGGTATGTTTCTTATTTGGATCAAGCGTGAACTCTTCCGCTATGGTAAATACCTGTCCATCTACTCTGAGACGTACAAAACCGTCTTTCTTTATTTTTTCTAAAACCTGATTGTGCTCACCTTTTTTTCCACGGATTACTGGTGCAAGAAGCAGGATCTTTTTCCCCTCAGGATAGTTACAGATATAGTTGATGATCTGAGACGCACTTTGTCTTTCTATAACTTTTCCGCAGACAGGGCAGTGGGGATGTCCTACCTTGGCAAATAAGAGACGAAGATAATCATAGATCTCTGTGACAGTACCTACTGTACTTCTCGGATTTCTAGGTGCAGTTTTCTGATCGATGGAGATAGCAGGGGAGAGACCTTCAATATGATCTACTTCAGGTTTATCAGTAGTTTGCAGAAACTGACGTGCATATGTAGAGAGTGACTCTACATAACGCCGCTGTCCCTCTGCATAAAGTGTATCAAAGGCAAGAGATGATTTTCCCGATCCTGAAAGACCAGTGATCACAGTCATCTTGTTTCTTGGAATCTCTACGGTGATGTTTTTGAGATTGTGGGTACGCGCTCCTGTTACTTTGATAACGTCTTTCATGTATTGAAATTATGTTGAATGTATTTTTCAAGTTAGAACTGAAAAAAGCTTCAAATAAAGCTTTAATCATAATAAGGAAAGCAGGTTTTTTATGCAATGAAAAAACAAAGAGGATTTATTAATTCAGACTAGCAGTAGTTTCTGAAAGCGGGGTATAAAGCATATCTATATCAAGTATCATCGTATTGTGCCTGATACATTGTCCATCAGAGTGTTCTACAATTACTGTAAGAGGTTTTCCATTTGCAGACTTACCCCGCCAACATTCTCCAATTTTAGCGATGAAATGTTTTACCAGTTGATCTCTTGCTCGGTCACCTGGGCAATATGTAATGAGATGCCCTGCCTTTAAAAAAGGAACATGATAAGGAGCATCACAGGTTGATGAGAAGACACCAGTTTCATTTAATTCTGTTAGAGTTTTTTCTAATAAAATATCGATCTGTGCTGATTTTTCTTCTCCATCTATAGATGCACCTAAGATGTCTAGAGCTGCTTTTTTATATTTTGTGATAGTATTTGAAATTTCCTTACTCTTTTTACAAGTATCCTCTTCGATTATTTCCTTTGCTCTCATTACTTTTCCATAAGATGAGTCAAATCTATTTTCTAGATCTATTTCATCAGGAAGAATATGTGTGTTGTTTTGAATCAAGTTTTTATACGCTGTTTTTTCCATCATTGACAAAATATGTAAACAATTCTTATTGATAAATTTTCGTGTGCCGATATTAAAGTATAACTGTAAAAAATCAAGTAGAAATGAACATATTTATTTTAGATCAAAAATTTACTTGCGTTTTATTTTAAAATTCTTATAGTTACCAACGTACGAACTATGCGGGTATAACACAATTGGCTAGTGTAACAGCCTTCCAAGCTGTAAATATGGGTTCGACCCCCATTACCCGCTCCAAGTATTAAGAATCTAGGTAAAAGCATTACTTCCGCAGGAAGTTATTTTTTTGTATAAAGAAATATTTAAATCAACTATGATCATATCTCGTAAAGTTTTATTAGTAGTTATTAGCGTACTTGGTGTTCTTCTTGCTCTCTATGCGTTTTACTTTTCGCTCTTTGGACCTGGTGATGAATGGATCAATGGACAGATAGGAGTTCCTTTGAAGATGCAGGACGGCAGTGGTGCAAATCTCACTGAGCTACAGGCATATTTTGCAAAAAGTGCTTCAGGTGTAGTTACTCCTATAGATATGCCTCAAGGAAATCTTTATAAATATATACGTGTAAGTGAAGATATGCAGGTAGCTCAGATATATAAAGAAGATTCTTGGCTAGAGGATCAGCAGATATACCTGAGAACTGAAAAAGGTGCTGAGTGGAAGGAATTATTAGCTCCATTGTCTTCAATGACTATTTCTTTTGAAGGGATAATATATCATAAACAAGAAGGAAAAATACTGCTTACTGACTGGAAACCCTGGAGTAACTCTGGTCTACTTCGCTATGTTTTGAGTATATTTGATATTACTCAACGCTATGAACGCGGATTATATCTTTCTACGTTTGATGGTGAGCTGCAGTATCTGTTTCCTGGAGAATATACTGTGATTTCTCCTGATTCCAAGAAAGTCATATTTGATAGATATAGAAATGGTATGTACCATGAGATTATGCTTTGGAATACAGAGAAAGATGTTCTCCAGACGCTTGCAGTGGTGATGGAGAGTGATCCAGGATCAGGAAGATCCTTCGAGTATAATTGGAAAGATAATGAGACGCTTTATATCTATGGTGAAAAAGCTTCCATGAACCAGAGAAAATTTGTTCTAGAGTATACCGTGGGTGATCCGGTAATAAAAAAGCTGGAGCAGAAATAATTATAACTATTTTTTTACTTTCTCTTGCCAATATTACAGTTTCCATTATAATCCGCTAAATTTGATCTGCAGAAACGTATCTTTGTATCTGTCAATTTTATTGATAGATAGGATAGAAAACGGTCTGCTTTGACAATAAGGGGTAAAAACATATATTCTAGTTGGAGTTTCACTCCGAGGAGAACACAACATGGCAACAGCTCAAAAAAATAATCTTTTCGCAGCATCAGCACCTGTAAGAAGATTCACCGTTCTTAATGGAAGAAAAAATGAAGAAGTAAATATGTTGGAAGACAGTATTGTCTTTCTCTTAGCATATTTAACGGTGATACCGGTATTCTTCACTTTTTTATTCGCAAATGTTGAGAGGTACAATCTTTCAAAAAAGAGAATTGGCGCATTTCTTATGGGTATGGGAGCATATACAGCTCTTATACTCAATTGTTACTACAGTGAACTTGCGCTACATTCGCAGTTTGCAGCAGGCTACATCAACTCTCTGGCAATTGTGCCGCTTGTAATGTTGTATCTTGCAAAAAATGGTATCTTCAAAAAAGGTACCAAAGTAATATAAAAAAATTATTTTTCTTCTTTCCCCTGGAAGAAACGTAATACTGAAGCGACACAACGGCGTGTCGCTTTTTTTATTTAGCCATAGAACTTCCTTTAGACAATGTAAAGTGTGCAATCCGGCTTGTAGTAAGCCTTTTTAAGGATATAGTTGGTGAGCTGTCTCAAACATTGATCTGCAAAGTACATTCATAGCGATATGGAATAGAAACGCATTGAGCTGTTGCCAATGAGAACGCCCGTAGATCAAAATAATCTGCGGCTTTTTTTAGATTCTTATTGTTTCAGAACAGAGCCTCCAGTATAGTATATCCAACATATTTTTCTCATAGACTATGAAACTCATCTCTTGGAACGTAAATGGTATCCGCGCAGCTTCTAAAAAAGGCTTCTTTGAATTTTTGGATAAGGAAAATCCTGATATTCTTTTTCTGCAGGAGACAAAAGCTCAAGAGGATCAGCTCGATGAGGTGCTTACGAAGCATGCAGTCTACAAGACCTATTGGCACTCTGCTGTGAAGAAGGGGTACAGTAGTGTGGCATTATTTACAAAGGAAGAGCCGATCTCGGTACAAAAGGGAATCGGAATAGAGAAGTTTGATAGCGAAGGGCGAGTGATCCGTGCTGAGTATTCTAAGTTTGTTGTCTATGGTATTTATTTCCCAAATGGAGGAAGACCTGACCGGTTGCCTTACAAATATGAGTTCTATGATACTCTTCTAGATCATTTTATAGCTGATAAAAAAGCAGGAAAAAATGTCTTTATCTGTGGGGACTTCAATGTAGCTCATCAGGAGATAGATCTCGCACGTCCAAAGGAGAATGTTAAAACCTCAGGATTCCTTCCTGAAGAGCGTGCTTGGTTTACAAAACTTCTTGATAGCAGATTTGTGGATACGTTTAGAAAGCTCAATCCTGATTTGCTAGAGAAATATAGCTATTGGGATCAAAGATTTAGAGCACGAGAGCGTAATACAGGATGGAGGATCGATTATTTTGTCGCTTCAGAGGAGGCTATGCCGATGGTGAAGAGAGCATGGATTATGGATGATGTGCTTGGATCCGATCATTGTCCGGTGGGGATTGAGGTGGAGTAATCAGAATATATAGTAGTAATTTATTTTGAAATGATAATTAAAAAAATAGCTTCACTTATGTAGTGAAGCTATTTAGTAATTTTCTATTTGTTTAAAGACTCTGTTCCTAGTGCCAATCTTAGTATGTACTCTTTATCATCTCTGATGAGTATAGCTGCTCTTTTGTAGGATTCACCTATATACATCTCAGCACTACCACATTGCACTTTGAAATGTTGAGTAAAGAACACTGCATTCTTATCTCCATCAATAACTTCTTCAGGTCTGTCATCAACTACTCTTACCCACTTTTCAAGTCCATCAAATGTCATATTCTTTTTGTGACTTAAAAGGAATTTTTCTTCATTCTTCACTAATCCTATAAAATCAGGCGAGAAAAATATATTCCATAAAGTCTCTTGAGGCTTCCATTGATAATCAAGTGGAAGTGTTGGTTCCGATGTAATAATAGTTGCTTGATCACTCTTTGTGTACGTCGGTATAATTCCAACTATTCCTTCTCCCTTATCCGTTTCTGCTAAGAAAAGAATATAGGTGTAGCCTGGGTCAGTTTCGATTAAAAGCTGCGCACTAATCTTTATTTTTAAGATAATGTCAGAACATTTAAGCGTAGTAGAGAAATTTGAATTATTTTTGAATCCTGTCAAATCTCCTAAGATACCTGTTGTTTCTTTTAATTTTAATTGAGACATTTTATTCCTCCTTTGGGAATTAATAATTTTTGTTTATGCGCATACTAGTATGAAGAAATATTTTGTCAAAAATAAAGGGCACCCGCTTTATTATAAAGTGATGCCCAGATTAATTTTTTATTTATTGTAGAGTGAATTGTGCTTAGCAATGTAGCACTGAACTACTACACCTTCTTCTTTTATAATTATCATTGGAACTCTTTGAGCTGTTCCAACAAGGATTTCTTTACTATCCAACTCCAGTATAGCTTCCTGAGTAAAAGGAAACTCTCTTAACTTCTCCTCAATGGAGACAGATGGATCTTCTATAGATTCAAATGCTTCCCAAAAAGTAGTTTCTTTATCCCATTTATACCCAGGAGGTATAATTTCTTCCTGCATGATAACATTTGTATAAGGGGTCTTTTCTCCGTCATCATACGCTGGTGCCAAGCCAAGAATAATTTTTCTGTCAGCTGTTCTTCCTGTGAATAATATCCAAGGTTGAGATTCTTTTTTCTGTTCTTCCATAATGTATATCTGAATACTCGAAAGTATCGTGAATACTCCATACACATTTCCCGGAAACCAGATCTTGATTTCTTTGCCCTGAGCCTGTACTACGTCAGACCCTAAAACATCACAAATAGTTTCTTTCAATCCTTCTAACATTTTACACTCCTTAAAGTTTTCTAATTTTTATTTGAGCAAAATATAATATAAAAAATATATTTGTCAATTTTTGTTAAAGCATAAAAAAAGCACCTGATTCGTATGAATAGGTGCTTAGGGTTATTTTATTTAGTACTGATCTTCTCCGAGTGGAAGCCAAACTGTATTACTTTCGATAATGATTGGCATTTCCACGTTATAGTTCCTCTTTTCAAATCCAACTACGATATTAAACTCTTCTATCACGAATTGTGGTACAAATTCATGAATTTTTCCTTTTACTTCAATTTTTGAAGATTGACCTACTGTAAAATTCATATTCTGTGTAGATTGAATGGCTTCAAATCCTTCTTTCAAAAATTCTTCTTTTCCTTCCTTTTGGTCTTTACCGAGATACGACATGTATCCAGTTACTGCTTTACCTTTCAATGTCCAGGTTGGCACTAAACCAAAGATGGTATCATCATTATCCTTACCGACAAAAAAGATGTAAGAATCCATTCCGTCCACTTCTACTACCTTTGCAGATAGTATATTGATATTTTTATTATCAATTACTAAACTGTTTCCTTCTGCCTCAGTCACATTTGAAGCAATAATATTGTTGCTTGAGATACCTTTTAATTCTTTTACTAAGCTTGTCATTTTTGTTTCCTCCTAAGGAAAAATAATTTTTATTTGAGCGAACTATACTGCAAAAAATATATTTGTCAAATTTTAAATATAGTATGTAATAATAAAAAAGGCGGTGCATACATATGCACCGCCTTAAATCAACTTCTACGCATTCATTGCCATATCCTGTCTCTTCCACTCCTTCCTTGGAGTCTTCGCGCATTCTTCACTACATGCATGATGGTGAGTCTCTTTACACGCATCACAGCAGACAAAGAGTTTATTACACTCTGCATTCGTACAGTTGAGGTATCTGTCGCATGCAGTATCACAGTGAGTACATTCTGTAAGTACGTCTTTAGTGACTGGTACTGCTATGCGGTCATCAAATACAAAACATTTTCCTTTATACAAACTCTCTTCTTCCGGGATCTCCTGACTATACCGTATGATTCCTCCTTTGAGCTGGTAGACATTCTTAAATCCCTGTTCTTTGAGAAGCGCTGAGGCTTTCTCGCACCGGATACCTCCTGTACAGTACATGAGGATCTTTTTCTCTTTGATCTCCTCATACTGGTCAAGCGCTTTAGGAAGATCTCTGAAGTTTGCTACATCAGGAGTCACCGCATTTTCAAATTTACCGATAGCAGCTTCATAGTTATTTCGTCCATCAAAGGCAATAGCATCAGGGTCATTCAAAAGCATTTCGTGGAATTCCTTCGGAGAGAGATGTTTTCCTCCGTCCTTTCTTGGATCTAGATCAGGTCTGTCCAAGGCAGCAAGCTCAGGTCGCACCCGTACAAATATTTTTCTAAATGGAGATTCATCGGCATAGTCTACTTTAAACTCAGTATCAGCAAAAAGCGGATGCTTTCTCATATATTTAATATATTTATCTACCTGATCTGCCGGTCCTGCGCAGGTACCATTGATACCTTCGTGAGCGATATAGATACGCCCAAGAAGTCCAAGCGCTTTGCACACAGAAAGATGCTCATAGGTCGTGAGCTCAGGATTTTCTACTTTCACATAATTGTAATAGAGAAGGACTTTGATTTCCTTCGGTTGAAGTTTCTTCATAATGTAACGCAGTAAGAAGTAATGTAGGTACTTTATGCAGAAAAAAGTCTACTGAAAAAAAGGAAATATGCAATAAAAGAATCTTCTACTTTCCTTTCTGCTTAATTTTTTAATACTTTTATCGTTGGTGAGGGAACAAAAATCTTATATAATGCTTGTATACTTTTATGCTTATTTATGGCGGTCTCAGAATTTACCTTTTCTGCACAGATCTGGATATATGAAGGACCGGCTTCCTGGCATTTTGTAAGCCTGTCAGTTGATATTTCAAAAGATGTTAAAGCACATTTCCATGGTGCATCCCGAGGATGGGGATCCCTCCCAGTGAATGTCTCTATCGGAAATACTATATGGAAAACTTCTATATTTCCAGATAGTAAGAAAGCCATGTACATACTCCCTTTGAAGGCGGATATAAGAAAAAAAGAGCAACTTGTCTCTGGTCAGGAAATCACTTGCTCTATTGAGATCAAAATTTAGAAATTGTATAAGTATTTTGACTACAGCTTGAAAAAGAGCTTTTATGATCTATTATAAACTTATATTTCCAACACGTTTTTTATGTCATGTTCATATAGTTCACAGACTTCAGATGAACCACTCTATGGCAGTGCAAGCAGTTGTGATATGGAATTTTATTATGCGTTGCCGAAAGCAGAGTGGAATAAAGATCAGGTACTCTTTTCTGAGTCGCTTCCTGAAGTATTGAGAGAATGGTATTTTGCAGAGATCAAAGCTGGAAAAAGATGGTCTTTTAGGTGCTACGAGGATGAAGAGTTGGATGAAGGTGAGTATTGTGTCCGTATCTACCCGTCAGGAAAAATTCTAAAAACTTCGGATCTTACGATTTTTATGGATGAGCTGAAGAAATTCGTAAGTGATCCCGAGAGTTCTATCGCTGAGAGTATTAGTGAGGAAGAACTCTATATCTGCACCGACGGTCCTCATGACCAATGCTGCGGAGAATTCGGATTTCAGGTTTTTGAAAAAGCAAAAAAACTTGCATATGAGTCTTTGAACACATATCAGGTAAGTCACCTAGGAGGACATAAATTTGCTGCTACTATGAAATATTATCCTTCTAATGTGATGTACGGACGGGTGAATAAGGATAATATTTCAGGAGTATTGAAGGCAATTGAGGAGGATTATATTTATGCAGATTGCTACCGGGGAAGAGGGATATATAACCTTGAACAGACGATAGCGGAGTATGTTTCTGTAAAAAATAATTTTGGCAGCCTAGAAGAGGTAGAAGTGGAAACTATAAGCGATACGGTGAAAAATATTATTATTAGTTGTAGAAAAGAAGGAATTCTACTGAATCACTCTTTTAGGATTGAGAGACGGTTCTTTGAGGTGTTTGGAAGTTGTAAGGACGAGGAGAAAAAGATGGTTCCGAGATGGGTGGTGAAGTAGTCATATCTACATTATGCCGGATCCTATCTGGTATCTCTTGCTACCTACAAGAGCTGTTACTAAACAAAACGGACGATCGATAAAAAATGAGCAGTCAAAGTAAGTAAGAAAATATAGTACGTCATGCTGAACTCGTTTCAGTATGACGCGGAAGGTGTTTTTCCATTTCCTAAAAACCCAATTTCTGATTAAGATACATATATAGTATTTACTCAAAAACATATGCCTCAAAATAATCTCCCCGAGTGGGATCTCTCAGACCTTTTCCCATCTCTGGAAAGCCCTGAATATAAAGCTGAACTTGAAAACATTCTCAAAGCAAAGGATGATTTTCTAAAATATAAGGATGCATTTTTAAACAATGATTTCTCTCCTGCAGATCTTTTGAAAATGATCAAAGACTATGAGCAGCTTGAGATACGGACACTACATATCTACGCATACTCTCATTTCCAGTATGATGTAGATACTACCAATGAGTTTGTAAAAGCTGAACATGAGAAGGCCAAGAAACTTGTGACGGATATTGCGACAGAGCTTGAGTTTTTCTCTCAGGGACTAAAAAATATGCCCCATGATGTTTTTGAGGAAATGAAGAAAGCATCCGAACTCTCAGAATATAAAAGATACCTTGAAGTCTTAAAAATCTATGAGCCGTACACAAAGTCTGAGAGGGAAGAGCAGATTCTTACAATGAAATCTCTCTACGGCTCTCAGGCATGGGGACAATTCCATACAGAGCTCTCATCAGGTATGGATTTCGGGACACTTATGGTGGATGGGAAGGAAGAAAAGATGACTCCAGCGCGGCTTGGAAATATTATTACAAATTCTCAGGATCAAAATCTTCGATGCGCGGCATATGAGGCAGGAAGAAAGCCTTTCAAGGAAAATAGCCATCTTTTCTCCTTTGCATTCAATGCCGTTGTCTCTGACTTCGAAATGGATAGCATGCAGATCAGAGGATACACTTCCGGACTTCACAGAGGTACTTTAGGTGAAGAAGTAACTGAGACCCATGTGGAAAATATGAGAAGCTTACTAGAAGAAAAAATTCCTGTATTTCAGGACTATTATAAATGGAAGAAATCACAGCTTGGCGTAGAGAAGATGCATACCTATGATCTCTCAGCACCACTTTCTTCAAAGCGGCCCAAGCTTACTTTCGATGAAGCTAAGGATTATGTACTTTCCTGCTATGGCAATTTTAGTGAGGAGTTCAGATCACATGCTTCACGTTTTTTTGATGAAAAATGGATTGATGCACGCGACAGCGGTACGAAATATGCAGGAGCATATTCTTGGTCTATGAATAAGCATCCATATATTCTACTCAACTTCCAGCCGAGTATCCAGCAGGCGATGACGATGATCCATGAGCTTGGTCACGGTATACATGCGCTTCTTTCCTCCAAAGGACAGCCTTTTCTGATAAGAGATACTTCCAAGGTCATTGCTGAGACTGCTTCACAGTTTTCAGAAATGCTCCTGCTTGATTATTTTGAGACGGTATTAGATGACAAGGATGTAGTAAAAGATCTTTTCGCAGCTCACATTGATGATGTTCTTTATTGTCTTGGAAGCACGCTTACGGTTACAGCCTTTGAAATAGAGACACATAAAAAATCCCTTACAGAAGGAATTTCCAAGGATGTTTTAAATAATCTTTGGGAAAATTTAATCAAGAATCTGTATGGAGATGCAGTGGAACTTACAGAATATGACAGATATTCATGGTCACGGATCCCGCATATTTTTCAGTCTCCGTACTACTACTTCACTTATCCGATGAGTTTAGCGGTAGTGCTTACACTCTACGAACTCTATCTTGAAGATAAGGCGACTTTTGTAAAAAATTATACAAAGTTTTTAGAAGCCGGCGGAAGTATTGCTACACCGGAGCTTATTGAGAGCTCATTTGGGATTACTTTTGGAGACAGAGCTTTCTTTGAAAGAGCATTTAGAGTCGTGGAGAGAATGATAGAGAAGGTAAAGACAATGTAGTTAACGGGGAAAGTGCAGCCCTCTTTCCAAAATACACTGAGTATAACTAGTGAATGAAAAAGATTTTTTGAGTAGTATGACAGCTTTTTCTTTGTCAAACGGTTTGCAGGAGAAGATATCCACAAAGAGAGACTGGGAAGGGATGTGATAGTGCAGAGAAATATGGGATTCAGCAATGACCCGCAGTGCACTGATCCATGTATCCGACTCCGTATGAAATACTTCAGTGAGCGGATGCATATCAATCTGAGCGGGTATCTCTTCAAGATAATGGATGATTGTATCCTTAATGTCTTGGAGAGATGCTGCGCCGCTTAGTTGACCTTCAGCCATAAGGTGCGGTCCATAGATACGGGGGTTGTTAGCATGCTCGACACCGTGAGCGTATTCGAGTTGAGAGCGGACAAGCGTATGCTGGAGAGAGTATTTAGTCTTATATGCTGTATCAAGTGTAGAAAGTGCAGGTCTGAATTTTTCTTCAAAATTAAAAAAATCCAGAAAGAAACACTTCTTTTTATCATTAGTGTACGTGTGTACCGTTGCATGCATGCCAGGCGCAAGCAGACATCCCGTTACACCTTCCATATCAATATGCTGATCATCAGGGTAGTACAGGATATGTCTAAAGGCGGCTGTATTTACTGTGCTGAAGTATTCTCTCAAGAGAGATTCATCCCGTAAGGATAAAATATCTGACGCATAACCATCGACGCACATATGGACTAATGGAGGCAATGCAGTTTGCATGGGATAAAATGAAAGTGAAGGATATGTATTTTTAAGTATGTACTTCTGTTTCATGTCCGGTAGGAAGAAAAATGCGGAAATGTGTCTCTACTCCAGGTTCACCTATTTCTTCGATCGTAGCATTATGAAGCTCTAAATAATGTTTTACAGTGCTAAGTCCCATACCTTCCTGATTTTCATCAGTGGTAAACCCTTCCTCAAAAATCTGTTTCTTCTGAGAATAGAGAATTCCGTCCCCTGTATTGATAAAGTCCATAAAGATACCAATACCTTTTTTCTCTACCTTCATGATAATCTTTCCTTCATTTGGTGTAAACTGATAAGCATTATTGAGCAGTTCATCACAGATATTTTTTAGTTTTTCTCTATCAGCAAAAATAGATTCGTTTGTGATATGAAGCTTTTCCCATGTGAAATCAAACTCTTTTTCCTGCATTTTTGCCTGATATGAAGTAAATTCCTCAGTAAAGAACTCCTCCAGAGAGATCTTGCTTATATCCAAAATATCCTCTTTCAATTTAAGCTGCTCATCCAGTTCCCAAAGATTTTTTTCCACTGACAAAAATTTCTCATGCCCCTTTTCCTTTTGCAGATCCTGAAATACTGCAAGAGCTGACTGTACAGAATTCTGCATATTCTTCATACGTTCTCCCAGACTCTTATTCAATTCAAGAATTGTAGAAGACCGCTCCAACTGCGTATTCTTTTCTTCACCTTCGTGACGAAGCAGATCATTCATAAGAAAGATCGCGATATAGTCCGAAAGATTTGTAAGACTCTCTATCTCTTCCTGAAAATACATATCCCGTGAACGCTTCTTTCCTAAGGTAAGGAATCCAATAAGTTCAGAGCGGAAGAAAAGAGGGAGACATACTGCTGCATTGAGGATATTGAGATGAAGAAACGCCTTATAATATTCTTCTGAAAGTGGTTTGTCAGAAAATTCTAATTCTTCAGTTACGAGAGGAAGACGATCTCTTTTTAAAAGATCAGTTAGCTCATTCGATGGGTATACAGGTAAAAATGGATGTTCTTTCTTTTCATTTGTCATAAAAATTTCAGCTCCGCTAATTGCAAGTTTCTGCGCAAAAGTGGCGTGCATATACTGAGTAAACTCTTTAAATTCTGAGGTAAATTTTAATTGCTCAATTAGGTCGCTTACATTTTTTTGAAAAGTACGTATATTACCTCCTAATGTAAAGTTCTTTAAAATTCCAAGATACATTGTAGAGAAAGCCAAAATAGCCATTATACTTGTACAGACTAGTCGTATATTTCTATCTGGTACAAGAGAGAAAAGAAAATGATCGAGAACAAAAGTGAGACCAAGTGCAAGTAAAAGAGCAATAAACACTCTTAGTACCTTCGAAAAAATAATCTTGATACCAAGAAACCGGTATTGAATCATGATAAACAGTACGCATAGCGCTACAGGAGCTGATGCGAGACCACCGATCATATAGTAGTCGACATGACCTAAACTAGGTAAAATTACATTGGTAGTAAGTACAACAAGTGCAAATATCAGATATACTATATCAAGGTAAAGTAGCTTTCTTCTTGCTAGACCTGTGGTTCCAAAGCCTTTGAATACAAGAGCCAAGAGAATTGTTATAAAACAGATACCATAATGTACAAATAACCATGGTAGCAGAGGTCCGAAGTTATCGGTAAATGAGCTGTCAGGTAAGATAACAATTGAATCGTAGACGAGAGGTGTAAAGATAGATAATGCAAAAATCACTAATGCCTGAATCAAAAGCAATTTTCTTACCCAAAAATAGATTTTCTTTAAAATTGGTTTTTTAAGAAGGGGGGTATTTTCGAAAGGAAAAACAAAGTCACATAAAAATAATAGCATGTAGTAAGTAAATGCTACTGATGTGGCATAGGATATACGTGCAATGAAAGTGATATTCTCAGGTGTAGATGAGACATTCTCTAGAGGTACACTATAGTATAGAGAGAAAAGCCAGGCTGCTGTAAAGAATAGATAGGTTGAGAAGATTCTATTTATCTTCACATTAGGATTTATTACAAGACTTGCTATACTTGTGCCAAGAAGAGTAATTATTGTGAGAAAAAATAATATTGACTCCATGAAAGGGGGGATTTGCTAATATTGAAATACTGAGGATTACTTATTTATTATACATTATGCGTCTGTTTCCTGACGACCCTTTTTATATTCAGCTTGGTTACGTTCTATGAACTGTTCTACTGTGGGTGGAAAGTAATCAATATAATCTTGTAGTTTTTTTGCAAATAGCATAAGTTTAATATTTGGAACAATACCATCGCAGATATCTATTCCCCCTGCTGCCCTTAGCTGAGCATAGAGTGTAGTTTTTTTATTAGCTTCACCAACAATTGGCAATTGTTTGTATTCTGATGGCATTTGATCTAAAAATTTTTTGCATATATTGAAAAAATTTTCAAGACCACGATGACCGTTCAAGATCACTAGAATACTCCAGTTATAAGCAAGCGTTTCATCATTAAATGTTATATCTAAATGTTCCCCGACTTTTTGCTTATATTCTTCCATCAATCTTTCCTCTTTCTCATAAAATTTTTTAAATTCATGATCATAAATCTTTCCAAAAGGAGCCGCATATCCTCCAGCATAACCAACGAGCTCTCCCTCTTCAGTTTTTAGCAATGATATGTGCCCATTTTCGGTAAACTTGCTTTGAAAGTCATCTTTCACATAATCATGTTCCCAAAATTTTGCTAATTCTGTTGTTGTATGGTCTGTACATGCTAGTTCCTGCAATTTTTGAGCTTTTGTTTCAGGTAACTCTAATTTTTCAAGGGATTTAATGTTTACATCGGCACCTTTGTCAAATTTAAAGTATTTTTCGGCTGAAACCTTATAATTACATTCCGGATGAGAGCATTTATAGTATTCTCCCCATGGATATGTAGCAAAACTTTCGATATATTCTTGAACAATAACCTCTACTTCTTCATCGCTAATCTCAGAAAAAGGTTTTACTTCAACATGATATTTTACTTTCTTCCTCTCCGGAGATTTTTCAGTATCTTTTATATCATTTAAAGCTGCTATAACTTGTTCATGTACCTGTTTTTGCACAGCTTCAGAGAGTGTTGGTTGTTCAGAAAGTCCAGTCTCTGTAGATATTTCTTTCTCCTTTGCTAAAGGTAACTGTACTGGCATTTCGAGTGAATGCAGTACATTATTATCTTCTACTGGCTGCTCTGAAAGAGGCATATCTTGAGAATTAATTAATAATAGTGCTACTTTTATGTTTTGAATGAGATCCGGGATGCAATGGCTTGTATATTAATCTATATTCTAATTGGAATTTTATATAGGACAATAAGAAAATATTCATTGCTTCCATATATGCTACCTGCTACTATGTTGCATATTGATATGATACTTTTTTTATGAAAAATTTTCGATCCCTTTTCTGTGCTGTTGTACTGCTACTAGCGGTCTCTTGTACAAGCCAAACTAGTATTTCTGAAAATAATTCTGGTGCAAAACTACAAGTGGTCACTACCTTCGCTCCACTTTATTCCATGACGGTAAACGTGGCAGGAGAATACGCGGATGTAAAAAATCTTGTTCCCATTGGTTCAAGTGAGCATACCTATCAAGCTCGACCGAGTGATATAGCTCTTCTTTCAAAAGCTGACCTTGTAATAAAGAATGGTGTGAATCTTGAAGGATTTCTTGATCCATTACTACAATCCTCAGAACATGAAGGGCGGACAATTATTGATACGAGCAGCGGAGTGACATTACTTACGGGATTGGATGAAGAGGAAACTTCAGGTGATCCTCATATCTGGCTGAGTATTTCAAATGCTGTTATTCAGGTAAAAAATATTGAAAGTGCTCTTAGTCTGAAGGATCCTGCACATGCAGATAGATATAAATTCAATGCTGAGACTTACATAACACGCTTAAATACTCTTGAGGCTTCTTTAAAGAATCAAATGTCTTCAACTACAAAAAGACCCTATATTCTTTTTCATGATGGATTCCAGTACTTTGAAAAAGAGTTTGATCTTAAGTCCTCCGGTGTCGTAGAAGAGTTTCCCGGTAAAGAACCGAGTGTGGAATATATGAAGAATCTCTATGATACTATTGAGCAGGAAAAAGTAAAAGTTGCTTTTACAGAGCCTCAATTTTCTCCTAAAATAATTGATCAGCTCCAGAAGAGGTTTAATCTTGTGACCGCTGAGTTAGATACAGTTGGTACCACTCTGAGTAAAGAAAGTTATGAAAGATTAATGATGAATAATATAGAGTCTTTTCTAAATGCATTCTCTAAAGCTTAATAATATGTCTAAAGAAACGCTACTGTCAGTGGAAAACCTTTCTCTGCGTATGCAGCAGACAGATATATTAAAAGGTGTCTCCTTCTCCGTAAAAAGGGGCGAATATGTAGCTCTTATCGGTCCCAACGGCTCAGGAAAAACCTCACTTCTAAAAATTATTCTTGGACTATATGGTCCGAGTTCTGGTCATTTTAAGCTTCATACTTCTGAGATTGGCTATGTGCCTCAAAAATTAGATATAGATAAAACTATTCCTATTTCCGTAGAAGAATTTCTCAAAGTATACCATCCTGATTTCGGAAAAATAGAAGGGGATTATGATGTACTTTCTTCTCTTGATGCAAAGAAGCTTCTTAAAAAAAAGCTGGGAGTTTTGAGTGGGGGAGAATTACAGAAGATACTGATAGCAAATGCAGTGCTCCGAAAGCCTTCATTGCTTCTTCTTGATGAACCAACTGCGGGTATCGATGCGATAGGTGAAAAATACTTCTATGAATATATGCAGAAATATATCGAAGAATGTAATGCTAGTGTCGTGCTGGTATCTCATGATATGCATATGGTGTATCAATACGCATCTCAAGTACTTTGTCTCAAGGTCAGTCTCCAGTGCCAGGGGACACCTGATGAGGTTACTTCCTGTAATGCATTTCAGGATATGTTTGGAGCCTCTACTACACATTTTCACCATTATCATAAATGAACATACTTTTAGAACCATTTCAGTATGATTTTTTTGTCCGCGCACTTTTCATGGGAGCTCTCATGGGTGTAGTCTGTGCACTTCTTGGTATATTTGTGATAATGCGTAGAGAAGCATTGATGAGTCATGCGCTTGCAAATACTGCATTTCTTGGTATCGCGATGGGACTACTTCTGGGGATCAATCTCCATTGGAGCATGTTTGCACTGACGCTTATTTCTGCAGTGGTGATCTCATATCTTCAGCAGCGGAGGAGTCTGCCTGAAGATTCACTTCTTGAATTTATCGCCCAGCTTACCTTTGCATTTGCCGTGATTTGTATCTCTTTGCTCCAAGGGTACCGTGTGGATCTTTTTCAATATCTCTTTGGAGATATACTAGGGGTTTCCTCATCTGATGTGTGGATACAAGCTCCGATCCTTATTATTCTCCTTTTAATATTTCTTGCACTAAAACGGCAGTTTTTAAAACTTACTCTCAGCCGCGAACTTGCAGTGAGTCAGAAAGTACCAATATTTTTTCTCAATACTCTCTTTCTTATGCTTGTGGCGATTGTGGTTGCGATAGGTATGAAAGTAATCGGTGTCATTTTGATCTCAGCCTTTCTTGTTTTACCCGCGAATACTTCCAGAATTCTTTCTTCAAATTTTAAAAGTATGCAGATCGGTGCGGTAATAGTAGGATTACTTGGAAGTACCCTTGGATTATTTTTATCCTATTATTTCAATATCCCAAGCGGTGCAAGTATAGTTCTTACATTAAGTATATTGCTAATCACCGCATTCTTTATTAAGATAGTCAGAGAATCAGCTGTAGGAAAATAATTATTACCCTCAAAACCCTATGCCTAGAATTATTATCGATGCAGGACATGTGGACAATGTGGATCCTGGAGCAGTTGCAAATAACACCACTGAGCACGCAGAGGTGAAAAGAATTGCATTGTATATTATGGAGAAAGTAAAAACTTTACCTGAGTTTTCAGGATATCAGTTTATACTTGTCCCCACTGACAAGACTCTGACCCAGAAGATTGCATATATCAATAGTGTCGCAACCGCCAGTGACTATACGATCAGTATTCATCTCAACTCTGCCTCCCCACAGGCGACAGGTACAGAGGTATACTTCCGTACTGAGAATATGACTCACAAGAACAAAGCGCTTCTTTTGCAGGCTGGTGCAGTGTCTGTATTGAGATTGCAGGATAGAGGAGTCAAAGGTGATACAACTACCGGTCATGGACGGCTTGGTATCATACGAGATACAGTCACCACCTCACTTCTCATTGAGCTTGGATTTATTACAAACATCTCTGATCTCAACACTATTCATCGCTCAGGGGGAGATGCGGTTATTGAAGGAATCCGACGTATTTTTCGACTTAGCCCTTTACCCCCAACGCCAGTGGATCTTACTATACTCAGAAATCTTGAAGCTACTTTTGATACGCTGCTTCGACAGGGACTTGCTCTCACCACGCAAGAGCAGACTGTTTTAGCTGCTAGAAAGGAATGGAGGCTTCGCATGGATCAGGTTAGAGGACAAATTCTTGCTCAAATTGCTACTCACCAAGCTGTACTCAAACCTGAATTTGTTCAGTATGAAACCGTGATTATCAAAGAGTATGCAGTATCAAATCATGATCTTATTGGTAAACTAGATGCTGGTCTGCAGCAAAGAGCGATCTGGGATGCAAATATGGCACAGATAAGAAGAGATGAAAAACCTTACCAGCCTTAGGTTATTTATAGAGAAAAACCCCCTGTGGAACCTCAGCATATTTAGATGATTTATCTTTTGGAAAGTACATGCCTCTTTCCAAAAGATTATGAGTACTATTTTTGAAGATAAATTTTTCTTTCAAGAGATAAAGTATCTTAGCATCATCAAAAGGGTTACAAGAAAAGACATCTAAAAAAATCATCCGGCTTTCAATATGATAATGGATGGAAAGATGAGCTTCTGAACTTACTCGTAACGCACTCAGCCACTCTTTCGACTCAATTTGAAAAACCTGTGTGAGAGAATTTATACTTATTTCAGAAGGAAGATCTGTTAAAAATTCTCTAATATGTTTTCTCATAAATGTTGAGGATCTTTCCTCCACTTGTAGTTCTGTCATGAGATGAGGTATATGGGTGCTCGTCTTAGATGCTGGATATGTCCCCGGCATCAAGGTTTGGTGTTTTCTGACTATCGTATTTTGGATGCTATAGTCACTTTCATAAGATCCATCCAAGTATATAAGCGCATTTCTATGTTTTCTTTCTTCAAAACCAAAGAAGTCTAAAAAGTAGCACTTCTTTTTATTATTAGTATAGGTATGTACTGTTGTATGCTGTCCTGGTCCAAGTAGGAACCCTACAACGCCTTCCATAGCGTTTCCAAGATCATCTGGAAAGTAGAGGATGCGTGTAAATCCTGACTTTTTAACAGAACGGAAGTAAATACTCAAGAGTTCTTCATTCCGGAGAGAAGAAGTTTCTGCTAAATAGCCGTCAATGCAGAGGTGAATTTTGTTGGGAAAACTATCCTTCATAAGATGATTCTAAGATAATAGATAAAACTATTATACAAAAAAAGAGTGAATCAAATGTGAATATTTCCTGTGCTTATTTAAATGATGGTGTGGGAAATAGAGTAATAGAAGGCTCCTCATAGGGAAGTATAATCCTAAAGTGTGTTTCTACACCTGCTGTTCCTATTTCTTCAATGCTTCCATTATGCATTTCGATATATTCTTTTACGGTTGCTAGTCCAATTCCACTTCCTCGTTCTGTGTCTGTAGTAAATCCTTGTTCGAAAATTTTTTCCTTATGTGTAGGTAGAATTCCATTCCCTGTATTGATAAAATCAATAATAAATACATTCATCTTCTTCTCTACGCATAGGACTACTTTTCCTTTATTTGGTGTAAACTTATATGCGTTATTGAGTAAATTCTCACAAATACTATGTAATTTTGAACGATCTGCATATAAAAATTCATTTTCCAAATGTATGCTCTCCAAAGTAAAATCAATTTCTTTTTCCTTCATAAGATCCTGATGTGACAGGAATTCTGACTGAAAAAAGTCTTCTGCAGAAATAATCTTTTTATGAAGTGTGTCATCTTTGAGTGAGAGTTTATCTTCCATTTCCCAGAGATTTTTCTCTATTTTTAGCACTTTATTATCCGACTCTTTTACTTTTATATCCCGGATTACTGCCATAGCAGATTGAAGAGAATTTTTCATATCATGCATACGTTTCTTTACGAGCTCATTTGTTTTGAATACTTCCTCAGAACGCTTAAGTTGAGCACTTTTCTCTGTTCCCTCATGTCTAAGAGAGTCATTGACAAGAAATATAGCAATATAATCAGACAAACTCGATAGTGCCTCTAACTCCTCCAGGAAATACATATCTTGAGAGAACTTTTTCCCAAGAGTCAGGAACCCTATAAGTTCTGTTCTAAAGAAGAGAGGGATACAGACTGATGCATGTAAGATACTCAAATGAACAAGTGCTTTATAATACTCCTCCGATAATGGTCTTTCAGAGAATTCCAGCTCCTCGGTAACTAACGGCTTGCGGTCCCGCTTAAGAATATCTGTCAGTTCATTTTCTGGATAGATAGGAAAGAAACGGTGTTCAGTTTTTTCATTTGTAATAAAGATTTCAGCTCCGCTAATACCAAGTTTCTGCGTAAAAGCAATACGCATATTCTGGCTGAATTCATTAAACTCAGACGTGAATTTAAGATCTTCAATAAGGTCATCAATACTTTTCTGAAATGATCCTTGATACTTCGTTTTAAGCACTGTAAAGCGTATCATATAAAAGCTTGCGATTGCGATTATCGCATTAAGAGAAAGGCGCAGCGATATATTCTTGAGCAGGTAGAGAATAGTATTATCAAAGATATATGCAGTAAAGAGTGCTACACCGAGAGAGAGAACTATACGAAGTACATTGGAAAAGATGATCTTCGTTCCAAGGAACCTGTAATGCACTATGATATAAACTGTAATAAGTGCAAACGGCGCAGTGGCAATGCCTCCAAGCAAGTAGTAATCAGGCTTACCAAAATTTGGGAGGATAACATTACATAATATAGTCAGTCCGTAACAGCAGAGGTATGTTACAAAAAGCATAATCAACTTCTTTCTAGGAAGTCCTTCAGCAAAAAAGATCTTGATGGTAGGTATGATCAGGCATAAGACAAAATAGAAATAGTGATGCTGAGAAGACCAATCAATCAAGGGACCGAAATAATCAACAATTGACCCATCAGGATTTACTCCTGTTGATTGATAAATGAGAGGAGTAAAGACAGATATAAATGCGAGTAAAAATGTTTCAACACCAAGAAGAGTCTGAAAAAACTTAATATACTTTTTTGAGGATTTTATGACGGGATGATCTATGGATTCGAGAGAAAATACAAATTTGCTCAAGAAGAGAAGAACAAAGTAGGGAAACAGTGCAGCAGCTCCATAAGCTATCCGTGCAGATATACTGATTCCGGAAACGGTGTATCCCTCATAAGTGGGTATGGCGAGATACAGAGTAAGCAGCCATACAAAAGTGGAGATAAGGTAATAGAAGAATATTCTATTTACCTTCGAACGGAAATTGTAGAATAGTATAGAAATTGCTGTTCCAAAAACTATGACAATAGTCAGGAAGTAGAGACTTGTCTGGAAATATTCCACAGGAGAGATGATTAGAATTTTATCTTATTCTAGTAGAAAAAACTTACCGCGCAACTGCAATTGGCTGTTTATAGCCGATAGTATCCAAGACGGCTACTTCTTCTGGTGATTCTCCTCCTACTGCTCTCCAGCTTTGCTTTTGCATTTTCTTATAGGTTTTATATAAAGGACCGTTCTCCTGCATATAATTCTCAGGTGTTTTACAAAAAAAGTTCTGTAAATCTTTGACTTGTTTTCCTAGAAGGATCATCACATAACCCTCATATAAACTCTCACAAATATCACTTGCGCCAGCTGCTTTTAATGTGTTGTAGAAATCAATTCCTCTATTACATTCACCTGGCATTGGGAGATGTGCAAATTTTTCAGGTACTGAGGATAATATTTTTCTACAGATATGGACAAAATTATCAAAACTTTTTCTATGTGCCTTACTAATACCAAGCATATTCCATACATACACAGAAGAATCTAGGTTAAATTCCTTACCAAGTACCGTCGAACTTCTTGTAATATACTTAAACATGAGATCTGGATCTTCACTATGAAGCTTAAATTCATGTGCTAGTGCTTCTCTGAATGAGCTTTTATATCCCCATGTATAACCTACTAGTTCCGCCCCATTTGTTCTCAATAGTGTGATTTGTCCTTCATGTTTAAATTTTCCCTCCAGACTTTTCCGTAGATCTTCTTTACTAATATAATCAACGAGTTCGTGAGTATCCTTGTGTGCAGGACATTCTGGACAATCATCAGCCTTATTCCCATGAGCTTCCAATTCTTTTAAAGGTACATCCACTCCTTTCGTGCCATAGTACTCCTCGACTGAAACCTTGAAAAGACATGAAGGATCACCGCATTTCTTGTATTCACCCCAAGGTTGAGAACCGAAGTCCTCTCTATAATTCTCTATAAGCTCATTCATATCCTTTACTGTAATTTGATCTAGGCTTTTTGTCTCAAGAAAGTATTTATCAGAAATGCGTTCTATATCTATCTGCGGTGCAGCTATTACTTCATGTACTTTTGATAGAACATCACTCTTAAATCCTTCAGCATGACGTGACCTATGCGAAGTTATTTCGGTAGCTCTGAGAGAAAAATTACTTATAAGCTCATTACGCAGAAGTTCAATATCGAATTGTGGAGAAATTGTTTTTGTTGCTGATAGGCTCACGGCAAGCGGTATATTTTTTTGTGGCGATTTGGTAGAGGTATTCATTGATAATAGATTATCAATACTCTTTGCCGCTTGAGCTGGTGTCATAGAAAGGGGATGATTAAAGTATATATTTACTTTAAAAGATCCTATGTAAATGAATCGTGAAAAAAAACAGTGGAGTAGGAACTATAAGATTTTGACAAATAAAAATAATAAGAGATAATGGAATTATCGGTATGCTAAAAATTAGCGACAATCTTCAAAAAAATAGAAAAAATAAAGACAAATACTGCTCTTTAAAATTTCTATTTCATATCACCCTCTCTGATATGCACAATATACTTATTGTGGAAGATGAACGTGTCATTGCGCAAAGTCTTCAAAAATACCTGCAGAAATCATCTTATAATGTTTCTGTAGCATACACCTATGATGATGGCTTATCGCAGGCCTTATCGTTGGTGCCAGATATCTTATGTGTAGATATCTCTTTAGGCTGTAGTAAAACAGGTATGGATCTGTGTGACGAAGTAAGAAAAGTCAGACCGAATATACCGTTACTCATTGTTACGGCAAACTCATTAGAAGACTATATGGAAGAGACCCTCTCACTTGGTCTTACCGATTACATTTCAAAACCATACCATCCGGAAGAAATACGAATTCGTATTGATCATTTGATGCGCATGCAGAAAAAATATCCACTTTTAGAACCAATCTCTGCTGAGATTGAGACTATTGCAGATGATTTTGTGGTGATGCACAATAATTCAAAAGTAGTGATTAATGGTGAAGAAAAGCATGTTCCTAAGACTTTGAAACATCTGCTGGATTTGCTTCTTGAACACCGTAATACTATCGTCTCTCACCAGTATCTGCATGAGAAAATATGGGGAGATTATTTTGACGTAGAAAAAAAACGTGAAATACGCGCTCATACAAAACGTTTGAGACATATATTAGGTCCAAAGTACGGTCCTAAACTGCAGAATGTCAAATCCCAGGGGTATATTTTTACTTTTTAAATATATCCTTGTCCATTTCAGTAAAGAAACCATACCAGCCTCCCCATGAATTTTGGATGTGATCTGCATAGGTACCGAGAGCTTTTCTAATGATGAGAATATGTGCTTTCACACTCATCCCTGTGTAGGAGTCGGCATCCTTCGTTGCCTGAGTGATCTCACTTGAGTGAATATACTGATTTGGTCTTCTAAATAGATAAGAGAAAACTAGAAGAGATAATCTTCCTAGAGGTATAAGTTTGCCGTTAATAGTTAACATATTATGCTCTTCATCCACATGGATTGCCCGGTATACTTCATGATCAGGAAGAATATTTTTCTTTTCTTTAGATTTATCTTTTTGTTCTTCCACTAGTTTTATGGCCTTTTTAACGATGAATACATCTAGATTTCTTTTTTCGAGGAATGTATTTGCTCCAGCTTCCATCATCTGCGCTATAAGCTCATTATCTACCTCGGAGGCAGTAAACATAATAATAATACTATTTGGATTCCGGCTTCTGGCTTTTCTACAGAGTTCTATTCCTTCTGCATATTTTTCACTGAGGTGTATATCAAGACAGAAAATATCATAACTAATATATCCTAACCTTTCACTTGCCTCAAAATAGTTATTGTAGCAGTCTACTGTGTATCCATCATGAAAACATCTTTCAAGAATAGAGGTGATAGTAGGATTATCATCTACAATAAGTACGCGCATACAGGAGATATGAAGAAATAAAAACTCATATATATTTTCTATAATTATACTCTTTGAACTGTAGTGTATCTATATAAAAAATTAATTCTATACAAAAATACTCATAATACACATTTTATATGAATATGTGGATAATATAGTACAACATGGGAGTGAAAACTTGGTAAAAAACAATAGGTTTTTACTCCTATACAGAGAAAAGAGACATTTTTTTATGTCTCTTTTCTTGTAAATAATGACTGGCTGTTTTTCTTACTCTTTTAAGAGTTTGATAGTAATAGGTACGCCTTTATAAGATCCTGCTGTCTCCTCAATAGGATTCTCACCTCTCTGTACTTTGTCAAGTACAGGACTAATACGGTTCCAGACGCTATCTGAGATAGTTCCAGGAAGATTTAGCTCTAAGGGAGCCTTAAAGAAACCAATACCAGCAGCTACCTTTGCAACTGCATGATCAGTCTGCCATTCAAGTCCGTTGAAGTCGATGGAAAGTCCTGCGGAAATCTCGTATTTATAGTTTTGACTTCCAAGGGTTAGATGATCTTTGGAGAGAGTAAGTACTTGAGGCTGTCCGTTTACAGGAACTGTAAGAGTAAGGGGCTGATTGTTTATGTCCACACTGCTAGCTGCAAGAGTAGTCTTCAACTGCTCATACACTGTATTAAGTTCCTGTGGAGAAATAATAGAAGCTGGAGCGTCTGCCATGGAGAAAAGAAAAAGGATAATCTGTAATAATTATATCATAGATCTTGTCATTTGTGACCAAAAATGTGTCATTCCCGTACTGATCTTCATCAGCATAAATTCCGACGGGAACCCATTGCGGGGTATTGGTTTATTCAACTAGTGTTCTTATAGTGTTCACAAATGTTCTTATAAGAAATAAAGGTTCGGGTGAAGTGAAGGGTGTTTGATGACATAGGTGGTTTCTTCTTCACCTGCCGGTGGGGCGTTACTTTTGTGACCAAAAGGTAACCAAAAGTCTTG
>JBKBWQ010000002.1:0-5061 GCA_046314355.1 Candidatus Altimarinota bacterium
CATCTGACTCAATCGTAGTTCCCATAGCTCTTTGACCCATGTCTCTGGTCAAGAAAACGAATCTGTTGTCGTTTAAGAATCGAATAGTACTAGCTCTACTCCCATCGCCATCAATCTGATATCTTTCATCGAATGTGACGATAGGCGGAATTCCTCTGGCCTCCAAAATGGCCTTCAGCATTTCTGGAGATACTGTGCCGACTTGGGTTACCGTAAGAGAAGATGCAGCGTCTTTTGTAGTTTGTTGCTGCATCAAGTGATTTCTCAGTCGTCTGCTCATTACAATAAGGCTGGGGGCAAACCCATTTACTTCGATAAAATCATCAACGGCATTGTATAGGTCTTGAATACCGTTGGCGTTTTGATAATTATCCCAAGAGCGGTTGGAGGCATCGCTTACCGTTTGGAATCTTCTTGTCGTATTAGGATAATCATCGTTTCCATTCAAATAATTGATGGTTAACTTTGTTCCAGTTCTAAAATCTTTCCAATCTAGCTGACCCGTTTGCAACACTTGCCAAGTCAAGGCATCCAAAAGATCAAGCTGGGCTTTGACCATTCTTTGAATAGTACCGAATAGAAACCCAGCCAAGTCGTTTGCAGTCCCTTGAGTAATTTTACCGTCAGGAGTCATGATGTCCTGAACATAAACTCCTTTGGCTTGGGCGTATTCCATAGCCTCTTTCATGTCCCACTGGGTTTCTTCGTCAAATCTATAAGTCAACCCAGTTTTTAACATTTGAGCGGTGATTTTTTGGAAGTTACCTTGGGCAGCTACGGGCAGTTCGGCGCCATAAGCGACCACAGAGGCAACGGTGTTAACCTCTTTCACCACATAGCTCAAGAATTTTCTACCGTCATATGCTTTGAATGGTACATATGGCGCCAATAGATTAGAACGCTTCTGTGTTTCAATAATGGTATCATTTACGATTAAATCTGCTTGTTTTGCCTGTAGTTGTTGGTTTAGCCAGTTAGCAATATAAGCCATAATTCCTCCTAGAAGGATTCTCTGGGGTTTAGAGACTGCTGAAAGGCGTATAAAAGCTCAGGATCTTTATAAGGAAGGTTTTGAGCATAAACGCCAGCGGCTTTCGTAATTACCGCCACATCAAGAGTAGGGGCATCGGTAAAATCTAGTGCATGCTCATGTACCCCAAGGATATTTTGGGTTAATAGCTCGTATTGATAATATGGAACTGCATCGTTTCCAGTAATACTAGACGGAGCAGGTCTGACAAGAACGCGTCTTAGATAATCTTGGCGAATTAAGTAATAATTCTGTACAGAAGCACCAGATAAAGTAAGTGCGTTACCAGCGGATTGACCTGTAAAAACATTTAGACCTTCATAAACCTCACGAAACGTTAATTCTCCTGTGGAATAATTAATTGCAGTCAGCTCCAAACAATCGGCTAAGGTATATTTTTCATACAAATTACCGCCTAAAAAATTTACGATAGCAAATGGTTTGTTTTCATCCCTCGTAAGAGTAAACGGATATGTTCTTTCTACAGTCACTTTAATTGGGGAAGGGGTAAACGTGTTACCTCCCCCTCCAGAAGTATAGGCAGCTCTTTGGATTGCTGTAATCTTAGCTGCGGGCAAGAATCTATAGTAGGTATTCGTAGAACTAGAAACAGTTACAGTCTCTTTAACGATAAAATGACCGCCCGGATATGATTTTTTAGACGGCTCTTCGGGGAAGTCGGTGTAGTTTAATCCAAAATCTACGGCATTTAGAGTTACGGAAAATGGAGCAGAAACATTCTGTGGAAAGGCCACGATCGGCTTATCCACAAAGAACGGTTTTGATCTTTGCCAGAATGCCATATATTACTCCTCTGTAGTTAGACTGCTGAAGTTACCATTAGCTTTGTAAAGTTTGAAGTTTAGCATCGCTTGCTGCTCAATTAACTGCTCATCAGTCATCTGCTTATTCTCTAGAGGTTCTGAATCAGAAGAACTAAATAAAGCAGATGAGTTCTGTCCAAATTTTTCAAATAATGAAAGAACATAGCTAATAGCATAGGCCTCCACGTAAGGATCAATCTCTTTTTCGGTACACATGGAAGAAAACTTAGCTTCATTCAAACCATCAAACATATCTTTATACAAAGCTGGCGGTAACCATCCAGAGTTAACTCCATCGGAAGCTTTTTTCTGTAGGCTATCAATAATTTGATTCATCTCTTGTTTATATCTAAGCTCCTCTTCTTTTGCCTCTAGGGCTTTTTTATATTCCTCAACCTGTCTTCTCAATTCTTCAAGCTCAGAATTAGTATCAGTAGTCTCTTTCGTTTCATGTTCTTGAATAGATACGGGAGCCTCTACTGTAGCAGCAGAAAACTCTGCGGTAGATTGATTACACAGCTGAAGAAATCCAAAACTAGCTTTGCTATCGTCTTTTAATACCGCAAGAGATTTAGCGAGTTTAGCCGCCTCAAATTTTTGCGGCATGGCTTCCCCTTTCAAGAACGATAGGATTTTTTCTGCTCCCAATCCAGTTCTTTTACTTAGCTCGACAATACCTTCATCTACGCTAGAAAACTCTGCGATAACTAAGTTCGTAAGTACATCAGATAGCTTGCCATTCATGTTAGCTCTCCAGTATAGTTCATTAGTCATTATAATTAAACTCCACGTAAATGCGGCCTTACTATTTCGCCATTATATCTAACATGTCCAGTGACTCTAGTAGTTCCAGCTGGCACTTTTAATCTCAAAAAATCCTTGGGCACATAGCCATTTTGATTAGGATTTAGATCGCCGTCGCTTATAAATTTAGATGGCTTATGTAATCTTTCCATAGCTGATAATACTAATTCTTTGGCAGCATCTTTAACGCTAATCTTTTTCTGATTATTCGTATTTACTAGTTTTATAGAGGAAGAAACGATATCATCTACATATGCCTTTAATGACTGATTCTCTAAAGGCGGTTTAATTCTTTCTTGATAATATTTATCTGGAATCATAAGAAGTAAATCATATTGCCTAAGTCGGCATTATAGTTCTGATTAGTGTTATTTTCTCCAATGACGACATTGGGAGTATCGCTAGCAGATGCCTCCACACCTACAGGAGTCGTAGCTGTATTTGGCTGAGTAGAGCGATACATATCCACCAGCTCTTTATCAATATTGAACATCTCTAATACTTTAGCGATATATTGCTGTAAGTTTTCAGACACGAGATTAACCATCTCTGCTGTATCGTAAAATTGAGTTCTTATATTTAGCAAAACATCCCATAACAATTCCGCTAGCTCGATAAACTCTTTCTTACGAGAAGATACGCTTTGTTTTTCTTTAATAGCTTCCTCTAAACTATAAACTCCTAGATAAGGGGATGCCGATGTAAAGTCTGCAATATCGTCAGAAATATTAGTCGAATACATGCTAAGACCGGGAATGGCTGGAGTCGGTACGATACTTACTTCTCTAATAATTAAAGTTTTCATATCTACGCCCGGTGAAATAGTTCTAGCCAAGTCGTTAGCAAAGAGTCTAATCGCATCTTCGTCTTTTAGTTTGACATCGTCGCTAAAGATACCTAGTTTTCCTACTAAATACCCAAGCCGATTCCCATTCACTAGATTGGGCAGATCGGATTCGACAACTGGGCGCAGAATTAAAGGCTCATCAATAGAGCCAGCCACTTGTTTTGCTGTTTTATTATGGTCATACAAAATAGGAACAGTACCGCCTCTTTTAATATATTCGTTAGTATTATTACAAATAGTCGTTACGACCTCTTTGGGAAATTGATGAGACCTTCCTTTGTTGTCGGTATGATTTCCTTCAACAAAAATCAAGGCGGAGCGTACTAATACTTCTTTTTTACGAGGGGTTTCGTCAATTAGTATTTGGGGATTATCCATTACCGAGCCTCCATGCCGTCATAAATAACAAAGCTTTGGGAGCAGCTAGATGTCCTCTAACCTGTTGTTGTTCTTCATCATTATAGATTCTGCCAAAGTATCTAAGTTTATCAACATATGGCCGCCGTCTTTCATTTCTATCCAAAATTTCAACATATTGGGGAGACTCATTTTGAATCGTTAATGTAGGTTGATTCGTTGGATACGGTAGGATCGTATCGGAATTCATGCTCTTTCTCCACTTTCCTCAAGGCCAAGCATCCATACGTACTTGGCAAGCCTATGGTATCAAAATAAGGATACGTCATGGAGTCAGGGTTTACGATACCAAACTTGCCAGCTACTAATGAGCTAAAATATCCATTTAGAAACGGACTAGATTTAATCGTTTTAATAGGCTCGCTCATAGGCATCCAAATTTAGCGACATTTTTAGCGGGAGCAGAAAAGTAAAATCCTCGTGTTAAGTATTGTTTTCCTGTTATTTCTTGTGCTAGTCTTTGAACTTCTTCTTCCGTAAGACCAGACGATTGTAATAAGGCTTTAATTTCATTTTCGTTTAATCCTTTTGTATATGTTTGCAAGTATCTTAATCCATCTTGCGTTAAACCAGTTCTGGATATAATGTTTTTATAGTTATAATTTTCTCCTCTTTTTAATTCATTAACAAAAGCGCTTTTGCCATAAAGGGTACTTTTTACGCGATCCTGTAATCTGTCTGGAAGTAGCTCTATCTGGGAAGATGCTTTACTAGGTTTCCCCATCAGTTCCGACCGAGACCACTCTATATCTTTTGATAGATTAGTACCCATAGCGTCTTGAGTTAATAACATAATATTATCTTTTAAGTTTTGCGCAGCCTCGTTATTTTGTAGAAGTCTTCGCTCTATAGCTTGAGCTTGTTTTCTTAAATTTGGTGGTTGTAATCTAAATTTTCTTAAAAGATCCACTCCATAAGGCGTAGTAGTGGATGCAAGCTCAAGATTTAGATTTTCTTGTGCGGAGGGTTTTCCTCCTTCTCTAAATCTAACACTCCTACTGTTTTTTATTTTTTCAGTGACGTAGCTATAAAGATCGTTTGACGATCCCTCACCTAATTTGACATTACCTGCAATTTGAGAGGAAACAGCATCAATTTCTCTTTTTAGATCATTTTGAACATTCTGAATATCTTTAATA
>JBKBWQ010000003.1:0-5037 GCA_046314355.1 Candidatus Altimarinota bacterium
TCCAAGAAGGAAGAATAAAATTTCCAAATCAAACCATAATCTACGAGCCTTGGTACGATGATCTTATAGACGAATTGTTAAAATTTCCAAAAGCTACCCATGACGATCAGGTAGATGCTCTTGTCCAAGCATTGCTATGGTGCAGATTAAATCCATCTATCACAGGCGTCAGTAAAGTGTATTATAATTATAGCGGCCAAGAAAAACCTAAGATTGAGATAGATTACCAGAAGAAAATAAAGGAAAGGGAAGTTAAAATAGATGGGTTTGTTCGTCTATCTCGTTCTGATCTAAGGTCTATTTTCTAAGGAGGTACCATGAATCCCAATCTCGACCGTATCATCCAACAAAACCTAGCAGAAGCTATCGTCTCGGACGAAATGGAACGCCGTGCCGTTGACGCTATTGCCGACGAAGTAGCGTTGTTGAGTACCGCTCTTGCCGAATTGACCGGTAACAATCCTGTTGATGTGGCAGCCGATATCGCCACTTATGTGGGCGAACTCTTGAATGAAGCTGGTATTGCAACTAATTAAGGTTTTTATAGGCTAAATATTCTATAATACATCTAACTCTCCGCTGTTGATCCTGCCTTAGGCGGTTTGGATTATTCCCGAATCCTGCCGCCATTATTTTTTTGGATACGGGATCGTAAAAGGATGCGACCCGATATTCGATCATATCTTTTTCGGAAATACTCGATACTCCGCTAATCTGTTCAAGAAGCCCTCCAGTATCTGTTACAGCTAATGGAGCTTGAGTGTACAAATCGCATACGTTTAACAATATGAATATACTATAGTTATTTTTCACAAGTATCTTGGACAAAGGAATTGACAATCTCTCGATTAGATGATTAGTCCATAGCTCATCGGCCTCTTGGGGGGATTTGGCCTTTCCTTGGTACGAGTAAGCCCCTATATTTGTTTTTCCGTTGCCATAATCTGTGTGGCCATAGTAGCTAGGTTTAGGATTTCCATTTAATGTCAAATTACCTTCGGCATATCCTACGGCATATTTGGCGTGTTGTTTTATCAGAGTTTCTATTTCTGCTTTAGAGAATCCATTTTCTTTCGTAAAGTTATAGGTTACTGTTAGACTTTTGACTCCATAATTCCATATCCAAGTTATTATTTTTTCTAAGTCTTTTTTGGACGATGTAACAATACAGCCAGCGCTGCCCGGACTATATTCCCTATTTGCATCCAAATGTATTCCAATATTTTTACGATTATGCCTAGGGTTAATGGGGGTCAATTCTATCCACCATTCCCCTAATCCTTCTCCCCAACTCCCATATGGAGCTTTTTCTGGAGGATGTACTATCCAATTACCTTCGGGTATAGGTCTAAGGCTTCCAGAATAGTCTTTTTCTGGGGGAAGTAATACCTGCGCAGAAGGCGCTCCAGAATTAACGCATACTCGATCTATACGCTTGCCGTTCTTTAGCAAGTCTAAATTGAAAATAATTAGCCCTCTAGAATCTTTTTTCTCTGTAGGGTATAATAGCAATGTATAGGCATCAATTTTATCTAGTTGCCTCCATTTCGATAAAAATCGAGTAACTATATCTTGATCTTTGTTTATGTATTCTTGCAGTAACTTTATGGCTTCTTTTTGATGTGGCAATTGTTTATAGTATTTAATGACGTTTTCCAAGTCTAGATACATGGAGCCACTCATAGCTAGTTTTATCCTAGATCACTGTCCAGATAATATCGTATTAGAAAAAGCACTAGAAATAAAATCCACATATCCAGAAGAGAAACTAGGTATAGTTTATCTAGATAACGGATTGGGATGCAATATTGATTTAGATATTTTCGATGAAATATTTGTAGCTAAAAAAGGAAACTATTGTTTTTGCTTTACTGAAGCGGAATTAAGATGTAAGACAAGAAATCTAATACAGAGATCATCTAGAATCTTTTATAGAATAAGTAATTCTTCTTTTTATGCTACTGTGATTTATATGTGCAAGCAACGCTCTATACCTTGCGAGGCGATATTATGGCGTTAAATCCTAGAGTTCTATACGAAATTATAAAAAGAAATCAAGATTACGAAAGAAGAAAGACAGAATACTATAAAGACATCGTTCCTGCCGTTGAAGTATTAACGTCCACTGCGGTAAGAGAATTTACTAAATCCGATCCAAAAGGACATTCTCTAGATGAATATATCAAAATGATCGAAAAAGACCCGTTTGTAAGAGCGTGCGTAGAGCTTAAAGCCTTAAGAGCCACGATGTCTTTTGGAAAATATGTACATCCCAATCCCACGATTCAGGAATGGGTCAATAATAATTTATACAATATGGAAAATCCTTTTCACACCATTATAGCAGAGTTAGCTTCGGCTATGCCTTTAGGATTTGCCGTTGGGGAAATACTCTACTATCCTAGACCAGATAAAACTTGGGGAATTAAAGGTATAAAAGTTCTCGATCCTCGTAGAGTAACGTTTAACGGAAATATACATCAGATAACTCATATAACCTACAGACTAAAATCAGGTAAAACCGTAAATATTCCTTATAAGAAATGTATTCACGTCACAGCAGGTTATACGACTAATTTTGGAGACCCTTATGGCTCGCCAGAATGCAAAAGAGCCTATCCCTATTACAAAGCAAAACAAACCGTATTAGCGGAGCTTACTATTGCGATAAAAAATAACGCTACAGGGATTTGGGTCGGATACGCTGACCCCAATACTAAAGTCATGCTACATAATCCCGATGGTACTCCTATACGCAATAATGACGGATCACCTGCTACAAAGCCAGTGATGGAATTATTAATGCGACAACTTCAGGATTTAGAAAATAACTCAGTCGTTGTTACGGATACGAATACCAGAATAGATAGCATTAGGTTGGGCGTAGATGCAGGACTATGGTCATTTGCTTTGAATTACTTTAACGAAGGTATTGCTCAATCATTCCATATGCCTCTTAATTACTTAGGAGAAGCACAAGCTATAGTCGGGGGCAAAATGGAGCAACACGGAATCAGCGCCCTCGATACTACGATACAAGCCGTAACTCGAAGAATAAAAGACGAATTCTTGCAAAAAGCCTTAAAGCCTATTCTAGCTTTGAATTTTAACGAAACTGAACTTGGAGATTTTGAGGAAGTTATTAGCAACGATCCAACGGCAAGGGCTTTGTATATGCAGAATATTATTACAGCCGTTTCTATGCAGCTAATTGACGGCGCCGATCCAGATGTTCAAAACAAAATACGAGAACTTTTGAATATACCTAAACTGAAAGAGACCTATGTCAAAGGAAAACAAGTACAATCCAGAAAACCGAATTCTACGGATGAACTCCTCGACACTCTATACAAAGATGACTCCTATTGATTTAACAAAGATATGTTTACTAACCGATGCCGAGGATGAAGAGGATGAGATATTAGAAAAACTATTGCGCATGTTTTGCTAATTGAGTTTAGCCACGTAAATAGCAATGGCCAATGCGTCACTTTCATGATGAGTTACTTTTAGTTTCTTGACGGAAAGATAATTGCAGACAGCGTCTAGTATGCTAGTTTTATTGGCCGCTCTTGTGCCAGTAAAGAATTTCTTACAGGTCGAAACGTTAACTGGATGGACTTTATATCCTTCCATAAACTCGCTTATGACGATTCCGCTTAGAATATCTATAGTACGACCTACTTTATTTCTCATTACAGAAAATTCATAGCCTACGGTTTCGATCTGATAAAGTGATTTTAGATTTTTGAGAATTTTGGATAATGATTTAGCCTTTTCTAAAATATCCTCTTCTGCGATACAGACATGATGGGTAGCAATAAGATTCAGCGAACTTGGGGTCTCTTCTACAATGCCAAAGCCGAAATTTTTAGCCCCCATGTCAATACCTAACACTATGGACACAATTAGCTCCTTTAGCTTAAGTAACTTTGCTAATTATATCGGAGAGTTAAACAAAATATCAATACTAAAAAAGAGTATGACCAATATAGGAGAGGTCTTGTCTTTACAGAGACTCGACCCCACGTTAGATTGTCAGGTCAGAATAGACGCTATATCGGAAATACTTTCCTACGTATGGCTAAATGATACGCTTACGGAGGGGGTTTCTATATCCGAATTTTCCTCTCCTGACCCATCTTATACGGATGTCAAGACCTTCATACTAAAAAGAAATAAAGAACTAGCCTCTAGAAAGATATTTGTCGAGACGGCCAGAGCTATTCATCATGACATAGGAATATATTCCAAATGGCTACAAAAGACTCAAGGATTATCCGATTTAGAAGCTAGACAACTTGCCGTTACTTATGTTTCCGCCAAATACAAAGGATTAGATATAAATTCCTTTTATAATCCAATAACAAATCAAGTAAATTACGATCTTGCCGTCAATATACTGAAAGCCCGATCTCAAGTAACTGGCGCGGAAAGATTAGATACTTTAGCCAAAAGACTACGACTAAACAATCTATCCTATGGCAGAGACTTCTTAAAAACCCATCGCTTTAGATTAAACCGAGTTACTAAAGAGATGTTACAGATGTATAGAAATGGTAATTTAAGACAACTAGATAATATATCGTTATCTGGAGAAATGGCTATAGTGTTGCAAGATATAAAAGCAAATATGGAATATGGAAAAATACTTCCTCCCAATGATCCAGAGACTCTTATACTCAAGGATAGATATATTGCTTTAACCGAGAATTTAGAATTTGGTAAAAAAGTCACTACATCTGACGTTGAAAAAAGATTACTATCAGTATCCAATAAATTATCGGCAAGAATTCAATCTTTCGAGCTGACCTCGATAATTAGAACTAGAGATTTTCTAAAAAGCATAAAACAAAGCGATGGAAATCTATTTTTTATTAGATTAGCCTCCTTGAGAGAATCCTCAGATAAGGAGAATTTGAATTTTAGTCGTTATGAAGAGGAAAAGAAAGATTCTGTTATAGATTCCATAAAAAGATTATTCAACCTTCCTTTGAATTATGGAGTCTGCGAATATTGCTCCGCCAGACATAGAGA
>JBKBWQ010000004.1:0-4357 GCA_046314355.1 Candidatus Altimarinota bacterium
TTAGGTTTCTAAGATGAGAGACTTATTGTGCTATCATCTGGTGGGATATATTGCAGATTACATTAATAAAAAATTTATTTCCGCTTATCCAACATCTAACATAAAAATCGTTAGATCGGTGCGAGCCTTTAATGCTATGGGTATTGCCATAGACCAATTACCACTGCTTAAGGCTTATAGACTTCAAGATACTTACAAATACAGAACAACTCATTATACTAGTCAAATTTCAATAGACTATCTAGTTCCTTATCCTTACATTGAGAACTTAAGTGGCATTCTTCCTTTTGTTTCTGAGACGCTTGTAGAGGCATTTTTTAGCTATCAAAGATCATATAAATTAAACTCGCCAGAAACAAATAGCCAAATTACCATAGACTACGTGTATCAATCAGAAGCTTATCAAGAAATTGTACAAGGATTTAAGGCGATCATCGTTCTAGATAAATTGCCCTATAGCTATTTGACCCCAAATGCCGTACGTCCCTAAATATACAACTTACGATTCCATAAATCTGAAGTTAAACTCCAGATTAAACATTACTTTTACGCCACCAGCTCCAGATGAGTGGTATCCGGGCATTAATACTAGACCAGCTCAACATGTGGTTAATCCAGAATTGCTTTATCTAGTTGCCGAAGAAAAAGAGAATTTTATAGATACGATTTTAATTCATGCGTATGAATTACCGTTAAAAAACTCTCATCCTATCCTACGAGAGATTGCCGATAACTTAATAATCGCTGAACTTATGAGAGTTTATTATCAAGGCGTAGGACTATCAAACGTTACAGGAGATGTGAATAATATGGCGAACGATATGGTCTATAAAGCTTATCAACTATTGGGAGGCATTGTAGCGGGTCGAAACGTAGCCTTACCCGTACCTCCGCCAAGAGGAGATGGTATGCATCAGCCTATGGCATACATACTTCAAGGAGAGGTTCAAAAGCCCCCAGAAGCTTTACTTATTGCTCAACCTATGTATTCCGCTCCAGTAACCAGACATTCTTCTACTAAGCACATGGGAATAGAATGGGAATACGAAGCCCCAAGAAATGATCGTGTTAGAGCTAGAGGAGGAATGCTGCCACGATGAACATTAATAATTACTGCTTTACCGTAAATTACTATAACCCTGATGGAACAGTAGATAGAGTCGTAGAAGTTAAGAAAGTCCCAAGAGCTAAGCTGAGAGATTTAATATTACTACAACAACAGCTTCTAGATGTATTTGTAGAGCATGACGCATCTATTGGCGTTATTCTAAGCGACGAGGCCAACTGGAAGCTTCTAGAAACTATTTCCGCAATGCTGCCTATTGTGGGATCGGAAGAGACTCTAGATATCAGACGATTTGAAGAAGACTATGTGCAGATTTGTAAAGTATTCTTTACGGAGTCTATGGCAGATTCAGGAGAATACGATCTAGCCACAGACAAACCATTTTTGCCCAGTAAAATCTCGAAACTTCATCAACTAAATTATCACGATCAAATGGGAAAAGCAGTAGAGAGACTGGCGAAAAGGAAAAAATCCCAGAAAGAATCAGGGTAATTCTGAATAGAGAAGATGAAGGTAAATTAGGATGCTTTTATTCCGATGTTAGAGATTATGCGATTTTAGTAGAGTTGTATAAAGTCAGCGGAGCAGAAATACTCTGGCAAACAAAAGATAAGCAGTTTCTGGATGCTCTAATCGAAGAAACTATAGAGTTGAGAAAGACACCAGAGGATCGTAAAAAAGAACAGCAACAGGAAATTGGTAAAAAAGTAAATAAAATCCTACAAGAAACAAATAAAGTTACCGTTATTGATTCTATTTCTGGACAAGAAACAACATTGGATTTGTCTATTTTTAACCAAGGAGGCGCCCAATGAGTATCGAAGTACATAACAGAACGTATATTGGAATTTCTTCTCTTGCTCTTAAAAGACATGCAACCACTGGAGCCGATGCTAATCTAGTCTATAATTTGCCGGTTCCTTCTACTTTTGTATTGCAGACTAATGTACAAGAAAAACAAATCATGGGGAGAAATAAATTAGGGAGAATGGTTAGGCTTCGCTCTATCCCTATTTCTGAAAGCCCTATCTTACAGGTCACTTATGACCATATCCAACCTGAGCTAATTACTTTCAAAGTAGGATTAATGCAGCAGTCCTTTACGATGGATGTAAACTATCCAGTGCTGCTTCACGTGACTAAATCTACATATCAGCTTAACGAAATTCTTCCCCAAAACGTCATTAGCAGTACGCCAGAAAGTGATATTGATGCTGTTGTCGGTAGCTATTTACCTTACGACAGCGCTACATCTACAAACATCAGGTCTAAAAACCTTACTATCGCTATTGCCAATAATACTACGACTACAATTGGCACTAATGATGCTTTAGTGAGATTGATTAATGGCAGTACGCCGACGGCTACAATTGAATTCAGTAACTCTATTATCGGTCAAGTGGTCACATTAGTCTTTACTTTGAATAATAGAAGCGTACTTGCTTTTGGAAGTCAATTAATTGGTGACGTTAGTATTACGGCGGCTTTAGTAAATACCGCCAATAAAATAGATATTTTCCATGCCCCATCTGCTACAATATCACTAGAAAACTCCCAAATTCAGTTTGGGGGCGATGCTGGGTTGGATATGACCTTTTACTTAAATAACCCGCCCGGTAGTTGTTATTCTTGGAATATCTATCAGACAAACATGGAAGTGTCTTGTTAATATGATTAACCATCCGCACTATGATTTAGTGATGAATATTATTGATCACGTCTATAACAATACAAAAAATTACTATAAAAAACCTAAATCTGTTAATAGTGATGTATTAGTAAATATTATAAGAGAGATAATTTACCGAGATCATCATATCAATTTAGAGCCTGAAATCATAAAGTTGATTTTTCATACTTACATTGATATAGCTCATATGATTTTAGCCTCTGGTAAATTCACTATGGTTGATTTACCGTATCTAGGAAGGTTTTACGTTAAATACTACATTTGTAGTTTGACGCCATTAAAATACTTCCTAAGACATTACATAAAACTAAATAGCAGATATACAAATAGATTTATACATTGGACAATTCCCTTTATATTAAAGGGAGGCACCCATGCTACCGTGCATCAAAGAAAGGAAAAAACCAGAAAACACTTATCTAACGGCTGCAAAACCTCCTAAAAACTATCTAAAAACTAGTCATTTTATATCTTCTTCTTTAGCGACTTTGGCTGGCATAATTGTGGCCGTGTATCCTAATGTGGAAAACATTATCGTTCGTAAATTTCCAGTTACAAAAGAAGATATGAGAGATATCGGAGAAATCGTTATAACCATCTGTGGCATGTTTGCGGCAGGCGGTTCTGGATACGCTCTATATGACAGGGCGGTAAATCAGCAAAAAGTCTATACCCCTAGAGGTATATTTGGGAGCAATGTAGAAGATTTGCTAGAAGAATATGAATAAAGAAACGATAAAAGCTATTTTAGATTTAATAGAAAAAAATCCAGAGTTAATAAAACTGGCTGAGTCAACTATGAAAACTCAGCTAGGTCTTGCCGCTTTTATAAAATCCGCATGGCCATTTATAGACGGCTCTAAGTATATCCACAACTGGCATATAGATTGTATATCCGAGCATCTAGAAGCTCTCTTTAATCGAGAAATAAAAAAGCTAATTATCTGTATTCCTCCAAGGATGGGGAAATCTCAGATTTGTAGCGTATGTTTTCCTGCATGGGTATGGACAAAAGACCCTACTCAGCAGATATACTCTGCCAGTTACTCAAGAGAATTGTGCGATAGGGATAGCTGGCGATCTAGATTATTAATTAGCTCCGAATGGTATCAATCTCAATGGGGGTCATTATTTAGTTTAGCGACGGATTCTAATCGTAAGAACTTTTATCACAACAACAAGGGAGGCTATAGACTATCGCTTTCTACCCAAGCAGGAAGTACAGGTCATGGCTACGATATTTTAATTATTGACGATCCGCATAAAGCCACCGATGTCGTATCTCGTTCTAAAAGAGAAGCAGTCATTCATTGGTACACTGACGCCATAAGTACAAGGGCAAATAACAATAACGCAGTCCAGATCGTCATTGGCCAAAGATTACATCATAAAGACCTTATAGGATTTCTTATAGATTCTTCTGATTGGGAGATACTAAAGCTGCCCATGGAATATATTCCTACGACTTATGTGACTAAGATAGGCTGGAAAGACCCTAGACGTTATAAAGGAGAGTTATTATTTCCCGCAAGGTTTAACGACGAGGATGTTGCCAAATTAAAGCTTAGCTTAAAAACTCCCGCAAACATAGCGGCACAATT
>JBKBWQ010000005.1:0-4310 GCA_046314355.1 Candidatus Altimarinota bacterium
ACGGGAATGGTTATAGTTTGCATCGCGGATTTTAGAATATCCATTAGAATATTCCTATCTTCTATTCGGAGTCTATCATGATTAGCGTCAAAGTAATTGCCGATTCTATTTCTTTATCTGGAGCGAGGCTGACTACATTAGAGCTAATCTACCCTCGCTTTATCCATGCGGAATTACTTACGCACAGAGTATTTTCTAGGAATTCTGCCAGTAGTCGAGCGATTCCCATTAGTAAGACGATAGAGGAGGTTATGACCAATCCCGCCATGCCAATTCATTGGGGCAAGAATCAGCGAGGGATGCAAGCCTATAGAGAAATAGAGGATGTTACAGAGGCTAAGAGAATATGGTTAGAGGCCAGAGATTTTGCCGTCAATGCCGTCAGAAGACTAGAGACCTTAGGCATTCATAAACAAGTCGGCAACAGACTTCTAGAGCCATTTATTCACATGTGTGCCGTAGTTAGTAGTACGACTTGGGATAATTTTTTGCTATTGAGAGACCACGAAGCCGCCCAGCCCGAAATGCAAGTTTTAGCGAGAGAAATTCGCCATGCCTTGAATAGTAGTCATCCTACGTTACGACTAAAAGGCGAATGGCATTTACCCTACATCCTTCCCCAAGAGAATTATTTACCTTTAGAGGATAAAAAGATTATTTCTGCCGCCAGATGTGCCAGAGTATCGTATCGGTTAAGGAATGGCAAGATTAGCGATCCAGATTCCGACCGTCAATTATTTGATCGTCTAGCTGGCGCCAGTCCCAAGCATTTATCGCCATTAGAGCATGTAGCGGAATGTATGGATGATAAAGAGCGCTATGCCAACTTTACAGGGTGGCGCCAATTGCGATATCATTATGAAATTTAATCTGGAGGGAATTGATATGCTTCAAGAAAAAGATTTTCTTAGTTTGTTATCTTCTAGTAGTTTATCTCCCCATCTTATCAAGAAGATTTTGGATGGGTTGAGAGGTACCCCGTATTATCTGGCCGCCACCAGAATTATTGCCGATAATCAGTTTTTATCTGAGGAATTAACGTCTGAGCTGTTAACCTTAGGCGATCCGTTGACTACTCGTAATTTGATCCGCCGTAATCCTTCTGTAATTAACCGTATCGTGATAGACTTATCCGTAGAGGATTGGTTGTGGATCATCGCTACCACTGGCGTAGTTCCTAGCCAATCCGATTTAGTCAACCTAAATGATGCGAGGAAGTTATGGAACACTTAGATTTTTCTCTTTCGCTAGAAGAAAAGTTTTCCTTAGAGAGGGATTTAAGAGCGATCGAGAATTTTGATCGCGACGATTTACTTTCTCTAGCCAAGAGCGCCATTACTCTGGCGCATTTTCAAAATAAGGTAATCAAGTCTTTGATACGTGCCCAGCTGGACTCGAACCAGCGACCGACTGCTTAGAAGGCAGTTGCTCTATCCACTGAGCTATGGGCACATAACACATAATAGCATAATCCCCTCAGATAGAGGGGATTTATTTTAGTCTTATTCCGCTATGAAAACTTCTCCGTATGGAATTACTGGATAGTTTTCGTATAGTACCCAAAAGATCGGGTATTTAGGCGGTTGTTTAGGGAATTTCCCCATTCCATCGGTAAATACGACCAAAAGATCGCTATTTTTAGCCCATTGGATTATAGGGCAAAAGTCTGTACCGCCTCTACCGTTGAAGGTTATTTTATTTATGCTTCTCCTTATCGGAATGACTTGCTGAATCTCCGTATCGAAAGTGACTAAAGTAAAGTTGATATTTGGATATTGATAGACAAGTTTCTCGATATAACCTAGGTTTTTCTCTAGGATATGTTTATTGATTGATCCAGAAGTATCTATTCCTATCGTTACTGTTCCCTTAGGTTTATTGGCCAGTGCTAAGTAGTCATATACCCCTATGATGCTACGGCGATGGGGTTTAGTTGTAGTTTGTTTGTTCCTTAGAAACATAGCAAGCCTATGTATCCATTTTGGGGTTTTTGTTTTGATTTTATTTACTGTGACCTGTTCGCTCCCCTTGATCAACCCGTGCGATTGTAATATTTGGTTTTGTAGTTTAGTTTTTTGTGCCTGCCAGTCTATTGTTTGCCATATAGTTTTCGTGGAGACTGGATTAGAAGATGGTACAATATCCATCCTAAAATCAGGTAGATTAGGCAGAGGATGTTTTTGCAGAATCTGATAAAGCTCTTCTGCCGTATAATCCTTCATTGGTATGCCAATTTGTTCGCACAATTCCGATAACTTGATGCATCCATGCGGCAGAGAGTAGTTGCACTTAAGCAAGTTATGGTTAATCACCGCATCCGTGGCGATGTTGAATAGAGTTTGATTTTTGTTTCTCATCGCCTCTGTATGGGAGAAGACGATATGCAAGAGTTCATGCATAAACACCCCTTCGATCCAGTGAGGCCAGCTATTTTCTACAAATTGTTTGTTCATGAATATCTTCTGCCCGTCCGTATATGCAATAGATGAGCAGTCCGTAATCTCTACAGGAATGCCCAAGATTAGGTTGGCAAGCCAAGGTTCTTTTTGTCCTAGCTTAACCTTTAGTTCTAGTATGTCCATGACTAAACCTCCTTCAACTCTTTCAGTTTTTCGATCCCTTCGCAGTTAGGCGCTTCATCATATAGATGAAGATAGTTTTTTACCAGAAGCCCTCCGTAGTGAATAGCCGCCTCTCGTGGAATTTCCCCAAGAGATACCAGTTTATAAATGGCGAGAGAGGCTTGATTTACTTTTTGTAGATCAAGTTCTTCATCTTCTGCCCAATTTTTTAGTACTGGAAGCCAATCAATGTTTTTTTCCATGATTATGTTTCCATCCAGTACTTCTTTTGGAGAAGGAAAATCCACTTTCAGAAAAGAGATAAACTTCAATCCAATTTCTAGGCCTAGATTAGCTTGTATCCTAGTCTCTAGTAGCTTGCTGTTTTGATAGAGTAAATCCGAGACTCGTGACCATGTTCTTGGACAAGGCATGTCGCCATACAAGTCTTCTGGATATTTCCTTAGGTATTTTGCGACCGCTGGATGTATGTTTTCTGAATTGAGAAAATCTTCTACGGATGGTGTTACGGAATAATGCTCGAATCGGCTTAGTAAAGGCAGTGCTAACTCTCCCCAGAGAGTTCCCTCTTCTGGAATATTTGAAGCGGCCACGATTAAGGCATCGTCTGGTAAATGCCATATTCCGAAGCGGCGCTCGGCAAGTATGGATAGCAGTACAGATTTACATGTTGGCGGCGCCTCGCTGAATTCATCAAAGAAAATAATCCCCCGCCATTCTGGTTGTTTTTCCTTAGTCGGCAACAATGGCGGGAGAGAGTATATTGTTTTATTGTCTTTGATATTTGGTAATCCTATGAGGTCTGTCGGTTCTATTTGTTGTAAGTTAACGATGATGCAGTTTACATTTAGCGAAAGTGCCGCTCTTTTGACGTTGGTTGTTTTTCCGCATCCTCTCAATCCCCAAAAGAACAATGGAGTTTTTGATTGAGATTGAAAAGACTCTACGACAATTTCGGGAATAAGTGATGATGGTATTTGAGGATACATGCTTAGTCTCCTAATTTTTAATCCGTAATTTACTTATACCATCTTGCGTAGTTTTGGTCAAGGTGTTACGATAGAGTTATCGTGATGGAGGTTTTTCTATGAATCCCAAAGAGTTCGCAGAGAAGTATTGTTCTGGCGATTATGTTGTTCGTTGTCAGCTGGTTAATTTTTTGTCTTCTGGAGTTGATCCAGAGTGGGCAAAAGAGGTGTACTATATTCTCTCCCAAAAGAATGAAGCTTGTGCTTTATCTTTTTTGGTTGACTTACCACTTAAAGTCTGTGTAGAAGTTTGCAAGCGAGATCAGGGACTGAAGCAGTATTTTGTCGAGTATTTAAGCGATTGTGTGTCCCATCTTGATCCCCTGCTGACTGAGAAAGAACGCATGCTTCTTTTGGTATTATGAGATTGACGTTAGGGAGGTGTTTTATGACTCCTAAAGAATTCGCAGAAAAATACATTTATGCCGATCGTGAAACTCGCGCCCAATTGATTAGCTTTTTGTTCTCTGGAATTACTCCAGAGTGGGCAGAGGAAGTTTACCGTACTCTTCTTGAGGAACGGGAATCTAAAGCCCTCTCATTCTTAGTAGATATTCCGTCTGAGGTATGTATCAAGCTTTGCGACAATAACCCTAGCTTGAAGGGGTTTTTGATTAGTTACTTGAAAGATTATGTGGCCTACCGTGAACCTATTCTTACGGTGGCCGAACGTCAGCTTCTCGCCAAGCTAGAGAAATAG
>JBKBWQ010000006.1:0-3747 GCA_046314355.1 Candidatus Altimarinota bacterium
CTCTGCCTTCCCACAGCCTGCCTATGTTTGGCTAGCGGCAATATTTGATGATAGTACACACAACCAAGCGTTTTTCCCTGATAACCAAGATTATGTTTATGTATTTGAAGCCACTCCTTTTACGCCGACCTCCTATTTTGGTAATATCAATACAGCCGTCCTTTCTTCTTTAAACCAACCCTACAAGATACTGGCTGGTGCTTTATGGTATGATACTACTTATAATGACTTTGTGTCCATATACTCTGCTCCAATAGAGCCGACAGATAATTATAATGCCGGGCTATTTGATGTCGTTTTCGTAGGGACTAGTAACAGAATGGGTTTTGAAGATAGTTTCGCCGCTAACACACCTGAATACAGGAAAACAGCCAAAAGTTTCCGCTTCAATCCTGCACAGAATAGGATAGAAATAAAACCCTACGGCGGCTTATACATAAATGGATTGTTGGCGTTGCAGGTATCCAAAGACCCTGAGCCAACAGCGACCACCCTACAAAAGTATCAGGACCTCCTGAGTAAAGCCACCTATGTCCGCTACAGAATGTATGGTATAGATGCCTTAGGCACAAAAACTCTCATCTATACTCATGAAGAACAATTGAATTATATAACTACTGACGAATATATAAAAGCTCTTTTTACATATAATGCTTATAATAACACATTATATAACAATCCAACCCATTTCTTTATTACCCAGATGGCCAAACACGCGTACGGCCGGCGACCCGCTGAAGCTCCTAAAACATTAATGCTTGATATCAATTCTCCACTATTTAGAAACTCTGCCGCTTTTACCGCATACAATACACACCCATTGGCTAATGCTTTTATTGAAGAGTTAATAAATTATTACAACGACGGGTTACACGATAATCAAACCAGCCACTGGTATGACGCCACATTGTGGAGAAGTAGAGCCAGCGTGCATCTTGTAAGTAATTTTACGCTATACACTTTTTTATTATCAACACTTTTTGTCCATGTGGCCATGATAGTACCGTATCCTAGATTTCGTTTTAATAATTTTTATAAAAACGACAAAGGACCTTTTGGTTCTGATTATAAAGCCGATTTCGTCAAGACAGAGCACAATCTATCCTTGCTTTCTCAAAGCCGCCAGGTGCTTCTTACCGGCTCTGAGATAAGCGATAATAATCATTTATACTATGCAAAAGATAGTACAGGAGAAACGACAATTGATATAGTACAATTAGATTATCAACCTCTTACCGATTTCCAAATTATTTCAGATACACCAGCAGAGCGTAGATATACCTATAATTGTTTGCCTCTTGACCGTTTTGTAGTAACATTATTCAAAGATGATACTAAACCTCAAAACATAATAGGACAGGTTTGGCTCAATGCTCTGTCAACCGACCAGTACGGGTTTTTATTACAACATCAAAGTATATTTGCTGCTTCACCTTTTTTTGCTCCATTTCGCTCTTACTTTATATGGACAGTATATCAAATGCCTGACTTCGGCAGTACTAGCCTTCTTACTGATGGACCACTTAGTATAAGCCTCACTCCATTCTATATCAGAGTGGATAAAACCCAACTCCAGCCAGGCCGGTATCTCGTTTATTTGAGAGCGATAGATGATACTAATAGGACCAGATGGACAAATGATACTAACTACGATTTTTGGGTTGAAACACCACAACGGGATACCTGCATTGACCAGCATGAATTAGACGAATTACGCGTACCACCACCGCCACCTGACTTTGATATATCCACAGCAGTAGATACTTGCTTGGATGAATTCCACTACTTTTGCGATGAAGAAGTCCGCTTTTTGAGTGCGTTTGATGCCGAAGCACCGACCGGTATCACTAAATATGTTTTTAGGAACGAAGAATTAGATAGAAACTATTATATCTATTCAGGGAAAGCATCACGGTTTTGTGATTTTAGATTAAAAGACTTTTGTGGAGTAAAAATAATATCTTCTTTACAAGATTATCATATAGATATTACCTATAATGTACGAGGTAGAATAGATGAAGTAGAGATATTTAATCCTACTTTTCAAGAGAGAGACTATAACATGTTTATACGATGGAAAGGAGCATTGCTCAGGGATACTGAGACAGAAGAGAGTGTGTCTTACATAACAGCCGTTACGAAAGAAGAGAGGAGCATAGTACGAAGGTATAAGCCGAGATATCAGCTTTATTTGCCTTTATATTCTTCTTGTGCATTAGGACAATTACTTGTTATGCTCAAAGCTAACTACTGGGTAATTACAAGTAATTCAAAAGATTTTGCTTTTAGATTAAGATGCATACCTAGAGAAGTCAAATACGAGTATCAAAAAAATATCTATGTCGCGAACATCACTTTGGAAGAAAGCAGATGGCCAGGCGAATTCCGCTTCCCGTTACGCTAATCGGTGTCCATGCCAACCACCAAAACCAATCAGACCTTAGAAAAATTCATTGAATATGCGAAGGGTAAAAACTTTTTAGAGTATTTATTAGAGTTAGAAAATAAAAATATTGAAGAATTAAACGATTACGATTTATTTTTCATTGAGAATATTCATATAACACTTCGTAATAGTATCCAGACTAAACTTTCAGAACTGATTGAAAACACGAACATTATCGCACAAGCTCAGGACACGGGTGTTCTGCTTACATACTATCAAGACTTCTTAGGTTCAATCAAAAATGAAAATGATGCGTTTGTGTTTGAGTACCTATCTATGCTGAGCGTGTATGTGAGTGCTGATAAGGTAAAGGATTTGAGCTTGTTTGATGCTTGTCTTCTGATAACAAAACTGGAAAGGAAGGAGTGAGCTCAATATAATAAATTACCATTGTACCTTTAACGCATTCCAGGGTTTGGACATACTAGTCTTCTAATGGTATTTAGACCACATCCCACAAGACTAAAGAATACTTCGTCCCACAAAACAAAAAAATACTTTGTACTACTTCTCATGCTTATTACGCCGACACCTGAGCGGTTGAAACATTTCACCCAGGAAGCCACAGCGGAAGCGGTCTGCAGGTTACCCTACATCCAGCGCCGCAGGGAGAAAGTTAATGATTATTTTCTTTTTGAAGTTATTAAAAGAGGGTTAATACTTGAAAAAATAATCATTGATTATATAAAATCTTTATGTTCTATGTATAATACTGAGTTAATAGTAAGAAACAATGATTGTAAAACTGCACTTTACTATGATTTCGCTATAAAGAAAAATGATATTATAAAATATTTTGATATAGCTGGGAGAGGGTTTTCAGGCTCGTTTATTACTGAGCCAAAGATAAAAGCACGACAGAAATGTGATTACTATGTGCTTGCAGAGCTGATAGAATGGAGAGAAGCGAAAATATATGCTGTCATTAAAAAAGAAGATTTAGAGCGTTTTGTTGATGTAAAAAGTATTGATTATGAGTTAGATAAAGTTATGAAACCTTCTATATTGTATAACTTTTCAAAAGGTGAATTTGTATGAAAGCTCTCGCTGTTTTACTAATAAAAACTTTTTCAAATGTCCCGGTCCTGCGGCACATTACTGAGCGTCGTTCTCAACTGGTATTCGCTTGGGTTTTGTTTCTTGTCAGTATCATAGAACAGCTTTATGTTTTGACAAGCTGTAGTACTTTTCCTCTCATGTTGGAGATACTCATATCTAATTATACTATGATAGCTGCTTTATTAGGTCTAAATGTGGTCAGTAGGAATATTGAAATTAAAAAACCCGCCAGCGGTGAGGCC
>JBKBWQ010000007.1:0-3479 GCA_046314355.1 Candidatus Altimarinota bacterium
CTCTCGATCCAAGTCGAGAAGAAGTAGCCACCATTTGCTCAAAGATGTAATTTAGAGTTTTATAAAACTCTATTAGCTGTGGTGGTATGTTTTGCATACTATAGAAGTAAATTTAATAATAATATTTTATCATAAAATAGCCAAACAAACCATCAAGGAAAAAAAGGAATAGTATTAGGATAAACATCAACATCGTGTTTTTCTTTTAGTTCTTCTATTAATCCTTCCGAATAAGGGGCTTGTATAGTATATTTATAGCTATAGGGTGCTTGATCATTTTCATACCTAATATCAGCGGACGGATACGTATGTATTCTAGATTTAGATAAATTAAAATATCTTGGATCAACTCTATATTTTAGTAGCAGTTTTTTCAACGGCTCAAGAGTAGGATATGGAATTCTTACGGGCATTTTTTTTAATTGTTCAAAAATTTGTTTTGATATGTCTTTTGCTAAATTCACACAAGCAGTATGCATAGGCTCGTAAGGATGGTCATATCCTTGAGAATCTATAGTAACATCAAAAAATCTGCTATATTCATTTCCCGCTTCTATTCCGTCTTCTAAGGAATCAATCAAATAATCATAAAAAAAACCTGCCGATGTATTAATCCTTTCTGCATAATTTCTAAATAAGAAAAAATCTCCTATATTGTATAAAAAATGTTTTTTCCAACTACAATGAATCAATCTGTATGCTTTATTATATTTACCATATTGACGATAATTAAGTTTTTTATCCCAAGAAAATACAACTAAATACTCTATTAAATGAAGAGGTTTATTTAATATAACTTCTGGATGTACAATAGAACCACTACTTTCAGCATGTTCTTCTAATACAGCTATAAATAATTTATTTGTAAGAAATCTAAAATATGGATTTATATGTAACCAACGATATAAACGAGAACGTCTCGCCCAACCCCTAAAAAATGCCACAATAGCAATATTATTTCTCGGTACATTTTCATGAACACCTAATAAAGATAATTCTTTATTAGATAAATTAAAAAATACAAGATTAGATAAATTAAAAAATAAATGCGAATGATAGTAATAATAAAGATGATAAAATGGAATCGGTAGAAAAGGTAAATCATACAAATAAACATAGCTAGAACTCTCTATAAACTTAGATTGGAAGTTCCGAACAATTACTCTTGCCGAAGGTACGAGTCTAGGAAGAACGTCAATCTCGTAATAATAATAACTAGGAAAACTATATTCAAAAGAGTGACGAGAATCACGAATATTTGCATCAAATAAATCTTTATAATAATCTATGACACACAGTGGAGGAATCTCTTTCCGATGATACTTGCTTCTACCAACTCCAGTTCTTCTTTTTTTCTCATCGAAAGAATAAGATAATACCCTATCGCCATAATTTGGCGGGGTATTAATAGTTATATCTGGATATAGCTGTCTAGAGATATATCTATCTAGCTCTTTATCCATGGTTAGTTATATCTAGGTTGATTTCTACGGTCTATCTCAAAGAAAGCTAGATAACTTCCTTTCTTGGTGTCTTTTAGTCCATCCGCTTTGCCTTCAAAATAAAGACTGTCGCTTTGTTTCAACCAAAAGTCTTGGGAAGCATATTTAGAATACGCTGCGGGAACTTTATCGGGGCTTAGTGGGGAAGTCATCCAAGCTACTACCTCTCGACGAAAATCGCTCAACTCTTTATAAGCGGTAAAGGTCTGAATATCTTTAGAAATCTTAGTGTGGGTCGCTACGTGAATCCTCTCGTCGCCGCTGATATCGCTGGCCACAGTTTTGGCGGCAGAATTACCAAAAAACCTAAGAATGGGCAAAACGATAAAGAAGATACCTACTTCAATAGTCCTTACAGTCTCAATGGGATGGGTTTTATTGGCTAGTTCGTTGGCAAATGCCTTGAACTGATGTGCCTCTGGATAATCACAACTAAACGGCAAACTAGCCACTAGATTGTTAAGCGCCATATCATGGACAGATTCATCGGACATGTTGTCTCTAATCAACGTCATGCCATCTTCATCTAAGGGCAGGTCTTTCTTTGTAGCATTATCCAGAAAGTCTGCTACCGACAACTCCATAATCCGAAGGGAAAGCGCTCTACTTAAAACTTCTTCGGCGCCTTGGACTACGGGAGTATAAACTGGATTAATTGGTTTCCATTTTCTTTTTTGAGATAGTAATTTGCTATACATACAGCCTCCTATTCCGCACAAGAGACACACGTCAAATCATCACAAATTAACTCCGATTTATCTTGAATCTCTGGCGACACTGGCAAGGCGTAATAAAGGCTTAGCCAATTAGAATCTAGCCATTTGTTGATAAACTCTTCGTTCATAACTACGACATCACTCCACCAGTTAGCGCTAATAGAGTGGGCTAGTCCTGTAATATTCATCAGTCTTTGCCACTGATCTACAAGATCGAAATAGACATCCCATCCCACTTCCGCAGCAATCTCGACATCAGGCGGATATTCTACAACTTTCTCTTCCGTAGTTTCGGATACTCTAATAACCGAACGACTGACGGGAGGGGATATCTCTGGCGTTGTCGTATAACCTCTAAAATCCCGATAGTAGAAACTAGTGTTGGCGGTAGGGGCAACGGCGAAAGCTCTCTCTAGGTTATGAGACATGGCGATTCTGGCTGCCACTAAATAGCCGTCAATAATAGATTTGGCTAGAGTATGGGACAACGTATTGTCACTCTCGCCATCTAATTCTTTTTTCAAAGCCTGAACAAAGTCTTTGTACTTGACCTTATGATAGGCTAAAAAGTTTGCTAGACCAATAACTCCAAGCCCTACTTGCTTATCCACTGTTGGCGGTAGATAGTAACCATCTTTATCAACCTTTGTGTTCGGATGCAGATTGACTAAAAACCTCATCGCATCCTCAAAAGCGCTGACAACTGTTCGATAACTAGTCATGCCTAGATTTACATGACTCAAAAGACATGTCCCTCGATGGGGAAGTAAAACCTCTAGGCAGACGTTGTGATAAAGTCGTTGACCATCTTGATATACTTTCTTGACTAAGAATAAATCTCCAGATCGAACAGAAGGAAGCGCCTTGAGCAGAATATCTTTATCGTTAGCGGATTGGTTCAAATTCAGACACAGACGCACCCAAGGACAATCCTCTCTTTCAGAGGCTAAAAATTCGTGAACATTTGGACTGTCAATGTCGGTATGCAGCACGATAGCACCATTTTTATACAGACCCCCACGGCGCAATACTTCGTTTAGCCTAGAATAAGCCGACATGACGGGAATTGTTTTTCTTTCTGACTCAATAACTTTGATCAAGTCCAACAAGATATAGGCAAACGATACGGCTCCAGAAGCAACTAAACCGTAATTGTTCGTTGATCCTTTAGGTCTCAGTAAAGAGAGATCAATCGTATATTCCTTGTCAAACTCTAGGTTAAATAAAGCTAGCCAAGACTCTTCGATAGAAAGGCATTCGG
>JBKBWQ010000008.1:0-3381 GCA_046314355.1 Candidatus Altimarinota bacterium
CCCATCCGAGTTAGAAGCTGATATAGCCAAGCATCGTCAAAAGTTTTTACAGATAGGAGATAGCAAAACTCTGTACAGCTTAGAGGATTTGTTTGACGATAATTCTAGGGTTTCTTATTTAGTAGATCGTTTTATTACAAAATCAGGGCTATTCCTTCTAGCCGCAGCTCCTAAGTCATACAAATCTCTCTTAAGCTACCATTTAGCATTTTCTATCGTCAGAGGTCTTCCATTTTTGGGGCGATTCGACGTTACCCAAGGCAAAGTTCTATATGTTCAAGCAGAAGAGAATAAAGAGACGATAAAAACCAGATTGAAAAACATAGGATTTACCAGAGAGGATAACGATTCTATCCGTATCCTTCGTAATTTCGATTTATCCAAAATAGATTATCTGCAAGAGGTTATCCATGACTTTCGCCCCAGTTTAGTTATTATTGACACCTTACGGGCGGCTTCTCGTGATAGCGAAACCTCTGAGAATCATGCCGAGTTCGCTCGTCCTTTATATCAACTACAGTCTTTAGCATCGTTGAACGACATTTCTATTCTTATACTTCACCATAAAAACAAATCTGAAGTAGGCGGCCTGAATTCTGTTTCTGGAACTAGCGCATTAGCGGGTGCTACGGACGGTATCTTTCTATTAGATCCCGTAGGAGATAAGTTAGTTCTGACATCTATCCCTAGGAATACCCCGCCATTGTCCATCGCTATTTCTTATCGTGGTACTTTAGACAAGGGTCAATATAAATTTGTTTTCGACTACGTGGGCGAATGCGAAGTAAAAGGTAAAGAGCTAGCCATTCTAGAAGATCAAACCTTTCTAGAAGAGACTATGGAGCGAGATATTAAGAGCACTCCCATAAGCGTAGAGGATATAGATCAGGCATATTCTCAATATCCCGATTATCGTTTTGTCTTAGAGCGATTAACGGCTTTTGGGGTTATCGTTTGTCATAAAGATTACTACTATTGGCACAGATCACTTCCCGCCAATTCTGAAACTGTAGAAGTCGTTTGTGACGAGGAAGTAATTTCTGAGTCAAATAGTCAAGCACCTCAACCACCAGAGATTTGGGAAGAGATCATTCCTGAGGACAAAATGTCCCATTGTATTTCCCAAATTCCCCCCGATGTCATTCAAGTAGAGAATGGCGATTACGTTGATTTTGTAAGATTTGATTGTCCCCAAAAACCCAGTGATAAGCGGCAAGTATTTCCCGAAGCTGAGGTAAATAATCTAGATTATGAGTGTACCTCTCCCAAAGCGGAGGTGGTCTTTAGAGCGCCTAAAGCGTATTTTGAGAGAGTAGCTCCTCAGACATTGCCTATGGTATCCGTACATGTAAAATCCGCCCCATATTATCGTCGGATTTTTAATCCCAAGACTATAGAGGATCATGTTTTGAGGGTTTTAGATCGTTGCGAGTTTTTACCGCTACACGATTTGCTTACCGAATATGACATAAATCAAGTCAAAGAGTATGTCGAGACTAAACTCGATCCATCTAGAAGAGCCTTTTTCAAATGGATGCTACTTCGTTACAAGACATGTATTTTGAAAGATATGCCAAATATTCTAAAAGACCCGCCATTTACGGCGATGCATACGATGTTTGGAGATAGTGGAATATTAGACTATTTCCATCCAGTACCCTTAGAGAGGGAATATGAAGTCAAATTCAGAGCATTTCTAGAGTCTTTAGCGCTAACAGATTTACCCTACGAGTTTCATAAAGTTCCTCCGCCTAAAGAGGCTTATTCTCTAATCCATCCTGCCAAAGTGACCTTGCGGAATTTATTGCCCATGTATTCCTTAGATACCGACGTATCCAAGGTTTTTCTGGAAAAAGTTAAGGAATTTTGGGGACAGGAGGTTGCAGATAGTTTGAAGGATTATTTAGAATATAAACCCGATGCCTATACCCATAGGATAGATACTCTTATCTCGTCTGACGATGAGAGTTTGGAAGGAGATGGGGGAGATGATGTAAAATTTAGCGAAGATGACTTTCATGTAGATAACAAGTCTGAGTTAGTTCAACGTGCGATTGAAATGTATCTAGAGATGCCAGAAGATTTCCAAGAGTTAATTCCCGTTGATCAATTCATTTCGGAAATGCTAGAGGAGGTAGAGGTGTAAATGTTGGCTATTTCTTGCTTCGCTATTGGTAGAGTAAGTGGTAAGCTAGACCCCGATAATAAGCTTATCAGAGTTGGAGATGAGACTGTTCCTGTTACCTATAATCGCTCTTTCAGTACATGGTTATCTCACTTATCTCCTGAGGAATTGCGATGTCTGACCGACCACAATAATGTTTATGCGATTCTACCCAAAACCAAGAGTCATTCTCCCTACTTGGTTTATGAGTTAATTGGCGTAGATCATAAAGAGAAAGAGCCTTTCGAGAAGATTTTTATCTGCGGTAAGGTGTTTTTGCATAACCCCGTCTATTCTTATTCGTTAATCAGAATTACGAAAGCGGACTCTGCTTTTGTCGTCAGAGTAGATATTCCTAACGAGCTTCTTACCCTAGATAGTCTAGAGAATTGTTATGTCAATATTCAGGGTACTCGTAAAAAGACGGCAATTGTAGCCGAGTCGGTCAAAGTACTCGCCTTACCCAATGATTCGGTGAAGATTATTTATCAGGACGATTACATTTCGACCACAGGCTATTTGTTGGATTACGATCTAGATCGTTATGACTACTGTCTTGTGAAGCTGGTAGATCGTCCTGAGCCGTTAAAGTTGTATCGGTTTAGTCATTATTTAAGTTATTCTCAGCCATTCTGTGAGGAGGTTAGAAATTCTACGAAGGAAGAGATTCTGAGTAAATATAAAGACACTCCCTTCAAGATTAGAGCGCGGCGCATGAATGGTCGTATGTTGGTCAAGATGATCAAACCTTTGTAGGAGGCATTATGATTCGCAAAGATTTAGAGATATTCGATGTTTTAAGAAATCACTACTATTGTGGGATTGATGTCGAGACCTCTCTCGATAAGGGAGAGATGCGTTTAAGATTTTTACAGCTATATCCATTCAATCCCAAGCATCCAGAGGTCAAGAACGAAGATGTTTGGATTTTTGATTTACAAGAGATTGACCCAGAGGATTTAGAGTTACTAAAGGATTGTCTTTTTGATTCTGGCGTAAATTTAGGAGTTGTTTGGGTTGGTCATAATCTGAAGTTTGATTTTAAGATATTACGGGATGCTGGATTCAATCTCGATGTCCGCCATGTAGTGGATATTTACATTGCTCATAAAGTATTGACAGCGGGGAGTTCTTCTTTTTATCAAGCCTCTCTAAAAGAGTGCGCCGAGCATTATTTGGGCGAGAATTTAGACAAAACCCTACAGAGAGCGGACTGG
>JBKBWQ010000009.1:0-3342 GCA_046314355.1 Candidatus Altimarinota bacterium
GGTTTATACCTTAATGCCACATAACCTAGCTTCTAGCGCCTTTTAGAGCCAAATGAGGGCAAATTCTAGGGATAGATACTCTCCCATTCTCAGATAGATTATTCTAGGACAAAAGAAAATAAACCCTTTGACATCGCCCCAGTCGTTTGATAAACTTTGGCTAATCACCTAGGAGGCGAATATGAGCGATTATCCGTATCGGTATGATCTGATGAATCCTTTTGCCATGATTTTGTTAGCGGGAGTTTTATTTGATGGTGCCAAGAGGTATGGCGAGACTAATTGGCGAAATATTTCTGCCAAGGAGCATATTAACCATGCTTTAGGCCATTTGTTTCAAGCTTTGATATGGCTAGACTCTGACGATAAAGAGACTACTCCTATCCTCGAAGACTTGTCCCATGCCTTTTGTCGAGTAATGTTCGCATTGGGGAAAGTAAATGATGAGCTATAAGTTTATTTTTCCTGATGAAGAGCTTTTGCTAGATAAATCTCCCATTCCAGTTATGTCAGGAGTTAAGGCAATTCATCGAGACCAATTGTACTATATTTCCAATGTGATTTATAATCTAGATACCGATACCGTAGAGGTTTATTTCTCTCCAAGAAGCGATTATTTTTCTAAACTTCCCCATTTAAGACTTTAGGAGGCGATATGGAAGATTTAATGAAAAGATATTCCAAATCTAGAGAAAAAAGCCTAGAGATTTTAGACAGCATAGCTTCTAGGTTTGGAGTGACTAGAGAAAGAGTTCTAGAAGTTTTAAGAGAAGAAGATTGTTTGAAGCTTTTTTATGATCATACCGATATAGAAAGTCGTTTCTCTTTATTTCCCAGTTATGATTGTTGTTGGGAAGGTATTTATCTAGAGAACAATCCTTATAGAGGGAGATTATTTAATCTTTACATCAATCTAGATAAGATTAATGGCAAATCCGTGATTAAAGGTTTTTGCGATCTATTCAAAAATCCCTACTCAAGATGGAAAGAGGTTATTTTTAACGATAACTATTCCCCCATAGAGACTACTGGAGATATTCCCATAGAGATTCCAGAGTTTTTTACTTCGCATCCTATTGATGAGAGAATAAAGTTATTTAAGAAACTTTCGTTATCTGAAGTATGGGTAACGGATCGTTATCTGATTTTAGCTACAGATAATTTTGATGTTTATTTCCCCATTTGGGAGATTCCCGTTCGATTTTCGATTCCTTGTTATGGCAAAGGATTAGAGATTCTCAAAGAGGATATAGCTAATTTAATCTCCATAGGTTATCATAAGGGTTTAATATATCTGCAAGGACAACATCGGCATATATTTGGATATCCATCTAAAATAGAGGGATTGCCTAGTCATTATCCAGATACATATTTCCTAGAATTAACTGGAGATATTCCCGAAGAGATAGAGTATCAAGGAGATATTCTCTACCCAGAGATTTCTAATAAGTTATACTCTTTGATGGATAAAATATCTAACGAATGGAAGTTAGGGTTTACTTCCGACTTCGATATGATGTTAGTCTCCCAAGATATAGCATTTAATATACCCTATCAATTTGACTTATGTCGTAGGCCTTACGATGGCCATTCTGATTTACATCGTTATCTAGTTATCAAAGAGCTAGAGGAAGATCCAGAGGAAGACGACTGGTGGGAATAGAGGATACGACTCCTGTCTATCGCCCTTTTCGTGCCAAGGTCATCTATGTCCATGGCAAGGGATTTTTGTCTTATGCCAATGGTCGTTATTGTTTCTCCTCTTCTTACCTAGCCTCTATTTTGTTTTATAGCGACGATAGTTTGGATATAGCATTAGGTCAACTAAATCTAAAAGATAGGGACGACATAGAGATAAAAGAGGCTCCAGATATATTCTTGGTGTATATGGTCAAGGAGGGAGGGTTTATTCAAGACTTCTTTAAGCTAACGATTACTCCCCATCCCTACATGGCCGCCAGATTCGCAGGCGAGGATATAGCTAAGGTAAGAAATATGCTAGATAAGATCAACAAAGACTATAGGATACTGCATATCACCTAACGGATAACATATCGCCTAACGGATAACATATCGCCTAACGGATAACATCGCATAAAAATAGGGGGGCTTAAGCCCCCCTCGTTATTAGTTGTTAGCGATTATCGGATATCCCTGACGATCGGCATGATTATCCACATAGTTCCATCATCTGGACTATGTTTGATTGTTACATTGCCCACCGTCATAGTATCGTCCTTCATCTGCCCAATCCATACCTTGCGGTCTGGAGACATAGTCTTAATAGCGTCATTCAGATATTTAACGTTGACGCATACTTCCCAGTCTCCGTTATTTGTTGCCTCGATGACCGTATTGGGGATGTTTGTTTTCTCATTAGAGAGGACGAGGCTGTTGCCGTTAAACGACATCCGTACCCAAACGGCGCTTTTTAGGTAAGGTCGTAAAGCCATCGCCAGTTGCTTCGGATCAACCAGATGGCTAGTAAGGTAGGTATTCCCGATTACCTTACGATAGTCTGGGTAATCTTTGGCTTCGTATGGACGGCACAGGATACGATAGCCTTGTCCCTCCATTAGTACGTGATCAGAGTTGTAGGAGATATGCACATCCCCTTTTTTGATGACTTTGTTTAACAGCCGCATAGCGTGATCTGGGATTACGACCTTAACCCCGCTGAACTCTTTGCGAGCGATCGCCACCAAGCGATGACCATCTATAGCGACTATTTCATCATCGTTGACGGCAATGCTGTTCAGAATGTTATTGCCTTTTTCGGATATTGGCAGGCAACGAGACAGTACGTCCCGCATTGTGTTATAGGACAGAGAAAAAGATGTTGTCTCTCCAGATGTAATGAACTCTGGAATCTCTGTCGCCATATCCAGCTTCAGGGTATTGGGAGCATTTACGGGTAATTGTTTAGGCGCCAAAAGCGCTTTATCCCCTTGCACCCATTCAATCAGCGGCTCCAGTTGCCAATATGGAATGGAATAGCGGTTATTGTCGTTTTCCATTACGGGCGCTGCGGAGTCATCGAGAGGCTCCATTAGCTGAAGTTGAAGCCAAGGCACTCCAAACTGGGCAATAGCGTATTCCTCGTCACACAAGAAATACACGTTGGAGTCGTAGCTACATGTTTTCGCCAAAACTTTGGCGAGGGCTTTGATACCCTTCATCCAGTTTTTCAGGGCTTTGGTTGTAATCCTGAATGCCATAGGAATGTCTCCTAAACATTACACCTTCATTTAATAACTGTCCTTTATGTTTAGTCAAGCTATTTTTCATAGACGTATTTAATAAATATCATAGATAAACATCTAGTTGTTTTCTTAGTCTATT
>JBKBWQ010000010.1:0-3090 GCA_046314355.1 Candidatus Altimarinota bacterium
GCCTAATCCTGTAAAATAAACTGACACCCTTATCGTACTCTCCATTCAAAAAGTGTTCCCGGGCCTCTTCAATGATGGCTTCCCTTCCCTTCTGAATACCACTTGTATCATAATCAACATAGACCTTGTACCCGTCTTGAAGTGTTTTATACCACTCAGTAACACTTTGAGATACCTTAGCCTCCCTTTTCTTGTATAAACGCTTACGCTTTATCTCATACCCTAAGATATTCAATAAATTATCATCTATTTTTTCTTGTTCAAAACCTCTTGAATAAACACTATTCATGTAAACATTACTCATCATCATCTTGTCTAAATAATCACGATACAATTTCCCTTCGTTTATATTAAATAAACCCTTCTTCTTATTCCCTACTATCTCTCCTGTTTCATAATTAATCTCCTGGATCTTTTTTTTTATCTTACTCGCTGCCAAGGAAAAAGCAGAATTCAACCCTTCTATATGTTCAGTAATAGTATAATATTTTACTTCTCTATTGAGCTTCCCACCATTCCATAGGAGAGAGTTAGCCGCATCAACCTCCCTGTGCGGTATCTGACTACTAAGACAATTATTACTACGGGATAACTCCATCCTAGCTTCATTGGGATAATCCCGTATGTACCAAAAGACAATATAACTATTTATGTTCTTCTTAGTCTCCCGATGCCGTGTATAGAACGAATATATCTCTTCTTTACGCAAAGCATGAGGGTGTAAGCGTTTGACTATGTCATGAATAATACTCCTACGAATACCTAAACAATTCCCAGTTTTGTTCATGCTATAATCTATGCGCTCTGAATGTTCATTAAAGAATTTGCTCAGGTCAGGTATTCGCTCATAAAAATGTGTGTACTTCCTCTCTTCCCTAGGTTTAGCCCTAGACGCTCTCCTAATTACCCGTTTCCCACCTAACTCCTCAGCGGCCACACGCTTCCAATAGGCGTAATGAGAACAAAAGGTCTTGTAATTTATCTTCCTACTTGACAATTGACAATATAAATCATAAGCCTCAGTATGTTCTAAACCTCTCTTTAATAAAGCCAAAGTGCATTTAGCGTTGGCTTGTAATAACTCTATATCTGTACTACACTGAATAGGGTCAAACTTAGATACTATACTATCACAAATCTCATTTATATCATTACTATACCCATTAGCAATATTGTAACTATAAACTAAATCTAAATAGTTCTTATCAAATTCTTCTTCTTGTGCTTCCCGGAAATAACCCTTGGGATGCTCCACTATACTTTGGTTTGATGGGATGACCTCATAAGATTTACTACTATCTGACCATACACTTGCCGCCGCTCTACCACGCTCATATAGTAAATGTACATAGTTTTGAGCCTTCCTATTTAACAGCTTAAACACCCGTTCCCTCAAATATCTAACTTGTACAGGTTTAGGGTTTAACTCAATTACACGCTCATTTATGCCGTCAGCAGTATGTTCATTCATCTGTATCCGCTCTACACGCTTACTAGCTACTGCTTTGTGTGCATGCTTTATACCCTCTACCCAACCCGCATGCATCACAGTTATTTTGTCTAAATACTCACCAATATGATACTTTAAGTACCCTTCTAACGCTTTTACAATCTGAGCAGAATAAATCTTCAAATCTGTATCCGAAGCATACTGCAAATCCTTCTTAGCTCTCTCACCATTATTAATACTATTTATGAGTGCCGACGGGTCTTCAAACCACACATAAACATGATACCCGGCATTCGTCTCCCACACATCCACATCAATATCTAAACGCTTGAAATAATCAATAAGCCATACGAGCTTCTGCCTCAACCCTTCCGATTTTACCTGTCTGTTCCCGGCCTTTACTTCTTTGTCATCTAAATCTATAAACAATCTATCAGCTAACTTAAAACACTTCTTCAAATCAAAATAACCGTTGCCTCCACTATAAAGATTACTATGCCATTCTTTCAGTACCTTGCTAGGTATAATATACATCCCTAAGTCATGGATAGATATATTAGTCCCTAAACGCTTTTGAATACGCTCTATGGCTTCTTTGTACTTCTTGGCTACATACCTTTCAACAAATTTAAGCTCTCCATCCTCTAAAATAAAGACATCAAATACATAAAAAGCTAAATTATTCCCATTTTTCCAGAACTCAGGGTTCTTGTGGGCCTCACGAGATAGCTTGTACCCACGCGTGCGTACAGCGTTTTTGTCGCTGCTATGTGAAATCATACTTGTGTCCTTCATACTACAAATATAACAAAATTTGTTTGTTCAGAGTTCCATTGTGCGTTCAGGTTTTCCCAGGAGCGGACTCGCATACTTACCATACCACAAATATAACAAAATTCGTTGGTCCAGAGTTCCAATGTGCGTTCAGGGTCTCCCATGAGCGGACTCGCATACTTACCATACTACGAATATAACAAAATTTGTGCCAATCTTGTTCTATGTCATGATAGCACAACATAAATTATTGTACTAGTGATTTTTGTTTTTTTATTAAAAAAATAAAAAACGGGCGCATAAGCGCCCGAAGTATGATTTCACACAGCGATCATGAGCACTGTTGTTATACAAAAAAAGTGAGGTTTTACTTACTACCTGAATATCCCTTATAGAGAGACACCTGTAATCAGCAGGGACACAGCGTGCGCTAATAAAACTATATCCCATAGGAACCTTTAACGCATTTCAGCGTTCGGACATACTAGTTTTCTAATGGTATATAAAGCACTCACAACCCACAGCTCATAAATCGCTCTGCTCTATGAATGTAATGACCTTCCCTTTCAGTTTCATTATTGTGTTGTAGAGTTCAGGGTGTAATTTCCCTTCTGGGACTTCTATGATGATTTTACCATCCTTTATATTCCTTATGTGTTGAGAGTGTATCCTTTCTTTCTTTGGCTTTGGCATACTACAAAGGTAAAGTTTTACGCCTATACTTCGCTCATACAGGGAACAGGATTTTTCGGTTTTATCATAATTAAAACACAGGATTATGAGCACGCTACAACAACGCTTCAATGCATTCGTAGATGCGGTCAGTACCCGCTTAAAGTCTGAGTTTCCGAAGGCCCGGCATGATT
>JBKBWQ010000011.1:0-2768 GCA_046314355.1 Candidatus Altimarinota bacterium
TTAAAATGATATATCATCGACATTCCTAATATAGCTATTGATATCGCTGTTCCATGTCTTATAATATTTGTATTTATTGATAAATAGAATGGAGAAGTAAGAAGTAGAATTATGTAAATAAGCAAATATCTTGATCTTTTAAGTAACAGTACGCCCGAAATATAAAAGCATATAGCCTGAAAAACGGATATTATTGATAAGAAAACTGCTGGATTGTTAGATAATAGGGATGAAAGCTTTATTAGCATAAGAAAGCCGGGATCTATGCGAATTAAAGCGAATGGGCCTCCTTGAAGATAAGCAAGAAACATGTTGACATAATTAGTTGTATCGGAGCCGACATTAATCGGTCGCTGCCCGCAATACAAGGCATATATCATTATAGGGATGAATAACAAGAATGTCCAAAATGCGTCTTTTATATTTAAAGCGTTCACAATTTTTCCTTTAAAAAATTTTTTCTCTGCATGTTTAACACCACCTATTAATAGTATCCCAAGTAAGATCAATCTTAATGTATTTAAGACTGACTTGATTCTGTAGGATCTATATGTCTGAGAAATATCTAGTAAAACGTATTATATTGATTGAATCAGAGTAATAGTCATTAAAAATCTGTCGTCTTATCTGATTCAGAGTATCCACATTTATTGACTGGGTTGCGGCATGATGGGAGGCGATTTTTCTTGCTATTTCTTCCACTGAAAGATTTGGAGATATGGGTATACCGTAGTCTCTTAGGTCAATATTGGCTTTAAAAGAACTTATTACATCAGAGTAGATTGGTATAAGACCAGATGATATATAATTAGCCATTTTTGTTGGAGTCGATACTTGATTAATATTTATATCATCCCTAATTAGGAAGGCATATTTAAAATCAATCATTATGGATTCTAACTTATCGGCAGATACGTAAGAGACGGACGCATTGTCTATGCACTTGGCACTGATCATGTTCCGGGCTATTTCTGAATCTTTCGTCATAATAGACAAGCTTGCCGAAGGAATTATTTTTTGGACTGATTTGAATATATCAAGAGTCATTTCAAGCTTTTGCCATGCGTATGCGCTCCCAACGTAGATAAATTTGGGTTCTTTATATCTATTACTATTGATGTCGTTGCGAATCTTTGTATTATAACAGGGTACTGCGACATAATCTAATATTTTTATTTTATACTTGTTTTGATAGTGGTCTCTCATTGCATCGGAAACAAAAATTCTCTTTATCGAGTTTTTTAAAACATATCTTTCTATAGCTTCCAGAGCGAGTATTACAAACTTCGTGCGCAGGCGATTTGTATCGCTTGAATGGAGAAGTGCGTATTCTTCTGGACCAATGCCTTGGAACCAGTGTATAACGCGGGCTTTTTTTAATATGATGGCCTTTATAGCGTCGGAAGATAGAATCGTTACTACGATATCACCTGAATCAATTTGATTGATGCTGCTCACTCTTATATGGGAAAATCCACCTGAGCCTATTGATTTTTCTATGAGAGACACATAGTGTGATGTAACCTCATTTAGAGACCCATCTGGTAAAAGAAACTTGACTATTCTCATTTTCCCCCCACTGCCATTATGGCGCATCATCGATATATTTGAGAAAGGACTCTTTTGAAATTTTATAAGATAAATCATCATCATTAAGCATATGAGAAATTCTACAAATCCGACAACGAAGACAACACCTCCTGCTCCGTGTATTGGAATTACGATAGACATTAGAGCAATACTGATGACTGCGCTACTAGCTACAATTATATTATATTGTCTATCCATTCCAAATGGGACCATCCACTGCATACTCAATGTATTGCCCACTACATATAGCGGTGTAAGTAGCAATAAATACCTTAATATACTTACCGATTCTGTAAATTCTTTACCCAGAAAAATGGATATAATATTTGGCGCTGCAAACCAACCCACTATGATTAATACTCCTGATAATGACAGAAGAATCGATAAGCTGAGAACAAATTCCCTTTTTGCTTGCATCATATCGCTTTTACTATGGCGAGATATTCTTGCAAAGAAAATTTGATTGAATGGCGTGATAAAAAATCTTGATCCTGCTGCTAGTTTCTCTGCGCTGGAGTATGTGGCTGCAACTGTTGCTCCCGCAAAAATTCCTAGAAAAATTGCATTAGTATTGCCTATAGAACTGGATAGTATTCTATATATCGCCATATCCTTTTCTTGAATTATTATACCTATGGATTTACGAAAACTTAGATAGATCCTGCCAACGTCCTTAAAAATCTTTATATTTCCGTATATACAACTGATAAATGATGATACAATGGTGATCAAAAGTGCTAAGTGCAGATCTTCGGGTTTGTCAACTAGCATAAATATCATGACTACTGATATACATTTTATCATAACATCAAATATTGCAAATTGTGCTAAATTCCCCTTGCCTTGAAAGTACCAATTTGGCGCCCAGCCTAACGATATGGTACCAGCAATTATTATCAAGACCTCATGCTCATTAAAGAGTCCATTTTTCAGGCTTGCAAAAATAATAAATATCGATATGAAGAAGATGGAGAGTAAGATTTTTGCGCCAATAAATTTTGATACAATGGAATTACGTTGCTCTGGAGAATCAATGGACTGCGCTATCATTCGAGTGGCTGAAAAAGACATACCATATTCTATTATCAGGGAGGCTATAACTATAATGGAATAGATGATAACATATCTGCCATATGATTCAAGCCCGAGAGATTTTCCTAGAATTGGGAGCATGACAA
>JBKBWQ010000012.1:0-2641 GCA_046314355.1 Candidatus Altimarinota bacterium
TAGAGACAGAGATTATTGGTAAGGATAAGAAAATATTCCACGTGGATCAATGGTTGGAATTGTGTAGTGGGATATTGCAGGGGGTGGTAATCATTTACGAAGCTTTCTTATTTTTTGCACCAAACATTCCACTAATCTGCCTAATCTCGACTTGGTTATCAGCTTTCGTATCAGGAGTATCAGGAACAGCACTAACGTTATCATTGGCCTGCACCGAGGTAGTATTGCTATTCGAGAATCTTTCGTATAAGGAAGCAATATCAAATTTGGTATCTGCAATTTCAGACAATGCAAATTTGCCTAATTTTATATTGTTGAGCTTTGTCATAAGGTCGCTATAAAGGCTTTTGTTTTATCCCTATCTTTTTTAGTTGAATGGGATACCAGATAGGATTCCTGATTAGGTCTTCTAGTTTTAGGATCTAAGAATGTAACTCCAGCAGCATATGCATGATTAGTTGGAATTCCAACATAGCTATCTGCAATATCATCCACATAGTATTTATCTGTTGCAAAAGGCATATTTTTAGCTTTTATCGAAGGTAATCCTGCAATCTCATTAACTATAGCTTTTCTTCTGATATATTGCCTAGGGGATTGGCTAGAATCCAAGAACTCTTTAGGCGTTAACTCTCCTGCAGATAGCTTCTCGATTATCTTCTGCCGTCCTAGGGCATCCAAACTATCGAATACATCTCTATCTAACATATCCACTTTTTCAACAAAATCTTTCAACTTATCTGGATCACTCCACTTAAGATCGGCTATATCCTGTTTCGGCAGGTTTTCTAATATCTTAGAGGCTAAACTATCAGATAGGCCTCCTCTTAAAGCCCTAGCTCTTAGCATTACAGCCCTATTAACCGCAGATATAACTTTCTTACCGCTCAGTATCTTACCATCCCCATAGGTATAACTACTCAGAGTAGGATTATAACTAGCTATCTTATTAAATATTGTTTTTTTCGATCTAGAAGTTACATGTCGTATTCCATTAGTCTCTTTAATATCCTGATTAGGAACAGTTAGTAAATTAAACGCATCTACAACAACAGATTCAGAAGGATTTGTAGGATTATTCGCATTTAATACACCACCAGATAACTCTGCTAAATCGGAAGCTAATACATGCTGCCTTAACTGCGATATTACAGACCTTTCATTGTTAATACGCTTCAAGTTTCTCAACCTTTCTATCTTATTCTGAAAGTCAGTTTTAATCGCATTCTTATCTAGCCTATCTTTTAGCATCAAACCCCCTGCAACAAGGCCTGCACCTACACCACCAACCATGTATAGGTTTCTGATAACTTTCCCTATGTCTGGTTTTTTCTTCTTTTTCTTGAATAAGAAAAACTCTGCAATATCAGAATCCTCTTCAACAGACGAAAACATCACTTTATATGTCTTTCCATAGGGCGATTTTATAAGAAGTTGACTAGGGGCGCGATCGAAACTCTCCTCGTACAAATTATCAGGCATTTTAATAATCTTAGTACCATCCTCTAATACCTTCTCTACACGTCCGAGTTTTGCTGCTAAATTCGCCTCTGCTTCGGATGTAATTTTACTGATCCTATTCATATAATACGACTTCAATACCGTATCTGAAGGAACAGGTACCGAAGCTGTTCTATAATCCACATAATCCTTAGGAGTAAGTGCTGATACGCCAAATTTACTACCATCAGCCATCCTTATAGGCAGATCACTTTCGTCAACATATTTAGAAATTCCCTTATTATCAATTTTCAAATCTGGTAACCCTATTGCAGATAGTATTCTGCGATATTTGGGATTATCGCCACCAAATAGATTAGTATAGTTAGCATCCAAAACTTTTCCTTGGTTTTTAGGGTTAGAAAATATCTTCTCTAACAGCTCGAAACCTTTATCGCTATTAGTTCTTATAGAATGGGATGTCAATCCTATAGTCTCAGATATTCTTTTCGCAACGTTATTACCGTTTTTTAGATTATTACGAATTGCAGCTATAACATCTTTGCTAGAAACTGCTTCACCACCTCTATGTATCCTTACCCCAGATATCTCTCCAGTAGGGTCTAAAAATCCCGCAGTAAGGATAGCTAACTTTTTCTCTTTGGGTATATTGGCTAGAGAATCTCTAACAGATGTTATATCTATTTCTATATTCCCAGAATCCCCTAAAACCCTTTCTCGTATAGTCTGAGCTATTACTGCCTTTCTACCCTTAGAAGCTAGTTTCCCAAGATTTAATAACTTTTCTCTAAATGCTGGCGAATAGGTTTTAGGAGGTAGAGGCTGGGTTGCATTTCTCTTAACATGATTCTGCTTACGGTCATATTCTTCTTTTAGATACTGAGACGAAGGCAAATTATCCTGATCATTACTAAACATCTCTTGGCCTTCATTATAGGGATCAGAAACCAATTCCTTAGATTGATTTGCCTTCTCTTGTGCTTTTTCGATAGCAGAATCTAAATTAGAAACCGTCTGTTCTACTGAAACAGGTTCTTCAGGCGGTTGTACATTAACCGCATTAGAATCGTCTGGAACATTAGCCTCTACAGCCTGTTTAGGAGGCTGGGGAGATACGTTTTTCCTAAGTTCCGCAGGGATATACTCCTCGAACCCTTGATAATTATTTCTATGAGAAAGT
>JBKBWQ010000013.1:0-2577 GCA_046314355.1 Candidatus Altimarinota bacterium
CAACAGTTAATTGAGCTCAATGCGTCAAGCACAAAGGAGGTAGCTAAGAGCGTAGAGAATAATTTTCAACAGGTAACTCAGGAGATACAGAAGTCAGCTGAGGCGGTGTTTGCTGTGTATGATGAATTAGTAAAGAGAAGTTTAAATGCTCAGCTTCAATCGTTACAGCTTTTGAATAATCAATTACAGAACAGAATTAATCTTTTAATCGGGTTGGCTTCTCGTGGAGCTGTGAATGCTACGGATAGTATAGCTATATTAGAGAAACAACAAGCAGAGATATTACAGCAACAAAGGAATTTACAGAGAGAAGCACAAAGAAGGGAAATATTTTTAGCTTCATTAAAAACCTATGCGGCGGCTTTGGAGAGGACAAAAGACCCTTTACGAGCCTTGTTTGATACTATTAGGAATGTAACTTTGATACGGCAGTTTGCCGCCACATTACCCACATTTTACGAGGGTACAGAAGAAGTCAGGCCGACAGACGGCATAAAGCTCAAGCATGTAGCGAGGGACCCGATTATAGCTCGGCTCCACCCTGGTGAGCGCGTCGTCCCGGCTGACATAAATAGAAAGCTGAAAGGAATAAGTAATGAAGACCTGGCTAAACTGGTACAACAAGATAAAACGAGGGTAGAATTTGACTTTGATAGTTTGCATAATGCTCTTGTCATGAGTATAAAGAATAAAGCCGTTGAGCAAACAAAATTTAGATTGATATGAGCGCTAAAACGAGGCTTACAATAAACAATCCCATCACAAACACAAATACTATAATTGATGACTACGCAAAATGGGAAACAGCGAAGCTCATATTTCAAACAAATGAAGATAGTTTTAATTATATAGCTGAGATAAGAGACATAATCATATTATCACCAGCAGCGAATATTTTTATTAATCCAGATGCGTTTTTCTTTAATGTAACACTAACAGTCTATGAAGGTACTAATACGATAGACTTTTATGGAGTAATTTCATTAGAAGACATTGAGTTTTTAGAGAAAGATTTATGTAAAATAAGTATTAGATTAGATAGTTTAGATTTACTTTTATCTAAGATTTCAAGCTACTTAGTACGAGCTACGCATAAGACATTAGTACTGAGAGAACCGCAGAAGGATGCGAGCGCTACGGGTATCATAGCTTTGTTCGTAGCCTTGGTCTTTGCCTTGGTCAGTTTGGCTTATACATTCGTAAATATTAGACTTACTTCTATTGCCATCATATCAACTGGACTTGGAGCGCCTGGCGGGAGCGCTTACATAGCGATAGCTTATATTCTGCTGTTTTTATACTTAGTTATATTTATCATCAGCTTAATCCGTGCGATTAGAGAATTAAAGGCATACTTGAATGCTGTACGGGTTGATGCGAATTGTTATAATTTATACGACTGCATGGTCCAGATAGCGAATGCGGCAGGGTATAATTTAGATACTCAAAGCATACAGGATGTGCGTGATGTTTATATTGTAACGCCGCCGCATGTGCTAAAGGGTGGGACAACAGACAAAGGGTATGAATTAATTACAGCAGCTGAGATTATTGATGCTGTGAAAAAGACTTTGAATGCTCGTATTTTTGTTTTTAATAATACAATTTCTTTTGTCCCAATACAATCAACAAATATTCCGCCACAATATTATGATGCGAATATTGAAAGGTTTTCTTATGATACAAGTGAATTACATAATATTTTTGTTTTTAGTTTAACGAGAGATGCGGCGGAAGGGTATTCGTATTTAGCCACAGCGGCGGCTTTTGAGCGCATAATACCGAAAGCCTTAGGATATAAAAAGATACAATTACCTTACTCTCCACATAGGGTAAAAGCGTTTGAAACATTCCTTGACCGAGCTGTGCAGGGTTTGCTTTTGACTATTTTCATTATCACGGTTGGTTTGGGTTTCATTGTGTTTTTGATATTGCGTGCGTTGGGTGTTTTAAAAGATTATGACCCGAAGCGTGGCCATATCATTGTTGAGGGTGAAGGATGGAATTCTAAGATAATCAAAACAGATAATATAGAGAAACCAGGGCTTGCCTCAGAAGAGAGATACATTAGAAGCGTCGCCAATCAATATCGTGCCAGGCTTTTACGCGTGTATAAAACCAAAGTAAAACTGACTTTTACTGACTTATACAATATCATGCTCCAAGGGTTCCCGAGTACCAGAGCTCTTACTTATTATGTGCTGGATGAGTATGCTGAGGTTGAGTTCGTAGAAGAAGTCAATGCGAACATAAATCCAGTTGAGCGTTTTGTGTAAGTAGGTGGAATACAATACTATTTACCATAGAATACTTCTAACGGCTTTCTATGTTCGGACATACTAGTTTCCTAATGGTATATAGAGCACACTTTACTTTATCTCTAATCTTTCGTAAATGTCTCTTAGTATCTCATCTAACTTATCCTCTACCTGACTACTTCTTGTTTTGAGCGTAGCGACAATCCTAAAAAACTTCTCAAATAAGTTAAAGTGTTTTAGGATAACTTCTGGATTTTTTGTAGCCAAGATATAAAACGCATCAACAACTTTACTATAAATAGTAGCGATTTTATCAGCA
>JBKBWQ010000014.1:0-2542 GCA_046314355.1 Candidatus Altimarinota bacterium
GTATGAGGCGTTTAGGTTTTCAAACGAGGAAATGACAATAATAAAAAGTTATTTAAGTAAAATATTCATTGATGGCTACACGCGTAAAGTATGAGGATTTATTTGACCCTGAGTTATTTAAAAAGTTAGAGGATAATTTAGAAAGCATAAAGAAGAAAGCAGATGAAGTAGCTAAGAAAATATTGGATAATATTGTAAAGATAACGAGTTCTTCTGGTTTGACTAATTTTAAGGATGTAATAAACACGTACAAAGAGCTAAATAAAGAAGTAAGTAAGTTACAAAAGGCTGTTGATTTTAGTCAGAAGTACCAGAAAGAGTTGGCACGGCTTCAATCTATAAACAAGGAGCTGGCAGATAGTGTGGGAGAGCTTTCAAAGGGTTTAGAGGATAATGTTCAGCAGTTCCAGTTAGCTAAGGTAGCTTTAAAGGATTATTTAGGAGAGACGAAAGCGGCGGCGGAAAGCTCGTTTGCTCTCAAGAAAGCACAGGAAGATTTAACGAAAGCGCTCAGTAGTAGTTTTACTTCTTATGATGATTTAGTAGGTACTTTAGAAACGCTGAGATTAGTTTATAAAAACGCTGCTTCATCAAATAAAGAATTTGTGGATGGTCTCGGGTTGAGTACTAGGGAATTAGAGAAAATAGTGGCTAAGTTAGACAAGCGTGTAAAAGATATTGATGAGCGGGTCGGTCAATTCCAACGAAATGTTGGAGCATATAAAGAGAAGGTCATAGAATCGTTTGTAGCTATCGGCGGGACTGTTACAGAGGAGTTAGGAGCGAGTAGCGATGAGGTAAGCAAGTTTGAGAGCGTAATGTTGGCTGCTATGCAGAGTGCGAGTGCGGCTGCTTTGTCGGGTGTTGGAGCCTTTAATAAACTGACCCTCGCTGTGAAAGCATTTACCAGGACGACCTTGATATTGGGTGCGATAACACTCGCTTTTGAAGGGTTGCAGTGGGTCATCAGGAAACTGATTGGTGCTGGTGAAGATTTGAATAAACTCTTTAAAGAAATAGATGTTAGTTTATATTCTAATATCAGATTAATTGATAATTATATCTTTTTACTAAACAAACAAGCTAGCATACAACAACAATTACTTGAATTAGATAAAAGAGATAGTATAGCCACAGCCAGAGAGAAGCTGGCTTTAAATGTGGCTTTATTAAAGACGCAAAGAGATTTACTCAATTTAGAGCTTGAAGCATTGTACAGGAAAAGAGACCTTTTATATGAGGAGCGTCGTAAAGCAAATAATGATGAGCGTTTAGCAGAAATAAACCAGGAGCTTATTCAGGTGGAAAGACAATTGGCTGATTTGAATGTAAAGCGTTTAGAGTTATTGATAAAAGTCAATGAAGAAACAAAAAATTATAATGATTTTGTACAGGGTTTAATTGATAGAATAAAAGAATTTTCAAGAGTATCAGAAGACAATATTGATACATTATTACAAAACTATAAAGATGCTTTACAAGAGATAAAGAAGACGGCTAATGAATTACTGCAGGCTGTGGCTGGTGATGTTGTGTTGACTGGGAAGGTATATGTTGCTTATGCGAAGCAGGTTGAGGCGGCTAAGAATAAAGTAAAAGCAGAATTATTATCGTTGATAAAAGCTAATAAAGATTTTGCTGATAGTATTTTAGCACAGAATGAATTATTTAATGTTTTTGTGTTGAATATTAGTCGTGTAAATATACAAATAGAAGATTTGAGAAAGAGGATAGAGGAGCTTAATAAAATAGGGAATGTTGCTCGGCAGTTGGGTTTCTCTGAGTTCGCTCGGGAGGTTGAGCAGGCTGTGGAAAGGACTAATCAAGCCATTGAGATGCTTCGTCAGGGTACTGGCGAGATGGTAGAGGAGACAATAAAAGGATTAAAGGATATGTTGGCTGGTGCTCGTGTGGATTATTTGAATGAGGAGGAAAGGTTCATAAATGATATAACGAGTAAAAGGGATGCTTTGCTCCAGGATTTACTTACGAAACAAGCTGAAATATTAAAACTTTTAACTAGTCAAAATTTAGATACAGAGCTGAGAAAGGAATTGGAAGCTATATCAAAAGAGATAGAAGATACCATTAAATTTATTTTAGAGAATTTTAATAAAAGATTAGATGAGGGTATCCAGGAGATAAGAGATAGGGAGAGGAAGAGAGAACAAGATTATTTTTTATCTTTGTTAGAGACATTTTATGAAACAGATAGATTAGCCATACTTCAGCAGAAACAGATAGCTTTAGAGCGTGCTAAGGGTTTAGAGGAGAGAGAGCAGATAGAGATGGAGTATAATCGTCGGCTTTTAGATTTGCAGAAGAAGTTTTTAGAAGACCAGATTCGTTTATTGGAAAGGTACAATGACTTAGAAACGCAGAAGCGTGTAATAGCTTTGAAACAACAGTTAATTGAGCTCAATGCGTCAAGCACAAAGGAGGTAGCTAAGAGCGTAGAGAATAATTTCCAGCAGGTAACTCAGGAGATACAGAAGTCAGCTGAGGCGGTGTTCGCTGTGTATGATGAATTAGTAAAGAGAAG
>JBKBWQ010000015.1:0-2321 GCA_046314355.1 Candidatus Altimarinota bacterium
CCATTTGATTCCGCCTTCTGCAATTCAGGCAGTTTCAGAAGTTCTATACGAAGGCGAGATCAAGTATGGCAGGGATAATTGGAAGAGTATAGATATAGAAGAACATATAAACCATGCTATAGCCCATTTATATGGGGCTTTGGCAGCATCTGAAGAGCAGCAATCTGTAGAAGAACTATCTCATGCTGCGTGCAGAGTTCTATTCGCTTTAGCTTTATGTAGGGCAGAGTTCCATTTCAGATGATGGTACCCAAGAAAAATGCGCCAATACAAGCTTGGTTAGAGTTTTTCAAATATTGCGAGTCTCTTAACAATAAGCAAGCCTACAAGAAAGCAGATACGGGCATATGGATGTTAATCGAATATAAAGAGATTAAGAAGTTAGTATCTTTGTTGTTCAAGTTAATACGTTTGCAGTTTAGAGTCAGATCGCAGTTTTACGATGCCCTAACGCCTGTTTTCTTGTACGATATTGTATTCAGCTGTAATATAAAGGCTACTAATGTTATTATTGATGATCTATACTACCTTTTCAAAGACGATCTTTACAAATTTCGTACTAACTTCGAGCCTTATGTAAGGGATGTTATATTTGGTTCCCCGTTATGGGTAGCGTATTTATTGGATGGTAAGTTGAATAATTTTGCTTGGTGTGCAGATGCTTTAAGGATAGTAAAGGAGACAGTTTCCTATTTCACCGATTCCTCTTGGTATGCATCTTTAGTACATTCATGGTTTTTATTAAAAGATTGGGAATGCGATAGAGATAGTGTGTGGTTGCAGCATATTAGATTACAACCAGAACTTTGGTATGACATTTTGAAAGAGACTAATAATCCTAAAATACTAAAATTTATATTAAGAAATTTCGATATACGTTCTATAGAGTTGCTGAATCATTTTTAGTTGTGCTATAATAGAAATATAGAAGGAGATGGGAAAATGATTAATAAAGTTGATTTGTTATCGAAAATTAAAGATTGTATTTCTTATGTAGGCTTCCTAACTGACGAGCTAAAGGAAGTCCTTTTAGATTATTTATCTGATGCATCCTCATTTACGCATATAGACTTCGAGATATTAAATTGTATAGACAGTTTAGATAATGATTACCTACTTGAGTTGATAGACAGAAAAATTGTTAAAAGGCTTCCGTATCCATTCAAGTATAAGTTACTGACTTTAGTGGAAGACCCTAGTCCCTATTTTTTCAGCACTTTATATCGAGGTTTTAGTAGTTATTACGACGAATATTCTTTCTATGTTAGAAAAGCCATATTGGATTATAACTTCTATTGCAGGATAGGTAACTATCTGACAAACAAATGGCAGTCGTTGAAATATTTGAACCTATTCCTGCACGACTCCAACAATAACAAGTACAATCTGATATTTCCCCTTATTGTATATTTGGGACACTTAGACAATCCATCCTCTGTAATTCTTGAGTGCAGTTATTTTTCAGAGAATAATATTACTGCTTTTGATCGTATTCTTGAGTTACTAGCTGTCAACTATTACAACATTGACAACCTTTCCAATTATCTAAATGAAAATGCGAAGCTTGTAGCCAAAGAAAAGTTTTTCAATGTGTTCATGAAGTTTTTCGAGATATGTAAAGTACAGTATTACAACGATAAGCGAAATCTTCATTCCTATATCTTAAGGATAGGAGAATGGTTCTATGTAGCTTCTGATTCTGTAGAATGGTTAGAATGCTATATCAATTCGGTTAGGGAGGTTTTAGATCAGAAACATATAGATACTATTGTGAAGACAATATTCGAGAGGCTGCCTATAAAGAATAGGCAGAATATTATGAAAATTTTTGACATTCCTTCTAGCATGTTGCTAGACGTATTCGACAATTAGGAGATTAGGTTATGATCAGTCTGATTAATTCTTACGGTCTTGTTCCGCAGAATTTAATGTTATTCATTTCAGAATGCGTTAGCAGTGGTGTTGTCAAGGATTATGAGAATCCTATTAGCGGTGTTTCCTTGCTGTATTTAGCAGAAACTGGTCTGCTAGGAACTTTTTCACCAGACCTAAAAACATATTTACTATCCAAGGTTGACAAGTTTGACAGCTACTTACTTAAAGGGTTATTCGATACTGATAAGGATTCATATTATGAATATTTGCATCTAGTACTAACTAAGTTCCGTAGCAGCATCGGCAAGAATATATTCAACGAGTTCCATTCAGCTTCTGAAGTATTGAAGTTAATGGTGAGTGAATTAAATGATTCTCATTTCAAGCTATTTGCTGTTCTTGTTGCAGAATCTGAACTCGATTTTTATACCCTTATAAGCAACCAC
>JBKBWQ010000016.1:0-2171 GCA_046314355.1 Candidatus Altimarinota bacterium
GAAGGTTTAATTTTGGGAAAAATTTCAAGCAACATAAATGTACTCCTCCTTATACTTCCATTATAGCAAATTTATTCGTACTTTGCAACCTTCATGATCAAATGCTTGATTAACTTCTGTTGGCGTACATTAAGCTCGAACATTTCTTTCGCCAAATGAAGCAATAGATCATGGGAAAGACTTTCGAGATGCATTTTGGTCTTTGCAATCTCAAATTCTTCCTCGACTGTTAGGGTCAGATATTTTTCGAGTTCCATATAGACACTCCATCATATTAAGGAACAGGATATCAGACATTTGGAATCTGCGCTATGCAACATACAGACCCCAGACCCATTAGTCGCTTTCTTGAATACGGTTAAACCAAAATTAGCCTCGTTGATATTCTTTAGGCATTTCTTGAACGGGTCAGAAGGTATGTATGCCCTGATATTACTACATACCTCTACTTCTGCAGAAGATATGGATAGCTCCTTGTCATCCAGCGATACACTATTCCCTATTTGCAGATAATGCTCATAAGCCTTAGTGTCTGGTAGATTGAAATTCTCCACATCTAACTCTGCAAGCATCTTACAACCTGCGGAATCTAATGGATTAGGTAATCCCCCTATGTTGAAAGGTAACTTCATCACTATATCTAAAGAACCTGCCGATAAAGAGCTGGATGTGCCATTTCCCCATGCCGTTATCATGTAAATGTTCTCGAAATCCATAAGCCTTAATATGGCCTTGATCATGGGGAAAGTTAGCCATATTTTAAGATTTGATGGATTAACTACATAGGCAGGCAAATTCTCGATCATCATGCAGCGATTACTTACTGCGGATATAGATATCGAAGAATCTGTCTCCCCCTTTAGGAAAACCATGTTGCAGACTTTCTCGTCTGCAAATGCCATGGCTTTCTTTAAGATATTCGACAAGGTATCAAACTTCTCCTTACCAATCAGTAGATCGGAATTCGGAAGTAGGTCGAAAGCATAACTATACGGGAGAGTAACAGCTTGGAATAAAACTCCACTAGTACTGCCACCATATCCGTTGTACTTCCTTTTCAACTGCAAATAGTCAGCATCTAGACTTTCCAAATATTGCAGACTTTCGACAACTTTTATAGCCGTTGGATAGTTGTCTTTATACTCCTCAGAAATTATCCTTATGGGTAGGGATAACTCTGCACCTAACCCCTTGATTCTGTCATAATACCTGACTTTTAACTGCTTGTATAAACTGTTTCCCCCTATGTAACATTCGACAACAGAGGCTCCTAAGTCCTTAAGGACAGATAGAGCCTTGATTAGGTCTTTCTTGAAAACCTGAAACATACGCAAATTTCTAGCTCTACTTCAATTGTAACATATTATGAAGCAGCTGTCAATGGGCGTTGCAGGAGTCGAACCTACCTAAGGCGAATTATGAGTTCGCTGCCTCATCCGCTCGGCCAAACGCCCTAATAACTCCATATTAACATATCGCCACAATTCCACGTCAACCCTTTACCATCCCTGCCAATGACTACAGGTTGGTCGTCTAACCATTCAATTAGGGCTTTGGCAATATTCCAGCTTATTCGACCTTCTAAACGCTTGGAAAATAGACAATCTGCACTAAGACATATGTCACTGTCAATACCTTTGCAGGATAGAGTTAATACTTGGTCAATCCGTACGTCAATCCATTCCACTCCCTTTAACGATAAACATGCATCTAAATGATTCTTAAGAACCTTACCATTAACTACCCCTGCAACATCCTCGACAATTCCACAACTATACCCAATTGCAGGAATAGCCGGTAGTATAACATCCCCAATCTTTATACCATATTTCTCAACCTTTACCACCCCCTGCAATATCCCACTACACAATTCCAACCATTGATCCACGTGGAATATTTTCTTATCCTTACCAATAATCTCTGTCTCTATCCTTATCCTAACCTTCAACCTCCTATCTGCAAAGATTAACTCTAGGTATTTATTACTGGTCTCGTATTCCGCTAAGACTATCCCTAACGTCCTTAATACCTGCAATCCCTTAGATAGCATAACCAAATACCTAACCTATCCCCATTATAACCTATAAACCCAAATTAGGGTTTAATTTTTTTTTTTTTTTTTTTTTTTTTTTTTTTTTTTTTTTTTTTTTTTTTTTTTTTTTTTTTTTTGG
>JBKBWQ010000017.1:0-2035 GCA_046314355.1 Candidatus Altimarinota bacterium
TTTTGTACCGAGAATAATGTAAAGTTATATGTTCCAGTATCCATAGCTTCAGAGGTAGAATATGACTCAATTGATTAAAAACAGAGATGAACTAGAAATAGCTCTACATATAGAGGCTAATTACATATTTACTGGAGAACCATATACCCATGAAGAGCTGGCGGATAAATATGGAGTATCTGTCCAGTTAATTAAAAAACTCGCAACTAAAAGAAAATGGGAGGAAAAATCTAGGGAGATTCGATCTTTTATTAGGGAACAGATATTCTTATACACGATTGCCGCCAAGTTTCCAGACTTACTTTATATTACTGAGGAATTGGATAAAACACATAAAAAGATCGAAACATTAGAGGAAAAAATAGATGAACAGCTATACAAAGATAGTTTAAGCGTAAAAGACATAGAAGCTATATCTAGGTCAGTAGAGACTGTTCATAGGGTCAAAATGGGCATCATCAAACAAAAACAAGAATTAATTGAGAAAGCCAAAGAGAGAATTCAAGGAATGGAAAATATGCTTAAAAATCCAGAAGTTGACGCCGAGGCTATTATCCATAAACTTAAGGCATATTTGGAGGCACAAAACGATTAGTCTCAATGCCGAGTAGTTTATTCTTTAATCCATCCATTGCTATATCCAATAACCCCATCAATCTATTGCGAAGATCAAGATAAGCTATACTTCCTCTTACTGATGTTTTTAAGCCACCTTGTTTAATGTACGACGAGGAAAATAACTCTTCTCTATTGAATAAATCTTTCATGAGCCTTATATTTCTTTCTCTTTTCTTTGAGTCTTTTGGAATAAAATTAGAAACTTCGTCTAGATAATCCACGAAGCTATTATCTAACTGCTTTAAGTTATTTAATTGAGCTTGTATTTCTCTAGATATTTGCTCAATATCGTCTATATTTCTAGCTTGGGATATTCTTATATTTATATCGTAGAATGACTTTAATTTCTCATCTTGAAACTTCTTGAGATAATCTCGATACAAAACATGAATAGCTCCAAATGGCGAGATAGATTCTGGTTGTATCAACTCTCCTGATCTTCCTCGTATAGTAATAATTTTTTCTTTTATTAATCTATCAATATCTTGCTTTATTCTATCCATAATCTCCTTGGGCAATTTATCGCTACTCGGAAAGTTTCTTTTACGCAAAAACTCGTATAAAATCTCCGAGTGCTCTTTATTCTTTTCGCTAAACAATATTTCTTTAATAAAATCTGCTTCCTGATTGTTACTTAGCCTAATCATCAAATCATCATCTATGCTTTGCCCATTCTTCATCTTCTCCAGTAACTCTATGATTGGATTATACTTTTCTGATAAATAAATATAGGCATCATTAGAAGTGACTCTTAAGTTAGAAAGTATCTCTTTAGGGTCTTTTAGCTTTCCTATTGTATCTTTTGCCTCTACGATATCCGTCATTCTAGCGTTTAGATTATTTTTGATAGTCGGAGTTACGGAATCGAAAAACTTAGGCAAATCGTTTAACCATTTAGATGGCGTCATAGGTTCTCGTTTTATCTCTGGCTTAAATTCTGGTAGTTCCTCTTTTATATCTAGCTTAGGTAGTGGTTTAGATAACGCTTTGGAGGCTATAGCTACTGCCGCCAGACCCGCGACGGCCAATACAGTGCCTACAATGACGGGATTTAGCCATGAAGTTTTTCCTTTAGGCTGTTTTTGACTTTCTAACATTAGTTTCTTTTTATACTTTTCTAGCTTTTTCAAATCTAATGCTCCCCCATCTCGTTGTATATCTCTGCTAACTTTAATTCCAGCATTCTCTAGATCGGCAATATATCTGCCGTTAATGGGAATTAATCTACAACGACAATATGGATGTGATGGCGGAATATCTTGGGGGCTAGCTAAAAATACAGAAGCATGTTTTATTTCTCTATGTCTGGCGGAGCAATATTCGCAGACTCCATAATTCAAAGGAAGGTTGAATAATCTTTTTATGGAATCTATAACAGAATCTTTCTTTTCCTCTTCATAACGACTAAAATTCAAAT
>JBKBWQ010000018.1:0-1982 GCA_046314355.1 Candidatus Altimarinota bacterium
CGTTAACAGATTCAAAAGTGGTTTTATGGACGATAATCTTATTTTGACTATTGAGATATTTTATACGACCGCTCGTTACGGTCAAATTAGTCACTTGATATAAATGGGCGTACCCTCTAGAGGTCTCGGCAAGCAATCCCCTCCATCTTCCTGAAGATGTGGTTGAAACATAGTTAGGCTTAACGTATAAATAACCATCATCGTCATTAATACTATCTGGATAGAAGATATATTTAACTGGTTTTGGTCTTAATACGACACGTTGCTGATATGGGGGAATAGGATTCAAGTTTGATCCTAAAGCCCTTAGATCAGAAATAGTCTCTACGGGGGGTTGAATGTCGGCTAATGCGCTAATAAAGGTTTGAATAGTTCCTTTCAAAATGGGAATACAACCAGATATTTCTCGCTGGTCAATATAAGAAGGAACAGAACCATCATAATACTCGGCAATATAAACTTCGTAAGTATGGCCACCAGAAGAGGATGTAAAATCAGATACGCAACTGGAAATATCATAAAATCCAAATAACGGATCATTAATAATCTGTAGGGCTGACAATCCAGAAACTGAAGTGGATATATTAAAGTTGAAGGTAAACGAAGCACCAACGTTATTAAAGCTGGCTTGATAAATAGAATACTTCCAATCCGATCCTCTTTTTACGATAATGGCAAATTTACCACTATAACGAGCGGATTCGTCGCCAATAAGAGGATAATTTGCTCTTACTTTCGTCGGAGGGTTAAAAGAGAACGTAAAAGTATCGCTCCAGTTAGAAAAAGTACCTACGAGAATGGGCTGAGTATAGCCTTCTATTTTCTTGATTACAGCTCGAAGGGATAAAGCCTCGTTATCTGTTGTCGTTGGAGGAATACCGTAAGAGACTGGCGTGCCGTTGATATCTAGATAAACTCTACTCGTATCGCCTTGCCAAACTAATGGCGGGAGAATAGATTCTGCAACTTGTCTAAAGTAATAACTTTTCACTAATCCCGATCCGCTTTTGATCTTTAATCCGTTCAAATCTGGGACAATCAATCTTCGCCCATCTCGATCTAGAATAAAATCGCCAAATACTTCTCCTAAATCCGTATATTTAGATAAATGCAGATTAAAATAAGGCTCAATCTTTAGATCGTAAAAAGTAGGAATAGTAACTGGAAGCTGATATTTATGATATTTAGGATAAACCTGCAAAAGTATGCCGTAATTAGGCGGGAGTTGGCGAGATAGAACAACATTAGAGGCTTCATCTAAGCAACGTCTCTCAATATTCAAATCTGGCATAGGCGATAAACTTACGCCATCTGTTATGTCTAGGTCAAATGTATTCAAATCTACAAAACCCACATTGCGACAATAAAACAACGGGGCTAAATCTGACGAATAATCCTCGTCGCCGATATAAAAATTAAAGATTATTCTAGTACCAGAAGGCAGTGGCTCTTCAGTAAGATTGGCAAGGATAAAATACTGGGGGAAACCTAACGATCCGTTGCCAGTGTAAAGAGGTTCGTATAAAACAGGCCTTTGATACAGAGGAAGCGAAAAGATGTTATTTATAGACTCGTCCGCTCTTATACCGTTCAAATAGGGGTTAAATTCCCCGTAAGGCACATAAGCGAAAGCGGCTTGATTATCTTGTCTTACGAGAGTTTGCGTATTAAATCTTAAATACGGGGCTTTATAAACCGCATAATAGCTATTTGAGATTTTTACAAGACGGCCATTTAGCCAATCTTGTATAGGGGCTGTATCAATATCGTTAACGTTAATGTTTTGCTCAAAATGAGAGTCTTTATTAAGCTCAACGGAAACAGCCGCTAATCTAGATGGATTATCCCATTGCAAATAATTTGTCGGATCAAATAGAAAATGCTCGTAAATTGGATAAAAGTTACTATTTGATTTTTTCAAGAAAATAACAACACTATGCCAAACTTCTCCAACCTTAAAGGCAGAAGAGGGTATTGTGATA
>JBKBWQ010000019.1:0-1955 GCA_046314355.1 Candidatus Altimarinota bacterium
AAAAACGACAACGGCGAATAGGCAAAGCGCAGGCATTCCAGACCGCACATTGACTTATTCGCCTATTGCTGAGGCGGCTAACAAGCGGGTGTGGAATACAATAGTTCAAACAGCAAATATTCCTGTCATAAAATTGGCTTATCAGGAATTAGTAACTTTAGAGGCTGAGAGGAATTTAGATGCTGCTACTTTTATAACCGATGTGGCCATTACCAAGCTCTTTGAGATGGTACATGCTTATATTACGCAGATACTCGCTGGTGCTATTTTGCCTGCCGCTTTCTGGCCGGGCGCTGGGACATATCCACAGCCGAATATATTGAGTGTATTACATTGGATTAGTGAGAGATATTCAACAATTACGACAGATTGTAGAGATAGAGTTTATGTATTTTTAGATAGAGCCAGCACTGCTCAATATAAAGCCATTTTTGATGTAGCTACTGGGTATTGGAACAAGAGTGATTTAGAAAGGATGACACAAATTATGAATTTTGTGAGTGTCCATCCTCATGATATAGACGGCGGTTGGCTTTCTCCCGCTGCACATAACTTGGCTGGACCTCGGCAAAGCCTGATAGTCCCTTCTGACGGTTACTTTTTAGCCATGGATAGTGATGTAACCTTATACAGAGACCATTTACCTACGACCAACCAGACAGTGATTACGGCTGAAATGTTTTTGAGCGTGCTCCCAATCCGTCAGCTGAATAGTATCCAGCTCACTGGTGTGTCTGACCACACTCTGCGGTTTGATGTAGCAACAGCATTATCAAATGTTTAATATATGCGTAGGGTTGTTGTTTTGGATGAGATAGGGATAGTGCGTGCTTATTTGACAGAAGACCTTTATAATACTTTTAAAGAACAATATAAGGGATACAAGAAATATTATTTTGATGTCATAGAAGGAGAATTTAAAATATTAGAAGAGATATTAGAAGAAAATGAACAGGAAGAACCTTTAAAGAAGAAAAAATGACATTTGTATTTAATTTAAACCCTGTTGCTGATGCGATTGATAGATTAGTCAATACGAACGAATACAAGATAGAGCTTGATTTTTATGATGTTTATCGTTTTGATAAAATCGCTGTACATCAACCAGGAGGTATAATAACTCATAAACAGAACAATTTAGATGAGTATGATTATCATTTTTTAAACAATTATGATACATCGCTTATACTACCTTTTAATGCTTATTACAGCCACAGGAGACATATAAGTAATTTTTTGACCCATGTAGTTACAGAAGATGCGGCAAGAGTAATAGGGAATATTTTTTACTACACCTTCGGTCGTGATGAGTTACACGCACATTTTGAACAGATATCTCATGACCAAACATCTAAGGTTTTAGACACAAGGCACTCCACTTTTCCTTTCACGGTTTATAGAACTCTTGTATTCAGTCATTTCAATATTACAGAAGAAGCGCTTAGGTCGTTTTATGGGTATTTTTTGGCTTATCAATTACTGAGTAATTTTACTGCTAGATTAAATGCGCAATTATATGGCTTGTTAGCACGCAGTGCTACTCTTTATTTTTCCAATCTACCCTGGAACCCACCCAGGCCGGTGAATGCGAATTTAAAAGATGTAATAGAGACATTTTTCCTCTTTCATACCAATCATCGTTTTAATCATGACGATGAGTTTATAACTATTTTCCGCAGTTTATCAAGATATTATCAATTTTTGAGTTTAAAAGCGACAAGTAATGAGTATTTAGTTTGTAATAATTGTAATTTAGATGAAGTTTATGAATATCAAAGAGCCAAGTTTACTTACTTAGCTTCTGATGTTGAGCCAGCTACATTCCCGAACGAGTTTTCAAGAAATTTAGTCATGAGTTTTATAAAGAGCCATGTATATTTTATTCATGATGGACGCTTTTGGCTCAACAAGAGGAGAAATGCGAGTGATAATACCTGGAACTTCATGGTTGAGTT
>JBKBWQ010000020.1:0-1796 GCA_046314355.1 Candidatus Altimarinota bacterium
TTTAGATAAATATTTCGGAACAGAATAAGTAGCATAGACTATCGTTAACGGCACATACTCTGTTTTATCATTGATATAGATTTTTACTCGAATTAAGGGATAGCTATATGGCAGAGGTTCATATTGAAAATAAGACCACTTGATAAAAGTACCTACGCCAGTAAAAGAGGTTGAAAAACTAAAGCCATCTGGAGATGTAGCATTAATAGATTGACTGGCAGAAGCTTTGGCGCTTGGGTCTAAATCAAACTCTCCCATATATTCACCGATTACGTTTTTGCCTATAAACAATTGACATTTTACTGTTTTCTCTCCAGAGCCTATGTATCTATCTACTTGATAGACAGTAGAACCAAAATAATTAAGATGGGATGACACCTCTATATCAGGTACAATTGAATCGGTAGAAGAACAAACAACACGAGAAACTAAAGGCTCGCTAATATACTTAGGTATCTCTGTAGATTTAGAATTGTAGTAAAGCTCCAAAGTCTCGTATAATGGCGGGCTATAGCAAGACTTCAACAAGACGGGAGCTGATATATTGTTGTTATACTCAAATAGCTGATAAACCAATGAAGAACTTATCGCTATTAATCTGCCAGAGTCAGCCGCTCTAAAATTAATCTCTTTTCCAATAGAATAATCTACGTACTGCTCATATAATCGGCAGTAACTAGAAGCAATGTTTAGTAAATTATAACGACGAATGTTTTTATACTCTTCAAACTCAGCTAATCTAACTTCAAAATTACCGTTTGTACGAATAGATGTTTTAGATACTAGAGAAGCATAAGAAACTGTAGATGTAGAATTAGAATTAACGGGCACTTTGATATCTTGAACAATGACTGACGATCCATACTGTTCTATAGCTGATTTATAAGTAATCTTTAGAGTATATGTTTTTATCGTATCAGGGGAATCAGGTAACGGAGTATTGCTGGTCTGTAAATCGTAACTATCTACAACAAATACAGACCCAAAAATAACATATTCTTTCCCCAATAAAGCGTATGTACTAATATACTTATCCACCAAAGAATGGGGAACATAGTCTATAGTTAAAGAACACTGGGGCAAACCTTCAAAGGATCGCTCATAGGATAGACTGCCATATAAAACAGGTGGATTTAGATTTGCAAAAGGATTAATCGCACGGGTTGATGGCATCTTGAGATACGGTAAATACGTCAGCGGGATCGTTTATTTGAGGGTTATCGTCGTAGGTGACAATAGAAGAATAAGAAGATGAAAAATTGGGCAAAGTATAATTAGGGGCATTATATTCTGGGCGTTTTCTATCTTTCTTTCTTTTTCTCTTTTTGGCAAACCTTCTCCAAAAGCTAATATTCAAGTTATATTCTCTGATCTCATTTCTATAAATACCATACCCAAAATAGCCTACAACTTGATGGCTTGGAAAATAAGACCCTATATTATGGTTTAAGTCATCTGTATTAATATTATACACGGATAAAGTTCCTATCTTTTCTAAATTAATACCGTCTATACATAGCCAAGTTGTTTTTTCTAGTCCTACTCTATCTGGAAATATTACTGAAATATAAAATCCAGTTCTCGTAACGCTACCATAATCAACTTCTTGATTACTAAAAACGCTAGAGGCGACTAAATTAACGCTAGATGGATGTTTAGATAGTATAAAATTGGGAGGATTTTTATAGGCTTCTTTTGCTACTAGAGATTCGGTATCGCTTATAACAAATAAAACGTTTGGTAAATAAATAGAATTCAAATAAGGAAATGCTTGAAAATTCTCATAAGACTCAGTT
>JBKBWQ010000021.1:0-1745 GCA_046314355.1 Candidatus Altimarinota bacterium
ATGGGTGCCAAGAAGTTTATGGAATACTATAACCAAAACAGCGATAAGCCAATTGATCTAGAGACGGCATCTAAGTTTAGGCGGGACTTCTTTTCCGTATTCCCTAGATTGAGTTATTGGCACAAGGAAGTTGGGGATAAAGCCGTAATGGCCACGGAGCAGAATCCGTATATTTCTAAAACGTTGATTGGCAGGAGAAGGATATTTACCGATAAAGCCTATAGCGCCGCCATCAACGCCCCAGTACAAGGAACATCTGCCGATATTACCAAATATGCCCTTTTATTCCTATTCTTTTCTCTAAAGAATTTCAATGATGCTAAGATAGTGAATACCGTCCATGATGAGATTGTAGTAGAATGTTGCGAAGAGGAAGCTAATGTTATGTCATCTGCGTTAAAGAGTGTTATGGAATGGGGAGGTTTCTTTATGAAACATGTTCCAGTAGTCGTAGAGACTACCGTAGCCAATAACTGGTCGGAGAAGAGCTAATATGCTACACGATACCTTAAGTTTTTTGCGTAATTTAGCGGAACAAGAGGAGGAACTTGAAGATGTTTTGGGTGATTCTGATGTTAACTTGGATGGCCTTAGCGACGATAAAGTTGACTCTAATGTTGACTCGTTAAGCTTGTTATCTGTTTTATGTGCTTTGATCACCTATAAAGACCTAAATGAAGTCGAGGCTAATTTAGACAGATATGTTTTTGTGGCTAAGCGTTTATGTTCGCAGGCGGGACTTTAATATTAACCGATTCAGGTATTACTACTATTCGTCAGGTAGCAGATAAGGAGATTAGAATATCTGCTGGTCATAAATGGATACCAGTCGTATTCGAGTCGGCTGGTTATAGCGATAATGTTTATCGTAGTATTCAATCTTTAGGTTTTTATACTGATGTGACTCTGGATGAAAAAATTTTAGACTGTAACGCTTCTGCTCGCAGTCTATATTATTTTGAGAGACCATCAGTCCATAGGTCAACTATAAAGAGTTACCGACTAATCCATCGCCAATTTGTTCCATCTCCAGATTATGGATATGAATATCCTCCCAAATATCTAAATCTCTCTCAGTATGATAACTCTGATCCTATTATTCATCATCCTTTGGAGTGTCATCAGGAAGATGTTATTAAGAGAGTGATAGAGGCTTCTAGACAGTCCTTTTCTAGACGTTATTGGGAGTGTTGTTATATCCTAAACAATTATGCTAAGATAGCCACCAGTAATCGTAGTGGTGCTGTATTTGTTTTATTTGTACCGAACATTACGGTGGCGAGGTATATTCAGTTATTATTTGCGAGCTGTAATCTTGTAATTAAGATAAGACCTTCCTTATCAATATTGGGCAGTTATATTAGAGATAGTTATAGCTTATCTGGAGATTTTTCTCGTTATCGTTATCCATGTCTTACTTTTAGGATAGGGTGTGGAGATTATCTGCATATTACTAATCCTTTTGTAAAAGATTATTTTGAGAGAAGCCTGCACCAAAAATACACCTCTACGATTACTAAGCATTATCGAGAGTTTATAACTCAGCCTTTAGCTAGAAGAATGGAGATACCATTAGCTGCCAAGAATGGTTATCGCAACCATAGTTACTTTCATTTGGTTAACCCTCCTTCTAGGGAGGCTATACCTGTTGTTACCTATCAAGAGCCGTTAGGGTATTCGTGCGATGTTTATTATCTACGATCTGCTGAAAAAGATAAAAAGATTATTTGTGCGCTTGTGGGCGG
>JBKBWQ010000022.1:0-1693 GCA_046314355.1 Candidatus Altimarinota bacterium
CATAATGACTGGATATGAACGAGCTGCAAATGTTGCTCGTCGCTACAGAATGCAGAGGGCTTTTGCTATAGCACCTACTGCCAATACTTCTTACGCATATACAGATATGCTTGGGTATGTAACTACGCCAGAGATTTCTCCACCTGTAGATAGGGAAGTTGTCAGGGTTAGCGAGACTACTGACGAAATAACAGTAACCTATCCACCTACTGTGGAAATAGCATCTGAGGTTGGTTGGAATACTTATTGGCGCTTAATAGATTTGTGGATGCAAATGATGAATTCCACAGGTTTAGCGCATTCTATAAGTTCCAATTGGTGGAGCGATCAGATTAGTATGAATGATAAATTTCTAGAAAAATGGCTGAAGTCTAGTTGGCGAAGTCTCTATTATGCTCTACCTGTGGAACCTGCGGTAGATAAGTCCGAAATAATGTGTGATATTGATTGTCAATCTTGTGCAGAGTGAAATTCTTTTCTGTTAGCTCTATAATAAGGGTCACCCCCTTATTTTTTTTTTTTTTGGAGGATCGTTCAATGTTGGAACTAGGTTCTCTTCGCTCTATGAAGCATAGTTGGGAGCCTATAAAGCCTTCCCCATTTAGTCTTACGTACGATTCAGAGATATTGTTCTCGAAGATATTAGCGCTGAGAGAGTTGGAGCTATCTGTAGGGGATTTCGTCAACAGCGCTTCTAAAAGAGATTTACCTGTAGATTCTGCAAGTTTAGAACTGATCAACAGCAACATAAAGGATGAAATAGTCCACGAAAAAGCTCTATCTCTACTATATGAAGCCATGCCAGAGGATTGCAGAATCCCATATAGCGAGATAGAGCAGTTTAGAAAAGAAGCAGAGCGGATAGCTTCTATAGAACATCCGCTAGCTGTTGCTAGAATGTTGGAAGTAGGCGTATTTTTCGTTTTATTACCTATAATGAGATTTTTAGGAAGTACTGGTATGAAAGTAATTGCAAACGATATCAGCAGAGATGAAAGAGTTCATGTAATGACGAATACTAGAATATTAAAAGAGCTAAATATCAAACCTTCTGCAGAATTGGATAGGTTAAGAAGAGAAATAGTATGGTGGTTTGTTCAGGAAACTGATAGATTAAAATTGCCAGAATCTTTAAGTCAGTATGGCAGTTCTAAGTTTTGGCTAAAACAGTCAGATAATCTTTATTACTACAACAGAACAGAAGGGCTTAGAGATACTAAAAAAACATGCGTCTTAGCATTTTTCGAGATAGATAGACGCAACCAGCCCATATATTCCTGATTATGTTTTTTAGGAATAGAAAGAAAAAAGAAGGATTAGTACAGGGCGTATTAAGAGCTGCAACCCAAATTGGATTACCTACTTTAGGGACTGCGGCTCTTATTAATTACGTAGCCAACACTAATGTCAGAAATATAAAGTTAAAGGAGCTTACGGATAGATATAAACAACAAGTTGCTAAAGTGCAGAGATTGGCAACTTCTAGACTTAGTCTGATTGGTAGAGAAGATGTAAGAAGGTTAAGACTTTCTCATAGAAATAATTATCAAGGGTTCGAGGAGTATATCCCTGAGGAACTTAGGAAAAACGTATCTCCCCAGCCTCCTAAACAGGCTGTAGAGGCTAATGTTCCAGACGATTCTAATGCGGTTAATGTACAACCGCCTGAAGAACCTGTTTCAGTAGAACAGAC
>JBKBWQ010000023.1:0-1416 GCA_046314355.1 Candidatus Altimarinota bacterium
CTTCATTACATATTTTTTCCAGAGCAGTAGAACAATCTCTTAAAGAGCGTATTGGAAAAACTCCTGGAGCATACTGGTAGACATGGTAACCAAAAAATAGTACTGGCTTCTCTTGGTACATGGCTTCTAGAGTAGCAGTTCCAGTAATAGTCGATACACAAAGACTATTTTTTATCAAATCAAACGAACTACAACGACGGGAGACTAGTCGTACCCTTGGCATTTTAAGAATGTCATTGTAGAAGTCTGGATATCTGTATCTTCCAGTATTGACTTCATATGTTTGGGATGGGTGCTCTTTACAATATAGCCACACGCCCTTTGGTCTTGAGTATGATAACCATTCTATCATTATTATTTGGTTTTCAAAAAAATCTCCCAATGGCAGTGTTGTACATTCAGGTTGATAATGTAATGCAACATAAATGTATGGTTCGGCTTCCAGATGACTTTTATCTAAAACTGTGCAGATGTTCTCATAGTAAAGTTCAAAGATTAAATTTGCAATACTATCGTAAATTTTTCTTTGTAAGTTATTGTTATATAGACTGAGTTTTCTATTATGCTTGTATATCAATTTGAGAAGTTTTTGAAAGACTAATCTAATCTGCGAAAGATTTAGTTTTAGCGTGTATTTTAAATAGATCAAAAAGCTTACTAATTTGTTTTTTCTGACTCTATTAATACTCTGATTCATATAGGGAGGATTTTTGCAAAGATTCTGATCGTTTATAAAATCGATAAATTGAGGAGACCATTGAGTTATAAGCTTTGTACTTGAACTGTTTAAATACTCCTGAGTTAATGCATTAACTCGATGATCTGGCACCTTCCAGTCACTCATTAATGTAAAAAAGTTTGGAACTGCCAACGGATGAAAAAGAATAGTTCTTATGGACATTAGCCTACAGAGATAATAAATAACCGAGTAGTAGGTTTCATGGGGGACAACGCCAATAAATAGGTTGATTTTTTTACTTTTTAGGTACCATGACCAAAATTTTAAATGCTGATGGTAATGTCTTCTAGCCTCTGTATATGATAAATTAAGCCATCGATAAATCATAGATATTATTTCTGATTCATATACACGCATTGATTCCAATATATCCCTATCTACTGGAGGTATTGAATTAATTAGCTCGTTACTGTAAATACACCACTGCAGCTCATCATGATCCATAACTTCAAGAGTGTATTTATTATGATTTTGATTTTTGTTTTTTATTTTATAAGAAGAAAACTGATAGATACATAAACAAAACTCCAAATTAATACCCTGACTAAGAATATCAGCAAAGTAAGGTTCATGTAGAACTATAGCTCTGTATGGAACTTGCATCTCAATACCTCAGTTGACATAAGGTCAGAAGTTAGAGTGAAAAACCGAAGTATTTTAATCTTCTACCTAATAGT
>JBKBWQ010000024.1:0-1247 GCA_046314355.1 Candidatus Altimarinota bacterium
ATAGTGTTCTCATCCACGAGATGACTTATCTTCTCATCTACGAAGTTTAGTAATTCAGGCGTGCTTTGCATCCACATACCGCAAAGTTAGTTATATGTATTTTTGTTTGAGATATCTTTCACAAGAAAACGCTTGTACATAAATCTCAAATGTATCCACACCCATGGCTATTCTGGCATACTCTTCTATCCTCTTGACTTTTATATCAACATTCAAAAACATTTTTGAGAAATATTGAGCCACGATATTGAGATTACTTACACCCAAACTATCTTCTCTATTTATAAGTCCAGCAAATAAAATGGTAAAATCACTAATATGCAATACATTATAATCTGTTTCAGAAGTTATTTTATCTAAAACAAACAGAAAAGGGAATAAAGTATTAGAAGCACTATAAATTTGTACGAAATCCTCATATCTCCCGAAGAATACTTGTGGCACAAACACTCTGGTAAGCGGCGCTGGATAAACGACGGTGCGTACTATGCTACGACATTGAAGGAGAGGGTGAGGATATACTTGTGCTACATCGGTTACTAAGTTAGCGAACTGGACCCGCACATTGCGTACAAGCCGTGCAGGCTGTGGATAGTTAGGAAGGTCGGCAAGCCATATCCTTTGGGTCTCAAAATCATAAGGACTGCCTAAACTCGTAGAATAAACATACATATCTTGATGAGCATTCTGGACGATATCAGCGAGTTGTGCTAACACGATGATAATATACTAAAAAATTTTTTGTATATTATAATAATGAGTTTATTTGACATAATTCTCAGGAACCTCAAAAGGGTAAAAAACAGGAAAATAAACTACTCTGTTCCTGTGTCAGAAGTTTATGACGAGACATATCAAATCACTTATGACGATTTAGTTAAGTTTTTAAACACAAGCTATACTTTGAGAAGCGTTTATAATATCATGCGTAGTACTATACAATCCATTGATGTTGAGGTGATGGTGGATGGTCAAAGGGATTATTTACTTTCATCAAACATAGATGCTAAGATAGGAAATGCTGTGGCTGATTATGTGCTGCTGGGAGCAGTTAAGCACACAGCAAATCTTCAATATGTTGATTATAATCAAAATGAATTTGAATTTATTGTTTATAATGATAGTTGTGCTAGCTATTCTGGTAGAAAACTATTTGAGAAACTTGTAATTTTAGAGCAGAACGATAAAGTCCTCACTGCTCGTATGGGAGCAGATGTGCTTTTAACTCCACCAGAAGGCAGGTTCTT
>JBKBWQ010000025.1:0-1184 GCA_046314355.1 Candidatus Altimarinota bacterium
TCTAGGGGTATTCCCATAGCATTAAAGGCTCGTACCGATCTAACGATTTTTATGTTAGATGTTGGATAAGCGGAAATAAATTTTTTATTAATGTAATCTGCAATATATCCCACCAGATGATAGCACAATAAGTCTCTCATCTTAGAAACCTAACCCAAAAGCGCCTCTACGACTACGACCTGCTGCAAGAGGATGGATAAACCTAGTAAAAAATAATCTACCTTCGTTTAACGTTCTTCTTGTTTCTGCTACAGTATCTAAAAACTCTTTTCTTTGCCTTCTTTCGTCCTCTTCTTTTAGTCTTTCCTCTATTTGCTCTGGCGTAGGAAGTGCGCCAGTTTCTTCTATGTATTTTTTGATGCTATTAGATAGCTTATCTCTTTCTCTTTTTATTCTTTCGTCATGTAGTTTTTTAGCGAGTTCGGGATTCATGGCTACTATTCATTGGTAACCGTTACAGAAGAGATATCTGTCCAACTGGCGCCAAACTTCAAAGGAACTCTAGCGTTTAAGTCTTCTACGCTTGTAAACGGTCTTTTATTTCTTTCTTGAATTATTTTGTTTGCAATCGCTTTGCCGATATGGGGAAGCTTCAATAGTTCTTCAAAGTCAGCTTTGTTGATATCAATAGTTTTCAACTCTTCGGAGACTTCTTCATATACGATTTTCTCATCAATCTCGATTTTCACATCGTCCTTATCAAGTCCAGTATCTAACTTTGTCTCTAAAATTTCAGTATCTGTAGCGGGAATACTAGTGGGCTTTTCTTCGTCAAGACTTCTAACATAGTTTGGGTCATTACGAATTTCCGCAGGGAGTAGTAACTCATCAATTGGCGTATCGCTCGATGGATACAAATTGCCTCTCAATCTATCTACGTAGGTTTTAATCAATAGTACCTTTGCCATAGTTATCTCCTATGCACGTTATTAATATACCGCCGTAGAAGCATAGAGAAGTTGAGGTTGGGTAAATACGGGTAGAATAGTCGCCACACCTTGAATAGCATCTACTGGCGGGAATTTAGAGATTTCCCGTGCCACTACATAAACACCCGCTTGACCATCTGACTCAATCGTAGTTCCCATAGCTCTTTGACCCATGTCTCTGGTCAAGAAAACGAATCTGTTGTCGTTTAAGAATCGAATAGTACTAGCTCTACTCCCATCGCCATCAATCTGATA
>JBKBWQ010000026.1:0-1147 GCA_046314355.1 Candidatus Altimarinota bacterium
TATCAAAAAGGTGGAATTTGAAGATAAATCAATAGAAGAACAGAATCCGCTGATCGGAATCGTGAAGTTGAAAAAGAAAAATATGTGTATCCGCATCACTGCACGTAAGGATGAACAGCTGCAATAATCAATCGGTCAAATAGTCTTTCTCCAAAATATCTTCGGTTAAGCTTATAGACGAATTCATTGATGTAGTTCTGTAAATATTTATACGTGATCATGTGATGTATTCCCAATAGATTTCTTTTCAGGTTACTGATTCCCTTATGCACCCATTTTAGGGTTTCATTGACACTTACTTTATCTGAAACAACCATGTAATGTGTGTCAACAATATCTGCAATATCAACATAGGCTGTGTTTTTGTCGGTAAACAGGACGATATCTCCAGCGGCATTCTTCTTGATGAATTTGTTGACATGATCTGAATCTACTTTTCCTAGTACTTCCATTTTATAATATCCACATGCTCTGTCTTTCTTTCCTGTTCTGGGATCTTCAAGTGGGGTAGATTCGGCAGCCACTGCTACTTTTGCCTGCCTTTGGCTCCCTTTTCCTCGTTTAAGGTTCTGCTTTACCTGTTTTTTGGTTGCAACTTCTACAAAGCATTCATCAAACTCAATCATGTCATTTAAGATGTACAGCGAATCCCTTTTACCCATCATGGCACGAATCTTATGCATCAGTCTGAATGCAGTATCATATCTTGACAAGCTAACCTGCCTTTGGAATTCAAGACATGAAAAGCCTTTCTTACTAGCTGACATGAAGATAAAAGCCAACATCCAGGTGTGAAGAGATATCTTACTTTTTTCCATTACAGTTCCACTTTTTAAGGAGCTCCTCCTTCTGCATTGACTACATTCAAAGAATTTCCCACCACTGAACCAGTAATGCTTAGTAATGGATTTACAGGTTTTACAGCATATTCCCGCCTTTTCTCTGCTCTCTTTGATATAAACTTCGCAGCTTTCTTCATCTGGAAAGTATTGTAGAAATTGAAGTATTGTCATAATGTTTCCTATTTTTATACAAGAAACAACAGCAGATTTCAACCTACAACTAATTGACACGTATTGTCAAATTTTGTCACGTGCATTCAAGCGGATACACATATTTGATATTAAAGATGGGTAATTTTCCCACC
>JBKBWQ010000027.1:0-1077 GCA_046314355.1 Candidatus Altimarinota bacterium
GGGAATGGAGTATACACTTCGGTAATTTCAATACCTTTATCTCTGAAAGCTTTAACGCCGTTCATTAAATCGTCGTCATCGCCATAAAGTCCATATATTCTTTTAGTGGTGCTCATCTCCTTCTTTTGCTTTATAAGTTTCACCTGAAATTTTCAAAATAGTCTTCAATTCAGCCTGTGCAATTACAGGGAATGTTCTAGCGTATAATAGGAATAATACTCCGAAGAAACCAATTGTTCCTAAATAAACTCCTACGTCTATAATCGTTGGCTTAAACATCGTCCAAGAACCTGGTAAGTAGTCTCTAGAAAGGTTGATAACAATGATGTCAAATCTTTCAAACCACATACCGATGTTGATGATTAATGCTACGAAGAAAGTCCAAATAATATTTGTTCTTAACTTTTTGAACCAGAAAGAAGCAGGAACAACTAAGTTACAGATAATTAGCGCCCAGAATGCCCACCAGTAAGGACCAGTAGCAGCACCTGGAGATAAATATGTAAAGTCTTCATATCTACTTCCTGAGTACCAACCGATGAAATATTCTACAGCATAAGCTACTGTTACCATACCACCTGTTACGATGATTACGATGTTCATGATTTCGATATGATACATAGTAATATAATCTTCTAAGTGTGCTACTTTTCTAGCAACTAATAGAAGGGTTTGTACCATTGCAAATCCTGAGAAAATCGCACCGGCTACGAAGTAAGGAGGGTAGATGGTAGAGTGCCATCCTTTGATTACTGAAGTTGCGAAGTCAAATGATACCGTGGTGTGTACTGAGAATACAAGTGGTGTTGCTAAGCCAGCTAATACAAGAGATAACTCTTCGAATCTTTGCCAGTGTTTTGCTTTACCACCCCAACCGAAGGCTAGGAATGTATAAATCTTTTTAGTCCAAGGCGTTTTTGCTCTATCTCTAATCATCGCAAAGTCTGGGATAAGTCCCATGAACCAGAATACGGTAGATACAGAGAAGTAAGTAGAGATTGCAAATACGTCCCAAAGTAGTGGAGAGTTAAAGTTAGTCCAAAGAGAACCAAATTGGTTTGGTAAAGGGAATACCCA
>JBKBWQ010000028.1:0-1052 GCA_046314355.1 Candidatus Altimarinota bacterium
CATCTGAGTTACTCCACCTGCAGTTTTGAGCATATTGGAAGTTCTAAGAGTACTCTTAGCGATTTCAGGAGTCTGACTTTCTGCTAAAAACCTATCTGCTGTATGTGCAGCTAACTCGTCAAGAACAACACGATTTTCTTTAATATCAAAATCTACTCCTTTAGCCATTTTTCTATAACTATTCGTAGCAGCTTCTGTCAATTTACTTCTTACGTCAGGATTCTTACTTTCTGCATTCCAAACCCTCTGCAAATCATTAACTACTCTATCATGCACATGAGCGTGCAGATATGGAGTTCCTACTCCAGTATTTTTCGATATCGTTTTTCCAAAAGCCTTAGCAAAAGCATTTGTAGTGGAATTTAACTTCTTTCTGGAATCCTCTAGCTGCTTAACATAATCCCTAACGTTAGGAGAAGCTCCATGCAGATATAGTTCGGATAGAAAATTTCCTAATACGTTAAGGTGCTGTAGCATACGTACGAGTAAAGGGAACTATATTATTCGCTACATCAGTCAACCCAAGTTCCAAAATATTCAGTACTGTAGATAACTTATCATCCCTTATCCCAAAAAATCCTTCCTCTTTCATATAATTCAATTCCTTAGCTATATCTTCATCCGAAGGCAAATCCTCTATCCTATCTACATCGAATTCGATCTCTGGCATCCCCTTGACTATCTCTGTTGCTAATACCTCTTTTCTTATAGTCAACTCCTCAACATCCTTAACCTGCTCCACTAATTCCGCAGCTTTACTTACAGTCCGATAATACTCAGTAGCCTTATCTGGAGTTATCTCTAGTTCTATCTCTTTCTTCGCTTCTCTGATATCAGCTGCAACTTTTTTCAGCTCCTCCTCTTTCTTTTCGATAACCTCCTCTACCCCTTCTGCAACTATAGGCAACTTCATAGGTTCTACTGGTTTGGCAGGTTTTATAATCTCTATCTCCTGTGCAGCTTCTGGTTGCATAGGAATTATTGGTTTTTTAGGTTTTAATATGGGCGGTTGATCTTTTGGTCTAAGAGCAATTGCTGTAATTCCTAATGCT